>NZ_BAAGUJ010000001.1:0-1196912 GCF_054781455.1 Amycolatopsis stemonae | reverse complement strand
CGTGGGTCACGAGGGCCTCCGTTGATCGGTGTAGACGTCGCAATCCACACCGAACCCGGAGGCCCTCCCTTATGCCAAGATCATCCGGTCACGTGTCGCCACGATCGCAACCTCCCCGGACAGAACATCTAGGCGTCGAACCGGCGGAGGTCGTAGCGGTCCATCAGCCGGATGACCTTGTCCGCGTACTCCGGGTCGGTGGCGTACTTGCGCGCCACCACCCGGATGAACGCGTCCGGGTCCGAACGCACCGGCAGCGCCGCCGCGTAGTTCGACGAGGTCGTCAGCAGGCGGCCGTAGTCGCGGAACGAGTCCTCGATCGAGGCGTACGACCGGAAGAACGCGTCCACCGGGTGGCAGGGTGCCGGCACGCACTCCGTCGTCGGGTAGCGCGCGCACCGCACCGCGATCGGGCCCGGGCTCGTCGGGGTCACGCACTTGAAGCCGAAGTAGTTGAGCTCGTTCGCCGACAGCTGGCTGCGGCCCCAGTTCGACTCCAGGATCGACTGCGCGACCGTGACCGACGCCGGGATGTCGTACGCCGCGTGGATCGCGCGGGCGATCGGGCCCGCGGTGGCGACGTACGCGTCCTGGTAGCCCGCGTCCAGGGCGGCCGCCCGGACGGAGGGCTGGTCGACCGGCGGGGTCACCAGCAGGACCGCCGCGAGTCCGATGTGGATCATGGCGGAAAAGCTGCCCGATCCCCGCGGCGGCGGCGACCGGGATCACCCGGACGGGGACGTCAGCAGTAGCCGAGCTGCGCCAGGGTGTTCACGACGATCTCCGACGGGTGGTACTTGTCCATCCAGGACTCACCCCGCCGGTTCCGGTAGGTGTCGAGGAAGTTCCGCAGCTTGTCGCCGCGCATTTCCGTCAGCACCACCGTTTCGCCGAGGTGCTGCGGCGTCTCGGTGCGCTCGCGGTGCACCGCGCAGGGCAGGCCGAGGTAGTAGCACTCCGCCGAAAGGCCACCCGAATCGGTGACGACGTACTCCGCGCGCGCGACCAGCGGGAGGAACTTCAGGTACCGCATCTTCGGCTGCACGATGAACCGGTCGTCGAAGAGGTTTTCGATCCCCATCGCGCGGATCCGCTCGCGCTCCGGCGCCCCGGCCATGTACAGGACCGGCATCTCGCGGCTCCGCTCGCGCAGGATCTCCAGCGCCTCGCGGTACTTGTCCGCACGCGAGACCAGTTCGAAGCGGTGCAGCGTGGCGAGGCCGAACTTCTCCGGCAGGTCCGGCACGTCGAGCGGCTGGTTGACGGCCAGGCGCATCGCGTCGATGGCCGTGTTCGCTTCGGTGTCGACGACCACTCCGCGGGCGTTGCGGAGGTTGTGCACCTCACGCGCGCTCGGCGCGAAGTGGATGTCGACGATCTTCGCCGCGATCTTGCGGTTCAGCTCCTCCGGCAGCGGCGAGAGGATGCTGCCCGACCGCGCGCCCGCTTCGACGTGCCCGACGCGGGACTTGAGGATCCGCTTCCCGATCAGCGCGCCGTACGGCGTGGTGAACGTGTCGCCGTGCACCAGCACCAGCGGGGGACGGCCGTCTTCGGCGAGCTTCGCGCGCAGTTCGCGGCGGCGGCTCCACGCGGTGCGCAGCACCTGCGCGGCCCAGCCCGGCACCTGCGCCGGCGACTCGAGGTTGCGCGCCGTCTCCTCCGGTACCAGCCAGACGTCCGGTTCCGGCAGCTTCAGGTCGGCGAGGACATCGGCCACCTCGTCGACGTGCTGGGCGGTGAACCAGATCTTCGGGCGCATCCCGCGTTCGGCGATCCCGTGCCAGACCGGCGCGATCTTGATCAGTTCCGCGGTGGTGCCGAGAATGAAGGAAATCACCGTGAAAGCCCATTTCTGGTCGGAATCGGTGGCGCAAGGATACTGGCCGACCCCCCACCCGGGCTGCCGGGTAGCCTCGGCACCGTGAGTGCGAACCCGCTCCTCCCTTCGCTCAGCGTGGTGATCCCGGTCCACAACGAGCAGGACTGGATCGAACGCAGTGTCGGCGCGCTGCTCGCCTCGGCCGAAGCGGCGAACTGGCCGATCGAGGTCGTCGTCGTGGACGACGGCAGCACGGACGCGACCCCGGTGCGGCTCGACGAGCTGCGCGAACACCACGGCATCACCGTCATCAGCCAGGCCAATTCGGGCCGGTTCGAAGCCCGCCGGGCGGGGCTGGCCAAAGCGTCCGGGCAGCAGGTCCTGCTGCTCGACAGCCGCGTGGTCGTCGACTCCGGCTCCCTGACCTTCCTGCGCGACCAGCTGGTCGGCCACCCCGGGCGAACAGTGTGGAACGGCCACGTGAACGTCGCATCGGAGAACAACCCGTATGCCGGTTTCCTGGCCGGTCTGGTGAAGATTCCGTGGCGCCGCTACTGCGCGGATCCGCGCCTGATGTCGTTCGGTATCGAGCAGTTCGACCTGTTTCCGAAGGGCACCGGATTCTTTTCCGCACCGCGTGCCGTTCTCGAGTCCGCTTCCGACGCTTTCGTTTCGTTGTTCGACGATGTGCGTTTCGCGAGTGACGACACCGGTGTCCTGCGCTGGATCGCCGAACGCCACCGCATCTTCCTGGCGCCGGAGTTTTCCGCGACCTACCACGGGCGTGACAGCTTCCGGAAGTTCGCCGCCCAGGCCTACTTCCGCGGGACGACCTTCGTGGACTCCTACCTCGGTTCGCCGGGCCCGGCCCGCACCGGCCTGTTCGCCGCGTTCGGCGTCGGCGTGTTCGGCCTGGGCCTGGCGCTGCGGCGCCCGAAGACGGCGGTGGTGCTCGCGGCCGCCGGGTCCGCCGCGGCCGGCGCGGCCGTGACCCGCTTCGGCGCGACGAACGCGGAAGCCAAGGCCGTCGCGAAGCTCGCCCCGGTGTTCGGCACCGCGTTCGGCGCCGGTGCCGTCCGCGGGCTCGTCCTGGCGCTGCGGGCCCGCCGGCGGCGGGGACGATGAGTTCCCCGGTGACCGACGAGACGGCCGGCCGCGGCCTGGCGAGGGAAACCGGGCGCTCGGCCGGGAAGATCGGCGTTTCGCTGCTGGTCGCGATCGCGCTCGGCTACGTCCTCACGCTGGTCGCGACGCGCTGGCTCGGGCCGGTGAACAGCAAGGTCTACCTGTCCTTCTGGGGCATCCTGATGGGCCTCGGCAGCGCCCTTTCGCCGCTGGAGCAGGAGCTGTCCCGCCAGTCCGCGGTGGCCGCGCTCGAGGGCGGCCGGGCCGGCAAGCCCGCGCTGCGCGCGCTCACCGTCGGCGCGGTGACCGTCGCCGTCGTCGCCGCGGTGACGCTCGTCGTGCCGGTGCTCTCGGACCGGCTCTACGCCGGGAACGCCGCGCTCGGCGTGATCGTGCTGTGCGGAGCCGTCTCGTTCGCCTGCCAGTTCGCCGCCCGCGGCCTGCTCGTCGGGCAGCAGCGGATCAAGCCGTATTCGGGGCTGGTCGTGGCCGAAGCCGCGGTCCGCGTGGTCGTGCTGCTCGGGATCGCGGCCGCGGGGCTCACCGGCCTGACGTCGTTCGCGATCGCCGCGGCCACCGGCTCGTTCGCCTGGTTGTTGTTCGTCCGCCCGGTTTCCGGGCTGGTCGACCCGCACGCCGACGGCGACGGCTGGGGCACCGTGACGGCCCGGATCCTCGTGCTCATGGCCGGCGCCGGCCTGACCGCCAGCGTCATCACCGGCTACCCGGCGATGGTGAGCCTGCTCGCCCCCGGCGGGTCCGCCGCCGACGTCGGCGTCCTCTTCGCGACGCTCACCGTGTCGCGGGTGCCGCTGCTGCTGCTTTCGCCGCTGCAGGCGCTCGCCGTGCCGACGGTCGTGCGGCTTTCGGGTACCGAGGAAGGCGGGCACCGGCTGCGGAAGCTGCTCGCGGCCGGCGCGCTCGGCACGCTCGTCGTCGGCGCGGTCGGCGCGCTCGTCGGCTGGCTGATCGGGCCCTGGCTGGTCTCGCTGCTCTACGGCGCGGACTTCGTCGCCCGGGGCTGGTGGGTGGCTTGGATGGTGTGGGGCGCGGTGCTGCTCACCGCGCTGCAGCTGATGACGGCCGTGCTCGTGGCCAGGAAAGAGGCGAACAAGGTGCTCGTCACCTGGGCCGTGGTCGCGATCGCCACGGCGGCGACGTTGCTGCTCGTGCCGGGCGACCCGATCCTCAGGGCGGTGGCCGGCCTGGCCGGCGGTCCGACGCTGGGTCTCGTCGTCGTGGTGATCTTCGTCCTGCGTCGTCCGGGCAACGCAAAGCCCGCCGCGGCGTCTCAGTAAGGTGACCGCGGCCGGACCGCGGGACAGGAATCGGGAACCATGAACGTACTTCTGGTCGTGCTCGCTTTCTGGGTGCCGGGCCTCGTTTTCGGGGCGGCGATCAGGCTGCGCGGCTGGCTGCTCGCCGCGGCCGCGCCGCTGCTCACGTTCGGCGTCGTCAGCCTCGGTGTGCCCGTGCTCGGCGACCTCGGCATCCGCTGGACGATCCTCGACGTAGCACTGTGGACACTCGTGCTGTCCGCCGCGGGATTCGCCCTCTCCTTGCTCGTCAAGCGGTTCACCGTCCGGAGACACCCGGACTGGGCCGAAAAGGACGCTGCGGCGGCCGTTCCGCCCCGGTCGCTGCGCGGTCACCTGCTGATCGGCGCCGGCGTGCTGGCCGGCAGCCTCGTCGGCGTCGTCACGTTCCTGCGCGGGGCCCACGGACTCGACCGCGTCCAGCAGGACTGGGACGCGCCGTTCCACGCCAACCTGGTGCGCTGGATCGCCGAGCACGGCGACGCCCGGCCGTCGACCGTCGGCACGATCGCGAACCTCCCGAACCAGACGGACTACTTCTACCCGGACACCTACCACGCCCTGCTCGCGCTGGTCTTCGACAAGGCCGGCCTGGCGATGATGCCGACGCTGAACATGGCCGCGCTCACGGTGATCCTGTGCGTGCCGGTCGGCGTCGCCGCGATGTGCCACGTGTGGCGGATGCCGACGATCGCGGTCGCCGCGGCCGCGGCGGTTTCGGTGTCGTTCACGAACTTCCCGTACGACGCGATGTGGCGCGGGCCGCTGTGGCCCTACGCCGCCGGCGTCGCGCTGATCCCGGCGATGCTCGCGCTGGGCCGCCTGCTGCTCGAGCCGCGCGGGCTCGCCGGCCCGGCCGCCATCGGCGTCGGCGTCGCCGGGCTGATCGGGCTGCACACCAGCGTCGCGTTCGTGGTCGTCGTCTACTTCCTGCTGATCCTGGCCGCCGTGCTCGTCAAAGCGGAGCGGATCGACTGGCGCCGGTCCGCGCCCTCGCTCGGGGCCACGCTCGCGCTCGCCGTGGTCTGCGGCCTGCCGCTCGCCTTGCCTTCGCTGTACAACGCGGGTGGCGTGACCGGTGCGATCTGGGGGTCCGAAGCGACCGTCTCCGGGGGCATCGGCGAGGCGCTGACGTTCTCGCCGATGGCCGACTTCCCGCAGTGGTGGATCGGCCTGCCCGCCATCATCGGCGTCTTCATGCTGGTGCGGCACCGGCGGATGCTGTGGATGGTCGCCGCCTACGTCGTGTTCGGCACCCTGTTCGCGGCCACCGTCTCGCTGGAGACACCCCTGGTCCACGCGCTCACCGGCATCTTCTACAACGACCACTGGCGGATCGGCGCGCTGATCCCGCTGTCCGGTGCGGTCGCGTTCGGGGAGTTCGCCGACACCACGTCCCGCTGGTTCGCGGGCAAGGCCGGCGCCTGGCTGCCGAAGGTCCGCCCGGCGGTGCTCACCTCGGCCGGCCTGGTGGTGCTCGCGGTCGTGGTGGCCGGCCTGAGCGGCGGCGGGTACGTCGGCCGCAACGCCGCTCGGTTGCAGTACAGCTACAACGACGGCCCGACGGTCGGCAACGACGAACGCAGCGCTTTCGACTGGCTCGCCGCGCACGTCGCGCCGGGCGAGCACGTCATGAACGGCAAGGCCGACGGCTCGGTCTGGATGTACGCGCTCAGCGGCGTCCAGCCGGTCGAGTGGACCTTCTACGGCGCCGAAGCCGACACCCCGGCCGGCTTCCTCAGCCGCTACCTCGACGACATCGACCGGTACCCGCACGTGCGCAAGCTGCTCACCGACCTCAAGGTGCGGTACCTCTTCCTCGGCAAGGGCCGGGTCCAGCCCACGAGCTTCAACGGGCCGGGCCTGAAGAACATCGACGGCAACCCCGGCTTCAAGGTCGTGTTCCACAACGCCGGCGCCACCGTGTACGAGATCGAGGGCCAGCAGGGCGTGGTCGCGGCCGGTGCGGCCCCCGCGTCAGCGGCCCGTGGCGGGCAGTGAAGGGCTAGGGTGATTCCGTGACCAGCACCGCTGTGACCAGCCACCGCGTGCTCATCGTGATGCCCGCGTGGAACGAGTCCGAGAGCGTCGCTTCGGTCGTCGAACAGGTGAAGCTGGCCCTGCCGGAGAGCGACCTGCTGGTGGTCGACGACGGCTCGGTCGACGACACCGCGAAGCTCGCCCGCGCGGCCGGTGCCGGGGTGGCCCGGCTCGCGGTGAACCTGGGCGTCGGCGGGGCGATGCGCACCGGCTTCCGGTACGCCGCGGCCCGCGGGTACGACGTCGTCGTGCAGGTGGACGCGGACGGCCAGCACGACCCCGGCGAGCTCGACGCGCTGCTGCGCGGCCTCGAAGACGCGGACATCGTGATCGGCTCCCGGTTCGCCGGCAAGGGCACGTACAAGGCGAGCGGGCCGCGCAAGTACGCGATGGTCGTGCTGGCACTGGTGTTCTCCCGGCTCGCGAAGACCCGCCTCACCGACGTCACGTCGGGGTTCAAGGCGATGGGCCCGCGCGCGATCCGGCTGTTCGCCGGCTACTACCCGGCGGAGTACCTCGGGGACACCGTGGAGTCCCTGGTGCTGGCCATCCGGGCCAAGCTGACCATCAAGGAGATCCCGGTCGTCATGCGGGAGCGGGCGGGCGGCACGCCCAGCCACTCGCCGGTGAAGTCGGCCGTCTACCTGAGCCGGGCGGGGCTGGCGCTGCTGCTGGCGCTGGTGCGCCGCCGTCCCGCGGTCGGCTCGTCGGACTCGGCGTAAGGGGAAGCGGAAATGGCCGGTTGGCGCATTCTCAGCATCGTCGTCGCCTGTGTCGTGCTCTTCGTCGTCGTGGAGATGATGAGACGCCGGAAGCTGCGCGAGAAGTACGCGGGCGTGTGGCTGGTCGTCGCGGTCGGTGTCGTCGTCCTCGCGGTGCTGCCGCAGGCGGCCGAGTTCCTGGCCAAGCACACGGGCGTGCAGACGCCGTCGAACTTCGTCTTCCTCCTGGCCGGTTTCGTGCTGGCGCTGGTCTCGCTGCACCTGTCCACCGAAGTCGGGCGCCTGGAGGAAGAAGTGCGCACGACGGTCGAGGAGACCGCGCTGCTGCGCTGCGAGCTCGAGGAAACCAAGCGCGAGCTGGAGCACCGGATCGCCGCGCTGGAGGCGCCGGCGCCGGACGACGTCAAGGGGCTTCCCGAGGTGCACCGCGTCTCCAAGTGACCGGGTGGTCGACGCCCTGCTGGCCGCACCCGCCCGGCTCGGCGGGGTGCGCGTGCTGGCCATCGACGGACCGTCCGGTTCGGGCAAGTCCACACTGGCCGCCCGGGTCGTCGGCGAACTGCGCGCCCGCGGCCACCACACCGGATCGGTGAGCACCGACGCCTTCGCGACCTGGGACGACCCGGTCGCGTGGTGGCCCCGGCTGGCCGACGGCGTCCTGCGGCCGCTCGCGAACGGCGTGGCAGGCGCTTACCGGCGGATGGACTGGACCGGTGGGCAACCGCGCCCCGGCGAGCTCGTCCGGGTGCCGGTTCCGGACGTCCTGGTCCTCGAGGGCGTCTCCAGCGGGCGCACTTCGGCAAGGCCCCTGCTTTCGCACCTCTGCTGGCTCTCCGGGGGCTCGGCGGCGGACCGGCTGGCCAGGGCCGTCGCGCGGGACGGAGTGGACGCACGGGACGAACTGGAGCGATGGCAGCGGTTCGAGCGCGGCTGGTTCGCCGTCGACGGCACCCCCGGGGCCGCCGGGACCCGACTTTCGTAGGGGGTCGAACGGTCACCGTGCGTGAACGGACGGCTCCGGATCGATCAAGCTCCACGGCCCGGTCCACCACGGTCGGGCGAACGTTGGTACCGCCATCTGAGTTAGTGATCCGGCACCGGGCGGAGCGGTCGGCCACAAATGGTCACAGTCTGTCGTGATTTACGGACACATTGCGGTCAAATCGACGCCCACGTAGCGCGATCGTAACCTCACGTACTTAAGCCCGGGCCGACTTCCCGCTAGTGTCGGCGGGCACACCGATCGTCCGTCGAGTTCCTGACCGACCGGACGGTGACTTTGAAACCCGAACGTCTCCCAAGGGGTGCCAGATGCAGCAATTGCGGCTGACCCGAACACGCCGCGTGGCCCTGATCGGGCTCGCCGGCGCGCTCGCGGTTTCGCTGTCCGCTTGTGCGGAATCCAAGCGTGATGAGGGCGCCGGGGGTGGTTCCGGAGGCACGATGATCTTCGGTGCGGCCGGCAACCCGAAGATGTTCGACCCCGCGTTCAACGACGAGGGCGAGACCTTCCGGATCACGCGGCAGATCTACGACACGCTGATCCAGAACAAGCCGGGCACCGCCGACCTCGAGCCCTCCCTCGCCGAGAAGTGGGACTCGAGCAACGACGGCAAGACCTGGACGTTCACCCTGAAGTCCGGCGTGAAGTTCTCCGACGGCACCCCGATGGACGCCACGGCGGTCTGCTACAACTTCGACCGCTGGTACAACATGAAGGGCGCCGCCGCCCAGAGCCAGATGATCTACTACGGCGACGTCTTCGAGGGCTTCGCCAAGAACGAAGGCGACGCGGCGGGCGAGCCGGTCTACAAGAACTGCCAGGCGCAGGACCCGACGCACGCGGTCCTCAACCTGAACAAGGCCAAGGGCGCGTTCCCGGCGGCGTTCACGCTGCCGTCCTTCGCGATCCAGAGCCCGGACGCGATGAAGAAGCACAACGCGGACCAGGTCACCCAGAGCGGCGACTCGTTCACCTACAGCGAGTACGCGAACAAGTTCCCGGTCGGCACCGGCCCGTTCAAGTTCGAGAGCTGGGACCAGGGCAAGGGTGAGATCACCCTCGTCAAGAACGACACCAGCCCGACGCCGGCGAAGCTCGACAAGCTGATCTTCAAGGTCATCCCGGACGAGAACGCCCGCAAGCAGGCCCTCAAGGCCGGCGACATCAACGGCTACGACTACCCGAACCCGGCGGACTACGGCCTGCTGCGCAACGACGGCGAGCAGGTGCTCATCCGCCCGTCGTTCAACGTGCTGTACCTGGGCATCAACCAGTCCGGCCCGGCCGCGGAGAAGCTGAAGGACCCGCGGGTCCGCCAGGCGCTGGCCTACGGCATCAACCGCGAGCAGTTCGTGAAGTCCAAGCTGGCCGAGGGGTCCGAGGTCGCGACCGAGTTCGTGCCGAAGGTCATCTCCGGCTACACCGACGACGTCACCAAGTACCCGTACGACCCGGACAAGGCGAAGCAGCTGCTTTCCCAGGCCGGCGCGTCGAACCTGACGCTGAAGTTCTACTACCCGACCGAGGTCACCCGGCCGTACATGCCGAACCCGGCGGACACCTTCACCGCGATCTCCGAGGACCTCAAGAACATCGGCATCAAGATCGAGGCCCACGCCGAGCCGTGGAACGGTGGCTACAAGGACGACGTCCAGAAGTTCGGCAAGCAGGACCTGCACCTGCTCGGCTGGACCGGTGACTACAACGACGCCGGCAACTTCGTCGGCACGTTCTTCGGCCGTGAGAAGAAGGAGTTCGGCTTCAACAACCCGGAGCTGTTCTCGGCCCTCGCCGCCGCGGACGCCTCGCCGGCCGGCGACGCGCACGCCAAGGCGTACCAGGACGTGAACAAGAAGATCATGGACTTCCTCCCGGCGGTCCCGATCGCTTACCCGACGCCGGCGATCGTGGTCGGCCCGAAGGTGAAGGGTCTGGTGGCGAGCCCGCTCACCGACGAGCGCTTCAACACCGTGACCGTGAGCTGATTCCGGAATTCGGCCCAGGACAGGGGGTGGGTGCTACCGCACCCACCCCCTGCGCCTGATTCCCGGGCTGGCACCAAAGGACTGCAAGTGCTTCGTTTCCTCGTGCGTCGGTTGCTACAAGCGATCCCGACGCTCTTCATCCTGTCCATCCTGATCTTCGCCTGGCTCCGGTCCCTGCCCGGCGGTCCGGCCGCCGCGCTGCTCGGCGACAAGGCGACGCCGGAGAAGATCGCCGACCTCAACCACGTGCTGGGCCTCGACCAGCCGATCATCATCCAGTACTTCGGGTTCCTCGGCCGGGCGTTCACCGGCAACTTCGGCAACTCCCTGGTGTCGAGCCAGCCCGTGATGGGCGAGATCGCCACGTTCCTGCCGGCGACCATCGAACTCGGTCTTTCCGCGATGATCATCGCGGTCGTCATCGGCATCCCGGCCGGGTACCTCTCCGCGCGGTACCGCGGCGGGCCGGTCGACAACGTCATCATCGTGCTCAGCCTGGTCGGCGTCGCGGTGCCGGTCTTCTTCCTCGGCTACATGATGCAGGACCTGCTCGCCTCCCCGCTGGGCCTGCCGTCCCAGGGCAGGCAGGCCGCGGGCCTCGACGCCACGTCGATCACGAACTTCGCCATCCTCGACGGCATCATGACGAGCGAGTGGGACGCGGTCTGGGACGCGATCAAGCACCTGATCCTCCCCGCGTTCGCGCTCGCCACCATCCCGCTCGCGGTGATCACCCGGATCACCCGCGCGTCGGTGCTCGACGTCCTCAACGAGGACTTCATCCGCACGGCCAACTCGAAGGGCCTGACGCAGCAGGTGGTGCGCACCCGGCACGTCCTGCGCAACGGCCTGCTGCCGGTGGTCACCACCATCGGCCTGCAGACCGGTGCGCTGCTCGGCGGCGCCGTGCTGACCGAGCGGGTGTTCAACTTCCGCGGCCTGGGTTTCCTGCTGGCCGAAGGGATCGAGCGGCGTGACTACCCCCGGCTGCAGGCGCTCCTGCTGTTCGGGGCCGTGGTGTACGTGCTGGTGAACATGCTGGTCGACATCTCGTACGGGATCATCGACCCGAGGGTGCGTGCGCGATGAACACTCTGCTGAACAAGAAGAAGGAACCGATCGACAAGCTCGCCGCGGCGAGCGGGCGCAGCCTCGGCGGGGAAGCGCTCCGCCGGATGCTGCGCAGCCCGGTCGCGATCACCGGTGGCGTGATCACCGGCCTGTTCCTCCTGCTGGCCATCTTCGCGCCGCTGCTGGCCCCGAAGGACCCGCTCGACCGCGCGCTGCAGGACCAGGTCCAGCTGGGCCGGGGCATCATCCCCGGGTCGATGCCGGGCTACCCGCTCGGGGTGGACGACTTCGGCCGCGACTTCCTGTCCCGGCTCATCGTCGGCGCCCAGCAGACCCTGCTCGTCGGCGTGCTCGCGACGGTGATCGGCGTCCTCATCGGCGTGATCATCGGCGGCCTCGCCGGCGCCTTCGGCGGCTGGGTCGACACCGTCCTCATGCGACTGGTCGACGTCATGCTGTCGTTCCCGTCGCTGCTGCTGGCCATCTCCATCGCGGCACTGTTCGCGAAGCCGAGCCAGTGGACGGTCATCCTCGCCGTGTCGATGGTCGGCGTGCCGATCTTCGCCCGGCTGCTGCGCGGTTCCATGCTGGTCCAGCGCGACGCCGACCACGTGCTGGCGGCGACGTCACTGGGCGTCAAGCGCGGGACGATCGTGTTCCGGCACATGCTGCCGAACTCGCTCGGCCCGGTCATCGTGCAGGCGACCCTGACGCTGGCGACGTCGATCCTGGAGGCCGCGGCGCTGTCGTTCCTCGGTCTGGGCGACCCGGACCCGTCGCGGGCGGAGTGGGGGCTGATGCTGGGCAAGGCCTCGCGCCAGTTCCTCGACATCCGCCCGGAGCTCGCGTACTACCCGGCCATCGCGATCATCATCGTCGCGCTCGGGTTCACGCTGCTCGGCGAGTCCCTCCGCGAAGCCCTCGACCCGAAGAACAGGCGGTGAGATCCCATGGCACTCCTTGAAGTCCGCGACCTTTCGGTCGTGTTCCAGCGACGCGGCGAGCGCCCCTTCACCGCGGTGGACGGGGTCAGCTTCGACGTCGAACCCGGCCAGACCGTCGGCCTGGTCGGCGAGTCCGGCTGCGGCAAGTCCGTGACGTCGCTGGCGATCATGCGGTTGCTGGCCAAGCGCGGCAACAAGGTCAGCGGCTCGGTGCGCTTCGAAGGCACCGACCTGCTCAAACTGTCCGACAAGGACATGCGCGACCGCCGCGGCCGCGACCTCGGCATGGTGTTCCAGGACCCGCTGTCCTCGCTGAACCCGGTCATCCCGATCGGGCTGCAGATCACCGAGGTGCTGGAGCGCCACCGCGGCATGTCGCGCAAGGCGGCGTCCGTCGAAGCGACGGACCTGCTGGACAAGGTCGGCATCCCCGACCCGTCGCGGCGGCTTTCCGAGTACCCGCACCAGCTTTCCGGCGGGATGCGGCAGCGCGCGCTGATCGCGATCGCGCTGGCGTGCCGGCCGCGGCTGCTCATCGCCGACGAGCCGACCACCGCCCTGGACGTCACCATCCAGGCGCAGATCCTGGCGCTGCTGCGGGAACTGGTGCAGGACACCGGCACCGCGCTGATCATGATCACGCACGACCTCGGCGTGGTCGCCGGGCTGTGCGACGAGGTCAACGTGCTCTACGGCGGCAAGATCGTCGAGCGGGCGCAGCGGCACCAGCTCTTCGCCGAGCCGCGGCACCCGTACACGCACGGCCTGCTCGCGTCGATCCCGCGGCTCGACGCGGGCCGCGGCGAGAAGCTGGTCCCCATCCGGGGCTCGGTGGCCGACAACATCCCGTGGGAGGGCGGCTGCGCGTTCGCGCCGCGCTGCCCCAACGCGCTGCCGGTGTGCCGTGAGGTCCAGCCGCAGCTGGTGCCCGACCGGGGCACCCTGCTGCGTTGTCACAACCCCGTGCGGCCGGCGGTCGCGGCGGGAGGAGGAGCCCGATGACCCGTCCCGCTGGTGACGTGCTGCTCGAGGTCAGCGACCTCAAGGTGCACTTCCCGATCAAGCGCGGCATCGTGATCGACCGGACGGTCGGGCACGTGTTCGCGGTCGACGGCGTCGACCTCTCCATCCGCCGCGGCGAAACCTACGGCCTGGTGGGCGAGTCCGGGTGCGGCAAGTCGACGCTCGGCCGGGCGATCCTGCGGCTCAACGAGCCGACGGCCGGCCAGGTGGTCTTCGACGGCACGGACGTCGCCCACCTCAAGGGGGAGGAGCTGCGGAAGGCCCGGCGCCGGATGCAGATGATCTTCCAGGACCCGATGTCCAGTTTGGACCCGCGCCAGTCGGTCGAGTCCATCCTGCTCGAGGGCATGCACGCGCACGGCCTCGACAAGGACAAGGAAGCCACCCAGCGGCGGCTGCGGGAGCTGCTGGCCGCGGTCGGCCTGCCGGAGACGTCGCTGCGGAAGTACCCGCACGAGTTCTCGGGCGGGCAGCGCCAGCGCATCGGCATCGCGCGGGCGCTGGCCGTGGAGCCGGACCTGATCGTCGCCGATGAGCCGGTGTCCGCGCTGGACGTCTCGGTGCAGGCCCAGGTGGTCAACCTGCTGGAGGACCTGCAGGACCAGCTCGGCCTGACGTACGTGGTGATCGCGCACGACCTCGCGGTGGTGCGCCACATCTCCGACCGCATCGGCGTGATGTACCTGGGCGCGCTGGTCGAGGAGACCGACGCGGACTCGCTGTACCGGGACCCGCTGCACCCGTACACGCGGGCGCTGCTTTCGGCGATCCCGGTGCCGGACCCGCAGGTCGAGGACAGCCGCGAGCAGATCCTGCTGGCGGGTGACCTGCCCTCGCCGGCGAACCCGCCGTCGGGCTGCCGCTTCCACACGCGGTGCCCGTGGAAGCAGGCGAGCCTGTGCGACACGGACCGCCCGCAGCTGCGCGAGATCGGCGGCGGTCACCGGGTGGCGTGCCACTTCGCGGAGGACATCCGCGACGGGCGCATCCAGCCGCACGAGGTGGAGCCGGAGCTGATCGAGCTCACCGGGTCGCTCAACCCCGACCTGGGCCCGCCGGACGTCGGCACCTCCGCCGAGATCCTCTAGCCCGTGAAGGCCTCCTTGACTCCCTCAAGGAGGCCTTCACGGCTTTTGGGCCGCGGCCCGGGACTGGAGGTAGGCCTGCTCCGGCAGGCTCAACGTCCGCCGCGCGGCGGACAGGTACGCCTCGCGGGCTCCGGCGGCGTCGCCGGACAGCTCCAGCAGGTGCGCGCGCACGGCGTCGACGCGGTGGTGGGCGGCCAGCGCCGGGTCGTCGGTCGCGGCCAGCTCGGCCAGCCCGGCTTCGGGGCCGTGCACCTGCGCGAACGCGACGATCCGGTTCAGCGTCACCATCGGGCCGGGGGCCACGACCCGCAGCAGGTCGTACAGCGTGAGGATCTCCGCCCAGTCGGTCTCGGCGGCCGTCGGGGCTTCGTCGTGGACCGCCGCGATCGCCGCCTGCAGCTGGTACGGGCCCACCGGCGTCGTCGCCAGGGCCTTCGTGATCAGCTCGACCCCCTCCGCGATGAACGGCTTGGTCCACCGGGTCCGGTCCTGGTCGGCGAGCGGGACCAGCGCGCCGCCCGCGGTGACCCGCGCCGGGCGGCGTGCCTCGGTGAGGAGCATCAGGGCCAGCAGCCCACTGACTTCGCCGTCGCCCGGGAGCTCGGCGCGCAGCTGCCGGACCAGGCGGATCGCCTCGGTCGTCAGCTCGACGCGGTTCAGCGCGCCGCCGGAGCTGGCCGTGTGGCCCTCGGTGAAGATCAGGTACAGCACCTGGAGCACCGCGGCCAGCCGCTCCGGGCTCTCGTCCCGGGTGAGCCGCTCGCCGCGCAGCTTCTGCTTCGCCCGGCTGATCCGCTGGCCGATCGTGGCCTCCGGGACCAGGAAGGCGCGCGCGATCTCCGCCGTCGTCAGCCCGCCGACGGCCCGCAGGGTGAGCGCCACCTGCGACGGTCGCGTGAGCGAAGGGTGGCAGCAGAGCAGGAGCAAGGTCAGGGTGTCGTCGACCCCGGCGACCGGCTCCGGGGCCGGCGGCTCGGCGAGCGCCACGGTCGCCTCCCGCCGCTGCCGGGCGGTCTCGCTGCGGAACTGCTCGATCCGACGCCGGGACGCCGTCGTGATCAGCCAGCCCTTCGGGTGATCCGGGACGCCCTCGGCCGGCCACTGCAGCGACGCCGCCAGCAGGGCCTCCTGGACGGCGTCTTCGCAGGTGTCGAAGCCGCCGTAGCGCCGGACCAGCGCCGCGAGGACCTGCGGGGCCAGCTCGCGGAGCAGGCCTTCGACCCCGGTCACAGCTCCGGCCCGTGCAGCCCCATCACCGGCCGCACTTCGACCGCCCCGAACGCCGCTTCGGGGATCCGCAGGGCGATCTCGAGCGCGCGTGCCTCGCTCTCGCAGTCGAGCAGGTAGAACCCGGCGAGGAACTCCTTGGCCTCGGCGAACGGTCCGTCGGTGGCCAGGGCGCCGCCGCTGACCCGTTTCGCCAGTTCGGGGTAGGCGAGCCGTTCGGAGACGATCCGCTCCCCGGACGCATCGAGGTCGTCGTTGAGCTGCTGGTAGTAGGCCAGCCCGGCGGCTCGCTGCTCGTCGCTCATCCCCTCCCACGCCGCACGGGACTCGGGGTTGCCGTAGATCAGGACCACGTACTTCACGCGCGCCTCCCGGACGATGTCGACCCTCTGGAGGATGGCACGACCGGAGTTGTCCACACGGGGACCGCCCCTGTGGGCAAACCTGTGGACAACTCCGGGACCGGCGAACTCGCGCCTGGTGCGGGACGATCGGCTCATGCAGGTCACCGTGCTGGGGGCGTCAGGACGAACCGGGATCCACGTGGTCCGCCTGCTCGCCGCCCAAGGTCATACCGTCCGGGCCGGGCTTCGGAGCCGTCGCCGGGCCGAAGTCCTGAGAGACGAGAGAGCCGAGCCGGTCGTCGCCGACGTCACGGCCGACCTCGACGAGCTCGTCGAGGTGTTCAAGGACTCCGACGTCGTCATCAGCGCCATCGGTGCGCCGGATCCCGAACCCGAGTCGGTGAACCTCGTCGACCGGGACGGCTCGATCGCCGCCATCCGGGCCGCCGAGACCGCCGGGGTGCCGCGGTACGTCCAGCTCTCCGCGCAGTTCGCCGACGCGCCCGACCAGGGCGACCGGCTCGTGCGGTCGATCCTGCTCGCCAAGCAGGTCTCCGACAGCGTCCTGACGCGCTCCGCGCTGACCTGGACCATCGTCCGGCCCGGGACGCTCACCGACGGGCCCGCCACCGGCCGCGTCAAGGCCGCGGGCCACCTCGAGCCGGGACGGATCAGCCGGCGGGACGTCGCCGCCGTGCTCGTCGGGGTCCTGCGGGAGCCGCTCACCGAAAACCGCGGCTTCGACGTCGTTTCCGGGGATTTCCCGGTCGCCCCCGCACTCGCCACGCTCGAGTGAACCCGACTTGAGGAGTACCCCGGGCGATACCTGAGTAGGCCGCCCGGCGCACCCCTTCCCCGGTACCCTGCGAAAAGCAGATTCTCCACGTAGGGGGTACGGGCAGTGCACATCGACCAATGGCTGGAGGCGATCCCGCCGCTTTCGGTGTACCTCATCGTCGGCGCCGTGATCATGATCGAAAGCCTCGGCATCCCGCTGCCCGGGGAGATCGTGCTGGTCAGCGCGGCCTTGCTGGCCTCGCAGCACAGCACGCTCAGCCCACTGTGGATCGGTGTGCTGGCCAGTGCCGGCGCCATCGTCGGCGACAGCATCGGTTACCTGATCGGAAAGACCGGTGGGCAACGGCTGTTCGCCTGGGCCGGCCGGAAATTCCCGAAGCATTTCGGGCCGACGCACCTCGCCAACGCCGAACGGATCTTCGACAAACGCGGGGTGTGGGCCGTCTTCCTCGGCCGGTTCATCGCGTTCCTGCGCATCCTCGCCGGCCCGCTCGCCGGGTCGCTCAAGATGCACTACCCGAAGTTCCTGCTGGCGAACGCGGCCGGCGGCATCATCTGGGCGGGCGGCACGACCGCGCTCGTCTACTACCTCGGCGTCGTCGCCGAGGAGTGGCTCGGCAACTTCTCCAAGTACGGCCTGGTCGCCGCCATCGTGCTCGGCGTCGTCGTCTTCTTCGTGATGAAGAAGCGCCTCGGCCGCAAGCACGAGGAAGAAGAAGAGCAGCAGCCGAAGCAGGAAGAGACCGCGTCCTAGACCGGGATCTCTTCGGGCAGCAGCTCCGGGTCGGGCTTGCGCGCGGTCCGCAGCGACCCGAGCAGCACGCCGGCGATGACGACGACGGCCGCGCCGATCTCCAGCCCGGTCGGGCGCTCGCCCAGGAACAGGAACGACGCCGTCAGCCCGACCACCGGCACGAGCAGCGAGAACGGCGAGACGACACCGGCCGGGTTGCGCCGCATGAGCGTCGTCCACAGGCCCGACCCGACGATCGTCCCGATCAGCACGACGTAGCTCAGCCCGGCGAGCGCGGTCAGCCCGGTCGACGTGCCGAGCGTGGTCAGCGACTTCCACTGCGCGGCCGGGCCCTCCATGACCAGCGAAAGCGCGAACATCGGCAGCGGCGGCACCACCGACATCCACAGGGTGAAGTGCAGCGGGTTGTCCGGCTCGGCCTTGCGCGTGCTGAGGTTGCCGAACGCCCAGCTCAGCGCGGCCAGCAGGGTCAGGACCATGGGCAGCAGGGCGGCGTGGCCGGCCTGCTGCCACGCGATCGCGACCATTCCGGCGACGGCCAGCGCGATGCCGGCCAGCTGGTGCGGCGTGACGCGTTCGCGCAGGAAGACGGCCCCGAGCAGCACCGTGAACGGCGCCGACGCCTGCAGCACCAGCGACGCGAGCCCGGTCGGCATCCCGGTGTCCATCGCGATGAACAGGAACGCGAACTGCCCGGTGCCGAAGCCGAGGCCGTAGCCGAGCAGGTGCCGCACCTTCACCTTCGGCCACGGCACGAACAGGATCGTCGGCACGGCGATCACGGCGAACCGCAGCGCGCCCGCGAACACCGGCGGGAACTGGCCGAGCGTGGCGTGGATGGCGAGGAAGTTCAGGCCCCAGAGGACGGCGACGAACACGGCGAGCAGGCGGTCACGAGCGGGCATACCCCCACTGTGACGACGTCGATCGTGAAGGACCAGCGAGAATATCTGCAGGGACCTTGTAGTCGTGCTTCACATATGCTGACGGCGTGGATCTGGGTCGCCTGCGCACGCTGCGGGAGTTCGCCGACCGCGGGAGCGTCACGGCGGCCGCGCGGGCGCTGCACTGCACGCCGTCCGCGGTTTCGCAGCAGCTGCGGGCCCTGCAGAGCGAGGTCGGCCTGCCGCTCACCGAGCCGGCCGGCCGCGGGCTGCGGCTGACCGACGCCGGCCGCGCGCTGGTCGCCCGGGCCGACGAGGTCCTGGCCGCGCTCGAGCGCGCGGAGTCCGAACTGGACACCTACCGCAGTGCGCCGCGCGGACGGGTGCGGGTCGCGATCTTCCAGTCGGCCGGTCTGATGCTGCTGCCGGGCCTGCTGACCCGCGTCGCCGGTTACGACGGCCTGGAGGTCGACGTCCGCGACGTCGACATGACACCGCCCGAGGTGCCCGGCCTGGTCGCGGACTACGACGTCGTCGTGGCGCACCGCGACGAGCACGCGCCGGAGTTCGACGTCGGCCGCCTGGACGTCGTGCCGCTGCTGCGGGAGCCGCTCGACGTCGCGCTCCCGGTCGGGCACCGGCTGGCGAAGAAGCGGCGCGTCGAGCTGGCCGAGCTCGCGGACGAACGCTGGATCGGCGTCGACCACGGCTTCCCGGTGGACGACGTGCTGCGCTCGCTGACCATCCGCACCGGCGTCCGGCCGGTCGTCGTCCAGCGGATCAACGACTTCCGGATCACCGAACGCCTGGTGGCGGCGGGCCACGGGATCGCGCTGGTCCCGCGCTACACGATCGACACGCGCCGGGGCAGCGGCCTGGTGAGCCGGCCGCTGGCGGGCATCCGCGCGGCGCGGCGGGTGGAGGCGGTGTGCCGCACGGGCGCCCTGCAGCGCCCGGCCGTGGCCAAGGTGATCGACGAGCTGCGCGCGGAGATCGCCCAGCTCACCGCTTGAAGCCGCGCAGGTAGGCCAGAGCGATGCCCAGCGCGTCTTCGAGGGCCGTGAGGTCGTGGCGGATGTGGGCCAGCAGCAGTCCACCGTGGACGGACGTCATCGCCGCCTGGGCCAGCCGCGCCGGGTCGGCGTCGGGGTCGAGTTCGCCGTTGTCCTGCAACGTCTTCAGGCCACGCTCCAGGTGGGACTCCCACGTCCGGTAGGCCTGGTCGACCAGTGGTGCGAGCTTCGGGTTGTCGCCCACTTCGCCGGCGAGGTTGCCCAGCGGGCACGCGATCGGGCCGCCCGCGCGGCGGTGGACGTCCAGGAGCTGCTCGGTCCACGTCTCCAGATCGGCCCAGGAGGACAGCGCGAAGATCGCCGGCTGGTTGCCGAGGACCTGCTCGAGGTACCGGTCGATGACGGCCTCGACCAGCTGTTCCTTGTTCTTGAAGTAGTGGTACATCTGCGATTTCCCGGCCCCGCTCGCCGCGAGCACCTTGTCGACGCTCGTGCCCGCGACGCCGTCGACGTACATCAGCGCGGCCGCCGCGTCGACGATCGCGTCGCGCGTCCGCTGGCCGCGCGGGGTCGAAGCCGCTTGCGCCTCCATGTACTGAATAGTACAGTCCGGCTCACTGTACTGATCAGTACAACCAGAGTTTGGGGAATCCATGACGCTCAACGAAGCCCTGACCGGCGTGAACGACCACGCCCGGGGCGCGCTGCCGCCGGAGATCTTCGAGGTGTTCGAAGCGTCCCGGCGCCGCGCCGCCGAGACGACGTTCGCCCAGGTGGGCGACAAGATCGAGGACTTCACGCTGCCAGGCGCCGACGGCGTGCCGACGAGCCTGAACGACCTCGTCGCGGACGGCCCGGCGGTGCTCGTCTTCTACCGCGGCCAGTGGTGCCCGTACTGCAACCTGACCCTGCGCACCTACCAGCAGGAGCTCCTGCCCGAGTTGACGGCGAGGAACGCGAGCCTCGCCGCGATCAGCCCGCAGCAGCCGGACGGCCCGCTCCCGGACCTCGACTTCCCGGTGCTTTCGGACGTCGGCAGCACCGTCGCCCGCGGGCTCGGGCTGAGCTACCCGGTTTCCGCGCCCGTGCGCGAAGCCATGCAGGCGCTCGGTACGGACCTCGAGCAGGTCAACGGCAGCTGGGAGCTGGTCCACCCGGCGGTCGTCGTGGTCGACCGGGACCGGGTGCTGCGGTTCGTCGACGTCCACCCGGACTTCGTCACGCGGACCGAGCCCGAGGACATCCTCAAAGCGCTCTAGCGGACCGCTTCACGCTGTAGGTGATCACCGAACCCAGGATCAGGGCGACGCCGAGGGAGAGCAGCATGCTGATCCCGGGTTCGGTGATGAGCTGGCCGCCGGCGTAGCCGAGGAAGGCCACATAGGACGTCCAGAGCGTGACGCCGACGGCCGACGCGGTGAAGAACTCCGCCATCGGCCACCTCAGGGAGCCGGCGAGGAGGGCGCCGACCGTCCCGCCCGACGGCAGCCAGCGGGCGACCACGAGGACCGGCCGGGGGTGGCGCTGCAGCCGGCCGTCGAGCCAGCCGATGCCGGCGGCGATCTTCCGCCGCCGGCTCAGCCGGTCCAGCGCCGCCCGGCCACCGAACCGGCCGAGGGCGTAGAGCGCCTGGTCGGAGACCAGGCACCCGGCACTGGCCACGGCGATCACCAGGGCCAGCGACGTCCCGCCCTGCGCCGCCGCGACGCCCATCCCGAGGATCGTCACCTCGGTCGGCAGCAGCGGCACGAGCGAGACGACGAACAGCACCAGCAGTCCCGCCGTAGTCGTGTCCACATCTCCATTAACCGCCTGCCCGGCCCGGAAAACTCCTGATCACCGGGTACTCACAGGAACCCGACAGGCGGCCCACAGGTTCAGCGGTGGGCGCGGTTCACCGCCGAGACGACCGCGCGCAGCGAGGCCGTGACGATCGACGGGTCGACGCCGATGCCCCAGAACACCCGGTCGGAGATGGCGCACTCGATGTACGACGCGGCGCGCGCGTCGTCGCCCGGGGAGAGCGTGTGCTCGCTGTAGTCCAGGAGGCGCAGGTCGTACCCGACCGTGCTCAGGGCGTCGAAGAACGCCGCGATCGGGCCGTTGCCGCGGCCGGTGACCTCGTGCTCGTCACCCTCCACGCGGACGGTCGCGGTGATGTCGTACTCGCCGTCGCCGTTGTCGCGGACGTGCTGGCGGACCAGCTCCAGCGGCGTCTTCAGCTCCAGGTACTCGGCCGAGAACGCGTTGTACATCGTCGTCGGGTCGACCTCGCCGCCCTCGGAGTCGGTGTAGCGCTGGATGACCTTCGAGAACTCGATCTGCAGCCGCCGCGGCAGGTCGAGCTGGTGCTCGGCCTTCATGATGTAGGCGACACCGCCCTTGCCGGACTGCGAGTTGACCCGGATCACGGCCTCGTACGTGCGGCCGACGTCCTTCGGGTCGATCGGCAGGTACGGGACCTCCCACGGGTACTCGTCGACCGGTACGCCCGCTTTGTCGGCGGCGTCCTTCAGCGCGTCGAGGCCCTTGTTGATCGCGTCCTGGTGGCTGCCGGAGAAGGCGGTGAACACCAGGTCGCCGCCCCACGGCGAGCGCTCGCCGACCGGCAGCTGGTTGCAGTACTCGACCGTCCGCTTGATCTCGTCCATGTCGGAGAAGTCGATCTGCGGGTCGATGCCCTGGCTGTAGAGGTTCATGCCCAGCGCGACCAGGTCGACGTTGCCGGTGCGCTCGCCGTTGCCGAACAGGCAGCCCTCGATGCGATCCGCGCCGGCCTGGTAGCCCAGCTCGGCGGCGGCGATGCCGGTGCCGCGGTCGTTGTGCGGGTGCAGCGACAGGATCACCGAGTCGCGGCGCTCCAGGTTGCGGGACATCCACTCGATCGAGTCGGCGTAGACGTTCGGCGTCGCCATCTCGACGGTCGCCGGCAGGTTCAGGATGACCGGCTTCTCCGGCGTCGGCTGCCAGATTTCGGTGACGGCGTTGCAGACCTCGAGCGCGTAGGACAGCTCGGTGCCCGTGTAGGACTCCGGCGAGTACTGGAAGCGGAAGTCGGTGTCCGGCTGCTTCGCCGCCAGCTCGACGACCATTTCCGCGGCCTGCGTCGCGATCTTTTTGATGCCTTCGCGCTCCTCGCGGAAGACCACGCGGCGCTGCAGGATCGACGTCGAGTTGTAGATGTGGACGATCGCGCGCGGCGCGCCTTCGAGCGACTGGAAGGTCCGCTCGATCAGTTCGGGACGGCACTGGGTCAGCACCTGGATGCTGACGTCGTCCGGGATGGCGCCTTCGTCGATGATCTCGCGGACGAAGTCGAAGTCCGTCTGCGACGCGGCCGGGAAGCCGACCTCGATCTCCTTGTAGCCCATGCGCACGAGCAGGTCGAAGAACTTCCGCTTGCGCGCGGGCGACATCGGGTCGATCAGGGCCTGGTTGCCGTCACGCAGGTCGACGGCGCACCACAGCGGCGCGCGCTCGATGCGCTTTTCGGGCCAGGTGCGGTCGGGCAGGTCGATGTTCTCGACGAGGTCGTACCAGGGGCGGTAGCGGTGGACCGGCATGGACGTGCCGCGCTGGGTGTTCCACACGGGCTGGTCGGCGGGCGCGGGACGCGAAGGCTTGCGAATGGTGCTCATGGGATTTGGGGTGTCTCCAGATCGACGGGTGCGACCGGCACCACGAAGCCCCGCGACGGGGAGCCGGTCCGGTCAGGCCCCGTCGCGGCAGCGAAGCAGGAGAGCACGCGCCACGACCCCACCATAACCACGGAACGCTGCGTGAGGAAAGCCGGGCATCTCCCGACGAGGGTTACCTGTGGGTAGCAATTGGCCGGTCGCCGTGCGAAACTTCGGGCATGGGTGAGCACGCGGAGTCGTCATCGGCCTCGGAGGAGACGCGCGTCTCGCGCCGGGCCCCGGTCGACTGGCGCCGGACCGGCGGCCGCGCCGCCTCGCTGGTGGCCTCGATCGTCCGCTGGGTGGGCCTGGTCTTCGCCGCGTTCCTGGTGATCCACGTGATCTTCACGGTCGGCTCGGCCAACCCGGACAACGGCATCGTCTCGTTCGTCAAGTCCTGGGCGGACGGGCTGGCGCTGGGCTTCAGCGACCTGTTCACGCCGAGTGACGAGAAGCTGCGAGTCCTGGTCAACTACGGCATCGCGGCGGTGTTCTGGCTGGTGGTGTCGGGCATCCTCGCCAAGGTCATCCGCCGCGTCGGCGGAGCTTCCTGAGTTTCACGCCGATCACGATCGACGGGGGCTCGTGACGAGCCGCTGGGTGCCGTTCGTGCACGCCGCGCCGAGGACCTCGCGGGCAAGACCGGAACGTGCTGACCTCGGTGGCCACGATCTTGGCGCTCGCCGCGCGTCGACGGCCCGAACCCGGCCCTCGCCGCCGCGCCGAAGCGCGGAAGCTCGTCGCGGGCGACCCGCTCATCGCACGGGACCTGCGGATCGGCCGGGCTAGAAAGCCGGCTTGCCCCACTGGTCGGTGAACGCGAACTCCGCCAGCGGCACCCGCACCCGGTCCGCCTTCTCGCGCTCGATCCGCCAGTCCTCTTCCAGCACGTCCGGTGACGCGGGCGAGCCCACCGCGATCGCCACCTTCGGGACCACGTCGGCGGGCAGTGAGAAGGCCGCGCTCGCCGCGTCCGGGGAGAAGCCCGCCATCTGGTGGGCGATCAGGCCCAGCTCCACGGCCTGCAGCACGAGGTTCTCCGACGCCAGCCCGAGGCCGTACTCCGCGTACGGCACCGCGCCCTTCTCGTTCGTCGTCACCATCACGCCGATCAGCAGCAGGCTCGCGCGGCGCGCCCACGCCTGGTTGCCGTCGTTCAACGTCGCCAAGATCGCGTCGAACGACGGCGTCCCGCGCCGCCCCACCAGGTAGCGGGCCGGCTGGGTGTTGCCGAACGACGGGGCCCAGCGGGCCGCCTCGAGCAGCGCTCTCACCTGCTCCGGGGTGATCACGGCCGTCTCGTCGTAGGCCCGGGGGCTCCACCGCTCGGCCATCACGGTCGCGATGGGGACGCTCGTCACAGCTGGCTTTCGCACGATCTCGACCCTACCCAGGCGTGCGCTGCATCACTCGGGAGGAAGGGCTTCGCGCATTTCGTTGGTGTTACGGAAGATTTACTTCCGCGCCGCCCGTTCGCGGCACCCGCCCCACGTCAAGAGGGTGGCGGGCCGCGGGAGCCCCGGTAGGCTCCTTCTCAACTATGGGACGCGGGGGCTCTCCGGTGCCCACCAGGGAGCAGACCCGGCCCGTCGAGGAGGTTCGGGCGTGGCCCTCGTGGTCCAGAAGTACGGCGGATCGTCGCTGGAAAGTGCCGACCGGATCAAGCGCGTCGCAGAGCGGATCGTCGCCACGAAGAAGGCGGGCAACGACGTCGTCGTGGTCTGCTCGGCGATGGGTGACACCACCGACGAACTGCTCGACCTGGCACAGCAGGTCAACCCGGCGCCGCCGGAGCGGGAGATGGACATGCTGCTCACCGCCGGTGAGCGCATCTCGAACTCGCTGGTCGCCATGGCCATCGCGGCCCAGGGCGCCGAGGCCTGGTCGTTCACCGGTTCGCAGGCTGGCGTCGTCACGACGTCGGTGCACGGGAACGCGCGCATCATCGACGTCACGCCGAGCCGCGTCACGGAAGCCCTCGAGCAGGGCTACGTCGCGCTGGTGGCGGGCTTCCAGGGGGTCGCGCAGGACACCAAGGACATCACGACGCTCGGGCGCGGTGGTTCGGACACCACCGCCGTCGCGCTGGCCGCCGCGCTGAACGCCGACGTCTGCGAGATCTACTCCGATGTGGACGGTGTGTACACCGCCGACCCGCGGGTGGTGCCGGACGCGCGCAAGCTCGACACGGTCACCTACGAAGAGATGCTCGAGCTGGCCGCGAGCGGGTCGAAGATCCTGCACCTGCGGTCGGTCGAGTACGCGCGCCGCTACGGCGTGCCGATCCGAGTCCGTTCTTCCTACAGTGACAAGCCGGGCACGACGGTGACCGGTTCTATCGAGGAGATCCCCGTGGAACAAGCCCTGATCACCGGTGTGGCGCACGACCGCTCCGAAGCCAAGATCACGGTCACCGGGGTGCCGGACCACGCCGGCGCCGCGGCCCGGATCTTCCGCGTGATCGCGGACGCCGAGATCGACATCGACATGGTGCTGCAGAACGTGTCGAGCACGGTGTCCGGCCGTACCGACATCACGTTCACGCTGTCGAAGGCCAACGGCGCCGCGGGGGTCAAGGAGCTGGAGAAGGTCAAGGCGGAGATCGGCTTCGAGTCGGTGCTCTACGACGACCACGTCGGCAAGGTCTCGCTGGTCGGCGCCGGGATGCGCTCGCACCCCGGTGTCACGGCGACGTTCTGCGAAGCGCTGGCGAACGCCGGCGTCAACATCGAAATCATCAACACCTCGGAAATCCGCATCTCGGTGCTGATCCGCGACGCGCAGCTCGACGAGGCCGTGCGCGCGATCCACGACGCGTTCGAGCTCGGCGGCGACGAGGAAGCGGTGGTCTACGCGGGGAGTGGTCGCTGATGGCGGACGGGCTGCGGGTCGGGGTGGTCGGCGCGACCGGCCAGGTCGGCGCGGTGATGCGCAAGCTGCTGGCGGAGCGGGAGTTCCCGATCGCCGAGCTCCGGTACTTCGCTTCGGCGCGCTCTGCGGGTTCGAAGCTGCCTTGGCGCGACACGGAAATCACGGTCGAGGACGCGGCGGTCGCGGATCCGTCCGGTTTGGACATCGCGCTGTTCTCGGCCGGCGGCTCGACGTCGAAGGCGCAGGCGCCGCGGTTCGCCGAGGCGGGCGTGACGGTGATCGACAACTCGTCGGCGTTCCGGATGGACCCGGACGTCCCGCTGGTCGTCAGCGAGGTCAACCCCGAGGCGATCAAGGAAGCGCGCAAGGGGATCATCGCGAACCCCAACTGCACCACCATGGCCGCGATGCCGGTGCTGAAGCCGCTGCACGACGAGGCCGGGCTGGTCCGGCTGGTCGCGTCGACCTACCAGGCGGTGTCCGGCAGCGGGCTCGCCGGCGTCGAAGAGCTGGCGGGCCAGGTGAAGGCGGGCGCGGAGCACGCGTCCCTGCTGACCCACGACGGCGGGGCGATCGAATTCCCGGCGCCGGACAAGTACGTCCGCCCGATCGCGTTCAACGTCCTGCCGATGGCCGGGTCCATTGTGGACGACGGCGAGCTCGAGACGGACGAAGAGAAGAAGTTCCGCAACGAGAGCCGCAAGATCCTGAGCATCCCGGGGCTCGGCGTGTCCTGCACGTGCGTGCGCGTGCCGGTGTTCTCAGGGCACTCGATTTCGGTGAACGCCGAATTCGAGCGGCCCCTGACGGTGGACCGCGCGACGGAGCTGCTGACGCACGCGCCGGGCGTCGAGCTGTCGGAGATCCCGACCCCCCTGCAGGCGGCGGGCAACGACCCGAGCTACGTCGGCCGCATCCGGGTCGACCAGGGCGTCGAGGGCGGCCGCGGGCTGGCCCTGTTCATCGCGAACGACAACCTGCGCAAGGGCGCGGCGCTCAACGCCGTGCAGATCGCGGAGCTGATCGCGCAGCAGTGAGCTGAAGGTCCCCTCGCTCGCCGAGGGGGCCTTCAGGCTTCCCGCGGGTCTGTGCGCGCCGTGGAGCGAACGGGGCGGCGTTCCACTTGACGCCGGTCGTGGCCGTGGTGGCGGCGGCCGAGTGCCAGTCGCCGGCCAGTGCCGCGGAGACCGCCGTGGCGAGCTCTGGGTCGTCGAAGTGCGGGTCGGCGCCGAGCTCCGCGTCCTAAACCATGCCCCCGGGGCCAGGCAGCGGGCCCATGTCCGTTCTCCTCCACAGTGGACGATCGGAAATCGCCTTGTCCGATTCCCCGTCTCGGGGGATCGTAGGCGTCGCAAGCAAGTCCAGGGGAGGAAATCATGTACACCGCTGTCGACGGCGCCCGCGTCCCGATCCGGATGTGGGCCGACCCCGCGTCGGTCGAAGACCAGGCCATGCGGCAGCTGCACAACGTCGCGAACCTGCCGTGGGTGCACGGTGTCGCCGTGATGCCCGACGTCCACTACGGCAAGGGCGCCACCGTCGGCAGCGTCATCGCGATGCGCGACGCCGTTTCGCCGGCCGCCGTCGGCGTGGACATCGGGTGCGGGATGAGCGCCGTGCGGACGTCGCTCACCGCGAGCGACCTGCCCGACGACCTCGGGGCGCTGCGCCGCCGGATCGAGAGCGCCGTACCCGTGGGTTTCGGGCTGCACAAGACGCCCGTGAACCCCGCGAAGGTGCACGGCGTCGGCGGCTGGGACGCGTTCTGGAAGGGGTTCGGGCAACTGCACACCGGCGTCCAGGAGCTGCACGACCGGGCCGCGCGCCAGATCGGGAGCCTCGGCGGCGGGAACCACTTCATCGAGGTCTGCCTCGACGACGACGGCCGCGTCTGGCTGATGCTGCATTCGGGTTCGCGCAACATCGGCAAGGAGCTCGCGGAGCGGCACATGGCCGTCGCGCGCAAGCTGCCGCACAACGCGGACCTGCCGGACCGGGATCTCGCGGTGTTCGTCGCCGGCACGCCGGAGATGCGGGCCTACCGCCGTGACCTGTTCTGGGCGCAGGACTACGCGGCGCGCAACCGCGCCACGATGGTCGCGCTCGTGAAGCAGGCGCTGAAGGACATCGTCCCGCAGACGACCTTCGACGACGCGATTTCGTGCCACCACAACTACGTCGCCGAGGAGACCTACGACGGCGTCGAGCTGCTCGTCACCCGCAAGGGCGCGATCCGTGCCGGATCGGGTGACCTCGGGATCATCCCGGGCAGCATGGGGACCGGTTCGTACATCGTCCGCGGTCTCGGGAACGACTCGTCGTTCCAGTCGGCGTCGCACGGCGCCGGACGGCGAATGTCCCGCAACAAGGCCAAGAAGCTGTTCACGGCCGAGGACCTGGCGGAGCAGACGGCGGGCGTCGAGTGCCGCAAGGACACCGGCGTGGTCGACGAGATCCCGGCGGCCTACAAGGACATCGATTCGGTGATCCGGGCCCAGACGGACCTGGTCGAGGTCGTGGCGCACCTCAAGCAGGTGGTCTGCGTCAAGGGCTGAGCGGTACCTTGGCGCCATGACGAGGGGTGGAACGACGGCCGCGCTGCTGGCCGCGGCCGCACTGCTGCTGAGCGGGTGCGACCAGGTCAGCGACGCGGTCGACCAGGGGTCGAAGACGGCGGACAAGGTGAGCGCCTGCACCGAGGCGCTCGGCCTCGCCGACCTGAACCCCCTGGTCGACCCGGCCAAGCTCAAGGCGCGCGCCGCGGACAAGGAGAAGCGGCTGCGCGAGCTCGCCGGGAACGTCCAGGACCAGGACGTCAAGAACGCGCTGCTCGGCATGGCCGGTTCGTACGTCGAGGTGCAGAAGGAACGCATCGAGGACGCCGGAGTCGTCGCGCAGTGGGTGCAGCGCAACGTCAAGAAGCTCGACGCCCTCCGTGCGGCCTGCGGCTGACAAGCCGCGGCAGACCGCTCAGTTGCAGCTCTCCGCCAACGCGGGCGTCGGCTCGGCCGCTGGTGCCCGCCTCCGCAGCAGGCCCGCCGACGCGATCACCAGGCCGCCGATGCCCGCCGCGGCGAAGCCCCACGCCGGGCTCGAGTGGTCGATCGCGAAGCCGACCACCGGGCTGCCCAGGGCCAGGCCCAGCCGCGTCGACGCGTCCTGCAGGCCCATCGCCTCGCCGCGGACCTGCGGCGGGGCGATCCGGCTGACCGTCTCGGTGGTCGCCGCGAGCGTCGGCGCGCAGACCAGGTTCGTCGGGATCAGCACCAGCATCAGCAGCCACCACGGCCGGTCCGCCAGCCCGACCGGGATCACCAGCACCGCGAGCAACAGCATCAGCACGCCCTGCGGCAGCGACCGCTTGACCGCGCCGTGCACGATGCCGCCCGCGATCGACGCCAGGCACATCACCGCGATGACCAGGCCGGTCACGCCGATGTCGCCGTTCGCGCGCAGCGCGGCGAGGGTCGCCAGCTCGGTGCCGACGAGCACGAACAGCGTGCCGCCGGCCACCAGGAGCGTCGCCACGAGCCGGCCGGTGAGCCAGCTCCGCAGCGGCGGCCGGGTGGTGGACGCGCCGGGCTCGACGGACTCGCGGATCGGCGGGTTCACCAGCCAGATCAGGAAGGCCGTGACGCCGAACAGGACGCCCAGCGCGCTGAGCGTGAACGTCGGCGAAATCGTCGTGATCGCCGCGATGCCGATCGCCGGGCCGATCATGAACGTCGCTTCGATCGAGATCGTGTCGAGCGAGTACGCGGCCCGCCGCTCCGAGAGCGGGACGAGCGCGGCCAGGACCTGCCGCGCCAGCGAGCCCGCCGGCACCGAGAGCATCCCGGCGGGGACCGCGACGGCGGCGAGGGCCTCGTACGGCAGGTGCGGCGCGGCGATCCAGAACACCGTCGTGCCGGTGCCGCAGACCGCGACGACCGGGCGCAGCCCGTACCGGTCGAAGCAGCGGCCGAGCAGGGGCGCGCCGAGGGCCATGCCGAGCGTGACGCCCGCGCCGACCAGCCCGGCGGCGCCGTAGCCGCGGCCGAGGCCGGTGACGACGTACAGCGTCATCAGCACGCCGTTCATGGTCATCGGCAGCCGGGCCAGGAACATCAGGGCCATCGTCGACGGGACGCGGGGGACGGAGAGCACCCGGCGGTAGGGCTGCAGAGGCACGTACTCGATGAGAACCCAAGGTGGTACGCGCGTGCAACTTATTTCCGGTCATCTCCTCTGGTGCCGGGTAATTTTGAGAGCTACTCTCATTTGGTAGTAACTATCAATTGGGGGTCGCTATGACTCAGCCACACCCACGCAGGTGGTGGGCGCTCGGCGCGCTCGCGGTGAGCCTGCTGACCGTCGGCCTGGACCTGACGGTGCTCAACGTCGCCGTGCCGACGCTCGCCGTCGACCTCGGCGCGACGACCACGCAACTTCAGTGGTTCGGCAACGCCTACACGCTGGCGTTGGCCGCGCTGCTGCTGCCGGCGGGCCTGCTCGGCGACCGCTTCGGCCCGAAGAAACTGCTGCTCGGCGCGCTCGCGGTGTTCGGGCTCGCCTCGCTGTGGTGCGCCTACGCGAGCTCGCCGGGCGAGCTGATCGCCGCCCGGGTCGTGCTCGGCGTCGGCGCCGCGTTCCTCATCCCGCTGTCGCTCTCGCTGCTGAACATCCTGTTCCCGCCCGAGGAACGGGCGAAGGCGCTGACGACGTGGGTGATGGCGACGTTCGTCGGCATCCCGCTCGGCCCGCTGCTCGGCGGCTGGCTGCTCGACCGCTTCGCGTGGGGCTCGGTGTTCCTGATCAACGTGCCGCTGACCGCGGTCGGCCTGCTCGCGGTGCTGTTCCTGGTCCCGCTCACGCGCGGGTCGGGCGAGGGCGGGGTCGACTTCCCGGGCATCGCGCTGTCGGCGGCCGGGCTCGTGGCGCTCACCTACGGCTTCGTCCACGCGGGCGAGCACGGCTGGGCCGACCCGGTGACGTACGGCCTGATCGCGCTGGGCGCCGCGGTGCTCGCGGTGTTCTGCTGGACGCAGACGCGGGTGGCCGCGCCGCTCACCGACCTCGCGCTGTTCCGCGAACCGCGGTTCGTCTGGGGCGCGGTGCTCGCCACGATGGCGTCCTTCGCGCTGATGGGCCTGCTGTTCGTGCTGCCGCAGCTGTTCCAGGCCGTGCAGGGCGCCGACGCGCTGCAGACCGGCGTGCGGCTGCTGTCGCTGATCGGCGGGATGCTGGCGTCGGCGAAGCTCGCCGAACGGCTGGTCGTCGCGCTGGGCGTGCGGGTGGTCGTCACGGCCGGGTTCGTGCTGCTCGCGGCCGGGCTGGCGTGGGGCTCGACGACGTCGCCGTCCGACGGCTACGGCGTCACCCTGGCCTGGGAAGTCGTCATCGGCCTGGGCACCGGGTGCACGCTGCCGCCGTTGATGTCGATGGCCATGGGCGCGCTCACCGAGGGCCGTTCGGGAGCCGGGTCGGCGTTGATCCAGGTGCTGCGCCAGGTCGGCGGGACGATCGGCGTCGCGGTGCTGGGCACGGTGCTCAACGGCGTCTACCGCGCCGGGGTCGCCGTCGACGGCCTGCCCGCGCCGGTGGCCGACGCCGTGCGGGGCAGCGCGTCGGCCGCGATCGCCGTCGCGGCGAAGCTGCACCTGCCCGCGCTCGCCGGCTCCGCGCGGGCCGCGTTCACCGACGGCATGGCGGCGACGCTGTGGGTGTGCGCCGGGCTCGGCCTGGCCGGCGCCCTGCTCGCGCTGCTGTTCCTGCCCGGGCGGGCGGCCGGGGAGCCGCAGCCGCGAGAATCGGAGCATGACGTCGTCGCCATCTGAGCCCACGGGGCTGCGCGAACGGAAGAAGGCCCGGACGCGTGCCGCGATCCAGCGGCACGCGCTGCGCCTGTTCGACGAGCAGGGCTACAGCGCCACGACGGTGGACCAGATCGCGGCCGCGGCGGAGATCTCGCCGAGCACGTTCTTCCGGTACTTCCCGACGAAGGAAGCGACGGTCCTCTACGACCCGTTCGACCCGGTGCTGATCGCGGCAGCGCTCGCGCAGCCGCCGGAGCTGAGCCCGACCGCCGCCCTGCGCGCGACGGCCGGCACCATCCGCGAGCAGATCTCGGGCGAGGACTGGGCCCGCGAGCGTCAGCGCCAGCTGCTGGTGTTCCGCGAGCCGGAGCTGCGCAGCGCGATCATGGACCAGTTCGCCGAGGGCATCGACCTGCTGGCCGGGATGGCGGCGGAGCGGACGGGCCGCGAGCGGGACGAGTTCGAGGTCCGCAACTGGGCGGGCGCGGTGGTCGGCGTGATCATGGCGGCGTTCGCCGGGGCGGCGTCCGATCCCGAGGCCGACACCCTGGCCGTGCTGGACCGGGCGCTGGCGCACTTGGAGACCGGCCTGCCGCTCTGAGGGGAGTTGCCCGGGGGTGGTTCGCGGTGGGCGGGCTGGTGCGCGGGGTGGCATCGCCGCCGATCGGGGTGCCGTCACCCGCCCGTCGCGGCACAGCCGAGCGCGGAACCCCCGCCGTTGCCCCCTCCGTCCCGCCCGAAGTGCGAATTTCCGGAATTGATTTCGCATTTCCGCGTCCACCAGTGGCGGAACCTTGTGGGTGGCGGTGCGAGCGTGGGGGACGCCCCGTCTGGAGCAGTCGCGACACGCGGTCCGACGGAGTGATGAAGCTAAATGATCACCGTTTACACCCGCGTGAGTGACCCAAATGTTCCATAGTGGACGGTCGCTACCAGCGGTGACGTTCGGGATCGGTCATGATGATCTTCAGGGGGACGGGCAAGGTTTCGACGTTAATCAATTGCGGGACAGTTCGCTGCCCGCGCATCCGGCACGTAAGGGTTAGAAAACGTCCCTAACCGGTGATCGGGTGGCTTATCTCCGATACGGGGGGTATCGATTTATCCCGTCAGGTCTCCCGAGGCCAGGAGGTAAGGAATGAAAGGCAAGTTCGGGCGGTCCATCGCCCTGGTAGCCGCCGCGAGTCTGCTGGCGGTCGGAACGGCGGGGATCGCTTCGGCGAGCCCGGACGGGGGCAAGGGTTCCTCCAGCACCCAGGCCCTCGCCGCACAGGTGCTCCAGATGCGTGACGACCTGACCAAGGTGGCCTACGCGGGCAACGTCGGTGCCACGCGCGGCGACCTGGGGCAGCTCAGCCCGGTGCTCGCGGACATCGCGGCCGGAAAGCGCTACACGATCCAAACCGACACTCAGCAGCTCGCCGGCCTGGCCAAGGGCCGCGCCGACGAGTCGAACCGGCTGCTGACCGACCCGACGGCGACCCCGCGCCAGCTGCCCCCGCTGCCGCTGCCGCCCATCCCGGACCTGCCCGGCCCGCTGAAGATCGTCAGCGACCTGCTGAAGGCCCTGCTGGGCGCCGTCACGGGCATCCTCGGCGGCCTGCTCGGTTCGCTGCCGGTGCCGCCGCTGCCGGTGCCACCACTGCCGGTTCCAGGTTCGTAACCCGGCCACCGAAAACAGGGGGGCCCGGAGCCCGGCCGCGGACATTCCTCCGCGCCGGGCTCCGGGTTCGTTTTCGGGCCTTTCCGGCCGAGCTCAGTCCCGTTTGGACAGACCCTGCCGCAGCGCACCCGCCATCTCGGCCAGTGCCTCGCGGAACCGGGTGCCGACGCCGGTGAAGTTGATGAACCCGTGGATCAGATCCTCGTGCCGCCGCAGGGCCACCTCGACGCCCGCTTCGCGCAGCTTTTCCGCGTACGCCTCGCCTTCGTCGCGAAGGGGGTCGAAGCCCGCTGTGACGACCAGGGCCGGCGGCAGGCCGCTCAGGTCCTCCGCGCGCAACGGCGACAGCCGCGGGTCGGTCAGGTCCGTGCCCTCCGGCACGTAGTGGTTCTCGAACCACTTCATGTGCGCGTCGGTCAGGAACAGGCCTTCGCCGAACAGGTCCCGCGAGCGGTAGCGCTTCGCGAAGTCCGTCGCCGGGTAGATCAGCAGCTGGAACGCCGGCGCCGGGCCGCCGCGCCGCACCGCCTGCTGCGCCGTCACCGCGGCCAGGTTGCCGCCCGCGCTGTCGCCGCCCACCGCGATCCGCGCCGGGTCGGCGCCGAGGTCGCCCGCCTTCGCCACGGCGTACTCGAACGCCGCGAGCGCGTCCTCCTCCGCCGCCGGGAACGGGAACTCCGGGGCCAGCCGGTACTCGATCGACAGCACCCGCACCCCGGCGTGCTTGGCCAGGAAGCGGACGGCGTTGTCGTGGCTCGCGCGCGTCCCGATCACCCAGCCGCCGCCGTGGAAGAACACCAGCAGCGGCGACTTCTCGGGCAGCCCGACCGGCGTGTAGAGCGTGGCCGGAACGTCGCCGTCGGGGGTGGGCACGGCGATCTCGCGCACCGACACCGGCTCGACCGGCTTGCCGCTGACCAGGTGCCGTCCGACGTCGAGCAGTGCGCGCGACTGCTCCACCGACCCGTGCACGAGCTCCGCGCCGGACACCTTCTGCAGCCGGAGCAGCAGCTGGGCGTCGAGCGCGAGCTCCTGGCCGTCGATGCGCACGGGGCGGCCGGCGACCGCACGCCGCAGCGGCGCGGGCAGCCAGAACGCGAGCTGGGACGCCGCGGCCTGGGCGCGGACCGGGAGCGGGATCGCCATCGTTGCCTCCTGAGCGTCGGTGCCGACGGGGACGTTACTCGTCAGTAGGTAACAGGTCCAGCTGTGACGCGGGCCTCGGTCCCAAAGTCTGGATATCCACTTAAGTGGAGGGGTTAGCCTGAAAGACGTGACTTCAGCCAGGACGATCAACGTGCTCGGGATCGGCGGCTCTCTGCGGGAGGGCTCCCAGTCCGAACGCGCGCTGCAGATCGCGCTCACCGGCGCGGCCGAAGTCGGCGTCCGGGTCCGGATGCTCTCCGGGCCGGAACTGGTGCTGCCGTTCTACGACGCCGGCGAACCGGGGCGCGACGAACGCGCCGCCCGGCTCGTCGAGGCCGTCCGGCAGGCGGACGGGCTCATCGTCGTCTCGCCGGGCTACCACGGCGCGCTGTCCGGCCTGGTCAAGAACGCCCTGGACTACGTCGAGGACCTGCGTGACGACGAACGTCCCTACCTCGACGGCCGCGCGGTCGGCCTCGCCGCCGTCGCCTACGGCTGGCAGGCCGCGGTGACGACGCTCGAGCAGCTCCGCACGATCACGCACGCGCTGCGCGGCTGGGCCACCCCACTGGGTGGTTCGATCAACTCCGCCGAGACCAAGTTCGACGAGGGCGGCGGCGCTTCGGACGAGAAGAGCGTCCGCACCCTTCGCCTGATCGGGCGGCAGGTCGCCGAGTTCGCCGTGACGCGCGCCGCATGACGTTTCGCCCGGCCGCGGCCGGGTAATCGAATCCACGTGATGCCCGCCATGTGGGGGCACGGTTCCGCGGGTGCGGGATGTTGTGCCCAGTGAGACGCTCGCTGTGGAGCGTTCGCGACAGAAGGCAGGCTGAGCATGGGTCAGGCGATCTACACCGCGGTGGCGACGGCGCGCGGCGACGGCCGCAACGGCGAAGTGACCTCGTCGGACGGCGTCATCGACGAGTCCCTGGCCATCCCGAAGGAAATGGGCGGCCCCGGCGGGGACAAGACCAACCCCGAACAGCTCTTCGCCGCCGGCTATTCGGCCTGCTTCCACAGCGCCCTGCAGCTGGTCGCCCGTCAGGCCAAGGTGGCACTCCACGACTCGACGGTGACCGCGGAGGTCAGCGTGCTCAAGCAGGAGGTCGGCTTCGGCCTCGGCGTCGCACTGAACGTCTCCCTGCCGGGTCTCGAGCAGGCCCAGGCCGACCAGCTGGTCGAGCAGGCCCACCAGGTGTGCCCCTACTCCAACGCGACCCGCGGCAACATCGAGGTCGCGCTCTCCGCCACCGTCTGACCGCCCGGCGGCGGTTCCGGACCAGTCCGAGGAAAGGATCCCCAGAGATGAGCAACTCTCCGATCAAGAGCCCGCTTTCCGAGGCGGACAAGGAAATCACCGGCAACGCCCTGCAGGCGACGCTGGTCGACCTCGTCGACTTGTCCCTCATCGCCAAGCAGGCGCACTGGAACGTCGTGGGTGCGAACTTCCGCAGCGCGCACCTGCAGCTCGACGAGCTCGTCGCCACCGCGCGCCAGTACGTCGACGAGGTGGCCGAGCGCGCCAACGCCATCGGCATCTCGCCGAACGGCAAGGCCAAGACCGTCGTCGAGAGCTCGGGCGCCCCGGAGTACCCGGACAACTGGCAGTCCGTGGAGTCCACGGTCGCCGCGATCGTCGACATCCTCGCGACGCTGATCGAGCGCCTGCGGGCCCGCATCGACGAAACGGACAAGAGTGACCTCGTGACGCAGGACCTGCTGATCGAGATCACCCGCGCACTCGAAGAGGCGCACTGGATGTGGCAGGCGCAGCAGGCCTGATCCGTCCCGCGAAAGGGGCCGTTCCCGCGTGGAACGGCCCCTTTCGCGTCCGCACGCAGTACTTTCGACGGCATGGTGCTGCATCAGGGGAAAGCCGACCGCCCGGACCGCGTCGGCGGGACGAACCCGCTCTACGCCGGCGCGAACCCGGCATTGGCCGCGGGACTGGTCATGCCGCGCGACAAGCTGCTCGAAGACTCGCTGCCGCCGGACACCGCGCTGCAGCTCGTGCGCGACGAGCTGATGCTCGACGGCAACGCGCGGCTCAACCTCGCCACGTTCGTCACGACGTGGATGGAGCCGCAGGCGCGCGAGCTGATGGCCGAGTGCGTCGACAAGAACATGATCGACAAGGACGAGTACCCGCAGACGGCCGAGCTGGAGCGCCGCTGCGTCAACATCCTCGCCGACCTCTGGCACGCGCCCGACCCCACGGACATCATGGGCTGCTCGACGACCGGGTCGTCGGAGGCCTGCATGCTCGCCGGGATGGCGCTGAAGCGGCGCTGGTCCAAACTCGGGCGCACCGGCAAGCCGAACCTGGTGATGGGCGTGAATGTCCAGGTGTGCTGGGAGAAGTTCTGCGAGTACTGGGAGGTCGAGCCGCGGCTGGTGCCGATGGACGGCGACCGCTACCACCTCACCGCCGACGAGGCCGTGGCCCGCTGCGACGAGAACACGATCGGCGTGGTGGCGATCCTCGGCTCGACGTTCGACGGCAGCTACGAGCCGGTCGCGGAGATCGCCGAGGCGCTGGACGCCCTGCAGGAGCGCACCGGCTGGGACATCCCGCTGCACGTCGACGGCGCGTCGGGCGCGATGATCGCGCCGTTCCTCGACCCGGACCTGGTGTGGGACTTCCGGCTGCCGCGCGTGGCGTCGATCAACACGTCGGGCCACAAGTACGGGCTCGTGTACCCGGGCGTCGGCTGGGTGGTCTGGCGCAACCAGGAGGCGCTGCCGTCGGAGCTGGTGTTCAAGGTGAACTACCTGGGCGGCGACATGCCGACGTTCGCGCTCAACTTCTCCCGCCCGGGTGCCGAGGTCGCGGCGCAGTACTACACGTTCGTCCGGCTGGGGCGGTCCGGGTTCCAGGCGGTGCAACAGGCTTCGCGGGACGTCGCGATGCACCTTTCTTCCGGGATCGCCCGCTTGGGCCCGTTCGAACTGCTGACCCGCGGCGACCAGCTGCCGGTGTTCGCGGTGACGACGAAGCCGGACGTCGGGTTCGACGTCTTCGACGTGTCACGACGGCTGCGGGAGCGCGGCTGGCTGGTGCCGGCGTACACGTTCCCGGAGAAGCGGACGGACCTGGCGGTGCTGCGGATCGTCGTCCGCAACGGCTTCACGCACGACCTGGCCGACCTGCTGCTGGCGGACCTGGCCCGCGTGCTCCCGGAGCTGAAGAAGGAAGGCGGCCGCCGGAACGACCCGTCGACGGCGACCTCCTTCCACCACTGACGCGGCACTTTCCCGGGAAAGTGCCGCTCAGTGCCAGGACTTGGCGCGGGCGTACTGGTCGGGCCAGTGGACGTCGGCGCCGAGGACGTTCGCCGCGCGCAGGGGCCAGTGCGGGTCGCGCAGCAGGGCGCGGGCCAGGAAGACCGCGTCGGCTTTCTCCATGATCTCCTCCGCCTGGTGCGGGTCGGTGATCATGCCGACCGCGCCGGTCGGGATGCCGGTCTCCGTGCGGATGCGCTCGGCGAAGGGCACCTGGTAGCCCGGGCCGACCGGGATGTCCGGGTTCGGGGTGTTGCCGCCGGTGGAGGTGTCGATCAGGTCGATTCCGCGCTCGGCCAGGAGCTTCGCGAGCCGGACGGACTCGTCGGCGGTCCAGCCGCCCTCCGTCCAGTCCGTGGCGCTCAGCCGCGCGAAGAGGGGGACGTCGGTTTCGGCGCGGACGGCGTCGGCGATCTCCAGCGCGAGCCGGGTGCGGCCCTCGAAGTCGCCGCCGTAGCGGTCGGTGCGGGTGTTGGACAGCGGCGACAGGAACTGGTGCACGAGGTAGCCGTGCGCGAAGTGCAGTTCGAGCAGGTCGAAGCCGACGTCGAGGGCGCGCTTGGCCGCGTCCGCAAACGCTTGCGGCAGGGCGCTGACCTCGTCCGTGGTCAGCTCGCGCGGGGTCTCGTACGAGCCGAACGCGGTCGCCGAAGGAGCGACGGGCTGCCAGCCGCCTTCGGCCTCCGGGACGCTGCCGGTGCCCTCCCACGGCCGTCGCGTCGAACCCTTGCGGCCGGCGTGGGCGAGCTGCAGGCCGATGGCGGTGCCCTGGCCGTGCACGAAATCGACGATCCGGCGCCACGCCCCGGCCTGGGTGTCGTTCCAGATGCCGGTGTCCTGCGGGCTGATCCGGCCTTCCGGGACCACGGCGGTGGCCTCGGTCATGACCAGGCCGGCGCCGCCGGTGGCGAACTGGCCCAGGTGGACGAGGTGCCAGTCGCCGGGCACGCCGTCGGTGGCGGAGTACTGGCACATCGACGAAACCCACGCGCGGTTCGGCAGGGTCAGGCCGCGGACGGTGATCGGGCTGAAGAGTCGGCTCACCTTTCGATCAACGACGCGTGCCCGGCGTCTCTTCCCGTCGCGCGAAGGGTGTACCGGCGAGTAACGTCGGCCACATGGGTGTCGCTGCTGACGAACGCCAAGCCTTGAGCTCACTCTTCGACGACCTCGGGCCCGACGCGCCGACCTTGTGCGAGGGCTGGACCACGCGGGACCTCGCCGCGCACCTCGTCGTGCGCGAGCACCGGCCGGACACCGCGCCCGGGATTCTCGTGCCCGCGCTCGCCGGGTACACCAAGAAGGTCCAGGACCGCTACGCCGCCAAGCCGTGGGCGAGCCTCGTCGAGCAGGTGCGGCGGGGGCCGTCGAAGTTCTGGCCGACCGCCATCGGCCCGCTCGACGAGCTGACCAACACCGCCGAGTTCCTCGTCCACCACGAGGACGTCCGGCGAGCGCAGCCCGGCTGGGAGCCGCGGCCCGCCGACCCCACCCGGGACGCCGCCGCGTGGAAGTCCGCGAAACAAGCCGCCAAGCTCAACCTCCGCAAGGCGCCGGTCGGCGTCACCCTGAAGACGCGAGACGGCCGGGAGGCCGCGGTCAAGACCGGGCCCGACCCCGTCACGATCGTCGGCGAGCCGGTGGACCTGCTGCTGTTCGTGTTCGGCCGCGACGCCGTGAAGCTCGACTTCGAGGGCGACGCGGCCGCCGTCACGAAACTCCAGGCCGTGAAGCGTGGACTCTGAGCGAAACCCACCGGCCCACCGGTAGCGCGACGACGATCGCGGCCAGCACCAGGTGCACGGCCATGAACGCGACCGCGGCCGGCACGCTCGGCGGCCCGCCGAGGAACACGATCATGTGCGAAGCCCACTTCAGCTCGGTGGGCTTCGTGCCCGCGGCCCAGACGTCGTTGACTGCCCAGAAGGTCAGGTCGTTCACGCCCGAGATGACGACCAGGATCGACGCGACGCCCACCTTGAGCACGTTCGCCGTCCGGCCGCCGCCCAGGCGGTAGGCCAGCAGCGCGAACAGCACGATGAACGTCGTCACGAACAGCTCGAACTGGTACACCGGCTGGAAGTCCTGGTCGGGCGAGCGCGCGAAGTCCTGCACCCGCATCACCAGTTCGGTGTCCAAATAGGACATGTAGACGAAAACGGCGAACACGATCAACGCCGGGCCGAACCGGCCGCGCGGGAACAGCGAAACCGTCAGCACCGCGAAGGCGAACGGGCACAGCTTGAACGCCCAGTCGCCGACGTTGTCCAGCGTCTGGTCCGGCGGCAGCACCACCATGATCAGCAGCGCCGTGACCACGGCCGGGACCGCGGCCACCAGCCACAGCCACTGCCGCCGCCGGTACAGCGCGGCGACCAGGCCGGGCGTTTCCACAACGGTCACAGGTCCTTCTCCACCCAGAACGGCCCGAGCGCCAGCGCGTCGACGTCGGTCTTGAGGTAGCACGCGATCGCGTCGGCCGGGCTGGCCACGATCGGCTCATTGTTGTCGTTGAACGACGTGTTGACGACCATCGGCACGCCGGTCAGCTTCTCGAACTCGCTGATCATCCGGTAGTACAGCGGGTTGTCCTCCCGGCTGACGGTCTGCACGCGGGCCGTGCCGTCGACGTGCGTGATCGCCGGGACCTCGGCGCGCTTGTCCGGCAGGACATCGAACACCAGCAGCATCACCGGCGACGGGTAGTCGCTGACGAAGTACTCGCCCGCGCGCTCGACCAGGCAGGACGGCGCGAACGGCCGGAACGCCTCGCGGTGCTTCACCTTCTCGTTCATCCGCGTCTTCGACTCCGGGTCGCGCGGGTCCGCGACGAGCGAACGGTTCCCCAGCGCCCGCGGCCCGCACTCCATCCGGCCCTGCACCCAGCCGACGATCTTGCCGTCGGCCACGTTCGCCGCGGTGTGCGCGGCGATGTCGTCGACGCGTTCGTACTTGACGCCGGCGTCCTGCAGGGCCAGCTCCATCTCGGCCTCGGTGTAGTCCGGGCCGGTGTAGGTGTAGCCGTCACGCGGGCGCGGCTTGCCGTACTTGGCGACCGAGACGTCCAGGGCGGCGCCGAGCGCGCAGCCGTCGTCGGCCGCCGCGGGCTGGGCGAAGAAGTCCTCGAACGGCGTTTCCAGCAGGATCCGCCCGTTCATGACGCTGTTCAGCGCGACGCCGCCGGCGACGCACAGCCGCTTCGAACCCGTCTCCCGCTGCAGCCACCTCGCGAGGTGCAGACCGGCTTCTTCGAGCGTCACCTGGAGCGCGTACGCGATGTCGCAATAGTGCTGGGGAACGGGATTCGAAGCCGTGACCCGGGTTTTCGGCCGCGCCGGGCCGAAGGTGTCGGTGAACTTCCGGCTCATCACGTGCTTGCCCGTGCGGTGGTGGCCGAACCAGGACAGGTCCAGCTCGAAGCCGCCGTCGTCGTCGAGGTGGATGAGCTGCTTGAACGCGTCGACGTAGGTGGCCTCGCCCAGCGGCGCCAGGCCCATGATCTTGCCTTCGTCGCGAGTCGGGTAGAAGCCCAGATACCCCGTGACGCCCGCGTACATCGCGCCGAGCGAGTGCGGGAACTTGATGCGCCGCAGGTCGACGATCCGGTTGCCGCGGCCGTGCGCGAGGTAGGTCGCGGTGCCGTCGCTGCCGATGCCGTCGAAGGTGAGCACGGCCGATTCGTCCCACGGCGAGATGAAGTAGCCGCTGGCCGCGTGCGCGCGGTGGTGGTCGACGAGGTGCGTCTTGAACTTCGTCGGCCCGGTCCAGCCGGCGGCTTCCTTGACGTCCTTCTCGAGGGTGTAGGACCGCTTGATGTGGGCCAGGACCGCGCCGCCGACGTGGTAGTCGTCGTGGCCTTTCCCGCCGCCGGTCAGGAAGGTGTCGACCATGCCCGCGGACTTGCCGCCCTCGTCGCCGTTGGCGTTGCGGAAGACGTCGAGCGTGCCGGGGAAGTAGCGCGCGAACACCTTCGCCGCGTGGATGCCTTCCTTCCATCGCTGCCAGTAGTAGGCGACGTGGTCGACGTCGGCGAGGGTGATCCCGCCGCGCTCCAGGCAGAACTTGATGGCTTCGGCGGGGAAGCCGCCGTCGTGCTTGACGCGCGTGAAGCGCTCTTCTTCGGCGAAGGCGATGATCTCGCCGTCGCGCACGAGTGCCGCGGCCGAGTCGTGGACCCGGCTGATGCCCAGTACGTACATGACTTTCTCCCAGTTTCAGTAGCGGCGGACCAGGCGGCGCAGGACGGCCGCCTTGACCGCGAGCGCGAGGACGAGCGCGGCGAACCCGCCGACCGGCCCGAGCGGCGGGACGAGCAGCGCCGCGGCGACGGCGGTGGCGGCGAGCGAGACGACGGCCGTGCCGGACGTCAGCGTCAGCACCCTGCTGTTGGTGTTTTCGATGAGGAAACCCGCGTACAGGCCGATCGCGTACAACGCCGTCTCGGCGAGCACGAGCACCCCGAGGACGACGTAGGCGTCTTCGGCCGTGAGCAGGCCGCGGGTCCCGGGGATGGCGAGACCCGCGGCCAGCAGGACGGCGACGCCGATCCCGGCCCGTTCGACCAGCCGCAGCAGCGAAACCGCCCGCGCGCGCCCGGCGGCCGCGCCGGTGCCGCGCAGCCGGCGTGACGCGGCCGGCTGGTGCAGCTTGAGCTGGTAGTACAGCAGCGAGCAGAACGCGCTGGACGCCAGCAGCGCCAGGTAGAACGGCCCGCTGTCGGTGGTCCGCCCGGACAGCGCGAGCACGGCGAACACGACCGACGTCGAGATGACGTCGAGCAGTTCGGTCAGGCCGAGCAGCACGGTGCTGCGGCCGAACGCGGGCAGCAGCCGGTGCCCCGGCACCCCGCCGCCGCGCAACCACGGTCTCGGCAGCAGGGCCACCGAAACACCGAGGAGCACGAGGATCCCGGCGAGCAGCAAGGCGAGGTGCGTGCCGGGGGACCAGCGCACCGCCCACGTCACGCAGGTCACGACGCCGACCACGACCGAGCCCGCGGTGAACGCGAGTGCGTCCAAAGTGGACTTCCCGCGCAGGCGGTGCAGACCGGACACGGTCATCAGCAGTCCGCCCGAGATCGACCACGCGGCCGCCGTCAGGTACAGCGCCGCGTCCGACGCCGGGGCGGCGACCAGCGCGACGGCCGTCGCGGCCAGCACCGCCAGCACCGGCACCGCGGCCAGCCGGACCGCGAGCGCCGCGACGGCGTCCCGCGTCCGGCTCAACCGCGGCAACGCCTTCAGCGCGGACTTCTCCGCTGCGGCCGGCACGAAGTTCAGCCAGGTCATCAGGCCGAGCGCGTTGGCGAACCGCCCGTAGTCGTGCGCGCCCCACGCGGTGATCAGGACCAGGCCCATCGCCTGGACCGACAACCGGAAGACACCGCGGCCGGCGAGCAGCCGCAGCACGACCGCCGGCCGCGGCGGGGCCGCGACCGGCGGGGCGGTGGCGGGCACGGTCACGGCAGCGGAACCGCCATGTCCTGGTCGTGGAGCAGGAACTTCAGCGTGCCGCGGACGGCGTTCTCGCACGCGAGCAGTTCCGGCACCGAACCGGCGGTGAGCACGACGTACCCGAGCTTGTGCCCGGCCTGCTCGTAGGGCCGGACGAACGACCCCGCGTCGGCGAACAGGTGCAGGCCGACCACGCCGGGCATCGCGCGCACGTCGTCCACACCGTCCACCCGGGACAGGTGCCCGCCGCGGTCGGACGCCAGGATGTGCACCAGCGTCGGCCTCGGCTCGTGCAGGTCCAGCCGGACCTCGCCGCCGGTGGCGGCGGCGATCCCGGCCGCGATCAGGTCGGCGCCGTGGCAGTGCGCGATCGCTTCCGCGAGCCCGTTGCCGCCCATGCGCGCGCCCATCTCGATGAGGTACAGCTGCCCGTCGCGGCCGAGCACGGCGTCGAGCGTCAGCGGGCCGGTGCGGTAGCCGAGCTCGGTGCAGATCAGGTCGAGCGCCTCGATCAGCCGCAGCTCGACGTCCGCCGGCAGTTCGCCGGGCAGCAGGTGCGACGACGTCACGAAGAACGGCGGCGGCGTGAGCACGCGCTCGGTGACGGCGTGGAACACGATCCGGCCGTCGACGACCAGCGCCTCGATCGTGAAGTGCGAGCCGTCGAGGTGCTCCTCCACGACCAGGCGCCCGGACGGCGAGAACGCGAGCGACTCGGTGAACGCGTTGGCCAGCCGGCCCGGGCCCGCGCACGAGACGACCCCGCGGCTGCCGGAGGAGTCGACCGGCTTGACCAGCGCGGGGAACCGCAGCTGCTGGGCGGCGTGGATCAGCTCCGGGCCGGGACGGCCGTCGACACTGCGGTAGCTCGGGAGGCCCAGGTGGTCGGACAGCGCGCGGAAGACGGCCTTGTCCGTCGACGCCCGGACCGCGTACTCGGGCAGGGGATCCGGCATGCCCCAGTGGCGGGTCAGCCACGCCAGCGCCGGCAGGCCGACGTCACTGGCCGGGCACAGCACGCCCGCCAGGTCGCGGCGGCCCTCCAGCGCCGCCGCGATCTGCTCCGGTGCCCGCACGCTGACCTGCAGGAACTCGTCCGCGTACGCCACCGCCGGCGCGGCCGGCCGGACGTCGACGCAGATCGTGCGGAACCCCAGCTCCCGCGCCCGCTCGTAGGTGCTGACCGAACCGTCCGCACCCCCCAGGATCACCAGGGTTCTCGCGGGGTCCTTCTTCGAACTCGTCACGCTGAAACGCCTTTCCCCAGTTGCACATCGATGAGCCGGGGACCCTCGGGGTCCACCGGGGTGAAGAGCCGGTCCTCGGCGTCGACGACGACGTTCGCCTCCCGGACGTAGAACTGCCGGGGCCGCGCCTGGCCGGCCCCGACCACGACGAGGTAGCGCACGGTCAGCGACAGCACGACCAGCAGCACGCTGAGCAGCGCGAACAGCGTCGCGGCCGTGACGCTCGCGCCGAGCAGCCCGAAGGCCGCCGCGCCCGCGGCCAGCACGCCGATCCCCGCGGCGAACAGGGCCGTCGCCGACGCCGCGGTCGTCAGTCGTCGCGTGAACCCGACGAACAGCTCGATGGCGTGCGACGAAAGGAAGCCGAAGCCCACTTTGGACTCCCCGCGCTCCCGGGCCCGGTGGGCCACCTGGACGCAGGCGTACCGGCTGGTCAGCCGGGGCACGGTGGCCAGGAAGTACGGCGTGCCGAGCCGCAGGTCGACGATCTTGCGGGCCAGTTCCGCGCGGACCAGCCGGAACGCCGTGGCCCCCGGCGGGATTTCGATGCGCAGCACGCGCCGCCCGAGGAAGTGGAACGCCGAGGTGCCCCAGCGCCGCAGCCGGGGGTCCTGGCGGTTCGTGCGGACGCCGAACACCGCGTCGTTGCCCTGCTCGGCCACCGCGATCAGCTTCTCCGCCTCGGCGGCGGGGAACTGCTGGTCGGCGTCGATGTGCAGGACCCACGGCCGTGACGCGTAGCGGTAGCCGGCCGAGAAAGCGGCCTCGAAACCGAAGTTCCGTGAAAAGGAAACATACCGCACGCGCGGGTCCGCGGCCGCGAGCGCGCGGATCTCGTCCAACGTCCCGTCGACGCTCCCGTCGTCGACGTAGAACAGTTCGAGTGAATAGCCGGACAGCTCGTTGGTTATTTCCCGATAGGACGGTCCGACGTTCTCGACTTCGTTGAAGCACGGAATGACTACGGTGAGTCCACTGTGGGCCGGCCCCGGGAAAGGACTGGTCATCTGCGGCGCCCGGGGCGTGGTCCCGGTTTTGTGTCCGTTCGGTCACCGACAGTGCGAATAGTGATCATGAATCCCCCAGACGGATCCGGTAAGCCAGCTTGCCGATATGCGGTGTGGCGGAGTTATAAGCAGACGGATCGTCGTTCTGCGACGGCAGAACTTCGAATTCCTCCGTTCAGACCCAGACCAAAGTATTAACCCATCCGGCATTCGGGGTGTCCTTCCGGTGAACTCCTTCCGTCCGGGGCGCGGATGACGCAGACTCCCCGGCCATGTGGAATCTGGGGGCGGGGGTCCTTTGGCGTGCTGCCTACGTCCGGGCGGTGCGTTCGGCGTTCGCGACGGTGCCGTTCTACCGGGAGCGCTGGGCGCTCGACGGCCGGGAAGACCCGGTGCTGGTGCCCGGGCGCACCGGGACAAACGGCGGCGCGGCGCCGCTCGCGGAAGCCGTGCACCAGGTCGTCGACCTGGTCCCGCTCGCCGGGGGCGCCCAGCGGACGGAGCCCGTTCGCGGGCTCGGCCGGGTGCTGCGGACGGCCCGCGAGCCCGGGCCCGGCAGCCTGGTCGTCCTGCTCGGGCCGGACGGCCTGCGCCCGCCGGCCGACCTGCCGAAGGGCGTCCGCGGCTGCGTCACCGATCCCGACGCGCCGAGCACGTCGGTACTGCGTGAGCTGACCGCCGTGCTGAACCGGGGCCACCGCGTCCTCGCGGTCGGCGACGACAAGGCGCTCGCGGCCTTCATCGAAGACGACCGCGTCGAAGCCGTGCCGCACCGCGAACTCGACTCGCTCGACGCCGGGCCGTACGGCGTGCTGCACGACCCGGTGCTCGGGTACCTCGGTGCGCTGGGGAGCTGCGGGCGGTGGCACCTCGACTGGCGGCACGTCTACGCGCGCCCGACCGCCGGCGGGCTCGCGGTCACGTTGCTGCGTCAGGCTTCCCCGCGGTTCGTCGACGTCATCCCGGCCGCCGGCGTGCGCGCGGAGATCGCGCCTTGCCCGCGGCACGGCACCCCGGTCGTCCTGTGAGGTTCGCGTTCCACGACCCCCGCGTCGATCCGGTGCCCGCGGGCTGGGCGGAGTTCCGGCGGGCCGCGCGGCCGCACCCCGTGTGGGACTACGAGCTGATGGGCGTCGAAGCGTGGGGCGCCCGCAACCCGCAGCTGCTGGTCGTCGCGGCCGAAGGCGACGAGCTCGTCGCCGCGCTGTCCGTTCTGGTCTGCCGGCCCCGGTTGTCCCCGCAGTTCGCGCCGCGGCCCGGGAAGCGCTTGCTGCGGCCGTTCTGGGCCGAGGTCTGCCAGCCGTGGCTGAGCGGCTACCCGGGCATCGTGTTCGCCCCGGGCTTCCGCGACGGGCACGCGCTGGTCCGCGAGTTCGAGCGGCAGCTGGGCCGGCGGTTCGGTGCGGGCCTGCTCGGCGTGGTCTACCGCGCGCTCGGCGCGGACCTCGCCGCGGGGCTCGCCGGCCGCGGCCGGCTCGTCAAGCGCGTGGACCCGGTGGCCGTGCTGGAAAACCGGTTCGGGTCCGAACAGGACTGGCTCGCGACGTTGCCGAGTTCCCGGCGATCCGGGCTGCGGCGTCGGCACCGCCGGCTCGCCGAGGACTCGACGCTGGTGGTGCGCGGCGGCCCGGGGCGCCACGACCTCGACGGCGCCGAGCTGGCCGGGCTGATCCGAGCGCACCGCGAGCGCTACGGCAAGCTCCCGCTGGACACGCGCACGCCGCCGTCGGCCGGCTTCCTGCACCGGTTCGTCCGGCGGCCGGACGTCCACACGCTCACCTACGCCGACGCCGACGGCCGGCTGCTCGCCGTGAACACCCTGCTCGACCACCCGGAAAGCCCCAGCCTGCAGCACTGGGCCGCGCTGCCGATCGAGGAGCGCGGCCGGTCGGGCCTGTACTTCGACTCCTACGTGCGCGCGGTGCGGTTCCTCGCGCGGCGCGGGGCGAAGGAGCTGTCCGCGGGCCGCGGGATGCTCGAGCTCAAGCAGGAGCTGGGGTTCCGGGCGCGGCCGGTGTACACGGCCGCCGTGCCGAGGCCGGTGCTGGGCCGGTGAAGACCCTGACCGCGGTGTCGCACGTGGACATCCACGACCCCCGGGTCGACCCGCCGCCCGAGGGCTGGGCCGCGTTCCGGGCCCGGTGCCTCCCTCCGGTGTGGGACCACGAACTGCTGCGACGCGAGGCGTGGCTGGCGAAGAACCCGCCGGTGCTCGCCGTCGTGCGGCGCGGCTCCGCGATCGTCGGCGCGTTGTCGGTGATGGTCTGCCGGAGCTGGCGGGCCGCGGACTTCGGCCCGCTGTCCGCCGGACGGCTGCGGCCGCGCTGGGCCGAGGTCTACCTCCCGCTGCTGAGCGGCTACCCGGCGGCCGTGTTCGACGACGGCTTCACGGAGCGGCGGGCGGCGATCCGGGAGTTCGAGCGAGCCCTGCGGGAGCACGTCGGCCCGGGCCTGCTCGGCGTGGTCTACCGGGCGATGAACCCGGACCTGGTCCCCGCGCTCGACGGCCGCGGCCGTGTGACGCGCGAAATCGACCCGGCCGCCGTGCTGGTCAACCGCTATTCCACGGTGGACGATTGGGTCGCGACGCTCGCGCCCGAAGTCCGGCGGTACCTCGACGCCGACGTCGCCACCGAAGCGGCGTTCGGCCGCGCGGACGTCGACCCGCGCGAGCTGGCCGTCCTGCTCAACGCGCACCGCGCGCGGCAGGACGACCGCGCGTGGGCGGGCGGGCAGCGGTCGCGGATCGGCGGGCTGCACCTGGACACCCGCAGCCCGGTCGCACCGGCGTACCTCGAAGCACTCGTCCGGCGGCCGGACGTGCTGACCCGCACCTACCGCGACGACGCCGGGCGGCTGATCGGCTTCCACACGATGCTCGACCACCCCGGCGGGGCCGCGGTGCACCACTGGGCCGCGCTGCCGAGCGCGGCCGGCGGTCGGAAGGGGCTCTATGTCGACTGTTACGCCCGGTGCGTGGCCCACATGATCGCCGAAGGACGGCCGGAGCTGACCGCGGGCCGCGCGATGCTGCCGGAGAAGACCGCGCTGGGCTTCGGCACGCGGAGCCTGTTCTCGGTGGCCGTACCGAGGCCGGTGCTGGGCCGATGACCTTCGCCGTCCGGGTGCTCGACCCGCGCACCGATCCCGAGCCCGCCGGCTGGGCCGCCTTCCTCGACGCCCAGCAGGCGCCGCTGACCTGGGACTACGGCCTGCTGTGCACGGAGTCGCGGCCCTCCCGCAGCCCGTACCTGCTGACCGTGGTGACCGACGGCGACGAGCTCGTCGCCGCGGTGCTCGCCATGGTCTGCCGGCCCGGCGGGGCCGAGCCGGGGCCGGTCGGCGGTCCGGCGCGGTGGGGCCCGCGCTGGCTGGAGGTCCAGCACGCCTGGCTGTCGTGCTACCCGGCGTGGCTGTTCGCCGAGGAGCTCGACGCGGCCGCGCGCCGCGAGATCCTGCGCCGGTTCGAACGCGCCGCCTGCCGGCGGACCGGCCCGGGCTGTCTCGGCGTGGTCTACCGCGCGGCCACCCCGGACACCGCCGGGCTGGTGGCCGGCCGCGGCCGCCTCGTCCGCGAGATCCAGCCGGCGCTGGTGCTGGAGAACACCTTCGCCGACCTCGACGGCTGGCTCGCGTCGCTGAGCCGGAACCGGCGCTCGAGCCTGCGCGGCCAGATCCGCAAGATCGCCGCCGACCCGGGCGTGGTCGTCCGCGAGGGAACCGCCCGCGACGACGTCGACCCCGGAGAGCTGGCGGCCATGCTGCGCGCGCACCGCGAAACCAAGGGGCCGGTGAAGTTCGACCAGCGCGGGCCGGTCACCGCGGAGTACCTCGGCGAGCTCGTCCGCCGTCCCGACGTCGTCACCACGACCTACCACGACGAGCGCGGCCGCCTGCTCGCCTTCACTGACCTGCTCGACCACCCGGTGATGCCGCTGCACCAGCACTGGGCCGCGCTGCCGCCCGCCGACGGCCGCCCGAAGCACCTCTACTTCGACGTCGTCGTGCGCGGGGTGCGGCACATGATCGAGCACAACCGGAAGTTCCTGTCGCTGGGCCGCGGGGTCACCGACCTCAAGGCGTCGCTGGGGTTCACGCCGAGCCCGATGACCGGCGTGGTCGTGCCGAGGCCGGTGACGCGGTGGTGATCGACGTCCTCGACCCGCGCCACGACGCGGAACCGGTGTACTGGACGGCGTTGCGGGAGCGAGCCGGCCTCCGGGCCGACTGGAGCTGGGAGGTCCTCGCGACGCAGGCGTGGGCCGCGCGGACCCCGCAGCCGGTGACCGTGTTCCGCGAGGGCGCCACGCCGCACGGGGTCGTCAGCGCGGCCTGGGTCACCGGCCGGACGCGGCGGTACCGCTTCGCGGGCGACGGCCGGGGCTGGTTCGGCGGGCTCGACATCCGCGCCCCCGGCGCCAGCTCCCGGCCCGGCTGGTGGTTCGCGGACCCGGGTGACGACGGCGGGGTGACCAGGCTGCTCGAGACGTACGTCCCGGCGATGCGGGCCGAGCTCGGGCCCGGGTTCCGCGGGATGCTGGTGCGTCAGGTCGGCGAGGCGGGTGTGCCCGCGGTCAGCGGCCGGTTCCGCCTGGTGCGGCGCACCGAGGACATCGCGGTGCTGGACGTCTCCGCGTTCGGCTCCCGCGAAGACTGGGTGAACTCCCTGGCCCGGAAGCGGAAGCAGAACCTGCGCAAGATCTTCCGCACCTTCGACGCGGACGCGTCGGTCGCGGTGCGGTGCGTGCCCGGGAAGGAGGCCGACCCGGTCGCCGTCGCGGAGGTGCTGCGGCACAACGAGCGCAAGCACCACGACGTGCCGATCGTCCCGCTGCCCCACTTCGTGGGCTACCTGACGGCCCTGCTGCGGCAGCCGGACGTCTCGGTGATCGAGTACCACGACACCCGGACGGGCCGGCTGCTCGCCGTCGCCACCCTGTTCGACCACCCGGCGCGCCCGATCGCCCGGCACTGGGGCGCGCTCGGCCCGGCGGACGGCGGCCGCCCGAACCTCTACTTCCACTTCTACGGCGAGGCGGTGCGCTGGGCGATCGCGCACGGGCGCACGGCGGTCGTGTTCGGCAAGAAGATGACGGAGATGAAGGCGACCCTGGGCGCGCGGCTCGTCCCGCAGTACGCGGCGGCCGTCCCGGTGCTAGCTTCGCGGCGTCCCACCTAGCAGCAGGAGCCCGTCATGCCGATGATCAGCGTTGCCATGTTCCCCGGCCGCACGCCCGCCCAGAAGAGCGCCCTGGTCCGCGAGCTGACGGACGCGTTCGTCCGCACCTGCGGCGGCAAGCCCGAGGGCGTCCAGGTGACGCTCGTCGAGGTCGGCGCCGACCGCTTCGCCACCGGCGGCGTCCTGCACCCCGAGCGCTGAGCGGCACCGCCACCGGCGGTGCCGCTCAGCTCCGGGCTCAGCGCAGGCCGAGGGCGCGCAGGGCGAAGCCGACCTCGATCGACGTCTGCTTGATCGTCTCGGCGATCACCAGCGAGCCGTGGCCCGCGTCGTAGCGGTAGAACTCGTGGTGCAGGTCGCGGCCGCCGAGGCGGTCCAGGTAGTTCTCGATCTGGCGGATCGGGCAGCGCGGGTCGTTGTCGCCGGCCAGCACGAGCACCGGCGCCGTCACGGCGTCGACGTAGGTGATCGGCGAGCACTCCTTGTACACCGCGGGCACGTCCTCCGGCGCGCCGCCGAAGAGCGCCCGGTCGAACGAGCGCAGCTGCTCCATCTCGTCCTCGTACGCGGCGACGTAGTCCGCCACCGGCACCCCGGCGACGCCCGCCGCCCACCGCGTCGGCTGCGTGCCGAGCGCGAGCAGGGACAGGTAGCCGCCCCACGAAGCACCGTTCACGACGCACTTCGCCGGATCGCTGAGTCCACTTTGGACGGCCCAGTCGTGGACCGCGGCGACGTCCTCCAGCTCGGTCAGGCCGGGCCGGCCCTCGATGGCGTCGCGCCAGGCCGAGCCGTAGCCGGTCGAGCCGCGGTAGTTGACCTCGACCACGGCGAACCCGGCGTCGAGCCAGGTCGCGCGGTAGGCCGAGAAGCGGTCCTCGTCCGCCGCGTGCGGGCCGCCGTGCAGCGAGAACACCGTCGGCAGCGGGCCCTCCGGCGCGTCCGAAGGCCGCGACACCAGCGCGTGGATGCGGCCGCCGACGCCGTCGACGAACGCGTCGGTCACCGGCTCGGACCCCGGCGCGCGCTCGCCCGGCGGCTCGAGCAGCACCGAGTCGGTGCCGTCGGCCGTCCGCGCGCGGACCGCGGCCGGCTCGGCGGCGCTCGACCACGAGTACTCGACGGTGCCGTCCGGACGGACGCCCGCGCCGCCGATCCGGCCGGCTGGAGTGTCCACGGAGGACAGTTCGGCGGTGTCGAGGTCGTAGCGGTACAACGAGCTGCGGCCCTCGTGGAAGTGGACGACCAGCAGGGCGCGCGCGTCCGGGTACCAGCCCGCGACGACCTCGCCGGGCAGGTCCAGCTCCAGCTCGGTCTCGGTGTCTTCGCGGACGTCCCAGACGAGCAGCTCCTCGCGGCCCCGGCGTTCGTGCAGCACCAGCAGCCGCTGGTCGCCGGGCAGCGGCGAGAATTCCAAGGCGCTCAGGCCCTTGCCCTCGCCGTCCCACTTCTCGGCGACCACGCCGAAGCCGTCGGCGGCGAGCACCCGCAGCGCGGGGTGGCGCGAGTCACCGTGTTCGGAGTGCGAAATCGCGATGAGGCTCTCGTCGCGGGAGAGCGACGCGATGCCGGCGTCGTCGGCGTGGCTGTAGAAGCGGTGGGTCTCGCCGTCGATCCGGGCGAAGAGTTCGCTGCCGTCGTCGGTGGAGACGCCGATCGCGACGATGCCGGTGCCGATCTCGAGGCCGGCCGGGTAGCCGTCGTGGACGTCCGGGACGGCCTTCTCGGGTTCGGTGCCTTCGCTCGCGGCGAACGGCTCGCGCACCCACGAGCCGAACTCGTCGCCGTCGGTGTCGTCGAACCACCAGATCCACGCGCCGTCCGGGGACGGGGTCGCGTGCAGGGTGCCGTTGGGCCGGTCGGTGACGCGGCGGTGTTCGCCCGTCGCCCGGTTCCAGGCGTAGACCTCCCAGACGCCGCTGGCGTTGGAGACGTAGACGTTGGCGTCGGCGGCGTCACGGGCCCAGTCGGGCACGGAGATGCGCGGGGCGTGGAAGCGGGCGCGCCAGCGGGCTTCGGCTTCGGCGTCGTCGAACAGCCGGTCCGGGACCACCGCGGGCGGATATTGGTTGGCTGACTGCGTGCTCACCCCTCGATCCTGCCACCTCCGGGCCGTACTGTGTGCGGGGTGCTGGAGGGTTACGCGCCGGGCTACGGGCGAGACGCGGTTTCGATGATGTCCGCGCGCACCGCCGCGGAGCGGGCGACGTTCGCCCAAGCGCTGTTCAGACCGGGTACGTGGGTGGTGGACCTCGGCTGCGGCCCCGGCTCGATCACGCTCGGCCTCGCCGCGGAGTCCCGGGTCACCGGGGTGGACCTCGACGCCGGTCAGGTGGCGCTCGCGCGCGCCGCGGCGCGCCGGGCCGGACGCTCCACAGTGGACTTCGTGGTGGCGTCGGCGTACGACCTGCCGTTCGCCGACGAAAGCGTCGACGTCGCGTTCTCGCACGCGCTGTTCGAGCACCTGGCCCGCCCGTCGGACGCGCTGGCGGAACTGCGCCGGGTGCTCCGGCCGGGCGGCAGGCTTGCTCTGTCCACATCGGACTGGAGCCGGGCCCGCCTGCGCCCGAAGACGGCGAACGTCGACGCGGCCCTGCGCGGCCACCACCTGCTGCGCCGCCGCGCGGGCGGCAACCCGTTCGCGGGCCGGGTGATCGCCGACCAGTGCGTCACGGCGGGGTTCACGGAGGTGGTGTCGAGAGCCCGCTACCGCTCGGACATGAGCTACCGCGACCTGGCGAGATACGTCGAGACGCGGCTGGAAGCGGCGCTGAAGGAAGAGGGCCGCGACCGCGACCAGCTGGCGAGCGCGGCCCGATCGGCCTGGATGTGGACCCGCGGCGGCGACGGCGACTTCAGCCAGTGCTGGGTCGAAGTGACGGCGACCCGCTGAAACCAGAAGAGCCGGTGTCCGAAGACACCGGCTCTTACTCGTCGGGGTGGCGGGATTCGAACCCACGACCTCCTCGACCCGAACGAGGCACGCTACCAAGCTGCGCCACACCCCGAGGTACTGCTTAACGGGTCGTGCAGAAGTCTAGCGGACGGTGTCGCGGGCTTTTCGGCGGGCTGCCTTACGCGGCTCCGGCGACTCCGACCCGCGCGGGACCAGGGTCAACAGGCTGGCCTCGGGCGGGCACGCGAACCGTGCGGGCGCCCAGGGTGAGGTGCCCAGGCCGGCCGAGACGTGCAGCCACATGTGGGCGCCCCAGCGGGAGGCGCCGCGGGCGCGGGTGCGGTCCAGCTCACAGTTCGTGACCAGGGCGCCGTAGCCCGGGAGCCGGAGCTGGCCGCCGTGGGTGTGGCCCGCGAGGACGAGGTCGTAACCGTCCGTGGCGAACGTGTCGAGGACCCGGGGTTCCGGGGAGTGCGTGACGCCGATGCGGACGGCCGCGCGGGTGTCCGCCGGGCCGGCGATGTCGGCGTAGCGGTCGCGGCGCAGGTGCGGGTCGTCGACGCCGGCCGCGAAGACCGGCTGCCCGCCGACGTCGATGGTGCGGCGGACGTGGGTCAGGTCCGTCCAGCCGTGCTCGACGAACGCCGCGCGCAGGTCGCGCCACGGCAGCTGGACGCCGTGGATGCGCTTCTTCTTGCCCTGCGGCATCAGGTACCGGGCCGGGTTCTTGGGTTTCGGCGCGTAGTAGTCGTTGCTGCCGAAGACGAACACCCCCGGCCGGTCGAGCAGCGGGCCCAGCGCGCGCAGCACGGACGGGACCGCCTGCCGGTGCGAGAGGTTGTCGCCGGTGTTGACGACCAGGTCGGGGTTCAGCTCGTCGAGCGCGGCGACCCAGCGCTGCTTGCTGCGGTGGCTGGGCAGCATGTGCAGGTCGGAGACGTGCAGGATGGTGAACGGCCGCGCCCCGGGCGCCAGCACCGGCAGTTCCGCGGTGCGCAGGGTCCAGTGGCGCCGTTCGATGCCGACGGCGTAACCGAGGGTCGCGACGCCGAGCGCCACCGTCCCCGCGGCGAGGCGCTTCGCGGTCGCCCCCGACGTGCTTGTGTTACTGAGCGTGCTCACGAGGTCCAGGATACGTGCTCAACAGTTGGATGACTTCGCCGCCGTTACGGGGAACCTGACGCTTAGCATTTGCGTCGGCCCGACAGACGGGATTCAAGCCGGGGGGCTTGGGGAGAACGATGGAGCAGTTCGGGCCGTACCGGATCGAGGGCCTGCTCGGCCGCGGGGGCATGGGCGAGGTCCACCGCGCCTACGACACCGCGCACGACCGGGTCGTCGCGCTGAAACTGTTGTCCGATCCCTTCGTCGCGGACGAGGCGTTCCGCGCGCGGTTCCGGCGCGAGTCGCAGATCGTCGCGCGGCTGCGGGAACCGCACGTCATCCCGATCCACGCGTACGGCGAGATCGACGGCCGGCTGTACCTCGACATGCGGCTCGTCGAAGGCCGCGACCTCAAGGAACTGCTGGAAGCCGGGCCCCTGGACCCCGCGCGGGCGGCCGGCATCGTCGAGCAGGTCGCGGGCGCGCTCGACGCGGCCCACGCGGACGGCCTGGTGCACCGCGACGTCAAGCCGTCCAACGTGCTCGTCACGAACGCGGACTTCGTGTACCTCGTGGACTTCGGCATCGCGCGGTCGATGTCGGGCGAGGGCACGTCGATCACCGGCACCGGCAACGTGATCGGCACGCTCGACTACATGGCCCCGGAACGCTTCGGCGAGGCGCCGATCACCGGGCTCGTCGACGTCTACGCGCTCGCGTGCGTGTTCTTCGAATGCCTGACCGGGCACCGCCCGTTCGCCGCGGAGGGCGCGGCCGCGCAGATGGGCGCGCACCTGACCGCGCCGCCGCCGGCGCCGTCGCGCGAGCGGCCGGGCCTGCCGCCCGCACTGGACGCCGTGGTGGCGCGCGGAATGGCGAAGAACCCGGCCGACCGCTACCCGACGGCGACGGCCTTCGCCCAGGCGGTCCGGGCCGCGGTGAGCGCACCGGCGGCCCCGATCCCGACGTGGCAGCTCACGACACCGGGCCCGGTGACCCCGCCGCGGCCCACGCTCGCCGCACCACCGCCCACGTCCTCCGGGCCGGTCGCCGTTCCCGCGCCGTACCCGCGTCCGTTCACCGCCCCGCCGGGGCCGGTCGCACCACCGAAGTCCCGGCGGACCGGGTGGATCGCGCTGTGCGGCGCGCTGGCCGGCGTCGTCGTGGTCGCGTTGCTGATCACGTACCTGGTGACCAAGGACAGCACGACCCAGACCGGCCACCCGGGTTCGGTGACGCCACCGGTGACCGTCACACCCCCGACGTCGACGACGCCCGAGTCCACGCCGCCACCGTCCACTTCGGACCAGCAGGCGCCGCACGACGGCAAGCTGTACGACGCGCTTCCCCTGGCGTACAAGGGAAACGCCACCTGCGGCGACGCGGCCCCGGACGCCGGCGCGGTCGCGGCGGTCGAGTGCGCCGACTCGAACATCGGGGACGCCCAGTCGGGCAACGTGGTCTTCAAACAGCCGACGGGCGCACGGTTCCTCCGGTTCGCCGACGCGGGCGCGATGGACGCGTTCTTCCAGAGCATCGTGAAGTCCCAGGGCCTGACCCGCAACGACGCCCAAGGCGCGTGCCGACCGCTGAAGGCGCCGAAGATCTGGGGCACGTACTACCGCGCGGAGACCCGCCACCCGGTCGACGGCGAGTACCTGACGTGCTACCTCGGCGACCCGGCGATGCTCGTGTGGACGGACGAGCAGAACCTGATGGCCGGCGTCCTGAAGTCGGCGAAGGTCACCAACGCCGACGAGCTGGACCAGCTCTACTACTGGTGGAACGAGCAGATCCTGTCCACCATGCCCGGCGGGTGATCGGCACCGCTGTGCCGATCACCCGGGCCGGGCTACCGGCCGCCACCGCCCATGTACTGCGGATCCGGTTGCGGCAGGTCCGTTCTCGGCTGGCTGTCGTCCATGATGTTCTTCATCGCGCCGAACCACGTGCGGGCCGGAGCCTTGCCACCGAAGATGTTCCCGCTGCCGCACACGCGGACGTTGCCCGGTCCGGCGTCGCAGATGCCGCCCTGACCGCCGCCGAACTTGAACGTCATCGCCGCACCCGCCAGCTGCGGGGTGCCGCCGACGAACGTCGCGGAGACGTTGCCCTGCGTCGTGCCCGTCTTGCCGATGATCGGCCGGTCCCAGCCGACCGCGGAGGCCGCCTGCGCCGACGTGCCGCCGGGCTGGTCGTCCTTGCTCATGCCGACGGCGAGCGTGTTCGCCAGGCCTTCGGGCACGGCCTGCTCGCACGCCGCTTCCTTGACCGGCACCGGCTGGCCGCTGCGGTCGGTCACGCCGGCGATCGGCGTCGGCGGGCACCAGACGCCACCGGACAGGATCGTCGCCGCGACGTTGCCCAGCTCGAGTCCGCTCAGCGGGCTGAAGCCGAGGGTGAACGCGCCGTATCCGGGAGACCGGCTGTCCGGCCCGTAGACCTCGGCCTGGCTCCGGCGCTTGCCCGGGTCGTCGGACTTCGGGTCGACCGTGCCGCCGCCGGGCGTGCTGGCCATCGTCTCGCGCATGCCGAGCCGCTTGGCCATGTCGATGCCGGGTGCGGTGCTGCCGAGCCGGTCCTCGAGTTCGACGAACGCGGTGTTCGGCGACGTCGCGAGCGCGATCTGGACGTTCGCGCCCTGGGCGATCCGGCTGTAGTCACCGGCGTTGCCGACGCAGTACCACCGCGAGTTCTGCGGCGGCCCGGTCTTCGGGCAGCTGTTGCCGCCACCGGTGAAGACGTGCGAGACGTAGGTGTCCGGCACGTCGACGGGCGAATAGATCCCCGCGACGCCCTTCTCCATCGCCGCGGCCGTCGTGAAGATCTTGTACGTCGACCCCGCACCGCCGGTGTTGTAGACGCCCGCGGGGAGCGCGTACGTCGTCTGCCCGGCGTCCTGGTCCTGACCGTAGTCGCGGTTCGCCGCCAGCGCGACGACTTCGTGTCTGTTCTTCCCGGGCCGGATGAGCGACAAGGTGTTCGCCACGTACGGCTGGGTTTTCTTGACCTGCTCCTCGGCCGAAACCTTCGCTTCGTGGTTCGCCTTCTCGTCCAGCGTCGTCTTGATCGTGTAGCCGCCGGTGTAGAGCTGGTCCTTCGTCATGCCGGACTTGATCAGGTAGTCCTCGACGTACTGGCAGAAGAACCCGGCTTCGGTGCCCGCGCCGATGCAGTTGGCGGCGGGCTTCGCGGGGAAGTCCGGCACGACGCCCAGCGGCTCGCCCTTGAAGCGGTCCGCGTCGGCCTTGGCCAGCTTCTTGTTCTCCACCATCCGGTCGAGCACCAGGTTGCGGCGCTGGGTGGCCTTGTCCGGGTGCTTCCACGGGTCGTTGTTGATCGGGTTGTTCACGAGCCCGGCCAGCAGCGCCGCCTGCGGCACCGTGAGCTTCTCGGGCGTGGTGTTGAAGTACGCGTGCGCGGCGGCGCCGATGCCGAAGATCTGCCGGGAGAACTCGACGATGTTCAGGTAGCCGGCGAGGATCTGCTGCTTGCTCAGCTTGGTCTCGAGCTGGATCGCGATCCGCGCTTCCTTCAGCTTGCGGGCGATCGACTGCTCCTGGGCCTTCTTCTGGCCGACCTGGTCGTTCCGGTACACGACGTTGATGAGGTAGTTCTTCACGTACTGCTGGGTCAGCGTCGAGGCGCCCTGGGTGTCCGCGCCGGTGCTGTTGCTGACGGCCGCGCGCAGCGTGCCCTGCCAGTCGACGCCGTGGTGGTCGTAGAACCGCTTGTCCTCGACGGAGACCAGGGCCCACTTCATGGCCTCGTTGATCTGGTCCGGCGTGATCGGCAGCCGGTACTGGTCGTAGAGGGTCGCGATCGGCTTGCCCGTGCTGTCCGTGACCGTGGTGACCAGCGGTGGCGGGATGTCGGCGAGGTCGGAGGAGGTCTTCTCCACCGTCTCGCTGGCCTGGTTGGACATGACGCCGGCCGCCCCCACGACGGGGAACAGCATTCCGGCCAAGAGCACCCCGGCGAGCAGGCAGAGGCCGATGAGCTTGAACAAACCATCCGCTTTTCGCACGAGGGCCAGGCTACCCGGAGTGAGTCAGGCGCCGGTGACGCCGTGTCTCCGGAGGTGTGAAATCAGTGACAAAACCGACCCCCTTCGGTGACATCTGGTAACGGAAGGCATTCTAGGTCTTGGCGGGGGGAACCGAGGGCCCCTACAGTCCGTCAACGTCTCACGAAGAAAAGCCGTCGGATGGATCAACGCGAGTGGGAGCTCGCCTGGTCCGAACGGCGGCACCGGCACCGGGGAGGTGCCCGGGAACCGACGTGAGCAGAGGGAGACACGCTCGCGGGGGCAAGGAGCGCAGTTGCCTTTCCCCGCTGGTGCGTCGATCACCAGGGTAGGGAGCTGGGGGTATGGAAACCAACCAGTCGAGCTGGCGAATCAACGCGTCCTGCCGGGACGCCGATCCGGACGGCCTGTTCGTCCGGGGCGCGGAGCAGAACCGGGCCAAGGCGGTCTGCATGGGCTGCCCGGTGCGCACCGAATGCCTCGCCGAAGCACTCGACGGCCGGATCAACTTCGGCGTGTGGGGAGGCATGACCGAACGGGAGCGGCGGGCGCTGCTGCGCCGCCGCCCCGACGTGGTGAGCTGGGCGGACCTGCTCGACGCGGCCAAGCGGGACGCGGAGGAGCGGGTCCAGGTCGGCTGAGCGGCCGTGGGCGGCGCGGCCCTGCCGGCGCGCCGCCCACGACGCTCAGCCGGCGAGCTTCACGCCGATGTCGCGCAGGCCGTCGAGGTCGTGCACGTCACCGGCCAGCGCGGGCACCCGGGCCAACGCCACCTCGGGGTGGGCCCGGGTGAACCGCGCGAGCAGCCGTTCTTCGCGGGCCGCCAGGTCGACGCGGTCCGCGTGCAGCCGCAGCACGGCCTCGGCCAGCGGCGCGCCCTGCAACGTGTCCGCGGCCGCGCGCGCCTCCGCGCCCGACAGCGAGGCCAGCACCGGGTGCGTCCGGTTCGCGATCAGCCCGGCCAGCGGCATCGACTCCGCCGACAGCCGCTCGACGAAGTAGGACGCCTCGCGCAGCGCGTCCGGCTCCGGTGCCGCGACCACCAGGAACGACGTCCCCGACGAGCGCAGCAGCTCGGCGGTCTTGCGGGCGCGCTCGCGGAAGCCGCCGAACATGCTGTCGAAGGCCTGCATGAACGCCGACGCGTCGGTCAGCAGCTGGCCGCCGATGATCGTCGAGACCGCCTTCGCGAACATCGAGAACCCGGCGTTGACGACCTTGCGCAGGCCCCAGCCGCCGGCCTTCGCCGGACCCGTCAGGAGCCGGATCATCCGGCCGTCCAAAGCGGACGAGAGCCGCGTCGGCGCGTCCAGGAAGTCCAAAGCGGACCGGCTCGGCGGGGTGTCCACGATGATCAGGTCCCAGTCGCCGGTCGCCGCGAGCTGGCCCAGCTTCTCCATCGCCATGTACTCCTGCGTGCCGGAGAACGACGTGGAAATGGTCTGGTAGAAGGGGTTCTTCAGCAGCTGCTCGGCGCGTTCCGGGCCGGCGTGCACGCGCACCATGTCGTCGAAGGTGCGGCGCATGTCGAGCATCATCGCCCACAGCTCGCCCTTGGGCTCGAACCCTTCGACCTGCACCTGCTTCGGGTGGTTGCCGAGTTCGCGCAGGCCCAGCGCCTGCGCGAGGCGCCGGGCGGGGTCGATGGTGAGCACGACGGTCTGGCGGCCGCGCTCGGCCGCGCGCAACGCCAGCGCCGCCGCGGTGGTCGTCTTGCCGACGCCGCCGGAGCCGCAGCAGACGATCACGCGGCTCTCCGGGTCGTCGAGCATCGCGTCGATGTCGATGGTGGTCACACCCGCACCCCCTGGTCGGTCAGGGCTTCGGCCAGGTCGTAGAGGGCCGCGACGTCGACGCCGTCGGTCAGGTCCGGCAGCTCGAGGGTGGGCAGGTCGGCCTCGGCGAGCTGCTCGCGCGCCCGCTGCTCGGCGGCGACCCGCACGGCGTGCTCGACGGTCTCCTCGACCAGCGCGTCCAGCGTCTCCTCCGGCAGCTTCAGCCCGGCGGCCGCGAGCCCGGAGCGGACGCGGGAGGCGTCGACGCGCCCGTCCGCGGCCGCGGTCACCGACCGGGCGGGCAGCCGCGGCGGCCGGACCCGGTTGACGAGCACCGCGCCCGGGCGCAGGTCGGCGCCGTCCAGCTCGGCCACGGCCTCGACGGTCTCGCGGACCGGCATCTCCTCCAGCAGCGTGGCCAGGTGGATCACGGTCTCGCCGGAGTGCAGCAGCCGCACGACGCCCTCGGCCTGGCCGCGGATCGGGCCGGTCTTCGCGAGGTCGGTCAGGGCCTTGGTGACGTCGAGGAACTTGACGACCCGGCCGGTCGGCGGCGAGTCGACGACGACGGCGTCGTAGGTGTGCCGCCCGTCGGACTCGGTGCGCCCGACGCACTCCTTGATCTTCCCGGTGAGCAGGACGTCCCTCAGGCCCGGCGCGAGCGTGGTCGCGAACTCGATCGCGCCCATCCGCCGCAGCGTCCGGCCGGCGAAGCCCAGGTTGTAGAACATCTCGAAGTACTCGAGCAGCGCGGCTTCGACGTCGATGTGCAGCGCGCGCAGCTCACCCCCGCCGGGGACGGCCGCGATGCGCTGCTCGGCGTACGGCAGCGGCTCCGTGTCGAAGAGCTGGGCGATGCCCTGGCGGCCCTCGACCTCGATGAGCAGCACGCGCCGGCCTTCGCGGGCGAGCGCGAGCCCGAGCGCGGCGGCCAGGGTCGTCTTGCCGGTCCCGCCCTTGCCGGTGACGAAGTGCAGCCGGGCACGGGCAAGCTCGTCGGTCCAGCCGGCATGGGAAGTGGTCACTTCTTCACCCTAAATCAGCGCTCAGCTGGCGAGCAGCATGACGCTGACCGCAGCGGCGACCGCCGCGACCAGCACCCAGGCGACGAGCCCGGGCAGCACGGTGAGGGTGAGCACACCGATGACGACCAGCAGCGTGAGGGTCACCACGCCGCCGACGGCGACCGAGCCGGAATTCTGCGTCCGGTCCCGCACCTTCGCCATCACGACGAGCACGAGGGGCAGCCCGGCCGCCGCGAGCAGCACGGTCGCGATCACGCGCCACGTTTCCACGGACCAACGTTAGCGGCCGCCCGGGCGGCGAGGGTGAGCGTGAGATGAACCACAGTCGGCGCGCGCGACGGCGCGTCGCGGGCCCGAATCCGGCGGCGGCCCCCGGCGCGCTTGCCCGCTTGGCTACGCTCCCGGGTCATGAGCGCCACCAAGTGGGAGTACGCGACCGTCCCCCTCCTGATCCACGCGACGAAGCAGATCCTCGACCAGTGGGGCGAGGACGGCTGGGAGCTGGTCACCGTGCTGCCGAACCCGACGGGCGAGCAGCACGTCGCGTACCTCAAGCGTCCGAAGGGCTGATCCGCGTGAGCTGGAGCGAACGGCTGAAGGAGCTCGGCATCGAGCTGCCCGGCGTGGCGGCCCCGCTGGCCGCGTACGTGCCCGCCGTCCAGAGCGGCAAGCACGTCTACACCTCCGGCCAGCTGCCCTTCGTCGACGGCGTGCTCGCCGCGACCGGCAAGGTCGGCGCGGAGATCAGCCCCGAAGAGGCGAAGGGGCACGCTCGCACTTCGGTGCTCAACGCGCTCGCGGCGGTGCACGCGCTGGTGGGCATTGACAACATCGCGCGGATCGTCAAGGTTGTCGGCTTCGTGGCTTCCGCGGAGGGCTTCACCGGCCAGCCGGCGGTCGTCAACGGCGCGTCCGAGCTCCTCGGCGAGGTCTTCGGCGACGCGGGCATCCACGCCCGCTCGGCCGTCGGCGTCGCGGAGCTGCCCATCGGCTCGCCGGTGGAGGTCGAACTGATCGTGGAGGTGCAGTGATGGACCCGGACATCGAGCAGTCCACCCACGAACTGCTGCTCCGGCTGGCCGGGCGGCTGCCCGACCAGCTGCTGTGGCGGTTCCGCGACTGGCTCGGCGAGGGTGCCATGGGCACGCTCGCCCGGACCCTGCCGAGGTCTTTGCTTAAGCACAGGATTGACCTCGACCAGACGGAGTACCGGCTGCTCGTGGCCGGGCTCATCCCGCACGGCGCCGACTGGCACCAGGTCAGTTCGACGCTGGGGGTAGACGACGTCACCGAGAACCGGTACACATTCACGTCGAGTGCGCCCGAATGGGTTAACTCGGTCGACTCCGTGTCCGTTTTGATCCACGCAACGTTGCGGGGACGGCCGGATGTGGGGGAAGTGCGGCAGAGCTGGCGGCACGTCGGCGTGGTCGGACAGGGCACCGCCAAGCGCGTCCTGCTGATCACCGCGCTGAGCGGTCTGCCGAGGTTGACCGGTGAACTGCAGCGGGTGCTGCGAGTGCTGGGCGACGAAGAGCCCAGCGTCGAGGTCATTCCGCCGCGCTTCGACCTGCCGGGGTACCACCGGGCCGCGCTGGCCGACTCAGAGCTGGTCTGCGTGGGCGCGGTGGCGGGGAACCGGCTAGTAGCCGCATAACGCTCGCCCGCCAGCGAGCTGGGAGGGAGCAAGGCAATGGTGGAGGTCCACGACGGCCCGCCCATGGACGGGTTCTCGGTGCCCCTGCGCCTGCACAACCTGTTACTGGCCCTGGCGGGCCGGATCGACGACAGCGCACTCACCGAAGCACGTGAGCTGATCGCCCGGGCGCACATCGACGAGGCGGTCGAGCTGACCACCGGCACGCTCATCGCGGGCCGGATCCCGGTCAGCTCCGCCGAGCAGCGCGAGCTGGCGCTGGTCCTCGAGATGAGCCGGTCCGACGCGACGCTGGCGAACGACCTGCTGGTCGACGAGGCCGAGCCGGTCAACACGCACCGGTTCACCGGCGAGAACTCCCCGGAGTTCGGCATCGCCGAGGCGCTCGACCGCACCCTGCAGGTGCTGCCGGACGTCCGCTCGGTGCACGCGGTGTGGCGCAACACCCCGGCCGGCAGCGTGCCGGGCGCGTTGCCGCAGCGCGTGGTGCTCGTCGAGCTGGGGCCGGAAGGCAACCCGCCGGCCGTCGCGTTCCGCGTCGACACGGCGCTGCGCCGGGCCGGCATCCACTCGGTCGTCGAGGTCAGCGGTCCGGGTGTCGCGCACTCCGAGTACCACCAGGCCGCTTCGGCGGCCGCGTCGCCGGCGTGGGTGACGGGCAGCCCGACGTCGAGCTCGTCGCCGTACCGCCCGGAGCCCGTCAAGCCGCCGGCCCCGGTGACGCCGGAACCGGTCGCGGAGTCGGGCAGCCGGCACAGCATGCGGTCGAGCGCCGCCACGGCGGCCCCGTCGGCTCCGCCCGAGCCGGTCGCCCCGGTGGTGCCGATCGTTTCGCCGCCGCCTCCTCAGCCGGCCCCGGAGCCGCCGCGCCAGTCGCGGTCGGAGCGGTCCGAGACGCGGGCCGAGCGCACCGCCGACCTGACGCCGGCCGAGGTCGCGCAGCTGCGGCAGGCGCTGGCCGAGGACCCGGAGAAGGGCCGCGAGATCGCCGCGGGCAAGCCGTCGATGCACGAGGTCGTCGAGCTGCCGGCGCTGGACCTGGACGACCCGAGCCTGAGCGAGCGCGACCGCGCGCTGCTGCGGGAGCTGCACGCCGAGCTGGCCGAGCGCGAACGCGCGGAGGCGGCGAAGATGCGGCTCAACGGCGCGTCCCGGTCCGGTGGTGACCAGCGCGGCTGGACCGCCCCCTAGGCCCGTCTCGGAAAAGGCGGAGCTTTCCCGTGAAAGCTCCGCCTTTTCCGTGTCCGGCGTGCCACAACCGCGCGACGGAACGCCGGGTACCGGAGGTATGTTTCCCCGGTGGAGCAGCCAAAGGAGTTTGTCTTCGACATCCCCGTCGGCGCCGGGGTAGCCACCCGCGCGAACGCCGACGGGCCGCCCGCCGTCCCCAAGGACGCGGCCACCGTGATCCTGGTCCGGGACGGCGCCGACGGCGTCGAGATCTTCCTGCAGCACCGGGTCAAGGGCATGCCGTTCGCGGGCGGGATGACCGTCTTCCCGGGCGGCGGGGTCGACAAGCGCGACGCCGACGCGTCGGTCGCCTGGGCCGGCCCGGAACCCTCGTGGTGGGCTTCGCGCTTCGGCTGCGACGACGCCCTCGCGCGGGCGCTGACCTGCGCGGCGGTCCGCGAGACGTTCGAGGAGTCCGGCGTGCTGCTCGCGGGCAGCGCGGACGCGGTGCTCACCGACGTCTCGCCGTACGCGGCCGCGCGCCAGGCCCTGGAGACGCGCGAGGTGTCGCTGGCCGCCTTCCTCGCCGACGCCGGGCTGACGCTGCGGGCCGACCTGCTGCGCCCGTGGGCGCACTGGATCACGCCCGAGGAGGAGCCGCGCCGCTACGACACCCGCTTCTACGTCGCGAAACTGCCCGAGGGCCAGCACGCCGACGGCGCGACGTCGGAGGCGGCCGGCTCCGGCTGGCAGCGCCCGGAAGCCGCGATCGCCGACGCGCGCGAAGGCCGTCGCATGCTCATGCCGCCGACCTGGCTGACACTGAGCGAACTGGCCGAGTTCGCCACGGCCGACGACATCCTGAACGCGCCGCGCGAGATCGTCCGGATCGCGCCGACGCTCGTCCAGGAGAACGACCAGGTCCGCGTCGTGCTGGAGCAGCGATGACCGCCCCCGCCTACGGCGTGCTGCGCCAGGTGTCCGAGACGGCTTCGGTGCTGCTGGAGAACAACCCGTCGTCGATGACGCTCGAAGGCACGAACAGCTGGGTGCTGCGCGCGACGCCGTCGACCCCCGCCGTGGTCGTCGACCCGGGCTACCGCGACCTCGAGCACCTCGAACTGCTGGCCGCGGCCGGCGAGGTCGAGCTGATCCTGCTGACGCACTTCCACCCCGACCACGCCGAGGGCGCGCCGTGGCTCGCCGAGCGGGTCGGCGCGCCGGTCCGGGCGTTCGACCCCTCGCTGTGCGTCGCCGCCTCATCCTTTGTGGATGGTGAGGTCATCGACGCCGGCGGGCTGTCGATCCGCGTGCTGCACACGCCCGGCCACACCGACGACTCGGTGTCGCTCGTGCTCGACGGCCAGGTGCTGACCGGCGACACGATCCTCGGCCGCGGCACGACCGTGTTGCACGACCTCGGCGACTACCTGCGCTCCCTGCGGAAGCTGATCGAGCTGCCGGCGGGCCTGCTCGGGCTGCCCGGGCACGGTCCAGAGCTCCCCGATCTCCCCGCTACCGCCCGTGCGTACCTTGCCCATCGGGAACAGCGGCTGGACCAGGTGCGTTCGGCCTTGAAGACGCTGGGGGCGGACGCCACGCCGCGCCAGGTCGTCGAGGTCGTGTACGCCGACGTCGACCGGGCGCTGTGGGCGCCCGCCGAACTGAGCGTGCAGGCGCAGCTGGACTACTTGCGGTCGGAGGAACAGGGATGAGCAACGTCGAGGTCGAGTTCTACTGGCGCCCGGGGTGCGGATTCTGCGCCGCGCTGGACCGGCCGATGTCGAAGAGCGGCTTCAACGTCCGCAAGATCAACATCTGGGAGGACCCGGACGCCGCCGCACGCGTGCGCGAGGTCGCGAACGGCAACGAGACCGTGCCGACCGTGATCGTCGGCTCGACGGCGATGGTCAACCCCTCCTTCGCCGAGGTGGAGGCCGCGGTCAAGGCAGCTGCGGCGGGCTGATCGCGCCGGCCGCGTTCCGTGGAGGAAGGCGGCCCACACCTTCGTCGTTGAAGGCGGCCCAGTGCGTCGTGTTCACCGCCGGGCTCATCGGCTGAGCATCGGCATCAGGTAGTAGGTCAGCTCCACCTCGCCGGGACCGGGGTCCGCCACCCGGAGGATGCATGCTCGCATCCCCGGCTGGATCGACAGCGTCACGCGCTCGCCGGTGAATGCGTGCAAGGCGTCGAGGAGGTACCTCGCCTGGAACGACGGGGAGGTCCGGCCTCCGCCGACGTCCGCCTTCAGGGTCTCCTCCGCTTCGCCCGTGTCTTGGCGGGTGCTCGCCAGGCGGACCTGGGCGTCGCCCACCTCCAGGGTCAGGACTCGCCGGTCCTCCGCGTACACCCCGACGCGGCGGACCGCCGCCGCCAGGGCGTCGGCGTTCAAGGTCACCGTGGTGTCGACCGTGCCTGACGGGATCGAGTCCGCCGAGAGGAAGCCCGCGTCCAGGACCGCCGTGCCGATCAGGCCGCCCTCCCAGCTCAGGCCGAAGCGGCCCGGGCCCGCGTGCAGGCCGACCGTGCCCTTCGCCTGGCGCGCGGCCTCCGTCAGCAACGTCGCCGGGACCAGGACGTCCAGTGCGCCGGGGGTGCGCAACGGCAGGCGGGCCACGGCCATCCGGTAGCGGTCCGACGCCGTCAGGGTCAGGTGCTCGGCCGCCTGGAGCCGGACGCCGGTGAACAGCGGGAGCGGGTCGTCCTTCGCCGCCGTTCCCGCGACGATCCGAAGCGCCGACGCGAACGCTGCTCCGTCCACTTCGGACACCCGGACCGGCTCGGCGTCCGGTGGGGTCGTTTCGGCGGTCAGGAGTGGCAGCGCGAAGCGGGCGTTGTCGAGCCGCAAGGCGAGGCGGCTGCCTTCGACGACCAGGCGGACCAGCTCGGCGTCGAGCATCTTCAGCGTCTCGGCCAGCGGTGCCGCCGGGACGACGACCTCGCCGTCGGTGTGCGAGGTCGCCGGGCAGGCGAACCGGACGGTGAGATCCGGGTCGCTGCCGGCGACCGTCAGCCCGGCCGCGTCCGCCCGCAACCGCAGCCCGGCGCGGGCGGGCAGCAGCCGGGCAGCGGCGGAGACAGCCGCCGAGAGGCGGTGGGCAGGCGCGGTGACGTCCATACCCGCCAAGCTAGCGGCGACCACCGACAAAAACGGCGCGAGACCTACCGGCCCGCACCGACCAGCGAAGGCGACTCGACCGCCGACGCTTGCCGAGGCGCGCGGACCGTCCCGCGCAGCTGCCAGACGGCCACCGCCAGCACCAGCCCGGCCACGCTCGCCGCGAGGAACGCGGCGGACGGCCCGGCGTGCTCCACGACGTACCCGCTGACCGACTGCCCGGCCGCCAAGCCGAGCGTCACCGCCGTCAGGACCCAGCCGAACGCCTCGGCGGCCGTCCCGGCGGGCGCGACCACCTCGATCGCCGACGAATGGGCCGTCGACTGCGGCGTGATCAACGCGCCCGCCAGCAGCATCATCAGCGCCAGTCCCCACAGCGACGACGGCCACGCGAGCAGCGCCACCAGCGCACCGAACGCGCCCAGCAGCGCCGGCAGCCGCAGGCCGAGCCGGCGCGGCCACGGGCGCAGGCTGTACGCCACACCGAACGCCACCGAGCTCAGCGACCACGCCGAAAGCAGCAGGCCACCCACGGACGCGTGACCCGCCTCGGTGGCCGACGCCGGCACCGCGACCTCGACGAAGCCGATCACGATGCCGAAGCCGAGCGCGGCCAGCGCCAGCGTCCGCATGCCCGGGCTCGCCAGCGCACCCAGCAGCGTCCCCGAGGAAGAGGCCGACGGACCCCACGAGCGGACCGCCGGGCTCAGCGCGAACATCACCGCGCCGGTGAACTGCAGCGCGACGCCCAGCACCAGGCCGGTACCCGCCCACGGCGCCATGACCAGCAGCCCGGCGAGGCCGGGGCCGAGGATGAAGAACACCTCCATGCTGATCGCCTCGTACGAGAACGCGGCGTTGCGCGCGCCACCCGGAGGCAGCAGACGGCTCCACAGCGCGCGCGAAGCCGAGCCGACCATCGGCTCGGACAGCCCGGTGACCGCACCCAGCGCGACCATCACCGGGGTCGGCGCGTGCGACTCGATCGACGTCACCAGCGCGGTCATCGACAGCGCCAGGGTGACCGCGACGACGAGCAGCGGCCGCGTCGGGCCGAAGCGGTCGATCAGCCGGCCCTGGATCACCGCGCCCACCGACACCCCGACGAGTGAACCGGCCGAGACGAGCCCGGCCGCGGCGAAGGAGCCGGTCTCGCGCTGGACGTAGAGCAGCGCCGAGATGCCGATCATCGCGATCGGCAGCCGGGCGAGCACCGACGCGACAGCGGGCCGCCGCGCCGCGCGGGTCGTCAGCGCGCTGCGGTAATCGGCCAGAGTCGTACGACCTTCGGAGTGGGACACGCGTACCAGTATGCCGCAGAGTGGTACGTGGGTACCAGTTATTTGCGGGTCAGCTGCGTCACCAGGTCTCGATCGGGTAACACTCGCGATATTCTCCGTGAACCCGTGCAACGAAACAGCCGGGTCAGCGTCCTTGAGAGTGAATGGCCTTGAATTCGTGGGTATGGGCCGTGATGGTTGAACAACAGCAGAGAACCCAGCTCCCTCCGGCATATGGGTCGGGGCCTGGTCCGGAGGGCGGGGAGCGCGGATCGTCGGGGGATGGTCCGCGCGACAAACGAAGAGCCGGTGCGCCACGTCGGGGGTGGCGCCCGGCTCTTTGTTTGTAACCAGCACCGTTTTTACATCAAGCCATGAAGAAGGCCCCTCGGCAAGCCGAGGGGCCTTCGACGTGAGAGAGACTCAGCGAGCGCGGCGAGCCAGCCGCTCGGGGTCCAGGATCAGCACGCTCTTGCCCTCGAGCCGCAGCCAGCCGCGGTGGGCGAAGTCGGCGAGCGCCTTGTTGACGGTCTCGCGCGAGGCGCCGACGTACTGGGCGATCTCTTCCTGCGTCAGGTCGTGCGTGACCCGCAGCAGGCCGGCTTCCTGGCTGCCGAAGCGCTGCGCGAGCTGCAGCAGCGCCCGCGCCACGCGGCCGGGGACGTCGGTGAAGATCAGCTCGGCGACCATGTTGTTCGTCCGGCGCAGGCGGCGCGCGACCACGCGCAGCAGCTGCTCGGCGATCTCCGGCCGGGTCGAGATCCACTGGCGCAGGGCCGGGCGGTCCATCGTGACCGCGCGGACCTCGGTGACCGTGGTCGCGCTCGACGTCCGGGGGCCGGGGTCGAAGATGGACAGCTCACCGAACATGTCCGACGGGCCGAAGATGCCCAGCAGGTTCTCGCGGCCGTCCGGGCTCTTGCGGCCGATCTTCACCTTGCCGGACTGGATGATGTACAGCTTGTCGCCGGGTTCACCCTCGTTGAAGATGACATGGCCGCGGGGGAACTCCACGGATTCCAAGGTCTGGGCCAGCGCCTCCGCCGCTGCCGGCTCCACACCCTGGAAAATGCCCGCACGGGCCAGGGTTTCGTCCACCTCGGGTGCCTCCTCGTCGAGAAACGTTCACGCCCTCCCGTGGCTGGAAGGGCGTGACGCCGATCACTTGCGCGTCAGTCTAGGGCGTACTCGCGAGATCGCCTGTCGGACGCGCGCCCGCCAGATGATCTCGTTCGAACGTGGAGCCTAACTCCGCACGCGTCGCGCGCGTAGCCTGGCTGCCCGTCCGCCCAGCCTACGCAGCCGGAACAGCTCGAGCGCGCGGCCGATGCCGTGCCCGTAGAGCGCCCGGACCTCGTTGGGCTGCGCCTGCTCGAGGAACTCTTCGACCTCGTTCTCCTGCACCGCGACGTGCTTGAGCCGGCTTTCGACGCGCTCCATGAACAGCGCGAAGAACATGATCACCAACGGGACCAGGATGACGAACCAGACAGTCATGACCGGACCCCGAAACACTCGATGAAAAGCATCTACTCCAGATCCTCGCTCATGGCGGCCGGAAAACTGCGCCGAGGTGGTGCTCTGGCGTGTCGGTCGTCCACCGGTCAGTCACCGGCTCGTCCGACGGCGCCCGTAGGCTATCGGGGTGCCACCTGCCACCACGAACGCCCCCCGTGAGGCCGCTGGTGAAAGCCGGTTAGCTCTGGTGAGACGCGCCAGGCGGATGAAGCGTTGCCTCGACGACGTGTACCCCGACGCCCACTGTGAGCTCGACTTCACCACGCCGCTGGAACTGCTGGTCGCGGTCGTGCTGTCCGCACAGACCACCGACGTCCGGGTGAACCTCGTCACGCCCGCGCTGTTCAAGCGCTACCGGACCGCCGCCGACTACGCGGGCGCCGACCGCACCGAGCTGGAGGAGTACCTGCGCTCCACCGGCTTCTACCGGGCGAAGGCGAACTCCGTGATGGGCCTCGGCGCGGCGCTCGTCGAGCGCTTCGACGGCGAGGTCCCGGCCAAGCTCGACGACCTGGTCACCTTGCCCGGCGTCGGCCGCAAGACGGCCAACGTCGTGCTCGGCAACGCCTTCGACGTCCCGGGCATCACCGTCGACACCCACTTCGGCCGGCTGGTCCGGCGCTGGGGCTGGACGGCCGAGGAGGACCCGGTCAAGGTCGAGCACGCGGTCGGCGAGCTGATCCCCCGCAAGGAGTGGACGATGCTCTCCCACCGGGTGATCTTCCACGGCCGGCGTGTCTGCCACGCCAAGAAGCCCGCCTGCGGCGCCTGCCCGCTGGCCAAGGACTGCCCGTCGTACGGCACCGGCCCGACCGGGTTCGAGGAAGCCGCGAAGCTGGTCAAAGGCGTCGAAAAGGACCACATCCTGGCGCTGGCGGCGCCCCGGTGACGAGAGTCACCAAGTGGGCGCTCGCGGCCGCCGTGGTGGCCGTGGCGCTCATCGTCGCGTTGCTCCCCCGCGGGGGTGGTGACAGCGCCGCGAAGCCGTCCGAAGACCTGGCCCCGGCCCGGTCCGCGGCGGCGCTCCAGCCGTGCCCGGCGCCGGGCTCGGCGCAGCCGGTGAAGCAGCTCGAGGGCGTCAAGGCGGACTGCCTCGGCGACGGCGCGGGTGTCGACGTCGGGCGCGCGCTCGCGGGCGCTCCGGTGCTGGTCAACGTGTGGGCGTCGTGGTGCCAGCCGTGCCGGACCGAGCTGCCCGTGCTCCAGGAGTACGCGAAGCAGCCGGGGGCCGTGCGGGTGCTCGGCGTCCAGGTGCAGAGCCCGGCGAAGGACGGCTTGAACCTCCTCGCCCAGCTGGGCGTGCACCTACCGTCGGTGTTCGACGGCGACGGGCGGACCGGGCCCGTCCGGACGGCGCTCGAGGTGCCGTCGTCGCTGCCGGCGTCCTACCTGGTCACCGCCGCCGGTGACGTGCGGTTCATCGCGAATCCACGCACCTTCGGGAACACTGACCAGGTGCGCGCGGCAGTCGAGGGAGCATCGTGATCGGACCACTGGTCGAGCCGGACTCCGTCCCCGAGTGGCTGCGGCCGCTGGTCAAGGTCAGCGGCGAAGTCGATTCGAAGACGTTCACCCGGTTCAGCCCGCCCGAGGACGCCTACACGCGCCCGGCCGCGGTGCTCATCCTCTTCGGCGAGCGCGAGGCCGACGGCGAGCCCGACGTCCTCCTGCAGCGCCGCGCCGACACGCTGGGCTCGCACGCCGGGCAGGTCGCCTTCCCCGGCGGCGGCGCCGAGGAAGGCGACGGCGGCCCGGTCGGCACCGCGCTGCGCGAAGCCGAGGAGGAGACCGGGGTGGTCCCGTCCGGCGTCCGGCCGGTCGCGGTGCTGCCGGAGCTGTTCGTCCCGGTCTCGAAGTTCGCCGTGACGCCCGTGCTGGCGCACTGGGAGACCCCGTCGCCGGTGCACGCGGTGGACCCGGCCGAGACGGCGTCCGTCGCCCGCGTGCCCATCGCCGACCTCGTCGACCCGGCCAACCGGTTCACCGTCCAGAAGGCCGGCGCGCCGTGGAAGGGGCCGGCCTTCGAGGTCGCGGGCCTGTTCGTCTGGGGATTCACCGCCGGGTTGCTGTCCGTCCTCCTCGGCCTGGGAGGCTGGGAGCGCCAATGGGACCCGGGCGACGTCCGGGACCTCGACGAGGCGCTGGCCGCCTACCGGGCACGAATTACGGGCGAGGAGTGACGCGGTGAACTGGGTCGATGTGCTGGTGCTGCTGCTGGCCGTGCTGGCGGCGGTGTCCGGCGCATACCAGGGCGTGATCATCGCGCTGCCGTCGCTGGTCGGCGTGGTGCTCGGCGCGGTCGTGGGGATCAAGCTCGCGCCGGTGGTGGTCTCGTTCTTCGACGACCCGGTCTGGAAGGTCGCCTTCGCGGTCGCGACCGTGGTCTTCCTGGTCGCCTTCGGCGAGGCGATCGGCGTCTACGTGGGGCGCAAGCTGCGCCAGAAGATCAACCCGGACAAGCTCTCCGGCATCGACAAGACGCTCGGCGCGGTCGTGCAGGCCGCCGTCGTGTTCGTGGTGGCGTGGCTGATCGCGACGCCGCTGACGACCGTGTCCGGCCTGCCCGGGCTGGCCAAGGCGATCAACGGCTCGGTGGTCCTCGGCAAGGTCAACGACGCCATGCCGGAAGCCGCCCAGGGGTTCCCGAGCCAGCTGCGCAAGCTGCTCGACGCGTCCGGCTTCCCGTCCATCGTCGACCCGTTCCAGAAGGCCCCGACGGCCGACACGTCGCCGCCGGACCCGGCCCTGCAGACCAGCTCGACGGTCCAGCAGCTGCACGGCAGCGTCGTCAAGATCCGCGGCAGCGCCAGCTCGTGTTCGCGGTCCCTGGAAGGCAGCGGCTTCGTGATCTCGCCGCAGCGGGTGATGACGAACGCGCACGTCGTGGCCGGGACCGACACCGTCGGCATCGAGACGACGCAGGGCGACTACCCGGCGCGCGTCGTCTACTTCGACCCGGAGGTCGACATCGCGGTGCTCGCCGTGCCGCGCCTGCGGGCCGAGCCCCTGCAGTTCGCGCCGGAAACCGCCCGCGCGGGGGACAGCGCGATCGTGCTCGGCTACCCGCTCGACGGCCCGTACCGGGCGACGCCGGCCCGCGTGCGCGGCCGGATCAACCTGCGCGGCCCGGACATCTACGACGCCAACACGGTGCAGCGGGACGTCTTCACGGTCCGCGCGGAGATCCGCAGCGGCAACTCCGGCGGCCCGATGGTGACGCCGGATGGCCGGGTCATCGGCGTCGTGTTCGGGGCCGCGGTCGAGGATCCGGAAACCGGTTTCACGCTCACGGCCGAGCAGGTGCGGGCGGAGGTCGACGCGGCGCCGTCGCAGTCGACGAACGTGTCCACCGGCTCCTGCGCCGCCTAACGCCCGTAGCGCAGCGCGAGGCCGTCCAGCAGCGCCCGCATGCCCGACTCGAAGATGTCGTCCAGGACGAGGTCGTAGCCGGTCTCGCCGAGTTCGCCGAGCATCCGGGTGAAGGTCGGGTACCCGCTGGTCACGGCCATCATCGCCGGGGTCTGGCGGTTCATCCAGTCGTCTTCGGACAGTCCGGACGACGCCAGCGCGTTCTGCTCGCGTTCCAGATGGATCGCCACGCCTTGGACGTGGCTGAAGAACACCACGTGCAGGTCGCACAGGGTGGCCGCGTCGACGCCCAGCTGCGTCAAGGCCGAGAGCGTGCGCTCGCCGTGCGCCGCCAGGTTCCGCAGCGGCAGCGGCCGGGTGATCGGGGTGAGCTGGGCCAGCCAGGGGTGCCGCCGGAAGATCTCCCAGAGCGTGCGGCCGACGAGCAGCAGCCGCTCGCGCCAGCCGGACGGCAGGGTGGCCGGGTACTGGCCTTCGCCGTACGCCGCATCGGCCATCAGCAGGACCAGTTCGTCCTTCCCGGTGACGTACCGGTAGGGCGCCATGGCCCCGACGCCGAGCCGCGCGGCGATGCCCCGCATCGACAGCGCGGCCAGCCCCTCGGCGTCGGCGACCTCGATCGCCGTGCGCACGATCCGGTCACGCGTCAGGCCGCGCTGACCACCGCGGCGGTCACGGCCGGCGACGACCGTGCCGGACCGCGGCTCCGCGCGCACCAGGCCTTCCTGGCTCAGCAGGGCCAGCGCCTTGGCCGCGGTCGCCATGGCGACGCCGTGGTCGGTGGCGAGCCGCCGGGTCGAGGGCACGCGGGCGCCCGGCGGGAGCTCGCCGCGCACGATCCGGCCACGCAGCTCGTCGGCGATGGCCACGTACTTCACGGCTGCCTCCTGACCTAGTACAGCCGGCCATCTGTACTAGGACAGATTTAGCTTTCGAGCTGCATGAACTCCACAGTGGGCGCAGACAAGCGTACGACTCTGGAGGGCACATGCGAAACGTTCTGATCTCGGGGGCCGGCGTCGCCGGCGGCACCTTGGCGTGGTTCCTGGCGCGCGACGGGTGGACCGTGACGGTGGTGGAGCGCGCGCCCGGCCCGCGCACCGGCGGCCAGGCGATCGACGTGCGGGGCGCCGCGCTCGACGTCGTCGACGCGATGGGCCTCGGCGACCGGATGCGCGCGGTGCGCACCCGGATGCGCGGGATGTCCATGGTGGACGGTGCCGGGCAGGAGCTGTTCCGGACCGAGGAGTTCACCTACAGCAGCGGCCGGCTCGACAGCGACGACTTCGAGCTGCTGCGCGACGACGCCGTCGCGATCCTGCACGAGGCAACCGACGTCGAATACGTCTTCGGCGACGCGATCAAGGCCCTGACCGACGGGCCGGACGGCGTGCGCGTGGCGTTCGAGCACGGCGACGCCCGGACGTTCGACCTGGTCGTGGGCGCGGACGGGCTGCACTCGGCCGTGCGGCGGCTGACCTTCGGGCCGGAGGAGGAGTTCGCCCGCCACCTCGGCCAGTACCTGGCGATCTTCCCGGCGCCGAACTCCCTGGGCCTCGAAGACTGGCAGGTCTGGTTCCAGCACGAGGAAACCGGCGGCGCGGTCTACCCGGTGCGGGACAACACCGAACTGCGCGTCACCCTCGGCTTCGGCTCGGAGCCGTTGCCCCCGCTGACCGTCCCGGAGCAGAAGCGGCTGGTCGCCGAGCGGCTGGCCGGGGTCGGCTGGGAGGTGCCGAAGCTGCTGGAAGCCATGGCCACCGCGGACGTCTTCTACTTCGACGCGATGGCGCAGATCCACCTGGACCGCTGGTCGGCGGGCCGGGTCGTGCTGCTCGGCGACGCCGCCTACTGCGCTTCGGCGTTGTCGGGCCAGGGGACGAGCCTCGCGCTCGTCGGCGCGTATGTCCTCGCGCAGGAGCTGGGCCGCGCGGACCACGAAACGGCCTTCGCGGCTTACGAGCGCCGGATGCGGCCGTTCGCCGAGCTCAACCAGGCCCTGGCTACCGAGAACCCGACGGGCGGGCCGGCGGAGGAGTCGATCGAGCGGGCGAAGAACGCCATCGACCTCAGTTGAGGAAGTCGATCAGGGCCGCCGACGTGCGGTCCGGGGCTTCGAGGTGCGGGAAGTGCCCGACGCCCGGCCAAAGGGCCGGCTCGGTGTGCGGGCCCGCCCAGCGCACCGACGCGGTCGCGGTCTCGGGGAGGATGCAGGGGTCGTCGGCGCCGTGCAGCTGCAGCGTCGGCGCCGCGATCCGGCTGCCGACGGCGTCGGTGAAGCGACGGCCTTCGCCGCGGAACTGCGCGCGGAACGCCCAGCGGTAGTACTCCAGCGCGCTGTGCGCGACCCCCGGCACGAGCATCGCCCGCCGGAACGCCTCGACGCTGCCGGAGAAGTCCGAAGTGGACCGCCAGCGGCTCCCGGCCCAGCCGCCGAAGAGGTCGGCGACGGCCTGGGCGTCGTCCTTCACCAGCCACTTCTCCGGCGCCATCGGCACCTGGAAGCGGAAGAGGTGCCCGGCCGCCCGGCCCTGCCCGCGCCACGGGCGGGCCGCGCCCGAGCGCAGGGCGAGGGGGTGGGCGGCGCCGATCGCCGTCACCGACGAGACGAGCCGGGGGTGCAGCGACGCGACCGTCCAGGCGAGCATGCCGCCCCAGGCGTGCCCGACGAGGTGCGCGCGTCGCGCCCCGAGGGACTTGACCAGGCCCCCGACGTCGCCCGCGAGGGTCCAGGCGTCGTAGCCGCGGGGTGGCTTGTCCGAGTCGCCGTAGCCGCGCAGGTCGACGGCGACCGCGCGGAACCCCGCTTCGGCCAGCGCACGCAGCTGGTGGTGCCAGGTCCACCAGAACTCGGCGAACCCGTGCAGCAGCACCACGACCGGGCCGTCACCGAGCTCGGCGACGTGCAGCCGGATGCCGTTCGCGGACACGTCGCGGTGGACCCACGGGCCGTCGAGGCGGACGCTCGACGGGTCGGGGGACGCGGGCAACGAACTCAGTCGCGCGTAGTGGTCAAGTCGGCTTCAGGCGCCTTCTGCGGCTTCAGCGCGGCGGCGGTCTCCTTGACGCTGGCGATGGTCCGCTCGGGCGCCTTGAACTTCTTCACCTTGCGGTAGCCCAGGAACCCGGCCACGCCCGCGACCAGCAGCATCAGGACGAACACGATGCCGAACGCGATCCAGCGGTAGCGCACCCACTCGGCGAGCCCCTCGGCGGCGAAGAAGAACAGGAAGAACGTGCTGTACAGGAAGACCGTCAGCGCGATCAGGAAGTAGACGGCCCCCTTGAGGCCCTTCTTCACTTCGCCGACCAGCTCGGACTTCGCGAGCTCCATCTCGGCCCGGACGAGGGTCGAGATGTGCTGGGTCGCGTCGCCGACGAGCCGGCCGATCGACTGGTCGCCGGGGACGTCGGAGTCGGAGGACAGCGGGAGGTAAGGCACGGCCCCCACGCCGTCGGGGCCGGTGCGTTCGTGTTTGGGGCTGCTCACCGGGTCATCGTGCCATGTGTCCCGAAAGCGGGCGCGGCGGAGTCACGGCGAGTCGCGTTTGGGGGTCCAGGGGGCTCGCCCCCGGCCGGGGTCCGGGGCTAGGCCCCGGAAGAGGGAGCGTCGGAGATTCGAGCGTGCACTTTGCTACGGCGGAGTAGCAGGGCCGCCGCCAGGAGGGACGCCGTCGCGGACGCGATCAACACCGCGGCCTTCGCCAGCTCGCTCGTCCCCTCGGGCAGCGCCAGCTCCGCGATCAACAGGCTGACGGTGAACCCGACCCCGCCGAGCACCGACAACGCGGCCATGTCGCGCCAGCCCATCCCGCGGGGCTTCTCCGCCAGCCGCAGCTTCACCGCGAGCATGCTGGCGCCGAGGATGCCGACGACCTTGCCACCGAGCAGGCCGGCCAGCACCGCGAGCGGCAACGCCGTCGTGAACACCGCGCCCAGCGCGTCGCCGTCGACCGAGATCCCGGCCGCGAACAGCGCGAACACCGGCACGGCGACCGCGGCCGACCACGGCTGGAGCCGGTGCTCGAGCCGCAGCGCGGGTGCCTCCGCCTCGCCTTCGTCGGCGCGGACGCGGGTGAGCAGGCCGAGCGCGACGCCGGCGATCGTCGCGTGGATGCCCGCCGAGTGCACCGCGACCCAGGTGACGAGCGCGAGCGGCACGTACAGCCACGGCGTCCGCACCCGGCGGTGCTGCAGGAACGCGTACAGCGCGAGCGCCACGACGGCCACCCCCACGGCGACCAGGTCGAAGCCGGTGGTGAACAGGATGGCGATGACGAGGATCGCGCCCAGGTCGTCCACCACGGCCAGGGACAGCAGGAACACCCGCGCGCTCGAGGGCAGGTTCGACGCGGTCAGGGCCAGCACGCCGAGTGCGAACGCGATGTCCGTGGCCACCGGGATCGCCCACGCGCGGTCGATGCCCGGCGTCCCCCAGCCGACGGCCAGCGCGACGAGCGCGGGCACGACCATGCCGCCGATCGCGGCCACGACCGGCAGGATCGCCTGCTTGAACCGGGACAGCTCGCCGATCACCAGCTCGCGTTTGAGCTCGAGGCCGGCCACGAAGAAGAACAGGGCGAGCAGCCCGTCCTTCGCCCAGTCGCCGACGGTCAGGTCGAGGTGCAGGAACTGCGGGCCGAGCCGGAAGTCGCGCAGCGCGTGGTAGCTGTCGCGCAGCGGGGAGTTGGCCCAGAGCAGGGCGACGGCGGTCGCGCCGAGCAGGATCAGCCCGCCGGTGGTCTCGGTGCGCAGGTAGCGCGCGAACTCGTTCAAAGGACGGGACACGGACGGCTCCTCGGGTCGCTGACAACCGTTGCCGACCAGACTTCCCGGCGCACCTTGACGCCATTTTAATGCCTGTTTGTCACGGACTGTTATGGCCGTCGCCACACGGGGTGCCGGTGGTGATTCACCGGCGAGCACTCATACCATGCCAAGCGACAACGAAGTCCGAGACAAAGGAAGACAGAGTTGTGAGCACCTCTACCGAGGTCCAGCAGGACACGAGGTTCTTCGGGCACCCACGAGGACTGGCGAACCTCTTCGGCGTCGAGATGTGGGAGCGCTTCTCCTTCTACGGGATGCTCGGCATCCTGCCGATCTACCTCTACTACAAGGCGGACCAGGGCGGCCTGGGCCTGAACCAGGACGCCGCGCTCGGCGTCGTCGGCGCCTACGGCGGGCTCGTGTACCTCTCCGCCGTCGTCGGCGCGTGGGTGGCCGACCGGCTGCTCGGCTCCGAACGGACGCTCTTCTACAGCGCCGTGCTGATCATGATCGGCCACATCAGCCTGGCCCTGCTGCCGGGCATGGCCGGGATCGGCGTCGGCCTCGTGTGCGTCGCGGTCGGCAGCGGCGGGCTGAAGTCCAACGCGACGGCGATCGTCGGCACGCTCTACGCCGAGGGCGACGAGCGGCGCGACGCCGGCTTCACGATCTTCTACATGGGCGTCAACCTCGGCGCGTTCGTCGGTCCGCTGCTGACCGGGCTCGCGCAGACCGAGGTCGGCTTCCACCTCGGCTTCGGCCTCGCCGCGATCGGCATGGCACTCGGCCTGATCCAGTACACGCTCGGCCGCAAGAACCTCGGCGAGAAGGCCAAGGAGGTGCCGAACCCGCTGCCGTCGTCCCGCCGCCTGCTGGCCGTCGGCGCGGCCGTCGTCCTGGTCGCCGCGATCGTCGCGCTGGTGCTCACCGGCGTCGTCAACCCGGACAACCTGGCCGACGTCGTCGTCTGGGTGGTCGGCATCATCTCGGTGATCTACTTCGTGGTCATCCTGAGCAGCCGCGAGATCACGTCGGACGAGCGCAGCCGCGTGTTCTCGTTCATCCCGATGTTCATCGCCAGCGCCGCGTTCTTCTCGCTGTACCAGCAGCAGTTCACGGTCGTCGCGGCCTACACCGACCAGCGGCTGAACCGGGACCTGTTCGGCTGGGAGATGCCGGTGTCCTGGGTCAACTCGATCAACCCGGTGTTCATCATCGTGTTCGCGCCGATCATCGCGGCGCTGTGGACGAAGCTCGGCGAGCGCCAGCCGTCGACGCCGGTCAAGTTCGTGCTCGGCACGGTGCTGATGGGCGTGGCGTTCCTGCTGTTCCTGCCGATGGTCGGCAGCGGCAAGAACGCGAGCCCGATGCTCGCGATGGTCGGCATCCTGTTCGTCTTCACGATCGCCGAACTGTGCCTCTCGCCCGTCGGGCTGTCCCTGTCGACGAAGCTCGCGCCCAAGGCCTTCCGGACGCAGATGGTCGCGCTGAACTTCCTGTCGATCTCGTTCGGCACGGCGATGTCGGGCAAGCTCGCCGAGTACTACTCGGTGGACGACGAGACGCCGTACTTCGGCACGGTCGGCGGCGTCGCGATCGTCATCGGCGTGCTCCTGCTGGTGGCGACGCCCTTCATCCGCAAGCTGATGAAGGGCGTCCACTGAGCTGGGTGGGCCCTCGGCGGGCGGCCGTCACCCGACGGTGACGCCGAAGAGCACCCCGACGAAGTACGTCACGACCATGGTGAGGGCGCCGACCCCGACGTTGCGCAGGATCGCGCGCCCCACCTGGGCGTCGCCGAGCCTGGCGCTGACGTAGCCCGTCAGCGTCAGGCCGACGACGACCGCGGCCGCGCAGGCCCACACGCGCAGGGAGACCCCGGCCCAGGCGATCGAGAGGATCGGCAGCAGCGCGCCGACCGAGAACGCGAGCAGCGACGCCCACGCCGCCTGCCACGGGCTGGTCAGGTTGTCCGGGTCGATCCCGAGCTCGGCCTCCGCGTGCGCCTGCAGGGCGTCCTTTTCGGTCAGTTCGCGGGCGACCCGGCCGGCGAGCTCGGGCGAAAGCCCTTTCTGCTCGTAGATCTCGGCGAGCTCGCGCTCCTCGGCCTCCGGCATCGTCTTGAGCTCGTGCTTTTCCAGCCGGAGCAAAGCCTGTTCGGTGTCGCGCTGGGTGCTCACCGAGACGTATTCACCACCGGCCATGGAAAAGGCGCCGGCGACGAGCCCGGCGATTCCGGCGGTCAGGATCGCGGTGCTTTCGGTGGTCGCGCCGGCGACGCCGACGACGATCCCGGCGACGGACACGATCCCGTCGTTCGCCCCGAGAACCCCGGCCCGCAGCCAGTTCAGCTTCCCGCCCACGTCCTCGTGCGGTTCGTGCGCGTGCTCCACGGCGTCACCGTCAATCGTTTCGGTCACGAGAACAGTGAAACACGAACGCAGAATCGTGGCGAGACTTGTTCTTTTTGTCAGGTACGCCTAATTAACGCGTGCCTTACCTAAGCCGTCCTGTGTGGACTCTCAGCCGCCATGGGTCATCATGGGCGGCATGGAGGAGCAGGATTGGCAGCCGCTGGTGGCGGTGGAGGGCCTCCCGCTGCGAGGCGGCGAGGGCCGGTACCGGCTGCTGGAGAAGGCCGAGCACGGCCTGGCGTACTTGATCCACTACCCGGCGGGGGTGGCCTCGCCGACGCACGCGCACGACCACGACTCGATCGTCTACGTGCTGTCCGGCCGCCTGCGGGGCGCGGTCGACGGCCTGGAGGCGGAAGCCGGCCCGGGTGACTCGGTGCTGCACCCGCGCGGGGTGGCCCACCACGTCGAGGCCCTGACGGACTCCATGTGGGTGGAGTTCAAGTCCCCGCTCCCGGCAAGACCCCCCATCGCCTGACCCCCGTGTCGACCCTTCAATCACGCGTGTCGACCTTCCGAACACGCGGAAACGCCCGGCCCCGCTCGAGGCGGGACCGGGCGTCTCCTGGAGTGAAGCTCAGGCGTCCAGCTCGGCGAGGGCCTGCTTGGCCTTCTCGAGCTCGGCCTCCAGCGCCGCGACCTTCGCCGCCTGCGCCTCGCGGGCCTGGTTGATCACCTCGTCGATCGGGCCCGACAGGTCCGCGTGCAGCTCCTTCGCCGCGCGCGAGACCGCCGCCGCCGGGATCTCGAGGCCCTTCGCGACCCACTTGGAGCCGTTCTTGAGCTCGGCCTGCCACTCGCCGTCGGCGGTGCCGGTGACGGTCAGGGTGAGCTCGACCGTGCGGGTCTTCTTCGCCGTCGACGCCGTCGCACCCTTCGGGCGGCCGCGCTTCGGCTTGGGAGCCTCCTCGGCGGCAGGCTCGGCAGAGCCTTCCGAAGAGGCCGGGGACGCGGACTCGGTGACGGCCGCCTCGGCGGTGGAAACCTCCGGAGCCGAAGCCGGAGCCTCGGCAGCAGCCGTTTCCTCGTCGTGCGTCAGGACATCCACGGTCATCGTCGTGTCGTCTCCTTGCCCGGGAAGGGGGTGTGGTTCGCGGCACAGCGTAGAACATGCGTTCGAGGCGTGCCACTCGGGGTGTCATGACAGAGCCCTCCCGGTGCGAAGCCGGAAGGGCCCTGACGGAAGAACGCTAGCTCACTCCTCGGACTTGCCCGACTGCAGGCCCGACGAGATCAGGTCCATCACCGACGAGTCGGCCAGCGTGGTGACGTCGCCGACCTGCCGGTTCTCCGCGACGTCACGCAGCAGGCGGCGCATGATCTTGCCCGAGCGCGTCTTCGGCAGCTCCGGCACGACCATGATCTGCCGCGGCTTCGCGATCGGCCCGATCTCCTTGGCGACGTGGTTGCGCAGCTCCTGGACGGCCTCGTCGCCGCCGTCGACGGCGTTGCCGCGGAGGATGACGAACGCGACGATGCCCTGCCCGGTCGTCGGGTCGGTCGCGCCGACGACCGCGGCCTCGGCCACCGTCGGGTGCGAGACCAGCGCGGACTCGACTTCGGTCGTCGAGATGCGGTGGCCGGACACGTTCATCACGTCGTCGACGCGGCCCAGCAGCCAGATGTCACCGTCGTTGTCGTACTTCGCGCCGTCGCCGGCGAAGTAGAAGCCCTGCTCCTTGAAGCGCGACCAGTAGGTGTCGCGGAAGCGCTCCTCGTCGCCCCAGACGCCCCGCAGCATCGACGGCCACGGCTTGTCGAGCACCAGGTACCCGCCGCCGCCGTGCGCGACCTCGGTGCCGGTGTCGTCGACGACCTTCGCGGAGATGCCCGGCAGTGCCTTCTGCGCGGAGCCCGGCTTGGTGGACGTGACGCCCGGCAGCGGCGAGATCATGATCGCGCCGGTTTCGGTCTGCCACCACGTGTCGACGATCGGAGCCTTGCCCGCGCCGATGTTTTCGCGGTACCAGATCCACGCCTCGGGGTTGATCGGCTCGCCGACCGAGCCCAGCACCCGCAGCGACGACAGGTCGTACTTCTCCGGGATTTCCGCGCCCCACTTCATGAACGTGCGGATCAGCGTCGGGGCGGTGTAGTAGAGGGAGACCTTGTACTTCTGGACGATCTCCCAGTGCCGGCCCTCGTGCGGGGTGTTCGGCGTGCCTTCGTAGACGACCTGCGTGACGCGGTTGGCGAGCGGGCCGTAGACGATGTAGCTGTGGCCGGTGATCCAGCCGATGTCGGCGGTGCACCAGTAGACGTCCTCGCCGGCCTTGTGGTCGAAGACGTTGTGGTGCGTGTACGCCGTCTGCGTCAGGTAACCGCCGGAGGTGTGCAGGATGCCCTTCGGCTTCCCGGTCGTCCCGGACGTGTAGAGGATGAACAGCGGGTGCTCGCTGTCGAAGGCTTCGGGAGTGTGCTCTTCGGACTGTCCGTCGACGAGCTCGTGCCACCAGAGGTCGCGGCCGTCGGTCCACGGGACGTCGCCCTCGAGCTTGTCGCCGGTGCGCTTGACGACGATGACCTTCTCGACGGTCTCGGCGCCTTCGAGCGCTTCGTCGACATTGGCCTTCATCGGCGCGGCCTTGCCGCGGCGGAACTGGCCGTCGGAGGTGATCACGATCTTCGCGGCGGCGTCGTCGACGCGGGCCCGCAGCGCCGTCGGCGAGAAGCCGCCGAAGACGACGTTGTGCAGCGCACCGATCCGCGCGCAGGCGAGCATCGCGAAGATGGCCTCGGGGACCATCTGCAGCTGGATCGCCACGACGTCGCCGGCGGTGACGCCCAGCGACGTGAGTGCGTTGGCGGCCTTGGAAACCTCGGTCTTCAGCTCGGCGTAGGTGATGTCCCGAGTGTCACCCGGCTCGCCGACCCAGTGGATCGCGACCTGCTCGCCGTGCCCGGCCTCGACGTGCCGGTCGACGCAGTTGTACGCGACGTTCAGCTTGCCGCCGACGAACCACTTCGCGAAGGGCGCATTGGTCCAGTCCAGTACCGTGGTCCACTTCGTGTCCCACGTCAGCCGCTCCGCCTGCTTCGCCCAGAACGCCTCGCGATCGGCGTCCGCCTCGGCGTAGAGCTCGGCCTTCGCATTGGCCTGGCCAGCGAATTCGTCACTGGGCGGGAACGTGCGGCTCTCGGTGAGCAGGTTGTCCAGGGCTGGGGACTGCTCGGTCATGGTTGCAAGGCCTCCTGTAGTGCGCCGAGACGACGGCTAGCGGCACGCTAGCGACGTTAGTCCGCCTTGTAAAAGGTTGCACCCACGTTGCCCTGTGGTTTCACCGAGGCAGGCGAGCCCCGGTGACTAAGCGTTCGTTCAGCCGCGCCTTCGCCGCGGGCCATTCCGGCGCCAGCATCGAATAGGTGACGGTGTCGCGCGACGAGCCGTCCGGCCGGATGCGGTGTGCGCGCAGCACGCCTTCGCGAAGCGCGCCGAGCCGTTCGATGGCGCGTTGCGAGCGGAGGTTCCGGATGTCCGTCTCCCACGAAACCCGTTGCGCGGCAAGGGTTTCGAACGCGTGGGTGAGCAGGAGCAGCTTCGACTCGGTGTTCAGCCCGGTGCGCTGCCAGTCGGTGCCGATCCACGTGTGCCCGATCGAGAGGATCCGGTGCTGCTCGACGACCTGGTAGTACGACGTCGTCCCGGCGACGCGGCCGGAGGGGACGTCGATCTGCGCGAACGCGCGGCGCGCGGGGTCGGCGAGGGCCTGCTCGACCATCCGCTCCGCCGCCGGGAGATCACCCGGCTGCCGGATGCTCAGCCACGCCCAGATGCCCGGGTCGGCGCCCGCCTCGAGCAGGCCCTTCGCGTGGTCGAGGCTCAGCGGTTCCAGCCGCACGTGCTCGCCGGCCAGGGTCGGGGTGGTGCTCCAGTCGCTCACATGATCACCGTAAGGCGCGCAGTGGCTGCTCCTGATAGCCAATTTCGGAGCATTTCCACAGGCCACTTCGGCGTTGCCTATGCTCGGCTGACCACGACGGAAGGCAGGATCGATGGCCGAAGAGCGCGAAGAGCTGAGCTGGGAACTGTTCGGCACGGCCAGCCGTGAGTTGGCTCACACCATCGCCGACGACGGCTTCGCGCCGGACCTGATCCTGTCCATCGCCCGCGGCGGCCTCTTCGTCGCCGGCGCGCTCGGCTACGCGCTCGACGTGAAGAACCTGCACGTGATGAACGTCGAGTTCTACACCGGCGTCGACCAGCGCCTCGACCTGCCGGTGATGCTGCCGCCGGTGCCCAACGTCGTCGACCTGACGAGCAAGAAGGTCCTGATCGCCGACGACGTCGCCGACACCGGCGCCACCCTCAAGCTGGTCCGCGACTTCTGCCTCGAGCACGTCGCCGAGGTGCGCTCGGCGGTCGTCTACGAAAAGCCGCATTCGACGGTGAAGTGCGAGTACGTCTGGCGGCACACCGACAAGTGGATCAACTTCCCGTGGTCGGTCCTGCCGCCCGTGGTCGCGCGCGCGGGCCAGGTGCTCGATGCCTGATCCGCTGAAGCCCCTGCTCGACCTCGAAGGCGTCGCGGCGGCCGCGAAGTCCGCGCAGGACGCCGTGTTCGCGGTCCACCGCCTCCCGGCGAACCTCCGCGGCGGCGCGGAGACGGCGGCGGAAGCGTCGGTGCGCGCCGCCCGCGCGTCGGCCGGGATCGAAGGCGCGAACCCGGAACTGCCCGCCGACGGCTCGGTCGCCGACCCGATCCTCGCCGGCGCCCTGCGCGTCGCGGAAACGCTGGAGTCGCTCCTCCCGACGTGGCGCCGCGCGCCGATGCAGGCGTTGGCGCGCCTGCACGTCCTGGCCGCGGCGGACCTCGTCGACGACCTGGACGCACTGGGGCGCCCGCGTTCCGGCGGCGGCCGGCTCGAGCTGCTCGCTCAGCTCGTGACCGGCTCGACTTCGGTGCCAGGCCCGGTCCTGACGGCCGTGGTGCACGGGGAACTGTTGGCGCTCAAGCCGTTCGGCAGCGCGGACGGCGTCGTGGCCCGCGCGGCGGCCCGGTTGACGATGATCGCGACGGGCCTGGACCCGAAGGCCTTGAGCGTGCCCGAAGTCGCGTTCTTCCGCCGCGTGCCGCGTTATCTCGAGGCCGCGGAAGGGTTCGCGAGCGGCGAACCCGAAGGCGTGCGCGCGTGGCTGCTCTTCTGCTGCGAAGCGTTCGAGGCAGGTGCGCGCGAGGCGAAGAGCATTTCGGACGCGGCGTCTTAAGCGGACAGCTTCGCCGACCACTTCTCTTCGATCCGCCCGAACCGCCACACCGCCAGCGCGACGACCCAGGTCAGCACGAACAGCCCGACGATCCCGAAGCCGACGTAGTCCAGGTCCACCGAAGCGATCGCGGCCAGCGGGCCGGACGTGATGTCCAGCTTCTCGGTGAGGATCGAGACCAGCTCGATGGTCCCGATCACCAGCGCCACCGCGACCGACAGGGCGGTCACCGTGATGTTGTAGAAGATCTTGCGCACGGGCTTGGCGAACGCCCAGCCGTAGGCGAAGTTCATGAAACAGCCGTCCACGGTGTCGAACAGGCTCATCCCGGCGGCGAACAGGATCGGCAGCACCAGGATCGCGTACCAGGGCAGGGCGAACGTGGCGGCGCCGGCGGCGAGCACGAGCAGGCCGATCTCGGTCGCGGTGTCGAAGCCCAGCCCGAACAGCACGCCGACGGGGTAGATGTGCCACGGCTTGCGCACGGCCTTCGTCGCGCCGCGCAGCAGCCGGTTCAGCACGCCGCGGTTGTCCAGCTGGCGCTCCAGGGCGGCCTCGTCGAACTCGCCGTGGCGCATCCGCCGGAAGACCCGCAGGATGCCGACCAGCACGACGAGGTTGAGGATCGCGATCACGTACAGGAACACGCCGGACACCGACGTGCCGATGAGGCCGGTGGTGTCGTGCAACGCCGAGGAGCCGTCCTCGACCTGCCCGGCCAGCGCGCGGACACCGAGCGACAGCAGCAGGCACAGCGCGAAGACGATCGTCGAGTGCCCGAGGGAGAACCAGAACCCGACCGAAAGCGGCCGCTGGCCGTCGGCCATCAGCTTCCGGGTGGTGTTGTCGATCGCCGCGATGTGGTCGGCGTCGAACGCGTGCCGCATGCCGAGCGTGAACGCCGTGACGCCGAGGCCGATCCCGAACACCCCGGACGTGCCCAGCGCGTAGTGCTTCGGAGCGACGAAGGCGGCGAGCACCACCCAGCCCACGACGTTGAGCAGCAGGATGAACCCGGCCATCCCGCCGACGGACACCCACTCGCGGCGCGAAAGCCCGCGCCGCGAGTCCTCCTTCGTCCCCGCCATCGCCACCCGCCTTCCCTCATCTGAGAGGTTAGACAGGTGAGCAGATGAAGAGCAATGCTGTGACAACCGAGGCTCCGCCTCGGGCCGGGGGCTCCGCCACCCGGAGCCCCCGAAAGACGGGGTCAGCTGGCGCGCACGCGCACCAAGTCCAGTGCCTTCCGGACATGCCCGCCGGACGTGTGCAGCGCCTTCGCGGCGCTCTTGACGTCCGTGCCCGAAAGCAGGTGCACCAGCGCCACCTTGAGGTCGCCCCCGGCCTCGGTGAGCGCGTCCGAGCAGTCCGCCATCGTCATGCCGGTGGCTTCCTGCAGGATCCGGATGGTCCGGCCGCGCAGCTTCGCGTTCGTGGCCCGCATGCTGACCATCAGGTTGGAGTACGTCCGGCCCAGCTTGATCATCGTCGCGGTGGAGAACGACGTCAGGATCATCTTCTGCGCCGTGCCCGCCTTCATCCGGGTCGAGCCGGCGATCGCCTCGGGGCCGGTGTCGACGGCGATGAGCACGTCGACGCCGGCGGGCTTCGCGGCCTTCGGGTTGCCCGACACCAGCCCGGTGCGGGCACCCTGGCGGGACGCCGCGAGCAGCGCGCCCAAGACGTACGGCGTCCTGCCCGACGCCGTCAGCCCCAGCACGAAGTCACCCGGCTGGACCATCGCGGCCATTTCGGCCGCACCCGCCCCGTCGTCGTCCTCCGCGTTTTCGACGGCGTGGCGCAGGGCCTGCTCGCCGCCGGCGTGATGCGCGATGAACCAGTCCGCCGGCACGTTGAACGTCGGCACCAGCTCGGCCGCGTCCAGCGTGGCCAGCCGCCCGGACGTGCCCGCCCCGACGTAGTGCACCCGCCCGCCGGACCGCAGGGCGTCCACCGCGTAGTCCACCGCGCGCGCCACCTGGGGCAGCACCGCGGCCACGGCACCGGCGACCGTGCGGTCCTCGGCGTTGATCGCGCCCAGGATCCCCGCGGTGGACATCAGGTCGATGTCCGTGGTGCGGGGATTGCGGGTCTCGGTCGGCGAATCGACGTGCACCGCCTGGGTGGGGACGGTCATCATGCGCCTCACATTTTCTCCGGTCATTACTTGCCGGTTTCCCGCGGACGGCGACGACCGTCCGGCCTGACCCCCAAGCGGTGCGAGCCGACCGCGTCCCTGGTGGCGTCCAGGGCGCTGACCGACGCGTCCATGTGCCGCTGGGCGACACCGATGAACAAGCAGTCGATGACGGTGAGCTGGGCGATGCGGCTCGCCGTGGCTCCCGAACGGAAGGTGGTTTCCCGGGCGGCCGTCGTCAGGACGTAGTCGGCGACCTCGGTGATCGGGGACCGCGGGAAGTTCGTCACGGCGATGGTGATCGCGCCGTGCTCGCGGGCCACCCGCAGCGCCTCGACGGTGTCGGTGGTCGCGCCGGTGTGCGAGACGCCGATCGCGACGTCACCGGGGCTCAGCACCGCGGCCGAGGTCAGCATGATGTGCGTGTCCGACCACGAGAAGCACACCCGGCCGATGCGGTGCAGCTTCTGCTGCAGGTCCGCGGCGACGAACGCGCTGGCGCCGACGCCGTAGACGTCCACGCGGCCGGCGTTCGCGACGACCTCGATCACGCGCTCCAGCGTGGCCACGTCGAGCTGGTCGGCCGTCTCCTCGACCGCCCGCGCGTCGGCGAAGCTGACCTTGCCGATCACGGCGGCCAGGTCGTCCTCCGGGCCGATCTCGCCGCCGAGGTTGCGCGTGGTCCGCGCCTCGGTGCGGGCGGTGTCCGCGGCCAGCGCGATGCGCAGCTGCGGGTACCCGCCGACGCCGACGGCCTTGCAGAACCGCGTCACCGTGGTCTCGCTCGTGTTGGCCGCCAAGGCCACTTCGGTGATGCTGCGTCTCGCGACCTGCGCGGGATCCTCCAGCACCACCTTCGCCACGCGCTGCTCGGCGCGGGCCAGGCCGGGGAGCAGGGACCGGATCCGGACCAGCGGGCTGGCGTCCGCGTCCCGCACGGCCGTCTGGACCGATACGGGCTCGGACGGTGCCGTGCCGACTACGGATTCGGTATCACTCACCGTCGGAAAGTTACTAACCGTTGGCATCTGCGACAAGGCTACCCACACCCTTCGGTCGGATCGCAACCCGTCCGTGTCTGCGGATCTGGATTTGCGATTAATCACTGACCAGAAAGTCGCCAACCAGGTCGGTCTTGTTAACGAGCTCAAGCTAACGACTTGGCAACTTAGTGTCGCGGTGCAAACGGCAAGCTGACGGTTAACTGCGGTGAAAAGTCAACAACGAGCGACCGGCAAGTCACCGAGCGCTCAATTGCCAACCCTCTGCGACGAATGCAGCGGGATTCCGTTCACCGTCGAGGAGTGATCGGCCGCTCTCGGTGACTTTCACACCGTCGACCGAAACTCCGCGGCCCGTGTAATTCGGGTCGGTGCTGTAACGCCACCGGAGGCTCACCGACGCGCCCTGCGGAAGCACGCCGGTCGCCTTCCACCAGGCACGGTGTCCGTGTCCGGAGAGCGACGTCCCATCTCCGGAGGGTGCGCCCGGGCCGGAAACCGAGAGCACGATCGGTTGCCAGTTCACCCCGTCGGTGGAGGCTTGCAGCTGTAATGGATCAGTGCTTCCTTCGGTGTCCACGAAGGCGAAAAAGGACACGCGTGCTTGATCACTTTGCGTAGTAAATGGTCGAGTACTCAACGTGGCCACGCTCGCGTTACCCAGCGTGCTCGTCCAGGCGTCTTTTCCGACGGCCGGCTGCACGGCCATGGCCCTGGCCAGCGAAGTCGCCCACACCTGGCGCGCGGTGTTGATCGAGCCCCAGTTCCGGCTCGGGTGCACGCGGTTGGTCAGCAGGATCGCGAACGACCGCGATTCGGGGTCGATGACCAGCGTCGTCCCGGTGAATCCGGTGTGCCCGGCGGTGACCGGCGAGGCGAGCGCGCCCATGTACCAGGGCTGGTCGAGCTCGAAGCCGAGGCCGTGCGAGTCGTCCGGGAACTGCTGGTTGTAGTTGGTCAGCATCTGCCGCACGGTCTCGGCGCCCAGGATCCGGTGCCCGCGGTAGGTGCCGCCGTTGAGGATCGTCTGGGCGAGCGCGGCCATGTCGTTCGCGGTGCTGAACACCCCCGCGTGCCCGGCGACGCCGCCGAGCGACCACGCGTTCTCGTCGTGGACGCTGCCGCGGACCATCCCCCGCGGCGGGTTCGTCTCGAACTCCGTCGCCGCGATCCGGTTCAGCTTCGACGCGGGCGGGTTGTACCCGGTGTCGACCATGCCCAGCGGCGCCGTGATCCGGTCGTGGACGACCTTGTCGAGGGTCTGCCCGGTCAGCTTCTCGACGATGAAGCCGAGGGTGAGCAGGTTGATGTCGGAGTAGAGGTAGGTCGTGCCCGGCTTGTTCTTCAACGGGCTGTCGAGCACCGCCTGCCGGCGTGAGGGGATGTCCGGGTAGCCCGCCCACAGCGAGGGGACCGGGTCGGCGTCGAACCCGGAGACGTGCGTGAGCAGCATCTTGACCGTGATGGCGGCCTTGGCGCCGGTCGCGAACTCCGGGAAGAACTTCGACACGGGCGTGTCGATGGTGAGCTGACCGCGTTCGACCAGCTGCAGCACGGCGATCGAGGTGAACAGCTTCGAGATCGACGCCATGTCGAAGATGGTGTCGTTCCGCATCGGGACCTGCTGGTCGGCGGGCAGTTCTGTGCCCGCCGCGTCGGCGTACCGCAGCGCGCCGCCGACGGCGTACCGGTCGACGACCACGCCGTCGTGGGCCAGCAGGCCGACCGCGCCGGAGAAGTGCGGGTGCCCGGTGGCGTCCGGTTTCGTCCAGCTCGCCAGGAAGTCCTCGGCGGCCTTGATCGGCGCCGGATCGAGGTTGACCTCCTGCGGCCGTCCGTCGCGCAGGGTCGTCCACGGCGCGGCGAAGCCCTGCTGCGGCCGGTCGAAGCGGCCCGCGTCGTCGTGGCGTCCGATGGCGCTGGCTCCCGAGGTCAAGGTGGTCAGAGCGACCAGCACTCCGGTGGCCGCGGCGATGACCTTCCTAGCACGCACGAGTTCCCCCTCAGCGGTAGAGCAAGTAGTGACGACGTCTCCGGTCGAACTCGGCGAGCTCGGCCCGCCATGCCCCGGTGATCTCGTCGACGCCCGCGCCGGCGTCGACCATGGTCCGCAGGCGGTCGGACCCGGAGAGCTTGTCGATGTAGTTGTCGGAACGCCAGGCGAAGACGTCCGGGTGCAGTGCCTTGGCCGTCACGAGCATGGCGACCGCGGTCCGGACGGCGTCGAAGGCCTGCGGGTCGTCGACGCTCAGCTGCACGCCCCCGCAGGTCTGGTTGACGAACTTGCTGAACGTCGGGACGAAGTAGATCTCGCGGAACTTCGCGCCGGGCAGCCGCAGACCCTCGAGCTTTTCGCGCCAGCGCCAGTCGAGGCCGGGCGCACCGATGATCTCGAACGGCCTCGTCGTGCCGCGGCCCTCGGAGAACACCGTGCCCTCGAACATGCCGGTGCCCGGGTAGACGAGCGCGGTGTCCGGCGTCGGCATGTTCGGGCTCGGCAGCACCCAGTTCAGGCCGGTCTGCGCGAAGAGCGTGTCACGCTGCCAGCCACGGACCTGGACGACGTCGAGGTGGTCGAGCTTCACGCCTTCGCCGGGCAGGAACTCTTCGGCGAAGAAGCGCGCGAGTTCACCGGCGGTCATGCCGTGCTGCTGGACGATCGGCTTCTTCCCGATGCCCGAGGCGAACTTCGCGTCGAGCAGCGGCCCGGCCGCCCGGCCGCCGATCGGGTTCGGCCGGTCGAGCACGACGAAAGCGGCCTTGACCTGCGCCGCGGCCACCATCGCCGTGTAGAGCGACCAGATGTAGGTGTAGAAGCGCGCGCCGACGTCGGCGATGTCGAAGACGACCGTGTCGACGCCCGCCTTGGTGAACAGCGAAGCGAGCTTCGTCGCGTCGACGCCGTACGCGTCGTACACGGGCACGCCGGTGCGCGGGTCCGTGTAGTCGCCCTCGGAGCCACCGGCCTGCGCGCTGCCGCGGAAGCCGTGTTCGGGCCCGAAGGCCGCGACCGGCTTGATGCCGGCCGCGACCATCGAGTCGACGATGTGGTCGCCGTTCAGCAGCACGCCGGTCGGGTTCGACAGGACGCCGAGTTTGCGGCCCGCGAAGGACCGCCAGCCCTGCGCGGCCAGCTGCTCCGCGCCGGTCAGGACCCGTCCGGGCCGGTTCTCCGGCTCGGCCCCGGCGACAGCCGAGCCGCCCGCCAGGGCCGGGACGGCGAGCGCGCCCGCGCCGAGGAAGTGGCGCCGGTTGAGGTTCACCAGGTCAGCCCGTGACTGAACGGGTACTTCACGGTCTGCAGGTCGGCGCCCGCCGGGATGTCGACCGGCAGTTTCCCGACCGGCTTCGTCTCGCCGAGGATGACCTTGGCCAGTGCCTCCAGGGTCGGCGTGATGTAGCCGTAGGTCGCCAGCCAGGTCCGCACCTGACTCGGGTAACCCGCGTCGTACGGGATCTGCGCGGCGACCGCGACGACCGGCTTGCCGGTCGCCTGCAGCGCGTTCAGCAGCTTGGTCTGCAGCGGGAAGCCGCCGATGTTGTTCGTCAGGACGACGACGAGGTCGGCGCTCTGCGCCTTGGCGACCGCTTGCGCGATCTGGGCGTCCGTCGGCGCCTGCCCGGTCTGGTACGCGGTCGCCGTGGTGCCGTGGGCGGTCAGCTTCTGCGCGAGCGTCGCCGTCGTGGAGACGCCCCAGCCGGTGACGAGCGTCGTCGCGGGCTTCTGCTTCAGGGGCAGGACGCCGCCGTCGTTCGCGATGGCCGTGATGCCGCGGTCGGCGATGTCCTGCGCGGTGGCGAGGTTCGCCGGCGTGCCGACGGTCTTCATCACCCGGTCCGGGTCGACGAACGGCGAGAACAGCATGCCGCTCTTGAACTTCAGCTTCAGCACGCGCAGCACGCTCTGGTCGATCCGCTGCATCGGGAGGTCGCCGGTCTTCACGGCGTTGAGCACCGCGTTGATGGCGACATCGAGGTGCACTGGCATGAGCAGCTGGTCGACGCCGGCCTTGAGCGCGAGCACCGGGATTTCGGCGTCGCTGTGCATCTCGCGCACGCCCTGCATCTCGAGCGAGTCGGTGATGACGACACCGTTGTAGCCCAGTTCGCCCCGCAGCTTGCCCGTCACGATCGGCTTCGACAGCGTCGCGGGTTCCAGCGACGGGTCGAGGCTGGGGAACTGGATGTGCGCGGTCATGATCGAGCCGATGCCGGCCGCGATCGCGGCCTTGAACGGCGGCACGTCGATGTCGCGCCACTCCTGCTCGGTCCGGTCGATCCGGGGCAGGCCGGTGTGGCTGTCGGTGGCCGCGTCGCCGTGGCCGGGGAAGTGCTTGGCGGTCGCCGCGACGGTCTTCGTCGGCAGGTCGGAGTCCTGGTAGCCCTTGACCTCGGCGGTCACGAACTGGCTCGCGAGGCCGGGCTGGCCGGCGAAGGAACGCACGCCGATGACCGGGTTGGCGGGGTTGGAGTTGACGTCCGAATCGGGCGCGAAGTCCTGGTTGATGCCGACTGCGCGCAGCTCGTGGCCGAGGATCGTCGCGGCCTTCGTCGCCCGCCCGGGGTCCCGCCCGGCCGAGATGGCCATCGAGTTCGGGAACTCGGTCGCCGGTGCGCCCATCCGGGTCACCGTGCCGCCCTCCTGGTCGGCGCCGATCTGCAGCGGGATGTGTGCCCCGCTGCCGATGGCGGCCTGCTGGAGGCCGTTCGACAGCTTCGCGACCTGCACGGGGTCGTCGAAGTTGTCGCGCGTGTCGTTGTTGAAGTAGATGACGCCGCCCAGGTGGTACTTCCGGATCACCTGCGCCGGGGTGTCGACGCCGAAGTCCGCCTGGTTCTTCGGGTTCACCTCGTCGGCCGACTTGCCGTTCACCCAGGTGACGAACAGCTGCCCGACCTTCTGCTCGAGCGTCAGCCCCCGGAGCGCCTGCGTCGCCGCGGCGTCCGCCTGCGCGTCGGCGCTCACCTGAGGCGCACTCGCCGCGGTTGCGACACCCACACCGGTGAGGGCGAGCACCCCCGCGACGGGCAGGGCGAGCGCATGGAACCTCCGATTTCGGGTCGTCACGACCAGCCTCCCAGAAAGTTGCGGGCGCCCGGCGGACGTGAGAAGTCCACTCGGAGGCGCCAGTATCGGGAAGCTACTCACCGAATCCGGCGATGTCCATCGACCGACGGCACCAACGGTCCGTTCGTACCCGGATCGGTAAGAAATTCGCCGTTCGCAACATGCGCTACGGCTGAACGGGTGCCGGACCACTTCGACGAGTGGGCTGTGTCGGCTCTACCCAGGGTCGGCTCTGCCCAGGCCGGCTTGACGACCTTTACGCAGAGACGAGGCGGCGCCCGTGGCCTAGGGCCGACGGGCGCCGCCTGCAAGCGCGAACTTCTCGGGCGACCAAGCGTGCAACTCTGGTCGTACCTACATGGACTCGGCGTGTGGCGTCCCACTACGCAGTCCCTAGACGACGAGCCTCCCGCGGCGCGCTGCGCGTGGGTACCCGGAGTCCGCGCACGGAGGTTTGCCGGGGTGGAACAGGCTTCTCTTCTACCTGCTCCCTGGCCGACCAAACGTCCGCACCTACTTTCTACGCCGTGAGCCCGGTCACTTCAAGTGCGCGGACGGGTGCACCGGTACAGAGGCTGGATCGGGTGACACGGGCACCCTGCGCGACGGACAATTCGGGGCTGGGCCAAGCAAAGTGCAGGTCGTGCGGCCGTGTGGGTGGGACGGTCTCGCGCTATCGCGACCGACGGCGACGACTGAGCCCGTACCAGGTCGCGCCGGCGGCCACCGCGCCGACGCCGAGAGCCACCATTCCCGCCGATCGTGTCGGGATCCGGCTGCGCAGCGACATGGGCCGGTCGAAGGCCAGGATCGGCCAGCCGCGCTCGAGGGCCTCGCGCCGCAGGAGCTTGTCCGGGTTGACCGCGTGGGGGTGCCCGACGACTTCGAGCAGCGGGATGTCGGTGCTCGAATCGGTGTAGGCGAAGCACTCCGCGAGGTCGTAGCCGTGGGTCGCGGCGAGCTGCTTCGCGGCGACGGCTTTGTTGGCGCCGTAGCAGTAGAAGTCGACTTCGCCGGAGTAGCGGCCGTCGACGATCTGCATCCGCGTGGCGACGCTGCGGGTGGCGCCGAGCATTTCCGCCACGGGCGCGACGACCTCCTCGCCGGTCGCCGACAGCACGATGACGTCGTGCCCGTCTTCGCGGTGCCGCGCGATCAGTTCCGCCGCCTCCACGTACACCAGCGGATCGACGACGTCGTGCAGGGTTTCGCGGACGATCGCCGAAACCTGCGCGACGTCCCACCCGGCGCAGAGCGCGGAAACCTCGGCGCGCAGGCGTTCGGTCTTGTTTTCGTCGGCGCCGGCGAGTGAGAACACCAGTTGCGCGTAGGCACTGCGCAACGCCGCGCGGCGGTTGATCAGTCCTTCTTTGAGCAATGGTTTGCTGAACGCCAGCGCGCTCGACGAGGCGATGATCGTCTTGTCCAGGTCGAAGAACGCGGCCACCGCGTGCTCCGGGCCCGGCTTCCGGATGCGCGACGGCGCGCTGCTCGGTTCGGCCACGCCACCAGGATAAGAGCTTGATCGCGGCACGTCCCGTTGGTCCACCACGCGCGCGTCGCACCGGCGGAAAATCCATGACAGGAAGGCACTTCCGGCGCGCCGTGCCGTTATCGAACTGTATGCCCGGCCTGGCGCGCGAACCGGCCACCGGCGGAGTTACAGTGAGGGAGCCCGGTGTCCAACCGGGCCGGTTCAGTCCGACCCCCCGGGGCTGAACCCACGGCGGCCCCCGTCCCTCCCCCCTGGCGGGGGCCGCCCTCTTAACCTTCCTCTTACCTTTTTCGATTCCGTTCGACGCGGGCCCGATCACCCATTTTCCGGGTGATCGAAATCGTCGATGCGGATATTCGTTCCGCTTTTCGCCGCAGGTGCGTCGCGGGCGGGCGCGATCTTGCCACAGCCCACCGACAGAACCGGTCCGCGAGCGGTTCGGCGGACGGCAGTTGTCCACAACACCCCGGTTGTCCACAGCCGGCCGCCCGGCCCGTTGTGCCCCCGTACCCCCGAGCGCGACGGTGGAATCCGGGCCACCCACGGCCCGCACCGACGACGGGGGAGGAACGCATGGCGGGGGAACGACCGCTGGTGGTGGCCGCGGACGAGACCGTGCTCGACGAGATCCTGCGCGTGGCCGCGGTCGCGGGCTGCGAGCTCGAGCGGGCACCGGACCTGACGGCTGCGGGCGGTCACTGGGCGCGTGCGCCACTGGTGGTCCTCGACGAGGAAGCCGCCCGGCTGCCACCCCGGCTCCCTCGCCGTGGCGGAATCCTGCTGGTCTGCAAGGGCAGTCCGGGCCCACGGACGTGGGAGCACGCGTTCCGCGGCGGCGTCGAGCGCGTGATCTCGTTGCCCGACGAAGAAACCGAGCTGGCGGGCGCGTTCGCCGACGTCGTCGAGACCCCGGCCGAAGAAGCCGGCCTGGTCCTCGGCGTGGTCGGCGGCCGCGGCGGCGCGGGCGCGTCGGTGTTCGCGTCGATGCTGGCGCTGGCGGCCGACCGCGCCCCGGGCGGCGCGCTGCTGGTGGACTGCGACCCCTTGGGTGGTGGCCTGGATCTGTTGCTGGGCCTGGAAAAGACCCCGGGACCCCGCTGGTCGGAGGTCCGGCTCGACGGCCGCGTCTCGGTCCCGTCATTGGCGGCGGCACTCCCGCAGCGAAAACACCGAGGCGGCAGCCTCCCGGTCCTGGCGTGCGGCCGCGAGGGCGAAGGCCCGGCGGTCGAGTCCCTGTCGGCCGTGCTGTCGGCGGCCCGCCGCTCGGGCCGCACGGTGGTGTGCGACCTCCCGCGCACCCTGGGCAACGCGGCGGCGGAAGCGGTCACGGTGGCGGACCTGGTGGTCTTGGTGGCCCCGGTGGAGTTCCGCGCCTGCATGGCGGCGAAGCAGGTCGTGCGGCACCTGTCGGAGCTGACGGCCCGCCTGGGCGTGGTCGCGTGTGGACGGTCCCGGTCCGGAGCCACCCCAGCCCAGACGGCCGGCCTCCTGGGCCCGCCCCTCCTGGCCGCGATGCCCCCGGAAAGAGGCCTGGAGACGGCCATCGAGCGCGGCGAGTTCCCCACGAGGACATCGGGCCCCCTGGCAACAGCGGCAGCCGACGTCTTGGCAGTAGCCCGCCGAGAAGCCCGAGCGGCAGCCCGATGAGCACCCACCTCAGAGCACCAGGCCGCCCGGTGAGAGTGGCCGAGCTCCTCTGGCCGACGGTCCTGACGCTGGCCACCCGCGGCCGAGTGAGCGCGGAGAACTTCCTGACGCTCCTGGCACCCCCGAGCAAATCACCCACCCCGAACCCCGAGGAACCACCCCGATGACCACCACGCCAAGCCCCTCGGCAGGCACCCGAGTAACAGCGAACGCCACCCACCGCTCCCGCCCCGCGGCAGGCACTCGCGTCACGGCCTTCTTTCCCCACGGCAACCAACCCCGCTCCACACCGGGCACCCGAGTCACGGCCGGCTTCCCCCGAAGCCACCCGCGACCCCTGGCAAAGGCGGAGACCCCATGACCAGCGACTTCGTGGACCGCGTCCGCAACCGCCTCGCGGGCGACCGCCGGCAAGCCGATCCGGTCGCCGTCGCGACCGCCGTCCGGGCCGAAGCCGGCGGCGCCCTCGGCCACGTCGCGGCGCTCGACGCGGCCCGTCAAGCCCGCGACGAGTTCGTCGGCGCCGGCCCGCTGGCCCCGCTCCTCGAAGACCCGGCGACCACCGACGTCCTCGTCACCGGCCCCGCCGAGGTCTGGACGGACGGCCCCGAAGGCCTCACCCGCACGGAAATCCGCTTCAAGGACGAGGAATCCGTCCGCCGGCTCGCCCAGCGCCTCGCCCTCGCGGCGGGCCGGCGGCTCGACGACGCACAGCCCTTTGTGGACGGCTGGCTTCCCGGCGCCGGGCCCCACGGCCGCATCCGCGTGCACGCCGTCCTCCCACCGGTCGCGGCCAGCGGCACCTGCCTGTCCCTGCGCGTCCTCCGCCCGGCGACCCACGACCTCACCACCCTCCGCGAGCTCGGCGCGTTCGACGAAGGCGGCGCGAACCTGCTGCAGAAGGTCATCTCGCGGCGGATGGCCTTCCTCGTCACGGGCGGCACCGGCGCGGGCAAGACCACACTCCTCGCCGCGCTGCTCGGCGCGGTCGACCCGGCCGAGCGGATCGTCTGCGTCGAAGACGCCGGCGAACTGCAGCCCCGGCACCCGCAGTTCGTCAGCCTCGTGGCCCGTCCGCCCAATGTGGAGGGTGCGGGCGCGGTGGGCCTGCCGGAGCTCGTCCGCCAAGCCCTGCGCATGCGTCCCGACCGGCTGGTGGTCGGCGAGGTCCGCGGCGCGGAGGTCGGCGCGCTCCTCACGGCCTTGAACACCGGCCACGACGGCGGGGCGTGCACCGTCCACGCCAACTCCCCGGCCGAGGTGCCGGCCCGCATCGAGGCTTTGGCCGCGCTCGGCGGCCTCGGTCGCGACGCGGTGCACAGCCAGCTCGTCGCGGCGATCCGCGTGGTCCTCCACATGCGACGCGAGCCGGGCGGCCGACGACGGCTCGCCGAGGTCGGTGTGCTCCGCAAGGAACACGGCCGGGCCCGCGTCGTCCCGGTGTGGCGGGGAGGCCGCTGGACGGTCGACCGCCACCTCTTCGCCACGACGGGAGCGATCGCGTGATCACCCTCCTGTTCGTCCGTATTTCCTTGCTGGCGGGCGTCTTCCCGCGCCGCCGAAGGAGACCGCGATGATCACGCCGTGGCTCCCGCTGTGCGTCGGCGCCGCACTGGCGTGCTGGCCGGCGGCACCGACCCGGCTCCAAGCCGTGGTCGAGCAGCCGACGGCAATCCGCCTCCCGGACGTCTGGCGCGTGGCGCAGTGGCTGCTCCCGGCCGCCCTCGCCGGCCTGCTGGCGGGCGTCGGCGGCGCGATCGCCGCCGGCGTGCTGACGCTGGCATGGCGCCAGGAGTGGCAAGCCCACCGCCGCGCGGCGGCGAACCTCGAGGTCGCCACCCACACGGCGACGGCGCTGCGCACGATGGTCGCCGAACTGAGGTCCGGCGCCCACCCGGTCACGGCGGCGGAGTCGGCAGCCACGGCCGTCCCGGCGGTGGCCGGCGACCTGCGTGCGCTGGCGACGTCGGCACGTCTCGACGGCGAGCTGCACGCTCCGGCTCTCCCCGAACTCGCGGCGGCGTGGACGTTGGGCAAGCGCTACGGCCTGCCCATGGCGGACGTCCTGGACGCGACTCGCCGCGACGCCGAAGCAGCCCTGGCCTTCGCCCGCCGAATGCGCGCGAAACTGGCCGGCCCCCGGGCGAGCGCGGCGGTGCTCACCGGCCTCCCGGCCCTGTGCGCGCTGCTGGGGCAGGTGATGGGCGCGTCCCCGCTGCCGGTCCTCGCCGAGAGCGTGCCGGGGCAGCTGCTGCTGGTCGCCGGCAGCGTCCTGCTCTGGGCCGGCACAGCCTGGTGCCGCGCGCTGACCGGACGGGTGCGGCTCCGATGAACGCGACCGCGCTCCTCTTCTTCGCGGGCGCCCTGCTCGCCTGGCCGGGCGAGGCGGCCGCGGCACGCCGCTTCAGCTGGCTGGCGGGACACGGACAGCCCGAGCCCCGCAAGTGGCCTCGAGCGGTCCCGCACATCGCGACGGCCGTGGCGGGCGCTTCGACGGCCCTCCTGGTCGGCGGCGTCACCGGGGTCGCCCTGGGTGCGTCGGCGAGCGCGGCCGGTTGGTGGGCGATCCGCAGCACCCGACGTCCCCGCGCGCCGACCGTCGACATGACGGCCAAGCTCCGGCTGGCGGGAACGCTCGACCTCCTGGCCGCGTGCCTTCGCGCGGGCCTACCGGTTCCCTCGGCCCTGGACGCGGTGTCCGGCACCGCACCTGCCGAGGCAGGCGCGGCCCTGCACTCGACGGCGAGCCTCCTCGCCCTCGGCTCACGCCCCGACGAGGCCTGGGCCCCGGCCCAGGCTGTGCCCGGCCTCGGCGAACTGGCGACCGCGGCGATCCGGACGTCCCGCTCGGGCGCCGCGTTCGCGACAGCGGCCGCCGACCTGGCCGGACGGTTCCGCGAGGAGCTGGCCACCGAGGCTGAGGAACGAGCCGAGCGGGCGGGCGTAACGCTCGCCCTCCCGGTCGGCCTTTGCTTCCTACCGGCTTTCTTCTGCCTGGGCGTGCTCCCGGTCGTCATCGGCCTGGCCACCCGCCTAGGCCCCCTCTTCTGACCCGTACCTGAAGGGAACCCCATGCGCGCGTCCAAGCAGCCCGGCTCCGACGACGGCTCGACGACGGTCGAGTACGCGATCGTCACGGTCGCGGTGGCAGCCTTCGCGGCTGTCCTCTACACCTTGCTCACCGGCGACTCGGTGGTCACGTGGCTGACGAGCCTGGTGATGAAGGCCCTGTCGGTCCCGTCGTGAGACGCCGAGACGAGGGATCGGTGACCGTCGAGGCAGCGCTCGGCCTGGCCGGCCTGACGGTCGTGACTGTGCTGCTCCTGGCGGCCGTCACGGCCCTGACGGGCTACCTGCGCTGCACGGACGCGGCCCGCGAAGCGGCGCGCCTGCTGGCAAGAGGCCAGCCCCACGAGGCAGCGGCTGCGGTCCACCAGATCGCCCCACCCGGAGCGAAACTCGACATCCAGCGAACAGGTGACTCGATAACGGTGCAGGTCAGCGCCCACCCGGTGGGCGGCCTGCTCCCATCGATCGACCTGAACGCGACGGCCTACGCCGTAGCCGAGCCGGGAACGGAATCCGCCGATGCAGGCTGACCCACGACCGGTCGGGGCACGACCAAGCAACCGGCTCGCGGCAGACAGCGGCATCGCCACCATCTGGACGGCGATGGCGGTAGCCGCGCTGACCGGCGTCGCAGTCCTGGGCTGCTGGCTCGCCGCGGCGGTGGTCGCCCGCCACCGGGCGGAGACCGCCGCCGACCTGGGCGCACTCGCAGCGGCTTCACACGCCGCGGAAGGCCCGGACCGCGCCTGCGACCGCGCCAGGTGGATAGCCGACCGAATGGCGGTCACCCTCCTGACGTGCAGATGGCAGCGGCTGGACGCGTTCGTCGAAGTCCAGGCCCCGAGCCTGGGCATCGGCGGCCTACCCGGCCCACAGGCACGTGCCCGCGCCGGACCTGCCGGCCGACCACCGTGACCGCCCACCGGCCGCGACCGGCTGTCGGTGACGACCGGCGTCCTCCCGCTCGTCGAGACGTCCGCCGGACCGTCCGCCCGTCGGACGCCGACCGGTCGGTATGCCACGGTGACCGGCTGATCCGGTCCGGCCGACGATGAGCGGCCGAAGGTCACGGGCAGCGGTCGGTGAAGCACGGCGAGCGGTCGAAACCGCTGTTCACCTGGGCCGAAAGGGCGTGCATCGGCCACCGTGCGCCCGGCCTGCCGGGCTGGTGATCACGGGTTTTCCCGCGACGAGCGGTCCGTGGGCGGCTGCCGTTCACCGTCGATCAGTGCCGACGGGTTCGGTCGGGCGGTAGGGACTACTGGGCGTTCATCGCCGCGTAACCACCGGTTGTCGCGTGGGGGTTCCGGGCGATGTGCAACTTGCCGTTTAGTGAGATGTGCGACACCACGACCGGGTCTAGCGGGGTCGCGGAGAACCGGAACTTGAAGGCAGGAAAGACAATGTTGGACGCGAATTGGCCGGACAGCTGGCGGGGCGCCTTCCGCATCGAACTGCGCGCGGAGGCGATCGGACTCGCCTGGCGTGGCTGGCCGGTGCTCCCGGGCGTCAACCCCGCGCCGGTCACCGAGGGCGACGACCTCACCTGGCGCCGTCCGATCCCCGCCAGTGACCACTGGCGCGAGCAGATCGGCACCCACGCCCACGAGGTCGCCACCTGGTTCTCCGACCGGACCCACAGCCTGCTCGTCGCCACCGGCACCGTGCTCGACGCCATCGAGGTCGACGACGAACTCGGCAAGCGCGCCTGCCGCCTGCTGCGCGCCCTCGGTCACCCGGCGCCGATCATCGCGCTGCCGAACGGCCGCTGGCTCTTCCTCACCACCGTCGCCGACACCATCCCGGCCGAGCTGGCCGCGCAGGCCGGCATCCAGTGGCACGGCAAGGACAGCTACATCCCGCTGCCGCCGTCGCCGTTCCAGCACGGTGTCGTGCACTGGCGCGTCAAGCCCGAGGTGTGCGGCTGGCAGCTGCCGGACGCCGCCGAGGTGCACGACGTCCTCGTGCGCGCCCTGGCCGGCGCCGACGCCGCGCAGCTGGTTCAGACCACCGCGGCCTGAACCACCACGACCACCGCCCGGCCGGTCCCAGCCCGGCCGAGGCGGCGCAGGACACAACTCCATGAACCACCAGTGGCGGTTCTATTCCCCGTGTTGACGCAACGCCCCGAGCACGGTGTCCAGAACTGCCACCGCACCCGCCTTGTCCAGCGGATCGTTGCCGTTCCCGCACTTCGGCGACTGGACGCAGGACGGGCATCCCGTCGGGCACTCGCAGGAGACGATCGCCTCCCGCGTTGCGGCCAGCCACGGGACAATCGCGGCATAACCGCGTTCGGCGAATCCCGCACCCCCGGGATGGCCGTCATGCACGAACACCGTCGCCTCCCCGGTGTCTTCGTGCCACGCGGTACTCACCCCGCCGATGTCCCATCGGTCGCACGTAGCGAACAGCGGTAGCAGGCCGATCGCCGCGTGCTCGGCGGCATGCAGGGCACCGGGGACTCGTGCCGGAATCAGTCCGGCACTCCCCGGTGTCCTGCCACCCCCCTCGTGAACGGGCCCCCGACCGTTCGCCAGGGTCTCCTCCCCGGTCCCCACCGGCCCCGCAGATTCGGTCCCCACCCGATGGCCCCCGGTCCCCGCCACGCCATCGGCCCCCGAGTCACGGGAACGCGCGCGCTGCGGCTCGGCCGGTCCGAGCAGCGGCGACGAGATCGTGTACCAGACGGCTCGCGTCCGCAGGCTCTGCTCCGGCAGGTCGAGCGGCGTGTGGTCCAGCACCTCCCCGGACGGCCGTCGCCGCAGGTAACCGACGACCTGCGATGTCACCGCCACCTCGCCGAGGCACACGCTCACGCCGCCGAAGTCCTGTTTCTCCTGCGTGCTCAGCACCGCGATGTCCACGATCTCGCGCGGCGTCGTCGTCCAGTCCGGGTTTTCGGCGTGCACCATCGCCAGCCCCGTCTCCAGGTCCAGCTCGTCGACGACGTACGACGACCCCTGGTGCAGGTACACCGCCCCCGGGTGCACGGCGAAGCACGCCGAGCCCGGGTCGACCGTCCCCAGCATCCGCCCGGAGTCCGACTCGACCACCGCGATCTGCTCGCCGCCGGTGCCGCGGATGCCGACCTCGGCGTGCGGCCGGTCGCGAGACGTCCAGTACCAGCCGCTCGACCTGCGCCGGAGCAGCTTCTGCTCGGCCAGCTCGGTCAGCACCTCCTGAGCCGCCGCGCCGCCGAACACCTCCAGCTCGGGGACGGTCAGCGGCAGCTCGGCGACGGCGCACGCGAGCTGCGGCGCCAGCACGTACGGGTTCGCCGGGTCGAGCACCGCCGTCTCCACCGGTCGGTCGAGCAGCGCCGCCGGGTGGTGCACCAGGTAGGTGTCCAGCGGGTCGTCCCGCGCGACGAACACCACCAGCGCCGAATCGCCGGACCGGCCCGCCCGCCCGGCCTGCTGCCAGAACGACGCGAGCGTGCCCGGGTAGCCGGCCAGCACCACCGCGTCCAGGCCCGCGATGTCGACGCCGAGCTCCAGCGCGTTCGTCGTCGCGACCCCCAGCAGCCGCCCCGACAACAGGGCGGCCTCCAACGCGCGACGCTCCTCCGGCAGGTAGCCGGATCGGTACGCCGCAACGGTTTCCGTCAACCGAGGGTCCACTTCGGACAAAATGCGGCGCGCGCCCAGCGCGGCCAGCTCGGCGCCCCGCCGCGACCGGATGAACGCCAGCGACCGCGCGCCTTCGACCACCAGGTCGGCCAGGATCCGCGACGTCTCCGCGCCCGCCGAACGCCGGACCGGCGCGCCGTTCTCCCCGGTCAGTTCCTCCAGCAGCGGCGGCTCCCACAGCACCACCGTCCGCGCGCCGCGCGGTGACGCGTCCTCCGTCACGGCCTCACAGGGAACGCCGGTGAGCCGCGAAGCGAACGAAGCAGGCGAAGCCGTTGTCGCCGAAGCGAGCACGAAGACCGGCGAAGCGCCGTAGTGCTCGGCCACCCGCCGAAGCCGGCGCAACAACAGCGCGACGTGCGAGCCGAAGACGCCGCGGTAGCTGTGGCACTCGTCGACGACCACGCAGCTGAGCCGCCGGAAGAACGACGCCCACCGCCCGTGCGCCGACAGGATCCCGCGGTGCAGCATGTCCGGGTTGGTGAACACCCAGTTCGCGTGCGCGCGGACCCAGTCGCGCTCCGCCATCGGCGTGTCCCCGTCGAACGACGCCGCGCGCACGCCGGGGACGTCCAAAGAGGACACGGACCGCAGCTGGTCCGCGCCCAGCGCCTTGGTCGGCGACAGGTACAGCGCGTTCACCTTCTCGCCCGCGGCCAGCCGGGACAGCACCGGCAGCTGGTAGGCGAGCGACTTGCCCGACGCCGTGCCGGTCGAAATCACGACGTGCCGGCCTTCGTACGCGTGCGACGCCGCCTCGATCTGGTGCGCCCAGGGCGCCGCGACGCCGCAGTCACGCAGCGCAGCCACGACCGCCGGATCCGCCCACGACGGCCACTCCACGCACCGCGCGGCGCGGCCCGGCAGGTCCGCGACGTGCGTGACCGGGTTCTCGCGCGACGGGATGCCGGCGGTCACCCGCCCCAGCAGCCGCCGCCCACGTGAGTCGTCCACTCGCCGAGCTTGGCACAGGGGTCCGACAGTTCCCGCATCCCCAATCGCGGCAACGGATCGGCGGAAGAGTGATCGATCAAGTGAGGAGGCTCACAAGATAACGGAACGTGCTGTCCTGGGGACGGCTTATCGCCGCTGGTTGCGATACCAATACACTCCCGCAATCCACACCCTCTGTGGTGAGCGTCATGCGAGACGTGCATCGCCGCACGGCTAGCGTGTCGCTCGGTACAGGGTCCATGCCAGCGTCGGCCGTGTCGAACCCTCGGCTTGCCGTCGAAGCTGGCGATCGGCGACGTCTCCTGGAGGACGAATGTCACGGCAATTCCTCGCGGAGGGCGGAAACCTTCCGTTCTCCGGAGGTGACTACACGATTGTCGGTGTAGTCGCCGTGGTCGCGCTTGCCGCACTCGTCATCGGCTACGTCCTGCTCAAGGAGGTGCTGGCCGCAGGCCAGGGCACCGCCAAGATGCAGGACATCGCCAAGGCGGTGCAAGAAGGCGCGGCCGCGTATCTCAAGCGGCAGCGGAACACCCTCGCCATCTTCGGCGTGGTCGTGTTCCTCCTGCTCTTCGTGCTCCCCGCGGACGACTGGAGCGAGAGGATCGGCCGTTCGATCTTCTTCCTGGTCGGGGCGGGTTTCTCGTTCACGATCGGTTACCTCGGCATGTGGCTGGCCACGCAGGCCAACCTCCGGGTCGCCGCCGCTTCGCGTGAGGAGGGCGGCCGCGAGAAGGCGATGCGCGTCGCGTTCCGCACGGGCGGCGTGGTCGGCATGATCACCGTCGGCCTCGGCCTCTTCGGTGCCGCGGTCGTCGTGCTCGTCTACACCGGGCAGGCCCCGAAGGTGCTCGAGGGCTTCGGGTTCGGCGCGGCCCTGATCGCGATGTTCATGCGTGTCGGCGGCGGCATCTTCACCAAGGCCGCCGACGTCGGCGCGGACCTGGTCGGCAAGGTCGAGCAGGGCATCCCGGAGGACGACCCGCGCAACGCCGCGACCATCGCGGACAACGTGGGTGACAACGTCGGCGACTGCGCCGGCATGGCCGCGGACCTCTTCGAGTCCTACGCCGTCATGCTGGTCGCCGCGCTGATCCTGGGCAGCACCGCCTTCGGCGTGCACGGCCTGCTCTTCCCGCTGATCGTCCCGGCGATCGGCGTCATCACCGCCGTCATCGGTGTCTACATCACCAAGGCGCGCGCGGGTGAGGGCGGTCTGGTCACGATCAACCGCTCCTTCTACATCTCCGCGGTCATCTCCGCCGTCCTGTCGGCGATCGCGGCGTTCGTGTACCTGCCGAGCAGCTTCTCCGAGTTCGGCCAGGGCTTCTCGGGTTCGGGCAACCCGGCGGTCATCGCGACCGTCGCGGTGATCATCGGCATCGTGCTCGCCGCGGTCATCCTGAAGCTGACCGGCTACTACACCGGCACCGAGTACAAGCCGGTCAAGGACGTCGGCCAGACGTCGGAAACCGGTGCGGCGACGGTCATCCTGTCCGGCATCTCGATCGGTTTCGAGTCCGCTGTGTACACCGCGCTCGTCATCGGCGCGGCCGTCTTCGGCGCGTACCTGCTCGGTGGCGGCGTCGCGCTGTTCGCCGTGGCGCTGGCCGGCACCGGCCTGCTGACCACCGTCGGCGTCATCGTCGCGATGGACACCTTCGGCCCGGTTTCGGACAACGCGCAGGGCATCGCCGAGATGTCGGGCGACGTCGACGAGAAGGCCGCGCAGATCCTCACCGAGCTGGACGCGGTGGGCAACACCACCAAGGCCATCACCAAGGGCATCGCGATCGCCACGGCGGTCCTCGCCGCGACGGCGCTGTTCGGCTCCTACTCGGACGCGATCACGAAGGCGGTGGGCGTCGGCGGCAGCTTCGTCGCGAACATCGTCACCCCGGCGACCCTGGTCGGCGTGATCGTCGGCGCGGCCGTCGTGTTCATGTTCTCCGGTCTCGCGGTCAACGCGGTGTCCCGGGCCGCCGGCGCGGTCGTCTACGAAGTGCGCCGCCAGTTCCGCGACATCCCGGGGATCATGGAGGGCACCACCCGTCCCGAGTACGGCAAGGTCGTCGACATCGTCACGCGCGACTCGCTGCGCGAGCTGACGACGCCGGGCCTGCTGGCGGTCTTCGCCCCGATCGCGGTCGGCTTCGGCCTCGGTACCGGCGCGCTCGCCGGCTACCTGGCCGGTGCCATCGCCTGCGGCACCCTGATGGCGATCTTCCTCGCCAACTCCGGTGGCGCGTGGGACAACGCGAAGAAGCTGGTCGAGGACGGCAACCACGGCGGCAAGGGGTCGGACGCGCACGAGGCCACCATCATCGGTGACACCGTGGGTGACCCGTTCAAGGACACCGCCGGCCCGGCGATCAACCCGCTGATCAAGGTGATGAACCTGGTTTCCGTGCTGATCGCGCCCGCCGTCGTGCAGCTGACGATCGGCGACAGCGCCAACACCGCGGTGCGCATCATCATCTCGCTGGTCGCGCTCGCCGTGATCGTCGCGGCGATCGTGGTCTCGAAGCGGCGGGGGACGGTCATTTCCGACACCCCGGCCGAGGTCAAGGCCTGACACCGGCACCACCCGCACCCGGGCCCGGCACGCAGCGTCGCGTGCCGGGCCTGTGCTGTACCGAGGCTTCGCCTCGGGTCGGGGGCTCCGCCACCCGAGCCCCCGAAAGCACCAAGTGCTGTGTCGGGGCATCCCACACTGGCACGGCGACTTGCGAAGCGGCACCGAGTCGGTACCGTCGGGGCTTGCCGGGACGTCGTCGGGCAGGAGGTGTGCAGGTGCGGCCGCGGTCAACCGTCTTCGCCGCCCTAACCACGACGATCACGATCGGTCTCGCCGGCTGCGGGCAGCAAGCCGCCACGCAGGCACCGTCGGGGGACCAGGGTCTTTCGGTGTCGACCGTGGTGCCCCAGGCCGATCCGGCGGCGAGATGGGCGGAGGCCTACTGCGGTGCGGTGACGCACCTGGTCAGCACGCTGGCCGCGCTGCCGGTCGTCGACCCGAGCACCCCGCAGCAGGCGTCCCGGACGTCCAGTGACCTGCTTTCCTCCGTCGTCGGCGGCCTCGACCAGAGCCTGGCCGGGCTGAACGCGCTCGGCGCGCCGCCGGTGCCGTCCGCGGACGCCGGCCGCAAGGACGTCATCGGGCAGTTCTCCGAGATCCGCGCGCAGGCCGAGACCGCGCGTCAGCGCATCGACGCCGTCCGCGGCGACGCGTCGGCGACGAAGGCGGCCCTCGGCGAGGCCAAGGCGACGCTCGACCGCATCGACGCCCTCGACTACCTCAGGGGCCTCAAGGACGTCCCGGCCCTGGCAGCGGCCGAGCAGCGGGCGCCGAGCTGCCGTCAGCTGGATCAGTCACCCCGGTGAAGATCGGCGTGACTATCGCCACGAATCGAACTTGTGTTCTAGTATGGCGCGGTGGATCGGACGATCTCGCTCTTCTCCGCCGAGGCCAGCGGGCCGGGTCTGGGCGACCTGGCCGGGCTGTTGTGCTGCCACGGCCAGATCACCGGCTTCGGGCGCACCGCCGCGCGGCTGTCGGTGATCGTCGAGGAGCCGTGGCGGGCGCACGTCCTGGCGCGTGAGTTCCGCTGCCGCGGTTCGGACGCCCAGGTCTCGAAGGCCGAGTGCGGCCGGCCGCAGGTGCGCACGTCGTTCCGCGTCGACCTGCTCCCGCTGGCGCTGAGATGGCTGCGTGAGGGGTGCGCGGGCCCGGTCGAGGACGACTCGGGCAAGGCGGTGCCGGACGGCTTCCGGCTCAGCGGGGCGATGCTGCGGATGTGGGCGCTGGCCGGCGGCCGCCCCGGCACGCAGGGCTACCTGCTGGGTGTCGACCCGCTGGCGCCCGGCATGCACGAGCGGCTGGTCGAGGCGCTCACGCCGTTGGGCGTCGCGGCGAAGCTGACCGGCCCGAAGGCCGAGGTCCCGGCCGTGAAGGTCACCGGGAAACGCCGGCTGGAGGCGCTGCTGGAACTGATCGGGGAGCCGCCGCCGGGCGCCGAAGCGGCGTGGCCGGGAGCGGCTCCGCAGCCGGTCCCGCACCCGGAGGCCGTGACGAGCACGGCCTGACCGGGTGCGGGTGGCGTGTCAGGGCCGGGGCAGGGTGCAGCCGGCCTGCGTCAGGGCGATTTCGTTGGCCGGGGTGAGGCAGGCGGGAATGCCGTAGGTCTCCTGGCCGTAGTTCGTCTTGTAGTGCACGGTGACGTTGCCGGCCTGGTCGACCTCGCACGGGTTGTTCTCCGTGCAGCGCTCGCCGTCTTCGTTGCCGGTGTTGTTCACGCCGACGACCTTGCCGCCGGAGATGATCGGCGAGCCGGACGTCCCGCCGATGGTCTGGCAGGCGGACGTGTAGCGGATCGAGTCCTTCCAGGTCCAGCTGCCCTCCTTCAACCGGTAGACGAAGCCGTCGACGTTGCAGGAGTAGATCCGCTTCCAGTAGCCGGAGACGACGTCGATCGCCGAGCCCGCGGCCGGGTGCGCGTCGGACAGCTCCAGCGGCGAGATCCCGTAGCTCGACTTGATCTGCGCGTAGGTGGTGGTGAGCTGGTAGAGCGACACGTCGGTGTCGGTCATCGTGCCGTAGACGATCTTCTTGGCGCGGAGCGTGGCCTTGTTGCTGCCGCTGGCCGTGAGCAGCGTGAACGTCCGGCTGGAGGTGCGGTTGGTGATCACTTCGCCGGGGCCGGGGAAACCGGTCTCGAGGCAGTGCCCGTTCGACATGACGAGCGCGGGTGCCGTGTCGGGTGTCGCGGCGGGCTTGACCACCGAGCCCGAGCAGTTGGACAGGGCGACCGTGCCGGCGAAGTTCGCCGCTGCCGCACTCGCCGGTGTCGTTCCCAGTAATACTGTGGCGGTCGCGGCGGTGAGCAGGGCGCCGAGCAGGCGTCGGGTCATGTCGGATCCTTTCGGCGGGGCGGGGAAACCAGTGAAGCGGTGCCGTCCCCGCGCCCACCACCGTCGAACGGAGGGTATCCGGGTGGTCACGCGCTAGGCTGCGCGGGACGTGGCCGAAATCACGTGACGGGTACGTTGGGGAAACATCGTCGAGGTCAGCGGCGATGCGCTGGACACAGGACCGGCGGCGTGTTGGGCCACCTCCGCGCCGTCCGGGCCGGAACAGCGTGCACACTGGCAGGTCGAAGACGCGGGCCCGGACCTACGGGGACGGGCCCGGTGCGGTCCCGCGGCGGCGGGACGAGATGAGCGGAGAGCAGGGCAGCGTGGCAGGAGCACGGACCAAGAAGAACGGAGCCTCGGCGGACAACGGCGCCGGGCACCGGCGGCTGGTCATCGTCGAGTCGCCGACGAAGGCTCGCAAGATCGCCCCCTATCTGGGCGGCGGTTACGTCGTCGAGTCCTCCGTCGGGCACATCCGCGACCTGCCGCGGGGCGCTGCCGACGTGCCCGCCCAGTACAAGGGCGAGTCCTGGGCGCGCCTCGGCGTCGACGTCGACAACGACTTCAAGGCCCTCTACGTGGTCACCCCGGACAAGAAGTCCAAGGTCACCGAGCTCAAGGGCCTGCTCAAGGACGTCGACGAGCTCTACCTCGCCACGGACCCCGACCGCGAGGGCGAGGCCATCGCGTGGCACCTGCTCGAGACGCTGAAGCCGAAGGTCCCGGTCCGCCGGATGGTCTTCCACGAGGTCACCGAGCAGGCCATCCGCGCGGCCGCCGACTCGACCCGTGAGCTGGACGCCGACCTCGTCGACGCGCAGGAGACCCGCCGCATCCTCGACCGCCTCTACGGCTACGAGGTCTCGCCGGTGCTGTGGAAGAAGGTCATGCCGAAGCTCTCGGCGGGCCGCGTGCAGTCCGTGGCGACCCGGATCGTGGTCGAGCGGGAGCGCGAGCGCATGCGCTTCACCTCGGCGTCGTACTGGGACATCTCGGCGACGATGGACGCCGGTGAGGAGGCCTCGCCGCGGAACTTCCCGGCGCGTCTGGTCGCCGTCGACGGAGCGCGCCTGGCCACCGGCCGCGACTTCGGCTCGGACGGGCAGCTCAAGGCGTCCAACACCGAGGTCCGGGTGCTCGCCGAGGCCGACGCGCGGCGTCTGGCCGACGCGCTCAAGCAGCGTGACTTCAAGGTCTCGAGCGTCGAAGAGAAGCCGTACACGCGGAAGCCGTACGCGCCCTTCATGACGTCGACGCTGCAGCAGGAGGCGGGCCGCAAGATGCGGTTCACCTCCGAGCGCACCATGCGGATCGCGCAGAAGCTGTACGAGAACGGTTACATCACTTATATGCGTACCGACTCGACGACCCTGTCGGAGTCGGCGATCTCGGCCGCGCGCAGCCAGGCCACGCAGCTGTACGGCAAGGAGTACGTCTCGCCGTCGCCGCGCCAGTACACGCGCAAGGTCAAGAACGCGCAGGAAGCGCACGAGGCCATCCGGCCGTCGGGCGAGGTCTTCCGCACGCCGGGCCAGGTCGCGGGCGAACTGGACACCGACGAGTTCCGGCTCTACGAGATGATCTGGCAGCGCACGATCGCGTCGCAGATGGCGGACGCCAAGGGCACCACGATGTCCGTCCGCATCGTCGGCAACGCGACTTCGGGCGAGGAGTGCACCTTCGCCGCTTCGGGCCGCACGATCACCTTCGCGGGCTTCCTCAAGGCGTACGTCGAGGCGGTCGACACCGAGACCGGCGGCGAGGCCGACGACAAGCAGAGCCGCCTGCCGGTGCTGGAGAAGGACCAGGACCTCACGGCCACGGAGCTGAGCCCCGACGGCCACACGACGTCGCCGCCGGCCCGCTACTCGGAGCCGAGCCTGGTCAGCAAGCTGGAAGAGCTGGGCATCGGCCGCCCGTCGACGTACGCGTCGATCATCAAGACGATCCAGGACCGCGGCTACGTGTGGAAGAAGGGCTCCGCGCTCGTTCCGTCGTGGGTCGCGTTCGCCGTGATCGGCCTGATGGAACGGCACTTCGAGCGGCTCGTCGACTACGACTTCACCGCCGGCATGGAGGACGAGCTCGACCGCATCGCGGCGGGCAACGAGCAGCGCGCGCAGTGGCTGTCGAAGTTCTACTTCGGTGGCGACATGGGCGTCGACGGCTCGATCGGCCGCCTGGGCGGGCTGAAGAAGCTGGTCGAGGGCAGCGTCGAGGACATCGACGCGCGGGAGATCAACTCGATCCCGCTGTTCAGCGACGCCGACGGGCACACGGTCGTGGTCCGCGTCGGGCGCTACGGGCCGTACCTCGAGCGCGAGGTCAACGGCGAGTCGCAGCGCGCGAACCTGCCCGAGGACCTCCCGCCGGACGAGCTGACGCAGGAGATCGCGGAGAAGCTGTTCGCGACTCCGCAGGAAGGGCGTTCGCTGGGCACCGACCCGGTGAGCGGGCACGAGATCGTCGCCAAGGAAGGCCGCTTCGGGCCGTACGTGACCGAGCTGCTGCCCGAGGTGGAGATCCCCGAGGACGCCACGGCCGCGCAGAAGAAGGCTGCCAAGGCGAAGGCGCCGAAGCCGCGTACGGGCTCCCTGTTCAAGTCGATGGACATCGAGACCATCACGCTCGACGACGCGTTGAAGCTCCTTTCGCTGCCGCGCGTGGTCGGCAAGGACCCGGAGTCCGGCGACGAGATCACCGCGCAGAACGGGCGCTACGGGCCGTACCTGAAGAAGGGCACGGACTCGCGGTCGCTCTCGACCGAGGACCAGCTGTTCTCGATCACCGTCGAAGAAGCGTTGAAGATCTACGCCGAGCCGAAGCAGCGCGGGCGGTCGGCGACGGCCCGCCCGCCGCTGAAGGAGCTGGGCGAGGACCCGGTGTCGAAGAAGCCGATGGTGGTCAAGGACGGCCGCTTCGGCCCGTACGTGACCGACGGCGAGTACAACGCGACCCTGCGGAAGGGCGACGAAATCGAGTCCCTGACCGCCGAGCGGGCTTCCGAGCTGCTGGCCGAGAAGCGCGCGAAGGGCCCGGCGCCGAAGCGGAAGGCGCCGGCTCGCAAGCCCGCGTCGACGACGGCCAAGACGGTCAAGGCGGGTACGAGCAAGACGTCGAAGGCCGCGGCGGCCAAGTCCACCGGGACGAAGCGCTCCGGCTCGACCGCGACGAAGTCCAAGTAAGACACCCACGAAGGCCCCCGGTCCACCCGGGGGCCTTCGTGGTGTCTGCCCACTCTTTCGGGTGACATCTCGAACGGATGTTCGGGAAATTGTCGGTGGTCCCGGGTTTCATGAACGCGTGACCAAGACACCACGCACCGTGCACACGGTGACCACCAAGATCCTGAAGCCGGTCCGGGCGGCGGCCGCCGGCAGCTCCACCGCCATGGACCTCATCGACTCACTCCCCGGCTTCGTGGGCAGCGGCGGCGTCTGCGGCGTCGCCGTCGCGATGACCGGCGAGCCGTGGACGGCGGCGTTCTTCGACGACCGGAAGAGGTTCGGCGTCGCCGGGGATGGCCTGCGGCTGTCCGGGCCCGCGCTGGGCTCGGCCGTCGAGTTGCTCGGCCTGGCGTTCACACGCCTGCCGCCGCGGCCACCGGCGCCGGGCCGCGGGCTCTACCTCGACGCCGACGAGCGCGGGGTGCTCGAGCCCGAGCAGGAGTGCCTGATCTACGACCTGATGGACGATCTGGACCGGCCGCGGCTGGGCACCCTGCAGATCGACGTCACCCGCGATGGCGACCGCGGGCCGCGGCGGCCGTGGGAGGTGCTGGCGCTCGTCGACGACGACCGCGGCCGCCACCTGGCCGCCTTGGGCAGACGCAAGGGCGGCCACCGCCGGTTCTGGTGGCTGCCCGGCAGCGTGGAGCGGCTCGCGGAGTTCGTCGAAGGGCGGGTGCCGGAGCATGCGTGAGCCGCTCGCCGACCGCTCACCGAAAGGTGTCACCCGGTCGAACATATGTGCGAGAAATTGTCGGTGCCAGGGTGTTCAATCAAGGGGTGAACAACTCAGTCGCCGTCTTCGACGTCATCGACGAGGTCATCGCCCCGCTGTCGGCCGAGGTGCCGGAGCGGCCCTCGGTGATGGAGTTCTACGACCCCGAGTTCGAGATCCCGCCGGTGCTGGCGGACGCCGGACCGCTGCCGGGCCGTCCCTCCTCGCCGCCGCGGACCCTCGCGGACGAAGTGGAGCAGTACACGCGGTTCGTCGCCGGGATGTCCGCGATCGGCCTGGCCCCGGGTGGCGAGGTCACGGCGGAAGCCGTCGGGCTGTACCGGGCGCTGCGCGGCGGCTTCATCCGCGGCGTGGTGACCGGCGTCTTCCCGGCACGGCGGGAGCCGTGGGAGGTGCGGTTCTTCGGCGACGAGGACTACACCACGGTGCTGCACAAGCTGGGCACCCGGGCGCGGCTGCGTTCGGGGTTCCTGAGCGAGCTGCCGGGCTGGGTCTTCGACGGCCTGCCCGACCGCCCGCCGGGCCCCGGCCACCAGGTGCGCATCGAGACCGACGAAGGAGGCCTGATCCCGCGCGGCTGCGAGCGCGAGGTGGAGCTGATCCGCGAGTGCGCGGCCCGGCCCCGCCTGGGCACGGTGCTGGTCGACCTGGCAGTGCGCAACGCGATCCTGGCGGAGTACCCCCACGGCGCGTTCGGCCTGGTGGACAACGACCTGGGCCGCTACCAGTTCAGCGCAGCGGTAGGCCGAACCGGCCGCTGGACGGTCACGTGGGGCCCAGCCTCCCGCACAACGGCCGAGCAGTGGATCGTCGAGGCGGTGCAGAGCCATGCCTGACCAGCGGAGACCTGTGAGCGAGGCACAGGAGCAGGCGCCCGGGCCGGAGCAGGCGCCCGCGCCGATGTGGCTCACCGTCAGCGAGGCGATCCTCGAGGCTGCGGAGCAGAACAGCGGCGTATCCGCACCACCGGATGCCACCGAGGCTGACTCCGAGCCCCGGTTGCCTGCCGAGGACGGCCCGGGCTCGCCTGCATCGCGCACCGATGCTGACTCGGCGGCGCAACCACCCGCCCCGGCCACGCGATCCTGCGCGGCCGGAAAGCCACCGTCACGAGCGGCGGGCCCGATCTCACGTGACGGCCGCGCCCGCCCGGCCGGCGACCGGAACGGTGCCGGGCGGCGAGCCGGTGAGGAGGCGCGGAGCCATGGCTGACCGCACGGCCGCGCTCGAGCTGCTCGAGCTGGCGGCCGGGCCGGTGCTGGCGGCGATGCCGGACCGGGAGCCCGTCGACCGGCTGTACAACCCGGATGTCAGCGACCACGACATCCTCGTGCACGGCCCGGTCTCCGACGATCCGGCCGACCTGATCGCCGAGGTGGAGCGGCACACCGAGTGGGCCGCCTGGATCGATGGGACGCCGTTCGGCGAGGACGGTGAGCTCAACGAGGTCGGCTTCGAGGTGGTGTCGCTGATGCTGCGCGGCTCGGTCCGGGCGGCGTTGTGCGGTGTGTTCGACGAAGGGCCGGAGACCGCGGACATCCGCTGCTACGCCGATGGCGAGCGGGCGTTCATGATGGGCTCGCTGCCCGGGCGCACCGCGATCCACCTCGCCGACTTCGAGGAGCTGCCGGAGATGCTGGTGGCCGAGCTGCCGGACGTGCCGTTCGGTGCCTCGCCCCGCGCGATCTGGCTGTCGGTCGACGACGACGGCCTGGTCCACGACGGCCAGGAAGACGACGTCGGCGCGATGCGTGAGCTGCTGGCCCGTCCCCGCTCGGGCACGGCGGTGCTGGACATGCTCGCCTTCGGCGGCCTGTGCGCGGAGTTCCCCGACCACGGGTTCGTCCTGGTCGACACGGACCTGGGCCGCTTCGCGCTGGCGGCCCTCGACCGCGGTGACGGCTGCCGTCAGCTGGTTCTGAGTCCCTTCAGCCGCGGCATGCTGCGTGACTGGTGCCGGAAGATGATCGACCTCGGGCAGGAGGAGGTGCCCTGAGCAGGTGAGCAGCCGGCGCGGGCCTTTCTGTGCGACGCCGTGCGCAGCCCGGGTGGCGCCCGGCGAACTGGCCACCGCGGGCCGTCCGCTGGCCAGTCCCGGCTGCCGGTCTTGTGACCGGACTCACTACAATCCGTCACCATTGGCGGTCGACCGGACCCTCGGCGGACTGGACACTGCAGGGGGTTCGGGTGCGGGCTTGCGCAGCGTGACGGACCCTCCACAGCAGACAGAGCCATTGGGCGGATGCGTTATCCGCCATCGTCGCTACCCTGGAAAGGCGAGGACATTCAGTAGTGAGGTGGTCACCATGAGCGCGAACGGTGAGGCTCCCTTCTTCAATGCCCCCGAGCTCACTCAGCGCGACGGCACTCTGTCCGAAGCACCCGGCGAAACGTTCGCCGACCCCGTATCGGGACTGGTCACGGCCGGCTCCGAGCCACGCGCCGCGGTCGCCAATGGCCACGAGCCCGCCGCCATCCCGGTGGCCGGGCCGGTGCAGCACGACGAGGAAGCCGTGCGGCGGATGGTCGAGGAGACCTTGCGCGAGGAGAACGCCCGGGCTCCGCAGCCCATCCCGCCGGCGGGCACCACGAGCACCGCCGGGGAAGACGGGGCACCGCCGCCCGGCCTGCTCCCGCGGCAGCGGAACCGGCAGCGCACCTGGCCGACCCGGCCGCCGCAGCTGCTGCGTCCCGTGCGGCAGCAGCCGCTCGCCGAGGAGGACTTCGACGAAGACCTCGAGGTCGTGCCCGTCAAGCGGCGGAAGCTGCCGAAGATGCCGTCGGTGTCGATGTCGGCGTTCAACCGGCCGTCGTCGAGCGCGGCGGGCGTCATCCTGGCGGTGGCTCTGCTGATCGTGTTCGGTTTCGTCGCCATCGAGATGGTGTCGAGCCTGGTGAGCAGCGTGACCGGGCTGTTCGACTAGCGTTCGCCCGCTGTTCCCCACCCCACCGGGACCTCGGGGCCGCCCGCGAGGCAAGGGCCGATCGGGCTACCCTGGCTTCACGGTCGGGCTTTCCCACGAGGGTGTCCGGCACCGCCGTGACTAGTGGGGTGGGCGTATCAGCGAGGGCGTGCGATCGGTACCCGGGGCCGGCCCGGGTGGGTCGTCGGGCGCCGAGGCGTCCACGATCAACCGGGTCCGGCGGGTGCTGGCGATCAAACCTTTCCGGCGGCTCTGGGGCGTCACGTACCTGTGCAGCGTGGCCGACTGGCTGAACATCCTCGCCCTGACCGGCCTGGCCACGAAGCTGACGGACAACTACTTCGCCCAGAACTTCGCGTTCGTCGGCGTGGTGCTCACCGGCCTCGCGCCGGGGCTTTTGTTCGCGCCCGTCGGCGGCCTGCTCGCCGACCGGTTCGACCGCCGCAAGGTGATGGTGGTCGCCGACCTGCTGCGGTGCGGCTTCCTGCTGTCGATCGCGATCGTCAGCGCGCCCTGGTGGCTGCTCGTCGGCAACTTCCTCGTCGGCAGCGCGTCGAGCATGTGGATCCCTTCGAAAGAAGCGGCGGTCCCCAACCTGCTCCGCCGGCCCGACCAGGTCGAGACGGCCAACCAGCTCGGCATGGTGATGACCTACGGCCTCGCCGTCATCACCGCGGCCGGCGCGAACGCCATCATCACCGGCGTCAACACGACCTTCCACCTGTTCCCGGGCGACAACGCGAGCCTCAGCATCGCGAAGCTGGTCGTCATCATCACCGGCCTGCTCTACCTGGCCAGCGCGATCGTCATCGCCACCCGGATCCCCGAGCTCTCGCTGCGCAACGTCCACGAAATGCCGCAGCAGACGGTCAAGCCGGCCGACGAAGAGAAGTTCGGCATCGGCCAGATGATCGCCGACGGCTTCCGGTTCATCCGCAGCACGCCGCTGGTGCGCGGCCTGCTGGTGGGCGCGTTCGGCGCGTTCGCCGCGGGCGGCGCCGTGATCGGCTCGGCCAAGCCGTACTCCTCGAGCCTGCTGGCCGGCGACTCGGCGTTCAACCTGCTGGTGCTGGCCGTGTTCCTCGGCCTGGCCACCGGCATGGCCACCGCCCCGAAGCTCGCCCGGCGGCTCGCGCACGACCGGCTGTTCGGCATCTCCATCATCGCCGCCGCGCTGTCGTTGCTGGTGGTGGCGTTGTCGCCGCACCTGACGTTCTCGCTGATCGCCGTGTTCTTCGTCGGCATCTGGGCCGGGACGGCGTTCCTCACCGGCGTCACGATCATCGGCTCGCGCGTCGAAGACGCCATCCGCGGCCGGATCAACGCGATCTACCAGCTGATGATGAAGCTGGTGCTGTTCGGCACCACGGTCACGGTGCCGCTGCTGGTCGGCCTGGTCCAGCGGCACACCATCTCCGTCTGGGGCAGCCCGCTCACCATCGACGGCACGCGCCCGGTCATGCTCGGCGGCGCCGCGATCGCGCTGGTCGCGGGCCTGTTCGCGTACCGGCAGATGGACGACAAGCGCACCGAGCCGATCCTGTCCGACCTGCGCAACGCCCTGCGCCGCACGCCGCGGCGCGTCAACGGCTACCTGATCGCCGTCGAGGGCACGACCGCGATCAACACCGCGATCCAGGCCGTCACGCTCGCCGACTGGATGCGCGCCGGCACGCGGCCGGTCGTGGTCGCCGCCGACCCGGCGCTCGACGACAAGCGGCTCACCGCGCTCGTCTCGGGCGCTTCACTGACCGGAGCCCGGGCGCAGGCGCTGGCCGCGGCCGCCGTGCGGGCCGACATCGTCGAGCGGCACGTGCAGCCCGCGCTGGACGCCGGTTCGGTCGTGGTGATGGAGCGGTTCGTCGACTCGCCGCTCGCCCACCTCTCGGCCGTCGCCGGGCTGGACAGCGACGAGCTGGAAGGCCTCGCCGACTGGGCGACCGGACGGCTTCGCCCGGACCTGACCGTCCTGCTCGACTCGGCGCCGAACGGCGCGCCCCGCGACAAGTCGGCCGCGATGAACGACCAGTGGCGCGTCCAGCACCTGCTCACCGAGATGGCCGCGGCCGATCCGGAGCGGTACGTCGTGGTCGACGCCGACGGCACGGACGCCGAGGTCGCCGAGCGCATCCGCACCGCCCTGCGGGCCGTGTTCGTCGGCCGCCTGGCCGCGCTGGCGCCGGCGTCCGACCAGCCGGTCACCGGGCAGCCGGGGACCACGGACAAGCCGGTCACTGACCTGCCGTCGACGCTCCCGCTGGACGTCGACGACCCGCTGCCCGTCCCGGAAGAGCCTCGCGTGGAGGTGAAGTGACGACGATCGAGCGCATCGGCGTCTGGAACCAGCTGGTCGGCCAGGAGCCCGCGGTCGAAACGCTCACCAAGGCCGCCGCGGCCGCCGCCAAGATCGTCGCCGGCGAGCCCGCCCCGGCCGGTGCTATGACGCACGCGTGGCTGCTCACCGGTCCGCCCGGGTCCGGCCGGTCGGTGGCCGCGCGGACGTTCGCCGCGGCCCTGCAGTGCAGCACCGGCACCGGCTGCGACGCCTGCCCGGGCTGCCACACGACGATGGCGGGCACCCACGCCGACGTCCGGCTCGTGGTGCCGGAAGGCCTGTCCATCTCGGTCGCCGAGATGCGTGCCCTGGTGCAGGCGGCCGCGCGCCGCCCGACGACCGGGCACTGGCAGGTCGTGATCATCGAAGACGCCGACAGGCTCACCGAAGGCGCGTCGAACGCGCTGCTGAAGGCCGTCGAAGAACCCCCGGACCGCACGGTCTTCCTGCTGTGCGCGCCCTCGGACCACCCCGAGGACGTCTCCGTGACGATCCGTTCGCGCTGCCGCCTGGTGACGCTGCGGACGCCGCCGCCGGAGGCGATCGCGGACGTGCTGATGCGGCGCGACCACGTCGACCCGGAGCGCGCGCAGTGGGCGGCTTCCGTGTGCGGCGGCCACGTCGGCCGCGCGCGCCGGCTCGCCACCGACGAGGCGGCCCGGCAGCGGCGGGCCACCGTGCTGCGGATCCCGCTGGGCCTGCGCCGGATGAGCGACGTCTTCACCAGCGCCGACCAGCTGATCAGCGCGGCGGAGGCCGACGCGGGCGAAGCGAGCAAGGCCCGCGACGAGGACGAGCGCAACGAACTGCGGACCGCGATGGGCGGCGACGGCGTCGGCAAGGGCGTCGCCGGGGCCAAACGAGCCGCGGAGGCCGCGGTCAAGCAGCTCGAGAAGAAGCAGAAGTCCCGCGCGACCCGCACCCAGCGCGACACGCTCGACCTGGCACTGATCGACCTGGCCGCCTTCTACCGCGACGTCCTGGTGACGACGACCCGCTCGGGCGCGACGCTCAACCACCCCGACCACGCCGACCAGATCCGCGAGGCGGCGCAGGCGTGGACACCGGAGTCGACGCTTCGCCGTCTCGAAGCGGTGCTGGAATGCCGTGAAGCGATCGACTTGAACGTGAAGCCGCGCATTGCCGTCGAGGCGATGGTCACGACCTTGCGCCAAGGCTGAGTCCGCCTGCAGGCGGCCCTGGGGAGGTAGCGAAAAAGAAACCCGTCAGGAGCACCGGGCTCCTGACGGGTTCCTTCACTGCCCCCGGGGCGTCCCGGTCACTCGCGCGGCCGCGGCGACGGCTTGAACGGCTTCGGCTCCACCGCGACGGCCAGCGGACGGCGCCGGGTACCCGGCATCGCCGCCACCATCACGACACCGATCAGCAGCATCGCCGTGCCCGTCCAGAACAGCGGCACGGTGTCGTACGCGCCGCCGGTGTAGGCGAGGTTCTTCACCGGCCCCTTCGGCGCCTGGCCACCCGCGGGCGGCGTCGACGTCGACCCGCACACCACACCGCCGGTCGGCGCGTAGGCCCGCGCGACCTGCTCGCCGAGCGACAGCTGCGCCAGCGACGACGGCAGGTTCTTCGCCTGGTCGTCCGGCAGCAGGCTCTTGAGCTTGGTCGTCGGCAGCAGCTGCAGGTCGAACAGCCGCGCCGACGCGCCCAGCTGGAAGCCCTTGAACGGCGTCGTCATCTGCGCGGACTTCTGGTCCAGCCCGGCGATGCTCAGCCGCAGGACACCCAGGTCGAGCACCGTGCCGGTCGTGTTGCCGACCTGCTGGATGCCCTTCGTGAGCGTCGAGACCAGCCCGCCGACCACCGGGATGTCGTTGACCTGCCCGAACTGGTCGCTCAGCCCCTTCAGCGGCAGCCCGATCGGGATGTCCTTCGTCGGGTGCGCCGCGTCCAGCGTGTACAGCGTCTTACCGGCCGCTTCGATGGTCAGCACCGGCGCGGTGTAGTCCACTTTGGACGTCTTCGCGTCACCGGTGGAGGTCACCTTCAGCGTCGGCTGGCTCGCCACCTTGATGCTCAGCGCCAACGGCGTCCCCTTGAGGACCTCGATGTCCGCGGCCTGCAGCGTCGACGTCGACTGCACAGCCTTGTTCTTCGAGCCGGGCACGTCGACGAGCTTCACCTGCGACCGCGACGACAGCGTGTTCGGCAGGCTCAGCAGCGAACCGGTGCCGTCCTTCGCCGTCTGCCCGCCACCCTGCAGCAGACCGCCGAGGCTCTGCAGGCCCTTCGTCAGGTCGAACCCGCTCGCCAACGTGCTCGGATCCAGCTTCGGCGACAGCGAACCCAGGTTCAGGTTCGGCATCGACGGGATGACGTTCAGCAGCGACAGGCTCGCCACCGACGTGTTCGCGTCGGCGATGGTGTCGACGCACGGGCCGAGCGTCGGGCTCCACCGCGCGTGCGCGCTCCCGTTCAGCAGACCCACGTTGAGCAGCGGGTTCGACGGGGCGTTCAGCCCGCCGCTGATCGGCTGCGGGTTGTCCGGCAACGCCGTCTGCACGACACTGCCCGGCGCCTGCGGCGCGTTCCCGCCCACCGAAAGCCCGAACGGCGACGCCTGCGCGATCGCCTTCTCATAGCTCAGGTAGGCGTCCGAGTTCGCCGACGCGCTGGAGAGACCCATCCCGGCCTCGAGCGCCGACTGCTTCGGCAGCGTCTCCCCGAACCCCGGCAGGATCGTGCTCGTCGGCACGGAGTTCGGCAGCAACCGGATGATCCCGAGCGCGGTCCCCGCGTCCCCGACCGCCTGCCCCAGCGGCTGCGGCCCGATCGGCGCCGAGATCGGCGCCTGCCCGGAACTCGCCGGCTGCGGGATCGGCGTCGTCGGATAAGTCGGATCGGCGTTCGCCGGTGCCGCGCTGAGCAGGACCAACGCCGCGGCCGCCGGCAGGGCCACCGAACGGGGCAGTCTTCGCCGCATGTGCCAGAGCCTCCAGATAGGGTCGACCGGGGAGTGAGACCGACGTCATAGGGCCCTAACGACAGTCCCCCCGGAAAGTGACGCGCACAGCCTCCGCTACACTTGCTACCGTCGCCAGCGCGAGCCGGAGACATGCCGCCTTAGCTCAGTCGGCCAGAGCGATTCACTCGTAATGAATAGGTCGGGGGTTCGATTCCCCCAGGCGGCTCCGCAGGTCAGGCCCCATCCGAGACACCTCGGGTGGGGCCTGACTCGTCTGGTGGGTGACTAAGTGGGTGACTAAGACGCCTGGTCGGAGAGTGAAGAAAGTTCCGCAGGTTCACCCGGCATGGGGAACCTTCCTCGCCGTAGCCGCCTTACTCTGCTGACTCCCGCGGAAGTGTTAGCCGCTAGCGCGGCATTCTGACCGGTGGGTGTCTAGCACGCTTGCGCACGGTAGTGAACTAACTTCGTAGCGTTGGTATCACGTCTGAGGTCGTGCGCGACAGTAAGAATGGTGGGTGACCGCGCGGCGACGCGGGCGAAGGAAGGAACTGAGGTGAAGTCTCGCCGGTGGCCGCGAGTCGCAGTGGCGTTCGGCGTGACGGCCGCGGTGGTCTGGGCGGTGGGAACGTTCGGTCTCCCGGGCTGGCTGCTGGCCGATCAACATCCGGTGCGGAACGTTCTAGAGGGTCTGAGTTGGCCTGCGGGAATCGTGGCTGCTCTGGCCTTGGGGGCGCCCGGATTCTGGCGGTGGGTGCGTGGGCGGCAGGACACCCAGTCCCCTGTGATGGCGACACGGATCGTCAGCCCGCTGGTGGGGCGAGCGCTGCACTTGGTCGACGGCGAGCTACCGCCGGTGTCCGGAGTGGGTTTGCTCGACCTGCGGGTAAAGCCGGCGATCGATACCCACGCCGATGACGGCTCCGATCTTCCTCCCTACGTTGCCCGGGACATCGATGAGGACTTGGAATGGGCCATCCACGCCGGGGGGATGGTGCTGTTGCACGGCCCAGCAGCGGCGGGCAAGTCCCGGGCCGCGGTGGAGGCGCTGCGCCGACTTCGACCCAACCACAGGCTGCTCGTCCCAAACGACGGCCCGGCGTTGCGGGAAATCGTCGACGCTGGTGTGGACCTGTCGGATACGGTTCTCTGGCTCGACGACCTTGAACGCTATCTAGGTGCCAACGGCCTCGATGTAGGGCTTTTGCAGCGGGTATGCCCGCTCGGGAGTACCGGGATTGCGGCGGTCGCAACGATGCGTGATGAGCAGCTCGCCCTTCACACCCAGGCCGCGACCCGCTCGATAGCCGACACAGGCCCAGGTATCGACCAGGCTGCGGTGGAGATCCTCGCCGGAGTCCGCGGTCGCCGGCGAATTAGGGTCGCCGCGGCGCTCACGGCCACCGAACGAGCTCGCGCTGCCCAGGTGGGTGAGCAAGACGCGCGGGTCAGGCGGGCAGTCGCCGCTCCGGAAGGATTCGCTGAGTATCTGGCTGCAGGGCCGGCGATGATGGACCGCTGGAGCACGGGCGGGACGCCCGAGTTCATCCGCGGCCAAGCCCTCATCAGCGCGGCGGTCGACTGCCGCCGCGCTGGACACCACGCCCCTTTGCCCGCCGCGCTCCTGGCCGACCTGCACACCCAATTTCTGCCGCTCGCCTGGCGGAATCGCGCCGACTTGCCTTCGGTCGACGTAGGGTTGCGCTGGGCTACCCGGCAGGTCCTTGGCGCCAGTTCCTGCCTACAACCCGCTTCCGACCAGCGTTACCTGGCTTCGGATTACCTTCTCGACCGCGCCCAGCAGGCCCATACCGACTCAGGCGTACCGCTTACTGGCCCCGTCAGGGATAAGACCTGGACCGTCCTGACCGCCGCGCTGCCCCCCATGCAAAACCTTCGTATCGGCGTTGCCGCCTACCATGCCGGGCGTCTTGACGTCGCGGAACGGGCATTCATCTCCGCCGCTCCCTACGACTCGGAGGCCTCGTTCAACCTCGGATTCATGCTCAGTCAGCAGGCGGGACGTGTGGCCGATGCCGAACAGGCTTACCGCGACGCGGCCGCAGCAGGCGGTGCCAAAGCCCTGAACAACCTGGCTGTATTGCTCAAAGAGCAGCCGGGTCGTGAAGCCGAGGCCGAACAGGTTTACCGCGACGCCGTCGCCGCTGGAATCAGCCAAGCACGGTTCAATCTAGCGCTGTTGCTAAGTGAGCAGCCGGGTCGTGAAGCTGAGGCTGAACAGCTTTACCGTGATGCCGTCGCCGACGGCGACGCCGAGGCCCTGTTCAACTTAGCAGTGACACTAAGTGAGCAGCCTGGTCGTGAAGCCGAGGCTGAACAGCTTTTTCGCGATGCTGTCGCCGCCGGAGACCTCAAAGCATCAAATAATTTGGGAATTCTGCTCAGCGCGCAGTCCGGTCGTGAAACCGAGGCCGAATACTTTCTCCGCGACGCCGTCGCGGCTGGTAATACCAACGCTTTGTTTAACCTGGGGTTTCTGCTCAGTGAGCAGCCGGGTCGTGAAGCTGAGGCTGAACAGGTTTACCGTGATGCCATCGCCGCTGGCATCGTCCCGGCCCTGAACAACTTGGCACTTCTGCTCAGCAGGCAGTCGGGTCGTGAAGCTGAGGCTGAACAGGTTTACCGTGAGGCTGTCGTCGCCGGCGACACTGGCGCTCTGAACAACCTGGCTGTATTGCTCAGCAGGCAGTCGGGTCGTGAAGCTGAGGCTGAACAGGTTTACCGTGAGGCTGTCGTCGCCGGCGACACTGGCGCTCTGAACAACCTGGCTGTATTGCTCAGCAGACAGCCGGGTCGTGAAGCCGAAGCTGAACAAGTTTTTCGCGACGCCGTAGCCTCCAGCAACACCAGGCCCTGAACAAGCCCCACACCCTCGGCTAGGACTAGCAAGGCGAAGCTGATTAGAGCCAATAGTGCGACGCTCTATTCAATAGGTGCGTCGGTCGTTTTGTTGGTGAGGATCAACCACACCGCATGGGGCTCATCAACGGCCTCGCGCTTCGGCTAGACGTAACGGACCCCGAGCCGGGCCGCGCCCGACGGTGCGGGCGCGGCCCGGCTCACCCGAGAGGTGACGAAGGCACCTATTCGATGGACTGAGCACCTTCCGCAATTACACCTGTTGCAGGGAAGAGTCGGTCCATTGCGGTCGCCCCGGACTCCACCACCGGCCGGATCTGCTTCCGGTAGACCAGTTCCGTCACGGCCGTGCTGCTGTGCCCGACCAGACGCGAGATCTCCTCGATCGGCATTCCGCCGTCCGAGAGGATCGAGACGAAGCTGTGCCGCAGCTCCCGGGGCGTCCACTGGGTCGGGTTGAGCCCGGCTGCCTTGACCACCCGGCGGAAGTCCCGTCGGACGTTATTGACGTCCCGCTCGGTGCCGACATTGGTTGCGAACACGAGCCCCTGTTCGCGCCAGTCGTCGCCCGCGACCGTTCTTGCCGCCTGCTGGGCCACTCGGTGCGCCTCCAGCGCTTTGACGGCTCGCTCAGGCAGCGCCAATGTGCGCCGCGACTTTCGCGTCTTCGTCTCGCCGCGGGCGCGGACCGAACGCCACACCTTGACGTTCGGAGGGATTGCCGGCGTCGCGTTCGGCTTGCCCACGAGGTCCACGTGGTCCCAGGTGAGCGGGCGCATCTCCTCCGTCCGTGCGCCGGTCAGCAGGGATACCACGACGTAGGCACGCATCGGTGACGACTCCGCTGCCGCGAGCACCGCTTCGGCCTGAGCGAGTGTGAGCGCCTTCGACGGTCGACCAGCGCCCTTGCCCGCTGGAAGCTCGTCGCACAGCAGCACCACGTTATACCGAACCCGCTTGCGTACCTGAGCGCGGTTGATCGCCCGGCGGAGGATCGAGCGCAGGTTGCGCAAGGTCGAAGTCACTAAGACCTCAGCCTTCTCGGCGAGCCAGTCCTCGACGTTGTCAACTTCGAGCTTCACCAACGGCCGAGCACCGATCGCGGGCACGATGTGGTTGTTCACCAGGGACCGGACGGCCTTCACGGTGTTCGGGTCCCGCTCACCGCGTTCGTAGCTCACAAGCCAGTCGTTCACCGCCTGCTCCACTGTGTAGGTGGTCGACGCGTTGGCCGCGCCCTCTTCGACGTCACGAATCAGCTCCTTGAGCTTGTCCTTGGCTTCGGTCTTGGTCTTGCCGCTCGCCTTTCGGACGATCCGCTTCCCGTTCGGCCGGTAGCCGGTCGTCAGCTCGGCGATCCAGCGCTGACGACTCTCCGACCAGTAGAGCCCGCCGTCTCCGCGGCTACGCCGACTCGCCATAGCTGACCTCCGCTTCCTTCATGAGCAACTCGACGTACTGCTGGATGGCAACGGCCGGAACGAGCCGGGAGCGCCCCTGCTTGACCGAGCGCAAGCGCCCCGAGCGCAACTGCTCGTAGATGACCGAGCGGCTCATCGAGAGCAGGCGCATGGCTTCGGTGATCCGGTAGAGATGCCGTTCGGGCACAGCGACCGGCATGGGTACGGCGTTCATCGATCCCCCTCGGTGTCGTGGTCGGGCTTGGTGGGCGCGACGTCCGCGACCTCCGCGACCGGGCTGGTCAGCGCGTGTGTGAGCGGCTGTTGGGTGCCGCGACCGTCCGCGACCTGGGTTGCGGAGGTCGCGGCCGAGCCCGACGACTTCGCGGCACCAGTTGTGGCGTTGACCTGCAGGGTCGCGCTGGTCGCGGAGGTCGCGCCCGTTTCGGGCGGTGGGAGGTAGCGGCTCCAGGCGTCGGCGAGTCCGCCGTCGCCGTCGATGCGGTAGCCCTTGAGCGTCTTGCCGCTGACCTTGAGGTCTTTCGGTCGAACCAGGTACCGGTCGAGTTCCTTCGCGAGACGGCGGCTGTCGAGCGGTTTGCCCTGGAGGTCGGTCCACGGGCCGTCTTCGATGGCGTGCAGTTCTCGGATCAGCTCGGCGGTGACCATGCGGTCGGTGTTCTCCGCGGCGAAGATCTGCCGGATGTCCGCCAGCAGGCGCACGCCGATCGAGGCCGGTTGCGCGGTGGCTTCGAGTACGAAGTGACGGCACGCCTTCCGTGCGGTTCCCGGCCAGTGCCCGCCGGCCGCGTCGGCGATTGCCAGCAGCGGCCGCCAGATCTCGGCCGCCCGGTCGCGCACTCCGTCCGGGCGTTCCGGGCGTGCGCGGCTCACCTCGTCTCCGACGCGCCCGACCCACTCCGCCAGCTCGGCGCGCACCGGCGCCGACTCGCGTTCGACGTCCTCTTCGATGAACTCCTCGACGACTTCGTCGAACCGGCGCTTGCGCATGTGCACGGTGATCGCCCGCGTGGTGATCGTGTCCGGCATTCCGCCCGCGATCCCGGCGAGCGCGACTGGCGCGTAAACCGGGAACCGGGTCACGTTCATGTTCTTGGCGTCCCCGACGCACCGCGTCACCGTCGCCGACCGCTTGTAGCCGGCGTTGAGCAGCGCCCGGAGGTCTTCGTTGTTCCCGCCCGTCTTCGGGTTGAACACCGCGTCGATCTCGTCGAACAGCAGTGTCATCGGGCCGTCGGCGAGCATCCGGAAGATCGCGGCCGGCGTTATGCTGATCGTCATCTCCGGCTTGGCCACGAGGTACTGCGCGACCTCCAGCACCCGCGTCTTGCCGCTGCCCGGCTCGGCCGAGTCGAGGATCAGCCTCGGCGTGACGTAGAGCCGTTCGGCGACGTGGGTGTGGGCGTACCAAAGCGCCAGCGTCGGCGCGGCGTGTTCGTTGGCGAAGGCGGAGAACCGCGACACGAACGTCACTACCGCGTCCAAGACCTCATGACCGGGCTTCGCGAAGGCACCGACTGGTGTCGGCCCGAGCCACGTGAGCAGATTGACTGGCGCGTCCTCCGGCAGGGAGGCGCTCGGCTGGGCGCCACCGTCCTCCGCCGGTTGGGCCGCGATGTGGCGGCCTCGCCAGACGCGCTGGCAGTTCTCCGAGCAGAAGTCGCCGGACGGCGAGTCACCGCGCGGCCGGCCGCACTGCTGGCAGTTCGGTGCCGGCTCGTCGGAGATCACAAAGTCGATCACGGACAGGGTGTCGTCGAATCCGGACATCAGGCGGCCACCTCCAGGCGTGCGGTCGGTTCGTCGTCGCCTCCGGCCTCGCGGTAGCGCCGCCACAGGTCGTCCAGCCGCTCGGTGTCGTCGAGCTGGTGGCGGAGGACGTCCGTCGGCGAGTCGTCTTCGACGGCCTGCACAAGGCGGGTCGCGTGCTCCCGGACAGCGCGGCGGTAGGCGTTCTTCAGCACGACGGCTTTCAGCCAGGCGCCGTAGTACGGCGGTGGCAGGATCGGGCCATCGGTGTAGGTCTCGACGATCCAGAGGCCGAGGCTGTGCAGGCGGTGCGCGCCGCCGGACCGCGGTTCGGTCGCCGTCCGCTCGCGGGCATGGTCCATCACGGCCATCGGGGTCGGCGCGTGGCCGGCGCCGGTCAGTTCGATGACCAGCTGGAGGACGCGGGCGGCGATCGGTGAGCCGAAGTCGTCGGCGCGCATGCCGGCGAGCAGTCGCCGGGCTTCGATCAGCCGGACCTGCATCACGCAGCCCAGGAACTGACGCTCGGGGTCGAGCAATGTGGTCTTCATGGGGTGGCCTTTCGGTTGAGCTGTGGGTCAGCGGCTGTTGTCGCGGCGGTCGCGGTCGCGGAGATCGCGGTATGACCGGCGAGCGCGGAGGCAGGAGTTGTAGGCGCGTCGGCCGGCGCGGAGCGTGCGGCCGGTGCCGCCGCACCGCCGGCAGAGCCGGATCGCACGGAGCAACGGCGAGCGAAAAGCGCCGAAGCCCCGGCAGGAACGGCACGGCTTGTACGGGTAGACCGCGCACGACCAGGAGTAGCCGAGAGTGACGATCGTGAGAATGAGTAGGAGCAGGATGGGCGGGTTGCTGAGGGGGTTCAACGGAGCCTCCGGGGCTGTTTTTGGCCGCACTCGGCCCGCGCCTCTAGGTGCTAGGGCGCTGATCAGCGGTGTTGTGGTGGTCTAGGGAGGGCTCTAGGTCTAGAGGGACGAGGCTCTAGACCTAGAGCCCTGCGGGAGCTAGCCGCTCTTGCGGTTACGATCACGCTCGGTCAGTGCGTCGGCGATCCATTCGCGCTTGACGCCCATCCGGTTGGCGCCCTTGCCGGTGTCGGCGTCGTTGCCCCACACCTGCTTGGTGGTGATCCCGAGCGGCTTCAGTGCGGTGGAGAGCTGGGTTGCCTTCGCCGCCCCGGTGGGCAGTTCGGCCCACGGGCCGTAGACCGCAGGCCGAAGCTCGGCGAGCCGGTCAACAATGCGTTCCGACCATGCCTTCTCGGCGTCGCCGATCGCGGTCAGCACGTCGGCGAGCAAGGTGCTCGTGTCCTCGTCCTCCTCGGGCGTGAGGTCGAGGCCGGCGGCGTAGCCGGTCAGCCGTCCGGCGGCCAGCCGTGCGGTTCGTGCGCGGGCGGCGAGCTTCTCGGCGTCCGGGCCGTCGATGTACACGCCGCGGGTGATGCGCGGCTCGTCGCCTTCGCCGGCCAAGTACCCGATGCCCTTGTCCCGAAAGGACAGCGTGGTGGCCCGGATGCCGTTCCGGTACGACGAGGTGCCGAGCACCATGTCGTTGGCCTGCTGGCCGGTGACCTTGAGGCAGAACCGCATCACCGCGTTGTCGCTGATCGCGGTCGGGATGCTCTTCGCGTCCGGCCGCTGCGTCGCCAGGATGATCACGATCCCCAGTGCCGGGCCGCGCTTCACGAGGTCGGTGCAGACCTCCTCGATCTCTGCGCCGTACCCCGGGTGCTCGAACCACTTCTGGCACTCGTCGACGCCGATCACGATCGGGTGCAGGCCGAGGGACTTCTTGCCGGCCAGTTCCGGTGTGACCTTGTTCTCCGGGCACAGGTCCTTCGGCAGCTCCCGAATCACCTTCGCGCGGCGCCGCAGCTCGTCGGCGAGCGCGCGCAGGTCGGCGACGGCGTACGCGATGTCTTCCGGCTCGTCGCCGGCGCGGTACCGATGCGACACCGGCGCCAGCGGCGAGAGGTCGCCGGTTCCCTTAAGGTCGAACGAGTGCAGCTCGGCCCGCGGGTCCAGCGCGGCGATCAGCAGCAGCTCTCGCAGCGTGAACGTCTTGCCCATCCGCGGGATCGCGCCGATGACCATCGAGATGAACATCAGGGTGATGTCCACCCACCGGCCGCGCTGGTCGGTGCCGAACGGCTGAGGCTTGAACAGGTCCACGGTGCCGGGCTTGCGCAGCGGCCAGGCGGCCTGTCGCGACTTGGACAAATCCTGATCACCGACCCATAGGACCATCCGTCCGGGGTGGACCTCGGCGTTGCCCTCCGGCCAGACGCAGCCGAGGGGCCGGCCGAGGCCGGACGCGAGCTTCGCGCGCCGCTCGACCACTTCGGACACCGTGACGCCCGGCGGAAGGTCGACGTCGGCACGCCAGCCGGGGCCGTCGCGGGTGATCGGCGCCGTGAACCCGATCGCGTTCGGGTTCTTGGTGAGGGCCTGGTTGATGCCCGCGATGCCGAGCACTGACAGCGCCTGAACGACGTTGTCACTTGTGAGCTTCTGAACCTGAGTGGACAGGACGGCGCGAGACGACACCACCGGGTTGTCCCGGGTGGACCCGAGCTTTCCGAGCAGTCCAACCGCGATGGCGCCGCAGGCCCAGATCACCCACTCCGGAAGGACGTTCGGCAGCGCGAACACCAGGACCAGGCCGACCGTCGACACGAGACCGAGCTGAATCAGCCGGAGTACGACTCGTCGATCCCGCTGCTGTGACAGCTTCAGGTAGAGATCGGCCTTGTCGGCCGTGGCCGTCTCCGACCGGGCTGGGCGCCCTTCGGCGTCGGTCACGTACCGGCCGGTCGCTGCCAGCAGGAGGAAAAGGCCCCGAGGGGAACGCACCGCGAGCCGAAGCGCGTAGAGCGGCGACCGGGCCGCGTGGTAGCCGGCCTTGTGCGCGTAGTGCTTCCCCACCCACTTCGCGGCGTCCTTCGCGTCGGCCGTCGACTTGAGGTAGCTGGGGATGATCGCCTGGCGGTTCTGCGAGCGGAGGCGGTCTAGCCACGACGAGCCGTCGGTGACCGGGCGGTCCACCGGGATGGCCGGCGACTGCTCCGCGGCCTCGTCGCCGGACTCGGCGTCGATGACGAACGGGTCGGCCTCGACCGGCCCCGTGCTGGGGAACGCGATCACGCGGCCGCTCTGCGATTCGTTGGTGGTGCTCATCAGTCGTTCACCTCCTGGTCGGTGGTGTCGCGTACGAGGTGTGCGAGGGCAGCGCCGCAGCCGAGGACGACCACCGGCAGGCAGGACACGAGCGTGGTCACCGGCCAGGGAGCGCGTTCGACGTCCGCCGCGGACATCAGGTGATAGGCGACCTGGCCGACCATCCCGAGGACGAGCGAGCCCAGGGCGGACCACTTCGCGAAGCTGCGGACTCGGTGGGTCCGGGTCGCCGGGGACAGCCAGACCCGCAGGGCGAATGCCGCGTAGGTCTCGACCCCGATGGGGAGTGTGATCGCCGAATTGATCGTCAGGTGGTCCCAGATTCCCGGCAGGAGCTGGATCGGGCCGAACCCGGTCAGCCTGCCGAGACCGACCCAGCCGCTCCAGACGGCGACGAACGCCGGCAGGGCCAGGAGGAGCACCGGCCACAGCTTGATCCGCCGCACCTTCTCCGGCGTCGCACCCGGGTCTGCGGTGACGTTGACCTGCGGCTCTGAGCCATCCGAGGCCGGTTCGTCCGAGGTCTCGGACTCCTGATCCGGTTCCTCTACTTTGGCGGGTTCCGTCACCGCGTGCAGCTTCCGCACGGGCTTGGTGTCGGCCTCCTCGTTCAGCGCGGCGAGGATGGCGCGGGCTTTCGGCGCACCCACCTTGAACTCGGTCATGATCCGGTTCCGGGAGGGGCACTCGCCCAGGTCCGCGGCGAACTCGCGGACACGGGGCAGCAGGTCGGTGACCGAAGGCGGGTACGCGCTTCGGGTGTTCGTAGGCGTGTCGAGCCCTACCATGGGTGTTCTCCTGACTGGCTTGGAAGTGGTTGGGAGAAGCCCGGTCCGGCGGGTGGTTCTTGGCGGTTCCGTGCGCCGGGCCGGGGCGGCTTCAAGCGGCCGCGCCGGGGCTGTCCGACCGGCCCCGGAGGGCCGAGCTGACGTTCTGGCGGCTGATGCGCCGGACGTGTCGATGCGTGGCGGCCCGATCCGTGCTCGGCGCCAGGCTGGTGCTCGCCGCTTCCTGGTCGTGAGCAGTCACGAAGTACTCGGCGATCATCGCGTCGATGTCCGACTCGGTCAGTCCGTCCGGCGCGTAGCTGGGCAAAGGAACGAGGTCATCCATTGGTGTGAACTCCAACGACTTGTAGGTCTCCCGCTCGGGAGCGGCCGGTGTCGGCCGGAACTCAACGTAAGTCCTGTCTATTACTTTGTCAACTGACATGGGAGAACTGACTTAGCCAACTGACTTGGCCTACGCTGGTGGCATGGCATCCCTGAACCCGGACGACCCGCGTGCGCCGTTCTTGCAAGTAGCCGGCGGTCTCCGGGCCGCGATCCTGTCGGGGGAGTACGCCCCCGGGGCGCAGCTGCCGACCTACCAGGAACTGGCCGATTCCTGGGGGGTGGCGGTGAACACGGCCAAGAGCGCCGTTGCCCACCTCAGGGAAGAGGGCCTGGTGGTCATCCGGCACGGCAAGGGCTCGTTCGTTCGTACACAGCCGGCCGAAGGTGACTCCGCGACTCGCCCCGAGGCCTCGGGGGACGAGCGGGTCTGGCAGGCCATTGCCGAGATCAGGAAGCGTCTCGGCGAGATCGAGCGGAAGCTGGGGGAGAACTAGCCGAACAGGGCGCGGAGGAACGTCACGACACCGTCGATCACGGCACCGATGCCGTGTGCGGCTCCGCTGGCCCAGCTCGCCGAGTCGGCCGGGTACTTGACGATCAGCACGATGATCGCGAGTCCGACGATCAGGCCGATCGCCTTGCCGACCAGGCCGCCCCCGCTCTTCATAACCGGGAAGTTGTTCTTCGCCATCACGGTCTCCTTTCGTTCTGCGACAGGCCTGGAGGCCGATCCGGATCGGGGTTTTCGATCCGGCGTTGTCGCTGATGAACTCAGGAAACCGCGCAGGGGTGGGGGTGCAGCAGAGTGCACGCGGGGGTGCATTTCTGCACGTGGGGGGTGCACGGGGGGTGCTTTAATGACCTTCGGAGGTACCGGTGGTCGACAAGGGGAAGCAGCCGAACGCACTTCTAGCTGCGGTTATGCGACAGGCGGGGGCGACTAACAAGGGGTTCGCTCGCCGTGTGCGCGAGCGCAGCCTGAGAGACGGCGGCGAGCTTGTCAGTGCGGACCACGTGTCGGTCAAGCGCTGGCTCGACGGCACGAAGCCGCACCCGCGCACCTGCCAGCTGATCGCCAGCGTTCTCGGCGAGCTGCTCGGCCGTCCGGTCGGCCTGGATGAGATCGGCTTCGCCGCAGCCACCGAGACCACCCCGGATGACGTCGGCCTGGAGTACCCGGAGGAGATCGCACACAGCCTGGTCGCGCTAGGCGCGATCACCGAACTCGAGCTGCGGACGCCGAAGCGGGTCGGCCCGCTGGCCGTCGTACCGGAGGCATGGAGCGGCCTGCTCGTCCGATGGCTGACCGACTCCGACGACGAAGGATCGCGGCCGCCATCCGAGCCGCGCTCGATCACCCTTGTGGACGTCGAGGCGGTTCGCGAGGCAACCGCGATGTTCAGCAGCTTCGATTACAAGTACGGCGGGGGCCGGCCGAAGTCGCTCGTCGCCTCGTTCCTCGACCAGGAGATCTTGCCGAACATCAAGCACGTGTCCCCGCAAGACCCAGTCGGCCGGGAGTACTTCCGGGAGGTCGCTGCCCTGACGCGGCTCGCCGGCTGGACGGCCTACGACACGGGTGCGCACGGACTCGCGCAGCGGTACCTAACGCAGGCGTTCCGCCTGGCGAAGGCGGCCGGCGACAAGGCGCTGTGCGGCCGAATCCTCGCGGGCATGTCGCATCAGGCGAACTTCCTCGGGCACTTCCAGCGGGCGGTCGACCTGGCGCGAGCCGCGTACAAGGGCGCGAACGGCTACGCCACTCCTACCACGATGGCGCTGTTCCACGCGATGGAAGCGAGGGCGCTTGCGTCGCTCGGCAGGGCAGAGGACGTCACGGCCGCGCTGCTCACGGCTGAGCGGTGGCACTGCCAGGGCATCCGGGAGAACGACCCCGAGTGGATCCACTACTTCGACGAGGCCGAGCTACACGCCGAGTTCGCGCACTGCTTCCGCGACATCGGGAATGCCGAGCTGGCGAACCACCACGCGGCCGCGTCGATCGCTGCCTCGGAGTCGACTTACGTCCGCAGTCTCTCGTTCTGCCGGACCGTGCTGGCCACGTCGCACCTGCAAGGCGGGAACCTCGAAGAGGCGTTGGACGTGGCCAGGTCGGTCGTCGAGACCGCGGCGAAGCTCAAGTCGTTCCGGGTGATCTCGTATCTCGACGACTTCCGCGGACGGCTGGGCGGGCATGCCGGCGACCCGTTGGTGAAGGAATTCCTCGACTTCGCCAACATCCACCTGCCGTCAGAAAACCTTCCAGTGTCGGGGCGCCTGGTCGTCGCGTAGGTCGCTGATCCGCTTCTCGACCTCGGCTTTGACCTCGGCGGACTCGTCGACGGTCTGCGAGAGCCACATGGTCATGTTCAGCTCGCGGGTAGCCCTAACCACGGGGAACCCGTCCCAGCTGATCGGATCGAACCCGTACGCCTCGGTGTACGAGTCGTACTCGGCCTCGGATGCCCAGCCGAACGCCTGGTGTCGGACCGAAAGCACGGCCGCGTCCCACTCGCGTGGACCAAAGGCGAAGTCCTCGAAGTCGATCAGGTTCAGCGTCCCGTCCGGGGCGCGCATGACGTTCCCAGGGTGCGCGTCGCCGTGCACTGGGCCAGCGGGAAGCGGGAACTCAAGGGCTTGGAACTTCTCGGAGAGTTCCTCGTACCGCTCGCGCAGGAAGTCGAGGTCAGCCTCGGGGAGCTTGCCCTTCAGGGCTTGCAGCCGCGGTTCAACCTTCGGCATCGGGGAGAACGCCGGCAGGCGGAAGTCCTTCGGATGGGGGAGGGCGTGGAGGTCGTGAAGCAGCTTCCCGAACTCCGCCGGCGTGATCGGGGTGTCGTCCTCTTCGAGGCAGTTCCAGAAAGTGACGGGTAACCCGTCCTCGATGAACGGCTGTTCGGCGCCAGGTAGCGACGTGGCAGCGGGGAAGGCGTTCTCTGCGAGCCAGCCGGCGACGAGCACTTCCTTCGTCGCCGCGGGGATCGAGCGTCCGACGCGGACGACGGCCGAGCTGTCGGCCAGGCGGAAGATGGCGTTCTCCCCGAATCGGACCCGCTTCGCGCCGGCCGCGTCGAGCCCGGCGAAGGCACAGGCTGCCTCGAAGACGGCTTGTGTTCGCTCTGACGTGAAGGCCTTCGTCGTGGTCATCAGACTCCTCTATCGGGGTGCCTCAGCCAGGCTAGAGCTTTGGCGGGAACGTGTGCGCGGCGAATGACGCGCGGGTGGAACCCGGCCAGCGCGCCGCCTGGAGGGAGGTCAGGACGCGCCGGCCGGGAGCTGGTCAGCGCCACCTGGTGTCGGTGGCGTGGCGCTGTAGCGCCTTGGCGGTCTTCCTGTAGGCCGTCACGGTGTCTTCGTGCGTGATGAAGACGGCTCCGCGGTGGTGTGGCACGGCGACCGTGAAGGCACCAGCACGGTTCTCGTAGAGGGTGAATCGCTCGACCAGGCCGGGCGGGCACTCGACGGCCGGAACGAGACGGACGGACATACGCGGATGGCGTGTCAGAGCGACCACCGCGTCGAGCTGGGCGCGAAACTCATCCGCCGAGCCGAAATCGGAACGAGTAGCGGCCTCGCCGATCAGGTAGGTGCGTCGCGGCTCCGTGCCCGTCGGCGAAGTGAGTTCCTGGACCGTCCGGGCAAGAGATCGGCGGGCGGTGTCAAAGGTAGGCTCGACCAGGCCAGTATCCCGCAGCGCGCGGGCGTACTCGACGGTCTGCAGAGCCTCCGGAATCAGGGTCGGCGACCACTCGAAGACGTGCGTCGACCGCTGCTCATACGTCGTTCGCAGGAGGTCTTCGGCGCGCCCGGCGTGGTCGATGAAGTCTCGTTCGTGGGCTCGACGGGCGAGGTCGACGAGCTGATCGCACACGGCGGTCGGCGAGCGGAGGACGCCGAGGATATGCGCCACGGTCGTGTCCGGCGGTATGCGTTTGCCAAGTTCGAAACTCGACAGAACTCCCGGGTGAAGATTGATCATGTCGGCGAGCCGGCGGAGGCCGACGCCGCGGCGGGTACGGGCGTCGCGTAGGCCGTCTGCGAGCGCGATGAGGGCCGGTCGGGATGCAGCGTCGGTCACGGTTCAACCCGCTCCGTTCAGTCGGTGAGTGTCTTCCCTCGGGGTGTCCAACAGGTTCACGAGATCGATGTCGCCGCCGTCCAACTCGCCAGCGCGCTGGACCAGCGCGGCGCCGACTTGCGCCAGCTGACGGGCGAGCGTGCGCAGCGCCGCCGCATAGCGCGCGTCGTTCGGCTGGAGGGTCAGCAGCTCGACCGTCACGCTTCCGATCCTGGAGTTCATCTTCGAGAGGCCGGCCAGCAGTTCGCGATCACGCGCGTGCATGCGGCACCTCGATTCGTCGGTGCTGGTTCTGGCTCGCGCAGACGGGGCATATCCGGCCGGGTTTCGGGATCACCCGACCGCGGCTGACGCTCGGGCGGTCGTGCTCCAGCGGAAACGGATCGTTGATCAGGCACCAGGGCAGTAGCAGGACGAGCCGCGGGTTCGCCATCTCCGAGTGCAGGTACAGGTGAGCCCAGCCGTCGCCGTCCGTGAACTCGTGCCACTCCCAGAAGTCACGCCGAGGGCCGGCCGGGTGACTGACCGGGCGGTCGTCCAATGCGGTCACCGAAGCCCTCGCTCGATCTCGAACGACCGAAGCGCGCTGGCAGCCTGCTCCCAGTCGGCATCGGTCATGTCCGCGTGCGTCTTCGGGTGCTGGTTTGTGCTCCAGTCGATCTCGTTGAGCCGCTGGCCGCCGGTGTTGAACAGCGAGCCGCCGCACCAGAACGTCGGCCGGACCTCGCGCCCGGTCGAGCCCCCGTCTTGTGCCGTCACCTGATCAACTGTCGTCGAATCCGGACAGTCGAAACACAGCCGGTAACCATGATTTCGGCAGGTCAACGCCTTCGAACTAGGCGTGAAAGGCATAGATCAGCGGGACGTCGCTCGCCGCCGGTAGCCTCGCCTCGTGGACTTGCTCCCCTTCGACGAGTACGTGCGCTCGCTCAACCGCAAGCGCATGTCCGCAGGCGTCCTCTTCCGCGACGAGGCCGACCGCGTGCTGTTCGTCGAGCCGTCGTACAAGCCGCACTGGGACATCCCGGGCGGTGCGTGCGAGGAGGGCGAGCCGCCCTGGCGCACGGCGGCCCGGGAGGTCGCGGAAGAGGTCGGCATCGATCGGCCGCTCGGCAACCTGCTGGTGATCGACTACATCCCGGACGACTCGCGCATGCCGGAGGGGATGGCGTACGTCTTCGACGGCGGCCTGGTCGCCGAGGCCGAGATCAAGGCCCTGACGATCACGGACCCCGAGATCCTGTCGGTGGAGCTGCTACCGCTCGACACCGCGGCATCGCGCCTGAAGCCAATCCTCGCGCGCCGCATCGCGGTAGCCCTCGACGCCGCACGCGCCGGTGAGCTGCTGATATGCGAAGACGGCAGGCGCATAGCGCAGTAGTCTGGTTACTGCGTGCACACAGCCGGAGGACGGATGACCACTCACAACCCGCTCGCCGAGAACCTGACGCGCATCCGCAAAGCCCGCGACTTCTCGCAAGAGGGCCTCGCCGAGGCTGCCTCGGTCGGCGTAGACACCGTGGCGCGCATCGAGCAGGGCACTCGGACGACCAGCCGCCCCGCCACCCTCCGCAAGCTCGCGGCCGCGCTCGGCGTCCCTGTCGATGCACTGCTCGGCACGCTGCCGGCGCCGCACTCTCGCGATGTCGACGTGGCGCCGCTCCGCCGGGCGATCACCGCGGATGCGTCCATTCCCGGTCTTGAGGATTTGGCCGACACCCGCGAGCTGCTGCCGCTCCCAGAACTCACAGCCAGCGCGCACGCTGCCTGGAGGGCGTACGTCGATGGGCGCCATGCCGAGCTGCTGCACGCGCTGCCGGTCGTCCTGGCCGACGCACGCCGAGGTGTCCGCGACACCCGCGACGAGGAGCGTGCCGGCTCGCACCGCGTCCTTTCAACGGCCTACCGGCTCGGCGCCGGCATCGCGGGCCGGCTCGGCTTCGACGACCTGGCGTACACCTCCGCCGCACGGGCAATCGACGCCGCGGCCGAGTCGGATGCTCCCGAGGTCGAGGCCGCGATCTCGCTGCGCTACCTGGCGTGGACGCTGGTTCGCCAAGGTCGGGCCGAGGACGCTGAGCGCGTCGCCACACAGGCGGCAGCCGCCATCGAGCCGCGGATGCTCGATCGCGATCCGATACGCGCCGGCGTGTTCGGGAATCTGCTGTTCAACGCCGCAACCGCTGCGCTGCGAACTGGCAGCGCCGGCCGTGCCGAGGACCTCCTCGCCGCCGCACACGCTGCTGCGATCCGGTCACGAGGCGACACGGCCACGGAGGCTGCGATCTTCGGCCCGCGCGTCGCGGCCCTTCAGAACGTCGAACTTGCGGCGCGGGCCGGCGACCCGGAACAGGCTCTACGACTGGCTGCCGTTGTGCCCGACACAATGGGCGACGTCCCGGCTTTCTGGGAGGCCGGCCATCGGCTGTTCCTCGCGGCCGCAGCAGCGGACTTACATCATGACCGAGATGCATTGGCGTGGCTCGCCGAGGCACGCGACCTGGCGCCAGACTGGGTCCGATACCAGCCTCTCGGCAAGACGACCATGCAGCGCTTGGTCGACCGAGCTACCCGGCGTCGAGGACCAGAGTTTGCCGCGCTCGCAGTCCACTATGGCGTGATCGACTAACCCTTCAAGGTACCGGCCTTCCGGTCACCCGGAGTCGGGAGACCGCTGTCTATGCAACGGGGCAATAGACAGCACGTGCATTCGCAATAATCGCGTGTCGAACCTTTGTAAAATCTTTCTTGGTCTGCCCGCTGGCCGCGTAACGAAAACCTCTATGTGGCGTGACTAGCGCGTGGGCATGGCCGATCGTTTCCTCCTCGTCCTCCTGGTCTTCTAGTGGGTCTGGTATGACATCCCACTGCTGAACTACGCCCGAGACCTCTCGAACTACGCGCGCAAGGAACGAGAAGACGTAGCAAGTCCGCTTTTTGCTGGCGGACACCGCAGACTGACCGTTTCGCTCCAGTAGAGCTTCGCGATAGCAAGACAAACCGTCTTCGTTGTCCTTTAGTCGAACGGCATATGTCTCCATCTTCGGTTGCTTTGTGACAAGATCGAACGGATTCAGAAAGTCCGGAATCTTATTTGGGCATCGTCGTAGGATAACTTCATCGCCTTCGATGAAGTCCGCCTTATCATCCGCCATGTAGCTACCTCACTAGGTCGCGCCACTGCGGATTCTTGACTTTCACGTGAGCCGTCAGCCTGCCGAGGTGTCCTCGGATAGCACGTAGTGCAGTGGTATCACCATTATCGAGATCCACTGAAAGCATGTTACTGCCGATTTTAACGATCGCGTAAGCGTCACCTTCGCGATCCACGATGATCTCCAATGAGAACTCATCAGCATACCAAACTGCCGCCACTCCACCGTCGCCGTCAGGCGAAATATGGGGGTAGACGGATGTAGAGTCGCAGATGGCGTAGAGAATCCGCATCAGCCGAGTGAGCACATCTCGATCAACTGAAAAGTCGTCGTCAAGCTCGTGAACTCGTGATTTATGGAGAATCTGCGAAACCTTCGACTCGATGTGTTCCCAAATCGAGTGCCTGCCGGGGCCGCGGAACTTGGCTCGCAGGGGTTCATCAGGCCCCGCCTTCGGGTCGATGTGCCGGCCGCCTTCTGGCTGAGCAAGTGAAGTATATCGATGCTTTCGCATGCGAACTGCCGCGACGGCGGTGCGAAAATGCTTGTGATCGTCCCAAAAAGCAGCCGTAGCGTCCCGCGCTGCGGCCGGCATCACGATTCCGAGTCCTTGCACCGTCATCTCTCCCCCCAAGAAGACTTCAAGGAATCATCGAACAGCTGCGTAAAGAGCGTATATAGCTCGTCGTGTGCTTGCTGCAACCGCTCGGCTGGGTCATCGCCTTTCGAGAGATCTGCCCGCCCGCTGATGGTTAGGAGCGTGGCTGGCGCTTTTCCATCATCGTTTTTGTCGGCGGTGTCAAGAGCGCTAGCGGCGAAGCTGATTCCCTCGCCTCGTCGTGTCGAATCCACGCCAACAAGAAGGGTGATGTTTGAGTTTTTTTCCGTCGGGCAGACGTGCTTTCGGACGGCCGTCGTGCCCTCCGTGATCACATCTTGGTCGGCCTCGGTGATCTGCTCGCCTGCGACAACCCGACGCGAAACAATGTTCGAATCAAATAGATCGAGGTAGTTCTCGTACTCGATAGTTGCGCGCACCAATGCGGGATCTTCGTTTCCTGATTCGCGCAAGGCCTCAGTGAATTCTTCGAACCTTTTCTTGAAGTCTTGACTTAGTTCAGCAAAGCCTGGATAGCGATTGTTTGGCGTGAAGTACCAAGTGAGGCCAAATCGATCGGCTTGGATCAGTATCTGCTTTTCGCGCTCTTTAGACGCAAAAATGCATGCCGGCATTGGCCATTTGTCGTCGACGAATGTTATTGAATCAGTTGGATTCCAAGGCGCCAGAGGAGCTTTTTCCTCAACTCGTGGCAACTCGTTGGCCCAGGCATTGCGAAGGGTCGACAAATGCAGGGCGGACAGGGTGTAGATCGTCTCGAACCAAAAGGTTAAATTGACTTCCGACACGGGAGGCCGAGCGAACTCCTCGTGCTCGGCGCTCATGCTGCCCACATCCGCATCGTCTGACTGCCTTCCCTGTCCATACAGAACGCTTGTCCTATATGCTCCAAAATCATCGTACATGTGTCGCCGCTCACATCGCCATATTTAGGGTTGCGCTTGAGTTTCCTGGGAATGATAGTTATCAGATTGTTACGCGAAGGGCTTCGTTTGTTACATTGATCCATGATCGGCGACATCTTGAGGGGCGAGACGTCGGCGCGGCCGTCAGGTGCGGCAAGCGGCCAGCCAAAGTCTCGATGCCTGAGCACACGTGTGAACGGACCGTTGCGTTCATGATCCTTTTTTGGCACGTCCCTCCCTTCGGTAGTCGACGGTAAGCGGAACGCTCATGACACCTGACTCGTTACTGGTATGAACCAGATCGCGTCGACTTCCACTCGAACGTCGCAGTAGTGATCTTTCTTGCGGGCCCTTCGCGTCACCCGGTCTGGCTACGGTTAGCGCTCTGGGTGGGTGACTGGCCTGCCGCCAGGCTTCGTGCTCGACTGTCCGCCCACAAGCCGGGTATCCGCGTCCTCTGGAGCGCTCTCGGACCGTTCTGGTCCTCTTCGCACGCAGACTTGCCGAACTGGTCGAACGGGCAGCAGAGCTGGAACAAGCTCAAAGCGGCCTCTTGTATGACGAGTGATCATCGCCGAGTGCGACGTCCAGCGCCCCCGTGAGGGTTGAGAGCGGCGCCGGAACTCGGTCCGATCGGCGAGCGGCCGGCGACGCGCTGATATGCGTCGCCTGGAGAGTCGGGGCAAGCCGATGCTGCGGTCGGTCTCTGGACGAGATGCGCCTTCGTGAGGTGACTCGGAGGCCGTTGAGGGGCAAAGTGAGTGACGATCGGGGTGTCCCCTCGTGGACTTCTGCGGACGCTCGCGGACTTGGGTCCGCAGGTGCAGGTACTGGTAGCCAGACGAGAAGGTGACGAATTCCACTCGTAATGAATAGGTCGGGGGTTCGATTCCCCCAGGCGGCTCCGCAAATGGACGACCCCTGCCCCTCTAGGGCAGGGGCCGTTTTTTGCTCCGCTTGTCCCGTGGGGGCGCAGCCCCCACACCCCGCCCGGAGGGCTTCGCCCCCGGACCCCCTGCCGTGGTTGCCTTGGGTGGGCGGGCGGGTTTTTGTTTCTGAGAACCACCCGTACGGGTCAAGTTTGGGACGGCAAAGGGCCCCCAGCTTGTGACTGGGGGCCCTTTGAGGGGCTCGGCTACTTCGGGGGGGCCAGTTTGACCACCGTGGCTTTTGCGTCGCCTCTGGGGGTTTTGTAGGTGATCTCGTCGCCTGACTTGGCTCCTACCAGGGCCAGGCCCAGGGGGCTGTCCGAGGTGATCGCGTCCGCGTCTTCGCCCGGGACCGTGACCACCTGGAACGTCTCTTCGTCTCCGTCCGAGAAGCGGAGCGTCACCGTCGTGCCGTCCGGGAGCTGGGCGTTGCCGTAGCCGCCGTGCTCCATCTTCGCGGCCAAGTCGGCGATCTGGCGGTCCAGCCGGGCCGCCGACTCCGCGCGGTCGATCACGTCCGCCTGGTCCGCCGCGTCCCCGGTGCGCTCCTGCTCGCCGGGTTGCGGCGCGAGAGCGGCCCGTTGCGCGCGCAGGTTCGCGATTTCCTTCTCCAGCTGGCTGCGCGCGGCCGAGCTGAGCCCCTTGTCCCCTGAGATCACCATGCCGCGCATTGTCCGCCGCACGGACCGGGGTGGCCAATCCGGTTTTTCACCCCGAGGTCACCCGCAGGACGTCTGCCCTAGGATTCGGGGCTGCCGTCCAGGAAGAAGGTAACGAGAATCACCGTGAGCGCAGTCCCCGGTCGCAGCGACCGGCTCTCCCCCAACCAGCTGGCCAAGCAGGACCAGATCGTCGAAGCCGCGCGGGTCGTCCTCGCGCGCGACGGACTCGCCGGGTGCACCGTCCGGGCCATCGCCGACGCCGGGCCGCTCACCAAGAGCGCCATCCACTACTACTTCGCCGACATCGACGTCCTCATCGACCGCGCCATGGCCGCGCACATCACCGCCTTCGCCGCGGGACTGCGCGAAGTTGCCGCGAAGCACGAAGAACCGCGCAAGCGCCTCTTCGCCGTCCTCGAGGAGTACCTGCGCGTCTTCGCCGCCAACCCCAACGCGGCCTTCCTCTGGTTCGAGTACTGGATCGCGGCCGGCCGCGCCCAGCACCCGCAGGCCATCGACGTCATGCTCACCTCGCTCACCGAGCTGCTGGCCGAGCTGCTCGCCCCGCTCGACGTCGACGACCCGCGGGCCCGGGCCCGCGCGCTGCTGTCCTACCTGCTCGGCACGGTCGTCCAGCAGCGGGTGCGGCCTCGGCCGTTCGCCACGCTGCGCGCCGACATCGAGGCCCTCTGCTTCGCCAACTACGGCTAGCAACGCCCTGAAGATCCGTAGACGTACGGATTGCGCACTACGTCCGGCTCCCGCCAAGGTCGAAGCACCCTCGAGAGCAGGAGACGTGATGCGCCCACGAACGTGCACGGCGGCGGCCGCGGCCGTCCTTCTGATCCTCGCCACCGGCGGCCAGGCCGCCGCCCAGCCGTCCGGACCGCAGGTCTACGAGGTGACCGGCACCGGCACGGCCCAGCAACGCACCGACGTCGCGACGACCGGCGCCGACATCCTCGACAGCACGAACGGCACGACGACGGTCATCGCCAACCCGGGCGAAGCGGCCCAGCTGCGCGCGCTCGGCTTCGGCGTCAAAGCGCTCGGCGCGGTGAACCGGCCCCAGGGCGCCGCGGCCGTCGAGGACTTCCCGGCCGGTTACACCGGCTACCACACCTACGCCGAAACCCAGACCGAGCTGCAGAAAACCGTCGCGAACCACCCGACGCTGACGAAGCTCGGCAGCGCCGGCACGTCGTACGAAGGCCGCGCGCTGTCGCTGATCAAGATCTCCGACAACGCCGCGACCGACGAGAACGAGCCCGAGGTCCTCTTCACCTGCAACCAGCACGCGCGCGAGCACCTCACCACGGAGATGTGCCTGCACATCGTGCAGCGGCTGACCAGCGGCTACGCGACGGATCCCGCGATCAAGCGGCTCGTGGACAGCACCGAAATCTGGGTGATCCCGAGCGTCAACCCGGACGGTTCCGAGTACGACATCTCCGGCGGCACCTTCCACAGCTGGCGCAAGAACCGCCAGGGGCCCGGCACCGACACCAACCGCAACTGGGGCTACAAGTGGGGCTGCTGCGGCGGCTCGTCGGGCTCGACGTCCAGTGAGACCTACCGCGGCACGGCGGCGTTCTCGGCGCCCGAAACCCGCGCCGTCTCGAACTGGGTGAACTCGCGCGTGGTCGGCGGCGTCCAGCAGATCAAGACGCACATCGACTTCCACACCTACTCCGAGCTGGTGCTCTGGCCGTTCGGCTACACCTACGCTGACACGGCGCCGGGCCTGACCGCGGCCGAGGCGCAGAAGTTCCAGACGCTGGGACGGCAGATGGCCGCGACCAACGGCTACACGCCGGAGCAGTCCAGCGACCTCTACATCACCGACGGCAGCGTCAACGACTGGATGTGGGCGACGCACAAGATCTGGAGCTTCACCTTCGAGATGTACCCGAAGGGCTCGAACCCGGGCTTCTACCCGCGGGACACGCAGATCGTGCCGCAGACGACCCGCAACGACCAGGCGGTCGACATCCTGATCAACGCGGCGATCACCGGCTGACCCCGGGGTGTTTCCGGGGGTTCCGGGCGGCGGGGCCCCCGGCCCGAGGCGAAGCCTCGGATGTCACGGCGCGGGGCGGTTTAGGGTCTGGGCATGCCTCTGTTCTCGTTCGAAGGGCTCAGCCCGCAGGTCCACCCGGACGCCTGGATCGCCCCCACCGCCACCCTCATCGGCGACGTCGTCGTCGAGAAGGACGCCTCGATCTGGTTCGGTGCCGTGATCCGGGCCGACTTCGGCCGGATCGTCATCCGCGAGGGCGCCAACATCCAGGACAACTCGGTGATCCACGTCAACGACGGCGTCTGCGAGGTGGGCAAGAACGTCACCGTGGGCCACCAGTGCCTGGTGCACGACTGCACGATCGGGGAGCAGGCGCTGATCGGCAACGGCTCGACGGTGCTCGACAAGGCGAAGATCGGCGCGCGTGCGCTGGTCGCGGCCGGGGCCACCGTGACACCGGCGACCGAGGTGCCCGACGAGGTCATCGCGATGGGCAGCCCGGCGAAGAAGTTCGTGCCGCTGACCGACTCGGCCCGGATGTGGGTCGAGCACAACGCGGCGATCTACCAGGAGCTGGCGCGGCGGCACCGCGCGGGCACGAAACCGGTTTGACTCTCCAGTAACTGGAGACCCTAGCTTCGGGGCATGGCTCCGAAGAAACTCACCCACCAGGTCACCCTCGAACTCAGCGCCGGGAACGCCCCGGTCGTCGACCTCGGCAAGATGCTGGGGCAGACCGGGGTCAACCTCGTCGAGGTCAAGAAGGCCTACGACGCCGCGACGGCGGCCCAGCGCGGCGACATCGTGCCGGTGGTCGTCTCGGTGTTCGAGGACCGCTCGTTCGCGCTGCGGCTCAAGACGCCGCCGACCGCGTTCCTCATCAAGAAGGCGTTGGGGGACAAGGGTTCCTCGCGCCCCGGGCACGAGGTCGCGGGGAAGCTGACCAAGGACCAGCTGCGGGAGATCGCCGAACGCAAGCTGCCCGACCTCAACACTTCCGACGTCGAGATGGCGATGCGCACGATCGCCGGCACGGCCCGGTCCATGGGCGTCGTGGTCGTGGACTGACGTGCGCAAGCACGCGGTCGTGCCGCCGTTCCGCGCACTGGACCCCGAGCTCGGCGTCGCGGAACGGTTGCTGCGCCAGGGAAATCCGCAGCTGTGCGGCATCGTCGCGCAACTGCCCGATGAACACGCGGCCGCGCGCCGCCTCAACGCCGTGCTGGCGGAGGCGGGGGCGCGGCCGCGGCTCGTCGACACCGGCGCGGTGTGGCGGATCGTCTACGTGACTCCCCGCGCGGAGACGGGCGAGCTGGCGGCGGGGGCCGCGGGGCTCGCGGAACTCGTCACGGTCGGCGGCTGGCGGCGGGTCAAGCGGTGCGCGACCTGCGCGCGGCCGTTCTGCGACCGGACGTCCGGGTGCACCCGCAAGTGGTGCGCCGAACACCGCCGGGCCGCCAGCGACGTGGACTAGGCTCTTTCCCGCAGCAGCGACTGGCGCCATCGAGGTGGAGCACCACCGGGAAGCGAACGACGAGGCCGGCACCGCGCGCCTGGGTGAAGGCCACTCCAGAGCCGGAGTACGCCATGACACACCAGCCGAAACTGACCGCGCTCGCCGCGGCGGACCCCGCGATCGCCGGGCTCGTCGAGGACGAGGCGAAGCGCCAGCACGACAAGATCCGCTTGATCGCGTCGGAGAACTACGTCTCGCAGGCCGTGCTCGAGGCGACCGGCACCGTGCTGACCAACAAGTACTCCGAGGGGTACGCGGGCAAGCGCTACTACGAGGGCCAGCAGTTCATCGACCAGGTGGAGCAGCTCGCGATCGAGCGCGCGAAGGCCGTGTTCGGCGCGGACCACGCCAACGTCCAGCCGTACTCCGGGTCGCCGGCGAACCTGGCCGTGTACCTCGCGTTCGCGCAGCCCGGCGACACCGTGCTCGGCATGGCGCTGCCGGACGGCGGTCACCTCACGCACGGCTGGAGCGTCTCGGCGACCGGCAAGTGGTTCACGCCGGTGCGCTACGCCGTCGCGAAGGAGACCGGCCGCGTCGACCTCGACCAGGTGCGCGACCTCGCGCGCCAGCACCGGCCGAAGCTCATCTTCGCCGGCGGCACGGCCATCCCGCGCACGATCGACTTCCCGGCGTTCGCCGAGATCGCCCGCGAGGTCGACGCCGTGCTCGTCGCCGACATCGCGCACATCGCCGGGCTCGTCGCGGGCGGCGCGCACCCGTCGCCGGTCGGGCACGCGCAGGTCATCACGACGACCACGCACAAGACCCTGCGCGGCCCGCGCGGCGCGATGATCCTCTCCGACGCTGACCACGCGAAGGCCGTCGACAAGGCGGTGTTCCCGGGCCTGCAGGGTGGCCCGCACAACCACACGACCGCGGCGATCGCCGTCGCGCTGGGCGAGGCGCAGCAGCCGTCGTTCTCGGAGTACGCGCACACGATCGTCGCCAACGCGAAGGCGCTGGCCGACGCGCTGCTGGCGAAGGGCTACGACCTCGTGTCCGGCGGCACGGACAACCACCTGCTGCTGATCGACCTGACGAACAAGGCGGTCGCGGGCAAGCCGGCCGCGCAGGCCCTCGACCGCGCGGGCATCGAGCTGAACTACAACACGGTGCCGTTCGACCCGCGCAAGCCGTTCGACCCGTCCGGCATCCGGCTCGGCACGTCCGCGATCACCACACGCGGGCTGAAGCCGGAGCACCAGCCGCAGGTGGCGGAGTGGATCGACCGCACGGTGACCGCGGCGGCCGCGTCCGACGAGTCCTCGCTCGACTCGATCGCCGCGGAGATCCGCGAGTTCCTGGCGCCGTTCCCGATCCCGGGCTACTCCGCCTGACGCAGGACGTCGCGCACCAGCGGGTGCAGAGCCGGTGCGGCGGCGAGGAAACTGCCGGCCGACGGCGTCCACGGGGCGCCGTCGGCGGTGGTGACCACCGCACCGGCCTCGCGCGCGACCAACGCCGCGCCGGCGAGGTTCGTCGCGTCCGTGCCGTACTGCCAGAAGAGGTCCAGCCGCCCGGCGGCGACGTCGGCGACCTGCCACGACGTCGGCCCGAGGTTCCGCACCGCGGCGACCTCTTCGAGGACTGCGGTCAGCGATCGCCCGGCGGCCTGGGCCACGCCCGGCTGTCCGGTGACGAACGGCGGCTGGCTGGTCGCGGCGACGACCGCGTCGAGCGTCTTCTTGCGTGACGGCTCGATCGGCTTGCCGTTCCTGGTCGCGCCTTCGCCCTTCCGCGCGGCGTAGGTCTCCCGCAGCCACGGCGAGTGCAGCACGGCCAGCTCGGGTTCGCCGTCGCGGACCAGCGTCACGGTGACGCAGTACTGCGGCAGGCCCTGGAGCAGCTGGACGGCGCCGTCCAGCGCGTCGACCACCCAGACTTCGCCGCTCGGCAGGTCGCCGAATTCGCCCGCCCAGCCCGCGCCCGGCCGGAGGTCGGTGAGCGCGGCGCGCAGGTCGGCGGCCAGCGGGTCGTCGATGGCGGAGAAGGTCGTGCCCAGTTCTTCGAGCGAAGCGGGCGGCCGTTCCGGCGCCCGGACGTCGGCGGCCAGGGTTTCCACGATGTCGATCACGGACTTCATCATGGGGTCAGAATCGGGCCGGAACGGCTGCGCGAGGTACTCCAGCACTACGGCATGAGCGAAACTGGACTGCATGGTGCACCTGATGACGGAAATCGAACAGCGGGTGGTTTCGGCCCTGCAGCTCGACGGCCGCGCCGGGCCCGGCCGGATCGCCGAAGTGCTCGATCTTTCGCCGCGCACGGTCACCCGCGTCATCGCCCGCCTGCGTGCCGACGGCCGCCTCGAGGTGGTCTGCGTCCCGAACCCGGCGCACGGCCTGCGCGGGGCGATGCTCCTGCGGGTCAAGGTGCTGCGGGGCCGGACGTCGGTGATCGCCGAAGGGCTGGCCAAGCGCGACGATGTCCTGTTCGCCGACATCCTCGCGGGCGGCGAAGAGATCAGCGCCGTCGCCCTCGGGGGTCTCGACGGGCGGCTGGTGCACGACGCGCTGCCGTCGACGAACGCGGTCACCGAGCTGCGAGCCCACTCGGTGCTGCACGTCTTCTCCGACGCGACGCAGTGGCGCACCGGCCTGCTCTCCGACGCCGAGGTCGCCGCGCTGACCCCGCCGCCGTCCGGCGAGGACGTCACCCTCGACGACCTCGACCGGCGGCTGCTGCACCGGCTGGCCGCCGACGCCCGGCTCGGGCCGGGCGAGCTGGCGACCGAGGCCCCGGAGTCGACCGTGCGGCGACGGCTCGACCGGCTCGCCGCGGCCGGCCGGCTCCACACCTACGCGAACGTGGACGTCAAAGCGCTGGGCCTGGAGATCGACGCCAACGTCTGGATGACCGTCCCGCCCGGCCGTCTCGACGAGGTCGGGCGGGCCCTGGCGAGCCACCCGATGGTCCACGGCACCCTCGCCACGACCGGGGTCACGAACCTGATGGCCGCCGTCTGGTGCCGTGACCTGGGCGCTCTCTACGCCTTCGTGACCGGCCTCGATGTGCCGTCCGCCGAGGTCACGGTGGTCGCGAAAGCCGTCAAGCGCGGGACGAGACCGGGCTCACAGAAAACTTGATTGCACCATACAAGCTTCCGCGGAATACTTGGCCGAGGCAAGTAGTTGAGGGGTACAAGCAACTACGACGAAGGCTTACCGAGGGAGACCACCATGAGCGACACCACCACGGCGGAAGGAGCAGCCGCTACGAACGGCAAACTGTCCCACCGCCAGATCCTGACCGTCCTGTCCGGGCTGATGCTCGGCATGTTCCTCGCCGCGCTCGACCAGACCATCGTGTCGTCGTCGATGCGCACCATCGCCGACGAGCTGCACGGCCTGAGCCTGCAGGCGTGGGCGACCACCGCCTACCTGATCACCGCGACGCTCTCGACGCCGCTGTACGGCAAGCTGTCCGACCTCTACGGCCGCAAGCCCATGTACCTGACGGCGATCTCGCTGTTCCTGGTCGGTTCGCTGGCCAGCGGCATGGCGACGTCGATGTACGAGCTCGCCGCGTTCCGCGCCTTCCAGGGTCTCGGCGCCGGTGGCCTGATGTCGCTCGCACTGGCGATCATCACCGACATCACCGCGCCGCGTGAGCGCAGCAAGTACCAGGGCTACTTCATGGCGGTGTTCGGCATCTCGAGCGTCGCGGGCCCGGTCGTCGGCGGCTTCTTCGCCGGCATCGACTCCTTCGCCGGCATCACCGGCTGGCGCTGGGTGTTCCTGGTCAACGTCCCGATCGCGCTCGCCGCGCTGGTCGTCGTCAGCAAGGTCCTGAACCTCCCGCACACCCGCGTCGACCAGAAGGTGGACTACTGGGGTGCCGTCGCGCTGGCCACCGGCCTGGTGCCGCTGCTGATCGTCGCCGAGCAGGGCCGTGAGTGGGGCTGGGGCTCCGCCGCCTCGATCGCGATGTACGTCGTCGGTGCGCTGGGTGTGGCCGCCTTCGTCTGGATCGAGCGCCGCATGGGCGACGCCGCCCTGCTGCCGCTGCGCCTGTTCAAGCGGCCGGTGTTCCGGATGTCGACGCTCGTCACGGTCGTGCAGGGCGCCGGGATGTTCGGCGCGATGATGTCGCTGCCGCTGTACCTGCAGATCGTCAAGGGCGCGACGCCGACCCAGGCGGGCCTGCAGATGCTCCCGCTGACGCTGGGCATCATGACCGCGAGCATGACCAGCGGCCGGCTCATCTCGAAGACCGGGCGCTACAAGATGTTCGCCGTGGCCGGCATCGGCCTGATGGCGGCGGCGCTGTTCGCCCTGTCGACGATCACCGTCGACACCTCGCTGGCGCTGGTCATGGTCATCGCCTTCGTGATCGGCCTCGGCCTCGGCGCCTCGATGCAGACGCTGGTGCTGGCCGCGACCAACGACGTCCGCCCGCAGGACATCGGCGTCGCCACCTCGGCGGCGACCTTCTTCCGGCAGATCGGCGGCACGGCGGGCACCGCGGTGTTCCTCTCGATCCTGTTCGGCACGGTCGCCGACAAGATCGCGAACGCCGTCCGCTCGGCGATGACCACGCCGGCCTACGTGTCGGCGCTGGCCCAGCACCCCGAGTTCGCGCAGCAGATGAAGAGCGGCCTGGACGTCAACGACACGTCGTTCCTGTCCTCGCTGGACCCGACGCTGGCCCGGCCGATCCTGCAGGGCTTCGCCGAGTCGATGAGCACGGTGTTCCTGGTCGGCGGGATCGTGCTGACCGTGGGCTTCGTCCTGGTGTGGTTCCTCAAGGAGAAGCCGCTCTCGGACAAGTCCGCGATGGAGCAGCGCGCGGAGGCCGAGGACGCTCCCGCCCTCGCCATGGCGCACTGACCGGGGAATGAGAAAGGCCCCCTCGGGACGATCCCGAGGGGGCCTTTTCACGGGCTCAGTGGCCGCCGTCGGCCTCTTCCTTGGCCAGGCGGTCCTTCTCGCGCTCGTACGAGCGGGCGATCTCGTTCTCGGCCTCGGTGCGGCCGACCCAGGACGAGCCTTCGACGCTCTTGCCGGGCTCGAGGTCCTTGTAGACCTCGAAGAAGTGCTGGATCTCCAGCTTGTGGAACTCGTTCAGGTGGTGGATGTCGCGCAGGTGCTCCAGGCGCGGGTCGTTCGTCGGGACCGCGAGGACCTTGTCGTCCGGGCCCTTCTCGTCGGTCATCCGGAACATGCCGATCGCGCGGCAGCGGATCAGGCAGCCCGGGAACGTCGGCTCCTGCACGAGGACCAGCACGTCGAGCGGGTCGCCGTCCTGGCCGAGGGTGTCGTCGATGAAGCCGTAGTCGGCCGGGTACTGGGTGGCCGTGAACAGGGTCCGGTCCAGTTTGATGCGGCCGGTCTTGTGGTCGACCTCGTACTTGTTGCGTTCCCCTTTGGGGATTTCGATCGTGACGTCGAACTCCACGGCGTCCTCGCTGCTTCTCGATATCCGGGCGTGCCCCGCGTCGCGGGCGGCAACCTTCATGACTGTCTTGACGTCTCCTAGTGTGGACTACGCCCTGCCGCGGGGTCGCATCGATGTCGGCCACGCGGCATGTGAGCTTGGCCCCTTCCGGGGCAGGTGAGAAGGAGTGGTGGGTGCCGGAAAACGACCAGCCGATGTGGCCTTCGTCGGACGAAGACCGCTCGTCGTCCGGCGCGCGGAAGACCACCCCGATGTCGCTGCCCGACCCGCCGGAGAGCCCTCCGGACCGGCCGGGCGTGCCCAACGTCACAGGCAGTGAGGCGCCGAAGGGGTCGTGGTTCGCGCCGAACGTCGAGCCCGAGCCGATCCCGGGGCTGAACGTCCCCGCCGAAGAACCCGCGCCGCCGCCGACCCCCGCCAAGCAGGACCTCGCCGACCGCCTGGGCTCGCGCGACCCCAAGCCGGTCGGGGCCAAGCCCGCCGAGCCGGCCCCGACCGCGGAGAACACCCAGTTCATCGAGGTCGAGCAGCCGCCCAAGAAGGCGCCGTGGGTGCCGGTGGAACGCAACGTCTGGCCTGCCGAGCAGCAGGACCGGCACGAAGAGCCTCAGACCGAGAAGCCCGAGTCGCAGCCGTGGCGGGAGGAGCTGCAGCTGTGGCGCGAGGAGCAGCAGCGCCGGGAAGAGCAGCTGCAGCGCGCTGACCAGCAGCGCCGCGAGGAATCCCAGCCGCGGACGGAGGAACCGCAGCCGCGGCGGGACGAGCCCCAGCCTCCCCGGGAGGAGCCGCAGGCGCGCCAGGAGGAGCAACCACGCCGGGACGAGCCTCAGCCGCGTCGGGAGGAGCCGCAGGCCTACCGAGACGAGCCCCAGGCGCGGCGGGACGAGCAGCCGCGGCGCGATGAGCCGCAGCCCCGCGGCGAGGAGACCCAGCAACTGCGGCCCCAGCAGCCGCAGCGGCCCCAGGAACCGCAGCCGCCGTGGGCGCAGCGCGTGGACGTGGCGGACGGCCGGCCCGCGCTGCCGCCGGAGCCGCCGCGCGGGGTCGTCCCGCCGGCGTCCGCGGGCTCGCTGGCCCGGCCGATGCGGATCGAACCGGACGGGCAGCGCTTCGACGCCGAGGCGACCGTCGGGATCGAGCGGCCCACCCAGTTCCCCGGGGCCTTCCAGCAGCAGCCGCAGCAGCGCGGCGAACCGCCCGCCGAACCCCCGGCGACGCCACCGGCCGCGACCGCCGAGGAGCCGCCGAAGAAGAAGCGGCGCAAGGGCAAGATCATCGCGCTCGTCGTGGTCGTCCTGCTGGTCCTGGCCGGCGGCGGCATCGCGGCCGCGATGCCGAAGGTGTCGAACCGCCTCGGCCTGCCGTGGGCGCCGAACGCGCCGAAGGGCGACAGCCCGGAACCGGCCGCGGCGACACGTCAGCTGCAGGGGCCGGACACGTCGGGGCAGGCGCCGACCGCGAACGGCGTCAAGTCCGCGCTGGCCGGCGCGGCCGCGAACAGCGCCCTCGGCCAGCTCAACGGGAGCGTCGTCGACCCGGTGACCGGCACGACGCTGTGGGACCACAGCTCGGCGACCGCCGTGACCCCCGCGTCGACGACGAAGGTGCTCACTTCCGCGGCCGCCCTGCTCGCGCTGGACCCGAACACCCGGCTGTCGACGAAGATCGTCCAGGGCGCCGACCCGGGGACGGTGATCCTGGTCGGCGGCGGCGACGTCACCCTCACCGGGCTGCCGCTGGGCACCGAATCGCCGCTGTACCCGGGCGCCGCGCACGTCGACGACCTCGTCGCGCAGGTCAAGAAGGCCAACCCCGGCGTCAAGAAGGTGCAGGTCGACCTCAGCCTGTTCAAGGGCGCGACGACCGCGCCTGGCTGGGCCGCGGGCGACGCGCCGTCGACGTTCGCCACCCAGATCGGGTCGGTCATGGCCGACGCCGGGCGCCTGGACCCGAAGAACAACAACTCCCAGCGCGCGCCGAACGCGGGGAGCGCGCTGGCGTCGACGATCGCGTCGAAGCTGAGCGCGTCGCCCGGCGGGCAGGCCACCGCGCCGAAGGACGCGAAGGTGCTCGCCGAGGTCAAGTCGGCGCCGCTGACCGAGCTGGTCTCGGACACGATGGAGCTGTCCGATGACGTCCTCGCCGAAGCCCTCGCACGGCAGGTCGCGCTGGCGTCCGGCCAGGAAGCGAGCTTCGCCGGCGGCGCGGCGGCGACACTGAAGGTGCTCAAGGACCACGGCTTCGACACCAGTGGCGTCAAGCTCTCCGACGGCAGCGGCATCTCGACGGAGAACAAGATCCCGGCGAAGCTGCTGACCCAGCTGATGGCGGCCGCGGCGGCACCGGAGGGCAAGAACGAGAACACCGCCAAGCTGCGCCCGATGCTGGCCGGCCTCCCGGTGGCGGGCGGCTCGGGAACCCTCGCCGACAAGCGCTTCGAGACCCCGGCGTCCCAGGCGGGCCGCGGCTGGGTCCGCGCCAAGACGGGCACCCTGACCGGCGTGAACACGCTCGCCGGCCTCGTCCTGGACCAGGACGGCCGGGTGCTGGTGTTCGCGTTCATGTCCAACGGCTCGGACCAGCAACCGGGCCGTGACGCCATCGACGCCTTGGCCACGAGCCTCCGCAAGTGCGGATGCTCGTAGCCGCGGACGCCGAACCGTGCGGAGATCGTGGCCGGAAACCCGTCCCGGGCAGGTAGCGTCGGAAGGGTGAGTCAGGAAACCGAGACCCGGCCCATGGTCGACTGGGCGCTCGCCGCGCAGACCGGCGCGCTGCTCGTGCGCGGCGGCCCGCAGGTCCCGCGCGAAGAGGCCGAAGCGGCCGTCACCGACCTGCGTGAGCTCACCGTCGAAGCCGAGGGGCACGTCCGGCAGCTGACGAGCCTGGGCCTCGACCTGCCGCTGCTGCCCGGCGAAGTCGTCGACCGCCCCGGCTGGGTGCGCTCGGCCGCGGCCGGGCTGGACGCGCTCACCGGGCGAGCGCTGCCGCAGCAGGGCGGGCCGTTCGGCCCGATCCTGGCCGGCGGTGCCGGCGTGCAGACCGGGCTGGTGCTCGCGTTCCTGGCCAGCCGCGTGCTCGGCCAGTACGACCCCTTCGGCGGCCCCGAGCGCGAAGGCCAGCTGCTGCTCGTCGCGCCGAACGTCGTCGCCGCCGAGCAGGCCATGCAGGTCCCCGGCCACGACTTCCGGCTCTGGGTCTGCCTGCACGAGTGCACCCACCGGCTGCAGTTCACCGCGGTCAAGTGGCTGCGCGACTACTTCGCCGACGAGGTCGAGCGGCTCGTCTCCGGGCTCGCGGGCGGTGGCTCCGACAGCCTGGCCGACCTGGTCGGGCGCCTCCCCGAGGCGATCAAGCAGGGCCCGAAGCTCAACCTCGCGGAGCTGCTCCAGTCGCCGAAGGAACGCGCCGTGTTCGACCGGCTGCTGGCCCTTTCGACGCTGCTGGAGGGCCACGCCGACTACGTCATGGACGCCGTCGGCCCGCAGGTCGTGCCGAGCGTCGACACGATCCGCGCGCGGTTCACCGCCCGGCGCAAGGGCGGCGGCGTCTTCGACCGGCTGCTGCGCGCGCTGCTCGGCGTCGACGCGAAGATCCGTCAGTACGAAGAAGGCGCGAAGTTCACGAAGCACGTCGTGGACGCCGTCGGCATGGACGGCTTCAACGCCGTCTGGCGATCGCCCAACACCCTGCCGTCGCGCGCCGAGATCTCCGATCCGGCCGCGTGGGTCCGGCGCCTGCACGGATGACCGGGCCGGCGGTCGCGGCGGTCCGGCGGGCGGTCCGCGCCTTCCTCGAGACCGTCGAGCCGCCGCCCGAGCTGTGCGTCGCGGTCTCCGGCGGTGCCGATTCCCTCGCCCTCGCCGAGGCCACGGCGTACGTGGGGCACGGGCAGGGCCGCCGCGTCCGCGCGCTGGTCGTCGACCACGGCCTGCAGGAGGGCTCGGCGAAGATCGCGCGCGACGCCGCCGCGGCCGCGAAGTCGCTCGGCGCGGACGACGCCGAGGTGCGCCGGGCGGACGTCACCGGCCCGGGCGGCCCGGAAGCCGCCGCGCGCAAGGCCCGCTACCACGCGCTGCGCGGACACGAGCTCGTCCTGCTCGGCCACACCCTCGACGACCAGGCCGAAACGGTCCTGCTCGGGCTCGGGCGCGGCTCCGGCCCCCGCAGCGTCGCCGGGATGCGGCCGCACGACCCGCCGTGGGGCCGACCGCTGCTGGCGGTGCCGCGCGCGACCACCCGGGCCGCCTGCGCCGAGCTCGGTGTCGAGCCCTGGGAGGACCCGCACAACGCCGAGCCGCGCTTCACCCGCGTCCGGTTGCGCACCGAAGTGCTGCCACTGCTGGAAGACGTCCTCAACGGCGGCGTCGCCGGCGCGCTCGCCCGCACGGCCGCGCAACTGCGTGAGGACAGTGAGGCACTGGACACATTGGCGGACATGATCTTCACCCGCGCGGGCGGCTCCGAAGGGCTGGATGTCGGCGTGCTCGCGCCCGAGCCCGCGGCGGTGCGGCGGCGGGTTCTCCGCAGGTGGCTGCTGCAATCGGGTGTGCGCGAGCTCACCGACGGGCACCTCCGGGCCGTCGACGAGCTCGTCGCCCGGTGGCGTGGTCAGGGCGGCGTGTGGCTGCCGGGCAACTTGGAGGCGCGCCGGGCACGTGGCAGGCTCTGCATCACCTCCCAACCCACCACTCGAGGAGAATGACCCGTGTACGAGGGCGAAATCGCCTCCGTGCTCGTCACCGAGCAGCAGATCCAGGACAAGATCGCGGAGCTGTCGGCGCAGATCGCCGCCGACTACCCGGCCAACGGGCAGGGGGAACTCCTGCTGGTGGGCGTCCTGAAGGGCGCGGTCATGTTCATGACCGACTTCGCCCGCGCACTGCCGCTGCCGACGCAGCTGGAATTCATGGCCGTCTCCTCGTACGGCTCGTCGACGTCGTCGTCCGGCGTCGTGCGGATCCTCAAGGACCTCGACCGGGACATCGCCGGCCGGGACGTGCTGATCGTCGAGGACATCGTCGACTCCGGCCTCACGCTGTCGTGGCTGCTGAAGAACCTCGCGAGCCGCAACCCGGCGTCGCTCGAGGTCGTTTCGCTGCTGCGCAAGCCGGAGGCGGTCAAGGTGGACGTCCCGGTGAAGTACATCGGCTTCGACATCCCCAACGAGTTCGTCGTCGGCTACGGCCTGGACTACGCCGAGCGGTACCGGGACCTGCCCTACATCGGCACGCTGGACCCGAAGGTGTACACCTCCTAGTTCACCGACCGTTCACCGCAACCACCGGATCCGCGGAACCCCGGGCACGAAGTTTGCGTCATAGGCTCTGATCACGTGCGTTAACCTATGCGAAGACCATTCGTGCCCGCGGTGACCGGGTCGGGGGAACGGGAGAGAGCTCAGATGGGGAACAGCAGCGCTGCCGACGCGAACGCCTTCAAGGCCGCCGCCGCGGCGGGCCAGGTCGGGATCGACCCCGACGCCGCGCAGATCGTGCTGAACAAGATCCGCACGGGCAAGGACGCGGTCGAGGCCCTGCTCGCCGGCGCGGGCACGCTCGCGCAGCCGCCGAAGCTCGGGGACAACCCGGTCGGCAACGCGATGGCGGCGAAGTTCGTCCAGCGCGCGGACGGCGGGAACGACTCCTACGCGTCCGCGCTGCAGAACCTGCTCGACCAGTACACGGCGGCCGAAGAGGGCATCGTCACGGCGATGTCGCGGTACCACGAGATCGACAACGCCGCGGCCGAACCGTTCCGCAACGCCTGAGCCACAAGGGGGATTTGGAAGTCATGGCTCCGAACCACAGCGACCAGCCGGCGACGACCGCTCCGGGCTCGACCGGCCAGGGCTCGATCGTGCCGCTCGGCGACAACGCCGCGTCGCAGAACATCGTCGACAACGCCCGCGGCAGCGCCGGCGGCTTCGACATGGGCAGCGACCGCGCGATCGCCAACCCGCCGAACTGGAACGCCCAAGCCAGCCAGCAGCTCTACGCCGGCGCGGTCAACAACAACGACCCCGGCACGGCCGAGGCGACCGGGCAGGCCTGGGCGCACCACGGCAGCGAGCTGAAGCAGGCGTCCGACCACCTGTACAACGCGATCTCCGAGCTGGGCAACGCCTGGGTCGGCCGCGGTGCCGCGGGTGCGCAGGGCGCGCTGGTGGCCATCGCCAACTCGGGTTCGCAGGCGTCCGACGCCGCGCACACGATGTCCGACCGGCTGGCCCGGCAGGCCGCCGCGGCCGCCGAGGTCAAGAAGATGCCGGCCCCGAAGGACTACGACCCCAAGCAGGCCATGGCGGCCGCGCTGGCCGGGGGCCCGGCGGCCCTGATCGCCGACCAGAAGGCCCAGGCGGACGCGGCCAACGACGTCAAGGCGCAGCAGGTCGCGTTCTTCAACGCCTACACGAAGTCGATGAGCGAGGTCGACAGCACGACCCCGAGCTTCGGCCCGGAGTCGCTCGGCATGAAGCCGACGGGCTCGCACAACTCCGTGTCGTTCAACGCGATCAACGCGGTCGGCAGCACCGGTCCGGTTTCGGGCCTGTCCGGCGCGGGCGGCGCGGTGTTCACCGCCGGCGCCTCGGGCTTCGGCGGCCACGGCGGCGCGTTCGACGCGCAGCACGCGGCGGTCGGCCCGAACGGCGTCCACGGCGGTGTCGCGGGCGGCGGCTTCGGCCACGACGCGGCGGCGCTCGGCGGCGACGGCACGGGCGGCGTGGGCGGCACGGCGGCGGGCACGAACACCGGCGCGGGCCACGTCGCCCCGGGCGCCGGGCAGGCCGGCGGCGGCAGCACGCTCGGCAAGATCGGCATGGGCCTCGGCATCGGCGGTGCCGCCGGTGGCCTCGGCGCGCTGGCCTCCCGCGCGCTGGGCAAGGGCAGCAAGTCCGGGGCGAAGGCCGAGAACGAGACGAGCCTGGCGTCGGCCGAAGGCCAGGGCCAGAGCGCCGCGTCGGCGCAGGCGCCCCAGCAGGGTCTCGTCTCGTCGGCGGGCACCATCGGCGGGCAGGCCGCGCCGCCGATGAACCCGGGCGGCATGGGCGGCATGGCCCCGCGCGGTGCCCAGGGCGAGCAGGACGAGGAGCACACGCACGCGTCCTTCCTCATCGAGGCGGACCCGGACGAGGCCTTCGGCGCGAACCAGGCGACCCCGCCGCCGGTCATCGGCGCGTGGTCCGAGGACGACGAAGACCGCTGATCCTTCCGGGCCGGGCACGCCGACGGTGTGCCCGGCCCGTTTTCTCCTTGGGGGTGGCTCGATGCCCAACGCTGAGCTGCTCACCCCGGTCGAGGTGGACTTCCTGTGGGAGTCCGCCGGGCTGGGCGAGCTGCCGTACCCGCTGCGCGTCCGGTCGCACGGCGAAACCGTGGACGAGCGGTCGCTGCTGCGCCGCCGCACGCTGGAGGCGTTGACCGCGCGTGGCTTGGCCGACGGCCGAGGCCGTCCGGAACCGCACGTCGAGGACTACTTCGGGGTGCTCGCGCAGCCCGAGCTGAGCCTGGACGCCATCCAGCTGATCGCCCCGGACGCCGAGCCGCTGCTCGCGGTCGCCGGCGTGCTGGGCGGGATGGGCCTGCTCGCGGTCCAGGACAGGCGCGGCCTGCACCTGCAGCCGTGCCCGGTGGACGGCCTCGCGAGCGCGATCGTCTCGCTGCTCCCGGGCGCCCCGCGCGGCTCCGAAAAGTCGATCACAGTCCCGCTGGAGCAGCTGGTCGGCGCGCACGGCGTCGACTTCCTGCAGCGCCGCGGCAACGGCGAAGAGCGCAGCTCGGCCGACGAAGACCGCAAGGCGCTGGCCCGCCTGCACGCGCAGCCGCGGCTGCGCGGCGGCCAGATCGCGGCCAACGCCCGCTCCCGGATGGGCGGCCGGACCCGGACCCCGGTGCTGAGCTGGTTCGACACCGAGACGGGCCGCTACTTCACCCAGGCCACCCGGGGCCGCGACGGCCGCGACTGGATCACGATCGCCCCGGCGGACGCGGCCACGCTGCGCCACCGGCTCGGCGAGATGCTCGCCGGAGCCTCGACGACGAGCACGGTCTGACGCACCGGACCGGACGAGAAGGGCGTTCCAAGGACGCTGTCGAGGTGGTTGGCGCGGCCTGGACGCCGCCGAGCCTCGCGCCGACCGGTCGGTGATCGCGCCGGACCTGTCATTCATCGCCTTATGTCCATGAATGACCCATTCACGGCATTCCGCCCAGCCTCGTCGCCCTGCGTCGGCTCTGCCAAGATCGGGCTCCGGCTTCTCCGAGCGTGCTCGGCCGATGATCACTTTTTGTCGGTGGTGCGGGCTACGCTGAGCAAGAGTCCGATCCGGGAGAGTAGTGATGCAAGAGTTCTTCTCGCCGCTGGCGTTCGACTTCCTCTGGGAAGCGGCGCAGGTCGGGGAGCTGCCGTACCCGCTGCTGGTCCGGTCGCACGGTGCGACCGAAGACGAGCGCGTCTCGCTGCGCCACCGCGTCGACGCCGAGCTGAAGGCGCGCGGCGTCCGCGACCCGCGCGGCCGGCTCGCGCCGCCGATCGAGGACGCGCTGCAGCTGCTCGCGTTCGCGCCGCTGACCATCGACGCGCTGCACATCCCGCAGTTCGACGCGCCCACGGTCGGCGTGCTCGCGGCGGCCGACGACACCACGGGCGTCATCGCGATCCAGGACGGTGACGGCATCTGGTTGCGCGACGCCCCACCGGACGGCCTGGTGTCCGCCGTGATCGCGGTGCTGCCCGCCGGCCCGCGCGGGAGCGAGTCGTCGATCACACTTCCGCTGGACGACGCGCTGCGCACGGCCCCGATCCGGGTGCCCGTGTCGTTGCCGTCGAACCCGGGTGAGGAAGAAGACAGGCGCCGCGGCCGGGCCCGCCGCACCCCGCTGAGCGAACGCGCGACGGTCGACCCGCGCGAGGCGTACGGTCGGATCGCCGGCCAGCCGCGGCAGCGCGGCGGTCAGCTGGCAGCGAACAGCCGTTCGCAGGTCGGGGCCAAGCAACGGTCCCGGGTGCTGGCCTGGTTCGACACCGCCACCGGGCGCTACCTGAGCGTCTCCCGCGCTGGTACGGACGGCCGCGAGTGGGTCACGGTCGCCCCGGCCGACCCGAAGACGCTGCGGATGCGGCTGGGAGAGATGGTGAGCAGTGTGTCCGACGGCACGCGATAGCGTGACCACCGCGGACGCCGGGCGGGAACCCGGGCGCGGTATCGCCCGTTGACCTGCGAGAGGCTCACAGGGGATGAACGCGGCAGCGGACGGTACCCTGATGGGACGGGTGTCCAGGCACCGCGGGTTGTCAAGATCGTGATGGCGGGTATCACAGGAGCCGCCCAACCAGGGAGGGTCGAGGCCACCAGGGCCGAGTCGTATGAACCGGAAGAGCGTGCTCAGGAACCCACTGCTGTGGATCGTCGCGGGGTTGCTGGCGTTGTTCGCGTACAACACGATCTTCGACAGTGATCGTGGGTACACCCAGGCACCCATCTCGGTGGCGAACTCCCAGATCTCCTCGAACAACGTCAAGGAAGCCAGCCTCGAGGACAAGGAACAGCAGCTCAAGCTCCTGCTGAACAAGCCCGTCGACGTCGACGGCCAGCAGGTCACCCAGATCATTTCGCAGTACCCGGCGGACGCCACCCGCCCGATCTACGACTCGTTGATCGCGGCGAAGAACGGCGGCCAGCCGATCAAGTTCACCACCAAGGTGACCCAGCAGGGCGTGCTGACGCAGATCCTCATCTTCGCCATCCCGCTGGCCCTCGTCCTGGGCCTGCTGATGTGGATGATGAACAACGCCCAGGGCGGCGGCAACCGCGTCCTCAACTTCGGCAAGTCCAAGGCCAAGCAGCTGAACAAGGACATGCCCAAGACGACGTTCGGTGACGTCGCGGGCGCCGACGAGGCCGTCGAAGAGCTGTACGAGATCAAGGACTTCCTGCAGAACCCGGCGCGCTACCAGGCACTCGGGGCGAAGATCCCGAAGGGCGTGCTGCTCTACGGGCCGCCGGGTACCGGTAAGACGCTGCTCGCGCGCGCCGTCGCCGGCGAAGCGGGCGTGCCGTTCTACACGATCTCCGGCTCGGACTTCGTCGAAATGTTCGTCGGTGTCGGTGCGTCCCGCGTGCGTGACCTGTTCGAACAGGCCAAGCAGAACGCGCCGTGCATCATCTTCGTCGACGAGATCGACGCGGTCGGCCGCCAGCGCGGCGCCGGCCTCGGCGGCGGCCACGACGAGCGCGAGCAGACCCTGAACCAGCTGCTCGTCGAGATGGACGGCTTCGACGCCCGCGGCGGCATCATCCTGATCGCGGCCACGAACCGGCCCGACATCCTCGACCCGGCGCTGCTGCGCCCCGGCCGGTTCGACCGGCAGATCCCGGTGTCCGCGCCCGACCTGCGCGGCCGCAAGGCGATCCTCGAGGTGCACGCCAAGGGCAAGCCGATCGCCCAGGGCACGGACCTGACCAGCCTGGCCAAGCGGACCGTCGGCATGTCCGGCGCCGACCTGGCGAACGTGCTGAACGAGGCCGCGCTGCTCACCGCCCGCCAGAACGGGCACGTGATCACCGACGTGGCGCTGGAGGAGTCGGTCGACCGCGTCGTCGGCGGCCCGGCCCGCAAGAGCCGGATCATCTCCGAGAAGGAGAAGAAGATCACGGCCTACCACGAGGGCGGGCACGCGCTCGCCGCGTGGGCGATGCCGGACATCGAGCCGGTCTACAAGCTGACGATCCTGCCGCGCGGCCGCACGGGCGGGCACGCGCTGCTCGTCCCGGAGGACGACAAGGACCTGATGACCCGCTCCGAGATGATCGGGCGGCTGGTCTTCGCGATGGGCGGCCGCACGGCCGAGGAGCTCGTCTTCCACGAGCCCACCACCGGCGCGTCCTCGGACATCGAGCAGGCGACGAAGATCGCCCGCGCGATGGTCACCGAGTACGGCATGAGCGCCCGGCTCGGCGCGGTCAAGTACGGCCAGGAGCAGGGCGACCCGTTCCTCGGCCGCTCGGCCGGCCGGCAGGCGGACTACTCGCTCGAGGTGGCGCACGAGATCGACGAGGAGGTGCGCAAGCTCATCGAGACGGCGCACACCGAGGCTTGGCACGTGCTCAACACCTACCGCGACGTGCTCGACGAGCTGGTCATCGAGCTCCTGGAGAAGGAGACGCTGACCCGCAAGGACCTGGAGCGGATCTTCGCGACGGTCGAGAAGCGCCCGCACATCACCGTGTTCAACGAGTTCGGTGAGCGGACGCCGTCCGACAAGCCGCCGATCAAGACCCCGGGCGAGCTGGCGATGGAGCGCGGCGAGCCGTGGCCCCCGCCGGAGAAGGAGAAGCCGGTCCTGAAGCCGGAGCCGACCCCGGTCGGCACCGCGCCGGGCGCGGGCGACCTCCCCGGCGGCCCGCCGTACCCGGCGCCGGCCCCGGACCCGAACGCCAACCCGTACGCCCCGCCGCCGCCGGGCGCCTACCCGAACGGCGGCCGTCCCTACGGCGGCCCGAACGGAGGCCCCAACGGCACGGCCCACTGGCCGCAGAACTACGGCGGCCAGCAGCAGGGCGGCTACCCGGGCGGCCCGGCGGGCCAGAGCGGCCCCCCGAACTACGGCGCCCCTCCGGGCTGGACGCCCGCGACCTCGCCGGGCGGTCAGCCGGGCCAGTCGTGGCGGCCCGGTGGCGAAGAACGCCCTCGTGAGCACGGCTGGTTCGCCGACCAAGCCGGCAACCAGCAGAGCGAGGGGGAGCGTCGTGACGCGGATGGACCCGAAAAGTCCCAGTGACGCCGACCGCCCGGTCTTCGACCAGGACCGGGCGGAGAAGGCGATCCGCGAGCTCCTCCTGGCGTGCGGCGAAGACCCGGAGCGGGACGGTCTGAAGGACACCCCCGCCCGGGTCGCCCGCGCGTACCAAGAGATGTTCGCCGGCCTGTACACCGAGCCGGACTCGGTGCTGGACCGCACTTTCGACGAGTCCCACGAGGAACTCGTGCTGGTCACGGACATCCCGATGTTCAGCCAGTGTGAGCATCATTTGGTGCCCTTCCACGGCGTAGCGCACGTCGGGTACATCCCGAACGCCGCCGGGAAGGTCACCGGGCTTTCGAAGCTCGCGCGGCTCGTCGACCTCTACGCCAAGCGGCCGCAGGTCCAAGAGCGCCTGACCTCGCAGGTCGCCGACGCGCTCGTGCGGAAGCTCGAACCGCGGGGTGTCATCGTCGTCATCGAGGCCGAGCACCTCTGCATGGCCATGCGCGGGATCCGGAAGCCGGGCGCCCGCACGACCACCTCCGCCGTGCGGGGGCAGCTGAAGACCTCGCCTTCCTCGCGGGCCGAGGCGCTCGACCTGATCAAGGCGCGCCGGTGAGCGTGGGGCTTCCCGCTCCCGGCCGGTGCGTCGTGATGGGCGTGCTGAACGTGACGCCCGATTCCTTTTCGGACGGTGGCCGGTACCTCGGGCTCGATCAGGCGCTGGCGCACGCCCGCGAGATGTGGGCGCGCGGTGCCGACCTGATCGACGTCGGGGGCGAGTCGACCCGGCCGGGGGCGGCGCGGGTGGACGCCGGGACCGAGTTGAAGCGGGTCATCCCCGTGATCCGCACTCTCGCCGGTGAAGGCATCGGGATTTCCGTCGACACCACACGCGCGGCCGTCGCCGCCGCGGCGCTCGAGGCCGGGGCGACCGTGATCAACGACGTCTCGGGCGGGCTGGCCGATCCGGACATGGCGCGCGTCGCCGCCGAGACCGGCGTGCCGTGGGTGCTGATGCACTGGCGCGGGCACAGCAGGGACATGCAGGCCCTCGCGCGGTACGAAGACGTCGTGGCCGACGTCCGGTCCGAGCTGCTGTCCCGAGTGGACGAAGCGCTCGCGGCGGGGGTCGCCGAGAGCGCCATCGTGCTGGATCCGGGGCTGGGCTTCGCGAAGAACGCCGAGCACGACTGGGCGTTGCTGCGCGGGCTCGATTCGCTGCTTTCGCTGGGTTTCCCGGTGCTCGTCGGCGCTTCCCGAAAACGGTTTCTCGGCCGCCTGCTGTCCGAAAAGGACGGTACGCCGCGGCCGCCGGACGGTCGTGAGGACGCCACCGCCGCCATCTCCGCGCTCGCCGCCGCGGCGGGTGCGTGGGGCGTGCGGGTGCACGAGGTCGGGGCGTCGCTGGACGCGGTAGCGGTGGCCGCCGCTTGGTGGAAGGGATCGCCGGATGTCTGACCGGATCACGCTGACCGGCCTGCGGGTGTTCGGCCACCACGGGGTGTTCGAGCACGAGAAGCGGGACGGCCAGGAGTTCGTCGTCGACATCACGGTGTGGCTCGACCTCGGGCCGGCCGCCGCGTCGGACGACCTGACCAAGACGCTGCACTACGGCGAGCTGGCCGAGCTGGCGGCGAGGATCGTCGCGGGCGAGCCGTACGACCTCATCGAGAGCGTCGCGGGCAAGATCGCCGACGAGGTCCTGCGCGACGAGCGGCTGGGCGCCGTCGAGGTGACCGTGCACAAGCCGTCCGCGCCGATCCCGCTGACGTTCGACGACGTGGCCGTCACGGTCCGGCGGGACCGATGAGCCGCGCGGTCCTTTCGCTCGGCTCCAACCTCGGCGACCGGCTCGGCTTCCTGGAGCTGGCGCTGGACGCGGTGCGGCCCGCGCTGGTCGCGGTGTCGAGCGTGTACGAGACCAAGGCGTGGGGCGTCGAGGACCAGCCGGACTTCCTGAACGCGGTGTGCGTGGTCGACGACCCGGCGCGCGACCACTGGGCGTGGCTGCGCACGGGCCAGGCGGCCGAGCAGGCAGCGGGCCGGGTGCGCGAGCTGCGCTGGGGCCCGCGGACCCTGGACGTCGACGTGGTCACGGTCGACGGCGTGACGTCCGACGACCCGGAGCTGCTGCTGCCGCACCCGGGCACGCCGGACCGCGCGAGCGTGCTGGTGCCGTGGGCGGAGATCGAGCCGGGCGCGCTCCTGCCCGGCCACGGCCCGATCGCCGAGCTGCTCGCCGCCCGCCCGGCCGACGACCTCGCCTCGGTCCGCAAGACGGATCTCCGGCTCGGGTAAGTCAACCCTCGAGCCCGGGGAGATCGCCGAGCTGCGGTCCCGAATCGGCGTGCGGAAGGCTCCTTTCGGACTTGTCGTGAGTGGTCAGCCGCGCAGGGCCTCGATCATGAAGCCGACCGCCGGGCGGGTGGTCGGGAACGGGGGCCAGCCGTTGATGATCCCCAGCAGCTTCCAGTAGTGCTCGGCCCGCGGGTCGCCGCTCGCGGCGAAGCGGTCGGCCAGCTCGTGGCGGAACTCCGGCGACGCCGGGTCCTGGTCCGGCCGGACCGACGCCGCCGCGATCTCCGCCGCAAGCGCTTGCCCCAGCTCGGACGTGGGGCTTTCTCCCGCGTCGACGGCTTCCTGGGCGCGGGCCGTCCACGCGTTCCAGTTCTCCCGCCAGGCCGAGGACGGCTGCTCGAAGTCGCCTTCGCGGATCTGGCGGGCCTGGGTTTCGCTCATGCCGCGGATCAACGCCCGGAAGTCCGGGTCTTGGACCAGTTCGGCGAACTCGATCCAGGCCTCCAGCTGCTCGGGTGACGGGTCGTCCGGCAGCTCCGGCTTCCCGGCCCGCATCCGCCGGTAGAACTCCTCGTCGATCTCCAGTCCGGCGACCATCTCGTCCCAGAACTCGTCGACCAGCCGTTTGCGCTCCTCGTCGGACATCGACGCGAGACGGTTCATCAGTTTCACTTCCTCCAGTTCGGAACCACGCTTGGCCACCGCGCGCAGCACCGCCCGGCGCAGCCGCAGGCGCCGGATCTGCTCGTCCAGCGCCGCGACGTGCCGGGTCGCCAGCTCGCCGACCGTCGCCGGCTCGGTCAAGGCCGCCGATACGTCGGTGAGGCCCAGGCCGAGCTCCCGCAGCGTGCGGACCAGCTCGAGCCGGGCCATCGCCGCCGCGTCGTAGAGGCGGTAGCCGGCGTCCGTCCGCTCGGTCGGGGGCAGCAGGCCCTCGTCCGAATAGAAGCGGATGGTCTTGACCGGCAGGCCGGTCCGCTTGGCCAGCTCGCCGATGGTGAAGGTCGCGGTGGTGCCCACAAGACGCATGGTGAAGTCTCCAGTCGGGGGAGAGTCAAGCGTCGCACGCTAGGCTTGGCGCATGCACTTCACCCGGCCCCGGGACCTGGTGGTGGCCGGGCTGCTCGGCCTGGTTCTCGGCTACCTGCTCTTCCTCGTCGCCTACGGCTCGCTGCCCCAGCTGCCGACGTTCGCGGGCGTCACCTTCGCCGTGCTGGCCGTGGTCGAAGCCGTGCTCGCGTTCTCCATCCGCTCGCGGATCAAGAACGGCCGGGTCATCGCCGCGATCGGGATCGCCCGGTCGGTGGCCCTCGCGAAGGCTTCGTCACTCGCCGGGGCGTTCATGGGCGGCGCTTGGCTGGCGGCCCTCGCTTATCTTTTTCCGCGACGTGACGAACTCGTCGCGGCGATGCTGGACACCCGCGCCGGCGTGGTCGGCGTGGTCTCTTCCGCAGCCCTGGTAGCAGCGGGTTTGTGGCTCGAGCACTGCTGCCGGACCCCTCGTGACCAAGATCGGGAGCACAGCCGGGGGACGACCGGTTAGCGCTGGAATCCCACCGCTCGCGGGACCGAGTAGGTCTCGTTCGGATTACGAGCAGGTACGGTGTCAGGCATGACCGGCGTGGGTGACGACTCGCGCGGCCGCCTTCTGGGCAGGCCGTGGCTTGTCGTCGGCTTTGTCCTCGCCATCGGAGCCACCCTCGCACTGGTGCTCAGCGACGATCTCCGCTATCTCCGTCTCGGGATCGTCGCCGCCCTCTGGGCTGCCCTGATCGGCGCGTTCCTCGCCGTGAAGTACCGCAAGCACGCGGCACACAGCGAGGACGCGGTCGCCGAGGCGCAGGCTGTGTACGAGTTGGAGCTGGAACGCGAGATCGCGGCCCGGCGCGAGTACGAGCTCGAGATGGAGGCGGAGAGCCGCAGTGCGGCCGACGACCGCAGCCGCGAGGAGCTCGAGGCGCTGCGCGCCGAGGTTTCCGCGCTGCGCGACAGCCTCCAGTCGCTGTTCGGCGGCGAGGTGCTGCTCGAACGCGTCGCGCTGACCGCGCAGGCCACCCGGATGCGGAAGCTCTCCGACGAGAACCGCCTGGTCACCGACGGCACCCCGAAGAAGAAGCCGGCCCAGCTGATGGCCGGGAAGAAGCCCGCCGAGCAGGGCGAGCGCCCGACCGAGCTGATCGACCGCGTGCTCGACGAGCGCCGCCGCAAGGCGTCGAACGGCAAGCCCGCGAACGGCAAGGGCCTCGGCAAGGGCAAGGGCTTCGGCGGGAAGCCGGCCCCGAAGGCGCCCGCGAACGTGTCCGCGCAGAGCACCCAGCAGATCTCGCGGCCGAAGCCGTTGAGCGACCGCCGCCCGCCGGTGCCGGCGGTCGACCCGGCGCTGAACGCCGCGCAGCGCGAGCTGAAGGCCGCCGAGCTGCGCGCCGAGGCGGCCCGCCGCCAGGCCGAGTCGCAGCCGATGCGGCTGCCGAACCCGGACGAGGTCGCGCAGCCGGAACGCCGTCCCGAGGCCGCGGCCGAGCCGACGCGCCAGGTGCCGCGGCCCGAGCCCAAGACCGAGGTCCGCCGCGCCCCGGAGCCGAAGACGGAGATCCGCCGTCCCGAGCCGCCGCCCGCGCGGCGGGCGGAGATTTCGCGCTCCGACATCCCGCGCGTCGAGATGTCCCGGCCGGACCTGCCTCGGGTCGACCCGGCGCGGCCGCCGATGCGGCCCGCCGAGGTCTCGCGACCGGACATCCCCCGCGTCGAGCGGTCGATGCCCGCCATCCCGCGGGTGGAGGTGTCGCGTCCGGACATCCCGCGCGTGGAGCGGTCGATGCCCGCGATCCCGCGGGTCGAGCGGTCGATGCCGGCGATTCCCCGGGTGGAGGTGTCACGTCCGGACATCCCGCGCGTCGAGATGTCCCGGCCGGACCTGCCGCGCGTCGGCGGCCAGCCGAACGGCGCACGTCCCGAGCCGCGCAAGGCGCCCGAGCCGCCGCGGCCCGCGCCGGGCCGTCCGGCGCCGCCGGTGCGGCCGTCGGAGATGTCGCGGTCGGACCTCCGGCCGGTGACCGACCTGAGCGCGGCCTTCCAGAACCGCGACGACTTCGCCGAGCGGCAGCGCCCGAACCGGCCGAAGCCGCCGGAGCCGAAGCCGCCGATGCCGAGGGACGCCTCCGCGTCGCGCAGCGACCTCCCGGTCGTCCCGCCGACGACGCCGGTGCCGGGCAAGAGCCCGGCGCAGCGGCAGCCGTCGCGCACCGACCTGCCCCCGGTGGTGCCGCCGACCACGCCGGTCCCGGCCGCCGACGGCCGTCCCTCGCGGCTGGAGCAGTTCTCGCGGGCGGACATGTCGCCGATCCTCGACGAGCCGGTGTCCCGGCACGGCGGTTCGCACCGCGCGCCGGCCGAGGCCGCGGGCGGCGAAGCGCCGATGGCGAACCCGACGCTCCCGGAGTCGGTCCGCAACTACCAGGGCCGCTCGGGTGGCCGTCGCCGCAAGCCGGACGACTCGCAGCAGCTGCCCGCCGTGCCCGCGCCCGAACCCACCGGTGGCCGGCGCCGTCGCCCGGACGGCGAGCCCCCGGCGTGGGAGGGCATGGTCGCCGAGCGGGCGTCGATGTCGCGCCGCAACATGGCCCCGGTCGACCCGGCGGACGTGGAGCAGAACGGCCACAACGGCGGCACCAACGGGCACGCCCGCAACGGCCGCCGTTCGGCCGAGCCGGCGCCGGGCAGCGGTTCGCACACCGCGGGCCGGTCGGTCAGCGAACTGCTCGCGGCCAACGGCGGGACGGGCTCGACGCCGCGCCGCCGTCGCCGCGCCGAAGACTGAGGTTCCGGCACGACGTGGCCCGGCAGGCTGAATCGGCGCCTGAACGTGCCAGGTGGCGTATCCGTTCCCGGCCCGTCTGCGTAGGGTGACCGGCTGTGAGCGGAACCCTCTCGCCCGCGACAGGGCTGGATCGCGGACGGCGGCCTCGCCGGATCACCGTGCTGTTGCCGGTGCTCGGGCTCATCGTGGTGGCCCTCTGCGGCTTGTTCCTGTTCGGCCTGGCGACGGCGCGGGTCGGCCCGCTCGCCGTCACCATCGGGGTGCTCGCCGCGCTCGTGCCGGTCGCGGGCGTGGTCGCCGGGTTCCTCTGGGTGGACCGCTGGGAGCCCGAACCGGCGAAGTTCCTGTTGCTGGCCTTCGCCTGGGGCGCCTGCATCGCGACGATCACCGCGCTGCTCATCAACACCACCGCCGAAGCCGTCGGGGACGAGCTGCTCGGCAAGGGCAGCGGCAACACCGTCGCCGCACTGGTGTCGGCGCCCATCGTCGAAGAGGCCGCGAAGGCCCTGTTCGTGGTGCTCATCGTGTGGCGCCGCCGCGAGGAGTTCGACGGCGTCGTGGACGGTGTCGTCTACGCCGGGTTCAGCGCCGCCGGGTTCGCGTTCACCGAGAACATCTACTACTTCGGCCGCGCGTTCGCCGACTACGGCTTCGGCGACGGGCACAGCCAAGGCGTCATCACGGCGTTCTTCCTGCGTGGCGTGCTCGCGCCGTTCACGCACCCGCTGTTCGCCGTGCTCACCGGCATCGGGATCGGCATCGCCGTGCGGACGTCCGCGAAGGCCCTGAAGGTGCTCGCGCCGATCGCCGGCTACCTGGCCGCCGTCTGCCTGCACGCGCTGTGGAACAGCGCCGCGCTGCTCGGCGGGTCGAAGTTCCTCACCGTCTACTTCCTGATCATGCTGCCGCTGTTCCTCGGCGTGTTCTACCTGGTCGTCCTGCAACGACGGCGTGAGCAGCGCATCATCGCCACCGCGCTGCCGCACATGGCCGCGCAGCGCTGGATCGCGCCGTCTGAGGTAGACCTGCTGGCCAGCCTGCCCGGCCGCCGCGCGTGGCGCCGCCAGGCGAAACGCCAGTCCGGCAAGCGGGCCGCCAGGGCCGTCGCGGTGTACCAGGCGAGCGTGACCGAGCTCGCGTTCCTGGACCGGCGGGAGCTCACCACGGACGCCGACCGGCAGCGCCAGCGCGAGCTGCTGCACACCCTGAAGTCCGCCCGGGCGGAGGCGACGCGCCTCGCCGACGAGGCCGCCCGCGGGTGACCCAGTCCGGGTGAAGCTTGTCACCCGGGCTCAACGGCGCACGCTCACCCGAGTTAGTCTCGCGCCGTTCGTCCGGTACCCGGGAAGGGACTGGAACGAGAGCAGAGGGAGTCTGCCAACCATGAGCGTCCACAGGCGCACGCCATGATGAGGCCCGCTCGCCTCGCGGTCGGTGTCGTGTCCGCCGGCCGGGTGGGCAGCGTGCTCGGCGCCGCACTGGCCCGGGCGGGGCACACCGTGGTCGCCGCGTCGGGTCTGTCCGCCGCGTCGCTGGCCCGCGCCGAACGCCTCCTCCCCGACGTGCCCCTCCTGCCGCCCGACGAAACGGCCGGCCGGGCCGACCTGGTGCTGCTCGCCCTGCCCGACGACGCGCTCGCCGGGATGGTCCGCGGGCTCGTCGCGACCGGGTCGCTGCGGGCCGGGCAGATCGTCGTGCACACCTCCGGCGCGCAGGGCATCGACGTGCTGGCGCCCGCGGCCGAGGCCGGGGCGCTGCCGCTCGCGCTGCACCCGGTGATGACGTTCACCGGGCGCGAGGAGGACCTCGAGCGGCTGGCGGCGTGCAGCATCGGGATCACCGCGGCGGCCGACGACGACGCCGCGTGGAGCGTCGGCGAAGCGCTCGCCGTCGAGATGGGAGCCGAGCCCGTCCGCATCCCCGACTCCGCGCGAGCGCTCTACCACGCTGCGTTGACCCACGGCGCGAACCACCTGATGACGCTGGTCGCCGACTGCGCGGAAGTCTTGCGGGAAGCGGGAATCGGGCATTCCGAACGCCTGGTGGCACCACTGCTTTCGGCGGCGTTGGATAATGTGCTGCGACACGGCGACCGCGCCCTCACCGGCCCGGTCGCGCGTGGCGACGCCGGCACCGTCCGCAAGCACCTCGCCGTGCTGGCGGACCGGGCGCCGGACGTGGCGCCGGCCTACCGGGCGCTGGCCAAGCGCACGGTGGCGCGTTCCGAGGCCGCCGGGCTGCTGGACACCGCGGCCGCCAAAGACCTCACCGACCTCCTCGACGATCCCGCCGAAGGGCAGCAAGACCAGTGACCACACCGAAATTCAGCCGCGGCACGTTGAACACGTTCGCGTCGCCCGAGCAGATGAGCCAGGTCAGCCGGGCCCTGCACGGCGTCGGCCGCAAGCTCGCGCTCGTGCCGACCATGGGCGCGCTGCACGCCGGGCACCGCGAGCTGATCCGCCGCGCGAAGCGGCTGCCGAACGCCGTCGTGGCCACCTCGATCTTCGTCAACCCGCTGCAGTTCGGGGCGGGTGAGGACTTCGAGGCCTACCCGCGTCCGCTGGAGGCCGACCTGGCCGTGCTGAGCGAGGACGGCGTCGAGATCGGGTTCACGCCCAGCGCGGACGCCCTCTACGCCGAGGGCGCGGTGGTGACCGTCCACCCGGGCCCGCTGGGCGACGAGCTCGAAGGCGCTGTCCGGCCCGGGCACTTCGCCGGCGTGCTGACGGTCGTGGCAAAGCTGTTCAACCTGCTGCGCCCGGACTACGCCTTCTTCGGGGAGAAGGACTACCAGCAGCTGGTGCTGATCAAGCGGATGGTCAAGGACCTGAACATCGACACGCACGTCATCGGCGTGCCGACGGTCCGCGAGCGAGACGGGCTGGCGCTGTCGTCGCGCAACGTCTACCTGACGCCTGAGCAGCGCGAAGACGCCGTCGTGCTGTCGGCCGCCCTCACCGCGGGGGCGTTCGTCGGCCGCGACGGCGCGGACGCGGTCCTCGAGACCGCGTGGAAGACCCTCGCCGCGCGTCCCGCGGTCGAGGTGGATTACCTGGAGTTGAGGGGAACCGACCTCGGGCCGGCGCCCGTCGATGGTGAAGCACGGCTGTTGATCGCGGCCCGGGTGGGGAGTACCCGGCTGATCGACAACGTTCCGGTCCTGCTCGGCGCGGCCGTCGAGCACCCGGAGCGGTTGGACGCAGGGGAATAAGGAGTCCACGATGTACCGCACGATGCTCAAGTCGAAGATCCACCGGGTCACCGTGACCCAGGCCGACCTGCACTACGTCGGCTCGGTCACGGTCGACGAGGACCTGATGGAGGCCGCGGACCTGCTGCCGGGGGAACAGGTGTCCATTGTGGACGTCACCAACGGGGCGCGGCTGGAGACCTACGTCATCAAGGGTGAGCGCGGCAGCGGCGTGCTCGGCATCAACGGTGCCGCGGCGCACCTGGTGCACCCGGGCGACCTGGTCATCCTGATCTCCTACGGTCAGATGGACGACGCCGAGGCCGCGACCTACGAACCACGCGTGGTGTTCGTGGACGCGGACAACCGGATCGTCCACCGGCACGCCGACCCGGGCTACGCGCCCGAGGGGTCCGGGCTGTTGTCCGGCACGGTGACGCTGCCGCCGGAGGACGACACCGCGGTGTTCCCGGTCGCCGAAACGGCGGACGCCCGCCGCCTCGACGCGCTGCTGCACGCGGAAAGCTGACCCGCTTGCTGCTCACCGTCGACGTCGGCAACACGAACATCGTGCTCGGGCTGTGGTCCGGCAAGTCGCTCGTCGGCGACTGGCGCATGCGCACGGACGCGCGCATCACGGCGGACGAGCTGGCGTTGACGGTCCGCGGCCTGCTCGGCCCGCACGCGGACGACGTGACGGGCATCAGCGCGCTGTCGACGGTGCCGGCGGTGCTGCGCGAGCTGCGGGTGATGCTTTCGCGGTACTACGCGGAGGTGCCGAAGATCGTGGTCGAGCCGGGCGTGCGCACGGGAGTGGCGCTGCTGGTGGACAACCCGAAGGAGGTGGGCGCGGACCGGCTGGTGAACACGCTGGCCGCGCACCACCTCCACGACACCGCGTGCGTGGTGGTCGACTTCGGGACGTCCACGAACGTCGACGCCATCTCGGCCCGGGGCGAGTTCCTGGGCGGCGCGTTCGCCCCGGGCATCGAGATCTCCGTGGACGCGCTGGCGTTGCGCGCGGCGGCGCTGCGGAAGGTCGAGCTGGTCCCGCCGCGGTCGGTGATCGGCAAGAACACCGTGGAGTGCCTGCAGTCGGGCATCCTGTACGGCTTCGCCGGCCAGGTGGACGGGCTCGTTCGCCGGATCGTCCGCGAGCTGGCGCCCGGCGGCACGGAACCGGTCGCCGTGCTGGCGACCGGCGGGCTGGCGCCGCTGGTGATCGGCGAGTCCGAGACGATCACCGACCACGTGCCGGACCTGACGTTGCTCGGCCTCCGGCTGGTCTTCGAGCGCAACATCCGCCCCTGACCCGGCCGGCTCAGCCGCGGGCCAGCCTGCGCCGCTCCAGCACGTACCCCAGCGCCGTCACCGCCAAAGCCGGGAAAGCCACTTTGGCCTGTGGGAACCGGTCCTCGCCCGGCGGGTCGACGGCCTTCGCGCCCGGGTAGGCCAGCGCCGAAATCTGCGTCACCCAGTACAGCGACGCCAGCACGGCCCCCGCGTCCAGGCCGGCGCGCGTCGGCCGCCGCCACAGCTGCCACAGGCTGGTGGCCCCGAGCGCGAGGCCCAGGCTCATCGTCTGGCCGTTGTGGAACTTCGCGTGCGGTGGCCAGGCCGGGTTGTGGACGTGGGTTTCGTTCCAGTCGGCGCGGTACGGGCCGACGGCCGTCACGAGCGAGGTCAGCGAGATCAGGGCCCGCCCCAAGGATTTCCTGCGCATGCGGCCAGTATCGAACCTCGACCCAGATCGAGGTCAATGCAGCAGTTTCAGGCCGGCGACCCCCGCGACGATCAGCGTCAGGCAGGTGATCCGCGCCGCCGTCACGGCGTCGCCGAGGGCGAAGATGCCGTAGAGCGCCGTGCCGAGGGTGCCGATGCCGACCTAGATCGCGTAACCGGTTCCGAGCGGGATCTCCCGCAGTGCGTACGCCAGCCCGCTCATGCTCAGCACCAGGGCGACCACGAACGTCACGACCGAAGCAGGCCGGAAGAACCCCTTCAGGGCGGCCGCCCAGACGGTTTCGAGAATTCCGGACAGGACGAGAACGAGCCAGGACATGGGAAAACCCTTCGCAGTGTTGTCGAGACACTGCGCCGTCTTGTCCTGACCGGGTACGACGCGCTCGTCCGGGACGCCCGCGGACGTCGCTTCCGAAGTTAGCACGCCGTCATGACAAAAAATGTCCTAACGGCGCTTGGCGCGCAGTGCCCACGTGATCAATGGGAGGTCGAACTCGCCGTACGCCGTCGCGGGATTCCCGGCGAGGAACTCCCGGAGCCGCGTCAGCAGTGCCGCCGCGTCTTCCGGCGACGAGACGATCACCATCGAATACGTCGCGATCGTTTCGAGGAGGCTCTCCGCCGTCCGGCGTTGCGCATGGCGAAACCGTTCGCTTTCGAACGGGCCGAACCCCGGGTGCGACAACTGCCGCAAATCGTCCGTGCGGGCCGGCTTGCGGGCCCCTTCGCGGCCGAGCGCGGTGAACTCCGCGACCCACGGGACCGAATCGTCTTCGTAGTTCCACATCGGCACCAGCACGCCGCCCGGGCGCAGCACGCGGCCGATCTCCGTCATCGCCGCCGGGACGTCGAACCAATGGAACGCCTGGCCGACGAAAACCGCGTCGACGTCGGCGTCGGGCAACGGGATCCGTTCCGCCTGACCCGGCAGCGACGTCGCCGACGGCACCGTCCGGGCCAGTTCGGCGCGCATTTCCGGATCGGGTTCGACCGCGGTGACGTCGAGCCCGAGTTCCGCCAGGCCGAGGGTCAGTTTGCCGGTTCCGGCGCCCAGGTCCAGCACCCGCCGCGGCGTTCCGCTCGCGCCCGAAAGGCCCCATTCGATCGCCTGCCGGGGGTAATCGGGCCGGTGCTCGGCGTACGCGGCCGCCCGGCTGCCGAAGGAAGAAGCGCGCCGGGCGTGGATGTCGGGTGTGGGATCACTCACCGGGCCAGGTTAATGGAGGGAAAGGAAAGGTAATCCGGTTGGCGTAGCGCGCGGCCGGGTTCGTACCCTATGGGCCATGACCGAAAACCCCGCTTCCACCAGCGAGCCCGCCGAAGACGAACTGCCCGAGCAGATGCGGGTGCGCCGGGAGAAGCGCGACCGGGTCCTCGCCGAGGGGATCGATCCGTACCCGGTCGAGGTGCCCCGCACGCACTCGCTGGCCGAGGTGCGCGCGGCGCATTCCGGGCTGCCCGCCGACACCGCCACGGGCGAAATCGTCGGCGTCGCCGGCCGGGTGATGTTCCTGCGCAACACCGGCAAGCTGTGCTTCGCGAGCCTTCGCGGGGGCGACGGCACCGAGCTGCAGGCGATGATCAGCCTGGCGAAGGTCGGCGAGGACGCGCTGGCCGCGTGGAAGTCCGATGTCGACCTCGGCGACCACGTGTTCGTGCAGGGCGAGGTCATCACGTCCAAGCGCGGCGAGCTGTCCGTGATGGCCGATTCGTGGCGCCTCACGTCGAAGGCCCTGCGCCCGCTGCCGAACGCCTACAAGGACCTGGCCGAGGAGACGCGGATCCGCCAGCGCTACGTCGACCTCATCCTGCGCGACCGCGCGCGGGACGTCGTGCGCACGCGCGCCGGCGTGGTCCGGTCGCTGCGCGAGTCGTTCCACCGCCGCGGGTTCACCGAGGTCGAGACGCCGATGCTGCAGACGCTGCACGGCGGCGCCGCGGCCCGGCCGTTCGTCACGCACTCGAACGCGTTCGACATGGACCTCTTCCTGCGGATCGCGCCGGAGCTCTACCTCAAGCGGTGCGTCGTCGGCGGGATCGAGAAGGTCTTCGAGATCAACCGCAACTTCCGGAACGAAGGCAGCGACTCGTCGCACTCGCCGGAGTTCGCCATGGTCGAGTACTACGAGGCGTACGCGACGTACGAAACCAATGCGGTGATGACGCGGGAGCTGATCCAGGAGGCCGCGCTGGGGGCACTGGACACTTTGGTCGTCACCCTGCCCGACGGTTCGGAGTACGACCTGTCCGGCGAATGGACCACACTCGGAATGTACGAGTCGTTGTCCGATTCCCTCGGCGAAGAGGTGACGCCGGAGACGCCCGCCGCCAAACTGCACGGATTCGCGCAGGCCAGGGGCCTGGAAGTGGATCCGAAGCTCGGGCACGGGAAGCTCGTCGAGGAACTGTGGGAACACCTCGTCGGAGATCACCTGCACGCACCGACGTTTGTCCGTGATTTTCCGGTGGAGACGTCGCCATTGACGAGGCAGCACCGCTCCCGGCCCGGCGTGGCCGAGAAGTGGGACCTCTACGTGCGCGGATTCGAACTGGCCACCGGATACTCCGAGCTGGTCGATCCGGTCATCCAGCGGGAACGGCTCACCGAACAGTCCCGGCTGGCCGCGCAGGGCGATAGCGAAGCCATGCGGCTCGACGAAGATTTCCTCCGGGCCCTGGAGTACGGAATGCCGCCGAGCGGCGGCGTCGGAATGGGGATCGACCGGCTCCTCATGGCGCTGACCGGTCTCGGTATCCGGGAGACGATCCTCTTCCCGCTCGTGCGTCCCGAATAACCCGGCAGTGTCGTATCCGCAATGAGATTTGCGCTGCCCTCGGGAAGCGGGTAGTAATGTTCTGGACAAAGTCTTCTGTCGCGGGGCCCGCCCCGTAACCCAGATCATTGCGCAAGTCCCCCGCAGGAGGAATCGGATGGCACAGAAGGTGCTCGTCTCGCTGGTCGACGACCTCGACGGCAGTGAGGCGGAAGAGACGGTCGAGTTCGGTTTGGACGGCGTCAGCTACCAGATCGACCTCTCCTCGGAAAACGCCGAGGAGCTGCGGGACGCCCTCGCCCAGTATGTCGAGCACGCCCGCCGTGCCGGTGGCCGCAAGCGCGCTTCCGTGCGTCCGGTGGCGGGTAAGGGGTCGGCGCGCCCCGCCGCCGTCGACCGTGAGCAGAACCAGGCCATTCGGGCGTGGGCGCGCAAGAACGGTTACGCGGTTTCGGACCGGGGCCGGATCCCGTCCGAGGTCGTCGACGCCTACCACAAGAAGAACTGAGGATCCTTCCCGTTCGCACCGGTATCCGCAGGTCACCGGTAGCCGGGAAACTCCTCCGAGCGGGGTTCACGGGCGAAGCCGCCGGGTGTTATTCACCCGGCGGCTTTCTTCGTCCCCGGACCGCTCAGACGTCCGCGCGGGCCGTCCTGGCGTACTCGCCGGGCGACTGGCCCGTCACGGCCCGGAAATCGCGGATGAAGTGCGACTGGTCGCTATAGCCCAGCCGAACCGCCAGTCCGGCGTAATCCGGGTCACCTTCCGCGGCGATCCGCCGCGCCGCCTCGTCGAGCCGGTATATCCGGATCGCCCACTTGGGCGGGCAGCCGACGTGTTCGGCGAACAACCGCTGCAAGGAGCGGGTGGTCAGTCCAGTATCCGCGCACAGTTGCGCCACCCGGGTAATTCCCGGGTCCCGTGCGATTGATTCGACGGCTTCCGCGGCGCCGCGCGCGGCCGACGAGAGCTCGACCGGATTTGCGATCAGCAAGTTGTCGATCGCACGGACCATTTGCGCGTCGCCGTCGGCGGTCCGCACCGATTCCGCGGCTTCGATCGCCTTCGGCCCGAAAACGTCCGTGAGCGGGACAGCCCGATCGGCGATGTCACTTACCGGGCCGTCCAGGAACGCGCGGAAGCACCCGGGCCGGAAACGCACGCCCAGGCCCTGGACCCGGCCTTCGAGGCGGTGGGAAAAGACGTCGTGGGCGGGCCCGTACACGCCCGACGCGCCGGGGAAGAACGTCACGTGGACGGCGAGGTTCGGCAGCACGCGCTGGTCGTGGGGTGGTTTGCCGCGCAGGTCCCAGCGCAGCACCCAGTGGTAGTCGACGAATTCCGCCAGTTCCGGCGCGGGCGCGTGCCTGGTCAGCGTGAATCTGGTGCGCGCGGTGGCCTCGGCCACGATGCCGCGCGGGATCCGGTGCTCACCCACGCGCCCACGGTAGCTGTCGCGTTCCTTCAAGACGGACGCCGCGCACGGTGGTTTGGATCGGGGGATGACTGCCGAGCTCTTGCGGCCCGCCGCGGCCGAGTTCCTCCGGGTCGCCCACGCCGTGGCCGACCTGTCCGCCCCGACGCCGTGCGCCGGCTACGACGTCCGCGGGCTGCTCAACCACCTCCTGTACTGGGGCCCGTGGCTGGTCGCGGCGGGACGGCGCGAGGACCCGCCGTCGCCGGCCACCGGCGAAGCCGGGGCGGCGCTCGTCACAGCGGACTGGCGCGCGGCGCTGGAGAAGCAGACGGAGACGCTCGTGGACGTCTTCGGGGCGCCGTCGGCCTGGACGGGCACGACCGCGCTGGGGACCGCGGAGCTGCCCGCCTCGGTGGTCGGCGCCATGGTGCTGGGCGAGTTCGTCCTGCACGGCTGGGACCTGGCCCGGGCGAGCGGCCAGGAGCTGTCCTGCGCCCCGGAGGCGGCGACGGCGGTGTACGAGTCCGCGGTGGCCATGGGCGAGCAGGCGCGGTCGATGGGCGTCTACGGGCCCGCTGTGGACGTCGGGGACGCGTCGCCGCTGGACCGGGCGCTGGGAGCGTCGGGCCGGGACCCGCACTGGCCGGCCTGACCGGTCAGCGGGGGCAGGTGCGCGGGCAGCCGTCGCATTCGGGCTCGCCGGGCAGCAGGTACGAGAAGCAGCAGCTCTCGCGCCGCCGGGTCCACTCGCGGTTCTCGGCCAGGCGCAGCGTCGACGCCGACGTCAGCGGCGGGTACCGCTCGTCCAGGACCAGTGCCGCGTCGGCGACGCCCGCGCCCTCGGCTTCGGGGGTGCCGCCCTGGCCGCCCGCCCACCACAGCGCGTTGTCCAGCGCGTCCGTCGCCGCGGCCCAGAGCGCGCGCGGGCCGAGCCTGCTGACCGGCGCGTAGGCCCGGACGAACTGCGTCGCGTGGGCCACGTAGCGCGCCCGCAGGACGGCTGCCAGGGCCCGCTCGTCGCGGACGGCCGTCGCCTCCGGGCGGGCCGAGCCCGGGTCGGTCGGGAGGCAGTGGAACGCGGTGCCCAGGACGGCCGTGCCGGCCGGGTGCGGGCCGTCGTCGGCCAGCCGGAACGCCAGCTCGGCGGGCTTCAGCGACGGCACCCGCCGCTCGTGGTGCAGCAGGAGTGCGCCGACGTGCGCGGGGACGTACAGGTACCAGGTCAGCACCCAGGCGGCCGTCGTCCGGGCCGGCGCGGCACCGTACGAGGCCTGCAGCGAGCCGGCGAGGAGGTCACGCCACTCGGCGAAGTACGCGGGCGTCTCCAGCAGCTCCGAGCAGCGGATCCAGCCGGGCGGGACGTCGCGGCGCAGGTCGGGGCGTTCCCGCAGGCCGGAGACCCGCAGGAGCGACGACGCGAGGCCGTCGCCGACCTCGCGCGTGGCACGGGAGGATCGCTGCTGACTCACCCGCTCTCCTCTCGATATTAGGCGTGCCTAACCTTACTGAGTGGCGATACTGCGCCGATCGGGTGGTGCTCGAGCGGGGAACTCCCAGCTTGCGGACTGTTCGCGGTGAGCGGACACCGCGCGGATGGCGGAATCCGGGTGGCCGCCCGCACGTTGGGGTTGACGTAAAGGTGCTGGGCAACCTGAAGATGGAAGCACCCGGTGGAAGCCACGACCGGGTGCGGAAAAGGCCACGAAGAGCCCCAGTGGTACGCCAGCGCGACCAGTTGGCTACTAGAGTGGTCTCACGGTGCTGAATCCATCGCGGTGAAAGCACGATGGACAAGGGCCGCCGGCGCAGCAGTCGAGGGAGTGCACATGTTTGAGAGGTTCACCGACCGCGCGAGGCGGGTGGTCGTCCTGGCTCAAGAAGAGGCCAGGATGCTCAACCACAACTACATCGGCACCGAGCACATCCTCCTGGGTCTGATCCACGAGGGTGAGGGTGTCGCCGCCAAGGCGCTGGAGTCGCTGGGTATCGCGCTTGAGGGCGTCCGCCAGCAGGTCGAAGAGATCATCGGCCAGGGCCAGCAGGCCCCGAGCGGGCACATCCCCTTCACGCCGCGGGCGAAGAAGGTGCTGGAGCTGTCGCTGCGCGAAGCGCTGCAGCTCGGCCACAACTACATCGGCACCGAGCACATCCTGCTCGGCCTGATCCGCGAGGGCGAGGGCGTCGCCGCGCAGGTCCTGGTCAAGCTGGGTGCGGACCTCAACCGGGTCCGTCAGCAGGTGCTGCAGCTGCTCTCGGGCTACCAGGGCAAGGAGTCCACCGAGACCGGTTCCGGCGGCCGCGGAGAGGGCACGCCGTCCTCGTCGCTGGTGCTGGACCAGTTCGGCCGCAACATGACCGTGCTGGCCCGCGAGGGCAAGCTCGACCCGGTCATCGGGCGCGGCAAGGAGATCGAGCGGGTCATGCAGGTGCTGTCCCGCCGCACCAAGAACAACCCGGTGCTCATCGGCGAGCCCGGCGTCGGCAAGACCGCCGTCGTCGAGGGCCTCGCGCAGAGCATCGTCAAGGGCGAGGTGCCCGAGACGCTCAAGGACAAGCAACTCTACACGCTGGACCTGGGCTCCCTGGTCGCCGGTTCCCGCTACCGCGGTGACTTCGAAGAGCGCCTGAAGAAGGTGCTCAAGGAGATCAAGACCCGCGGCGACATCATCCTGTTCATCGACGAGCTGCACACGCTGGTCGGGGCGGGTGCCGCCGAGGGCGCGATCGACGCGGCTTCGATCCTGAAGCCGATGCTCGCCCGCGGTGAGCTGCAGACGATCGGCGCGACCACGCTCGAGGAGTACCGCAAGTACATCGAGAAGGACGCCGCCCTCGAGCGCCGGTTCCAGCCGATCCAGGTCGGCGAGCCGTCGCTGGAGCACACGATCGAGATCCTCAAGGGCCTGCGCGACCGGTACGAGGCGCACCACCGCGTCTCGATCACCGACTCGGCGCTGGTCGCCGCCGCGACCCTGGCGGACCGGTACATCAACGACCGGTTCCTCCCGGACAAGGCGATCGACCTGATCGACGAGGCCGGCGCCCGGATGCGCATCCGCCGGATGACCGCGCCGCCGGACCTGCGCGAGTTCGACGAGAAGATCGCGAACGTGCGTCGCGACAAGGAGTCCGCGATCGACGCGCAGGACTTCGAGCGGGCCGCCCGCCTGCGTGACGAGGAGAAGACCCTCCTCGGCCAGAAGGGCGAGCGGGAGAAGCAGTGGAAGGACGGCGACCTCGACGTCGTCGCCGAGGTCGACGACGAGCAGATCGCGGAGGTGCTGGCCAACTGGACCGGCATCCCGGTGTTCAAGCTGACCGAGGAGGAGACCACCCGGCTGCTGCGCATGGAGGAAGAGCTCCACAAGCGCATCATCGGCCAGGAGGACGCGGTCAAGGCCGTCTCGCAGGCGATCCGCCGTACGCGTGCCGGCCTGAAGGACCCGAAGCGCCCGTCGGGCTCGTTCATCTTCGCCGGCCCGTCCGGTGTCGGTAAGACCGAGCTGTCCAAGGCGCTGGCCTCGTTCCTGTTCGGCGAGGACGACGCGCTCATCCAGATCGACATGGGTGAGTTCCACGACCGCTACACCGCTTCGCGGCTCTTCGGTGCCCCTCCGGGCTACGTCGGCTACGAAGAGGGCGGCCAGCTGACGGAGAAGGTGCGTCGCAAGCCGTTCTCGGTGGTCCTGTTCGACGAGATCGAGAAGGCGCACCAGGAGATCTACAACACGCTCCTGCAGGTGCTGGAGGACGGCCGCCTGACCGACGGTCAGGGCCGCACGGTCGACTTCAAGAACACGGTCCTCATCTTCACGTCCAACCTGGGCACCTCGGACATCTCGAAGTCCGTCTCGCTCGGGTTCGCCGGGTCCAACGACACCGGCACCCGGTACGAGAAGATGAAGCAAAAGGTCAACGAGGAAATGAAGAAGCATTTCCGCCCGGAGTTCCTGAACCGGATCGATGACATCATCGTGTTCCACCAGCTGACGCAGGAACAGATCATCGAGATGGTCGACCTGATGATCGGCCGCGTCGAGACGCAGCTCAAGGCCAAGGACATGGAGCTGGAGCTGACGTCGAAGGCGAAGGCCCTGCTGGCCAAGCGCGGCTTCGACCCGGTGCTCGGCGCGCGGCCGCTGCGCCGCACGATCCAGCGCGAGATCGAGGACCAGCTGTCGGAGAAGATCCTCTTCGGCGAGGTCGAGCCGGGCCAGATCATCCTGGTGGACGTCGAAGGCTGGAGCGGCAACCCCGAGGACAAGGACGACCAGGCGCACTTCACCTTCCGCGGTGAGCGCAAGCCGTCCTCGGTCCCGGACGCCCCGCCGGTCAGCATCGGCGCCGGCCACGAGGAACAGAGCGGCGAAGCCGAAGGCGAGTGACGCTCTAGGCACGTAGGAAGGGCGGTTCCCCCGAGTGGGGAGCCGCCCTTCTTGCGTCTGGCGATCCGTCGCTATAAGGCGTACATTATAGTCGTCGGATGGAGTGGGAGATCCAGCTTCACGACGAAGTCGATCAGTGGTTCGCGAAGCTGTGTCGTGAAGATCCGGTCTCCGCGGACCGGGTCGAAGAGGCGATCGACATGCTTGCCCGTGAAGGACCTCGTCTCGGACGGCCGTTGGCCGACCGGGTCAAAGGCTCGAGCCTGCACAACTTGAAAGAGCTCCGACCGGCGTCCGCGGGATGCAGTGAGATCAGGATTCTCTTCGCGTTCGACCCTGTTCGGTGCGCATTGCTCCTGGTCGCCGGGGACAAGGCCGGGAACTGGAAAGGCTGGTACGACCGGAACATCCCGATCGCGGAGCAGCGTTTCCGCGCGCACCTGAAGCGAGGAGAGGTATGAGCCGTTCCTGGAAGGACGTGAAGGCGGACAAGGCAGCCGCCGACCGGGAGGCCGGGCGGGATGTCGAGGCCGCCCGTACTGCCGCGCGCGAGGCCACTCAGGCTTATGTGCTCGGGTTCCGTCTGGCGCAGCTGCGGGAGGACGCCGGCATCAGCCAGACCGAGCTCGCCCGGCGGATGGGGGTCAGCCAGCCGCGGATCAGCCAGCTGGAGCAGGGTGATCCGGGCCAGATGGAGCTGGACACCCTTCGGCGCTACGTCGGCGCGCTCGGCGGGCGGCTGCGGGTGGTCGCCGACTTCGACGATCACGACGTCACCGTCTCGTCCGGCGACGTCTGCGCCTGATCGGCCGCAGCTTCCCGGGCCGTGAGACGATGCCCGTGGGAGGGGAACCTGCGTGGACGTGCTGTCGATCGACTTCGGGACTTCCAGCACCGTTGCCGTGGTGTCGGCCGCCGGGCGGGCGCCGTGGGCGGTCGAGGTCGACGGGACGGTGACCATGCCGTCCGCCGTCTGCGTCAACGACGATGGGCTGCTCGTTGCCGGGCTGGAAGCCGAACGGCGGGCGCGGCTTGATCCCAGCCGGTTCGAGGCCAATCCCAAGCGGCGGATCGACGAGGGCTCCCTGCAGCTCGGTGAGCACACCTTCGACATCGCCGACACCTTCGCCGCCGTCCTCCGGCGGGTTGGCGAGGAAGCCTGGCGTGAGCTCGGCCGCCCGCCCGCTCAGGTGCGGATTTCGCACCCCGCCGGCTGGGACGCGCGCCGCCAGGACGTTCTTCGCGCCGCCGCGGCGCGGGCCGGGTTCGGGGACGTGCGGCTGGTTCCCGAGCCCGTCGCCGCGGCGGCGCACTACGCCGCCCTCGGGGGCCGGGCCGGGGGGCCGGTCGGCGTTTACGACCTCGGGGCCGGCACCTTCGACTGCGCCGTCGTCGGCATGACGCCGCACGGGTTCGCGGTGCTCGCCGAGGACGGGCTCACCGACATCGGCAGCCTCGACATCGACCAGGCCCTGCTCGTCCACATCGGACGGTCCGTGTCCTACGCGGATCCGGCGCAGTGGCAGGGTTTGCTCCGCCCGCGCACGAAGTCCGAACGACGTCAGCGGCGCGCCCTGCTGCAGGACGTCAAGGGCGCCAAGGAAAGCCTGTCCCGCCACCACGAGACGGCCGTGCCGATGCCCGAGCCGTTCGGCGACGTCGTCGTCACGCGGGCGGAGCTGGAAGCGCTGGTACGACCCAGTCTGCTGCGCAGCGCGGAACTCCTCGAAGCGACGATCCACCGTGCCGGGCTGACCCCCGACCGCCTCGCCGGGGTCTACCTCGTCGGCGGCCCCAGCCGGATGCCGTTGCTGGCCGACCTGCTGGCCCGGAAGCTGCGCGTGCAGCCGGCGACGCAGAGCCAGCCGGAGACGGCCGTGGCGTTCGGCCTGCAGCACGTCCGGCTCGGCGCCGGGCGCCCGGACCTCGCGGTGCCGCCGCCGTGGCAGCGGCAGTTCTGAACGCCTGCCAGGCAGTTGCGCGGTCTGCTTCACCGATTCCCGCTACGACGTACGCCCGCAGCACGGAGCGGCGCCGTACCGCCGAACGGGCGAATGTCGTACCTGTCCGGGGCGGCCAGTGCTCTTACCTGCATGAGCACAGTCACGAAGCCTCGCGCGCCGACCGTGCGGAGCCGGCTGCGCGACGCGAAACGCTTCTCCTGGACCGGATTCGGCGTCACGGTCGCCGCTTCGCTGCTCGGCACGCTCGTCCCGGCGGCGATCGGCGCCGGTCCGAACGCGACGCTGGTTTCGACGCTGGTGGTGACGGTGCTGGCGGCCGCCGGCTTCACCGCCAAGGACGGCACTGCTCGCGGTATCAAGGCGATCGCGATCGTGCTGCTGGCCGCGGGCGCGCTGGTGCTGACGGTGACCGGGGTGACGGTGGTCGACCTCGTGCGCGGCGGCCCGGCGACGTTCCCGGTGGGGCCGGCCCCGGACGCGGCGGTGCCGCGGGTGATCGTCCCGGAGTCGGTCGCGTGCGGGGTGACGCCGGTGCGCACGACGACGACCTGCACGGTCGCGGTCCGCAGCGTCGGCGCCGGCGCGCTGCGGGTCACCGGGACCGAACTGGACAGCACCGAGTTCGCGGTGGACGCGAGCGCGTGCGTCGGCCACGACGTGGCCCCGGGGAGGCGGTGCACGCTGGTCGTGAGCTTCACCCCCGCCTGGACCGGCGACCGGGTGGCGGACCTGACCGTCCACCACAACGTGCCCGGCCCGGCGGCGTTCGTGGAACTGACCGGCCGCGGTGGCTAGTGTTCCGCGCCCGCGCTGACGGCCAGGTCCTCGGTGGTCTTCAACGCCGTGTCCACCAACACGTCCAGGGCGGCCGCGATCCGGTCCACGCCCAGCGAAGGCGCGGCCTTGCCGGACGACGCCACCTGCTCCGGGCTGAACGGGACGTGCACGAACCCGCCGCGCATGGCCGGGAACTCGGTGGCCAGCAGGTGCATCAGCCCGTAGAAGACCTGGTTGCACACGTACGTCCCGGCCGTGTGGGAGACCGACGCCGGCACGCCCGACGCGCGGATCGCCGCGACGCAGGCCTTCACCGGCAACGTCGTGAAGTACGCCGCCGGCCCGTCCGCGACCACCGGGACGTCCACCGGCTGCGCGCCCGCGTTGTCGGGGATCCGGGCGTCGACCAGGTTGATCGCGACGCGTTCCGGCGTCACCTCGAGACGTCCGCCCGCCTGGCCCACGCAGACCACCAAGGACGGCCGGTGCGTCACGACCGCCGCGCGCAACGCGGGCAGTGACGCGGCGAACTCGCACGGCAGCTCGACCGCGGCGACGTCGTCCCGGCGCGTGCCGAGCAGCGAAACCGCCTGCCACGACGGGTTCACCGACTCGCCGCCGAACGGCGCGAACCCCGTCACCAGCACCTTGCCCATGCGACCTCCGACGTCGTGAAGGCCACCTCGAAAGAGCGAGGTGGCCTTCACGAACCTACCCGTCAGGCGGCGGGCTTCAGCCCACCCGGGAACAGGTACTGGTCGGCGGGCTTGCCGGTGCCGTACACCCACGCGTCGAAGAAGCCCTGGAGGTCCTTGTGCGCGACCTTCTCGGTGTACTGCTGGAACTCCTGCATGTTCGCGTTGCCGTTGCGGTGCAGCGCCGGCCAGGTCCTGAGCACCCGGTCGAACGCGGCCTGCCCGACGTAGTTGCGCAGCGCGTGCAGCATCACCGGGCCCTTGGAGTACACGTACGTGAACTCCTTGCCGGGGCCCATGTCGTAGAGCTTGCCGTTCCAGAAGTTCGCCGACGCCTTCTTGACGTCGTCCGCGTACTGCTTGTTCAGGTCGACGCCCTCCTTCGCCTCGTCCCACAGCCATTCGGCGTAGGAGGCGAAGCACTCGTTGAGGCAGACGTCCTTCCAGTGCTCGACCGCCACCGAGTCGCCGTACCACTGGTGGGCGTTCTCGTGGACGATCGTCGGCACCGTGCCGGCCCAGCCCGCGGAGTAGATCGGGCGGCTCATCGTTTCGAGCGAGAAGCCGATCTGCTCGTTGAGGAAGATGCCGCCGGCGGCGTCGATCGGGTACTTGCCGAACTTCGACTCGAGGAAGTCGAGGATCTCCGGCAGCCGGCCCTCGGCCTGCTTGGTCGAGTCCGGGGTGCCCGGGGCGAACGCGCTGACGACCGGGGTGCCGTCCTCGCGCTGCCGGCGGTCGAAGGTCCACTTGTCGATCGCGACCGTCGTCATGTACGGCACGATCGGCGTTTCCTCGGCCCAGAAGTGCGTGGTGCCGCCGCCCGGTGCCTTGACCGACGGCTTCTCGCGGCCGTTCGCGATCACGCCCCACTCGTCGGGCACGGTGATCGCGAGGTGGAACGTCGCCTTGTCGAGCGGGGTGTCGTTGACCGGGTACCAGGTGGTGGCCGACTTCGGCTCCCCGGCGACGAACGCGCCGCCCGCCTGGGCGAACTGCCAGCCGTTGTTGCCGAGCGACGGGTCGCTGATCGGGGCGGGCACGCCGTGGTAGGCGATCTTGACCCCGAAGCGGTCGCCGCGCCGCAACGCCCGCGACGGCGTGATGACCAGCTCGTGGTCGCCGGTCCGGGCGAACTTCGCGTCGCGGCCGTCGACCTCGACCGAGTCGACGGTCAGGCCGTGCAGGTCGAGGTCGAACGAGCTCAGCGACTGCGTGGCCCGGGCGGAGATGTCCTGGAGCCCGGTGAGCTGGTGCGACGCGGGGTCGTAGCCGACCTTCAGGTTGTAGTCGGCGACGTCGTAGCCGCCGTTGCCGTCCTGCGGGTAGTAGCTGTCGCCGGCGCCGTCGCTGCCCGGCTGCGCGCCCCAGTCGTTCCCGGCGGCGGCGACCCCGCCGCTCAGGCAGATGCCGGTGACCAGCGCGGCGGCCAGCACGACCGGTTTCCGTCCCCTCATGAACGCTCCCTGTCCGTCTGGGGTGACCTTGAAACCGCAACGTAGCGCCCGGACCGCGGGCCCTGGCGGGCTGACGTCGCATTTGTCCGGAAAGTCAACACTTCCGTCGGTGCCGGTCCGGCCATCCGCGCCCGGAGCCGTGGCGGGGTCTGGAAAGCTGGATGCATGCGCGTTGCGCTGCTGGGCCCGCTGCGGGCGACCGAGGACGACGGCACCCCGATCGACATCGGCGGTGCCCGCCTCCGCATGCTCTTGGCCAGGCTCGCGCTGGACGCCGGCCGCGCCGTCCCGGCCGACGCGCTCGTCGACGGGCTCTGGGGCGCCGATCCGCCCGCCGACGCCGCCAACGCCCTGCAGTCGCTGGTCTCGCGGCTGCGCAAGGCGCTGCCGGTGGCGGTCGAATCCGGCCCGGGCGGCTACCGGCTCGGGGTCGCCGCCGGCGACGTCGACGCCGACCGGTTCGAACGCCTCGCCGCGGACGGCCGCCGGGAGCTGGCCGCGGGCCGGGACGCGTATGCGGCCGAGCTGCTCACCGAGGCCCTCGCGCTGTGGCAGGGCGGTGCGCTCGCCGATGTCCTCGACGCGCCGTTCGCGGCCGCTCCCGCCCGGCGGCTCGCCGACCTGCGGGCCGAGGCGGCCGAAGACCGGTTCGAGGCCCTGATCCGGCTCGGCGAGCACGTCGGCGTCCTCGCCGACCTGGCCGCCGCGGCCGACGCCGACCCGCTGCGCGAGCGGCTCGCCGGGCCGCGGATCCGCGCGCTGTGCGCGGCCGGGCGCCAGTCGGAGGCGCTGGCCGTCTACGCCGGGATCCGCGCCACCCTGGCCGACCAGCTCGGCGTCGACCCGTCGGCCGAGCTGCAGGAGGTGCACCTGGCCGCGCTGCGCGGGGAGTTCGCGCCGCCGGCGCCGGTGGCCGACCGGCTGCCGACCCGGCTGACGACGTTCATCGGCCGCGACGACGAGCTCAAGCTGCTGGCCGAACTGCTCGGCGGCGCCCGGCTGGTGACGCTGGTCGGTCCCGGCGGCGCGGGCAAGACCCGGCTGGCGACCGAGGCCGCGTCGCGGCACCCGGCACACCGGCGCGGCCGCGTGTGGTTCGTGCCGCTGGCCGGCGTCCGCGACCCCGGCGACGTCGTCGGGGCGGTGCTCGGCGCGCTGGAGGTGCGCGACATCCGCAGCACCGAGACCGAGGTGCGGCGGCGGCCGGACCTGCTGGGCCACGCCGTCGAGGTGCTGGCCGGCGGCGAGGCGCTGCTCGTGCTGGACAACTGCGAGCACGTCGTCGACGCGGCCGCGACGCTGGCCGACGACCTGCTGGGCCGGGTGCCCGGCCTGCGGATCCTCGCGACCAGCCGGGAGCCGCTGGCCATCACGGGCGAGGCGCTCTGCCCGCTCGGGCCGCTGCCCGTGCCCGCCGAGCGCGTGGCGCCCGCCGAAGCCGCCGAGCTGGACTCGACGCGGCTGTTCCTCGACCGGGCGAGCGCGGTCCGGCCCGACTTCGTGCTCGACGAGTCCACTGTGGACGACGTCGGGCAGATCTGCCGCCGGCTCGACGGGATGCCGCTGGCCCTGGAGCTGGCCGCCGCGCGGCTGCGGTCGATGACGCCGGCCCAGATCGCGGCCCGGCTCGACGACCGGTTCCGCCTGCTCACGTCGGGCAGCCGCACGGCGTTGCCGCGGCAGCGGACGCTGCGCGCGGTCGTCGAGTGGAGCTGGGACCTGCTCACCGAGCCGGAGCTGGTGCTCGCGCGGCGGCTCGCGGTGTTCCCCAGCGGCGCGCCGATGGACGCCGTCGAGCGGGTCTGCGCGGACGAGCTGCTGCCGGCCGCGGACGTCCCGTACGTGCTCGGCACCCTCATCGAGAAGTCCATTGTGGACGCCGTGGACCGCGGTGGCGAGCCGCGGTACCGGATGCTCGAGACCCTGCGGGCCTACGCCGGTGAGCGGCTGGCCGAGTCGGGCGAGCGGGACGCGTTCGAGCGGGCGATGGCCCGCTACTACGTCGACCTGGTCGAAGGGGTGGAAGCGTCGCTGCGCACCGCGGCGCAGCTGGCCGCGATCGACCTGTACGAGGCGGAGACGGCCAACCTCACCGGCGCGCTGCGCGCGGCCATCGAGAAGTCCGATGTGGACACTTCGGTGCGGCTGCTGAACGGGATGTTCTGGTACTTCACCATCCTCGGGCAGGGCGAGCGGGCCGAGGAGTTCATCGACTCGGTGCTCGCCTTCGGCGACCGGCTGCCCCCGGATGTCAACGCGGCCTACCGCGCGATCTCGCTGCTGTTCCACCAGGTGCCGACCCGGCTGCCGCTCGCGGACGTCCGCGTGGTGGTCGACGAGTGCGTCCGCACCGGCGCCGCCGGGAAGTACCCGGGGCTGTCCGTGGCGCTGCCGATGCTCGCGTTCCTCGGTGGTGACCACGAGCTGGCGATGCGGGAGGTGCGCCGCGCGCAGGCTTCCGACGACCTCTGGACGCGCTCCGGCGGCCACTGGGTGGAGAGCTTCCTGCGCGAGGACCTCGGCGACATCGAGGCCGCGGACCGGGAGCGGACCCGGGCGCACGACGGCTTCCGCGCGATCGGCGACCGCTGGGGCACGGCGATGACGTTGAGCTTCAAGGCGAACGCGCTTTCGCAGGCCGGCGACGGCGAGCGCGCGATCGAGGTGTACCAGCAGGGGCTCGCGCTGTCGATGGAGCTGCGGTCGCACGAAGACGTCGTCCAGCACTGGTGGCGCCTGGCGGTCGAACGGGCCCGCCTCGGGGACATCGAGGGCGCGTGGCGCGACCAGGAGGCCGCCGAGCGCTACGGGCGGGAGATCGGGAACCCGCAGCAGAAGGCGATCCTGGCGTTCGGCCGGATCGAGCTGTGCCTGCGCAGCGGCCGGCTGGCCGAAGCGCGCGCGGCACTCGACCGGCTCAAGGAGCTCACGTGGGAGGCCGCGTTCCCGGAGGGCATGGGCGAGGAGTGGGTCAGCGCGTTCGAAGGCCGGGTGGCGCTGGCCGAGAACCGGCCGGACGCGGCCGAGGCGCACGTGGTCAAGGCCATCCGCGCGACGCGGGACCGCGGTGACATGCCGGATCTCGCCGGCGCCGTGGAGCTCCTGGCCCTGGTGCGCGACCGGCAGGGCCGGTTCGAGGAGTCGGCGCGCCTGCTGGGCACGTCGGCGCTGATCCGCGGCCGGTTCGACCTCGGCAACCCGGACGTGCGCGAGCTGATCGCCGACCTGCGCGCGCGGCTTTCCGACACGAAGTACGACCAGGTGGTCGCGGCGGTGCGCGCGATGTCCAAAGAGGACGCCATCGCGGAGATGTACACCGCGATCGGCTGAAGGGGACGCCCGCGCGGACGTCCCCTTCAGCTCCCCCTGGCGCGGGTCACCCCCGTGTCCTCGCGCCTCACACCCGCCGGCGGTACGCCCACGTGGCCAGCGGGAAGAACACGATGACCGCACCGGCCATCCAGGCCAGCGCCCCGGCCAGCGGCCCGGCGACGGCGCCGCCGTTCATCAGGCCGCGCAGCGCGTTCGCCATCAGGCTGACCGGGCTGATGTCGGCCCACGCCCGCAGCCAGCCCGGCATCGTGGACGTCTGGACGAACACGTTGCTGCCGAACGTCAGCGGCATGATGAAGACGAACATGAGCGCCTGCGCCGAACCCGGCGACTTCATCAGCATGCCGACGAACACCGAGCCCCAGCAGAAGCAGAGCCCGAACGCCAGCGCCAGCAGGATCGCCACGGCGAACTCGCCGGGGCTGGTCGCGATGCGGTAGCCCATGATCGTCGCGACGACCATCAGCACGGTCAGGCAGACGACGTAGCGGACGACGTCGGCGAGCACCGCGCCGACCAGCGGTGCCGACCGGGCGATCGGCATGCTGCGGAACCGGTCGAACACGCCCTTGGTGATGTCGGTGTTGAGGTTCGTGCCCACGGTCAGGCACGCCTGCAGGATGTTCATCACGATGATGCCCGGGACGACCATCTGCAGGTAGGCGTCGGTCGAGCCGGACAGCGCGCCGCCGAACAGGTACACGAACATCACCAGGAAGATGATCGGCATCAGGGTGACGTCGGCGAGCTGTTCGGGGTTCTTGCGGATCTTCAGGATGCCGCGCCAGGCCAGCGAAAGCGCGTGGCCGAAGCCCTTGGCGGGGCTGATGTGCCGCGGCGGGGCCGGGCGGTCGAGCGCCAGCGTCGTCATGCCAGGCTCCCTTCGAGGTCGCGGGTGTCCTCAGTGGACTCTTCGGCGGTGTGCCCGGTCAGGGCGAGGAAGACCTCGTCGAGACTGGGCAGACGCAGCGCCAGCTCGTCCGCGGTGATCCCGGCTTCGTCGAGCTTGCGGACCAGGGTGGACAGCAGCACCGGGTCGTTGACCGGCGCGGTGAGCAGCCCGCTCGAGTCGTCGCGGGTCGGCTGGACGCCGGAGAGGTCGCCGAGGATCCGGTTGACGGCGTCCATGTCGGACAGCTGGGTCGGCCGGACCTGCAGCGTCTGCCCGCCGACGCGGCGCTTCAGCTCGTCGGCGCGGCCGTCGGCGACGACGCGGCCGTGGTCGAACACGGTGATCTTGTCGGCCAGCTGGTCGGCTTCTTCGAGGTACTGCGTGGTCAGCAGGACCGTCGCGCCCTCGGCGACGAGGGTGCGGACGACCTCCCAGACCTCGTTGCGGGCGTGCGGGTCGAGGCCGGTGGTCGGTTCGTCGAGGTAGAGCACCTCGGGCCGGCCGACGAGGCTGGCGGCGAGGTCGAGACGCCGTCGCATGCCGCCCGAGTAGGTCCGGATGGGCCGCTTCGCCGCGCCGGTGAGCTCGAACCGCTCGATGAGCTCGGCGGCGCGGGTCTTCGAGTGGGCGCGGGAGTAGCCGTACAACCGTCCGATGAGGACCAGGTTCTCGATGCCGTTGAGGTCCTCGTCGACCGAGGCGTACTGCCCGGTCAGCCCGATCAGGCTGCGGACCCGGACCGGGTCGGTGACGACGTCGTAGCCGCCGACGGTCGCTCTGCCCGCGTCGGGTTTCATCAGCGTAGCCAGGATGCGGACGGCGGTGGTCTTGCCCGCGCCGTTCGGGCCGAGCACGCCCACGACCTGGCCGAAGGGGACCTCGAGGTCCACTCCATCCAGGGCCTTGGTGTCCCCGAAGTGTTTGACAAGGCCCTCGGCCTGGATTGCGTGTGCCATGCCGTCACTGTGGACGGCCGGCCTGGCAACCCGCGCACAGCGCGCTGGCAGGCGCTGGCAGCGGCTGGTGGAGATCTTGTGGAGGTGTTGTCGGCGCCCGGGCCCCGCGCCCGGCTCGTGGGCATACTCGGCAGCATGACCGTTGCGGAAGAGAAGCGCGTCCGGCGGAAGAACCCGCTGGTCACGGCCCTGCTGGTGGTGCCGCTGGTGCTCCTGGCGAGCGTGGTCGTGCTGCGCCTGATCGGCTACGACGGCGGCTGGTACACGCTCGTGGCGCTGGCTTTGACGCCGTACGTCGCGGTCGCGGGCCTGCTGCTCGGCGGCCTGTCCCTGGCGTTGCGGCGCTGGTGGGCCGGCGGCGTCGCGCTGGTGCTGGCGATCGTGCCGGCCGTCCTGGTGCTGCCGCGGCTCTCGGCGGGCGAACAGCGCGACGTGCACGGCAAGACACTGCGCGTGCTCGCCTCGAACCTGCGCTACGGCCAAGGGGACCCGAAGACCGTCGTCGACCTGGTGCGCGAGCAGCGGATCGACGTGCTGAACCTGGTCGAGCTGACGCCCCGCGCGGTCGAGGGCCTGACCGCCGCCGGGCTGTTCGAGACGTTGCCGTACCAGGTGCTGCACCCCGCCGGGGGCGCGTCCGGCTCGGGGATCGTGTCGCGCTTCCCGCTGACGGAGGTCAACTTGACGGGTGATTCCGCGGCGAAGCAGCCGGGCGCCCAGGCCGACCTCGGCGACGGCGTGGTGCTCGAGATCGTCGCCGTCCACCCGATCTCCCCGGACGTCGACACCCCGCAGTGGGAGAGCGAGCTCAAGGACCTCTCCCGCGCGGCCGGCGAGCACGGCCTGCGCATCCTGGCGGGTGACTTCAACGCGACGCTCGACCACGCGGCGTTCCGCACGGTCCTCTACCGCGGCTACACCGACGCGGCGGAAGACCGCGGTGAAGCGCTGGTGCCGACGTGGCCGGCCGACCACACCCCGGTGGTCACGATCGACCACGTCGTCGTCGACAACCGGGCGGCGGTGCGCGATTACGGGGTGTTCGACGTCCCGGGCAGCGACCACCGCGCGGTGTTCGCCGAAGTCCAGTTGCCCTAGGCGAGGAGCGCGGTCAGCGTGTCCAGCGCCCCGGCGGCGATGGACACGCCGCGGCCGTGGCGGATCTCGGGCTCGCGCGGGTTGATCCGGATCAGAGTCCCGGTCGCCGCGCTGGCCAGCTCGGCGTAGCGGCGGACCGTCGGGACCGCCTGGCCCGCGCCCAGCTCGACCACCACGAGGTCACGCGCGGTGCGGCGCCACGCCGTCAGCTCGTCGAGCTGGGCCTGGCTGCGGTCCGGCACCCACGAGAAGTCGCCGAACATCAGGATGTTGGGCCGCGCGAGGCCGCCGCAGCGGGGGCACGAGGGCAGCGGCGGCACCGCGCGCATCGTCTCCTCGTCGAGGGCCACTTCGACGTCGGCGGGCCAGATGTCGCCGGTGCAGCCGGCCAGGCACTGGAGGTGGTGGATCGAGCCGTGCGCCTCGGCGACGTGCCCGAAGCCGGCCTTCTGGAACTGTCCATCCACATTGGACGTGAAGACGCGCACGGACGGGGCGGAGCCGAGCAGCAGGCGGAAACCCTCGTGCGGCACCGTCTTCCGGTACAGCGAAAGCCGGTGGCCGTAGAAACCCCAGGCGAGCCCGGGATCGTCGGCGAAGTGCCGCGGGTCGGCCAGTTCCTCGAACCGCAGCCCGAGCCGGGCGTAGGGCGGGTACGCGCGCCAGAACCCCTCGCCGCCGCGGAAGTCCGGCAGCCCGGAGTCGACGCCCATCCCGGCGCCGGCGCAGATCAGCAGCGCGCCGGCGCCGTGCAGGAGCTCCGCGGCCCGGTCGAGCGCGTCACTCACCCGGCTGCGAACCGAGGACGACCTCGAACTCCAGCAGGTTCGCCCCGGTGGACACGGGCTTGGCGCGCTCGCCCGAGTGCGCGGCCGCGGCCGGGCCGCCCTTCGCCCACGCCTGGTAGGCCTCCTCGGTCTCCCACTTCGTGTACACGAAGTAGCGCGTCTCGCCGGAGACCGGCCGCAGCAGCTCGAACCCGAGGAACCCGGGCTGCTGGTCGACGGCGTGCAGCCGCGCGGCGAACCGCTTCTCCAGCTCGGGGCCGGCGCCTTCGGGGACCTCGATCGCGTTGATCTTCACGACACTCATGCGTCCCAGCCTAGTTGGCCGGGCCCGGTGCTCCGTGCCGGACAGCTCAGCTGCGCAGGGAGCCCGGGAAGAGGTCGGCGTCCGCCGGGAGCGTGGTCCCCCGGAACCACTCGTCGAAGAACGGCTTCAGGTTCTGGCCGCTGACCTGCGCCACCGTCGTCTCGAAGTCGGTCCAGGTCGCGTTGCCGTGGCGGTAGCGGGCCGGCCAGGCCTTCAGGAGGCGGTCGAACGCCGGGTCGCCGATCCGGCGGCGCAACGCGTGCAGCGCCAGGATGCCCTTGTTGTAGACGCCCTCGAACTCGTGGCCGTGGCCCATGCCGACCAGCTTCTGGCCCCAGAAGTCCGCGCTGCCGCGGGTGATTTCGATGGCCGCGCGGTAGCGGTCGTCCAGGCTCTGGCCTTCGCGCTCGGCCCACAGCCACTGCGCGTACGACGCGAAGCACTCGTTCAGGCAGATGTCGGACCAGTTCTCGAGCGACACCGAGTCGCCGAACCACTCGTGGGCGTTCTCGTGCACCAGGGTCGGCAGGTCGGCCCACTTCGCGTACGTCGGCCGGGTCTGCGTCTCCAGCGAGAAGTGGACGTCTTCGTTCAGGAAGATCCCGCCGGCCGCCGACTGCGGGTACGGCCCGAACTTGCCGCTCAGGAACCCGAGCACCTCCGGCAGCCGGTCGCCGATCGCGCGGTGGGACTCGGCGCCGGGCGCGTACGTCGAGACGACCGGGGTGCCGTCCGGCAAAGTCGACCTGTCGACGCTGAACTTGCCGATCGCGATCGTCGTCAGGTAGCTCGCGACCGGGTTCGGCTCGGTCCACGTCCCCGGCGGGCCCTCGCGGCCGTTCGAGATCACCGTCCAGCCCGCCGGGACGTGCGCGGTCACCGTGAAGGTGGCCTTGTCGCGCGGGGTCTCGTTCACGGGGAACCAGAACGCCGCCGAGTGCGGCTCGCCGACCATGTACGCGCCGCCGTCGGCCGAGTGCTGCCAGCCGTTCTCGCTGCCGCCGTCGTGCGGGGTCTTCGCCGGGTCGCCGCCGTAGCGCACCCGCGTGCGGAACGTCGTCCCGGCGCGGATCGGCGACGGTGGCGTGATCACCAGCTCGAACGCCTTCTCGCGCGTGAAGTGCGCCGGCTTCCCGTCGACCTCGACGCTGTGCACGTCCAGGCCGCGCAGGTCGAGGTCGAACCGGCCGAGGTCCTCGGTGGCTTTGGCGGTCACCGTCGTGTCGCCGTCGAGGTGCCCGCTCGGCGGGTCGTAGCTCACGCCGACCTGGTAGCCGAGGGCGTCGTAGCCGCCGTTGCCGTCGTCCGGGTAATACGGATCACCGGCGCCGGCGGCGCCCGCGACCGGGTGCATGGGCGGCGGCTGCGGCGCCCCCGAGACGGCGTCGCCGCTGCAGGCCGCGGCGACGATCACCGCGGCGCAGACGGCGAGGACAGCGAGTCGGCGGCGCATACGACCACCATAGGTGATGGAGCGCGATCACTTCGTCACGTTCCGGAACAGGGCTTTTGTGGTTAGGTGGCCGCGTGCTCTGTTTCGGCGGCAGCGGCGTGCCGATCGTTCTGCTCCACGGTCTGATGGGCCGGGCGCGGACGTGGTGGCGGGTCGCGGAGTGGCTCCGGCCCTACGGCGCGGTGTACGGCCTGGACGCGCGCGGCCACGGCAGCGCGCCGCGCACCGGGCCGTGGACGACCGAGCGGTTCACCGAGGACGTCGCCGCGGCGCTGCGGACCCTCGACGGCGGCCCGGCCGTGCTGATCGGGCATTCGATGGGCGGGCTGCACGCGTGGGCGACCGCCGCGCGCCACCCCGAGCTGGTGCGCGCGGTCGTGTCCGAGGACTTCGCGCCGGACCAGCGCGGCCGGACCGTCGAGACGTGGCGCGGGTACTTCGAGAGCTGGCCGGTGCCGTTCGAGTCCCTGGACCACGTGCGCGAGTTCTTCGGCGACGCGGGCGAGTACTTCGCGGACTGCGTCGAGGAACGTTCCGACGGGTTTCACCTGGTCGCCGACCTCGAAGACCTGTACGTCATCGCGGCGGAGTGGGGCCGGCGGGACTACTGGGACGTCGTCGACGCGATCCGCTGCCCGCTGCTGCTCGTCGAGGGCGAGCACACCGCGATGCCGCCCGGCCAGCAGGCCGAAGTCGCGGCGCGGGTCGACGGCGCGAAGCACCTCGTGGTGCCGGGCTCGGCGCACCTGCCGCACGACGAGGCCCCGGAGATCTACCGGGGCGCCGTCGAAGCGTTCCTGAGCCAGGTCCTCACGCGCTAGCGAGGTCCGCCCGCCACGCCGCCGTGGAGCGGTCCGACGGCACGATCAGCGGCCAGACGTCCGCGCCGAGGAAGCCGGTCTCTTCGGTCACCTTGGCCGCGGTGCACGTGTCGCGGGGCAGCCCGGCCTGGACCGCCAGCGCGGCCACGGCGTCCTTTGTGGACTGCCCGAAGACGCCGTCGGCCGGCACGCCGAACCCCGACGCCCGCAGGAACCGCTGGGCCTGCTGCACCTGACGGCCCGTGTCGCCCGGCTTCAGCAGCGGCCACTCGGCTTCGGCGCGCGCGACCGAGACACCGAGGACGCGGCCCACCGCCGTCCGCAGCTCCGGCAGCCGGTCGTAGAGCACCTGGCCGGGGCACTCGGTCGAGTTGAAGTCGCGGTGGCCCTTGATGAACTCGGGCGAAATGCCGTATTGGTGCGCGATGTAGGCGACCAGGTTGACCAGCGAGTTCCACAGCGCCGGCGGCACGTCGACGGTGCTGTACATGCCTTCGTTCTCGATGCCGATGACCTCGCTGTTGTGGTTGCCCACGTTCGCGCCCTGCACGTGCTGCGTGCCGCCGCGCAGGATCTCGAGGCTGCGGTGCCTGCCCTCGGTGACGAACCCGCCGCGGCTGTTCGTGAACTGCTGGCCGCTGTCGATCCAGCCGTTCTTGTCCATGTGCAGGTTCTGGATGAACTTCGCGACGTAGAAGGCGCGAGACAGCGAGAAGTCGTCGTTCATCGGCGGATCGACCGCGTGGTGCACGACGATGTAGGTGGGTTTGTGGTTCTCCACGACGATGGTGCCGGCCGGGGGCCGGGCGCCCCACTCCGAGCAGCCGTGGATCGTCGGTGTCGGCACGGCCGCGGCGGCCGTCCCCGTGATCGTCATCCCCAGTGCGCCGGCCGCGGTCGCGGTCGCCCCCGCCTTGAGCAGGGTCCGGCGGTCAACTTCGACCATTCGGAAAAGGTAGCTCCGGACCGCGCCGATGACAACTATTGACCAACTTTTGGTGTAGCGCGTCAGTGTTCACCCGGCAGGGCGAAGAGGCCGCCGCTGGTCTGCTCCAGGAGCCCGTCGACGAGCAGGGAGTCCAGGCAGCGGTCGCGCTGGCCGCCGTCGTGCCAGACGAGGTCCAGCCTGGCCTTCTCGACCGGGCCTTCGCTGCCGCGCAGGACGTCGAGCAGCAGCCCGCGGACCTGCCGGTCGGTGCCGGCGAACTTCTGCACGGGCTTGACCGGGCCGGCGTACTCCGGACGGCCGGCGAGTTGCCACGCGCATTCGGAGTGAACGGGGCAATCGGCGCACTTCGGCGCCCGCGCGGTGCAGATCAGCGCACCCAGTTCCATGATCGCGGCGGAAAACCGCGCGGCGGGCGCGTCTCCGGCCGGCAGCAGCGCTTCGACGTCGGCCATGTCCCGCGTGTTCGACGCGGGCCCGGCGTCCCCGGCCCCGTGCACGGCCCGCGCGACGACCCGCCGCACGTTGGTGTCGACGACCGGTGCCCGCCGCCCGTAGGCGAACGCGGCGACGGCCCGCGCGGTGTAGGCCCCGATCCCGGGCAGCGCGAGCAGGGTGTCCACATCGGACGGAACGACGTCGCCGTGGTCGCGTGCGATCACCCCGGCGGCTTCGTGCAGGCGCAGCGCGCGCCGCGGGTAGCCGAGCTTGCCCCAGGCCCGCACGACCTCACCCGGCGACGACGCGGCGAGCGCGGAGGGCACCGGCCAGCGCGCCATCCACTCGTGCCAGATCGGCTCGACCCGGGCGACCGGCGTCTGCTGGAGCATGATTTCGCTGACCAGCACGCCCCAGGCCGAGCACTCCGGCTCGCGCCAGGGCAGGTCCCGGCCGTGCGCGGAAAACCAGTCGAGCAGTACGTCAGCGTCCACAGCCACGCGCCCATTGAACCCGACGGCGGTCAGGCCGGGGACTCGGCCTCGCTCCGGTGCGCCGCGCCGAGGCGGGCGAGCGTCACTCGACCTCGGTCAGCCGCCCGGTCTTGACGTCGTAGACGAAGCCGCGGACGTTGTCCGTGTGCGGCAGGTACGCGCTGCGCCGCACCCGCTCCACCGACGTCCGGACGCTGTTCTCGACGTTTCGGAACGCCTCGACCGCCCAGGTCGGGCGCAGGCCCGTGTCGTTCTCCAGCTCGTCCTTGAAGTCGTCCTCGGTGACCATCGAGAGGCCGCACTCGGTGTGCTGGACGATCAGCACCTCGCGGGTGCCGAGCTTGCGCTGGGACAGGGCGAGCGAGCGGATCATGTCGTCGGTCACCACGCCGCCCGCGTTGCGCAGGACGTGCGACTCGCCCTGCAGCAGGCCGAACAGCTCGAACACCCGGATCCGGGCGTCCATGCAGGTCAGGACGGCGACCTGCAGCGACGGCTTCGGGGACGACCGGTCGCCCGGCGTCACCTCGCCGAGCTCTTGGTTGCGCTTGAGCAGTACGTCGATCGAGGTCATCGGTCACCTTCCGGCCAGTGGCCCCGCGGCGCGGGCGTGCCACTCCATTTGACCCGGTGAGTACCCCGTCGGGCAATGCGTTACGAGCTATGTCACGGGGTCAGCCCCCGAACCAGGGCTCCTCGACCGTCCTGGGGGGTGCCGACGTGCGCCCGACGCGCAGTTCGGTCGGGAGCGTGATCACCTTCGGTGCGCTTCGCTCGGCCGAACCGAGCAGCAGCCGCCCGGCCGTCTTGCCCTTCTCGAGCACGGGCTGGTGGACCGTGGTGAGGCCGATCCGCTCGGCCTCGGCGATGCCGTCGAAGCCGGTGACGGTCAGGTCCTGCGGCACGCGCAGCCCCCGTCGTTCGGCCTCGGCCATGGCGCCGAGCGCGAGGATGTCCGAGGTGCAGATCACGGCCGTGATCTGCGGGTACGCGTCCAGCAGCTGCCGCGCCGCGGACGCGCCGTCGTCCACCGTGTGGTCGAAGCGCTCGACCACCGGGACGCTCGCCCAGTCGACGCCCGCCGCGGAGAACGCCACGGCCAGCGCCTCCAGCCGGGTGCGCTGGACGTGGAAGTGCGCGCCGCTCTGCCGGGCGGCCGAGACGAAGTCGTCGTTGCGCTCGCGGGCGAGCCGCATGCAGATCACGCCGACCTGCCGGTGCCCCAGGGTGACGAGGTGCTCGGCGATCTTGCCGACCGCCGCCGCGTCGTCCGGGCCGACGCGGTCGATGCCCTCCAGGCTCGGCTGGTCGATGATCACCGTCGGCACCGGCCGCTCGAGCACGGCGGCCAGGTGCGGGTCGTCGTCCGGGACGGAGTAGACGACGAAGCCGTCGACGCCCGCGCGGTGCACGGCGGCGACGTCCTCGCGGCCGGGGCTGGCCGGCACCAGGTGCAGGCCGACGCCGGCGTCTTCGCAGGCCAGGGCCAGTCCTTCGAGGACACCGACGGCCGCGGGGTCGCGGAAGGCGTAGGAGAGGTTCTCGGTGAGCAGCAGCCCGACCGCGCCCGCCTTGCGGGTGCGCAGGGAGCGGGCGACCGGGTCGGGACCGGGGTAGCCGAGGCGCCGCGCGGTCTCGAGGACCCGGCGGCGCAGTTCCGGGGACAGCTGGTCCGGCCGGTTGTAGGCGTTGGACACCGTGGTCCTGGACACACCGAGCTCCGCCGCGAGCGACGCCAGCGTCGCCTGCCTCCGGGTGCGAATAGGACGTCCCATCAGCAAACCGTAACGGTTCAGATCGTTTTCCTGAAGAGACACCCCGGGTGGTCGATGTCTCGATCCGCATGCATGAAGACGCATACACCAAACCGGGATCGGATGGCCAGGAAGTCATCCGGATGGGGTAAGGTGAATCTGACAACGGTTTCCATTAGCGTCTGCAGGAGTCTTCAGATGAGTTCCCGCACCAGGAGCGTGCTCGCCGCCGCTTCGGCCCTGTCCGTGCTCGCCCTGGCCGCGTGCTCCGGTGGAACCTCCGACGGCGGCGGGCAGTCCGGCGGCTCGGACAAGATCGGGGTCGTGGCTTCGACGGACGTCTGGGGCAGCGTCGTGAGCGCCGTCGGCGGCGACAAGGTCGAGGTCAAGTCGATCATCCACGACCCCTCGGCCGACCCGCACTCGTACGAGACCACGGCGGACGACGCGCTCGCGGCGAAGGACGCGAAGCTGCTCCTCTCCAACGGCGGCGGTTACGACGAGTTCTTCGACAAGCTCACCGCGCAGGCCGGCGACGCCAAGAAGCTCGTCGCCTACGACATCGCCGCGACCGGCGACGAGAACGAGCACGTCTGGTACGACCTGCCGGGCGTCGGCAAGGTCGCCGACCAGGTCGCGGCGCAGCTCGGCGAGCTCCAGCCGGCCGCGAAGCAGCAGTTCACCGACAACGCGACCGCGTTCAAGGCGAAGGTCGACGCGCTGGAGAAGCGCCTCGGCGAGCTGGGCGCGTCGCACCCGGGCGCGAAGGTCGTCGTCACCGAGCCGGTCGCGCACTACCTGCTCCAGAGCGCGAAGCTGACCGACGCGACGCCCAAGGCGTTCTCGGACGCCGTCGAGAACGACACCGACGTCCCGGCGGGTGCCGTGAACGAGTACAAGCAGCTCATCGCCACCAAGCAGGTCAAGGCGCTGATCAACAACGCGCAGACGGTCACCCCGCTGACCCAGGACGTCGTCGGGCAGGCGAAGGCCGCCGGGATCGGCGTCGTGGACGTGACCGAAACGCTGCCCCGGGGTGTGACGGACTACATTGGCTGGATGACCGGGGAAGTGGATGCGCTGGCAGGAGCGTTGAAGTAACCATGCCGCCGACCTCTGTCCCCGATGACGTACGCCCCGCGGTCCGGGTCCGCGGGGCGGGCCTCGCCTTCGGTCCCCGCACGCTCTGGTCGGGGCTCGACCTCGTCGTCGAGCCGGGGGAGTTCCTCGCCGTGCTCGGCCCGAACGGCTCCGGCAAGAGCAGCCTGCTCAAGGCGCTGCTCGGCATGCAGGGCCTGTCGGCGGGCGCGGTCGAGATCGCCGGCGGCCGTCCGGGCGGCGCGAACCGCAAGGTCGGCTACATCCCGCAGCAGCGCGCGATCGACGAGTCGCTGACGCTGCGCGGCGTCGACCTGGTCGGTTTGGGCCTCGACGGTCACCGCTGGGGTCCGGGCCTGTTCGGCATGGCCGCCCGGCGGCGCCGGGTCGCCGCGGCGATCGACGCGGTCGGCGCGACCCGCTACGCGAAGCAGCCGGTCGGCCGGCTGTCCGGCGGCGAGCAGCAGCGGCTGCGGGTGGCCCAGGCCCTGGTCGGCGACCCCGAGGTGCTGCTCTGCGACGAGCCCCTGCTGTCCCTGGACCTGGCGCACCAGCGCGCGATCAGCGAGCTGATCGACGCCCGGCGGCGCGCGGCGGGCACGGCGGTGCTGTTCGTGACGCACGAGATCAACCCGGTGCTGCCGTTCGTCGACCGGGTGCTGTACCTGGTCAACGGCCAGTTCCGGATCGGCAAGCCGGACGAGGTCATGACCACCGAGACCCTGTCCGAGCTGTACGGAACCCGCGTCGAGGTGCTGAAGGTGGGCGGGCAGATCCACATCGCGGGCGCGCAGAGCGCGTTGTGCGAGGAGGAGCCGCACCACCACGAGCACGACGTCGAAGAGCAAGTGGGCTGAGTCTTGGATCTGTTCGACTTCGGCAAGACCTGGGAGCTGATCACCGAGCTCGACGGCGTCCGGACGGCGTTGCTGGCGGCGGCGATCCTCGGCCTGGTGGCCGGGGTGCTGGGCCCGCTCATCGTGATGCGGCGGATGTCGTTCGCGGTGCACGGCACGTCCGAGCTGGCGTTCACCGGCGGCGCGGCGGCCCTGCTGCTGGGCATCGGCGTCGAGTACGGCGCCCTGATCGGCGCGGTGGTGGCGGCGCTGCTGCTGGGCATCCTGGGCGCGCGCGACGCGGACCGCGACTCGGTGATCGGCGTGATCCTGTCGTTCGGCCTCGGCATGGGCGTGCTGTTCCTGTCGTTCTACAAAGGACGGTCCGGGAACAAGTTCGGGATCTTGACCGGCCAGATCATCACGATCGATTCGACGAACCTGACGTTGTTCGTGGTGTCGTCGGTGGTGGTGCTGGCGGTGCTGGCCTTGGTGTACCGGCCGCTGTTGTTCGCCTCCGTGGACCGGAACGTCGCGGTCGCGCGCGGGGTGCCGGTGAAGACGCTGACCGTGGTGTTCGCGCTGCTGGTGGGTGTCTCGACGGCGTTGAGCGTGAAGGTGGTCGGCTCGCTGCTGGTGGTGGCGCTGATGGTGACGCCCGCGGCCGCTGCCGCGCGCGTGACGGCGTCGCCGTGGAAGGCCACGGTGCTGTCGATCGTGTTCGCCGAGGTGTCGGCGATCGGCGGGATCGTGCTGTCGCTGGCGCCCGGGCTGCCGGTGAGCGCCTTCGTGACGGCGATTTCGTTCCTGATCTACGTGGTGTGCCGGGTGATCGCCTGGCAGCGCGATCGCCGGACCCGGGTCCGCGCGGTGGAACCGGCTCTCGTCGCGGCGGCCTAACCCAGCATCAGCAGGACCTGCAGCTCACCCACGACGAACCCGATCACCCCGCCGACCGCGATCAGCTTCCACTCGTCCTGGCGGAACGCCGGGCGCAGCAAGCCCTCGAACTCCAGTGGCGTCAACGCCAGCATCCGCTGCTCGATCATCTTCGCGACGTCCATCGCCTCGGTCAGGTACCCCTCGGCGTACCGGGCCGTGTCCGGCAGCTGTTCGAGCGCCTTGCGGGCCGCCGCGTGCTTCATCTCCTTCAGCCGCGTGCCGCCGACGGTCCGGGACAGCGGCATCTGCGTGTCGACCGCTTCCGAGACGAGGTGCTCGACCAGCGCCGCCAGGCGGTCGGCTCGCGGGCCGCGCAGGACCGCGTCCAGCAGGTTCTGGACCGTCAGGACCTCGTTCGCGATCAGCTCGCCGTACTGGCGCGCCACCTCCGCGCGCCGGCGCTGGAACTTGCCCTGGAAGATCACGCGGCCCAGCCGGACCGGCTCGCGCGGGACGAAGATCAGCTTGATCGCCAGCCAGTCGGTGAACAGGCCGATCGAGCCGCCGAAGACCGGCAGCACCAGGGGCTCGCGCGTGAACGCCCAGACGATCGTCTGGACCAGGCCGAGGCCGAAGCCGAAGTAGATGCCCATCCGCGCGATGAACGCCATCTCCGGCCGGGACGTCTCGCGGATCAGGCGTACCAGCAGCGCCTTGTCGCGCGTCAGCCGCTCGACCGTCATGTGCTGGACGTCGAGGACCTCGTCGAGGTTCTCGCGGACGTCGTCGAGGAACTCCCGGACCAGCCGCGGCGCCGACGCCTGGACCTGCTTGATCAGCATCTCCTGCGCCAGCGTCGGCATGACCTCCCACAGCCGCGGGTGGTGTTCGGCGAGGACGTCGCGCGCGATGTGGTCGACCGCGCGCAGCAGCGGCTGTTCCAGCTCGCTCGTGATGATCACGGGGTCGATGCGGCCGAAGACCTCGCGCAGGTCGAGGAGGTTCGCCGTCAGCAGCTCGGTCGCCACCGCCGCCATCCGGCCGCCGTGCTTCGGGACGACGCCCTGCCAGCCGAGCAGCGGCGGGATCCCGACGAACTCCAGGGGCCGGAACATCATCTCGATGGCGACGCGCTTGGTGACGTACCCGATCAGCGCCGCGATGAACGGCATCGCCGCGTACAGCGGCCAGTGGAGGGCGAGGTCGTGCAGGACAGCGTCCACCCGACCTCCTCTCCCGAAAGCGAAACCGTACCGGCTAGCCGAGCAGGGCGAGCACCTGCAGCTCGCCGACCAGTCCGCCGATCACCGCGCCGACGGCGATCAGCTTCCACTCGTCCTGCCGGAACGCCGGCCGCAGCAGCTGCTCGAACTCCAGCGCGCTCAGCTTCTTCATCCGGTCGACGATGGTGTTCCGCACGTCGAGCGCGTTGATCGCGTAGTTCTCGGCGTACCGGATCGTCTCCGGGACGCGCTCCGCCGCCTTCGCCGCCGCCGTCTGCTTCATCTCCTGGAACTTCCTCGTCCCGACGGCGATGGCGACGAACGGTTTCACGACGCTCGCCTGCGCGTCGATCGTCTTCTGCACCTCGCGGGTGATCATCGTGAACAGGCGGTCGGACTTCGGCCCGCTCAGCACGGCTTCCAGCAGGTTCGGGATGGTGATGATCTCGCGGGCGATCATGTCGCCGTAGTCGGCGGCCACCTCGTCGCGGCGCTTCTGGAAGACGCCCTGCCAGGTGTAGAGGCCCAAGAACCGCTTGGGTTCGCGTGGCAGGAAGATCATCTTCAGGGCCAGCCAGTCGGTGAACCAGCCGATGAGGAGGCCGAACAGCGGAAGCACGATCGGCGACTTCGTCAGCGTCCACACGACGAGCTGCACGCAGCCGAGGACGAACCCGAACCCGATGCCCGAGCGCGCGATGAACCGCATCTCGGGCCGCGAGATGTCGCGGATGAGCCGGTTGAGCAGGGCCTTGTCGCGCACGAGGTTCGTCACGACCATGTGCTGCAGGTCGAGGACGTCCTCGATGTTGTCGGCGATCTCCCGCATGATCTTGGTGATCGCCTTCGGCGCCTCGGCCTGGACGCGCTTGAGCAGCAGCAGCTGCGCGGTGTTCGGCAGCACTTCCCAGAGCCGCGGCTGGTAGGTCTCCATGACCTCGCGGGTGACGTCCTCGACGACCCGCAGCAGCGGCTGTTCGATCTCCTTCGCGACCTGCACCGGGTCGAGGCGGGCGAAGATCTCCTTGGGGTCGACCAGGGTGGTCGTCAGCATTTCGGTCGCCGTCGCCGCCATGCGCTCGGCGTTCGCCGGCAGCACCCCCTGCCAGCCGAGGAACGGCTTGATCCCGGTGAATTCGAGCGGCCGGAACATCATTTCGATGGCGACGCGCTTGGTGACGTAGCCGATCAGGGCCGCGATGAACGGCATGGTGACGTACACCTGCCAGTGCGTGCCGAACTCGATCGCGTCCACGCCGGGCACGCTATCGGCCCGGTGTCAGTGGAGCAGGAGCAGTACCTGCAGTTCACCCACCAGCCCGCCGATGATCGCGCCGACGGCGATGAGCTTCCATTCGTCCTGCTTGAAGGCCGGGCGCAGGATGCCTTCGAACTCGAGCGGGGTCAGCTGCTGCATCTTTTCGACGATGGTGTTGCGGACGTCGAGCGCGCCGGTCGCGTAGCTCTCGACGTGTTTCACCGTTTCGGGGAGGTGTTCGATCGTTTTGGCGGCGGCCGCGCGTTTCATCTCCTGGTACTGGCGGCCGCCGATGGTCAGCGCGACGAGCGGCTTGGCGATGCTCGCCTGCGCGTCGATCGTGCGCTGCACCTCGCGGGTGACCAGCGCGAACAGCCGGTCCGCGCGCGGCCCGGTGAGCACGGCCTCCAGCACGTTCCGCACGGTGAGCACCTCGTCGGCGATCAGCGCGCCGTAGTCGGCGGCGACCTCCTGGCGCCGTTTCTGGAACATGCCCTGCCAGCGGAAGAAGAGGAACCCGCGGGGCTCGCGCGGGTAGAAGATCATCTTGAGCGCGAGCCAGTCCGTGACGAAGCCCGTGACGAAACCGAAGACCGGCATGATCAGCGGCTGTTTCGTCAGCGCCCACGCGACGAACTGGACGAGCCCGATCACGAACCCGAACCAGATCCCCGACCGCGCGATGAACTTGAACTCGGGCGCGGCGACCTCGCGGATCAGCCGGCAGGTCAGCGACTTGTCGCGGACCATGGCGCCGATCAGCATGGCGTTGACGTCGAGGACCTCGTCGATGTTGGTCGAGACCTCCCGCAGCAGGCGCTTCACGACTTCCGGCGCCTGCGCGCGGACCTGGTCGACGAGCAGCTGCTGCGCCCGCGCCGGCAGCAGCTCCCAGAGCCGCGGCTGGTAGGTCTCCATGACTTCGCGGGTGACGTCTTCGACGGCCTTGAGCAGGGGTGCTTCGAGCTCTTTGACCATTTCTTCCGGATCGAGGCGGCTGAAGATCTCCTGCGGGTCGACGAGGTTGCGGGTGAGCAGGTCGACGGCGGTGGTGGCCATCCGCCGCGCGTTCGCCGGGATCACGCCCTGCCAGCCGAGGAACGGCCGGATGCCGCGGAACTCGAGGGGCCGGAACATCATCTCGATGGCGACGCGCTTGGTCAGGTAGCCGATCAGGGCGGCGATGAGCGGCATGGTGGCGTAGACGTGCCAGTGCTCGCCGATGTCCGCGAGGATCGCCTGTATGTCCACAGTGGCCTCCTCGCCGTTAACCGCTGGTCAACAAGCTCAGGATGCCATGCGTCACCGGGGGTTCCAATATTCGTGATGCATCCGTTTGGCGGTACGTCCTGACGGGCCCCGGCTCATTAAGGTGGCGCGATGGTCGCGCCTGAGAAGCCCCAGCCCGCCCCGAAGACCGCCCAGTTCGCCGTGGGTGTCCGCGGCTACAACCAGCGTCAGGTCGACGAACGCGTCGCCGAGCTGAACAAGGACCTGCGCGAGACGTCCCGCAGCCGCGACGAAGCCGTCGCGACGTCGGCGGACCTCACCAAGGCCCTCGCGTACGCGCAGAAGGAGCTCGCCGAGACCAAGGCCGCGCTGGCCAGGATGAGTTCGAGCCCGTCCGGCGCCGGCGCGATGGCCGAGCGCGTCCGGATGATGATGCAGCTCGCCGAGGAGGAGATCGCCGACCTGCGCGCGGCGGCGGAGGCGGACGCGGCATCGACCCGCGACCAGGCCGACAAGTACGCGCACGAGACGCGCCGCACGGCCGACAAGCTGGCGAAGGACGCGGAAGAGGAGCGCGCCCGCCTGCTGTCGGACGCGAAGGCCGAAATCGAAAAGCTCAACGCGGCGGCGGGCGCCAAGCGGGTCGAGCTGGCCGCGGCGGCGGAGCGGTCCCGCAAGGAAGCGGACGCGGCAGCCGAAGCAGCGGCGGCCGAGGCACGCGCCGAGGCGGACCGGGTGGCTTCGGAGGAGCTGGCCCGCAAGAAGAAGGCCTTCGACGACGAGTACGCGGCCAAGAAGAAGGCGTTCGACGAGGAGATCGCGACCAAGAAGCACGAGACGGACGCGGCCTTGGCCGACGCTCGGTCCAAGCAGGCGACGGCTGACCAGAACCGGAAGCTGGCTCTGGACCTGCGGTCGAAGGTCGCCGAGCGGATCGCGGCTACGGATGTGGCTGTTCAGGAGGCCATGCGGTTGCTGGCTCCGGAGCCTGTGGCTGGTGAGAACGGGGATCGCAAGCCTGCGCCTGCTCCTGCGCCTGCGCCGAAGGGTGCGGCTTCGAAGGCTGCTCCGGCTTCCGCTGCCGCTCCTGCTGCGCCTGCTCCGACGAAGGCTTAGGGCGAACGGTCCGCTCGCACCCCTGGCCCGGGGCGCGAGCGGCCCTTTCGCGCCTGGCCCGGCGTCGCGACTGGCCCTTTCGCGTCTCGGTGGGCGTTGCGAGTGGCCCTTTCGCGCGCGGGCGGGCGTTGCGAGTGGCCCTTTCGCGACTCGGCGGGCGTTGCGACCGGCCCTTTCGCGCGCGGGCGGCGTAGCGAGCGGCCCTTGCGCACCCGTCCAGCGTCGCGACTGGCCCTTTCGTGCCCCGGCGGGGTCGCGAACGGTCCATTCGCGCTCGCGCGGGCGGCGTAGCGAGCGGCCCTTTCGCGCCCGCTCAGCCGTCGCGACCGGCCCGTTCGCGCCCGGCCCGGCGTCACCAACGGCCCCTTCGCGCCCGCGCGGCGTCGCGAACGGGCCGTTCGTGCCCTCTGGAAATCCCCCGGCCGGGTAGGTGGCCGAGGCTCGTGGGTGGCTGGCAATGTTCATGCTGATCACCCCCGAGACGAACGGACCTGCCCATGATCCTCGAGACCGAGCGCGCCGCCGTGTGTGCTTATGCGCGGCGGATGGTCGGTGATGGCCTGGTCGTCGGCACGTCCGGGAACGTGTCCGTGCGGGCCGGTGATCTCGTTGCCGTCACCCCGACCGGGGTCGGCTACTCCAGCCTGAACCCGGCCGACGTGCCCGTCGTCGACCTCGGTGGGCAGGTTGTCGACGGTTCGCTCAAGCCGACCAGTGAGCTGCCGATGCACCTGTCCGTCTACTGGGACGTGCGCGATCCCGACGGCGAGCCGGTGACCGCTGTCGTGCACACGCACTCGCCGCACGCCACCGCCGCCTCCACGCTCGTGCGCGAGCTGCCGCCGGTCCACTACATCATCGCGACCATCGGGCCGTCCGTGCGCGTCGCTCGCTACGCCACTTACGGCACGCCCGAGCTCGCCGCCGCCGTGCTCGAGGCACTGGACGGACGCCGCGGCTGCCTCATGGCCAACCACGGCACCCTGACCTACGGCGACGGCCTCGAGGCCGCCTACCACCGCGCGCAGCAGCTCGAATGGGCCTGCCGCGTGTGGCTGCTCGCGCAGAGCGCCGGCCGGCCGAGCCTGCTGCCGCCGCCCGAGGTGGCCAAGGTCGTCGACCGGCTGCGCAGCTACGGCCAGCGTTAGCGGATGACGGTCGCGGCCCACCAGGTGCTTGCGTAACTAGGACGCCAGCGCGTCCACCGCGTGGACGGCGTCCAGCAGTTCCGCGACCGTCGGGTCGTCGACCGCCTCCTTGATGCACTGCCACAGCTGGAGGTTCGCCATCGCCCAGCGCGAGTACGTCGCCGCCGCTTCGGGGTTGTAGAAGTAGTACCCCTCGTCGTGGACGTCGCACTGTTCGCCGACGATCTTGTCCGCCAGCTCGCGCAGGCTCAGCCCGTTTTCGCGCAGGTACCGGTGCGCGAGCACCACCGGCGTCACCGGCAGCGCCTTGAACAGCGTGTCGGCGTCGCTCAGCGCCTGTGCCTCCAGCGAGATGTCACGGCCGCGCGTGGCCATCTCGGCTTCGTCGACGATCTCGTCTATCCAGCGCGCGACGGACGGCGGCACGCCGCACTCCGCGAGGATCTCCAGCCGCAGGCTCCGGCCCGCCGCGGCGGGCGAGTTCCGGAGCACCAGGTAGTTGACGTCGTGCACCAGCGCGGCCACTTCGACCACGGCGCGGTCGGCCCCGTTGTGCTGGGCGAAGCCGACCGCTTTCGCGCGGACGAAACTCACGTGGTGCCAGCCGTGGAACTGCAGGCGTTCGGCATAGCGGTGGCACAGCCGGTGGACCCGGTTTTCCACAGCGCCGACGGTGACGTGGTCGATCGTGCTTTCCTGCGTGCGCATACACCTCTCCGATCCCGGCCGTGGTGTTCAGACGGGTGGAGTAATGGTAAGCGCCGCTGACGCCGGTGTGTAGCTAGATGCGGTCCGCCAATTCCCCCAATCGGCTCTCGACCGGAACGTGCCGATGGCCGATTCCGCCGGCGGGATCGAAGGAAAGGCTGTATCCGCTCACCGGCCGTGATTTCACCAGGAAAGTCATCGTCCCGGCCGCGGCTTCGGGGATCCGGTGGAATTCGTCGGCCAGCATGGTGATGCACGCGCCGGCCTGGCACAACGTGCTGCGCCGCCGCCGCGCCGAGGTGATCAGCCCGGTGCCGCCGTCGATCGTCGTCTCGTACCTTTCGTGGAGGTAGTCGCCCCGGAGAATGGTGGTGCAGAAGTGGTACCTGTGGTTGTGCACGGAATCCGCGTAGCCCTCCCGCCAGTCCTCCTGCGCCTTGTATTCGTGCAGCCAGAAGGAGAACGGGTCGGCCGGTGAATCCAGCAGGCACCAGGCGAAGTGTGTGGTCGTTTCCCGGGACGAGCGCAGCACCTTGGCGGCCTGCGCGTCCGTCAGCGCGCGCAGTTGCGCGCGCAGTTCGTCGCGCAGCCCGGACTGGCCGGCCCACGGCCGGAACCAGCCGTCGACCGCGCGCCAGTCGGCGGCGATCGGGGGCCCGGCCGCACGCAGGCGCGCGGCCAGTTCGGAAAGAGGGGACAGGCGGGTGAGCAAGGTCAGCTCCCTAGCTCGGCTACTTCGGAGAACTCCGCGCGGAAGGCGTGGAACTTGCCCTCCAGCTCGCGGAACTGCTCCTCGGACAAGGGGGATCCGGTGATCTTTTCGAACAGCGCCAGGAAATCCGTCCGCGTCGTCGCGGACGTGATGCGGAAGTGGCGGCCGGTCCGGGACTGCGAAACGCGCACGAACTCGGCGCGTTCCATGTTGTAGAGGAAGGAACCCTCGGTGAACCGAAGGGACCGCGGGTACAGCTTCGTGGCGCCGCGGACGTCGCTGTAGAGCGAAACCCACACGCTGTCGTCGAACATTTCGAGCCGGTCCAGCGGCGGGTCGGGGATCACGGTGATGTCGACCTGCGCGCAGCGGCTGCGCGCCAGGAAGAGGCCGACGAGCCCGATCCGGATCTCCTCGTGGAGCCGGGTCTGGATCTGTTCGTAGTCGACGTCGCCCGCCTCGCGGCGCAACAGGTAGCGGGCGCGCCCGCTGATCGAGTTGGCGTCACGGGGGTCGGCAATGACGGCCCGGAGCTCCCGTTCCGTGCGGGAAAGCAGCAGGCGGGCGGCGGCGTGCCGCCCGGAGAAGCCGCGGAAGAAGTACTGCCGGGTCGCGTTGAGGTCGGCCATCAGCGCGCGGTTGAACGCGGGGTCCGGATCGGTGGTCGCCTCGAACACGTCGGTGGGGAAGAACTCCTTGTTCAGCGCCCGGTATTCGGCGCTGAGGTCCTCCAGCGCGCGCCTGCTCTCCTCGATCACCGGGGTCACCAGCGCCTTCTGCGACGCGCTGGCGGTGATCAGCGTCGTGCCGAACCCGACGATCGCGGAGATCAGGGTGCCGGTGCCCAGCGACGTCACCAGGTTCTTCCCGGTGCCGGGGTCCATCAGGCCGGCGAGCCACAGGCTCAGCCCGGCGACCACGACGAGCACCGTGAGGAGCAGGCTCGTCCTCGTCCAGAAGATCTCCTGCAGTGGGGTACGGCGGAGGCGTCCGCCATCCGCGGCCACGTGCTTCACCTCCCTCGAGCCACCCGAACGGACGAATGCACAAAGTGTCTGTTCGAGCGCGGGGAGTCACTTTACGCGCCTGGGGGAGCCCGCGAAATAAGAGATTCGGGGGACAATCCTGACGGACAGACGTCACTCTCGGCAATAACTAACCGGCTCGCCGAGTTTTCCGAAAACCGCGGAAAACCGGCGTCAAAGCGTGCCGGGGAGATCTTTTTCGTACCAGCCGGGGCCCGGTCGCGCGGTCATCAGGAAATCGACGACGACCGCCGCGGGCGCCGGGTGGATCTCCGGGTGGTCGCGTTCGCCGCGCTCGCGATCCACCGGCCAGGCGAGTTCTTCCTCGTCGAGCGAAAACTCCCCGCGGGCGCCGGTGCGGTTCCCGCGCGCGTCGAGCCGGGCCCACTTACCGTGCAGATACACGGCATTGAGCCCGTGCAGTGCGGAGAGCTCCTGGTAGCAGAACCCGGCGGGAATCCCTTGTGCGCGCAGCAAAGCGGCGAGCAGGTGCGTTTTCGCGTGGCACAGCCCGACGCGCTCGCGCAGGACGTCCGACGCCCGCCAGGTGACGCGCGGATCGCGTGCGTCGATCACGTGGTCGATCTCGTCCCGCACGAAGAGGAACGCGGCCTCGGCGCGCGCGACGACGTCGCCGGAACCCGGCCGGAGGTCCTCGGCTTTCGCGCGGATCGACGGGTGTCCGTGATCGACGACGGCGTCGGCGGCGAGGTAGTCGCTGAGCCGATCGGAGGTGGGCGACGGAACGGGACTCATCCGCCCATCCTGTCAGGATCGGCCATTCGGGCGAGCCACAGTTTCCGGGTGCGGCAACGCTCCGCGTTCGCCGGTCACGGAAGGTAAAACTCGGGCGGAAAGCCGGTCCAGCGCAGTTCCGCGGGCAGGTGACCGACGTCGTTGTAGGCCAGCAGCGCGGCCGGGCGCCCGGGCGAGTAGCGGATCACGGTGAGCGCGGCGTTGGCGTGGTCGAGCGCGAGCCACCGCCACGGCGGCGCGTCCTGCGATGCGCGCACGAGCCAGCCGGCGAGGAAGTTGTGCGTGATGAGCACGTCGTACCGCGGCTCGTTCCCCGGCACGGGCCCGGTGAACCGCCGCTCGGCCTCGGCGGCGAGCTCCTCGTCCGTGGGCGGCAGTTGCCGGGCGAAGGCGTGCAGGAGGTCGCCGGAGGTCTCGGGGAGCTCCTCGCGCATCGGCGTGTAGGGGACGAAGTCGCCGGCCGCTTCGTCGACGTACACCGGGACGCCGGGCAGCTGCATCGCGACGAAGGCGGCGGTCTGGGTGGCGCGGGGCAGAGGACCGTGGTGCACGGCGGTGACCGGGATGTCGCGCAGGCGCCGGCCGAGCAGCACGGCCTGGCGCTGCCCGGCCTCGGTGAGATCACCGGATGGGCCCGCTTCGCCGTGCCGGGTGAGGAAGAGGTAGCGCGTCGCGAGCACGATCAGCCGACGGGGACGAGCGTGCCCTGGGGACCCCGGCTCGGCACGAACTGGGCGACGAGCCGCAAGGGCGCGGGATGGGGCGACAGGACGAGCGAGGCGAAGGGGGTGATCGTGTGGTCGCGCCCGCTGTTGGTGTGCAGGTGCACGCTGACGTGCACGTTCCGGTCGGCGGGCACCTCGAAGCAGACGGCCCCCCACGAGACGACGTACTGCCGGCCGTCGATGCTCGCGACGGGCGCGTAGTCCTGCACGGTGTGGCCGAGGTGCGGGATCTCGAGGACCAGCAGCCGCCGCGGCCCGACGTGGTGGTCGACGTAGGGGATCACGCCGGGCGTCTTGGCCAGCTCGGTCGGGTCGGTCATTTCTCGGGCCTCCAGCGGTTCTCCCCGATCATGCTGCCAGGCCGTCAGGCGCAGCCAACTGGAAGACGTCGTCGCGGACCCTTCGGACCACTGCCGCCGCCAGAGCGCACCCCCGACCTGCGCGGCGGCGGAACTGAGGCGCACGAACGCGGTAACCATCGAACCGCGGATCCGGAGCCGCACCCATCAGTTCCACGGTTCCTCACCCAGCAGCTGCGCCGCCCGGGTACACAGTGCACGCCCCGCGAGCTGGCTGTCGCTGTGTGGCAGATCGAGGTGCTCGGTGATGCCGGCGGCGATCTGACGCCAGCTCTGCTCCTCATCGACGCGCCAGACCCGAACCAGGCGGGCAAGTTCACGGTCCATCTCGACCGTCCACACGTCGACCATGGTTGCGCCCCTTGGTGGGTGAGGAGTGGTCCCTAGAACTGGTAGTACAGGAACGGGCTGAACGTCCCCGTGGCGATGAGGATCGCCGCGTACAGCAGACCCACCGTCATCACGCCTATGCGCAGCGCCGTTGCCGGGCGGCTTCGGGACGACTCCAGCATCGGGCCCGTCACCGGGTGGGCCGGGAGGAAGAACACCGCCGCCGCGGCCAGGAGGAGGACCAGGCGCTGGTTCGTGAACGCCTGCTCCACTCCCGTGCCCAAGCCGTCGAAGTCGGGGATCAGCATGTGGCCGATCATCGACAGCGCGCTGCCCAGGTCCGCCGAGCGGAAGAACACCCAGCCGAACACCACCAGCAGCATCGTCAGGGCTCGGCGGGCCAGGCGTGGCCAGCGCGAAGCCGGGTCCAGGTCGAAGCGGAAGCGGCGCTCGATCACCAGCAGCGCTCCGTGGTAACAGCCCCACACCAGGAACGTCCACTGCGCGCCGTGCCAGAAACCCGTCAGCACGAACACGATGCACAGGTTCCGGTACGTCTTCGCCGCGCCGTTGCGGTTGCCGCCCAGAGGGATGTAGACGTAGTCGCGGAACCAGCGGCTCAAGCTCATGTGCCAGCGGCGCCAGAACTCCGTGATCGTCACCGACGAGTACGGGCGCGCGAAGTTCTCCGGCAGGCGGAAGCCCAGCATGCGGCCGAGGCCGATCGCCATGTCCGAATAGCCGGAAAAGTCGAAGAACAGCTGGAGCGTGTAGCCGAGCGCGCCGAGCCAGGCCGTCGCGAACGTCATTTCGTCCGGCGGCACCTTGAAGCACGCCTCGACCAGCGGGCTCAGCGAGTCCGCGATGATCGTCTTCTTGCACAGGCCCAGCGCGAACCGCGGGAAGCCCGCCGCGATGTCGTCGAGGCGGTGCGAACGCTGCTGCGGCAGCTGGTCGGCGATCTCGCGGTAGCGCACGATCGGGCCGGCCACCAGCTGCGGGAACATCGCGATGTACGCGGCGAACGACACCGGGTTCCGCAGTGCCTGCCGCTCGCCGCGGTAGATGTCGACGACGTACGAGATGTGGTGGAACGTGTAGAACGAGATGCCGATCGGCACCACGATGCTCGCCACCGGCACGCTGCCGCCGAACCAGTGCGCGACGGCGGCGATCTGCTGCGTCGCGAACCCCGCGTACTTCCAGATCACCAGCACCGCGACGTCGAGCGTCACCACGCCGACGAGGATCCGGCGCCGCCGGGTGCCGTTGACGTCCCACGGGCTCGGCGCGAGCCACGGCCCGGCCAGGAAGTTGACGACCATGCAGCCGAGCAGCAGGAACACGAACGGCCCGGCGCCGATCGTGTAGAACAGCAGGCTGCCGACCGCGACGATGCCGTTGCGCCAGCTCCGCGGGCACACCAGGACGGCGATGAGCACCGCCGGCATGAAGTACCACAGGAACAGTGGCGATACGAACGACATCGGGTCCCCTCGGTTTATCCGACGGTGACCTTAACCCGAGTGGGTGGCCGGGTCAGACCCGACCGGCGACACGGCGGCGCCGCGCCACCTCCGCGAGCAGCACTCCCGCCGCCACGGACGCGTTCAGCGACTCGACGCCCGCCGCCATCGGGATCGACACCGTGGCGTCGCACGTCTCGCGCACCAGGCGCGAGAGCCCGCGGCCTTCGGAGCCGAGCACGATGACCAGCGGGTCGGACGCCAGCTCCAGCTCGTCGATGTCGACCGAGCCGTCCGCGTCCAGGCCGACCAGCATCAGGCCGTCGTTCGCCCACGACTTGAGCTGGCGCGTCAGGTTCGTCGCCACCGCGATCGGCAGCTTCGCCGCCGTGCCGGCGCTCGTCCGCCACGCCACCGCCGTCATGCCCGCGCTGCGCCGCTCCGGCAGCAGCACGCCCTGGGCGCCGAACGCGGCCGCCGACCGGATCACCGCGCCCAGGTTCCGCGGGTCGGTGACGCCGTCGAGCGCGACGAACAGGGGCACCTCGCCCGAGTTGCGGGCCGCCGCCATCAGGTCGTCCGGGTGGGCGTACTCGAACGGCGGGACCTGCAGGCCCAGGCCCTGGTGCACGGCCCGGTTCGTCTTGCGGTCCAGCTCCTCGCGCGGGATCTCCAGGATCGAGATGCCCTTGTCGCCGGCCAGCCGGACGGCCTCGTTGACGCGGTCGTCGATGTCGATGTTCAGCGCGACGTACAGCGCGGTCGCCGGGACGTCCGCGCGCAGCGCCTCGACCACCGGGTTGCGCCCGGCGATCAGCTCCGGCTTGTCGGCCTTCTTCTGCCGGGCCTGGTCGCGCTTCGTCGCCGCGTTGGCCGCGCGGTAGGCCTTGTGCCCGGGGCGGTCCTCCGCCTTCGGGGTCGGGCCCTTGCCTTCGAGCGCCTTGCGCCGCTGGCCGCCCGAGCCGACGACGGCACCCTTCTTGGTGCCCGTCTTGCGGATCGCGCCCTGGCGCCGCGAATTGCCTGCCATGGTGAAAGTTTCCTTGCGTTGTAACGGGATCAGTCGGACTTGACTGTCCACTGAGGACCGTTGGGGGTGTCCTCCACCACGATGCCCGCCTGCGAGAGGCGGTCACGGGCGGCGTCCGCGCGCGCGAAGTCCTTCTCGGCCCGGGCCTGCTGGCGCTCGGCCAGGAGCCCTTCGACGATCCGGGACAGAGCTTCCTTGGTGGGCGTGTCGGAACCGCCCGCCTCGGACCAGCGCGCGGACAGCGGGTCGAGGCCGAGCACGTCGGTCATCGCGCGGACGGCCGCGGCGAAGTCGAGTGCCTTGGAGGTGTCGCCCGCGTCGAACGCGGCGTTACCGTCGCGCACCGTGTTGTGCACCACGGCGAACGCCTGCGGCGTCGCCAGGTCGTCGTCGAGCGCGGCGGCGAACTCCGCCGGGATCGTGCCCAGCCCGACCTCGCCGGACTGCGCGGCGCGGCGCAAGAACGTCTCGATCCGCCGGTAGCCCTGGGCGGCTTCGGAGACCGCGTCGTCGGAGTATTCGACGTTCGACCGGTAGTGCGGCTGCACCAGGTAGTACCGCAGCTCGACCGCGCGGTACCGCTCCAGCATCGCGGGGATCGACACGGTGTTGCCGAGCGACTTGGCCATCTTCTCGCCCGACATGGTCACCCAGGCGTTGTGCAGCCAGTAGCGGGCGAACGGGTCGCCGGCGGCGTTCGACTGGGCGCGCTCGTTCTCGTGGTGCGGGAAGATCAGGTCGATCCCGCCGCCGTGGATGTCGAACTCGCGGCCGAGGTAGGCGGTCGCCATCGCCGAGCACTCGAGGTGCCAGCCCGGCCGGCCGGGCCCCCACGGCGTCGGCCACGACGGCTCGCCCGGCTTCGCGCTCTTCCACAGGGTGAAGTCGCGCGGGTCCTGCTTGCCGCGGGTCGGCGTCTCGCCCTGCTGGACGTCGTCGAGGCCCTGGCGCGACAGCTCGCCGTAGTGGTCGAACGACTTGACCGAGAAGTAGACGTCGCCTTCGGTCGCGTACGCGTGGCCCTGGTCGATCAGGCGCTGCATCAGCTCGACCATCTGGGTGATGTGCCCGGTCGCGCGCGGGTTGATCGACGGCGGGAGGCAGCCGAGCTGGTCGTAGGCCTGCTCGAAGGCGCGCTCGTGCGTCGCCGCCCACTCCCACCAGGGCCGGCCGGCGTCGGCGGCCTTGGCCAGGATCTTGTCGTCGATGTCCGTGACGTTGCGGACCAGCAGCACGTCCAGTCCACTGTGGACGAGCCAGCGGCGCAGGACGTCGTAGTTCAGGGCGCCGCGGATGTGCCCGATGTGCGGCACGCCCTGCACGGTGGCACCACACACGTAGATCGACGCCGTTCCGCTACGGACGGGATGGAACTCCCGCACGCTCCGGGTCGCTGTGTCGAAAAGGTGAAGGGCCACCCTCAAAGGGTACGGGGTCGGGCGTGAGGGATGTCTCTGGCCCTCACGCCACCCCGTGCTTGCGCAGGGCCGTGAGCAGGGCGTCCGGCCGGTCGGCGGTGGGCAGCGGGTCGACCAGCGCGAACTCGCAGCCGAGCGCGCGGGCACCGCCGTCGGCCTCCTCGCTGTCGCCGACCATCAGGGTCTCGGTGGCCGGGACGCCGAGGGCGCTGACGGCCTTGCGGAAGATCTCCAGCTCCGGCTTGATGGCGCCGACCTCGAAGGACAGCACGAACTCGTCGACGTAGGCGTCCCACCCGCGCGCGGTGAAGGCCGGCCGGATGTCGAAGGCGATGTTGCTCAGCACGCCGACCTTGAGGCCGCGTTCCGACGCGGCCTTCAGCGCGGCTTCGGTGTCCGGGTAGGGCGTCCACTGGCTGGGATCGATGAGCCGGTCGTACAGGGCCACGGCCTGCTCCGGGAGCGGGACGCCGGACTTCTTGAGCACCTCGAGGTACACCTTCCGGTGCAGCCCGGGGTCGCGGTCGCGGTTGTGCCAGGCGTGCAGGTGCTCGGCGTCGAGCTCGACGACCTGCCCGACCGGCGCGGTCATCCGGCGCATCAGCTCGGCCTGCGCCTCGATGTCGAGGGGAGTGCCTTCGTGGTCGGTCAGCTCGGCGAGCCACGACTCGTCCTGCTCGAGCCGGAAGAGCGTGCCGGAGAAGTCGAACAACACCGCCCTGATCGTCATGGTTTCCAGCCTAACGGGAGCGTCAGGCCGAATGCCCTGTGACGTGTTCGGGCACGACGCGGACGAGCACGCGCACGACCTCGGGCGGCTCGGGCGGGAAGACCGTGCCGGTGTACTTGCGGGCCAGTTCGTCGTTCAGCTCGCGGCCGCCCTCGGCGGTGACCTCGGCGCGGCCGCGGATCTCGACGTAGTTCTCCGGATCGGCCAGGTCGAAGACGGACAGCGAAACCCGCGGGTCACGGCGGATGTTGCGTTCCTTGCGCCGGCCTTGGACGGTCACGAAGAGCACGGTGTCGCCGTCGCGGCGAGCCCAGACGACGGAGCTCTGCGGCGAGCCGTCGGCGTTCGTGGTGGCCACGACGGGGTAGTTGGTGCCGTCGAGCAGGGCCTTGGTGGCCGCGTTGAATGTCACACCCATGGTCTGGACCCTATTTCACGTTCCCGGCGACCTTCTCGACCTTCAGCCGGACGATGACGCGCTCGGTGCTCTCGCTTTCCAGCGGCGGGTCCTGGGCGAGGTACTTGTGGCTGAGAGTCTTGGGGAGTGTCTTGCCGGGGTCCGGGGTGATCGTGGCGGTACCGCGCAGCTGGGTGTGGCGGTACGGGTTGGTGGCGTCGGTGATCGAGACGCCGAGGCGGGGGTCGCGCCGCAGGTTGCGGACTTTCCGGCGGTCCTCGGTCGCGCTGAAGACGAGGTCGCCGTCGTCGAGGCCGATCCAGACGACGGAGGTCTGCGGGCTGCCGTCGGGATCGAGGGTGGCGACGGTGGCGAAGTTCTTCCCGTCGATCAGCGCGCGGACGTCGTCCGAGAGGGTGAGGGCCATATCACGCCGAACGGGCGCCCGTGGGTGCCTATTCCGTGGCGAGCAGGAGTGCCGTCGCGAAGGCCGCGATGCCTTCGCCTCGGCCGGTGAGGCCCAGGCCGTCCGACGTCGTCCCCGACACGCTCACCGGGCCGCCCACCGCCTCCGACAGCACCTGCTGCGCTTCCTCGCGCCGCTTGCCCACGCGCGGGGCGTTGCCCACGATCTGGACCGACGCGTTCGCCACGCGCCAGCCGGCCGCGGAAACCAGGCCGCGGACCTCGGCGAGCATGTCCGCGCCGTGGGCGCCGTCCATCCGCGGGTCGCCCGTGCCGAACACCGCGCCGAGGTCGCCCAGGCCCGCCGCCGACAGCAGGGCGTCGCACAGGGCGTGCGCCGCCACGTCGCCGTCCGAGTGGCCCGCGCAGCCGTCCACGCCCGGCCACAGCAGGCCCGCCATCCAGCACTCGCGGCCCGCTTCGACCGGGTGGACGTCCACGCCGTTGCCGATCCTCACAGCGTCTCCTCGTTCTTCGGTGCCGCCGCGATCGCCTCGGCCAGGGAAAGTTCGAAATCCGTCGTGACGCGCATCGCGTCCGGGTGGCCGGGGACCGTCGCCGCGCCGGCGACGTCCCACAGCTCGGCCGACCGGAACGCCTCGAGCGTGTAGCCGATCGGGGTCTGGGCGGTGCGCAACCGGTTCCGGTCCTCCGTGCCGACGATGAACGAGGCGTCGGTCACCTTCACCGTGTCCGCCATCGGCAGCACGGGGACGACCACCGGGGCGTCACCGACCGCGCGGATGACGTCACGCACCGTTTCCGCAGGAATGAAGGCCCGCAGGGCGTCGTGGAGGAGTACAACTGAGTCACGGGCCAGCTCGGCCTCGACGGCGGCGAGGGCCTGCCGCGGGGAACCGGGCACGACCCGGCAGGTCAGACCACGTTTTCCGAGGACACCGACCGCCTGGGAAAACGAAAAAGCACACCGCTGGGGGGCCGCCACGAGCACCAGATCGATTTCCGGCACGTCGAGCAGCCCCCGCACGGTGTGCGTGAGTAGCGCCTCACCATGGACCGGCGTGAGAGCGAGCTCTCCGTCGGAGGCATGATGTGCGACGGTCACGATCGCGACGACGTTCATCGGTTCGCGATCGTAGAGGCACCTGCCCGCCCGTCGAGCGAGGTGCCCGGGCTTCAGACCGTCGCGGTTTCCAGAACTTCGTCGAGGAGGACTTCAGCCTTGTCCTCGTCGGTGCCCTCCGCGAGCGCGAGCTCGCTGACCAGAATTTGCCGCGCCTTGGCGAGCATGCGCTTCTCGCCTGCCGAAAGCCCGCGGTCCTTCTCTCGCCGCCAGAGGTCGCGCACCACTTCGGCCACCTTGTTCACATCGCCGGAGGCGAGCTTCTCGAGGTTGGCCTTGTACCGACGAGACCAGTTGGTGGGCTCTTCGGTGTGCGGAGCACGCAGAACGTCGAAGACCTTGTCCAGTCCTTCTTGCCCGACGACATCGCGAACGCCGACGATCTCGGCGTTGTCTGCGGGCACGCGAACCGTGAGATCCCCTTGCGCGACCTTGAGGACGAGGTACTTCTTTTCCTCGCCCTTGATCACGCGGGTCTCGATGGCTTCGATGAGTGCGGCACCGTGGTGCGGGTAGACGACGGTCTCTCCGACCTTGAAAACCATGTGTCCTCTGCCCCTTTCGCTGACTCCATCCTAGCACGGTCCGCCAGCGCCCACCTAGCGGGCCGGACTCGTCCTCGCAGGTCAGCGGCCTGAGCGGGGGTTGACAAACGTCCGACCCCCGTGCTCATGCAGGTGATGCGGGCGGGTTTCCCAGGGTGGCGGGAAATCCTTTGTGGACGGTTGATCTTGGGCGCAACGCACACCGGTTCCGCGCGGGAGATCGCCCCCGGCTAGTCTTCGGGGCGGATAGGCCGTGAAAAGGGAAGGACTGCGACGTGAGGCTGCAGAATCGTCGCGTGCTCGGCGCGGGCGTGCTGGCGCTCGGTGCCGCGCTCGTGCTCGCCGGGTGCGGGGCCGGCCAGATCACTCAGACCGCCTCGCAGCAGCCCGCCGTCAACGGCACGTACGCGCAGGTCAAGACCATCGTCCTGCGCGACGCCGCGGTGCAGTACCCGACCTCCGGCGCGGGTTACCCGGCCGGTGCGACCCCGGCGCTGACGCTGACGATCGTGAACGAGGGCGCCCAGGACGACTCACTCGTCTCGGTGACGAGCGAGGACGGCGCCCCGGCGACCCTCAGCGGCTCGAAGGCCGTCGTCGCCGGGCACTCCCTGGTGATCGGCCCGGACGACGCGGTCGAGTCCACCAACGAGGCCCAGGCCACGTCGTCGGCCCCGGCGGCCACGCCGTCCTCCTCGGGGACGCCGACCGGCACCAGCTCGAGCGCCACCGGGACCGCGACCACCACGCCGGAGGCGCCGACGTCCAGCGCGACGCCGACCGCGCCCCAGGTCGTCGGCAAGGCCACCGTGAAGCTGGCCCCGCTGAAGCAGCCGCTCTGGCCCGGCCAGGTCCTCAAGGTGACCTTCGTCTTCCAGAACGCCGGGCCGGTCACCGTCGAGCTGCCCGTCGCGGCGCCGGCGCACGCCAACGACTAGGTCCCCGGTTTTGTCGGTGGTCGCCGATAGCCTCGCGGGGTGAAGAAAGGGACCACCTACCGCTGCGGGAGCTGCGGGTACGAAGCGGCCAAGTGGCTGGGCCGGTGTCCGGAGTGCCAGGAGTGGGGCTCGTTCCAGGAGCGCGGAGCGCCGGCCAAGCCGGCCATCCAGCGCGTCGCGGCCGGGGCGCCGAGCGCTCCGGCGCGGCCGATCGGCGAGGTCGACGTCGAAGCCGCCCGGGCTCGCCGGACCGGCGTTTCCGAGCTCGACCGGGTGCTGGGCGGCGGCCTGGTGCCCGGCGCGGTGGTGCTGCTCGCGGGTGAGCCGGGCGTCGGCAAGTCGACCCTGCTGCTCGAGGTCGCCTACCAGTGGGCGAAGACGGTCGACCGGTCCCTGTACGTCACGGGCGAGGAGTCCGCGGGCCAGGTCCGGTTGCGCGCTGAGCGAACGGGCAACGTCCACGACCGCATGTACCTGGCCGCCGAGAGCGACCTTTCGGCCATCCTCGGGCACGTCGACGACGTCAAGCCGGGCGTGCTGATCGTCGACTCGGTGCAGACCATGGCGTCCCCGCAGGTCGACGGCTCGCCGGGCGGGGTGACGCAGGTCCGCGCGGTGACGTCCGGGCTGGTCGCGCTGGCCAAGGAGCGCGGGCTGCCGGTGGTGCTCGTGGGGCACGTCACGAAGGACGGCACGGTGGCCGGCCCGCGCGTGCTGGAGCACCTGGTGGACGTCGTCCTGCAGTTCGAGGGCGACAAGCATTCGACGCTGCGGATGGTGCGCGGCATCAAGAACCGCTTCGGCGCGGCCGACGAGATCGGCTGTTTCGAGCTGCAGGAAGAAGGCATCGTCGGGGTGCCCGACCCGTCGGGGCTGTTCCTCAGCCGCACGGAAGAGGCGGTGTCGGGCACGGCGATCACGGTGTCGCTCGAGGGCAAGCGGCCGCTGCTGGGCGAGGTCCAGGCGCTGGTGTCGTCGACGTCGGCACCGCAGCCGCGCCGCGCGGTCAGCGGGCTGGACTCGGCGCGCGTGGCGATGGTCCTGGCGGTGCTGGAGAAGCGCGGCGGCCTGAAGCTGGGCGACAAGGACGTGTACGCGGCCACGGTCGGCGGCATGAAGATCACCGAGCCGGGCATCGACCTGGCGCTGGTGCTGGCGTTGACGTCGTCGTTCGAAGACGTGCCGCTGTCGCCGCGGCTGGTGTCGGTGGGCGAGGTCGGGCTGGCGGGCGAGATCCGCCGGGTGCCGAGCGTGGGCCGGCGGCTCGCGGAGGCGGCGCGGCTCGGCTTCACGCACGCCTTGGTGCCGCCCGACTCCGGGAAACCGCCGGCCGGGATCCGGGTGCTGGAAGTGGCGAACGTCGCCGACGCGCTGAACGCCGCCAGCCACGCGCGCTGAGACCCGGCGGCCGCGGGTGGCCGGGCTTGCCGGTGGTGATCGAGTACGTGAACGTCGTGGGCGGCGGCGCCTCGCGGGTGTAGCGGAGCTCGCCCGGCTCGAGCGGGCGGTCCAGGTCACCGCTTCGAGCCCGGCCCACGACAACGGGAGCAGCGTGTCCCGGTCGTGCTCCCTGCTGCCCGCAGGCGCCAGGGGCGTTCACGGGCGAACCGGCTGGGCCGGCAAGTCCACTGTGGACGTTTCAGCTCACCAGATCGGGTGGTCGCTGAACTTCCTGAGCGTCTGCACGCTCGGCCGCACGTAGAACATCCCCGCCAGGAAGCCCATCGTGGAGAAGCCGAGCGTCGAGAACGTCGTGAGCAGGTCCGGCGCCCGGAACTGCGGGGTGTCGCGCCAGACGCGGAACACCAGCGGCACCGCGAACGAACCGAGAATCAGCACGAGCGTCAGCACGTACGTGAACACCAGCGCGTTGCGGGCCGAACCGGCGCTGGCGACCACCAGGTAGTCGCCGCGCAGGCAGCGGCGGGACGAAAGCACCAGCACCGCGATCGCCAGCACGCCCAGCGGCGGCACCACCGCGGCCGCCTTCCCGACGAGCGTGTCGGGAAAAGAATGGCCGTGGACGATGCCCTGCAGGAACGTCGTGAGGCCGAACAGGAGCACCATCCCGGCGATCATCGAGCTCCCGACGACCACCGAACCCCAGCGCACGCGGTCGGCGAAGCGGGGCGGCAGCGGCACGAACTCGACCTGTCCGAAAGTCCCTTGCACCAGCCTCACCTCCGCGATGGCCCGAAGGCCACCATAAAGGCGGCGGACGCCTTTATGGTGGCCTTCAACGGCTTTCGGACCGAAAGGGCTAACTGGCCGCCAGCAAGTTGGCGCACCTGATGAGCCCGATGTGCGAATACGCCTGCGGATGGTTGCCGAGCGACCGTTCGGCGATCGGGTCGTACTGCTCCGGCAGCAGGCCCGTCGGGCCGGCCGCCGCGACGATCTGGTCGAACAGCTCCTGCGCCTCGGTGCGCCGCCCGGTGAGCAGGTACGCCTCGATCAGCCACGCCGCGCAGATGTGGAAACCGCCCTCACCGCCCGGCAGGCCGTCGTCGCGGCGGTAACGGTACACAGTGGACCCGCTGCGCAGCTCCGCCTCGATCGCCGTCACCGTCTGCTGGAACCGCTCGTCGGCCGGGTCGATCAGCCCGGTGAGCCCGACGAACAGGGACGCCGCGTCCAGGTCCGTGCCGTCGTAGGCCGTCGTGAACGCCTGGACCTCGTCGTTCCACCCGTGCGTGAGGACATCGCGGGAGATTTCCTCGCGCAATCCGTGCCAGTTCCCGGGGAGCTCGCGGCCGTACTGCTCGCCGAGCTTGATCGCGCGGTCGATGGTCACCCAGCACATGACGCGCGAGTAGACCCGGTGGCGCGGCACGTGCCGCTCCTCCCAGATCCCGTGGTCGGGCTCGTTCCAGCGCCGCGTCACGGCCTCGGCCATCGCGCGGACCAGCTGCCAGTCTTCGTCACGCAGGTCACCGCGCGCCGCGGCGAGCGTGCCGACCAGCTCGACGACCGGGCCGAAGACGTCCAGCTGCACCTGGTGGTTCGCGAGGTTCCCGACCCGAACCGGGCGAGAACCGGCATAACCGGGCAGGGATTCGATGACCGCTTCGGCGCCGATCACGCTGCCCGCGAGGGTGTACAGCGGGTGCAGGCGCTCCGGGCCGGCCAGCGTGGCGAGCACGCCGTGCAGCCACTTGAGGTAGCCCTCGGCCTCCTCGACCGAGCCCAGGTGCACGAGCTCCCGCACGGTCATCGCGGCGTCGCGGATCCAGCAGTAGCGGTAGTCCCAGTTGCGGACCCCGCCGATCTCCTCCGGCAGCGACGACGTCGCCGCGGCGAGCACGCCGCCCGTGTCGGTGTTGACCAGGCCGCGCAACGTCAGCGCCGAGCGCAGCACCAGGTCGGTCTGCACCTTGGGCAGCTGCAGCTTCGACGTCCACTCGCTCCAGTAGCGGCCCGCGCGGTCACGGCGTTCCACTTCGGACAGTTCGTGGGCGCCGAGGTCCGTGGTGCCGCAGCGCAGCTCCAGCACCACCGGCTGGGTCGGCGTCGGCTGCACCAGCGCCGTCGCGGTGTCGTGCAGGCCGTCCGACGTGATGGTCCACTCGACGCCCGGCGAGTACAGGACGAACGGCTCCGACGTGCCGAGCACGCGCAGGCCGCCTTCGGTGATCTCCAGCTTCACCGGCACGCCACCGAACTCGGGGCGGGGCGCGAACTTGACGTCCGCCATCGCCTCACCCGAGATCACGCGCACGAGGTCCGTGCGGTGCTGCGGGCTTTCCGGCTCGAGGTAGTCGGTGACGAGCAGGCGCGACCAGCGCGTCTCGACCGTCATCGTGTTCGGCAGGTAGCGCTGGCCCAGCGGCAGGCCGTTGCGGTGCGGCTTGATGGAGAAGTGGCCGGCACCCTCGCCGCCGAGCAGGTCGGCGAACACCGCCGGCGCGTCCGGGCCGGGGTGGCAGAGCCAGGTCAGCTTCGCGTCCGGTGTCACGAGCGCGACCGAGCGCTCGTTGGCCAGCAGCGACAGCCGCTCGATCGGCGGCGCCGACTCGCCGTACAGCCAGTTCCGGCGCTCCTCCAGCAGGAAACCGAGGACCAGCGCGACATCGACGGTGTCCGGCACGCGGAACCCGGCGAGCGTCTCGCCGTCGCCGACCTTGATGCCCAGGTCCGGGCCGGACAGCCGGGCGAAGGCCTTCTCGTCGGTGACGTCGTCGCCGAGGAAGATCGCCGCGGTGGCGCCGACCTGGTGGCGCAGGATGTCGAGCGCACGGCCCTTGTCCGTCTGGACGACCGCGAGCTCGACCACCTCCTTGCCGTCGGTGGTCGACACGCCCTCCCATGTGGACGGTCCGCTGTGGACGGCCGCGAGCACGCGGCGCCCGGCTTCGTGCTCGGCGCGGCGCACGTGCACCGCGATGCTGGCCGGCTTCACCTCCAGCGACACGCCCGGGACGTCGAGCACGAGTTGTTCGAGCTCGGCCTCGAGCCGCCGGTGCAGGTCCCGCGCCTTCTCGTCGAGGGCGTGGATGAAGCCGATGTCGAACTCGGAGCCGTGGCTGCCGACCAGGTTCACCTCGGACGGCAGCCGCGACAGCGTGGCGAGGTCGCGCAGCGCGCGCCCCGAGATGACCGCGGTCGTCGTCTCGTGCAGCCCGGCGAGCGATCTGAGGGCGCCCACGGACTCGGGCAGCGGGCGCGCCTCGTCCGGGTTGAGGGTGATGGGTGCCAGCGTGCCGTCGTAGTCGCAAGCGACCAGCAGACGCGGCGTGCGAGCGATCTGGACGATCGCGCGCCGCAACTCGGCGGGCAGGGCCTCGGCAGTCAACACTCCTCCTCAGGAGCTCGTGCATGGTCGTTCGGGTCAGTCGACCGCTTCGGCACCCAAAGCCTGTAGGAAAGAGCGCGCCCAACGATCGACATCGTGCGTGAGGACCTGGCGACGCATGGCGCGCATCCGGCGACGGCCCTCTGCCGGGTCGAGCGTAATGGCAGCCACTAGCGCGTCCTTCACCCCGTCCAGGTCGTGAGGGTTCACGAGGAACGCACTGGAGAGTTCCGCGGCCGCGCCCGCGAACTCGGACAGCACGAGCGCGCCCCCGAGGTCGTGCCGCGCGGCGACGTACTCCTTGCAGACGAGGTTCATCCCGTCACGCAGCGGCGTCACGACCATGACGTCCGCGGCCGAGAAGAACGCGGCCAGCTCGGTGCGGTCGACCGACTGGTGCAGGTAGTGCACCACCGGGTGACCGACGCGCGAGAACTCGCCGTTGATCCGCCCGACCATCTGCTCGATCTCGCCGCGCATCCGCTGGTAGTGCTCGACGCGCTCGCGGCTCGGCGTCGCGAGCTGGACGAACGTCACCTCGTCGGGCTGCAGCCTGCCCTCGTGCAGCAGCTCGTGCAGCGCCTGCAGGCGCAGGTCGATGCCCTTGGTGTAGTCGAGCCGGTCGACACCCAGCAGGACCGTCTTGGGGTTGCCGAGGTCGCGCCGCAGCTGCGCGGCCCGCTCCTGGACGCCCTTGGTGCGGGCCAGCGCGTCGAGCCCGGTCGCGTCGATGGAGATCGGGAACGCGCCGACCCGGACCGTCCGGTCGCCGACCTGCATGGTGCCCGGCCGCGACCGGACGCCGACCGCGCCGCGCGTCGACTCGAGGCCGATCAGCTGGCGGCACAGCCACAGGAAGTTCTGCGCCCCGCCGGGGCGGTGGAAGCCGACGAGGTCCGCGCCGGTCAGGCCGCGGATGATCGCGGCGCGCCACGGCATCTGCATGAACAGCTCGACCGGCGGGAACGGGATGTGCAGGAAGAAGCCGATGCGCAGGTCCGGTCTGAGTTCGCGCAGCATCGCCGGCACCAGTTGCAGCTGGTAGTCCTGGATCCAGACCGTCGCGCCCTGGGCGGCGACCTCGGCGCTGGCGTGCGCGAAGCGGCGGTTCACCTTGACGTAGCTGTTCCACCACGCTCGGTCGAACACCGGGCGCTCGACGACGTCGTGGTAGAGCGGCCAGAGCGTCGCGTTGGAGAAGCCCTCGTAGTAGTCGCGGACCTCGTCGGCGCTCAGCGACACCGGGTGCAGCACCAGGCCGTCGTCGTCGAACTCCTCGACCTCGACGTCCGGGATGCCCGGCCAGCCCACCCAGGCGCCCTTCCGGGAGCGCAGGAACGGCTCCAGCGCCGACACCAGCCCGCCCGGGCTGGCCGTCCAGCGGCGCTCACCGTCGGCCGTCCGTTCGAGGTCGACCGGTAGCCGGTTCGCCACTACGACGAAGTCGGCCTGGTTCCCGTTCTCCTTGTCACTCACAGCTGTCGCTCCTCGCGTCCTGGGTCGCGGCCCCAGAGTGAAACCCTATCGCGTGAGCGATGAACAGCCGGTGACCGCAGCGTTACTCCAAGCTTCGTTCGGTCGGTTCGAGCGGACCAGCCATGCGTGGTCCGGCGAACCGCCGCTCGAGCCTGCCCAGGCCGGTCCGTACCGGCTGGGCGAGCCACTCGCCGAATACCACGCCCGCTGCCAGCGCAAGCCCGATTGCGACGGCCGTCATGAGCGTCGAGATGTTCCCGCTGGGCTCGACGCCGATCTGGTACAGACCACGGTAGGTCGAGAGGCCCGGAAGCAGCGGAGTGATCCCGGACACGGCCACCACCAGTGGAGTAACGCCGAGGCGCCGGGCGAGCACGCCGCCGCAGAACCCGACGAGCGTCGCGGCGATCGCGGACGAGCTCACACCGTCGAGCTGGGCCAGCATGAGCGCGCCGTAGACGGCGGCGCCGATGCCCCCGGCGGCGGCCGCGACCAGCATCGCGCGGATCTTGGAGTAGCTCGCGAGCGCGAAGCAGGCGGCCGCGCCGGCGCCCCCGAGCACGACGAGCGGCAGCTGCTGCGGCGTCGACCCGCTGACCTCGGGCAACGGCGTGCGCGGCAGGCCGAGCAGGACGGCGATCCGCAGGGCGATCACGACGCCGGCGATCAGGCCGGCCGACATGAGCGCGGTCTCCATGGTGCGCCCGGCGGCGGTGACGTTGTATCCGGTGATGGCGTCCTGCACCGCCGAGACGGTGGACAGCCCGGACAGCAGCACGGTGACCGCGGCGGCGACGACCAGCGTCGGTTTGTCGGTGGTCAGGACGTTGCTGCTCACGATGGCCATCGCGGAGAGCGTCGCGATGGCACCGCCGAGCACCTGCTGGAAGAAGAAGGGCAGCGAATAGCGGTTGACGAACCGCCCGATCCGGTCGATGACCCCGCTGATGACGAACGCGACGAGCGCGATGTCGAAGCCCCCGCCGAGCAGGATGGTGATGAACGCGGCGACCCCGCCCCAGGACAGCGTCGCGACCCAGCGCGGGTACGGGTGCGGCGCCCGGGTGATCCGCTCCAGCTCGGTCTGCGCCTGCTCGGCGCTCATGTTCCCGCGGACGATCTTCCGGATGAGCTTCTCGGTCTCGGTGAGCCGCGTGTAGTCGAGGCTCCGGCTGCGCACGACCCGCAGCGCGGTCACCGGCGCGAGGTCGGTGCCGCGGTGGCAGGTGACGGTGATCGACGTGAAGATGACGTCGACCTCGCAGTGCGGCAGCCCGAGCGCGGCGGTGATGGCGAGGATCGTGGCGCTGACGTCCGACGCCCCGGCCCCGCTGGCCATCTGGTTCTCCCCGATCCGCAGGGAGAGGTCGAGCACGAAGTTGACGGTGGCGTCATCGGGCAGCTGAGGCCCCATGGCCTCCTCGGCGTCGACGGCGGGGAATTCGCCGGTGGGCGCCTCGAGCACGTGCCACGGCCGCCGCTTGAGGAGGTTCGGGCGGTGCGTGCGCGGTTTTTGTTCCGGAGGTTCGAGGAGGGGCCATCTGGTCGTGGTGCCCCCGTTGGTGCGCTCGTTGATCTTCATGATCCCGTCACCTCCTCGCTCTCGGCTCGCCGCAGACGCCCTTTTCACGCCCCTCCGCCCGGACCATCGACGCGGGTGTGTCGAGCGTTGCAGTGGCGTGCACCACGTAGGTCCATAGTGGCCTCGACCAGGTGATCGTGCCTCTCGAGGAGGATCTCCACGGCGGCCGATACACTGGGTCCGGCGCCTCGGCGCCAGGCCGCTATAGCTCAGCTGGTAGAGCATCTGTCTTGTAAACAGAAGGTCAGGGGTTCGAGCCCCCTTGGCGGCTCCTTCGGTTCCAGCCACCTGGGGGTCGTGTGACCGGCGCGCCGGCGTTGGAGCAGCTCGTCGAAGCCGGCCGGGCCGGGCGGGTGGTCGACCTGACCGGGGGCGATCCGGAGCACCGGGAGCCGGTCGACGCGTCGGTGCTCGTCGAGGTGCTCGCCGGTGCGCCGCGAGCCGTGCGGCTCAAGGGCGCGCGGGTCACCGGAGAGCTCGATCTCAGTGCCCTGACCATCGATTGCCCGATGTCGTTGGAGTCCTGTCACTTCGAAGACGCGGTTCTGCTGGCCGAAACCCAGGCGAAGTCCGTCAGCCTGCGGCACAGCCACGTTTCCGCGCTCCTGGCGATCGACCTGCGCACCAGCGGGAGCCTGCACCTCACCGGGCTCACCGTGGACATGCTCGTGATGCTGACGAACGCGCGCATCGGCGGTCACCTCGAGCTGGCCAAAGCCGAGCTGGGCGCCTCCGGGCAAGGGGCCCTGGCCGCCGGTGGGGTCGTCGTGGCCGGGGACCTGGTGCTCTCGGACCTGACCGTCCGCGGGGCCGTCGTGCTGTCGGGTGCGAACGTCGGGGGCGAGGTCGTCCTGGCCGACGCGAATGCGCAGGGGCTCATCGCCGACGGGATGACCGTGACCGGAACGGTGTCCTGCCACGGGTACACGACAACGGCCGGAGTTCGGCTGAGCGGGTCCAAGATCGGCGGCCACCTCGACCTCGACGGCGCGCGGCTGGGCAATCCGGGCGGGGTCGCCCTCGAAGCGAACGAAGTCACCGTGGGCCGTGGCCTCCGCATGGGTGGCGGGTTCACGGCCGACGGCGCGGTCCAGGTGGCCAACACGAACGTCGGTGGCCGGGTGCTCTTGACCGAAGCGGCCTTGACCGGACCGCTGATCGGCGACGGCCTCGTGGTCGGCGACGACCTGGACCTCGGCCCGGACCTGACGACGGCCGGCTCGATCAGCCTGCACGGCGCGCAGGTCGCCGGGCACGTCCGGTTCAACGGCGTCAGCACGGTGGCCGAGGGCGAGCCGACGCTCAACCTCATGCGCCTGCGCGCGGATTCACTCCTGCTGCTGCCGAAGGAACCGTTCCACGGCAAGGTGGACCTGTCCCGCGCCCAGGTCCGGGAGTTCTACGACCTGCCGGAGACCTGGGCACCGGGCCGGGCCATGCTCGGGTTCACCTACCAGGTGCTGCGCAACGACTACCTGCCCGTGCGCAAACGGCTGGCCTGGCTCCGGGACGGCACCGTCGGCTACGACCCGAGCGCGTACGACCAGCTGGCCGCCGCCTTCCGGCGGGGCGGGCAGGTCGAAGCCGCCCGCCGCGTCGGCTTGGCGAAGCAGCGGCACCGGCGCGAGGAGCTCAACCCGTTCGGCAGGCTGTGGAACCGGCTGCTCGCCGTGACGGTCGGCTACGGCTACCGCACCTGGCTCGCCGGGCTGTGGCTCGTCGCACTGGTGGCGTTCGGCACGATGCTGTTCGGCGGCGCGTACCGCGCGGACTTGCACCCGTCGGCCCCCGCCGGGCCGGCGTTCCAGCCGGTCGCCTACACGCTCGACGTCCTTGTGCCGATCGTCGACCTCGGCCAGAAGAAGGCCTGGTTCGCGCAGGGCCCGGCCCAGGTGTGGTCGTGGGTGTTCACCGGGGCGGGCTGGGTGCTCACGACGGCCGTCGTCGCCGGCGTCACCAACGCGCTGAAACGCGACTGAGCGGGCCTTGTCCCCCTTGCGAGCCACTCGCAAGTGTCCACTCCGCGGTGACGTTTCCGGGCCGCGGAATCCCTAGCGTTCGTCGCAGCCGCGGCGCGCTGGTCGCGGACCTCTCGAAGGAGTCGTCATGCGACTGTTCCTGCAGCTCGTGGTCGTGGCGGTCGTCGCCTTCGGCGGCAGTCTCGCGGTCAGTGCCGTCGGGTGGAACACCCCGCTCACCCTCGTTTTCGGGCTCGGCACCGCGGTGCTTTCCCTGCTCGCCTACCGGTGGATCGTGAACCGGACCGAGCACCGCGAGCCGGTCGAAGTCGCCAGGAACACCGGGGCGCTCGGGCGGGGGCTGCTCCTCGGGCTCGGGTTGTTCGCCTGCGTCATCGCGATCATCGCGCTGGTCGGCGGCTACGACGTGCTCGGGTGGGGCTCGGTCGCCGGGGCGATCGCGTTGTTCGGGTTCACCGCGGCCGCCGCCGTCACCGAAGAGCTGCTCTTCCGCGGGGTGCTTTTCCGGAACGTCGAACGGTGGATCGGCACCTGGGCCGCGCTCGCCCTCACCGGGCTGCTGTTCGGCCTCTCGCACCTCTTCAACGCCCACGCGACGCTCTGGGGCGCGATCGCCATCGCCGTCGAGGCCGGCGGCATGCTCGCCGCCGCTTACGCCGCCACGCGCACCCTGTGGCTGCCGATCGGCCTGCACTTCGGGTGGAACTACGCGGAGGGCGCGATCTTCGGCACCGACGTCTCCGGCACGAACGCCCCCGAAGGCCTCCTGCACGGCGTCGTGTCCGGGCCGGCCGCGCTCAGCGGTGGCGGGTTCGGGCCCGAGGCGAGCGTCTGCTCCGTGGTGGCCGGCGTGGTCGTGACGGCCGCCTTCATGCGGCTGGCCCGGCGGCGCGGCCACATCGTGCCTCGCCGGGGACGCGCCGCCGCGGCCGCTACTGTCCTCCCGTGACCGACCTCCGGCGCGTCCCGGACCGGTGGCGGCGGCTCGACGTCACCGTCCGGGACCTCGCGTTCGCGGTGCTGCTCGCGGGCTTGGCCCTGATCCCGGCGCTGCACGGCTACGGCACCCAGGTCGGCGATCTGCCGACGCGGCCCATGGACGGCGCGGCCTACGCGGTGGTCGCCCTCGAGTGCCTGCCGCTCGCCGTGCGGCGGCGATGGCCGGCCGTCTGCCTCGCGCTCGTCTCGGCCGGCTTCGCCCTCGACCAGATTTGGGCCTACCACACGGTTTCCGGCTCCGCGCTGCCGATCGCGCTGCTGAGCGCGGCGGCCCACCTGACGCGCTTCCGGTGGACGACCGTGGCCGTCGCTTCCGCCGCGTATGTGCCCTTGGCCGTCGTCCTGGCCCGGCACGGGTCGACCGAGGGCGTGACCGGCTTCGTCACCTTCTACCTGGCGCTGGCCCTCGCGTGGGGCATCGGCGCCTGGCTGCGGCAGTCGCGCGCCGCCGAGGCGGAGCACCGCCGCCACGTCGCCGAGACGACCCGCGCCGCCGAGCGCACGCGCATCGCCCGCGAACTCCACGACGTCGTGACCCACCACGTGACGGCGATGGTCGTCCAGACCGAAGCCGCGCGCTACCTGACCGCCGCGCCCGAACGGCTCGACCGGACCCTGAGCGCGATCACCGACACCGGGCGGCTGGCCATCTCGGACCTCCGGCAGCTGCTCGACCTGCTCGACCCCGACCACCCTTCCCTCGGTTCGCTGCGGGCCCTCGTGGAGCAGACGCGGCGGGCCGGGCAGCCGGTCGAATTCACCGAAGCGGGTGATCAGGTGCCCGGCACCGCCGACGCCGTGGTCTACCGCGTCGTGCAGGAAGCCTTGACGAACACGCTGAAGCACGCGTACGGCAAGCACACCGAAGTCCGCGTGCAGCACGACGAGAAGGAGATCCTCGTGGAGGTCACGACTTCCGGGCCGCCGAAACCGTCGGTGCCGTCCGGTAGCGTGGAAAACGGGGGCGCCCCCGCGGGCCCGGCGGTGCCGAGCGGAAGCGGGCGCGGCCTGGCGGGGCTGCGCGAACGCGTCGGCGCGCTCGGTGGCGAGTTCACCGCGGGCGGCGGCGGTGACGGCGGTTTCGTCGTCCGGGCTCGGATCCCGCGGTGATCCGGGTCCTCGTCTGCGACGACCAGGCGCTGATCCGCACCGGGCTCGCGACGATCATCGGCGCGCAGCCGGACCTCGAAGTGGTCGGCGAGTGCGCGGACGGCCGCACGGCGGTCGACCTGGCCCGCTCGCTGAAGCCGGACGTCGTGGTGATGGACGTCCGGATGCCGCTTCTCGACGGCATCGAGGCGACCCGGCGGCTCGCCGGCGCCGGGGTGGCGCAGCCGGTCAAGGTCCTCGTGGTGACGACGTTCAACCTCGACGAGTACGTGTACGAGGCGTTGCGCGCGGGCGCGGGCGGGTTCCTGCTCAAGGACGCTCCGCCGGCCCAGCTGCTGCACGGCATCCGCACCGTCGCGACCGGCGCCGCGCTGCTGGACCCGGAGGTGACGCGCCGGCTCGTCGGCCGCTACGCCGCGCGGATCCGGCCCGTCGCAGGCACTTCCGGCGACACCGCGCTGGCGCCGCGCGAGCTGGAGGTGCTGCGCCTGATCGCGAACGGCCTGTCCAACAGCGAAATCGCCGCGACGCTCGTGATCAGCCAGGAGACCGTGAAGACGTACGTGTCGCGAATCCTGGCCAAGCTGGATCTGCGTGACCGCGTGCAGGCCGTGATCTACGCCTATCGCACCGGGCTGGTGCATTAATTCGTTGACGCGTGCGCCGCGGTGGGCGATGATGTGTTCACCCAAACGAGCCGAGGAGTTGTCATGACGCACATCGAGAGGCGCGAGATGTATATCTCGGCCGTCCTCGTACGCGCGTCGGACCACCGGTTCTCCGTGCACGAACACCGGCTCCCGGCCATGACGTAGCAGTCGTCGTGCTCGCGGAGCCGCCCATCGGGAAACCGATCCGGGCGGCTTTCTTTTTGCGTTCTTTTTTCTGCGCTCGTCTTCGTCGTACCAATGCGGCGGACGCGAGTGCGCCCCGGCCTGCCGCGGCCGGGGAATCGGTGGAGACGGGGCTGTGGAGCCCCAGCCGGCCGTAAACCGGACGTCCTCGCGACACCGGGGGTTCGACTCCCTCCTCCACCACCACGGCGCGTTGGTCCAGCGGTACGGATCCCCGGTTCTCACCCGGGAGACCCGGGTTCGACTCCCGGACGCGCTACGCGAAGCGGTGAACGAACGTCCCGTAGCTCAGCGGAAGAGCACCCCGGTCACCTCGGGGTGGTCCCGGGTTCGAACCCCGGCAGGACGACTGTGGCCGAAGCCGAAGGAGACGAGGCCCCGGGCTGTGACCCCGGGCGAAGCCGGTGCGAGTCCGGCCGGCCACCCCACGCGCGCGGTTCGGCAACCAGCGGGGCCTCATGAGCCCCGCGGACGTGGATCGACACCACGGCGCGCGACCACGGAAACTGTCGGTGCCCCGGTTTAGGCTCGGCCCGAGTCCCGAACCGGGGAGGCAGCATGACCACCACACACGTACTGGAAACGCCGGAGGCCGACGTCGTCTACGACGTCCACGGCCCCGCGCCCGCCGACAGCCCGCGGCCACCGCTCCTCATGGTCGGGCAGCCCATGGAGGCGGCCGGGTTCAGCACCCTGGCGTCGTTCTTCCCCGAGCGGACCGTCGTCACGTACGACCCGCGCGGGCTCGGGCGCAGCGTCCGCAAGGACGGCCGGGAGGACCACGTGCCCGCCGTCCAGGCCGAAGACATCCACGGCGTCATCCGGGCGCTGGGCGTCGGCCCGGTCGAGGTGTTCGGGAGCAGCGGGGGCGCCGTCGCCGCGCTCGCGCTGGTCACGGCGCACCCCGAGAGCGTCCGCACGCTCGTCGCCCACGAGCCGCCGCTCGTGTCGGTCCTGCCCGATGCCGCGGCGGCCGAGCGGGCGAGCCAGGCCTTCCGGGACGCCTACCAGGCACGGGGCTTCGGCGCCGGGATGGCGGCGTTCATCGCGATGACTTCGTGGAAGGGCGAGTTCACCGACGACTACTTCGCGCAGCCCCTGCCGGACCCCGCCCAGTTCGGCATGCCCACCGAGGACGACGGCCGCCGCGACGACCCGCTGCTGACCGAACGCTCCCTGGCGGTCACGGCCTACGAGCTCGACGTCGACGCGCTGAGGTCGGCGCCGACCCGGATCGTGATCGCGGTGGGCGAGGAGTCCGCGGACGTCATGACGGGCCGCACCGCCCAGGCCACGGCCGCCCGCCTCGGCCGGCAGGCAACGGTGTTCCCCAGCCACCACGGCGGCTTCCTGGGCGGCGAGTTCGGCTACGCCGGCCAGCCCGAGGCGTTCGCCCGCAGGCTCAGGGAGGTCCTCGAAGACTGACGTGCGCTCAGCCTTCGGCGGCGACTCAATGCGTGGTCATGACGGTGTCCTCACCCCGGTTTCCGCTTCCCGGACGTTGATCGGCTGCCCGGGCGGCTTCGCTACCGCTCAGGGTGCGGTTGCCGGGGAATGTCGGGTTATTGACCGGTTTCCCGGCGGTGAGAATCCCACCGCGCCGTGGCCCGGTGCCTGCCGAACGCGACAGAAGGCCGACAATGGACGGTCCGTCGCAACGCGTTCCGCCGGCCCGGCGACTCGTCACCCAGGAATGCCGAACCGCTTCCTGGAAACGAGGAGGAACCATGAGTGCGGAACCGCAGTCACCCGTCGGCCCGGTGCCGGGACCGGCCGAAACCCGCCCGTACAGCGAGGCGAGCAGAGCGGGCTACGGTCTGCTGTGGACGGTGTGGACCGTCGTCCTCGCGATCGGCGGGTTCGTCCTGCTGGGCCACGGCTCGGTCTTCGCCGGGCTCGTCGGCCTGGTCCTGGCCGCGCTGGCTCTCCGCTACGCCTGGCGGATCTGGACCTGGCAGGCGAAGCGGCTCATCTTCTTCATCGTCTTCTGATCAGCCGGCCACCCGGTCCCGGTACTCGGCCTCGCCGAGCACGGTCCGGTCGAGGGTCACCCGGTACGCGGCGGCGTCCGCCCACCAGCGCGTCGCCGCCTCCCGGTCGCCGCGCCCGGCCGCGGTGTTGCCCAGGCCCGTCAACGCGCGCGCGTGTTCGTACTCGTTCCCCGCGTCGTCGGCCAGTTCGGCCGCCCGCCGGTAGCAGCGTTCGGCGTCTTCCCACTGGCCGGCGCGGAAGTGCACCCACGCCGCGCAGTTGACCGACATCACCTGGTCGTCCGGCTGCTGAGCGAGTTCGACGGCTTCCCGGGCGCGAGTCAGGGCTTCGGGGAACTGCTCCAAATCCGCCGCCGCGAGCGCGATGCCGCGCAGGGCGATGACCACGTTCCGGGTCCGCCCGGTCCGGCGGTAGACCGCCAGCACCGTGGTCAGGTCGGTCAGCGTCGCTTCGGCTTCGCCTCGGTACAGGCGCGCCCACGCCAGGCTCGACAGCGCGTCGGTCGCGCCGCGTTCGTCGTGCGCCTGCGTGAAGCACTCCCGGGCCTGTTCGTGGAGCCGGACGGCGTCGTCGACGTGGCCCGCCTCGACGTGGGCCATGCCGAGGTTGTTGAGGATCATCCCCGTGGCGCTCAGGTCGCCCAGCGCGCGCGTGGCTTCGAGCGCTCGCTCGTGCGTCCGGATCCACGGCTCGAACAGTTTCTCGCGGAAGAAGAACGCGCGGAGCGTGAAGGCGAGCTGCCAGCAGCGTTCGTGCAGCCGGTGGCGCGCGGCGGCGTCGACGATCTCGACGAGCATCGGCCACTGCGCGGCCAGCCAGGCGAGCGCCCCCCCGGCGTCGCCGAACGGCACGGCGGCCGCGGGCGGAAGGCCGGTGGCCGGGCGGAACCGGTGCGGCTCCGCGAGTCCGTCGGCCGCCAGGGTGGTCGAGAGCGCGTGATCGACCAGGCGGCTCACCGCGACTTCGCGGTCGTCCGGCGCGACCTCGGGGAGGGCGTGCTTCGCCGCGAACATCCGCATCAGGTCGTGGAGCTCGACGTACCCCCGCTCGTCGCGGACGAGCAGGTGGGCGTCGTGCAGCCGGTCCACCAGGCGGTCCGCTTCGCCCGCGCCCAGGCCGGCGAGGGCTTCGACGGCCCGTTCTTCCGCGGCGGTCGCGGGGTGGAGGGCGAGCAGGCCCAGCAGCCGCCGCTGGTCGCGGGGCAGGGAGGCGTAGGAGACGGTGAACGCGGTGGCGACACTGCGCTCCCCGTCGTCCAGCGTGCCGAGCCGGGTCGTTTCGTCGGCGAGCCGGTCGCGCAGCTTCGCCGCGGTCCAGCCACCGGCGACGAACCGGGCGGCCACGATGCGCACCGCGAGCGGGAGCCGGCCGCAGTGCCGGACGATCTCGGTCACGACGTCTTCGTCGTCCGGCGCGTGCTCGCCCGCGACGGACCGCAGGAGCCGCACGGCGTCGTCGAGCGGCAGCACGTCGACGGGGAAGTGCCAGGCGTCGTCGAGGGCGGGGAGCCGGCCGCGGCTGGTGACCAGGATCCGCGACGCCGTCTCGCCCGGGACGATCGCCCGGATCTGCTCGGCGGAGCGCACGTTGTCCAGCACCAGGATCATCCGCCGGCCGCGGAGCTGGTCGCGGACCAGGTTGGCCAGGCCGTCTTCGTCGGCGGGCAACTGGTCGGCCGAGACGTCGAGCAGCCGCAGCAGCCGGCCCAGCGCTTCGCCGGCCGAAAGCTCGGTCGCGCCGGGGGTGTGGCCCCGGAGGTCGAAGAAGAGGCAGCCGTCGGGGAAGGCGCGCGCGACCCGCCGGGCGGCGGCGACGACCAGCGCCGTCTTGCCCGCGCCGGCCATGCCGTGCACGACGCCGACGCGGGTGTCGTCCGGGTCCAGCAGGAGCGCGGAAAGCGCCTCGAGCTCGGTTTCCCGGCCGACGAAGTACGGTCCGCCGGCCGGCAGCCCGACGATGCCGCCGGCGCTGCGGCGCGCGGGGGAGGCCTGTTCCGCGGCGAGGGCGAGCAGTTCGCCCTTGGCGTCCAGTGCCCGGTCGCAGGCCTTGGCCAGGTCGTGGTTCACGCGGGCCTTGCCGTTCTCCACCTTGCTGAGATAGCCCTTGGTGAAATGCGCGGCGGCCGCGAGACCGGTCAGTGAAATTCCGGCAGCCGTCCGTCGACGTTTCAATTCGGCTCCAAAGTCCTGCATGGCTCGATCATCCTGTATTCGGCGAACGGTGGGAAGGATCGGCCGGCGGCCCGGGCCCGCCGGCCTGTTCCTGGTCAGCCCAGCAGGGAGACCAGCTGGCTGAGCACGATGACGAGGTGCGTGTGCATCGCGGCCACCTTTCCGTTTCGCATTTCTCGGATTGCCGAAGGATTTCGGCCGTTCCAGCCTCGCCCGGCCATTTCGGTGGCGACAGGCGTTTCTGGTTGACCCTCGAAAGGAAACGGTTCCCGGCGCCGTGACCAGCACTGTTTCCCGGTTCCGGAAACCGGGCGGAAACGGATGACGGCTTCGTGGCGGGCAGGGGAACATGAGTACACTTCCCCGAAGGCGAGCACGACGGAGGTGGCGGCTTGGCTCAGGAGGCGGCCGACGCGAAGATCAACGCGCTCTCAGCGGAGCTGAAACTGCTTCGCAAAGGCCTGGGCGTCCAAGCGAAGAACCTGCCCGGCGTCGTCGGCGAACAGTTACGTGAAGTGTGCGGTGTCCGCGACGACGACGGTCCGGGAACGGTCCGCGCCAAGGTCGTCGCCACGCTCGTCGCCCTGATCGGGAAGCTGCCCGAATCGCAGCGGGAAACCGCGCGGATCGTCCTGGGCTTCGGCACCGGCGCGAACGAGCGCTACACCGCGCGGCTCGAACTCCTCGGCACGGGCGCCGATCGCAACGTCCGCACCATGCAGCGCCGCGCCGACGACGTCCTCTACCTCATCGCCGAGGCCGCGGCCGAGCTGCCGACGGCCTTCCGCGCCTCGGCGGCCACCGGACGGCAGGACCCGTGGCACACGTCCGCGCTGGCGGTCCGGTTGACGCTCACGGGCGCCGCTGCCGAAGTCTTCGAAACCCGGCGAATCGTCAGCCACGTCTCCGGGCTCGCCGAAATCGAGCACGGCATTTCCCTGGCGCGGCCGGCCAGCACCACCGGTCAGCCCGATCTTTCCGGGCTCGGCATCGACGTCGTCGCGGGCGGTGAGGTGCATTCCGTGCGGATGGTCTCCTCGACGCGGGTCGCGTTCCGCCTGCGGCCGCCGCAGGCGCTGGACGCCGGTGACCAGCACGAGTTCTTCTTCCGCATCAGGCTGGAAGAACTGCCCGCGCCCTTCTACTGCTGCACGCCGGAATTCCCGTGCGAGAGTTTCGACCTCAATGTCCGGTTCGACCGGCAGGAACCGCCTTCGCGGATCTGGCGGATCGACGGCGAGTTCTCCAAGGACGCCGAGGATCCGGTGCCCGCGCGCAAGCCGCTCTTCCTCGACAACGCGGGCGAGGTGCACACCGGGTTCCACGACCTCCGGCCCGCGCGGTCCTACGGCGTGGGCTGGCAGCCGGCCCCCTGAGCGGAACCTCGGTGTGCGCGCCATGCTCCTCCTCGGCTTGAGCGCTTCTTCCAGCGTGCCCCATCCGGACGGGAAATGCCGCGTCGGAAAGACGACAAAAACGCGACAATCGTGCCCGGTCGGGCGGCGCCGGGTGTAACGGGAACCATTCCTCGGCCGACATCGGCGAGCGTCACGCTTTCCCGCTCCCGGCGAGGACAAAATGGGCCACGACGTCTTCCTCAGTTTCACCTGGTCGGACCGTGCCGAGGTGGACGCGCTCGAACGCGCACTCGAAACCGCCGGCGTGCGGGTTTTCCGTGACCGCGGGATCGACCGGTTCGAGGGCATCACCGAGAAGCTCGAAGCTGCACTGGCCGAAGCGAAAGTCCTTCTCGCGTACTACTCGCGCCGGTTTCCGACGCGGTACGCCTGCCAATGGGAACTGACTTCCGCCTTTCTCGCGGCGCAGCGCCTCGGCGATCCCCGGCGGCGGGTGCTCGTCGTCAATCCCGAGCGGGACAGCAACCACATCGCCCCGGTGGAACTGGAGGACGCCGCCTACTTCGGGGCGCCGAAGGACGACCGGGAACGTGCGCGGATCGCCGACCGGGTCGCCGAAATGGTCCGGCAGGCGGCCACACCGCTGGGTTCGGCCCGCAGCACGGCGCCGCTGCTGCCCCGGCTGCTGCGGCCCCGCCGGTTCGTCGGCCGCTACCGGCAGCTTTGGGCGATCCACAGCGCCCTGCACGCCCGCGAGCTGCCGCCCACCACCCCGCGGACGTCTTCGGCGCTCGCCGTCGTGCGCGGGATCGCGGGCCTCGGGAAGACCAGCCTGGCCGAGCAGTACGCCTTCCTCTTCCGGGACGCCTTCCCCGGCGGGGTGCGGTGGCTGGACCTGTTCGGGCAGGACGACCCGGTCGGGGCGCTTTCGCGGTTCCACGCCCAGCTCCGGACGTTCGCGAAGGTCGCCGGCGACCTGCCGCCGGACCAGATCCGCGACGTCGTCGCCCGGCGCGTCGAAGCCGCCCGGCAACCTCAGCTGTGGGTCATCGACGACGTCCCGTCGGAGTTGCCGGCCGACGTGCTCGACCAGCTGGTCATGCCGACGTCGTACATCCGGACCGTGCTCACGACGCGGTCCGGCAACCCGGACTGGCCCGCCCCGGTCATCGACCTCACGGGGCTGTCGGAAGACGAGGGTTCCGCGCTGTACACGGAAATCGTCGGGTCCGACGACCCCGTCGAGCTGGCGGCCGTGCGCCGGCTCGTCGAGCGGTGCGGCGGGCACCCGATCGTCCTGACGAGCGTCGGCACCGCGCTGCGCGACCGGCGGGGCGCGGTCGACCACACCGGTTTCCCCGATGTCCTCGACGCGGTCAAGGGCACGACCGTGGACGTCCTGCGGCAGGCGGTCGACGGCTGCGGGCGGACCGCGCGGCGCGTCCTGCGGATCGCCGCGGCGATCTCCGGGGCACCGGTGCCGCCGGACCTCGTGCGGCGCGTCCTGCCGGGCGAACCGGTCGAGGACGCCGTCGCCGCATTGGCGAGACGCGCGCTGCTGACCCACCTCGGCTCCGGGTGGGACGTCCACGCGCTGGTCCGCGAGGCGGCGGGCCTCGACGACGACCTGACGCGCAAAGCCGCCGAGGTCCTGCTGGAGCTGGCCGAGGACACCGCACACCTCCACCAGCACGCGGCCGCGCTCGCCGGGCACGACTGCGTGCCCGCGGACCGGCGGGCCCGGCTGCTGCGGATCGGGCTGGACCGGTTCCGCGACCAGGGCGACATCGTGGCCGCGCGGGACGCGGCGAACCGCATCCTGGGCCTGGCGGGCGCGGGCCCGGCGGACCGGGTGGCCGCCGCCGCGGCGCTGGTCGAGGCCGGTGACTTCGCCGAGGCCGTCGCGGTCTGCCGCCCGCTCGCGGGCGCCGAAGCCTTCCGCGCCCGGTTGACGTGCGCCCGCGCGCTCGACCAGCTCGGGCGGTACGCGGACGCGGATCCGCTGTGGCCGGACGAGGTCCCGGAAGCCCTACCGGACCGGGAAAAAGCCGAAGCCCGGGTGGCGATGGCCGTCGCGAAGCGGATGCGCGGCCGGTTCCGGGACGCGCTCGGACTGCTCTCCACCGGCGACCCGGACCCGCGGGCGCGCCTGGAACTGGCCCGGCTGCGGATCGTCACCGGCGACCTCAAGCCGGCGCGGACGATCGCCGAGTCGGTCATCCGCGAGTACGACACGCCGGACCACGAACGCCACCCGCTGCGGCTGGAGGCGATCGGCGTGCACGCCGAGGCCCAGATGTCGTTGGACCTCACCGAGTTCAAGGTGCGCGACGAAGGCTGGGACGCCCTGGAAGCGCAGCTCCGCTCGGCCCGCGACAGCCTCGCCGGCCTGCTGGGCAGCGAGAGCCCGCTGACCCTGGCGGCCGGCGTCCGGTGCGCGCGGGCGTCCGTCACCCGCGGCCGCCCGAAGCGGGCCCTGCGGGAGTTCGCGGAGCTCGAACCGCGTGTGCGGGACGTCTTCGCGGAGCACCACCCGCTCCACCAGTGGCTGCGGTATTCGACCGCGCAGGCGTACGCCCAGCTGAAGGAGTACGAAGACGTCGCCGTGATCCTGCGCGTCCTGCTGGAAAAGCAGCGGGAGTCGATCGGGCCGTACCACCCGGACACCATGCGGACCCAGCTCGACCTCGGCATCGCGCTGGCGCTGAACGGCGACAAGGACGAAGCCGTCCCGCTGGTCGTCGAGGCGGAACAGCGGATCGGCGAAGCACTCGGCTGGCGGGCCGAACTCCGGAACCGCGCCGGCATCACCAGAGCGCTGATGAACCTCCCGGTGATCATCTGGCAGCTCTTCCCCCACCTCGAAAACCTCTTCGGGAAGAAGAAGCCCGAAGAGGACTGAACCGCTGGAGGTCGTGAATGGAAAAGCCGTTGGGCAGCCGCTACCGGCTGGGTGACCCGCTGGGCACGGGTGCGATGGGCCGGGTCTTCGCCGGCTCCGACGAGCAGGGGCACGCCTACGCCTTCAAGGTGCTGCGCGACGAGCTCGTCGAGGACCCCGAACAGGTGGCGCGGTTCCTGCAGGAGCGGTCCATCCTGGTGGGGCTGCGCCACCCGAACCTCGTCGGCGTGCACGACCTGGTCGTCGAGGGCGAAACCGTGGCGATCGTGATGGACCTGGTCGGCGGTGGCGACCTCCGGGCGCGGCTGAACGCCGAGAAGACGTTGCTGCCGTCGGAAGTCGCGCGCATCGGCGCCGGGGTGGCGTCGGCGCTCGCGGCCGTGCACCAGGCCGGGGTCGTGCACCGCGACGTCAAACCGGAGAACGTCCTGATGGACGGCACGGTGCCGCGCCTGACGGACTTCGGGATTTCGCGCCTCGCGACGGCCAGCGACCTCGGCCGCCGGTCGCTGCTCGTCGGGACTCCGCAGTACCTCGCGCCGGAACTGGGCAAGGGGCTCGACGCGGCACCCGCGTCGGACCTGTATTCGCTCGGCATCCTGCTGTACGAACTGTGCTGCGGGGTCACGCCGTTCGCCGGGCAGTCGACGTTCGCCGTGATCCGGCTGCACGAAACCGCGATGCCGGGCCGGCCCGCCGGGGTGCCCGACCAGCTGTGGGACGTGCTCACCTGGTTGCTGGCGAAGCGGCCGGCGGACCGGCCCGAGTCGGCCCAGCAGGTCGCGACCATCCTCGACGCGCTCGTGCTGGAACTGATGAACCAGCCGCTGGTCCTCCCGCTCGCCACGCCGCCGCCCCCGGTGCCGCTCGCCGAACCCGGCGCGGGCACCGAGACCGTGTTCGGCGTGCCCGCGCCGCCGCCGTCCAGACCGCTGACGGCGGGCCCGCCGTCCACCCCGACCGGAGCGAACATGCCGAACCGCAAGCGCCGCCGGGGACCGGTGGTGGTGACCCTGGTCATCGTCTTCGCCCTCCTGGTCGGCGGCTGGCTCGTCTTCCGGCCGGCGCCGAACACCACCGCGGCCTCGGGCAACTCCGTCGCCCCGGCGACGTCCGCCCCGGCGCCGGTGTCCACAAGCGACTCGCCGACGGTGACGACCACGGCGAAGCCCAGCGTCATGCCGAACGTCGTGGGCAAGAAGCTCGCCGACGCCCAGGACGCGCTGCCGGGCGTCCAAGTGTCCACAGTGGACAAGATCGACGCGACGGCCGCCGACGGCACGGTGATCGAGCAGGACCCGGCCGCCGGTGCGGCCATCGGTGACACGGTGAAGCTGACCGTGGCCCGCCAGGCCCAGCTGGTCTACCTCGACTCCGTCGAACCGGCCAGCGGGAGCTGGAGTGGTGAGAAGGGCGCCAACATCGCGGGCAAGGCCTACCTGCACTCACTCGGCGCCGAGGCGTACTCCGGAACGCGCACGGAAGCGGTGGAATACAACATCTCCAAGGGATTCCGGCGCTTCACCGCGACCGCGGGTATCGAGGACAACGCGGGCGATTCGACGTTGAAGATGCAGCTGGAAATCTTCGCCGACGGCCGCGAGATCTTCAACAAGCCGGTGGCCTACGGAACACCGACGCCGATCGACCTCGATGTGAGCGGGGTGCTGCGGCTGCGGTTCCAGTACGAAGGCGTCGCGGGCCGCGAATGCTGCACGCGGAGCTACCTCGTGCTCGGGACCGCCGAACTGCTGGGCCTGCCCGGCGAGGTGCCGACGTCCCCGACCACCACCGGCTGACGGCGTGTGGATCGGGAACCGGGTCCGGATCACCATCGGGCGGGCCGCCGACAACGACGTCGTGCTGGGGGACCTGCAGGTCTCCCGGCGCCACGCCCGGCTGGAACGCGTCAGCGGGGCATGGCGGCTGACCGATCTCGGCAGCCGGAACCCGACGCTGGTCAACGGCGTCCCGGTCGCCGGGCGGGCGCCGATCGCGGACGGGGACCGGATCACCGTCGGGGCCACCGATCTGCGGGTCGACGGCGACAACCTCGTCGCGACCGGCGGGGAGCGCACGCGGCTCGTGGCCGACGACGTCGGGTTCGCCGTCGGGGAGAAGCGGTTGCTTGCGGGTGTTTCGCTCGACCTGCGGCCCGGACAGCTGGTCGCCGTCGTCGGGCCGTCCGGGGCGGGGAAGTCGACGCTGCTCAAGGTGCTCTCCGGCGAGGTCGCGCCGACCACCGGGCGCATCACCTACGACGGTTACGACATGCACCGGCAGCGCTCGGCGGTGGCCCGGCGGGTCGGGGTCGTGCCGCAGGACGACGTCGTGCACACGCGGCTGACCGCGCGCAGTGCGCTGTCCTACGCGGCCAAGCTGCGGCTGCCGGACGACACCGGCGCGGCGGCCCGGCGGCAGCGGGTGACCGAGACGCTGGCCGAAGTCGGGCTCGCCGAGCACGCGCGCACGCCCATCCACCGGTTGTCCGGCGGGCAGCGCAAGCGCGTCTCGATCGCGCTCGAACTGCTGACCGCGCCGTCGCTGCTGATGCTGGACGAGCCGACGTCCGGCCTCGACCCGGCGCTCGACAGGCAGATCATGGGCCGGCTGCGCGAACTGGCCGACGCCGGCCGGACGGTCGTGGTGGTCACGCACAACGTCACCAACCTCGACGACTGCGACCTGGTGCTGCTGCTGGCCCCGGGCGGCGTCCCGGTGTTCAGCGGGCGGCCCGCGGAACTGCGGGCGCGGTTCGGCACGGCCGACTGGGCCGACATCTTCCACCGGGTGATCGCCGGGACGGCGCCGCCGCACCAGCCGTCGCCGGTGGGTCCGGCGGCGCCGCCCGAGGCGGCCATCGAGCCGCCGCCGGTCCGCGCGGGACTGGGGCACCAGGCCGGCACGCTCGCCGCGCGGCACCTGCGGCTCGTCCTCGCCGATTCCGGGTACGCGCTGTTCCTCCTGCTCGTGCCCGTCGTGCTGGCCGTGCTCGCGCTCGCGGTGCCCGGTCACGAAGGGCTGCGACGGCCGGGGCCGGACCACCCGACGGAGGCCGCGCAGATGCTCGTGCTCGTCTTCGTCGGCGCGGCTTTCATGGGTGCCGCGGCTTCGGCGCGTGAGGCCGTCGCCGAACGGGCGATCTTCCTCCGCGAACGGGCCGTCGGGCTCCGGCCCGGCGCGTACGCGCTCGCGAAGGCCGGCGTGTTCACGCTCGTCGCGGCCGTGCAGGCGGCGGTGCTCGTCGGCGTCGTCACGACGGTCAAGCCCGGGCCGGTTTCGGCGGTCCTGCTGCCGCGGCCGGTCGTCGAGCTCGGGGTCGCCGTCTGGCTGACCGCGTTGGCGTCCTGCCTTCTCAGCCTGCTGGGGTCGGCGCTGGTGCGCTCGCTCGAGCAGACGACGCCCGTGCTCGTCGTGACCGTGATGGCGCAGCTGGTGCTGTGCGGCGGGATGATCCCGGTGGCCGGGCGGCCGGTGCTGGCGCAGCTGTCCTGGCTGGCTCCGGCGCGGTGGGGCTACGCCGCCGGGGCCTCCACTGTGGATCTGCCGCGGACCGGGCCGGCCGATGACCTGTGGACCCACGACTGGCCGTGGTGGCTGGGGTCCGTCGCGGCGTTGCTGCTGGTGTCCGCGGCCTGCACGGCGCTGTGCGCCGTCCGGATGAGGAGGCTGCGGCCGGGGCGGTGAACCGGCTTCGCGGGGCCGTGCGTGCCATCATCGGGCATGACCACCCATCGCGACGCCCGCGAGCCGGAGCTCAACAGCGGGATCCTGCCCGGGAACGTGCGGGCCGACGACTGGATCATGCTCATCCTCGCCGCCGGGTCCGTCGGGTTGCTGGGGTTCATGCTGATCAGCCCGCCGGCGCGCGACGCCGCCCTGGTCGTCTTCTCCGTCGACTGCGGGATCTGCGGGGTGTTCTTCCTCGAGTTCCTGTGGCGGTGGCGCAAGCGGCGGTGGGCCCGGAAGTTCCTGGTGCGCAACTGGTACGAGCTGTTCGCCATGATCCCCGTCGCGCACCCGTGGATCGTGGGGCACAAGTTCGTCGGGGTCGTGCTGCTGCTCATCCGGGTCGGGCGGGCCGCGGACCGGGCCGTCGGGGAGCAGTTCACCTACCGGCTCGTCGACAAGCTGTCCGAGCCCATCGTGAAGGCCATCAAGAAGCCGGTGACCATCGCCGTGCTCGACGAGGTCGTCAAGGTGCTGGAAACCGGCAACTACCCCGAGAACCTCGCCAAGTCGCTCGGCGCCAACAAGGAAGAGCTGCGCGCGATCATCACCGAGAAGATCGCCGAGGACCCGCAGCTCGGCAAGCTCAAGCGGCTGCCGTTCCACGACGAGATCGTGCGCGCGTGCGTCGACACGTCGTTCCGGGTGCTGCTCGAAGTGCTCCTCGACCCGCGGATCGACGACTTCTTCTCCGCCGTCGTGCGCGACAACCGCGAGCAGATCCGGCAGGCCGTGCAGCTCGGGCTCAACGAGATCGAGGACGAGGACGTGGAGAAGACCCTGCGCGTGCGCACCCAGCACTCGGCCGCCCTCGAGTACGACCGGCTGCACCCGAAGTCACGGCCGTGACGCCAGGTACTCGCCGAGCCGGGCCGCCGCGGTGAGCATGGCGACGCCTCGCGCGGTCAGGTTTCGTTGCCACGTCGACAAAGCGCCGGCCAGCGAGGCGGTGCCCCCGGCGGCGCGGACCTGGCCGACCACCGTCGCGATGTGCTCCAGCGGGTAGCCGCCGCGGCGGAGCAGGTGCGTCAGCTCCGCGTCGCGGACGTCGGCCGCGGTGAAGACCCGGTAGCCGGTCGCCGGGTTGCGTGACGGCACCAGGACGCCCGCGCGTTCCCACGCGCGGACCGTCGCCGCGGTGACGCCCAGGCGGTGGGCCAGCTCGCCGACCGACCGGCTGCCCTGCGGGCCGTCACCGCGAACCGGTTCCGCGGCCAGGTGGCCGATCGCCGTGCGGACCGTGTTGAGGGTTTCGCGGTCGCGGAGCAGGCGTTCGTGGCCGCGGTCGACGAGGGTCAGCGCGCGCTCGAGGTCGTCGTCGTGGAGGGCGGTCATGATGCCGCCGGCCGTCGCGTGGCCGTACGCCGTGACCAGCGCGAGGAACGCACGCAGTGCTGCCGCGTGGATCTCGGTGTAAACCCGGTAGCCGCTCTCGGCGCGTGACGCGGGCGGGAGGAAGCCCTTGCGTTCGTAGTTGCGGACCGCCTGCGTCGAGATACCGTGTTCACGGGCGAGGTCGGCAGGGCGCACGAGCCGGAGCCTACCGGGCAAAAGTCTCAACCGAGTCTTCAACGATACGGTTGAAGCTCATGGACATCCGCGACTTCACCGCCGAGCTGCTCGCGTTCGGCGAGCCGACACACCAGGAACCCGCCTTCGCGCTGCTGCGGAACGACCTCTTCGCCCAGCTCGCCGAGCAGGGGTTCCGCTCGATCGCGCTGGAGACCGACCGCGTCGCCGCGCTGGTCGTGGACGACCACGTCCGAACCGGAACCGGCACGCTCGACACCGCGATGGACGAAGGGTTCTCGCACACCTTCGGCACTCTCGACGCCAACCGGCGGCTGGTCGCCTGGATGCGCGAGTACAACGAGCACGCCGCCGAACCGCTGGCCTTCCACGGCTTCGACGCCGCGATGGAGATGATGACCGTCCCCAGCCCGCGGACCTACCTCGAGCACGCCCGCGACTACCTGGGCCTCGACCTCGACATCGCGGGTCTCGCCGGGGACGACGAACGCTGGAGCCGTCAGGAGGCGGTCCTCGACCCGGCCGCGTCCCCCGGCGGCACGGCGGAGGCCGACCGGCTGCGGGTACTCGCGGACGACCTGCTCACCGAGCTCTACGCCCAGGCCCCGGCCCTGATCGCGGCGACGTCCCGCGCGCGGTGGCTGCGGGCGAAGACCACCCTCACCGCCGGTCTCGGCCTGCTGCGCTACCACGCGCAGTGCGCCCGGCCCGGCGACCGGGACGAGCGGATCAGCCGGCTGTCGAGCACGCGCGACGCCCTGATGGCCCGGAACCTCCTGGAGATCCGCGAACTCGAAGCGCCACGCGGGCCGACGCTGGTGTTCGCGCACAACAGCCACCTGCAGCGCCGGCTGAGCACCTGGGACTCGCCCTACGCGAAGCTCGAATGGGTCAGCGCCGGCGCGGTCGTCGCGTCACTGCTCGGCGACCGATACGCCTTCGTCGCCGGCAGCCTCGGCCACAGCGAGGTCCTCGGCCTCGGCGAACCTGCCGGGGACACCTGCGAAGGCGTGCTGCAGCGCGGCACCGAGACCTGGTCCCTGACCGCCGCGAGCGACGTCGCGCCGGGCCGCAAGCGTACCGACACCCGGCCCGAGCAGGGCTACTTCCCGCTCGACGAAAACCTGCTCGGCGGCGCCGACGCGGTCCTGCACATCGCGTGAAACGGCCCCCGGTACCGGGTCGGGTCCGGTACCGGGGGCCGTCGTTCACCCGGGTTACGGGTAGTTCACCACGTTCACCGGCACGGTGCCCGAAGGCGTGACCCCGCCCGTGTCGTTGATGACGTGGGTGATCGTGCCGCGGTAGTTGAGCGAAACCGTCAGCAGGCTGTGGAACTTCACGCCGCTGGTGTTCGGCACTTCGAACGCGTGGTAGCTGGACACCGCCGGGTTCGTGTCGAAGAAGCAGTAGCTCCCGAGACCCCACGCTTCGTGGGACGTCACGTTCGCGCCGACCTTGTAGGCGGCGTACCCCGCGACTCCCGACGGCGCGTTCCACGACGCCTGGTCCGGCACGTCGTAGGGCATTTCGTTCTGGAAGAAGATCGTCTTCCCGCCCTGGCCGTTCCAGATCACCTGGTACTTCTGGTAGTGCTCGACGAACAGGCCGGTCGCCGTCACGTTCGCGCCGTTCACCACCAGCCCGGTGTCGGCCGTGTTCGTGGTCCAGCCGACGGTCCCGGCGTTGCCGTGGTCGGCCCGCCACGCCCAGATGTGGTCGATGATCGTGTCGGCGCTGTTGACGACCAGGCTGTTGGTCGCCTTTCCGGCGATCTCGCCGCCGATCCGGAAGAACACGTCCTGGACCGTCGTCGGGTTCGAAGCGTGCGACGCCGAAGAGCCGGACTGGCCGACCGTGAGCAGCGCCTGCGAGTTCGTCGTGCCCGCGTCGAAGAGCAGGCCCTTGAGCCGCACGCCGTCCACATCGGACACGTTCATCGCGTTGACGCCGTTGTCCGGCACCAGCGTCGGGTAGCCGATGCCGAGGATCGTCGTGTTCGCCCTGGTCACGTTGAGCGTCTGGTTGAGGTGGTAGATGCCCGGCGTGAAGAACAGGTCGCAGCCGGCGGCGAGCGCGTTGTTGATCGACGCGGCCGTGTCACCGGACTTGACGACGTAGAACTGGCTCATCGGCGCCGACGTGCCCGGGGTGCTGCCGCTCGCCCAGCTCGGGCCGGACGCGTTGGTGCGCAGGGAAGGCAGGAAGACGCGGTACTTGCCGGAGCCGTCGACGTAGAGGTACGGCACGTCGCGCGAGACCGGCGTCGTGGCCAGCGTGGTCTCCGGCGGGCTCGGGAAAGTGGTCGCCGGAGCGCCGCTCGTGCCGGAGAACACCATGTTCCAGACGCCGCCGTCCCAGCTGCCGAGCGCCGAATCGCGGGTGTACCACTGCTGCTGCGAGATCGACGCCGTCTGGCCGGACACCTTGGTGTCGGCGATGTAGCCGCCGCTGGCGTAGCCGTAGCTCGCCGGGTACAGCTGCAGCCCGCCGCGGATGTCCATCCGGCGGAACGGCGCGGCCTGCGCCACCGCCCAGCGGTCGTTGCCGCTGGAGGGGTTGACCGCCATGTTTTCGGCCGAGCGCCAGAAGTTCTGCAGCGCGACGCCGTTGTCGGACGGGTTGAACGCGTCCACGGTGATGTCGCCGTTGATCACGACGCCGCCGGGGTTCTGGCCGAGGCCGGCCACCGAGGTGTAGAAGCCCACATTGTCGTGCACGTTGTAGGTGCCCGGCTTGAAGAGGTGGGCGACGCGCCGCTCGGCGAACTGCGCCGTCTGCGTGTCCTTCTGGTTGGCGAAGTCGGTGTCCAGCTGCGCCTGGATCGTCGCCGCGGACATGCTCGGGTCGAAGATCCGCACGTTGGACCCGAAGTTCGGGGTGTCGGACTGCGTCGGGCAGCCGGCCTGGGTGCCGATCGAGTAGGTCGCGCTCGACACCGCCGAGTTGGTCGAACCGGACTTCAGCGCGATCGCGTTGACCGTGCGGGAGGTCGGGACGCTGATCGGTCCACTGTAGAGCGTCGAGGACGCCGTCGGCGTGGAGCCGTCGGTCGTGTACCGGATGGTCGCGCCGGAGGTGGCGCTGCTGATCGTCACCGTCTGGGCGGTCGAGTACGTGCCGCCGGGCGGGCTGAACGTCGGCGCCGCGACCGTCGTCGTGCCGCCGCCGACGGTGTAGCTGAAGTGCGGGGTGTCGTACTGCGGGCCGCTCTTCTCGTAGGTGAACCAGTAGTCGAGCGTGTTGCCGGTGCTCAGGCCGCCGACCGTGGTGCGCCACGTGCCGGAGCCGTTGGTCATCCGGACGTTCTGCTGGCCCAGGCCCGGCACGCCGGTGTAGTGGACGTCGACGTACGCCGCGGGGGTCGTCGGGGTGAAGGTGATCTGCACTTGGGTCGAGCTGAGCTGCGTGACGCTCTGGGTGTAGTCGTCCGCGGCCAGCGCCGCGGGGGCGCTCAACCCGGCCGCGACCAGCAGCGCGGATGCGACGAGCGCGAGCCTCGAGCCGCGTCGTCGGTGCTTCAAGGTCAGGTTCACGCCGTGACACCTCCGCCGTTGGGGATCCACGAGCAGCATTTGTTGCGAGTCACAACAAAGTAGCTCCCGGTGAGCGGATACTCGATCTCGTTTCGGTAACACTTGTCTGGACCAATAACTCACCCGGGTGAGCGACTTGGTGACCTTTGGTCCGGTTTACCGCGCGGTGGGCGAATGACTGAACCGAGAAACATCCATCAAGCGGGTGACCCTGATCGAGTGACATGCGACGATCCCGTGCCACACCCGGTCCCCTACCGAGGAGTAGCATGGCCCTTTCGCGCGTCAAACGGCTGTTCCGGTCAGCCGTCGTCCTCTCCCTCGTCGCGGCCCCGCTCTCGGTGGCCGCCGCGGCACCCGCCGAAGCCGCCCCGCTGAAGAGCGGCGGCGTCGTCAACTTCGGCTGTGCCACCTCCGGCAAGCTGCACTGCCTCGGCAAGGCGATCCGTTCGCCGAAGGGGAAGGGCCCGCTGGTCACCTCCACCCCGGTCGGCTACGGACCGGCGGAGATCCAGTCGGCCTACAACGTCGCCGGTGTGCACTCGAACGGCAAGACGGTCGCCATCGTCGACGCGCAGGACGCGCCGACGGCGGAGGCCGACCTGGCGAAGTTCCGCTCCGCGCGGGGACTTTCGTCGTGCACGACGGCCAACGGCTGCTTCAAGAAGGTCAACCAGAACGGCGCGGCGAGCCCCCTGCCCGCGCCCGACTACGGCTGGGCCGAGGAGATCAGCCTCGACCTCGACGCGGTGTCGGCGACCTGTCCGGACTGCAAGATCCTGTTGGTGGAAGCCAACTCCCCGGACACCGACCCGTTGATGACGGCGGTCGACACGGCGGCGGCGACGCCCGGCGTGGTGGCGATCTCCAACAGCTACGGCGGCACCGAGGATTCGACGATCCTCGCCGCCGACGCGCACCTCAACCACCCCGGCATCGCGGTGACGGCGTCGTCGGGCGACTCCGGCTACGGCGTCAGCTGGCCGGCGTCCTCGCCGTACGTGACGGCGGTGGGCGGCACCACGTTGAAGAAGTCGACGAGCACCTCGCGCGGCTGGACCGAAACGGTGTGGAACGGCAGCGGCAGCGGGTGTTCGGCGCTCGAAGCCAAGCCGGCCTGGCAGCACGACACCGGGTGTGCGAAGCGGACGGTCGCGGACGTGTCGGCGGTCGCGGACCCGGCCACCGGGCTCGGCGTCTACGACACGTACAACAGCTGCGGCAGTTCGTCGTGGTGCGATGTGCTGCTGTCGCTGGGCCTCGCCCAGGGCGCGGACGGCTGGGTCCAGGTGGGCGGCACGAGCCTGTCGTCGCCGGTGATCGCGAGCGTGTACGCGCTGGCGGGCAACTCGGTGACGTCCGGGTCCTACCCGTACGCCCACACGGGCGGGCTGAACGACGTGACCTCCGGCTCGAACGGCAGCTGCGGCGGCAGCTACCTCTGCACGGCCAAGGCCGGGTACGACGGCCCGACCGGGCTGGGCACGCCGAACGGCACGTCCGGCTTCTGAGGCACCACCGGCCGCGGCGTTCGGGTTTCCCGAGCGCCGCGGCCGTCCAGTATGCGGTGATCCTCCACGGACGGGTGACGTTCGCGCGCGGCATTTTCGCGCCTGCCTCGCCGGGGTAAGGATGTCTGCATGCTGGACACCGATGTGCTGTCGCGGACGCCGCCCCGGGCGCTCGACGTCGTCACCCCGCTCGGGGACGTGCGGTTCGCCGTCCGCGTCGGTGGCTGGGACGTGCCCGTGAGACCGGAGTTCACCTGGGGCCTCGGCTCCGGCGCGCGGCTGTGCCGGTGGCGGCACCAGTCCGTGCGGCTCGACGTGCTGTCCGGCGCGACCGAGCCGCGGCTGCCCGACGACTACCCCGTCGTCACGCGCGAGACGGCCGTCTTCCGGGTGCTGGCCCGGGAAGACCTCAGCGAGTTCGTCGTCCAGGCCGAGCTGGCCGGGGCCGCCGAACCGGTGAGCGCCGGGGAAAGCGCCTTCACAGTCGAGGGCGAAGACGCCGTGGTCAGCGTCGGCGGTCCCGGCGTCGAAATGCTGCGCCACTGTTCGCGGGCCGGGCAGCACGTGCCGCCGTACTGGTCCGGCCTGCTCGGGGACGACGCCGTCGGACGGGCCGGGACCACGCTCACCTGGCAGCTGCCCGTCGTCGAGCGCGGGGACTACGCCGAGCTGTGGGTGTCCGTCGCGTGGAGCGCGCCGAGCGGGCACCCGGGCACGGGGGACGCCGTCGACGTCGACCCGGCCCGGGTGCTGCGCGAACTAACCCAGTGAAATCCGGTCCAGGTCCGGGGCGCCGTCCCGGTCGTTGCCGATGCGGATCGTGTTGGCCCCCGCGGCCAGCGTCACCGGCACCGAAGTGGTGTACGGCGTGTTGTTGCCGACCCCGCTGACCTTCACCTCCGCCGGCGCACCGCCGTTCACCGACACGAAGTACGACCGGTCGCCGTTGACGGTGAAGTCGAGGTACAGGGTGTACTGACCGGCCGCGGGCACGGTCACGCCCGGGAAGGTCACCGCCGCACCCGCGCTGCCGCCGATGTTGCGCACCTTCTGCCCGCCCGAGCACGGCGAGCAGCTCGTGACACCGGCGTCGCCGATGTCGTTGGCCGAATCCTCCGCCTCGCGCATGAACACCCGGTCCGCCGGACGCGGCTTGACCGGCACCGGCTTGCTCACCGACTTGGCCCGCCCGAGCGTCGTGAACGACGCCGTCACCGGGATGGTCGCGTCCTGGGCGGCCGGGGCCGTCACCGTCCACGATCCACTCAGGACTTGACCGAGCTTCAGGTTCGACGCCGTCACCGGGGCACCGACGAGCGTCCAGCCCGCCGGGACGACCGGCGCCAGCGACACCTGGTCGACCGGGTCGTCGACGTCGAGCCGCAGCGACGCGGTGATCTTCAGCGACTGCTGACCCGCCGAAACCCATTGCACGCCGGCGGGTTGCACGGTCAGCGTCGTCTTCGGCGTGTACGACTCGGGTGGCAGGGGCGCCACCGCGATCCGGTCGAGATCCGCGGTGCCGGACACCTTGATCGTGTTCGAACCGGCGACCAGCGGCGCCGGGATCGCCGCCGGCGCGTGGACGGTGATCGGCGCGGCACCGTTGACGCTCACCGAGAGCGTGCCCGGGCCCGACGTGTCCAGCTGCAGGCGGGCCGGGCCGGTGGCCTGGACGTCGTGGAAGGTGACCGCGCCCCGGTCGAGCCCGGTGACCGCGGCCGCGCCCGAGCACGCCGCACACCAGACCGGCCTCGCCCTGCCTTCGAAGCCGTTGCGCCACGACTCCGCTTCCAGCGGCAGCTCGCCGCGGGCGTCGGGATAGCCGTAGGCGACGTCGATCTCGTCGAGCGCGAGCTGGTGGAAGAACGGCTTGGCCTGCGGGCCGGACCACGTGTTCAGCACCTCGAGCTTGAGGTACCGCGCGTGCACGTCGCCGACGTCGACGAACTGGACGCCGCGAGTACTCGGCAGGGCACCCGTGCGCACCGGCTGTCCCCAGTGCTTCCCGTCGTCACTGGCGTAGACGCGGTAGTCCTTGATCCGCGCGGAATCCTCGGCGCGGCCGAAGGATTCGCGCGCGGCCGTCGGTGACGACTCGCGCTCGTGCACCGCCAGGTAGGCCGTCGACCGCGGCCGGCCCAGGTCGAGCGTCACGGACACCGGCTGCTGCCCGCCCGCGTCCCAGTAGTTCAGGTAGCTGCCGTCGGTGAGGTTCGACGCCGGGTGCCCGGGCGCCGACGCCGACGCGGTCGCCTTGATCGTGCTCTTGTCGTAGAAGTACTGCTGCCCGGCGGTGTCCACCCGGAACACGGTGTCGTAGGTGTCCCAGTCCTTGATGTCCAAGATGGACAGATAGCCGCCCGACTGGGCGAACCGCATCCTCTTGCCGGTGCGCACGTCGGACACCCCGGTGACGCGATACCCGTTGTCGCGCAGGCGGACCAGGTTCGTCGACGGCCGCGTGACGACGTGCACGTACTGCGTCCGCGCACCGGGCTTGACGGTGATCACGCCGTGCGCGCCGTCGTTCCAGAAACCCGGCTGCATGCCGCCGTACATGTAGCCGCCGCCTTCGAGCCCTTGCAGCGACGCCTTGATCGGCTGCGTCCAGGAAGCCATGAAGGTGTTGAACGCCTCCTGCTGCGGCGGGAACTTCCCGTTCACCATGGCGGTTTCGGCCATCAGCGACTTGATCGACGAGCCCGCGTTCGTGATGTAGCGGCCGGTGGAGAGCCGGAAGTCGACGGCCTGGTCGCCGCCGCTGTACCACCAGTCGCCGTTGGTCGGCAGCTTGTAGTCGGCCTCGGTGAGCCGGGGCATCGGCGTGTAGATCGCCTGCGGGTAGTCGTACGACGGTGTCATGCCGGTCTTCTGCTCGTTGCTGACCGTGTCCATGATCGGCGTGTCCTCGTTGTTGTTGCTCAGCAACCAGGACGGCCGCTTCTCGCGGATGTGCTCGTAGAGCCCGTGCTGTTCCCAGTACTCGTTGTCGTTGTCGATCCAGAAGCCCGCCAGGTCGGAGTAGCGGTCCATGACCTCGTCGAACAGGTCGTAGCCGAACTCGCCGAAGCCCTGGCGCGTGGTCAGGTCGACCGGCTTGCCCTTGTACGCCGAGTAGGCGGCCGAGTCGAGCGACTCGTGGCCGCTTTCGTTGTGCCACTGGGGATCGTCGGTCATGTAGAGCATCACCCGGACGCCCTTGGCCCGGCCGGCGGCGATCAGCTCGCCGAGGAAGTCGCGCTGCGTCGAGCAGCTGCCCGGGATCTTCGACGGCCACGGCCGCGCGTAGCCCAGCCGGCTGTGGAAGGTGGTGAGGACGACGTAGGACGCGCCGAGCTTCTTCGCCTCGTCGATCCAGTAGTCCGGGGTCCAGCCGCCGTCGGTGACGTCGCGCTCCCAGGCGGCGCAGTCGGTGTGGCGCGGCGCGGTGAACATGCCCCAGTGCAGGAACAGCCCGGCCGTCGAGGCGCGCAGCCAGTCCTGGCGCGGGTTGTAGAGCTCGGCGGTCGCGGGGCTGACCAGGCTCGCCACCAGCGCGAAGGCGGCGGCGAGGCAGACAAGCGGTCGGAATTTCATGGACCCTCCTCGTCCGGAGAGATCCGATGATTATGTGGTCATATATCGTACGTCAAGCAAGGATACCGGTGAGCGGCACACAGTGGTCTGATCTGTCACACTCTCGCCGGGCGATCCGTCAAGGTGGTGACCGCCCGCGAAAGGACCACCCGTGCAAGACGACCTGCTCGCCCGCAGCTTCGAATCCCACCGCGCCCACCTGCGCGCGGTCGCCTACCGCATGCTGGGGTCGCTGAGCGAGGCCGAGGACGCGGTGCAGGAGTCGTGGCTCCGGCTGAGCCGCAGCGACCCGGCCGCGGTCGAGAACCTCGGCGGCTGGCTGACGACGGTCGTCGGCCGCGTCTGCCTCGACATGCTGCGTACGCGCAGGGCACGGCGCGAGGAGCCGTGGGACGCGCTGGTGCCCGACCCGATCATCAGCCGTGAGGACGCCGGCCCCGAGCACGAGGCGCTGATGGCGGACTCGGTCGGGCTCGCGCTGCTCGTCGTGCTCGACACGCTCACCCCGGCCGAGCGGCTGTCGTTCGTGCTGCGGGACATGTTCGCGATGCCGTTCGAGGAGATCGCGCCGATCGTCGGCCGTTCGGAGGCGGCTACCCGGCAGCTGGCGAGCCGAGCCCGGCGGCGCGTCCAGGGCGCCCCCGTCGCCCCGGACCCGGACCTCGCGCGGCAACGTGAAGTGGTGGACGCGTTCCTGGCGGCGGCCCGCGGCGGCGACTTCGACGCGCTGGTCTCGGTGCTCGACCCGGAGGTCGTGCTGCGCTCGGACCGCGGCGTGGCGCTGGGCGGCTCGGTCGAGGTGCACGGCGCGGCCGAGGTGGCGAACCAGGCACTGACGTTCTCCCGCCTCGCCTCGGGCGGCGGCACGGTCCGCCGGGCCCTGGTCAACGGCGCGGCGGGCGTGGTCGCGACCCGCGACGGCCGCCCGTTCTCGGTACTGGGCTTCACGGTGGCGGGCGGCCGCATCGTGGAGATCGACATCCTCGCGGACCCGGCCCGCCTGGAGCGGCTGGACCTGGCGGTGCTCGACTGACCCGTCGCGAGTCGGAACCAGCGTTCTAACCCTGTTTCCCGCTCACGACGGCGCCGTGCTCGTCGGTCACCAAGGCGACCTCTGCCCGCTCGTCGAAGTGCAGGTACCGGCGCCGGCCGTTCGCGTACTGGCGGACCGTGCCCGCCACCACGATCACCAGCTCGCCGTCCTCGATGGCGTACAGCTCGTCCGGGGTCAGGGTTTCGTGGATGCGCGTGCCGTCCGTGACCAGCGTGCGGACTCGGCGGCCCGTGTGGTCGTAGCCGTACAGCGCGTTGACCCCGTCGTCGCCGTGGACTCCGCGCAGGCGGCCGAACGCGTCGTGGATTTCGCTGCCCGACGGGGGTTCCTCCGGCGCCCGCGGCGAAACCTCGTGCAACCCACCGGGACCCGTGACGATGTGCGAAGGGGAGAAGACTTCGCTGACGCCGTTCGCGTAGTGCATCGCGACGCGGCGGCCGCGCAGGTCGTACTGGACGGCGTCGAGGTAGCCCGGCACGCTCACCAGCCGGCCGACCTCGTCGTACTGGTGGCGCACGGTCAGCCGCCCGTCGCCCGCGTCGGGGTAGACCACTTCGGACAGCCGGCCGTCCGCGCGGCGCGTGACGTCCAGGCGGTACTCGACCGCGACGTGCGCCGGGCGCCAGCGTCGTTCGGCCGGGTGGCCCTGCGCGTCGTAGCCGAACAGCGTCTCGCCGGACTCGTCGGCGACGCGCACCAGCCGGCCGCAGCTGTGCGGCCCCGCCTCGGGCGGCACCGGCAGCCCGCCGTCGTGGTAGGCGAACGTCGTGACCGGGGTGCCGCCCGGGTCGTCGACCAGCACCGCGACCACCCGGTCGGCCGCGTCGTGCACGCGGTACACCGTGTGCCCGCCCGCGGTCCGCGTCTCGACGGGGTTCCCGGCGGCGTCCCGGGCGTGCACGACGCCGTCCGCGGCCCGCAGTTCCCGGCCGAGCAGGTCCCGCACGACGCCAGGCGAGCCGGACGACTCCGGGGCGGGAGCCAGGGGGCGGCCGAGCGCGTCGTAGCGGAACTCCTCCGGTGACTCCGGCGGCTCGCCGGCGCGGAACCCCCGGCTCGTCCGGCACACCAGGCCGCGCGCGCAGTACTCGTGGTGCTCGTCGACGACTTCGCCGAGCAGGTCGGCGTGCCGGCGCTGCAGCAGCCGCCCGGCGCCGTCGCGCAGCTCCGCCGTCACGATCACCTCCGGCTCGCCGGACACCGCCCGCTGCTCGGTGGTGACCCGCGTCGGCTCGTAGCGGTGCCGGACCGTCGGCAGGTCCGCCGTGTCGCCCGGGCGCACGACGGTTTCCGGGCGCCCCAGCGGATCGTGGGTCACGGTGGTCACCGCGCCCGATGGGTCGGTCACCTCGCACACCCGCGCCGTGCGGACGTCGTAGCGCGTCGCCGTCACGTTCCCGAGCGGGTCCGACACGACCTCGGGGAAGCAGCGGTCGGCCGAGTACCGCGTCTCGCTGGTGTGGCCGTTCGGCCCGGTGGTCGTGGTGCGCAGCCCGGCGACGGTGTCGAGCCGGCCGTGGAACGTCGTCACCCACCAGCCGTCCTCCCCGGGACGCCGGTGGTAGCCGTGGTGGCGGAAGTCCGGCACGACCGGGCCGTAGACGTCGGCGACGAGCTCGTCGGTGAGCACCAGCTCCTCGTGCGCGGTGAGCAGGCCGCGTGAACCGGCCGTGCCGTCGGGCCGCTCGTCGTACCGGAACACGTTGTCCGCCAGGACGTTCCCGGCGCCGTCCAGCTTCCGCACCCGCGCGGGCAGCGCGGCGAACCGGCGCTCGGGCGAGGTCGCGTACGTCGTGCGGGTCTCGCGGACGACCGGGGCGCGGCCCGGCCGGTCGGTCCGCTCCACTTCGCGGGTCGGGTTCCCGGCGGTGTCGAAGCGGGTCTCCTTCGTGGTCACCGAAACCGGCCGCTCGCGGCGTTCGAACACGGTCGTGACCGACCGCGTCCACTGGGGATTCCGGGTGTGCTCGACGCGGTGGTACGGCCGGTCCGCTTCGGGTGCGCCGTCGAGGCCGTACGTCTCCTCCTTGCGCAGCAACCCGGTGGTGCCGAACCAGCGCACGGTCCGCAGCGTGGGCGCGTGCTCGTCGCCGAGCTCGTCCTGCACGACCCGGCCGAACCCGCCGAACGCGCGGTCGCCGAACCGGCCGTCGTGGTACTCGAACTCCGTGACGCCCGCCTGGCCGGTGGCGGCTTCCCGGACCGCCACCCGCCGGACGACCGGGACCGTCTCGACGGTCGCGTACTCGATCGCCGTGCGCAGCCCGATCCCGTTGTCGATCCCGCTCAGCCGGCCGGCGCGCGGGAGGTCGCCGGGCTCCAGGGAGTAGTACGGCAGAGCGTCGTCGAGCACCAGTGCGGCCGCGTCGCCGCCGCCGGCCCGGACGCGGGCGGTGAGCCGGCCCCGCCGCGGGGCGGGCGGTTCGGTGCGGGCGTAGGCCAGCCGCAGCACGGGCGCGGCGGCTTCGGCGCCGTGCGCGTCGAACCCGGTGAGCGCGACGGACGTCAGCAACGACGCACCGGTGCGGTCGTCCTCGTCGTAGCCCAGGCACCACCGGCGGACCAGCGGGCGCGCGTCCGCCGGCACCCGCAGGTCGATCCGGGCGCAGCGCAGGGCGGTCGTGACGAGCGCGCCGCCGCGGCCCCAGCGCAGCACGTCCGGCCGCTGCTCGTAGGTGAAGTCCACTTCGTACGGCCCGTAGGCCACGCGCGCGAGGTAGGCCTGCCCGCTGTGGTGCGCCCAGCCGAACTGCGCGGTCGTGCCGAACGCGTCCTCGGTCCGTTCGAGGTACCAGGCGGAGCCGCCCGAGCGGCCGCCGTCGGTCGTGCCGAGGACGTGCCGGACGCCCGTCCGGGTGGTCAGGTGGAACCCGTCGCCGCTGCGGGCGAGCCGGCCCTCGGCGCCGGAGCGCGCGCGGCCGTCGTCGAGGCGGACGTGCGGCAGCGGCAGCGCGAACCCGCCGCCGAACGGGCCGTTCGGCGCCCCGGTGGTCCAGCGCAGCGCGAGCGCCGGCGCGATGCCGCCGGGCCCGGGCGGCAGGTCGAGCGGCACGGCGAAGCTGCCTCCGCCGGTGGCCGGGTCCGGGGTGAACGCGCCACCCGGTCCCCGGACCGGTGCGGGCCGGCCCGCCTCCCGCGCGCTCGACCGGAGCAGAAGCATGCTGATCTCCCCGCCTGGATACGTGACTTCCGGAGGGCCAAGTGGGTGAGAAGGGGCCGTCAGATACGTCTTCACCCGTTTGCCATCGTCGTTACGCATTCGTGACGTCGGTGTCGTATCCCGGTCTCGGCCCGCGGGTCTTTCCCGGGTGCCATCAGTGATCAATGGCGGAGGGTGGACCGATGGTCGTCAAGTTCGAACGGGGCGAGACCGCGGAAGCGGCGGCCGAGGACGCGAGCACGCTCAACGAGCTCCCGACCCCGCCCAGGCAGGTGCTCGACCGCCACGGCGCGCGGGTGCTCGACCCGGCGACGTCGGTCGTCGCGGCCGGGCAGCCGGTCCCGCGCGCGACCGTGTACCGGCCGGGCACCTTCCTGATCCCCGACCGCTACCTGCGTGACCAGGAGACCCTGGCCGCGATCAACCGCGTGCTGGCCCGCATCGGCGTCTTCGCCACCCCGGCCGACCGCGGCGACAGCAAGGGCCTCGAGCGCGTCCGGGAGCTCGGCACCCTGCCGGTGCGCGCGCTGCTGCACGTCCGCGAGGACTCCGACCCCGTCGTCGTCGACTGCTGGAAGGCCCTGCAACTGCTGCGGGCCGCCGCTTCGGGCGAGAAACCCGAGGTGGACCCGGCCGTCGTCGCGACGATCTCCGTGGAGCACCTGCTCTTCACGTCACCGGTGTTCGGCGGGGTCCCGTGGGAGACCAGCGGCCTCGGCGGCACGCCGTGGGAGACCAGCGGGTTCGGCGCGGGCAGCTCGTACGGGCGCACCCACGGCGCCAACCGGATCCCGGTGACGCTCGCCGCGGACCCGCCGTTCCGCAGCAAGAAGCCCGCGCACCGGCGGCCGGTCGTCGCCGTGCTCGACACCGGCATCGGCCCGCACCGCTGGTTCGGGCTGGCGGACCGCACCGCCCCGCCGCCCGCCGGATCCGGCCTCGCCGTCGCGCCCGACATCCAGGCCGCGGTACTGCAGGCCGAGCTCGCCTCCGCGGGCACCGTGCCGACCCAGCTGCTCACCGACCACTGGGACGCGCCGACGACCGGGCAGCCGCTGATCGGCGACGTCGACACCGACACCGGGCACGGCCTGTTCATCGCCGGCATCATCCGGCAGGCCGCGCCCGAAGCCGACACGCTCGCGATCCGCGTCGTGCACAGCGACGGCGTCGCGTACGAAGCCGACGTGCTGCTGGCGCTGCACCTGCTCGCCGACCGCGTGCGCACCGCGCAGGCGAACAACCGGCCGGAGGACATGGTCGACATCGTTTCGCTTTCGCTGGGCTACTACGTCGAGGACCCGGTGGACGTCGCCTTCACCGGCCAGTTCGCCGCGGTCATCGCCGAGCTGCTCGGGCTGGGCGTGCTCGTGGTCGCCGCCGCGGGCAACGACGCCACCACGCGCCGGTTCTACCCGGCCGCCTTCGCCGACCAGCCGCTCGGCAGCGGCTGCGGTCCGCAGGTGATCAGCGTCGGCGCGCTGAACCCGGACGCCGGCGCCAGCCGGGCGCTGTTCTCCAACGAGGGCCCGTGGGTGCGCTGCTGGGCGACCGGCGCCGGGGTCGTCAGCACTTACCCGTCGGACGTCCGCGGCACCGCGGCCGCCGACCACGAGATGCCCGGCCGCAGCTCCTTCGACCCGGACGACTACACGGGTGGCTTCGCGGTCTGGGACGGGACGTCGTTCGCGGCGCCGCTGGCCGCCGCGGAGCTCGCGAAAGCCCTGTCCCAGTCCGGAGATCTGGCCACGGTCGACCGCGACACCGTCGTCAAGCGCGCTTGGACCGCGCTGGGCTCGCTGTGAACGTGGCCAAAACCGACCACAGCCGGGTAGCGGCCCTGTTCGACGCCGCGCGGGAGGGCGACCGCGCGGCGCTGGACGAACTGGTTTCCCTACTCACGCCGCTGCTCTGGCAGGTGGCGCGGGACCAGGGTCTGGACGCCGACCAGGCGGGCGACGTCGTGCAGACGACGTGGCTGCGGCTGCTCGGCTCGTTCGCGGAGATCCGCTCGCCGGTCGCGCTGACCGGCTGGCTGATCACCGTCACCAAGCGGGAGGCCTGGCGGACTGGGGAAAAACGCCAGGTCGAACGGCCGCTGCCGGAGCTTCCGGAGCGGCTGACCGAAGCGTCACCGGCACCCGAGGAGGGAGTGCTGCGCGACGACCAGCGCGCTCGCTTGTGGCGTGCGGTCGACACCTTGCCCGAACGCTGCCGCAGCCTGCTGCGGATCGTGGCGTTCGTGCACCGGCCGGACTACGCCGAAGTGGGCGCCCGGCTGGGAATGCCGAGGGGGAGTATCGGCCCGACCAGGGGACGTTGCCTCGCGCGCCTGCGCGAGCAGCTACTCGCCAACGGCGAAGGAGATTGGCTGTGACCACCGTCGAACCACCCGGCGCGAACGAGCCCTTGGACGAGCTCGACTTCCGGCTGCTTGCCGGATTGCGCGAGCTGTGGCAAGACGCCGACCCGATGCCCGAAACGCTGGTGGAGCAGATCCGCTTCGCGATCCAGCTGGAGGACGTCGACCTCGAGGTGATGCGGATCCGCGAGCAGGAGGGGCTCCCGGTCGCGCGGAGCGCGGCGGAACAGGGCCGGCTCATCACCTTCGACAGCGAAAGCCTGACGATCATGGTGAACGTGAGTCCCGAGCCCGGCGGTTCGATCCGGCTGGACGGCTGGCTGACCCCGCCCGCGGAGCACCCGATCGAGGTGCGCACGGCGGACGGCCCGCTGACGACCACGTCGGACGCCGAAGGCCGGTTCGCGGTGAGCGGTGTGCCGCACGGGATGGTCCAGGTGCTGGTCCGCACGGTCGGCCGGGCGAGGACGGTGAGCACGCCGGCGATCGAGCTGTGACGAGCCGCGGCCGACCACCTGGCGCGACCTGCCCGGTTGCCGCGTCCTCGCGTGAACTTCTGTCCACCCGGCGAAAACCCCCGGACCGCCGCGGCCCGGAGGTACGATCCGGGGCGTCCTTCTCGGCCGAGGGGGACGGCCCCGGCCGGAAGGGCAGCCTGTGGTCGCGTCGCCGAGGGCGGAAGACCGGGTGCGCGACCTGCATCGGCGTGCGGTCGCGGCGACCAACAACGGCCAGCCCGTCGTCGGCGGCCGCCTGATCCGTTCCGCCGCAAGGCTTCTCGGCCTGCCCGCCGCGCAGCCGCCGCCGGACTGGCCCGCCTGGCCGGACCTCGCGACCCGCGTCCTCGGCACGTACGCGGCCGTCGAAACGGCGCTGGGCAACAGCACCCGCGGTCTCGCCCTGCTCGACGAGGCCGACGTGCTCGTGTCGGACGCCGGGCGCGGGATCCTGCGCCAGCAACGGGGTCTCGTCTTCATCCTGATCGGCCGGATGGACGAAGCCTTGCGCTGCTTCGACGAAGCGATCCCGTTGCTGCGCCAAGCCGGCGAATACGTCGTGCTCGCACGGACTCTGCTCAACCGCGCGATGCTGCACCAGTACGCCGGGCGCGTCCGGCTCGCGCTCGCCGACCTCGACCAGTGCGAGCAGATCGGCGCCGGGCAGGCGTCGGAAGAAGGCCTGGAACGGATCTTCGCGAAGGCGGCGCACGGCCGCGGCCAGGCGCGCGTGCTCACCGGCGACATCCCGGGGGCGCTGCGCGACTTCGACGCGGCGAGCGGGTTCTACGCCGAACAGAGCGTCGGGATGCTGCCCGTGCTGGCCGTCGACAAGGCGCGGGCGCTGCTCGCGGCCGGGCTGCCGCAGGAAGCCGCCGCCGAACTGGACGCGGCGTTGGAGCAGTTCCCGCGGCTGCGGATGAACCAGGAGCACGCCGAAGCCGAGCTGACCCGCGCCTTGGCCGCGTTGGCGAGCGGCGAGCCGTCGATCGCGCGGAGCTGGGCCGGACGCGCCGAACGCCGCTTTCGCCGCCGGGGCAACGAAACCTGGGCCGCGGTCGCGCAGCTGACCGTGCTGCGCGCGGACTTCGCGGCCGGACGGCGGATCGCCCGCGTCGCGGCGGAGGCGACCGCGCTGGCCGGCCGGCTCACCGCGCTGGGCCTGCGCAACGACGCGGAGATCGCGGCGCTGCTGGCCGCCCGCGCGCGGATCGCCCTCGGCGACCCGGACGGCGCCCGGGCGGGGATCGCCCCGCGCGACCGGCGGGCCGCACCGCTGGAAAACCGGCTGGTGCGGCGGCTCGCGCTGGCCGAGCTGGGGGCCGCGACCGGCGACCGGCGCAGCACCTTCGCGAACGCGCGGGCCGGGTTGGCGCAGCTGGAACGGCACCGCGGCCGGTTCGGCAGCATCGACCTGCAGACCGGGACGACGTCGCTCGGCAAGGAGCTCGCCGACGCGGGCCTGGCCGCCGCCCTCGCCCAGCGTTCGCCCGGTGTCGTCTTCCGCTGGCTCGACCGTTCGCGCGCGCAGGCGTTCCGGTTCCGGCCGGTGCGCCCGCCCGCGCACCCGGAGACCGTCGACGCCGTCGCCGAGCTGCGGTACCTCTCGATGCAGATCCGCGCGGGCGAGCTGTCCGGGAAGCCGGACACGCACGCCGTGAAGCGGTGTGCCGCCCTGGAACGGGAAATCCGCGCGAAGGGCTGGCAGGCCGAGGGCACCGACGGCGACCACCCGGAGGCGAAGCTGCGCGAGGTGGGCGACGAGCTCGCCGAGACCGGCAGCGCGATGGTGTGCTTCCTCGCCGACCACGGCGCGTTGTGCGCGCAGGTGATCGCGGACCACCGGGTGGCACTGATCGAGCTCGGCCCGGCGTCGGCGGTCGCCGAACCGGTCGCGCGGCTGCACAGCGACCTCGACGCGTTGTGCGGGCGTCAGCTGCCGGCGCAGCTCGACCAGGTCATCCGCCGGTCGGTGCGGACGCAGGTGACGGCCCTGGACGGGATCCTGCTGGCGCCGCTGGCCTCCCGGCTGGGCGACCTCGACGTGGTCCTCGTGCCGACGGGCGCGCTTTCGGCGATCCCGTGGGGCCTGCTGCCGACGGTGCGGGGCCGGCCGGTGACGGTCACGCCGTCTTCGTCGGCCTGGCTCGACGCGGGCCGCCGGCCGCGCCGGGCGGCCGGGGCGCCGCTGCTGGTCGCGGGCTCGGACCTGACCCACGCGGAGACCGAGGTGGCGTCGCTGGCGCCGTTCTACCCGGACGCCGAGGTGCTGACGGGCCCGGACGCGACGGTCGCCGCGACGCTCAAGGCGTTCGACGGCTGCCGGCTGGCGCACTTCGCCGCGCACGGCCACCACGAGCAGGAGAACGTGTTGTTCTCCCGGCTCAACCTGGCCGACGGGCCGCTGATGGCGTACGACGTCCAGCAGCTTTCGACGGCGCCCGAGCAGGTGGTGCTGTCTTCGTGCGACGTCGGCCAGGCGGTGGTCCGCGAGGGCGACGAGGTTCTCGGGTTCACGGCGGCGTTGCTCTACGGCGGCAGCCGCACGGTCGTCTCGAGCGTGGCCCGGGTCGACGACCGGACGGCCGGCGGGGTGATGCTGGCCTACCACCGGGCGCTGGCGGCGGGCACGCCCCCTGCGCGTGCCCTGGCCGACGCGGCCCAGGCCGAACCGCTGATGCCGTTCGTCTGCTTCGGCCGAAGCTGACATCTGTTTTGACGTCCGGGCCTCGAAGAGGTTGCTTTCGGGTGATCGACCCCATCGGGGCGCATCCCCGGGGCGTCGCCGGGCATCTCCTCCAGTGAGTCCAGTTGATCACGGAACGAGGGAGGACGACCATGAAGCGAACGGTTGCGGCGCTGATCGTCGGGGGTCTGGCGGCCGGCGGGCTGGTGCCGGCGGCCGGGGCCGCGAACGCCATGCCGAGCGACACACCGTGCGGCGCCTCGGACGTGACCGTGAGCGTCACGCCGGACCCGTCGAACGCGGCCGGGCACGAGGCCTACGTCCTGACCTACACGGCGTCTTCGCCGACGACGAACTGCAAGCTCGAAGGCGCGCCGACGGCGGTGGCCTTCCTCGCCGGCGGGCAGCGGCTGCCCGTGACGGCGACGCCGGACGGCGCCGAGTCCGTCCCGGTGAACCTGCGCGCCGGCCACCCGGCCGAGTCGCGGATCGTGCAGCGCGCCGCCGCGGTGCCGGGGACCGAGCCGGACTTCGTCACGTTCGACCTGCCGACCGGCCCGTACGGCCAGCCGGTGAGCGTCGCCTGGCCCGCGGGCACGGCCCTGAAGGGCGACGCCGTCCAGGTCACGCCGGTCAGCAACTGATCTTTCGGAGGGGAACCACCATGAAGCGCATCTTGATCGGGATCGGGACCGCGGCGGGGGCGTTCGCGCTGGCGGCTTGCGGGACGTCGACGGCGGCACCTTCGCCGGCTCCGGCACCGGCCGCGGCGCAGGGGGCGTCCGGCGGCGGGGTGGCCCCGGCGTCGACCGCGACGCCGCGGTGCACCACGGCCGACCTGGAGGTCCTGCTGGGCAAGCCGGCCGAGAAGAAGGACGCCTCCGGCCAGTACGACATCCCGCTGACCTTCCGCAACACCACGGACCACACGTGCGGTCTGTACGGCGTACCGGGCGTCGACCTGGTGGGCCCGGACGAAGCGACGTTCGGCCCGGTCTACCACCTGCCGCGCATCGACAACGGCGTCAAGTACAACGAAGTCACGGCGGGCACGACGGCCTCGGCGACGATCACGGTGCTCAAGCCGGCGGCGGGCGAACCGGCCTGGACGCCGGCGAAGCTGAACACGATCCCGCCGGGCTCGACGAAGGCCCTGAGCGCGAAGTGGCCGGCCGACCTCCCGGTCCTCCGCCAGGACGCGGCGACCCACCCGGGTTCCTACGTCAACGGCATCCTCGCCGACCCGGCCTGAAAGCCTGCTCGTCACTCGATCGGGTGAAGCACGAAGCCGCGCGTCATTCCTGGGGCGCGGTCCCCTCTTTCTCGGTGCGGCGGTAACCGGCCGGCACGCCCCCCGACTGGCCGGTTACCGCTGCGGTGTCTTCTACCCACGGTTGAGCACCTCGGAAGAGTCGCCCGCGGCACTCCGGGAGCTACCGTCGGAAACCATGACGATCCTCCCGGCGCAGTGGCAGGCGGTGCGCACGGCCTTCGAAGAGGCTGGCAACCGGTTCGCGGACGTCGTGGAGAGCGCGCCCGACCCGCACGCGAAGGCCGTCGGCGACTGGTCGGTGGCCGAAACGGCCGCGCACGTCGGCTGGATCGCCCTCGTCTACACCGCGATGGCCAAGGGCGACGGCGGTCCGCTGCCGTTGCCGGAGCTGGAAGAGCCGATGGCGTCGGCGAACATCGAGACGGTCTCGGCGATGAACGACATCGCGATGACCGCCTACCCCGAGCGCGACCCGCGCCTGCTGGCCGAACGGCTGCGCGCCGACGTCGCCGAAGTGCTGCAGGTGACCCGAGACCACGACCCGGAAAAGCCGGTCTGGTGGCTGGGCGGCAGCCGCGTCCCGGTGGCGGGCCTGCTCGCGCACCTGGTCAACGAGCTGGAGATCCACGGCTGGGACATCGCCCGCGCGAGCGGCCGTCCGTGGCGGATCGACCCCGTGCACGAGGCGTTCTTCCTGGAGCTGTTCTTCGTCGGCATGGTCCGCAACGACGTCGGCCGGCTGCTCGACTACGCGACGCCGTCGCCGCGCCGGATCGCCGTGGAGTTCCGCTCGGTGCACACCGCCCCGGTGGTGATGGTGCTGCAGCACGGCGGCCTGCGGGTGGAGGAGCCCGACGGCACGGCCGACGTCCGGCTGACCTTCGACCCGGCCGTGCTGGTGCCGATGATGTTCGGCCGGATCTCGCCGCTGCGCGCGGTCACGAGCGGCAAGGTCCGCGTGGGCGGCCGCCGCCCGTGGCGGCTGCTGCCGTTCCTGCGCACGGTGCACATGCCCTAGCTGTGGTGCCCGGGGTCAGTCGGTCGACCAGCCGTCGCCCCACTCCGCGTCCCGGGCGGCGCGGTAGCGCGGGCCCTGCTTCTTCGAGACGGCCACGCCGGGTGTCAGCCCGTCGGACGTCGTGCACAGGTCGAGCGCGACCCAGCCCTTGTGCTTCTTCGGGTGCCGGATGATCCGCGCGTCCGGGCGCTCCGGCGCCGATCGGGACGCGACGACGTACGCGAACTTCTCGTCCTCGAAGCCGAGCGTGCCCGCCTTCAGCCGCCGGTGCAGGCCCGATCGCGGGAGCCGCGCGGCGAAGTGGCACCAGTCCTCGCCGGGCACGATCGGGCAGCCGCCGTCGTGCGGGCACGGCGCGACGACGTGGAGGCCGAGGTCGATCAGCCGCGCGCGGGCGGCGCGGATCCGCACGTAGCCCGCCGGAGTGCCCGGCTCGATCAGGGCGACCGCCCCGGCCTCGGCGGCGAGCCAGCGCACGACGTCGTCGCGGCCGGCTTCCGGCAGTTCGCCGAGCACGTACGACAGCGTCACGAGGTCGGCTTCCGGCGGCGGCGCGGCCGGGTCGACGAACCCGCGCCGCCACTGCGCGTCCCGGACCGCGGGCAGCGCCGCCCCGGCGGCGAGCCGCTTGCCGAGCCCGATGGCCCCCGCGACCTGCTCCAGGACCGTGCACCGAGTCAGCGAAGGCCAGACGGCCGCGGCGGCCCAGACCGCCGCGCCGGTGCCTCCGCCGACGTCGATCTGCGTACGCGGCTCGAAGCCCGGAGCGCGTGAAGCCGCTTCGGCGAGCACAGCGTGTACAGCGGCGTAGGTGGCCGGCATCCGGTAGCCCGCGTACGCGGCGACGTCGGCTTCGGAGCCGAGGATCGGCGAAGTCGCCGCGTCACCTTGGCGGTAGCGCGTGCTGAGCCGGTCGACGGACTGGGTGAGCCGCGCCAGCGGGTGCCGGGCCAGCTCGTCGTCGAGCGCGGAGGAGAGGTCGTCGGGGAGTACCGCCACGAGCGTCGATTCTCCCCTGTCCGATTTGCCCCGCCGGGGCGGCCCTGAGCTGCTAGTTTTCGGCGCGGAAAGATTTTCGGCGAACGCTGTCGATCCGGGGCCTGGCCGTTCGACGCGTAGGCAGCAGACAACGAAGGGAGACCGCTGTGCGGTTCATGGTCATCGTCAAGCAGAACGAGGACTCCGAGGCCGGGAAGGGCCCGAGCGCCGAGCTGCTCGCCGAGATGGGGAAGTTCAACGAAGAGCTGGTCAAGGCCGGCGTCCTGCTCGCCGGCGAAGGCCTGACGCCGAGCTCGCAGGGCGCGCGGGTCGTGTTCTCCGGAAGCGAGGAGCCCAAGGTCGTCGACGGCCCGTTCGCCGAGACGAAGGAGCTCGTCGGCGGCTTCTGGATCCTGCAGTGCCGTGACCGCGAAGAGTGCATCGAGTGGATCAAGCGGATGCCGAACCCCGACGGCCAGAACGGCGAGGTCGAGATCCGCCGCGTCGCCGAGGCGTCGGACTTCGAGAACATGACGCCCGAGGTAGCCGAGCTCGAAGGACGGCTGCGCGCGAAGAGCGCCGGGGAGGCGTGATGCGGTTCCTCGTGATGGTCAAGGCCAGCCCCGAGTCCGAGGCGCCCGGGTTCCAGCCCGCCGCCGACGAGCTGGCCGAGATGTCGAAGTTCAACGAGCGACTGCTGGACGAGGGCCGGATCGTGATGGCCGAAGGCCTGACGTCGAGCGCGGAGGGCGTGCGCGTCCTCTTCGAGGGGCACGCCGAGCCGAAGGTCATCGACGGGCCGTTCGCCGAGTCGAAGGAGCTCGTCGCCGGCTTCTGGGTGCTCAACGGCGAGTCGCTCGAAGACGTCGTCGCGCTGATGAGACAGGCCCCGAACCCGGGGGCCAAGGGCGGTGTCGTCGAGATCCGCGCCATCGCCGAGTAGTGGGTTGCACCGCACGCGATCACCCTGTCGAATGGCCGGGTGACGGTTGCGGACGCCCAGAGAACGATCGAGACGGTCTGGCGGATCGAATCGCCGCGGCTCATCGCGGGCCTGGCCCGGATGGCCCGCGGCGACGTCGGTCTCGCCGAGGAGCTGGCCCAGGACGCGCTCGTCGCGGCGCTGGAGCAGTGGCCCGAGTCCGGCGTGCCGCGCAACCCCGGCGCGTGGCTGATGACCATCGCCAAGCGCCGCGCGGTCGACCAGTTCCGCCGCAACGAGCGCTACGCGGAGAAGCTCGAGGAGGTCGGCCGCGACCAGCGGCTCGGCGAGGGCGTGCTCCCCGACTTCGACGCGGCCCTCGACGACCACATCGAGGACGACCTGCTGCGCCTGGTGTTCGTCGCCTGCCACCCGGTGCTGAACACGCAGGCGCGGGTCGCCCTGACGTTGCGCATGCTCGGCGGGCTGACCACCGACGAGATCGCGCGCGCGTTCCTCGTCCGCGAATCGACGATCGCGCAGCGGATCGTGCGCGCGAAGAAGGCCCTCGCCGCGGCGAAGGTTCCGTTCGAGGTGCCCGAAGGCGACGAACGCGTCGCACGGTTGTCGTCCGTGCTCGAGGTCATCTACCTGGTGTTCAACGAAGGATATTCGGCCACCCGCGGCGACGACTGGATGCGGCCGGCGCTCTGCGAAGAGGCGATGCGCCTCGGCCGCGTCCTCGCCGGGCTGATGCCGGGCGAGTCCGAGGTCCACGGCCTGGTCGCGCTGATGGAGCTGCAGTCGTCGCGCGCGAAGGCCCGCACCGGCCCGAACGGCGAGCCGGTGCTGCTGCTGGACCAGGACCGCTCCCGCTGGGACCGCCTGCTGATCCAGCACGGCCTGGCCGCGCTGGCCCTCTCGGAGCAGATCGCCGAAGGCGCGTACGGGCCGTACTCGGCGCAGGCGGCGATCGCGGCCTGCCACGCCCGCGCGCGGCGGGCGTCGGAGACGGACTGGGTCCGCATCGCGGCGCTGTACGAAGGGTTGGGGAAGCTGCAGCCGTCGCCCGTGATCGAGCTGAACCGCGGGGTCGCGGTGGCGATGGCGTACGGCCCTTCGGCGGGCTTGGAAGTCGTCGACGCGGTAGCCGACGAGGCGGCGCTGAAGGACTACCACCTCCTCCCGAGCGTCCGCGGCGACCTGCTGGAGAAACTGGGCCGCCTCGACGAGGCAGGCCAGGAGTACCGCCGGGCGGCGGAGATGACGGAGAACGCCCGCGAGCGCGCGCTGCTGCTGCAACGCGCGGCGGCGGTGGGCAGTTAGCGGTCCCGCCAGGCCAACGGCGACAACGTCAACGCCGCTTCGGCGATCTTCCGCGCGGTTTCCGTCTTGAGGCCCTTCCGCGCCGACTCGATCCACTCGTCGACGCGCTGGACGCCGACGTCCCGGTATTCGAGCGCCTGCAGCAGCATCTCCAGCTTGTCGGCGTCCTTCGCGCACACCGACTCGGCTGACGAACGGGTCTCGTACTCGTCCACCGCCGTGCGCACCAGCTCCTGCGACCGCGCGGGCAACGACGCCGTCTGGTCTGCCGTGATCTCGCGTGGCTCCGGCTTGCGCAGGTAGTCGGTGGCCGTCAGAGGCAGGTCGCCCGTGCGCGTCTCCTGCGTGTCGTGCCAGATCGCCAGGAACGCCGCCCGCTCCGGCGACGCCCCTTCCTCGGCCGCGATCAGCGCGGCCAGCTGGGCGGCGCGCAGGCTGTGCTCGCCGACCGACTCCGGGTCGCGCACCCCCGCGTGCCACCAGCCCGACCGGCGGACGCGCTTCAGCAGGCCCAGCTCGTACCCGAACGCGGCAAGCGGCTCACTCATGCCGCCCAGCCTAGGGCGACGGGATCATCGCCGTCAGGATCGTCGCCTGCAGCAGGGAGATCACGCCGACCACCGCGGTCAGCAGCAGCGACCAGAGGAACGTCTGCCGCAGCAGCGAGCCCTCCTTGCCGCTCTGCCCGATCGCCGTCGCACCGATCGACAGGTTCTGCGGCGAGATCATCTTGCCCATCACGCCACCCGACGTGTTCGTCGCGCCGGCCAGGACCGGGTTCAGGTTCAGCTGCTGCGCCGAGATCACCTGCATCGGGCCGAACAGGCTGTTCGTCGACGCGTCCGAGCCGGTCAGGAACACGCCCAGCCAGCCGATGTACGCCGAGAACAGCGGGAAGACCGCGCCGGTCGTCGCCAGGGCGAGGCCCAGCGTCTGCGTCGCGCCCGAGTAGTTCATCACGAACGCGATCGCCAGGATCATGAAGATCGTCGCGAGCGCCCAGCGCATCTGGACCAGGGTCTGCCGGTAGGTCTTGAGCAGCAGCGCCGGCCGGGCGCCCATCGCGAAGCCCGCGACCACCGCCGCGATCAGGGCCACCGTGCCCGGCGAAAAGAGGAAGTCGACCGTGAACGTCGCCGCGTACGGCGCGTTCTTCGCGGTGATCGGCGGGTGCTGGACCACGTGGTTGTGCAGGCCCGGCCAGGCGAAGATCCAGTCCGCCTTGTGCAGCAGCTTCGTCAGGTCCAGCCAGGGGGGCAGGTTCTTGAAGATCGAGCCGATCCGGGACAGGAAGATCGCCAGGACCAGGATGATGTAGGGCGTCCACGCGTAGAGCGCGCCGCGCTCGGACTGCGCCGCGCCCAAACTCTTGACAGCGCTTTCTTCACCCTCGAACCGCCACACCGAAGCGGGCTGCCAGAACCGGGTCAGCACCCACAGCGCGGCCATCGCCGTGAGCGCGGCGAGGACGTCGACCAGGCTGGCGCTGATGTAGTTGGACGCCACGAACTGCATGGCCGCGAACGCGAGCCCGGCCGTCAGCACCGCGGGCCACACCTCGAGCATGCGCTTCCAGCCGGCCAGCACCACCACGAGGAACGCGGGGATGATCAACGCCAGCACCGGCACCTGACGGCCGACCGCCGCCGAGAACAGGTCCGTCGCCTGGTCGGGCTTGAGGTGCATGATCGGCGCGGTCAGCCGGCCGAGCACGATCAGCGGGTTACCGAGCCCGCCGAACGCGACCGGTGCGGTGTTCGCCAGCAGCGCCAGCACGACGGCCTTGACCGGCGGGAAGCCGAGCGCGGCCATCATCGCCGCGGTGATCGCGATCGGCGACCCGCCGCCCGCGACGCCTTCGAGCAGCGCGCCGAAGCCGAACGCGATGAGCAGCGCCTGCAACCGCCGGTCCTCGCTGAAGCCGGCGAGGACGCGCTTGATGCTGTCGAACCGGCCGGTGGCGACCGTGACGTTGTGGAAGTACACGGCGTGGAAAGCGATCCAGGCCACTGACCACACACCGAAGACCACGCCCATCGCCGCGGAGTCGAACGCGAGCGCGGCCGGCATCCGGTACAGCAGCAGGGCGACACCGAGCGCGGTGACCAGCGCGAGCGCGGCGGAAAGGTGCGCGGAGAAGCGGAGCACGCCGAGCGCGACCAGCAGCACGATGATCGGGAGCGCGGCGAGAAGTGCGGAGACCCACAGCCCGCCCGCCGGCTGGTAGTCCTGGAGCCAGGTCATCCCCGCTGCCCCCGGACGTACCCGAGCCGGAGCGAAAGGGCGGCGGCGGTCCCGGCGACGGAGGCCCCGAGCTCGTCGAGGCGGCGCAGCACGCGCGGCGCGGGCCCGGCGATGCTGATGGCGGCGATCGGCCGCCCGGAGTGGTCGCGCACGGCGGCGGCGACGCACCCGACGTCCGGTTCGTTCTCGACCTCGTCGATCGCCCACCCGCGGCGGCTGGTCCGCGCGAGCTCGTCGAGCAGCCGGTGCGGGTCGCTGATCGTCTTGAGGGTCAAGGGGTCCAGCTTCATCCGCCGGACGCGCTCGGCGCGGTCGGCCTCCGGCAGCGCGGCGAGCCAGGCCTTCCCGAGCGACGTCGCGTGCTGCGGCCGCCGCGTCCCGAGGCGGCAGGCGAGGGTGACGGCGCTGGCACTGCGTTCGGTGGCGACGTAGACCATGGTGTCGTTGTCGGGAACGGCGAGGTAGGTGGTCTCCCCGGACCGTTCGGCGAGCGAAGCCAGGTACCGCGGCGCACACCGGTGCAGATCGGTGGCGGCCATGGCCCGCGCCCCGAGCTCGACGAGCCGCGTCCCGAGCCGCACGCGCCCGGTGACCTGGTCGGCTTCGAGGTATTCGAGGCTCTTCAGGGTGCCGACGATGCGGTAGGCGGCACTGCGGGAAAGCCCCAGTTGCCGCGCGATCGCATTGGTGGAAATCTCCTGGTGCCGACCCACGTGCTCGAGCACCGCGAGCCCGCGTTCGAGAGTTCCGCTGTTCTCCAGCCCGCGCTCCGGTCCCACGCTGCCCTCCGTTGGACGTTCCCGGTTTCCGCTCAGCGGCACGCATTTCCGCTGGGTGGGTTTGGACGGTAACACCTCCGATGTATGGGCGGAAGATCTTGGAACAACTCGGAATTAAGCAGGTAGTTGTGCATGCTAATTGGTACAACCTCCGATGGTTAACTTTCCTACCTACGGCGGTTGCGCAGCCGCTGACGGGCTCGTTCGACAACTTCGACAGCACCGTCGTTCATATTCGTGAATGGCGTGTGAAGGGAGTAGAGGAGTTGTCACCAGCCCGGCCGTAATGTGGACAAACCCGCTTCCGGCGGCGGTTTCGACGGCTTTTCGTCGGTCGGCCTGGATACGCTCGATCCGGGGGCGGAGCCCAGTGCCTTTGCGGAGGTCGGCGAGGAGTCGTTCCTGCCGGGCGGCGAGTCCGGCCGCGGCGATCCGGGCCCGACGCGTGGCGACCCGGACCCGATGCGCGACGACCAGGGCCCTCAGCGAGCCGGGCATTCGGGCGAGCCGGGGGACCGGGCGGCCCAGGGGCACCCAGCCGCTCAGGGGCACCCAGCCGCCCAGGGGACTCGGCCGCCCAGGGCACTCGGCGGCCCAGTGGACTCGGCGGCCCAGGGGACTCGGCGGACTAAAGGCCCAGGGCACCCGGCGGCCCAGGGCACCCGGGTGCCAGGGCACCCGGCAAGCCGGGCGACCCCGACTCGCAAGCGCCCACTGAACCGGGGTGGTCGGCGTCCCGAGTAGCCGCAGCAGGGCCGGAGCAAGCCCAAACATCCGGCGAACCTCCGGCGCCGGCGAACCCGGCAGGCTCCGAGCCAACCCCAGCGGCAACCCAGGGTGGCCAGGGCGACCGCCCCCCAAGACGGCCGCAACGGCCGCCGCAGTCTCAGGGCGCCTCCGGGTGGTCCGAGTCACGGACTCAGGAAACTCACAGCGCCCGGCGAGCACCATGCAGCCGGTGACCGCACGCAGCCCTTTTCGTACCCGTGCGTCCGTGGCCGCCGGGCGGGCGACCGCCTGGCTCTCGCGCAGTACCGGCCTCGGGCGCGGGGGTGTCATCGGTGGGCGCGTCGCCCTCGCGCTCGATCCGCGGGCTCTTCGGCGGCTCGGGCGGGAGCGGACCGTCGTGCTCGTCACCGGGACCAACGGCAAGACCACCACCTCACTGATGCTCACCCGCGCCATCGAGGCGCTCGCCGAGGTCGCCGCCAACAGCGATGGTGCCAACATGCCCGACGGCGTCCTCGCCGCGCTGGCCGCGCGGCCCGAGGCGCCCTACGCCGTGCTCGAGGTCGACGAAACCTACGTGCCCTGGGTCGCCGAGCAGCTGAAACCCGCTGTCCTCGTGCTGCTCAACCTCAGCCGGGACCAGCTCGACCGCGTCGGCGAGGTCCGGTCGACCGAACGCGACCTGCGGGCCGCCATCGCCGGGCAGGAGGGCACCGTCGTCGTCGCCAACTGCGATGACGTGCTCGTCACCTCCGCGGCCAGCGCGGCCGCGAAGCCCGTGTGGGTCGCCACCGGCCGCCGGTGGACCGGCGACTCCACCGCCTGCCCGCGCTGCGACGGGCCCATCCGGCACCAGGACAAGCACTGGAGCTGCGAGTGCGGCCTCGCCCGGCCGGAACCCGCCTGGACCCTCGACGGCGACCTCGTCAGCACGCCCGGTGGCCGGCAGGTCGACCTCGACCTGCGGCTGCCCGGGGACGCGAACCGCGCGAACGCCGCCTTCGCGCTGGCCGCCGCGCACCGGCTCGGCGTGCCGCCGCACACCGCCGCCGCGCGGCTGCGGACCATCGCCGACATCGGCGGGCGCTACCGGACAGTCCGGCGGTCGCGGCACTTCGTGCGGCTGATGCTGGCGAAGAACCCGGCCGGCTGGGCCGAAACGCTGCGCGTGCTCGACGAGGACACCCCGGTCGTCGTCGCCGTCAACGCCCAGGAGGCCGACGGCCGCGACCTGTCCTGGCTCTGGGACGTGCACTTCGAGCGGCTGCGCGGCCGCCAGGTCGTCGTCACCGGCGAGCGCGGCGCCGACCTTTCCGTGCGGCTCTGCTACGCCGAGGTCGCGCACTGGACCGACCCCGACCCGGTCGCCGCGATCGACGCGCTGCCGCCCGGCGGCGTCGAGCTCGTCGCCAACTACACCGCGTTCCGCGACCTGGTGGGCAGGTTGCCCGGTGGCTGACTCGATCGTCCAAATCGGACTGCTCCTGCCCGAGGTGCTCGGGACCTACGGCGACACCGGCAACGCGCAGGTGCTCTGCCAGCGGCTGCGCTGGCGCGGGTTCGACGCCGAGGTCGTGCCGGTCGGGCTGGGCGACCCCGTTCCGTCCACTTTGGACCTCTACCTGCTCGGCGGCGGCGAGGACGGCGCGCAGGCGCTGGCCGCCGCGCACCTGCGCAGGTACCCCGGCCTGCGCCGCGCGGTGGCGAACCGCGCCGTGGTGTTCGGCGTCTGCGCCGGCCTGCAGGTGCTCGGCACCCGCTTCCGCGGGATCGACGGCGTCGACCACGACGGGCTCGGCCTGCTCGACGTCAGCACCGAGCCCGGCGAGCGGCGGGCCGTCGCGGAGCTGGTGGCGACGTCGACCGGCCTGCTGGAGGACGCGCCGCTCACCGGGTTCGAGAACCACCTCGGCGTGAGCAAGCTCGGCGCCGACAGCGCGCCGCTCGGGCGGGTCGTGCGCGGCACCGGGAACGGCGACGGCACCGAGGGCGCGCTGACCGACCGGGTCGTCGGCACGTACCTGCACGGCCCGGCGCTCGCCCGCAACCCGGCGCTCGCGGACCTGCTGCTGACCTGGACCACCGGGCACCCGCTGCCGCCGCTCGCCGTGCCCGAGGTCGACCGGCTGCGCGTCGAGCGGCTCACCGCCACGCGCCGGCGCCGCTGAGCCCGTGGACGTGTCCGTGCCGGAGCCGCGTCCGGTGGCCCTGCGCGGTTACGCTGCGTTGGTGAGATTGGGCAGGGTGATCGCCGCGACCGGCGTGCGCATGCGGACCACGGCCGTGGCCGTGTTCGCGCTCGCACTGGCCATCGCCGCCGCTCTCGCCGTCGTCGTGGTGCTGCTCGAGGAGTCGCTCGACCGCAGCGTCACCGAGAGCGCGCGCAGCACCGGCCGCCAGGTCGCGATCCAGCTGGTCCGCGAGGGCGCGCGCGACCTGAGCGCGTCCGACGTCGCGAGCACCGGGGACACCGAGGCCGTCACCCAGGTGCTGAACGCGCAGGGCCGGCCGATCGCGAGCGACCCGGCGATCGTCGGGCACCCGCCGCTGACCACCGCCCACCCGACGGTCGGGCACGAAGCCATCGAGACCCTCCCGCTCGGGCTCAACGGCGACAGCGACGACTACCGCGTCGTGTCGCAGCAGGTCAACGGGCCGGGCGGGCCGTACACCGTGATCTCCGCGCGGTCGCTGGAGCCGGTGACCGAGGCGTCGACGCGGCTGACGCTGCTGCTCGGCCTGATCGCCGTCCCGCTGCTGGCGATCTCCGGGCTGGCCGTCTACCGCGCGGTCGGTTCGGCGCTGCGGCCGGTCGAGCGGATGCGCCGGACCGTCGCCGAGATCTCGACGCGCGACCTCGCCGCCCGGGTCCCGCTGCCGCCGGGCGGCGACGAGGTGCACCGGCTGGCCGTGACGCTCAACGAGATGCTCGGGCGCCTCGCGTCGGCGCAGGCGGCGCAGCGCCGGTTCGTCGCGGACGCCAGCCACGAGCTGCGGTCGCCGCTCTCGACGATCAGCACCGCGCTGGACGTCTCGGGGCGGCACCCGGAAAGCACCGAAGACCTGGTCCCGGTGATCGCCCGGGAGACCGCCCGGCTGCGCGAGCTCGTCGACGACCTGCTCATGCTCGCCCGCACCGACGACACGACCGACCGGCCGTCGCGCACCGAGGTGGACCTCGACGACATCGTCCGCGCCGAGGCCGAGCGGGTCCGCGCCGAGTGCGCGCTGGCCATCGAGGTCCGCGCCGGGCCGGCGAAGGTGCGCGGCAGCGAGGCCCAGCTGCGGCGGGCGGTGCGCAACCTGGTCGACAATGCCCGCGGGCACGCGCGCTCGCACATCCGCGTCGCCAGCTCGGTGCGCGGAGACCTCGCCGTCGTCGAGGTGAGCGACGACGGCCCCGGCGTCGGCGTGGCCGACCGCGAACGGATCTTCGAGCGGTTCGTCCGGCTCGACGCGTCGCGGCAGCGCGACCACGGCGGCACCGGTCTCGGCCTGCCGATCGTGGCCGGCATCGCGGCACGCCACGGCGGGCGGGCGCGCTACGCCGCGTCGGACGAGCCGGGCGCGCGGTTCGTGCTCGAGCTGCCGGTGCTCGAACTGCCGGAGGAGGAGTAGTGCGGCTGCTGATCGTCGAGGACGAGCGCGAGTTCGCGGAGACGCTGCGGCGCGGGCTGGTGGCCGAGGGGTTCACCGTCGACGTCGCGCACACCGGCCGGGACGGCCTCTGGCGGGCGACCGAGCAGGAGTACGACGTCGTCGTGCTCGACATCATGCTGCCCGAGCTCTCCGGCTACGAGGTCCTGAAACGCATGCGGGCGGCCGAAAACTGGACGCCGGTGCTGATGCTCACCGCCAAGGACGGCGAGTACGACGAAGCCGACGCGTTCGACCTCGGCGCCGACGACTACCTGTCGAAGCCGTTCTCCTTCGTCGTCCTCATCGCCCGGCTGCGGGCGCTGCTGCGGCGCGGGGCGCCGGCCCGCCCGGCCGTGCTGGAGGCGGGCGACCTGCGGCTCGACCCGTCCGCCCGCACTGTCCACAGAGGACACCAGCGGATCGAGCTGACCGCGCGGGAGTTCGGGTTGCTGGAGTTCCTGCTGCGGCGGGCGGGCACCGCGCTGACGAAGAACGAGATCCTCGGCCACGTCTGGGACGCGCACTACGACGGCGACGAAAACGTCGTCGAGGTGTACATCGGGTACCTGCGGCGCAAGATCGACGTGCCGTTCGGCACCCGGACCATCGAGACGGTCCGTGGCGTCGGGTACCGGCTGGTGGACGTTACTCGATCGTGATCTCCGGGGCGGAATCCGGTAATTGGTTCCGCCGGGTGCCGCGGGGTTCCGCCGTTTGCCGCCGCCGGTTGCCGCGGATCGCCCAACTCTTCTCGCGAACCGGTGAAAAATACCGTACTGCGGGTCTCTGCCGGGTGCTTGTGCCCATTGCTACGGTGGGCACCCACCCGCGACAAGGAAAGCGATCACGGAATCGCCACAGCCGTTCCCCGTTCAAAGCGAAAGGCCTGAGAAATCCGTTTCCCCGCTCCGCGCCGCCGACGCGATTCGTGAAGCGACGGCGCTGTTCGGAGTGATCACGGGGCTGACCCCGCACGCCGTGACCGGGGTCCGCACGCGCACCGAAGGCGGCTGGTCCGTGCTCGTCGACGTCGTCGAGCTGGCCCGGATCCCGGACTCCACCAGCGTCATGGCCACTTACCGGGTCGACATCGACGGCGCGGGCGAGCTCACCGCGTGCGAACGGCTGCGGCGGTTCACCCGCGGCGCCACCGATTCCTGAAAGGAAGGGTGACAAGATTGGCCGCTTCGTCCGATTCATTGGCCGACATTCTGGAACGCGTGCTCGACAAGGGTGTCGTGATAGCCGGTGACATCGGCGTCAGCGTCGTCGACGTCGAATTGCTGACCCTGCGGATCCGGCTGTTCATCGCCTCCGCCCAGACCGCCCGGGAAATGGGGATGGACTGGTGGACGAACGACCCGTTCTTTGCGCCGAACGCGGCCCGCGGAGAACTCGGCGGTGTCGCCGGAAAGAAGACGGACCTGGCGGCGCGCGTCGCCGAACTCGAGGCTCGGCTGCCCGTGCCGAGCGGAAGGGAAGAACCCCGGTGAGCACCCGGAACTGGCTCTGCGCGTACGCGATCACGCGAAACCGGCCGACCACCCTGGACCTGGACCCGGCGCCGCGGCTGATCGGCTACCGGGACCTCGGCGTGGTCGTCTCCGAGGTGGCCCCGGCGCGCTTCGACCGCATCGACACGCTCGACCCGGTCGACGGCGCGCTCGCCGAACTGGCCCGCGAGCACGACGCCGTGGTGCGCGCGGTGTTCCGCCACGAACCGGTGCTGCCGCTGCGGTTCGGCACGGTGCTCGACGGCGAGGCCGCCGCGCTGAAACTGCTGGAAACCGCCTACGAACAGGCGCGCGACTGCCTCGACGAGGTCGACGGGCACCGCGAGTGGGGCGTCCGGGTGCGGCACGTCGAGCCCGCGTCGACCACCCGGCCGGACGCCTCGGGGCTGACCGGCACGCAGTACCTCATCCGCCGGCGAGAACGGCTGAAGGCGCTCCAGCAGGCGCGCGAGGACGTCGCCGGCGCGGCCGGACGGCTCCGGGACGCGTTGGGCCGGCACGCCGCCGGCAGCGTCGAGCGCGCGCGGCCGCACGGCGTGCTGCTCAACACCGCCTTCCTCGTCGAAACCGGGCGGGAAGCCGCGTTCCACGCCGAGTTCGAGTGGTTCGCCCGCGAGCTGCGCGGGGCGGGGGCGACAGTGGAGACGTCCGGGCCGTGGCCGCCGTACTCGTTCACCGACGTCGAGCTGGGGGTGACGGCCGGTGGCTGACGCCGTCGAGTCCATCGCCGACCTGCTCGACCGCGTCGTGCACCGCGGTGCGGTGGTGACCGGGGACGTGGTCATCTCGCTCGCCGGCATCGACCTGGTGCGGCTCGACCTGCGGCTGCTGCTGCTCGGGCTCGAAGGATGAGCGAGCCCGTCCGGATCCCCGCCGACGCCGGCCGCGGGCTCGGCCACCTGGTCGTCACCGTGCTCGACATCCTCCGCGAAGTGCTCGAACGCCAAGCGCTGCGGCGCATGGAGACCCTCAGCCCCGCCCAGGTCGAGGACCTGGGCCAGGCCCTGATCGCGCTGGAGATCCGGTTCGCCGAGATCCGCGCGGCCCTCGACGAAAGGATCTAAGTGAGCAGACCGGGACAGACCGGCGGAGGACTCGCGGACACGCTCGACATCCTGCTGGACAAGGGACTCGTGATCGACGCGTCGGTACGGGTGTCGGTGATCGGGATCGAGCTGCTGGCCATCGAGGCGCGGATCGTGATCGCGAGCGTCGACACCTACATCCGCTACCTCGAAGCCATGCAGCGGCTGCAGGGCACGACCGCGCCCGGGCAGCTTTCGCAGGGACTCGGGCAGACCACCGGACTCATCCCTCCGCCCCCGCCGACGCCCGCGGTGGCCGTGCCGGTCGAGCCGGCGATCCCGGTCGATCAGCCGTGACGCTGCAGCTCTACGGCGTCGTGCGGTCCGGGCACCCGCGGGCGCCGCGGACGGTGCGCTGGGAAGACCTGGCGATGGTCGTCGGCGAGCCCGAGCCGGACCCGGCCGCGCACCTGGCCGTGGTGTCCGCGCTCGTCGAGGGCGGCCCGGTGCTGCCGATCCGGTTCGGCACGGTGGCCGAGGACGAAGAGGCCGTGCGCGCGGAGGTGCTGGCCCCGGCAGCCGGCACCTACCGCGCCGACCTCGACCGGCTCGACGGGCTGGCCGAGGTGCACGTCTGCCTGCGGTTCACCGAACCCGGCTCGGCGTGGCGGGCCGCCCGCTCCGACGGGCTGCTTTCGGCGGTGGCCGACCGCGCCCGCGACTCCGTGTCGCTGCCGCCGGGCGAGTCGGCCGACGAGCGGTGGGCGTTCCTGGTCGGGCTGGGCGACCTGCTCGTCGTCCGCGAGGCCGTCGCCGGGCTCGGCCGCGCCGGCGGTGTCCAGGCGGACTGGATCGGGCCCCTGCCCGCGTACAGCTTCCTCGAGCGGCGGGCCTGCTCGCGGTGGAGCTGGTGAGCGCCGGAGAAACAGCTCTTGAACACTCTTTTCGACACTGGCCACCACCGCCCGTGATCGGCGATCCTGGCGGCGTGACCACCAGTGAGCTCGCCGCCATCGGCGGGCCCGGCTCCGGGCCGGGCCGGTTCCGCGCGCCGTCGGGTGTCGCCGTCGACGCGCGCGGGCGGATCTGGGTGGCCGACACCGGCAACGACCGCGTCCAGGCCTTCACCCACGACGGCTACCTCGTGCGCGTCATCGCCGGACGGCTCAAGGCGCCGGAAGCGGTCGCGGTCGACGCGGCGGGCAACGTCTACGTGGCCGACACCGGCAACCGCCGGGTGGCGCAGTACTCGTGGCAGGGCGGGTTCGTGCGTGAGTTCCCGGACCTGGACCGGCCCCGCGGCGTCGCGCTGGACCGCGCCGGACGCCTCCTGGTCGACGACACCGACCGCGTCGCGCGCTTCGACACCCGCACGGGCACGGCGTTGGCCGACGGCTCCGAATGGGCCGGACCGGCGCGCGACCGCGCGGAAGACGGGCACGGCGGCGTCTGGGTGGCCGACACCGGGCACCACCGGATCGTCCACTTCGGAGTGTCGCGCTAGTTCTTCGAGATCGCGGCGGTCGCGCGGACCACGGCCGTGCAGCGGTTCTCGACGTACTCGAGCCCGCCCTCTTCGGCGATGCGGCGCGCCTCGGCGGAGACGATGCCCTGCTGCAGCCACAGCGCCTTGGCCCCGATCTCGACGGCCTCGCGCGCGATCCCGGGGGCTTCGGGCGACGGGCGGAAGACGTCGACGAGGTCGACCGGCTCCGGGATGTCCTTGAGCGACCGGTACACCTTCTCGCCGAGCAGCTCGGTAGCCGTCGGGTGCACCGGGATGATGCGGAAGCCGTGCGCCTGCAGCACGGCCGGGACGCCGTGCGCGGCCTTGGCCGGGTCGCGGCTCAGGCCGACCACGGCGATGGTCTTGGCGCCTTCGAGGATCTCCGCTGCGTTCATGCCGGTGGAACGCGTGGCGGGCGTCAAAGCTTCCAGAGCCGCAGGCCGCGGACGCGGTAGACGGGCCAGATCACGTGCCAGGGCTTGCGGCGGGCGAACGCGGCGGCGCAGATGAGCACGTTGCGCGCGGACGTCGTCGCCACCTCGTGCCGGTCCGGCCAGGCTTCGCCCTGGGCGCCGACGGCGATGCGGAACACCGTGAGCAGGCCGCGGCCCTGCAGGTCGTACTTGGCGCCGGTGTCGCCGGAGTCCGGGGCCAGCTCGAGGATTTCGGCGCCGAACGCGCGGGCGGCCTGCGGCGCGACTTCGGCGGGCACCGCGCCGACGCTGCGCGTGATCGCCTTGCCGTGCAGCCGGCGCGCGTAGCGCCACAACAGCGCGCGCTCCCACCACGGCAGCAGCCGGTGGTGGGCCAGCAGCGCGGCGCATTCGCCGTGGCCGATGGCGAAGATGCTCGTCAGCTCGTCGTAGCTGCCGTTGGCCGCCGGTTCGTTCAGGTGCAGCCGCACCTCGAACCGCGTGCGCGCGGTGAGCTCGTCGAGCAGCTCGCGGTGATCGAGCCGCGCTTTCGCGTGGGAGAGCGACCAATCGGCCATCGGACCTCCAGACGTCGCGCACAGGCTAGACGGCGCGCGACGCCCGGCACAGGAGTTCAGCCGATCTTCTCGCCGTACATCTCGCCGAGCGGGTCGGAGATCAGCTCGACGCGGGCGCCGTCCGGGTCGGACAGGTAGATGGACGTCTTGCTCTCCAGCAGGTACTGCACGCCGTTTTCGTCGAGCTTGTCCTTGATGGCGCTCCACCGGTCGGGGGTGACCGACAGCGCCAGGTGGTGCAGTCCACCGAGGACTTCCGCGTACGGGCCGAGGTCCAGACCGGGCAGGTCGAAGAAGGCGACCGCGTTGCCGTTGCCGACGTCGAAGAAGAAGTGGCTGGAGCCGGGGTAATCACGGTTTTCGATCAGCTCGGTGAGCGGGAAGCCGAGGACGTCCTGGTAGAAGCGGATGGTCCGCTCGACGTCGCTGGAGATCAGCGCGGTGTGGTGGATGCCGCGGCCGTTCGTCGCCGGGCGGTCGGCGGCCGGGCGCAGGTGGCGCTCGCGCAGTTCGTCGCGGATCTCGGCGAGCTTGGTGACCTCGGCCTGGGTCGGTGCCATGTCCCTCACGTCCCTTCCTGGTGGTACCGCGAACGCTACGCTCCATTTGTCTCGCGCGCAAGAGGTTGTATCGCGAGAGTTCCGCTGGGTGGAACATCGAGACTTGTGTGCGGGGTGGCCGCACGGCAGAGTCACCTCGCGTGGACGCCAGCAGGGTGCAGGAGGCCGCCGCCGTACTGGCGCGGGCCTACGCGACGCGCGAGCCGATCGAGCCGCTGATCAAGACCTACCCGGACGCGGGCGTCGAGGACGCGTACCGGATCCAGCAGGAGCAGGTGCGGCAGTGGACCGAGGCCGGCGACGCGGTCCGCGGGCACAAGGTCGGGCTCGCCTCGGCCGCGATGCAGCGGCAGATGGGCGTCGACCAGCCCGACTACGGGCACCTCACCGGCGGCATGTTCCACCTCGAGCACCAGGCGATCCCGACCTCGGCGTTCCTGCAGCCGCGGATCGAGCCGGAGATCGCGTTCGTGCTCGGTTCGGCCCTGCGCGGCCCCGGCGTCACGGTCGCCGACGCGGTGCGCGCGGTCGACTTCGTGCTGCCCTCGCTGGAAATCGTCGACTCCCGGATCCGGGACTGGAAGATCTCGCTGTTCGACACGATCGCCGACAACGCGTCGTCCGGCGGGGTGGTGCTGGGCAGCAGCCCGACCGCGCTGGGGGCCGTGGACCTGCGGCTGGCGGGGTGCGTGCTCTACCGGAACGGCTCGGTGGCGGCGACCGGCGCGGGCGGCGCGGTGCTCGGCTCGCCGCTGAACTCGCTGGTGTGGCTGGCGAACACGGTGGGGCCGCTGGGCGTCACGCTCGAACCCGGGCACGTCGTGCTGCCGGGGTCGATGACCCGGGCGATCCCGGTCTCGCCGGGCGACACGATCGTCGCGACCATCGCCGGCCTCGGCAGCGTCACCGCCGTCTTCTCGGAGGAATCGTGAACGTGCGCGAAGCAGCCACTTCGCTGCTTGAGACGACTTCGGAGCGGGCCCCGCTTTCCGAGGAGTGGCCCGGGCTGGACGTCGACACCGCGTACGCGATCCAGGACGAAGCTCTGCGGCAGCGGCGAGCCCGCGGCGAGACGCTCGTCGGGGTCAAGCTGGGCCTGACGTCCCGGGCCAAGCAGGAGCGGATGGGCATCGACTCGCCGCTGCTGGCCTGGCTCACCGACGCGATGGTGCTGCCCGCGGGCGTCCCGGTGCCGCGGCTGATCCACCCGCGGGCCGAGCCCGAGCTGGTCTTCGTGCTGGGCCGCCGCCTGGCGGGCCCGGGCGTCACGGCGGCGACGGCGCTGGCCGCGGTCGAGAGCGTGTACGGCGGCGTCGAGGTCATCGACAGCCGGTACGCGGACTACCGCTTCACGCTCCCGGACGCCGTCGCGGACAACGGCTCGTCGGCGTACTTCGGCGTCGGCCCGGTCGGGCTCCCGCCCGCCTCGCTCGACCTTTCGCTGGAGGCGGCGCTGCTGGAGGTCGACGGTCAGATCGTCGACACGGCGACCGGCGCGGCCGTCCAGGGCCACCCGGCCGAAGCCCTGGCCCTGGCGGCGAACGCCCTGGCCGCGCGGGGCCTGGCCCTGGAGCCAGGCTGGCTGGTGCTGACGGGCGGCATGACCGACGCGGTCCCGCTCCGCCCCGGCTCCCGCGTCGCGGCCCACTTCTCCCACCTGGGCTCGATCACCCTGTCCGGCTGAGCCGTGTCGACCTCCCAGTCACGCGTGATGCCCCTTCAATCACGCGTGATGCCTCTTCAATCACGTGTGTGCGCCACTTCCGCACGGTCGGCGATCCGCTTGATGCCGCCGACCACCCGCGGCCAGACCGCGCGGGGCAGGTCGTGGCCCATGCCGGGGACGACGTCGAGGTCGGCGCCCGGGATCGCGCGGGCCGTCGCGCGCCCGCCCGAGACGTGGACCAGCGGGTCCTTCGCGCCGTGCACGACCAGCGCCGGCACCCGGACCTTCCGCAGCTTCGGCGCGCGGTCGCGTTCGGCCATGATCGCCGCGAGCTGCCGCAGCGTGCCGCCCGGGTGCACACCGCGGTCGAACGTGCGCTCCGCCCGCAAGCGCATGCGCTCCTCGTCGAACGGGTAGCCGGGCGAGCCGATCAGCCGGAACGTCCGCACGAGCAGGTCGACGTAGTCCGCGCGGGTGCGCGGCGGCGCGGTCAGCAGCATCGACATCGCCCGCGGGCTCGGCCGGCCGACCAGCCGCCCGCCGGTGCTCGACATGATCGACGTCAGCGACAGCACCCGCGCCGGGTGCCGGACGGCCAGGGTCTGCGCGATCATCCCGCCCATCGACGCCCCGGCGACGTGCGCGGCCGGGACACCGAGCACGTCCAGCAGCCCGGCGGCGTCGGCGGCCATGTCGGCCAGCGAGTACGGCGAACTGTGCAGCAGGTACGCCTGCGCGAGGGTGGCGCGGCCGCGCATCCGGCTCGACCGCCCGGAGTCGCGGTTGTCGAACCGGATCACGTAAAACCCTTGGGCGGCCAGGGTTTCGCAGAAGTCTTCGTCCCACCAGATCATCGGCGCGCCGAGGCCCATGACAAGCAGCAGCGGACGGCCGCCCGCGTCGCCGAACGTCTCGAAGCACAGCTCGACGTCGCCGACCGCCGCGACGCGCTCCGCCATCAGGCCTCCCGGGTGTGCTCGGCGGCCAGCTTGGTGAGCTCGGCCAGCGCGTCGTGCAGGTGGTCCACCAGGTCCCAGACGTCCGGGATCAGCTCGCGGCAGGCGACGAGCCCGAAGTCCAGCTTCCCGTCGTAGGACATCACGGTGATGTTCAGGCCGCCACTCGCGTCGGTGATCGCGGAGACCGGGTAGTTCGCGAGCATCCGCGCCCCGGCGAGGTACAGCGGCTTCTGCGACCCGGGGACGTTCGACACCACCAGGTTCACCACCGGCGCGGTGGCGCCGAGGAACAGCATGGTGGCGCGCGCGGCGAGCCCGCCGAGCGCAGCCGGCAGCATCCCGCTGAAGTCGACCAGCCACGACGCGGGCAGCGGCTGGTACCGCTGCTTCGCGGCGACCATCGCGCTGGTGACCTCGGCCAGCCGCGCGGCGGGGTCGGCGAGGTGCGTCGGCAGCGGCGCGAGCATGACCGACACCTGGTTGCCGGCGTCCTTCGCCTGCTCGGGCGTGCGGACCGAGAGCGGCACGAGGGTGACGAGCGGCTGCTCGGGCAGCGCGTCGTGGTCGACGAGCCAGCGGCGCATCACGGTGGCGCACAACGCCATCACGACGTCGTTGACCGTGACGCCGAAGACGTTCTTGACGTGCTTGACCTCGTCGAGCGGCAGCGAACCGTACGCGAAGCGGCGGTGCGGGCTGATCGGCCCGTTGAACGGCGTGTCCGGCGCGACGAGCCGCGGCCGCGCGGCCTCGTGGCGTCCGGAGCCCTGGCGCGTGACGCGGTTGAGCACGCTGCCGGCCTTCGCGAGCAGCCCGACGCCGGGGTAGCGGCCCAGGCCGGGGACTTCGTCGATGTGCTGGAGCAGCTTCGGCACCTGGAGGGCGGCTTTGACGGGGTGCAGCACAAGCTTCTTCGCGCCGTTGAGGGCGAGCGCGGCCGGGGTGGGGACGGGCTCCTTGACCGGCTGTTTCGGCGGGGCCTTCGGCTCCGGCTCGGCCGTGGTGTCCATGAGGACGCCGATGAGCTCGGCCCCCGAGACGCCGTCGATCGCGCTGTGGTGGACCTTCGTGTAGACGGCCACGTGGCCGTCCGGCAGGCCGTGGATGAGGTAGGCCTCCCACAACGGCCGCCGCCGATCGAGCGGCCGCGCGGTCAGCCGCGCGATCTGCTCGGCGAGCTGCCGCTCGTCGCCCGGCGCGGGGAGCGCGATCTCGCGGACGTGGTACTCGAGGTCGAACTCGGGATCGTCGATCCAGTACGGGTGGTCGAGCCCGAACGGAACGGTCAGCAGCCGCCACCGGAGCGGCTTGGCGAGGTGCAGCCGCGAGCCGATGAGCTCCCGGAGGTCGTCGAGCGTGAGCCCGCCGCCGGGAGCGGTGGCGGGGTCGAGGATCGAAAGGCCACCGACGTGCCCGGTCGTGGTGGTGGACTCGGCGTTGAGGAACTGCACGTCCAGGGCGGTGAGCTGGCGCATGGGGCCTCCCTCGGCTCGGCAGGCCAGTCTGCCCCGCCGGATCGCCGGGGGTAAATCCGCTGGCCGGGTGCGGAAGTCCACCCGCTCATGGGGGATCGTGCTGCGCCTCGAAGGGGATCCGGGACGGCCTGCCCGGCGGCGAGACTGCGTGCATGACGACGATTCGGCTCCCGCTCTCGCGGACGGAGTACGTCGCCTTCGGCTGCTCGGCGGGCGTGGGGAAGGTGTCGCGATGACCCTGGTTCGGCGGCCGCTGACTCGGGCCGAGGGTGCGGCGTTCACCTGGCTCGTGGCGCAGGCGGGGCTGGCCCTCCTGTGGCCGTTCGGGACCGGGTCGCCGTTCGGGGGTCGTGTCGGAATCGCGCTTCCCGTGGCCGGGCTTTGTGTTGCGGGCGCGGTGCTCGTGCCGGCGGCGCCGCGGCTGGTGGCCGTGGCCGGGGGCTGGGGTGCGTGCGTCGTGCTCGTTCTGGTCGTGCCGCACAACCTCGTGATGCAGGTGGCCTTCGGGCAGCCCGTCGAAGCGCCGCTGGTGTTCGCCTTCGTCGGCGGCTTACTGTGCGGGCTCGCCGCCGATGCGCGTCGGGTGCGGACCGGCCGTGGCTGCCGGGTGTGCGGGCGGACGCGGCCGGTTGCCCGGCGGCCGGACGGCACGCTCGTCGCGCCGCGGTGGGCGCGGGTTGCCGTCGGGGTCGCCGTCTTCGTGCCGCTCGCCGGGTTCACGCTGCAGCACTGGTCGTGGGCGCTCGGCGTGCCGCTCGGCACCACCCGGGCCGGGGAGATGAGCGGCACGATCGCCGTCTCGCTCTTCGTGCTCGGGGCCGTTCCCGCCGTCGGTGCCGTGCTGACCGCCGGCCTGGCGCGGGGCTGGTCCCAGCGGTTTCCGCGGTGGGTGCCCGGGCTCGCCGGCCGCCGGGTGCCGGCGGCGCTCGCGATCACGCCGCCGCTCGTGGCCGGGTTGCTCGTCGGCCAGTACGGCGCACTGATGACGCGGTGTGTCGCCTTCGGCCTCACGCCCGCCTGCGACCCGGGCGGAGCGGGCGAGGCGGCGCTGGCCGGTCAGTGGGCGTTCACGGCGACCTACCCGGTGTTCCTGGTGTGGGGCGCCGCGCTGCTCGTGGCGACCCTGGGCTTTCGGGCGACGACGAGGCCGTGTCCGGTGTGCCTTTGAGGCGCGGCGCCGGGACGTCCGCGCCGTTCCGGTACGCGCGCGCCTGGATTTCGTACAGCTCGTGGTAGACGCCGCCCTCGCGGATCAGCTCGTCGTGCGTGCCCTGTTCGATCAGCCTTCCTTTCTCCAGCACCAGGATCCGGTCGGCGGACCGGATGTTGGCGAGCCGGTGCGTGACCAGCACCGTGGTCCGCCGGCCGCGGTGCGACGTGCTCGCGTGCTGCAGGCCGGCGAACACCCGGGCCTCGGCTCGGGCGTCGAGCGCCGCCGTCGGTTCGTCCGCCACCAGGACCGACGCGTCGCGGTAGATGCCGCGGGCGATGCCCATGCGCTGCCACTGGCCGCCGGACAGGTCGTGGCCCTCGTCGAACTTCTTCGACAGGACCGTGTTCTCCTTGGCGGGCAACGAATCGATGACCTCGTCCGCGCCCGAGTAGCCCACGGCTTCGCGCCACGCCCGGCGATCCGGGTCGGCGCGGCCGAGCCGGCCCACCGCGACGTTGTTCGCCGCCGTCATCGGCCACTCGGCCGGTTCCTGCGCGATGACGGCGATGTTCGCGTGCACCGACGCCGGGTCGGCGTGCGCGAGGTCGACGCCGTCCCAGCGCACAACGCCTTCGTCCGGCGGGTAGAGCCCGGTCAGCAGCTTGCCGAGGGTGGTCTTGCCCGAGCCGTTCTCCCCGACGAGCGCGACCACTTCGCCGCGCCGGATCGTCAGCGAAACGTCCCGCAGCGCGGGCCTCTTCTGCCCCGGGTAGGTGAACGTGACGCCCTCCAGCCGGATCTCGGCCGGGTCGGGCGGCGCCGTCACCGCCGTCGGCGGCGGCTGCCGCTTCACCGATTCGACGAGCAGCTGGTTGTAGAACCCGATGTAGAACGAGTCCTCGTACAGCGCGTTGACCGCGCGCATGGTGTTGGACAGCGCCGTCGACGCCGTGCGCATCGCCAAGACCGCCGTGCCGGCCAGTGCCAGCTCCATCTCGCCGGAGTAGAGCAGCCAGCCGAGCACGAGGTACGCCGCCGCGGTGCCGAAGCCCGCCGCCGCCCGGCCGGTGGTCCGGACCAGGTTGCTGCGGTGGGCCAGCCGCACCTCCTCCCGCGCCAGGCTGCGCGAGATGCGCCGGTACTCGCCGAGCAACGGCTCCTGCAGCGTCAGGGCGTGCCGCTCGAGGGCCATCGTGCGCCAGGTCGCGACCTCCTCGACGACCGACTTGCGGATGTTGCGCCCGACCGTGTCGAGGAAGTGCCGGTAGTTCAGCTTCGCGATGCGGGCGGCGGCCCAGCCGTCGGCCGCCGCGGCGAGCAGCAGCACCGGCGCCAGCCACGGGTTGAGCAGGCCCGCGGTGAGCATCGCCGCCGCGAGCGAGATCGCCGACGACGTCAGGTCGGCCAGCCGCCGCAGGCTGGTCTCGATCGACCGGACACCGAACCGCGCGCCTTGCCGCGCCAGCTCGCGGAAGTCCGCGTCTTCGAACGCGATCAGCCCGACGCGGACGACCGCCGCCGTGACCGCGTCGTCCGCCGCGGCGGTGACGCGTGGCCGCAGTGCGCCCTCGACGGCGGCGACGGCCGCATCGAGCACCGCGCGCGCCGCGTACGACCCCGTGACGACCGCGATCGCGGGCAGCGACTGCAGCACCCGCTCGGGCGTGGGGCCTTGTTCGAGCAGCGCGGTGAAGACGTTCGCGGTGGCGAGGAGCCCGAACGCGGTGACGCAGCCCGAGACGACGTGCACGAACCCTGCCAGCAGTGTCAGCCGCGGCGACGTGCGCCAGGCCAGCCGCAGCACGACGGCGATCGCGTGGGGCAGCGCGCGCACCGCCTGGCCGAACCCCGCGGAGGCCACGCGTTCGTCGACGCGCGCCCATTCGGGCATCTTCATGTTCTCGACCCCGATCAGCGGGGTCGAGTCCGTGGGTTCCGGGGGCGGCCCGGCTGGTCTGCGCACGCGTTCATCTCTACTCCGGGGGTCCGACAATTTCGGGCGCCCGCGGTCCGGGCGACCCCCGGTGGACGGGGGTCGACGCTAGGCCGTTCGGGTGAAAGTAATCGTTTTCCCTGGGCCTCCGGCGGCATCGGGGACACACTCGCTTGCATACCGCGAAAGCGAGCAAGACCGAATAACTAATAATTGTTGTGAAATTGACCCACCGCAGGATCGCCCAGGTCGGCAGGTCCGCGGATGTGGTGGCAGAGACCGGAAACGGGTGACGTCCTCAAGCAAGGGGGGAGGGGTGTCACCCGTTTCCTCCTACCCGTTTTCCCGGGTGTACCGCGCACGCAGAAATGGGCTGAATTCGCGGTCTTCGCCCATCCGCACGTCGATTTCGTGGGTGAGGGTGTCGCCGTCCGGGGTGAGCCGGTGCCGGGCGACCCCGCGGGCGGTCTTCTTCTCCAGGACCAGGGTGGCGCCCGACCAGGCGCCGCGGGCGGGCGACTCGGGTGGGAAGCCGTAGCTGTCGAAGCCGTACGAGAGCGTCTCGCCGGTCTGCGGGTCGACGGTGAAGACGGTGTGCCCCAGGAACTCCGTGCCGTCCGTGCGGCGTTGCCGGTAGTCCTGGAGCAGTGCGAAACCGTTGAGTGCCAAGCGGTATGCGCACTTCGCGCGCGCGACCGAGGCCGGCGCCCACGGCGACGCGGCGAGGTCTTCGGTGCCGGTCCAGTCGCCGACGAAGGCCTTCAGCGCGTCGTGCGCGGGTCCGAGGGTGGGCATGTCCATGCTCGCTCCATTTCGACAGGTGCCTGTCAATATGCGAGACTAGCACGCATGTGGTCGCAGCGAGCCGAGACGTTCACCCGGGTGATCGACGCCGTTTTCAAGGCCAACGGCGGTTTCCTGGCCGCGGGCGACGCGCTGACCGGGCCGGTCGGGCTGACGGCCGCGCAGTGGCAGGTGCTCGGCTTCCTCGAGGACGGCCCGGCGACCGCCGCCGAGGTCGCGCGCCGCCGCGGGCTGCGGCGCCAGAGCGTGCAGGAGACGGTGAACCGCCTGCTGCGCAACGGAATGCTCGACCGCCTGCCCAATCCGGCCGACGCGCGGGCGCCGCTGCTGTCGTTGACGCGACCGGCGAAGGCGGCCTTGCGGGAACTGGGTGCCGCGCAGGAAGCGTGGGCGGAGGACGTGGCCGCGCAGGTGTCCCGGGAAGACCTGGAGACGACGCTGCGCACGTTGCGCCGGCTGCAGGAGGTCGTGGCCCAGCCGCGGCTGCCCTGAAGCTACTTCGCCGCGCCGGGGCCGGGCAGCGGATCGACGTCGCCGGCGTGCATCGGCTCGCCGCAGTGGGTGCAGCGGAGGTCGGCGGCGGCGATTTCGCCGCACGCGTGGTGCCGGTAGAGCACCGGCGGGCCGGCCTCGCCCGCCAGCCACTTGTCGCCCCAACGGGTCATGACCATGAGCATGTCGACCAGGTCGGCGCCTTTTTCGGTGAGGACGTACTCGAAGCGCGGACGCTGGTCGTACGGCCGCCGCTCGAGGACGCCCTGGTCGACGAGGTGGTTCAGCCGCTCGGTGAGGACCTTGCGCGAGATGCCGAGATCGGCCTGGAGCTGCTCGAACCGGCTGATGCCGACCCACACGTCCCGCAGGATCAGGGGCGACCAGGGTTCGCCGATGACGTCCAGCGTGCGCGCGATCGAGCACGCGGCCAGTTCGCTGAAGTTCGTGCGCTGCATGAAGCCACTTTAGCACTCGGGGTTCCCTTAAGGAACTTGAACTGCTACGGTTCTGGAGTCTCCTCAAGGAACTCGAAAGGACGGCTCCGATGAGCAAGGTGATCAGCGCCCACGCGGTGTCGGTCGACGGGTACATCACCGGCCGCGAGCCCGGCCCCGGGAACGGGCTCGGCGACGGCGGGACGCTCTTCGACTGGTACACCGACGGCGACACGCGGAGCCGGGTGTTCGACTTCTTCAGCCTCAGCGAGCCGAGTGCCCGCGTGTTCGACAGCCTTGCCGGGCGCATCGGCGCCGTCGTCGCGGGCCGCAACACCTACGAGGACTCGGACCGCTTCGGCGGCGGCAGCCCGCACCCGGGCGCCCCGCTCGTCCTGCTCAGCCACCGGCCGGCACCCGAACTGACCGACCGGCAGACCCTGGCCGGCGACGTCAAGGAAGCCGTCGAGGCGGCCCGCGCGGCGGCCGGCGGCAAGGACGTCGGCCTCATGGGCGGCGGCGCGCTGACCTCGGCGCTCGCGGCGGGGCTGGTCGACGAGATCGTCCTCCACCAGGTCCCGGTGCTCCTCGGCGGCGGCCGCTCGTTCTTCCGGGAGCTGCCCTCGCACATCCGCCTCGAGCTGATCGAGGCCGTCCCCGCCCCCGGCGTCACCCACCTCCACTACGCAGTCGCCTGAACCCGAAGGAGCGCACCATGCTGAACGACGACGTCCGCCGGATCATCGCCACCACCGCGATCGGCCACCTCGCCACCGTCCTGCCCGACGGGGCACCGCACTCGGTCCCGGTGTGGGTCGACCCGGAAGGCGACCGCATCGCGATCATGACCGGCCCGGACTCGGTCAAGGCCCGCAACCTGCGGCGCGACGCCCGGGTGGCGCTCTCCCTGACCCCCGTGGACAACCCGTTCGAGCCCGTGATCGTCCGCGGCCGCGTGGTCGAGTGGATCGACGGGGACGCCGGCTGGGCGATCGTGGACCGGATCGCGACCAAGTACCTCGGCCAGGGCTACCCGCGGGAGCAGGCCCGGGTGGTGGCCCTCATCGAGCCGGAGCGCCAGAGCGTGGGCATGGGCTGACGCCCCGGGGGCCGGACCGGACTCGTCAGTCCGGCTTGATGCCCAGCAGGGTCAGGAACGCCCGGAAGCCCGCCGGCATGTCGACCTCGTCCGGGTCCAGGAGCCACTGCAGCTGCAGGCCGTCCAGGACCGCGATCGCGATGGGGGCCAGCTGTTCCGGTGTCGTGCCCGGGGGCAGCTCGTCCCGGTGGCGCTCCAGCATCTGGGTCATGCCCGCCCGGACGCGCGCGTACCGGTCGTGGAAGTACTCCCGGGCCGGGTGGTCTTCCGTCACGCTGTCCGCCGAAAGCACCGTGTACGTCTGGACGATCCCCGGCCGGGTCGCGTTGTAGTCGACGAGGTCGGCCAGCTGGTTGACCGTCATCGACGACTCGTCGCCCGGCGGGGCGTGGCCGAAGTGCAGGAGATCCCACTCGTCACGGGTCTCCAGCACTGCCGCCAGCAGGTCTTCCTTCGTCGGGAAGTAGTGCATCAGCCCCTGCTGCGTCAGCCCGACGCGCTCGGCCACCGCGGCCAGCGAAGTGCCGCGATAGCCGCGTTCGGCGATCACTTCGAACGCCGCTCGGACGATGCTCGCCCGGCGGTCGGCGCCCCTGGCCCGCGTCATGATCCCGAGCCTACGGGAGAATCTGTCACGGAACCATAACTTTCACTACCCATCGCCAGGTAGAGTAGGGGCCATGAGCTTCGACGTCGACGCGCTGCTGGCCGAGCTCGACCTGGACACCAAGGCCCGCCTGCTCGCCGGGCAGGACGTCTGGTCCCTGCCCGCGATCGGCGACATCGGCCTGGCCTCCCTCGTGCTCTCCGACGGCCCGGTCGGCGTCCGCGGGACGCGGTGGAGCCCGGACGACCCCTCGGTGACCCTCCCCAGCCCGACGGCCCTCGCCGCGAGCTGGGACCCGCGGCTGGCCGTGCGCGCCGGCCGGCTGCTCGCGCAGGAGGCCCGCCGCAAGGGCGTGCACGTGCTGCTGGCGCCCACGGTCAACCTCCAGCGCTCGCCGCTGGGCGGCCGCCACTTCGAGTGCTACTCGGAAGATCCCCTCCTCACCGGGATGCTGGGCGCCGGCTACGTCACCGGCGTGCAGGACGGCGGGGTCGCCGTCACGGTCAAGCACTTCGTCGCCAACGACTTCGAGACCGAGCGCTTCACCGCCGACGTCCGCGTCGGCGAACGCGCGCTGCGCGAGCTCTACCTGGCGCCCTTCGAGCTCATCGTCCGGCGCGCGAAGCCGTGGGGGATCATGGCCGCCTACAACAGCGTCAACGGCACCACGATGACCCAGCACGCCGAACTGCTCAACGGCGTGCTGCGCGACGAATGGGGCTTCGACGGCTTCGTCGTCTCCGACTGGCTGGCCGCGCGCGACACCGTCGCCTCCGCCAACGGCGGCCTCGACGTCGCGATGCCCGGCCCGCGCACGGTGTTCGGCGAACGGCTCGCGGAAGCCGTGCGCGACGGCGAAGTCGACGAAGACGTCGTCGACGACATGGTCCGCCGCGTGCTCCTGCTGGCCCACCGGACCGGCGCGCTCGGCGACGCCGCCGCGCCGGAGAAGTCCGATTTGGACGGTGACGCGGTCGCGCGCGAACTCGCGCACCGGTCGTTCGTGTTGCTCAGCAACGAAACCGGAGTACTGCCCCTGCGCGAGCCGCGGAGCATCGCCCTCATCGGCGCGTTGGCCGAGGACCCGAAGATCCTCGGCGGCGGCAGTGCCACCGTGTTCCCGGACCACGTCATCTCCCCTCTCGACGGCCTCAGGAAGGCCGTTCCCCCGGGCACCGACCTCACGTTTTCGACCGGTGCCGATCCGCGAACGACGCTACCGCCGGCCACCGACAATTTCCGGCTCCGCGTCACGGCCAAAGCCGCGGATGGCACCCGATTGGCTGAATTTCCGCTCAGGGAAGCAAAAATCTCCTGGATCGGGGAACTCCCGGCCGGCCTCGACATGGCGACGCTCGCGTCCGTCGAAATCCACGGCACGTACCTGCCGGAGCGCAGCGGAACGCACACCTTCGGCCTGACCGGTCCCGGCGACCTCCGCCTGACCGTCGGCGGCCAAACCCTCTTCGACGGCGTGAACCTGCCCGAAGGCGGCGACGTCTTCACCTCGATCATGCAGGTGATCGAGCAGCGCCGGGAGGTCGAACTGACGGCGGGCGCGCTGGTGGACGTCAGCCTGACGTACTGGATCCCGTCGGAGATGGCGGAGTTCGCCCGCGGCACCTTCGCCTGGGTCACCTTCGCGCTCGGCCACCGCGGCCCGGTGCTCGACCCGGACGCCGCGCTCGAGGAAGCCGTTGCCGCGGCGGGGAAGTCGGACGTCGCCGTCGTCGTGGTCGGCACCACCGCCGAGGTCGAGAGCGAGGGCTTCGACCGCACTTCCCTCGCCCTGCCGGGACGGCAGGACGAGCTGGTCGAGCGCGTGGCCGAGGTCAACCCCAACACCGTGGTCGTCGTCAACGCGGGCTCCCCGGTCGAGATGCCGTGGCGGAACGACGTCGCCGCGGTGCTGCTGACCTGGTTCCCCGGCCAGGCCGGCGGCGACGCGCTCGCCGACGTCCTCCTCGGCCACGAAGAACCCGGCGGCCGCCTCCCGACGACCTGGCCGGCCAAGCTCGAAGACGCCCCGGTCACCGATGTGACACCGGAAGAAGGCGTGCTCGAGTACGGCGAAGGCGTCTACATCGGTTACAGCGCCTGGGCCCGGGTCGAGCAGAAGCCCGCGTACTGGTTCGGCCACGGCCAGGGCTACACGACCTGGGTGTACGAAGAGCTCGACGTCTACCCGGACGACGAAGGCGGCGCGCGCGTCCGAGTCCGAGTCCGCAACTCGGGAGCGCGGAAGGGCCGCGAAGTCGTCCAGCTCTACCTCGCCCCGACCGAACGCGGCGACCGCCCGCACCGCTGGCTCGCCGGCTTCGCGAGCGTCGAAGCCGGGCCCGGTGAGGCCGTCGAAGTCGACGTCGCGATCAAGCCGAGGTCCGTCGAAGTCTGGCGCGACGGCTGGCAGCACATCGCCGGCGAGTACGTCCTGGAGGCTTCGCACGCCTACGACCAGCCGCGGTTGAGCACGCGGGTCGTGCTCCAGAAAATCCGTTGACGGGCCGAAGGGGATTTCTCTAGCTTGTGCCGAGCACTCTTGACCAGCGAAAGGAGGTGGGTCCCGTGATCACGCAACCGATCATGCGCTCCCACCCCGGATCGAGGGTGCCGGGTCCTTAGACCGGGAGCGCGCCTCCCGGAAGGACCTTCATGACCGAACTGGTCGTGCGCCCGCTCGAAGCGGGCGAAGAACACCTCTTCACCTCCCTGCCCGACCGCGGCCTCGTCGGCCGCAAGGTGCTCGGCAACGACTTCGCCGAGATGGCCGCCCAGGGCGAATACCGGCCCGAGTGGGTCTGGGTCGCGCTGCGCGAAGACGTCGTCGTGGCGCGGGCCGCGTGGTGGGGGACGCCGAAGGACGAAACCCCGATCGCGCTCGACTGGTTCGACTTCACCGACTTCGACGCGGGCGTCGAGCTGCTGAGGCGGGCGCCGTTGCGGGCGGAGTACTCGCTGACCACGCCACCCGCGTGGCAGGACGACCCGGCCGTCAAGCACGAGGTCGACGTCCGCGTCGAGGCGGCCGAGAAGGCGGGCTACCACAAGCTCGTCGAGCGCTACCGGTTCTGCTGGACGCCGGAAAACGGCCTGCCGGACCGTCCGGGCCGGCTGGACTTCCGGCCCGAGCCGGACGACGACGTCATCCTCGAGGTCTTCAAGCGCGTGCACGTCGGCAGCCTCGACGCGCACGTCCGGAAGACGGTCGAGGAGCACGGGCTCGACGCGGCCGCGCGAGAAGACCTGGACATCATGAAGTGGATGCCGGCGCCGCGGGACTGGTGGCGGCTGGCGTACACGCGCGAAGGCGACCTCGTCGGGCTGACGCTGCCGAGCCGCAACGCCTACGACCCGGTGGTCGGCTACGTCGCCGTCGTGCCGGAGCACCGCGGCCACGGCTACGCGTACGACCTGCTGGTCGAGGCCACGCACGACCTCGTCGCGCACGGCGCGGACAAGATCGTCGCGGGCACCGACGTCGGCAACGTCCCGATGGCCAAGGCCTTCGCCAAGGCGGGCTACCCGGTCACCCAGCACCGCATCGACCTGGTGTGACACCGGCGGCGGCCTCGTCTTGCCCGGCGAGGGCGCCGCGCGGTACCGTCGATCGCTAGAGCGATCTATCAAGTCGGCTAGGGGGCCCGCGATGGACGTACTTCGGGAGAAGGGGCTGACGCCACTTCGCGTGATCCTCGGCTTCTCGCTGCTCACGACGACGCTGCACTACGCGCACAACGTGATCCGGGCGGTCGACTACCCGCAGATCCCCGGCCTGCCGGTGCTCGCGGCGCAGATCGTCGTCGCCTTCGGCTGGGTGCTGTTCACGACGTTCGGCTGGCTCGGCTACCGCGCCTACCAGCGCGGGAACTACCCGCGGGCGCTGGCGTTCCTGCTGGTCTACTCGCTCTCGGGGCTGGCGAGCGCGGGGCACTTCCTGGTCGGCGTGCCGCGGATCCCGGCGTTCTGGTTCGCCACGATCTTCACCGACTCGGCGGCAGCGCTCGCCCTGTGGGTGTTCGTAACGTGGGCGTGGTCGGTGCTCAACCGGGTGAGCGTGCGAGATCAAGTTTCTACACAACATTGACGTTCGTCTGACTCATGTAGACAATCGGGAGAGTGACCACCACCACACCGGTGACCTTCGACCGCCGTCCGGACGAGTACCGCCACTGGCGGCTCAACGTCGACGGGGAGGTCGCCTGGCTGGAAATGGACGTCGACGAGCAGGGCGGGCTCGTCGAGGGGTACGAGCTCAAGCTCAACTCCTACGACCTCGGGGTCGACATCGAGCTGTACGACGCGACGCAGCGGCTGCGGTTCGAGCACCCCGAGGTGCGCGCGGTGGTGGTGACCAGCGCGAAGGACAAGGTGTTCTGCGCCGGCGCGAACATCCGGATGCTCGCCGGGTCCGAGCACCACTGGAAGGTGAACTTCTGCAAGTTCACCAACGAGACCCGCAACGGCATGGAGGACGCGACCGAGCACTCCGGTCAGACGTACGTGGCCGCGGTGAACGGCACCTGCGCCGGCGGCGGCTACGAGATCGCGCTGGCCTGCGAGAAGATCCTCCTGGTCGACGACAACTCCTCGACCGTCGCGCTGCCGGAGGTGCCGCTGCTCGGCGTGCTGCCCGGCACCGGCGGCCTGACGCGCGTGGTCGACAAGCGGCGCGTCCGGCGCGACCTCGCCGACGTCTTCGCGACGCGTCCGGACGGCGTCAAGGGCAAGACGGCGGTCGACTGGCGCCTGGTCGACGAACTGGTGCCGCGCCAGGGCTTCCGCGAGGCCGTGGCGAAGCGGGCCCGGGAGATCGCGCGCGAGTCCGACCGGACCGGCGAGGGCGGCATCGAGCTGACCCCGCTCGAACATCGCCATGTCGACGTGGCAGTCGAGAAGGACCGCGCCACGATCACCATCAAGGGGCCCGAGAACGACCCGGGCGACCTGCACGAAGAGGGCGCGAACGGCTGGTTCCTCGCGATGACCCGCGAACTGGACGACGCCATCCTGCGGCTGCGCACCAACGAAGTCGAAGCCGGCACGTGGGTCCTGCGCACCGAGGGCGACCCCGCGAAGGTCGACGCGCACGAGCAGGCCGTCCTCGGCAAGAAGGACTGGCTGGCCAACGAGATCACGCACTACTTCAAGCGCGTGCTCAAGCGCCTCGACGTCACCAGCCGCAGCCTGATCGCGCTCATCGAACCCGGCAGCTGCTTCACCGGCGCGCTGCTGGAGATCGCGCTGGCCGCCGACCGGCAGTACATCCTCGACGGCCCGCCGATCGACGACGAAGACAGCGAAGAGCGCGCGTCGATCCGCTTGACGGACGCCAACTTCGGCGCGTTCCCGATGGGCAACGGCCTGACCCGCCTGCAGGCGCGGTTCTACGGCGACGACGACCACCTCGCCTGGCTCGCGCGTGAGAAGAACCGCGACCTCACCCCGGCCGAAGCCGTCGAACTCGGCCTGGTCACCGACGCGCCGGACGACCTCGACTGGGCGGACGAGATCCGGATCGCGCTGGAAGGCCGGGCGTCGCTGTCCCCGGACGCGCTGACCGGGATGGAGGCCAACCACCGGTTCGTCGGTCCCGAGACCGTCGAGACCAAGATCTTCGGCAGGCTGGCGGCCTGGCAGAACTGGATTTTCACCCGGCCGAACGCGGCCGGGCCGGACGGCGCGCTGCGCCGGTACGGGACCGGCCAGAAGGCCGTCTTCGACAGGAAGCGGGTCTAGCGCAGATGCCCGAGAAGATCGACTACGACGCCAAGATCCCCAACAACGTCAACCTTTCCGAGGACCGGCGGCTGCAGCGGGCGCTCGAGGGCTGGCAGCCGAAGTTCATGCACTGGTGGGGCGAAATGGGGCCGACGCTCGAGACCCAGGGCGTCTACCTGCGCACCGCCGTCAGCGTGGGCCGTGAAGGATGGGCGCACTTCGACCACGTCAACGTCCCCGACTACCGCTGGGGGATCTTCCTCGCCGAGCGCGACCCGGACCGGCGGATCGCCTTCGGGGAGCACAAGGGCGAGCCGGTGTGGCAGCAGGTGCCCGGCGAGTACCGCGCCGACCTGCAACGGCTGATCGTCATCCAGGGCGACACCGAACCGGCGTCGGTCGAGCAGCAGAAACTGCTGGGGCTCACCGCACCCAGCCTCTACGACCTGCGGAACCTGTTCCAGGTCAACGTCGAAGAGGGCAGGCACCTGTGGGCGATGGTGTACCTGCTGCACGCCTACTTCGGCCGCGAAGGCCGGGACGAGGCCGAAGGGCTGTTGCTGCGCAACTCGGGCAGTCCCGACGCCCCGCGCATCCTCGGCGCGTTCAACGAGGAAACCGCCGACTGGCTGGCCTTCTACATGTTCACCTACTTCACCGACCGCGACGGGAAGTACCAGCTCGGCACGCTCAAGGAGTCCTCCTTCGACCCGCTCTCGCGCACCTGCGAGTTCATGCTGAAGGAAGAAGCGCACCACATGATGGTCGGCACCACCGGCGTCGACCGCGTGGTGACCCGCAGCGCCGAGCTGATCCGCGAGCACGACACGTTCGACATCGGCCCGCACGGCGGGATCCCCCTGGACCTGATCCAGAAGTACATCAACTTCCACTACACCGTCTCGCTCGACCTCTTCGGCAGCGAGACGTCGACGAACGCGGCGAACTACTACACCGCCGGGCTCAAGGGCCGCTGGCAGGAGACGCGCCGCAAGGACGACCACAAGCTCACCGACGACGCCCGCAACCTGGAGAAGCCGGCCGGCGACGGCACCTGGACGACCGAGGAGATGCAGGCGATCCTGCTGCTGAACCTCGACCTGCGCAGCGAGTACGTGGCCGACTGCCAGACCGGCGTCAACCGGTGGAACAAGATCCTCTCCGAGGCCGGCATCGACCGTTCGTTCAAGCTGCCGCACCCTGGCTTCAACCGCGAAGTCGGCATAAACTCCGGCCACCACGTCACTCCCGACGGCACCATCGTCGACGAGGCGACCTGGCAGGCCGGCAAGAGCAAGTGGCTGCCCACGACCGAGGACCTCACGTTCGTCCGCTCGCTGATGCACCCGGTGTACGAGCGGGGGAAGATCGCGAGCTGGGTGGCGCCGCCGCGGCAGGGCATCAACGGGAAGCCCTTCGACTACGAGTACGTGTACCTCACGTAGGAGGTCTGGGTGGCCACAGGGTTCAACGCGGCGGAGTACCTGCTTTCGGCCGGACGCCCGGACGCGACCGCGGTCGTGTCGCCCCGGCGTTCGCTCACCTACGCCGAGCTGGCGGAGGAGTCCCGGCGGGTCGCGGCCGGGCTCGTCGAACTGGGCGTGCGGCCCGAAGAACGCGTCATGTTCTGCATGGTCGACGACGTCGAGCTGCTCACCGGCATCCTCGGCGCGATGCTGGCCGGCGCGGTCGCGGTGCCGGTTTCGACGATGGTCACCGGGCTCGAGCTGGGCAAGATGCTGGCCGACTCGCGGGCGCGCGTCCTGTGCGTGTCCGGCGAGTTCGCCGAGCAGGCCGTGACGGCGGCCGGGCTCGCCCCCGAGGTCACCGACGTGCTCCTCGACCGCTCGGACGCGACGGGGTTCGGCGTCCGGACCCACCGGTGGTCGTCGCTGACCGGCTCGTTCCGAAGTGGACAGACGTGGGCGGACTCGCCCGCGCTGTGGCTGTACACGTCGGGGACGACGGGGCAGCCGAAGGGCGCGATGCACCGGCACGCGAGCATCCGCGCGGTGTGCGAGACGTACGCGCGCGGCGTGCTGGCGACGACGTCCGCCGACCGGTTCCTGTCCGTGCCCAAGCTCTTCTTCGCCTACGGGCTGGGGAATTCGTGCTTCTTCCCGCTCGGCGCGGGCGGCACCACGCTGCTCGAACCTTCCCGCCCGACGCCCGCGTTGTTCGCGCGACGAGCACGTGAAGAGCAGCCGACGTTGTTCTTCGCCGTCCCGACGTTCTACGCGGCGCTGCTCGCCAGCGACGTCCCGGACGACTCGTTCGCTTCGGTGCGGCACGCGGTTTCGGCCGGGGAGCCGCTGCCGGCGTCGCTCTTCGAACGGTTCCGGGCGCGCTTCGGCCTGGAGATCCTCGACGGCATCGGGTCCACCGAGGCACTGCACATCTTCCTGTCGAACCAGCCGGGCACGATCCGGCCGGGCAGCACCGGCGTGCCCGTGCCCGGGTACGACGTCCAGATCCGCGACGAGGCCGGCGCGGTGATCGACGCCGTCGGCAAGCCGGGCGAGCTGTTCGTGGCCGGGCCGTCGACGGCGACCGGCTACTGGGCGCGCTACGACGCGACGAAGCTCGTGTTCCAGGGCCAGTGGCTGCGGACCGGCGACAGCTACGTGCGCAACGAGGACGGGACGTACAGCTGCCTCGGGCGGTTCGGCGACATGCTCAAGGCGGGCGGGATCTGGGTGTCACCGTCCGAAGTGGAGGAACGGCTGCGGCAGCACCCGGCGGTCGCCGAGGTCGCGGTGGTCGCCGCGCCGGACAGCGACGGCCTCGACAAGCCGGTGGCGTGCGTGGTGGCGGCGCCCGGGGTTACGGTGGACCCGGACGAGCTGATCGAGTTCTGCCGCGAAGGTCTCGCGGCGTTCAAGCGCCCGCGAGGAGTGGTCGAGGTGGCGGAACTGCCGAAGACGGCGACCGGCAAGATCCGCCGGAACGTGATCCGCGAGCAGGTCCGCGACGTGCTCCGGGTGGTGCCCAGCTCTTGATCGACGGGTACTTCGTGGTCGACGCACACGTCCACGCGCCGCGCCTGCCGACGCTCAAGCCCGCCTGGATGCAGTGGGCGCACGACTTCGCCGGGGCGTACCCGTGGCGTTCGGTGTACTCCGAAGACGGCGCGGTGATCCCGTCGGCGATGGACGAGCTGATGGCGGCCGAGGGCGTCGACCGCGTGCTGCTGTTCTGCGAGTACAGCCCGCGGGCCACCGGGATTCAGCCGATCGAGGACAACCTGCCGCTGGTCGCGCACAACCCGGCCCGGTTCCGGCTCGTCGCGAACGTCAACCCCTACCTGCACCACCCGCCGGCCGTGGAGGTCGAGCGGCAGCTGGACCTGGGCGCGGTCGCGCTGAAGATCCACCCGGTGCACGGCGCGTTCTCCCCGGCGGACAAGGAGATGTACCCGGTCTACGCGTTGTGCGCCGAGCGTGGCGTGCCGGTGATCCTCCACTCGGGAACGTCGAGCTTTCCCGGGTCCCGCACCAGTTTCGGCAATCCCGAGCTGATGTCCGATGTGGTCGAAGACTTCCCTTCGCTGCAGTTCGTCTTCGCGCACGGCGGCCGCGGCTGGTGGTACGACGTCGCGGCGTTCCTGGCGCTCGCCCGGGAGAACGTGTGGCTCGACCTCGCCGGGCTGCCGCCGAAGAAGCTGCCCGAGTACTACCAGCGGTTCGACCTGGCGCGGCTGGCCGGGAAGTTCGTCTTCGGGACGGACTGGCCCGGGGTGCCGAGCGTGGCCACGAACGTCCGGACGCTGGCCGGGCTCGGGCTGCCGGAGGACGTGCTGACCGGCGTGCTGTCGGGCAACGCGATCAAGCTGATGCCCGGCCTAGCCTAGGACCTGGTGCAGGCACAGCACGTTGCCCTCGGAGTCGGCGAACCAGGCTGCCCGTTCGTTGCCGACCTCGGCGATGTGCGCGACCGTCTTCAGGCCCTCCATCTCGAAGTCCTGGAACCGCACGCCCCGGCTCTCCAGCGTCTTGATCTCGCCTTCGAGGTCGACGACTTCGAAGCTCAGCGCCGTGTTCTCGCTCTGCGCGCCGGCCGGCATCGGCCGGAGGCCGATCGCGCCCGCGCCCGCCGCGAAGTACAGCGTTCCGTCTTCGCCCTTCCCCGTCTGCTTCAGGCCGAGGGAGTCCGCGTAGAAGTGGCCGGCGCGTTCGCTGTCGGTCACCGGGAGCATCGTCGTGATGGTCGATTCGGTCAGCATGACTCCCATGGTGCGCCACCGCGCGCACCCCGGTGACCTCGACTTTTTCAACGTCAGGCGTTGAACGCGCGCAGTGTCCGCATGGCTTCCGCGAGTGCTGCCGCGTCGTCACCCAGCGGGGTCAGCACGATGCGGCGCAGGATCTCCGCCGCCGCGGTCCGGGCCTTGTTCGCCATGTCGAGCCCGTGGTCGGTGAGGGAGGCGAACGTGACGCGGCGGTCGTCCGGGCTGGGGACGCGGCAGATCAGGTCGGCCGCCACCAGGCGGTCGGCCACCTTCGTGAAGCCGCCGCTGGACAGCGCGGCCTCGGTGGCCAGCTTGGTCATCGGCATCCGGTGGTCGGGCGAGCGGACGAGGCGCAGCAGGATGTCGAACGACGCGGGCGCGAGCCCGAGGCGGTCCGCGATCTCGCCCATCAGCTTGTCCTGCGTGGCCAGGTAGCCCTCGATGACCAGGCCCCACCACGTGACGATCTCGTCGTCGTCGGTCTTCGGATCCACGGCAGCAGCCTACCCGAAAGTCTGTACGGAATATATCTTGCGAGCGAGAGGTTCTGGGGTTACCTTGACCCGAGGAGGCAACCATGTCGATCAAGACGTCCGGCTTGCACCACGTGACCGCCATCGGCGGCGACCCGCAGCGCAACGCCGACTTCTACCTGCGCACCCTGGGCCTGCGGCTGGTGAAGACCACCGTGAACTTCGACGACCCGGGCACCTACCACCTCTACTACGGCGACAGCTCCGGCAAGCCGGGCTCGCTGATGACGTTCTTCCCGTGGCCCGACGCGCCGAGCGGCCGGCACGGCACCGGCCAGGCGACGACCACGTCGTTCTCCGTCCCCGAGGCCTCGATCGGCTGGTGGAAGCAGCACCTGGCCGCGCAGAAGATCGAGACCGGCGAGATCCGCAACGCCGACGACGAGGACACGCTCACCTTCCGTGATCCCGACGGCCTGAAGCTCGCCCTCGTCGCGCACCCGCAGGGCGACCCGCGCGACCCGTGGGACACCGAGCTCGTCCCCGCCGAGCACGCGATCCGCGGCCTGCACTCGGTGACCCTGTCGGTGACCAAAGAGGACGCCACGGCCGGCATGCTCACCGACGGCCTCGGCCTCAGCTTCGCCCGCCAGGAAAGCAACCGCCTGCGCTTCGCCGCCGGCGAAGGCGGGCCGGGCGCGCTGGTCGACGTCCTCGTGACGCCGGACGCGCCGCGCGGGCTGGTCGCCGCGGGCACGGTGCACCACGTCGCCTGGCGCGCGCCCGACGAAGCTACCCAGAAGACCTGGCGCGAAGAGCTCGTGGACCAGGGCGTGCACGTGACGTCCATCTTGGACCGCCAGTACTTCCGCTCGATCTACTTCCGCGAGCCGGGCGGCACGCTCCTCGAGGTCGCGACCGACGAGCCCGGCTTCGCCATCGACGAGCCGCTGCTCGAGCTGGGCCGCGCGCTCAAGCTCCCGCCGTGGCTGGAGCCGCGCCGCGAAGAGATCCAGCACATGCTGCCGAAGCTGAACCTCCCCGCCGAGAACAACCCGGAGCTGTCATGACGCTCGAGCACAAGTACGTCGAAGGCGCGCCGGACGCGCCGGTGCTGCTCCTGCTGCACGGCACCGGCGGCAGCCCGGACGACCTGCTCGGCCTGGCGCGCGAGCTGAACCCGGACGCCGCCGTGCTGGCCCCGGCCGGCCCGGTGTCGGAACACGGCGCGCCGCGCTGGTTCCGGCGGCTCGCCGAGGGCGTCTTCGACCACGAAGACGTCGTCAAGCGCGCGAACCAGCTCGCCGACTTCGTCCTCGAAGCCCGCGAGAAGTACGGGCTCGGCGACCGGCGGCTGGTGGCCGTCGGCTTCTCGAACGGCGCCAACATCGCGGCCGCGGTGGTCCTCCTGCGACCGGAGGTCGTGCGGGAAGCCGCGCTCTTCGCGGCGATGTCGCCGGTTCCGGCGCCACCGGAGCACGACCTCAGCGCGTCGCGGGTCTTCCTGGCCAACGGCGAACGCGACCCGATGGCGCCCCTGGCGTCCACCGAGGAGCTGATCGGGTTCCTCCGCGAGCGCGGTGCCGACGTCGTCACGCAACGTCACCCCGGCGGGCACCAGATCACCCTCGACGGTGTCCGGGCGGCGGCGAAGTGGATCACGGCCTAGCGTTTGTACGGACCGTATATCGGCCCGGCCTACGATCGGGCGATGACTAACGAGGCACTACAGCGCGCCACCAAACTGCTGGATTCGGTCATCCTCGCCGACGGGCACAACGACCTGCCGTGGGAACTGCGGCAGCACGGCGGCCCGAACCCGGTCGAGGCGGCCGCGTCGCTGGACCTGACCGTCCGGCAGCCGGCCCTGCACACCGACTTCCCGAAGCTCGCCGACGGGAAGCTCGGCATGCAGTTCTGGTCGGTCTACGTGCCGTGTGAGTTCGAGGGCCACAGCGCCGTGACGGCGGTGCTGGAGCAGATCGAGGTCGTCCACCAGCTGGCCGAGCGCTACCCCGACCGGCTGCGGCTGGTCGACACCGCGGACGAGGCCGAGGCCGCGTTCGCCGACGGCCGGATCGCGTCGCTGCTCGGCGCCGAAGGCGGGCACAGCATCGCCGAGTCGCTCGGCGTGCTGCGGATCCTGCGTCGCCTCGGCGTCCGGTACATGACGCTGACGCACAACTACAACACCACCTGGGCCGACTCGGGCACCGACGAGCCGGCCCACGGCGGGCTCACCGAGTTCGGCCGCGACGTCGTGCGCGAGATGAACAAGATCGGGATGATGGTCGACCTTTCGCACGTCGCGCCGACGACCATGCGCGACGCGATCGAGGTCAGCTCGGTGCCGGTGATCTTCAGCCACTCCTCGTGCCTCGCCGTCAACGACCACCCGCGCAACATCCCGGACGACGTCCTGGCGCTGCTGCCCGGCAACGGCGGCGTCGCGATGACGACGTTCGTGCCGGCCTTCGTCTCACCGAAGGTCACCGCGTGGGACCACGAGCTGAAGGCCGCCATGGCGGCGGCGGGCCAGGACTACCGGAACCTGGGGCAGCGCGGGCAGTTCGTGAAGGAGTGGGACGGCCCGGCCAAGCCGAAGGCCACCGTCGAGGACGTCGTCGCGCACGTCGAGCACGCCCGCGAGGTCGCCGGGATCGACCACATCGGCCTGGGCGGCGACTACGACGGCGTCGGCTCCCTGCCGGAGGGCCTGGAGGACACGTCCAAGTACCCGGTGTTGTTCGCGGCGCTGCTCGAGCGCGGCTGGAGTGAGGAAGACTGCGCGAAACTGGCCGGGAAGAACACGCTCCGCGTCCTCCGGGAGGTCGACGGCTTCGCCCGTTAGGGGGGTTGGGGCGGCGCTCCCCGCGCGTGAGACGGACACTGGGCTCATGACGCACGCGCGCGGGGGCGCGGCCGACCGCCCCACCAGTGACTTGCCCGCCAGCGACGGCCCCGGCCGCCACCAGCTGGGCGAAAACGACGTGCCCGAAGGCGCGCTGGAGCCCGCCGAACAGCGCGCCGGCGACGTCCGGCCCGGCCCTGAGGAGATCGCGCCGGTCCGGCCCGCACCCAGCCGGCCCGCCGGGGCCGCCAAGATCAAGCGGACCCGCATCAGCGGTACCTGGGTCGCGGTGATCGCCGGGCTGATCGTGCTGGTCCTGCTGCTGATCTTCATCCTGCAGAACCTGGACTCGGTGACCGTGCACTTCTTCGGCGCCGAGGGCAGCCTGCCGCTGGCCATCGCGATGCTGTTCTCGGCCATCGGCGGCGCGGCGCTCGTCGCCCTGATCGGCGGCGCCCGGATCCTGCAGCTGCGAAAACAGGCCCGCCGCCGCTGACGCAAGCGCTTGCCCGCTGGTCAGACGATGATCGACGTCATCGTCAGCACCTGCGCGCAAACGTTTTCGTCACCGGTCGTGCGGACGTGGCCGACGTCGGCGGCGTTGCGGGTGCAGAGCCGCCAGAACGTGTCCAGGTCCGTCGTCACCGTGGCCAGCGGGGTGCGTGACGGCGGCGCGCCGCGGTCGAGCGTCCAGCCGTCGCGCTCGCGGCGGGCGTACCACTTGCCGGCGCCGGTCACGGTGTAGCCGACCTGCTTGCCGACGCGCGCGTCGACGTCGCGCAAGGTGTGCGGCAGCGCGCGGACGAACGTGTCGGCGATCGGCTCGGCGTACTCCCGCTCCAGCGGCGTGTGCTCCAGGGCCTCGCGGATCTGCACGTGGTGGACCCAGAACTCCGAATACTCGCGGGCCGCGTCCAGCCAGCGCGGCGCGGGCTCGTCGCCAGCCCAGCTGACCGGCTCGCCCACGGCGTCGAGATCGAGCTGCGCCCAGTACTCGGTCGTCTGGCCCATGAACTCGTACATCATCGTGAGCAGGACGTCGGTCGACAGGCGACGGCAGGCGACGACCCACTCCTCGTTGATCCGGTCGATGAACCGCGGGAAGGACTCACCCGCGCGGGGGCTTTCGGACGCGTGCCCGTCGCGGCCGCGGGAGAGCCGGCCGACCTTGTCGCCGAGCAGGTGGGCGGCGACGTCCTTGACCGACCAGCCCGCGCACATCGTCGGCCGCGTCCAGTCTTCGTCGGTCAGCGCGCCGAGCAGCGTCATCAGCGCCTGCTCTTCTTTCGAGAAGTACGGGAGGACGTCGATCGGCGGGCCCCAGCGCGTCGGACTCATGTCGCACATAATGCCGGTCGTCACACCTCCATCCGGCCTACCCGCAGGTAGCATCAGCCCGTACGCAGAGGGGAGTCCGCCGGTGAACGCAGAGCGACCGAACGGCCGGGGCACCGGCGACGAGGTGGCCGACCTGGCCCGCCGCGCCGGGCAACTGGCGGGCTGGGCCGCGCGCACCAGCTTCGCGCTCGGGCGCAAGCTCCCCGGTGTCGAGACCGCCGAACGCACGGTCCGGCAGGTCGAGCACTCCCTGCTGGCCGAGCTGCGCCGTCGCCTGGACGAGGTCGACGACCCGTACCACGCGGCCCTGACCGCGGCGTCCGCGATGAACCGCCCGGCGGTGCCCGGCAAGGTCGAGGCCAGCGTCACCATCGTGCCGGCGCGCGACAACCACGCCGAGCCGCTGCGCGCGGCGATGGCCGAGCTGCTCAACCACTCCATCGGCTTCGGCCGCGAGCGCGCCCGCGAGTACTTCTACGCGATCATCCTGCGCCAGCTGACGCCGGACGAGGCCCGCATCCTGTCCGCGCTGTCGGACGGCTCGCCGTTCCCCGCGGTCGACGTCGTCGAGCGCACCGGCCTCGGCGGCACCGGCCGCGTCGCGCTGCGCAACGCGTCGACCGTCGGCAAGGCGGCGGGGGTGTCGCTGCCCGACCAGGTGCCCGGCTACGTCACGCGGCTGATCGGGCTCGGGCTGGTCGACCTCGACGAAGAGGTGCCGGCGCTGGAGACGCAGTACGAGATCCTGCTGACCGACGAGACCGTGCGCGACGCCGAGAAGCACGTCAAACGCGCGAAGTACGTCCGGCGGACGATCCACATCTCGCGCCTGGGGGCGCAGTTCTGGCAAGCCTGCGACCCGAGTTTCGCGTAGCCGGATGGGGGCGTTCCTCGCCGGCATCGTCGCCGACTTCGCGCAGCACTGGCCCCTCTACGTCTCGATCCCCCTCGTCGCCGCGCTGATCGGCTACGGCACCAAGCTCGTCGCGATCCGGATGATGTTCCAGCCGGTGGAGTTCATCGGCGTCAAGCCGTTCCTCGGCTGGCAGGGCATCGTGCCGAAGCGCGCGGCGCGGATGGCGAGCATCGCCTGCGACACGATGACCGAGCAGCTCATCAAGCCGGCCGAGGTCGTCGCGCGGCTGGACGCGTCGCGGATCGCCCAGGAGATCGAGAAACCGCTGCTCGCGGGCGTCGAGGACATCGTGCGCGAGGTGGCGGGGCACTACCAGCCGGGGCTCTGGGAGTCGCTGCCGGTGCGGGTGCAGCAGCTGGTCATCCAGCGCGTCCAGCACGAGTCGCCGCGGATGGTCGCGGCCGTGCTCGACCTGATCAAGTCCGATGTGGACAGTGTCTTCGACCTCAAGGGCATGGTGGTCACCAGCCTGGTCAAGGACAAGCGCCTGCTGAACCGGATCTTCCAGGAAGCGGGCGCGAAGGAGTTCAAGTTCATCGCCCGTTCGGGCCTGGTGTTCGGCGGCGCGATCGGCGTGATCCAGATGGTCGCCTGGGTGCTGTTCAAGTTCCCGCCGATCATGCCGGTCTTCGGCCTCTTCACCGGCTGGTTCACCGACTGGCTCGCGCTGCGGATGATCTTCTACCCGATCGAGCCGCGCAAGTACTTCGGCGTCGAGTGGCAGGGCCTGTTCCTGAAGCGGCGCGCGGAGGTCGCGGAGGCGTACGGGTCGCTGATCGCCAAGGAGATCATCACCCCGCACAACGTCATCGAGGCGATCCTCAACGGCCCGCTGTCGGACCGGGTGCTGGCGCTGATCCAGCGCCAGCTCGACCGGGAACTGGGCAGCGTCGCCAAGCCGGTGCTGGTGTTCGCGGTCGGCAGCCGCAAGTACCAGGACATGAAGCTGGCGATCGCGTCCCAGATCATGTCCCGCCTGCCGGAGACGATGCGCTACATCGAGGACTACGCGACGGACGCGATGGACATCCGGAACGTCCTGGTGTCGAAGATGAAGGAGCTCTCCCCGCACGAGTTCGAGCGCCTGCTGCGCCCGGCTTTCGAGCAGGACGAATGGATCCTGATCGCGACGGGCGCGGTGCTCGGCTTCCTCGTCGGTGAAGGCCAGGTGCTGGTGCTGGAGCACCTGGCGAGCTGAGCACCCGGCCGGGCGAGCAACTCCACCCGAACGGCCGTACACCTGTACGTATCCCGGGGCTTACCTTGCGCCTCTACTCTGCGTCAGGACGACGACCGGGCGGGGGAGCCCATGCCTCAGACAGTGCAGCCGTGGCAGCAGGAGATCCGCCTGGCGATGACGATGGTCGGCGGTGCCAGCCTCGCCATCTGGATGGGCGGTGTCGCCACCGAGACGTCGCAGCTGCTGCGCGAGTCGCGGGGCGACACCGGGCCCGGGCTCTACCGGAAGCTGCTCGACCTGCTCCGCGCGTCGGTGTCGGTCGACGTGCTCACCGGGACCAGCGCCGGCGGGATCAACGCCGCCTGCCTCGGGCTCGCCGAGGCCTTCGGCTCCACGCCGCAGGTGCTGCGCGACACCTGGATCAGGATCGGGTCGCTGGAGAACCTCGTCCGCGACCCGGCCGAGGCGCAGCCGCGGTCGATCCTCGACGGCGACCGGGTGCTGCTCGGCGACCTCGAGCGGGCGCTGCACGAGATCACCGATCCCGGAGCCGCGCCCGCCGAGGAGCCGGACATCACCGTGCTGCTCACCGGCACGATGATCGACGGCGAGACGACCCGGTTCGACGACGCGCTCGGGAACCTGGTGCGGGACACCGAACACCGCATGCTCTTCCGCTTCGGCGGTCCACAGTGGACGCAGGGGGTGCAGGGCCCGCTCGCCCTCGCCGCGCGCTCGACGGCGTCGTTCCCGGGTGCCTTCGAGCTGTCCCGGATGCACGTCGGCCCGGAGGGGACCGACGAGCTGCACCCCGACATGACCGCCTACACCGACCTGACGCGCTCGCACTGGCTGACCGACGGCGGCGTGCTGCTCAACAAGCCGCTGCGGCCGGCCCTGCGCGAGATCTTCGAACGCCCGTCGCACGCGGACGTGCGGCGGCTGCTGCTCTACGTCGTGCCGACCGGCGAACGCGAAGCGAGCGAGATCGCCTGCGACGCAGCGAACCCGCCACTGCTGTCGAACGCGATGAGCAAGGTCGTCTCGACGGTGATGAGCCAGTCGATCAGCGCCGAGCTCGAGGACCTGACCCGGCACAACGACGCCGTCGTCCGGACGCGGGACACCCGCGTCTCGCTGGCGGCGCTGGGCCTGCGCGGCGGGCCCGACTGCCTGATCGACCGGCGCATCGCCACCGCCTACCTGGAGCGGCGGACGGCCGAGGACGCGGCGGAGCTGGTCCGCGTCGCCACCCGCCGGTACGCACTGTCCGATGTGGACACCGAAGACCGCGAGTGGGCCTCGGGGATGTCGCAGCAGCTGCGCGCGGTCGCCGTCGGCGGGCTGAGCAGCGGCATCCCGCCCGAGCCGCCGGCGGCCACCATGGCCGTGCCCGACCTCGTCGCGTACCGGACGAGCGCGCTCGACGACGCCGTCGCGACCGGGCTGCAGCTGATCAACGCCGCGTTCCGGCTCGGCCCCGACCCCGCGCAGGCCAAGGCCCTCAACGACGCGCGGGCCGGGCTGCACACCGCGCGGCAGAAGTCCGCGCGCGGCGTCCGGCTCGCGCAGTGGGTCGCGGCGCACGACGGGCCCGGCGCCAGTAGCACTCTGGACGTCTGGATCCGCGAGCTCGCCGAGGAGTGGGCCGGGCTCGGCCGCTCCGACGAGGTGGCGCAGGCCTGGCCGATGGTCGTGGCGGCGGTGCGCGCCGCGGCGCCGACGTTCCAGGCGCTGGCCGACGCCGCGCCGGAACCGGCCGACACCACGGTCAAGACGCTGCTGGAGTGGCTCGACCCCGGCTCGCCCGACGACGTCGTCCAAGCCCGGCTGCTGGCCCTGCACGTTGCGACGCGGGGGCTGCTCGCGCAGGCACCGTCGGTCGACCAGCGCGTCGAGCTCGTGCAGGTCAGCGCCGATTCGCGGACGCTGCTGGACCTGAAGCGCCGCCGGTCGTGGGACAAGCTGACCGGGATGCAGGCCGACTACTTCGGCGCGTTCTACAAGGCGTCGTGGCGGGCCAGCGACTGGATGTGGGGCCGCGTCGACGGCGCCGGCTGGCTGGTGCAGTGCCTGCTCGACCCGCAGCGCCTGGAAACCCTGCGCGACCTCATCGGACCCGAGGCGTTCCGGACCGAGCTCGTCGAACTCCTCACGCCGCTCTGGCGCCTGCCCGATCGCGACGACAACGCCGAGCCGGCCGAGGTGCAGCAGCTGACCGGCCAGCTCGACGCCGAACTCGCGTTCCTCGGGCTGAACGCGAAGCTCGAGTCCGTGGACTTCGCCACCACACGCCCGGTCAGCATGCCGGTCACGGCGATGGTGCTGGCCCGCACACGCCAGGCCGAGATCGCCGCGGAAGAACTTCCGGTCGTCGCGACGCAGGCGGCCGCGGACGTCAAGACCGGCGGGTGCAGCGGCCGGGCGTCGGCCGGGTTCCGCGCGCGGGCCGCGCAGCCGAGCGCCGCCGCGGCCGCCGCCCAGAGCGTGTTCCAGGCGTGCCAGGTGTCGGCGGAGAAGCTCGCGGGTGAGCAGGGCACGGCCCAGCTGACGCGGACGCTGGTCAAGCTCGGCGCCGCGACGGTCAACGCGGGCGTGGTGGCGTTCCGCCTGCCCGGCGGCTGGCCGAAGACGGTCGCGGGCATGCTGCGGACGGTGGCCAGGAGCACGGCGAAGGTCACGCAGAGCGCGTCCAGGCTGGGCACACCGGGCTCGCTGGCCGCGGGCGTGCTGGCGCTGCTGGCCGGCCTGGTGATCGGCGACAGCGGCGGCGCGATCCTGCAGTGGATCGGCCTCCCGGTGCTGGCCGGCGCGGTCGTCTACCTGGCCACGGCGCTGCTGACCATGGGGCACCCCGCGCGACGGCTGTTCGCGCTGCTCGGGGTGCTCGTCGTCGCCGCGCTCCTGCTGGCCTCGTTCCTGCCGCCGCTCGCGCAGCCGTTCTTCGGCTGGCTCGGCAGCGTGGTGGCGGGCTGGCGCCGGGGCGAGGGCGCGGTCTGGTGGCTCGTGGTGGCCGCCTTCCTGATCCTGCCCGCCGTCGTGATGCCGGTGAGCGGGATCTGGCGCCGCGTCCGCCACCGCCGCGGAGCCTGACCGGACACCTTCGCCGTCGAGGGGCGCCGCGGCCGCCGGCCGTCCGGCCGGGGGCGCCGCTCGTGCGGACTCGTGCGGAATACGGCCCGTCGCCTTGCGATCACGGCCGCGAAGGTTCATGGTGCCGGTAGGTCGCGAACCACCGGCGCGCGACCCAGGCGCGCGTATGCCCACGAACCGTCCACATCAAACATGTTTGTGGGACTCCTCACCGGGTACTCCGCGTCGCCGCAGGTCATTGCGGGGGCCGTGAGCCAGATCGCTGGCGGGCCGAAAATTCTCTGTTACGTTTCCTGAGTATGTCCGTAACGCACTTGATCGAATCCCCGACCAAGGCGGACGGCGCGGAGCTGTGGCGAATCGCGCGTGATTCCGCCAAGCTCGATCTCAACTCGCCGTACGCATACATGCTGTGGTGCCGCGATTTCGCCGAGACCTCGGTGGTCGCGCGCGAGGACGGCAGGGCGGTCGGATTCGTGACCGGCTACCGCCGGCCGGGGGAGCCCGACGTCGGGTTCGTCTGGCAAGTCGCGGTCGACGCGTCCCAGCGCGGGAAGGGCCTGGCAGGGAAGCTGCTCGACGCCCTGTACGACCGCCTGGTCGACAACGGGGTGCGTTACCTCGAGACCACCATCACCCCGGACAACGAGGCGTCCATCCGGCTGTTCACGTCGTTCGCGAAGCGCTGGAACGCCACGGTGGAAACCACGGTGCTGTTCGCCGGGGAAGATTTCCCCGAAGCCGGGCACCTGGCCGAAGAGCTTTACCGCATCGGTCCGCTCACAGCACGCAAAGATCCGGGCGAGTAGGAGAAAAGAAACGTCATGAGCATCTTCGAAGAGCTCGAATCAGAGGTCCGCAGCTACAGCCGCGGGTGGCCGGTCGTGTTCGACCGCGCCCAGGGCAGCTGGCTGTACGACGAGAGCGGAAAGCCCTATCTGGACTTCTTCGCGGGCGCCGGCGCGCTGAACTACGGGCACAACAACCCGAAGCTGAAGCAGGCGCTGATCGACTACATCCAGCGTGACGGCGTCACCCACGCGCTGGACATGTTCACCGTGGCCAAGCGCGACTTCCTGCAGACCTTCCGCGACAAGATCCTCGACCCGCGCGGGTACGGCTACAAGGTCGTCTTCCCCGGGCCGGGCGGCGCGAACGCCGTCGAAGCGGCGCTGAAGCTGGCGCGCAAGGTGACCGGCAAGGAGTCGGTCATCAACTTCACCAACGCCTTCCACGGCATGACGCTGGGCGCGCTGTCGGTCACCGGCAACTCGATGAAGCGCGGCGGCGCCGGCGTCCCGCTGGTGCACGCCACCCCGATGCCGTACGACAACTACTTCGACGGCGACTACCCGGACTTCTTCTACTTCGAGAAGCTCCTGGAAGACTCGGGCAGCGGCCTGAACGAGCCCGCCGCCGTGATCGTCGAAGGCGTCCAGGGCGAAGGCGGCATCAACGCCGCCCGCGTCGAGTGGCTCAAGGCCCTCGGCGACCTCTGCAAGCGCCACGGCATCCTGCTGATCCTCGACGACGTCCAGATGGGCTGCGGCCGCACCGGCCCGTTCTTCAGCTTCGAGGACGCCGGGATCCAGCCGGACATCGTCTGCCTGTCGAAGTCCATCGGCGGCTACGGCATCCCGATGGCGCTGACGCTGATCAAGCCGGAGCTCGACGTCTGGGAGCCGGGCGAGCACAACGGCACCTTCCGCGGCATCAGCCCCGCGTTCGTCACCGCGAAGGAAGCGATCGACGTCTACTGGAGCGACGACGAGCTCGAGAAGTCGACCACCGCGAAGGGCGAGCGCATCGCCGCCGCGTTCTCGGGCATCGTCGAGTCCTACCCGGACGCGAACCTGCTCGCCAAGGGTCGCGGCCTGGCCCGCGGCATCGAGTTCCAGAACGGTGACCTGGCCGGGCGCATCTGCGCGGAAGCGTTCGCGCGCGGCCTGCTGATGGAAACCTCGGGGCCCGACGGCGAAGTCATGAAGCTGTTGCCGCCGTTGACCCTGACCGACGACGAGCTGACGCAGGGCCTGTCGATCATCGACGAGTCCGTGAAGGCCGTCCTGACCAAGTAAGGGAGTACGACGTGCTCGTCCGCACGCTCGACGAGATCACCGACACCGACGCCGACATCAAGACCCCGAACTGGCGCAGCAAACGCATCATCCTGGCCAAGGAGGGCGTCGGCTTCTCGGTGCACGAGACCACGCTGTACGCGGGGACGGTCAACGACTTCTGGTACGCCAACCACATCGAGGCCGTGTTCATCACCTCCGGTGAGGGCGAAATCGAAGATCTGGCCACCGGCAAGGTGTACGAGCTCAAGCCCGGCACCCTGTACCTGCTCAACGACCACGACAAGCACCAGGTCCGGCCGAAGACCGAGATCAAGTGCGTCTGCGTCTTCAACCCGCCCGTGACCGGTCGCGAGGTCCACGACGAGAACGGCGTGTACCCGCTGGTCACCGAGTAAGGAACCGGAGAAAGGAAACAGGAGGCGAAGCCCGTGACGCTCACGGACACCCGGGTCGACGACAGTTACCCGACCCGGATCACCGGTACGCCGGCCCACCTGCCGCGCGTGCACCCCACGGTGTGGGGTACCGAAGCCGACGGCCCGATCGACGCCGCCACACTGGCCAACCACGAGACCAACGGCTACACCGTGGTCGAGGACCTGCTCTCCGTGGGCGAGGTCCAGGCGTACTGGCAGGAGCTGGTGCGGCTGTCCTCCGACGGGGAGCTCGCCAGGGACGAGCGCGTGATCACCGAGGCGAAGACCGGTGAGGTCCGGTCGATCTTCGACGTCCACGAGATTTCGGGCCTGATCGCCGAGCTGGTGCGCGACCCGCGCGTGCTGGACCGGGCCCGGCAGCTGCTCGGCTCCGAGGTGTACGTCCACCAGAGCCGCGTCAACTACATGCCGGGGTTCAAGGGCACCGGGTTCTACTGGCATTCGGACTTCGAAACCTGGCACGCGGAGGACGGCATGCCATCGCCGCGCGCGGTCAGCTGCTCCATCGCGCTGACGGACAACTACCCGTTCAACGGCGGTCTGATGATCATGCCGGGTTCGCACCGGACGTTCGTCCAGTGCGCCGGCGAGACGCCGGACGAGAACTACAAGGCCTCGCTCAAGGACCAGCGGGTGGGCGTGCCGAGCGAGGACGACATCACGAAGATGGCGGCCGAGCACGGCATCGACCAGTTCACCGGGCAGGCCGGTTCGGCCCTGTGGTTCGACTCGAACATCATGCACGGCTCCGGGAACAACATCACCCCGTACCCGCGCTCGAACATCTTCCTGGTGTTCAACAGCGTGGAGAACGCCCTGGAGGAGCCCTACGCGGCGAGCGTGCCGCGGCCGGCGTTCATCGCCGGCCGCGACTCGACGCCGATCTCGCGGTGAAGCAGCCCCCGCGAACGCGCGGGTGCACGGCCCCGCGGTGACCGACTCGGTGCGCTTTGTTACCGTGTCGCCACCGCGTGGGCGTGTGGCCCGCGCAACAGACGTCCTCGAGGACGACCGGCGGCGGGTGCTTCGCTCGGGGTGAGCCCACCCGCCCGGCCGTCAGCGTGGACGACGGGCGGACCGCGCCCCCTGGCGGCCCGGCCGGGAGTTCCAGGTGCTTTCCGGGGGCTCCGGGTGGCGGAGCCGCCGGCCCGGGGCGAAGCCCCGGGACAGCACCGCACGACCCCGCACCAGCGGCTCGGGACCGATGGTGCGGGGTCGTGTCATGTCCGGCCCCGTGGAAGCCGCACCGGGGTCCGGGTCCCGCTGCGGAATCCGCAGGAACCCAAAACTCCTGGTACCGGGCCTGCTCGACAGCCGGTGACCAAGGTAGGTTGACTCTCCCGGCGAGGGAGACGCCGCGGACGACCCAGGGGAGGTGGGCGCGAGCATGGCCGAATGCCGGTTCCAGCTGCTCGGGCCCGTCCAGCTGTTCGACGGCGACGTCGCCGTGCCCATCGGCGGCCCCGGCGTCCGCGGGCTGCTCGCCCTCCTCGCGCTCAAGCCCGGCAAGGTCGTCGGGCTCGACGAGATCATCGACGCGCTCTGGGGCCACGACCCGCCCGCGACGGCCCGGACCATCGTCCACGGCAACGTCTCGCACCTGCGGCGGATCCTCCGCGAGATCGGCGGCCCGAGCATCCTGACCACCCCGCCGGGCTACCGCCTGGAGGTCGAGCCGGACCGCGTCGACGTCCACCGGGCGCGCACCCTGCTGGACCGGGCCTCCGTGGCCGGGCCGGAAACCGCGGCCACGCTCTTGGCCGAGGCGCTCGCGCTGTGGCAGGGGCCGGCGCTGGGCGGCGTGCCCGACTCGCTGCGGGCCCCCGAACTCGAAGACCTCCGCCGCGCCGTGCACGGCGCGCGCGTCGACGCCGACCTCGACCTCGGCCGGCACGCCGAGCTGATCGTCGAGCTGAGCCCGATCGTGCGGGCCGATCCGCTCGCCGAGCGGACCGCCGGGCAGCTGATGCGCGCGCTCTACCACGCCGGGCGCCGCGGGGACGCGCTCGAGCTGTACCGGACCGTCTCCCGCGCCACCCTCCGCACCCTGGGCGTCGAGCCCGGCGCCGAGCTCCGCTGGCTGCACGAGCGGGTGCTCAACGACGACCTCCCGGCACTTTCCCGGGAAAGCTCCCCAGTGGGGGCAGCACATTCCCGGGAAAGTGCCGCCCCCGGGGAGCCGATCTCGCAGCTGCCCGCCGCGGTGCCCCGCCTGGCGGGGCGCGCCGACGAGCTGGCCTGGCTCGACGGCCTGGTCACCCGGGCCGAGGCGGGCCAGACGACCATCGCCGTGGTCACCGGGACCGCCGGGGTCGGCAAGAGCACGCTCGTCGTGTGGTGGGCCCATCGCGTCGCGGCGCGGTTCCCGGACGGCGTCCTGTTCGCTTCGCTGCGCGGTTTCGACCCGCACCACCCGCCGCTGGAGCCGGCCGAGCTGCTCACCCAGTTCCTGCTCGGCCTCGGCGTCGAGACCGCGAAGATCCCCGAGCTGCTGCACGAACGCGTCGCCCTCTACCGGTCGCTGATCGCGGGACGGCGGATGCTCGTGCTGCTCGACGACGCCCGCACGGCCGAGCAGGTGCGCCCGCTGCTGCCGCCGAGCGCGCGGACGATGACCGTGGTGACCAGCCGCTCGCGCCTCGACGGGCTCGCCGTGTCGAACGCGGCCCAGCAGCGCGTGCTCGGCACGCTCGCGCCCGAGGACGCCGTCCAGCTGATCGAGGAGCTCGCCGGCCCGGCCGAGCTCAACCACGCCCTCGCGCGGCTCTGCGGCTACCTCCCGCTCGCCCTCCGCATCGCGGGCGCGCGGCTTTCGGCGAGCGCGCAGCGCACCGCCGAGGAGCTGGTCGACGAGCTCGGCAACGAGCGGACGCGGCTGGCGGGGCTGCAGGTCGACGGCGCCGACGACGGTGTGCGCGCCGCGTTCGACGTCTCCTTCCGGGGGCTGCCCGGCGAGGTCGCGGAGACGTTCCTGCAGCTGGGCGCGGTGCCGGGGGTGATGGTCGGGCCGCACCTGATGGCCGCCGTCGCGCAGATCCCGGTGGCCGAGGCCCGGCGGCGGCTGCGCGCGCTGGCCGCGCACAACCTGATCGCCGAGACCGCGCGCGACGTCTTCGTCCCGCACGACCTCGTCTGGCTCTACCTGCGCGAACTCGCCGAGCAGGAGCTGGGTGAGAAGGAGCGCGACGAGGCGCTCGGCTGGACCGTCCGCTACTACCAGGCGGTGGCCGACCGGGCCCGGCGCCGGCTGGGGCCCGTCGCCGATCCGCTCACCTTCGACGGCGTGCTCGGCGAAGAGGCCATGCCGCCGCTACCGGGCTTCGCCGAAGCGCAGGACTGGTTCGCGGCCGAGTGGCCGAACCTGCTGGCGGTCCTCGACGCCGCGTACGCCGCGGGCCGCCACGACGACGTCTGGCGGCTGGCCCGGATCGGGCACAGCTACCGCGTCGCGTGCCCGCTGCTGGACGAGTGGACGCGGATGGCCGACCTCGGCGTCGCCGCCGCCGAAGCCGCGGACGACGTCGAAGGGCAGTGCTGGCTGCGGCTCGCGCGGTGCGAGATCGCGCTGACCTTCGAGCTGCCCGGGGCCGGTCTCGCCGACGCCGAACGGGCGCTGGACCTCGCCGCCGGATCCGCCGACCCGCGGCTCGTCACGTCGGTGGACCTGCACCTGGGCCGCGCGCTGAGCCGGCTCGGCGAGCACGAGAAGGCCATCGACAGGCTGGCGAAGGCCGTCGAGGAGGCGCCGGACGGCACGCTCCGCGGCCTGGCGCTCGGCAGCTGCGCGCAGGCGGAGAAGCGGGCCGGCCGGCTGCCCGAGGCGATCGCCCACCAGCTCGCGGGACTGGCGATCGACCGCGAAGCCGGCGACGACGACCGGCTCGTCGTCTCGCTCGACAAGCTGGCCGAGCTCTGCCTGCGGGCGGGCGACCTCGAGGCGGCGCAGCAGCACGTCTGGGAGGCGATCGACCTCGCCATCAGCCGCGAGTTCGTGGTCCGCGAGGGCGCGCTGCGGCTGACGCTGGGCCGGGTCCTGCGGGCCCGGGGCGATCTCGACGGCGCGCGGGAACAGCTGGCGTTGTCCGTGCGCATTTACGAACGGGTGCACCCGAAGCTGGTCGGCGAGGTCCGGACCGAGCTCGCCGAACTGTAGCCGGGATTTCCCCGCGCATTCGAACTGCGACAACTCGGCGCCGGTGATCAAGATTTGTGAAGAGTCCACCGGTTGCGAATGTGTCACGGCCCGGCTTCGGCGCGGCCAATTCCGCACGTCCGTGTCCCGGTGAGGCGGAAACGGCCCGGAACCGGGGTCGATCCTTAGTGGATTCTTAGTGTCGCCGGCCTACGTCCGCGTAGGTTCGGTGGTGCCGGCTGAGCCCTAGGGGAGGGGCAGGCTGAGACGCCGGCGCCGGGCCCCGCGCGGGAAAACTCCCGCCGGGGCCGGGAGCCGCCAGGAGCGGCTCGTGGCGGCCCGGCCGGCCGACGTGGGGGTAGGCCGGCCGGTCGCCAGGCTCAGCCCACGTTCGCCGTGCAGAGCGCGATCGTCGTCCCGCTGTTTTCCGCGACCTTCTTGCCGTCGACCAGAATGGCGCAGCTGATTTCGTTGTTCACGTTCGAATTGCGGGTGTCCGCGGTCAGCGTCAACAGGTACGAACCATTGTTGTAGGACGCCTGGCCTTCCCACGCGTCGGTGCTCGCGGGCGCGTTTTCCGTGCGCTGGTCGGAAAGGCTGCCGTAGCGCACGGTCGCGCCGCCCGCCGAGGTCACCTGGAACGTCACGGAGTGCTTGTCGCCGGCGACCGAAGGCAGGTGCAGGCCGGCCTCGCCGCCGCCGAAGAAGGTCGAGTAGAGCAGCATCCCGGCCGTCGTCAGCAGGGCCGCGATCGTCGCCACGAGCGCGGTGACCGCCAGCCCGCGGTCGCCCACGGTGCCCTTCTTGACCTGGACCAATCCGGCGATCGCCAGGACCAGGCCGATCCCGGCGAGGGGCCACGCGACGTACCCGAAGTCCGGGACGAACGTGACGACCAGGGCGGCCACGCCGAGCAGCAGGCCGATGATCGCCAGGATGTTCCGGCCGGGTTTCGCGTTGGCTTGACGACGCTCCGTGGCCGTCACCGGTGGCGCGGGCCTTCCGTGGCGCGCGGCGGTCGGCGGCGGGTACTGCGGGTCGGTCATCATGCGGACCCCTTCGGGTGGGAGTGCGACGACGTTAACCCATAAGAGTGCCCGCAGACGAAATTGTTACATTCTGGAAAAAGTCATTGTCCCACCATTTTGTGCCAGGTATCGGTATTTCCTGACAACGTGCGCAGGGTGTGGCCCGGTGATCAATGGGAAGAATATCGGAGTTCCCACTGTTCCGTGGCCGGTTCGTCGACCTCGCAGCCGGTATCGTAAATACCGTACGGACATCCCAGTACCGCCGTGGGGCCTACGACGGGTGTCGGCAGGGTCGCCCACGGCGAAAGTCGTATACCGGACTTCTCAGTCGAAAAGGCTCACTTCGGGAGTGATTTCGAGAAGCTCGAAAACGGGACGACCGCGGCGCCCGTCGATCGTCGTCGTGCGGACGACGCGCAGCCGGGCGGTCACCGGGCGGTCGAGGTTCTCCTTGATCTGGTCGAGCAGGTCCGGCGCCACCGCGCCCTGGATCGTCCCGCCCGGCTCGCGGTCGAGGTAGAAGATCCGGCGCCGGGTGCGGACGCCGTCGAGCCGCCCGCGCACCGTCTCGTACCCGACGGCCTCGCGCGACTCGCGGAGGCTGCCCTGCAGGATCCGGGCCTGCTCGGTGGTCATGCTGCGGGTGACCTGCTCGCCGGACGTCGGCGTCAGCGCCATCCCGATGCCCGCGTTCTTCGCCACGGCGTTGACGATGTCGCTCACCGCGTTGCGGACCGTGTCGCGCTGCAGCAGCACGGCGTCGAGCGCGCCGTCGTCGGAGCCGTTCGCCGGCAGGAAGTCGCACAGCTCCTTGACCGCGCGCTCGGACAGCGTCTCGATGCCGTCCACGATCAGCGCGTCGTCGGTGACGTCGAGCTCCGGGAAGCCGAAGAAGATCGCGTTGCCCGCCTGGCCGCGCTGGATCAGCGGCGCCTTGTCGCGGTCGGCCTGCTGGACCTGCGTGACCTCGCCGGACGGGTTCCGGATGATGTGCCCGATCTTGGCCGTCGCGTCCTGCAGCGCGCGGCTGATGTCCGAGAACGTGTACGCGTCGATGGTCTGCTCGCCGATCACCGAGACGTGCAGCAGCGGCGAGCGGGACGTCCGCTCGAACTTGGCGTTGGCCGCCATCGCCGAGGCGCGCGCCAGGTCGTCGAGCCACGTGCCGCCGGGGATCTCGTCGGCGATGCGCCGGAACTCGTTCTTCACCAGATCATCTCCGGGTAGCCCCTGCCGCCTTCGGCCCACACCTCGGCCCAGACGTCTTCGTCGCCCGGGCGGCACAGGAAGCCGTCCAGCATCCCCCCGACCGGCTGAACCTGATCGAGGTACATCGCGGGCTGCCCGACGATCACGCCGCGCAGCGTCAGCAGGCCGTACAGGGCCGAGCGGCCGGCGTCGTCGAGGCGCTTGAGCGCGCCCCACTCGTCCGGGATGAGGACGACGTCGAGGCCGCGCGGCGGGTGCGCGCCGCGGGTGATGAGCTCGCCGCCGACCCAGGCCCGCCCGGACGGCATGATCCGCCGGGCCACGCCGAGGTAGCTGTTGAGCGCGCTGAAGAGGATCTCGCGCTCGTTCTGGTACGGCGCGTCGAACACGAGCCGCTCGTAGACGTCGGCCAGATCGCAGGCGTGGCGGCCCGGCGGCAGGACCTGCTGCGACGTCCAATGGGGGAGCGCCACGCCACCCCCTCCTCGGCCTTCGCTCACAGTGCGTAGCCGAACTTACCAGGATGGGTGTCAGCCACCGCGCCCAGGCTGGTGCGGCCACTGGGGAGTGGCCTCGGGCAGGTCGTCGGCTCCGGGCCAGGCCGGCTCCTCTTCGGTGGGCCAGTCCTCGGCCTGCAGGGCGTGCTGCGGCGGCATCGGCAAGTGCCCTTCGCGGTGGCCCGCGGGTTCGGGTCCGTCGTCGTCGTGGACGGCCTGGGGGCGATCGGTCTCGTGCTGCGCCCAGGCGGCCGGGATGAACTGGGTCTGCTCGGCCGCCAGCGGCTCCGGCTCGGGCTCCGGCTCGTCGTAGTAGTGGTCTTCGGGCACCGGTTCGGCTTTCGGGCGCTGTGCGGTGCGCAGGACGAGCCACGACGTGAGCGCGCCGAGGAGGAAGGCGATGATCAGCCACAGCCAGATCTGCCCGAACAGCCACACCATCTGCTCACTCACCCCTCAAACGACCGTGATCTCGACGCGCCGGTCCTCTTCGCCGCCGGACGGCCGGGTGTCGCCCAGCCCCCGTGCGGTCAGGCGCTCGGCCGTCAGCCCGTTGGTGGTGAGGATCCGCACGACGGCCCTGGCGCGGTCCCGGGAGAGCTTCAGCGCGCCGCTCGCACTGCCCGACCCGAGGGCGGCGTGGCCGGTGACGCGGTACCGGAAGGTCTCCGGCGACTTGGCGATCGCGACCGCGACGGCGACGGCGGCCTGCTCGCCTTCGGGTGTCAGCCGGGCGGTGTCCGGCACGAAGGTGATCGGCGTCTCGGCGAGCATCCGGTCGATCTCGGCCTGCACGCCGGCCTTGTCGGTGGGCGGCGGGGGCGCGGTGGCGGTGGTGGTCGGCGGCGGGCTGCTGCTCTCGGGCGGCGTCGTGCTCGGCGGCGGGCTGCTGGGGGCCACCGGGGTGACGTCCCCGTCGAGCTGGGCGGCGCGGACGCCGTCGACCTTCTGGACGACCTCGAGGGCCCGGAGCGCCTGGTCGGGCGGGAAGCCGCTGAGGGTGGCGTCCCGGCCGTCGAAGCTGACGTTCCCCTTGGTCAGCCCGGCCCCGGCGAGCGCGGCCTGGGCGTCGGAGGTGAGGTCGCGCTGGATGTTGCCGCCCTGAGCCCAGGTGACGACCCCCGCGAGCAGCGCCGTGACCAGCACCGCGATCGGGACCACGAGGATCCAGCGACGACCACCGGGCATAAGGGGAGCGTAAGCCGGGTCCGGCGGGTTGGCGAGCCGGAGGAGGGTGGTGGTCCACAAGTTGTCCCCAGGCGTGTCGACATGGGGACAACTGGCGACCCGGTGATCGCCCGGGTACGGACCGTGGGGCGAACGCCCGTCAGCTGGCCTGCTGGGCGCTGTCGGGCACCTCGAGCACGTCGAGCGGGACCAGCGGGGACAGCTGCGGCCGCTTGGGCGACAGGCCGTCCCCCATGGACTCGCCGCGCAGCTGGCGGCGGATCCAGGGCAGCAGGTGCACCTTCGTCCACGTCAGGTCCGAGCGGCGCGAGTCGATCCACCGGTACGGGTGGTCTTCCGACGGCCACGGCTCGCGCCAGTCGCTCGCCACCGGGACGCCCAGGACCTCCGCCGACTTCAGCGCGATGCGCCGGTGGGCGTCCGGGGAGAAGTGCAGGCGGTCGTCGCTCCAGGCGCGGCGGTCGTGCAGCGGGGCCATCGTCCACAGGTCGACCATCCGGGCGCCGTGGCGCTCCGCGATCGCCCACAGGTGCGTGTTGTAGATCGCCACCTTGCCGCGCAGGACCGACATGACCGAGAGGACCTTCGTGTCCGGCCCGTTGAAGATCAGCACCGGGATCCCCGCCTCGCGCAGCTTCGCGACGCCCTCTTCGAAGCGCTCCGCCACCGCGTCCACGTCCGCCCCCGGGACGATGATGTCGTTGCCGCCCGCGCAGAGCGTGACCAGGTCGGGCTTCAGGTCGAGCGCGATCGGGAGCTGCTCGTCCATGATCTCGTCGAGCATCTTGCCCCGCAGGGACAGGTTCGCGTACTGGAAGCCGGCCCGCCCGGCCGCGAGGATCTCCGCGAGGCGGTCGGCCCAGCCGCGGAACGAACCGTCCGGCAGCTCGTCGTTCAGCCCCTCGGTGAAGCTGTCACCGATCGCCACATAGCTGTCGAATCCGTACACGTTGGGTCCCCTTCCCGTCCTGCGACCGACACTCCCCGACATGTAGTTGTACACCCCAACTAACCATCTGTGTCCCACCGGTGTTCAGCTCGCGGTCACAGTGTCTTATCTTGTCGGCCTTCCCCGCCTCTCTATTACGCAGTCTTCACCTTCGGCATGCCGTGAGACAGCACACTCGAAGGCGAATACCACATCCGATGTGGCGAAAATCTCCCTGCTTGGAGCGCCCGCGCCGCGATCCGGCAGGCTGGACACGTGTCCGCAGAACCCCGTGAGTCGCTCACGCAGATCCTCGGCGGCCGCCGGGGCGCGCTCGACGCCAGCATCCCGCCCGTCGGCTTCGTCGTCGGCTGGCTGGCGGCCGGGCAGTCGATCGCGTGGGGTGCCGGCGCGGCCATCGCGGTCGCCGTCGCGCTCGGTGTCTACCGGATGGTCCGCGGCGGGAAGGTCCGCGCGCTCGTGGTCAGCCTGGCCGCCGTCGTCGCGGCCGCGCTGATCGCCCTGCACACCGGGCGCGCCCAGGACTTCTTCCTGCTGCAGCTGATGTCCAATGTGGCCAGCGCCCTGCTGTGGGCGGCCAGCATCGTGGTCCGGTGGCCGCTGCTCGGCGTCGTCGTCGGCCTGCTGCTGGGCCAGAAGACGCGCTGGCGCCGCGACCCGGTGCTGCTGAAGGCGTACTCGCGCGCCAGCTGGGTGTGGGTGTTCGGCCAGTACACGCTGCGCGTCGTCGTCTACGGCCTGCTGTGGTGGTCCGGCCAGGTGATCGCGCTCGGCGTGGCCCGGACGGTGCTCTCGTGGCCGTTGGTCGCGCTGACCGTCGCGGTGAGCGGCTGGGTGCTGTACCGGGCGCTGCCGCCGGAACACCCCGGACTGCGCCTGGCCCCGGACGGCCCCGACGACGTACCCAGGACATAAGGCGGCCCCCGGCGAGGGGGGAGGGTCCGGGGGCCACTGCCTACGTTACCCGGAACACCCGGGTTCAGTCGATGTTTTGGCGATTTCGCGCCCGGTTTAGGGAAATACTGGTCTAACCACCCCTTCGCCGAAGGCGTCGACGGCGGCGAGCCAGGCCGCCCCGAGGACCCCATCGGAGCTGGTCAGCACCTCGAGGCCGGACAACCCACGGCGGACCAGGGTGCCGACCGGGCTGGTCCCGGTGAGCACCGAGCCGACGAGCACGACCGGGCCCGCCTCGCCGGGCTCGCGCGCGGCGAGGGCGTTGGCGACCAGAAGCTCGGCCGCCCGGGCGACTATCCCGCTCGCCGCGGGCTCTCCCGCGTCGTGCGCCGCGCTCACCAACGGCGCGAACCGGGCCAGCCGGACCGGCGCCTCGGCGTTGGCCGCGGTGATCAGCGCGCGGGACGCGACGAGCCGTTCGGCGTCCGTCCGGACGTCCAAACCGGACGGTCCGAGCGCGGCGGCCAGCACCGCCGACGGGAGCCCGTCGAGCGGCAGCCCGCGGCCCAGAGCCTCCAAAGTGGATCGGACGGCCTCGCGCCCGAGCCAGAACGCGGACCCTTCGTCGCCCAGCAGCCAGCCGTAGCCGCCGGCGGTGCCGGCCAAGCGCCGCTTGCGGATCCGGCCCGCGATCGAGCCGGTGCCGGCGACGAGCACCGTCCCGTCCGGCGCCGACGTCGCGGACGCGTACGCCACTTCGGCGTCGGCCACCACGCGCACGGTTCCGGTGAGCCCGATCCGCGCCCACGCCGCGTCGAAGACCGCGGCCACCGCCGGGTCGCTCAGCTTGCTGACCCCGGCCATGCCGACGACGCACGCCCGCACGGCGCCCGGGTCGTGCCCGCCCAGCGCGGCGGTGATCGCCTCGGCGATCCGGCCCGCGGCGACCCCGGGCGTGTGCGCGTTGGGGTTGGCGCCTTCACCGCGCCCGGTGCCCAGAACGGCGCCGGCGGCGTCGACCAGGGCAGCCCTGGTCGACGTGCCGCCGGCGTCGACGGTGACCGGGAAGCTCACCGCGTCTTGGTCACCTTCAGCAGGCCGCGCGGGCTGTCCGGGTCGCCGCCGCGGGCGAGCGACAGGCCGAGCGCGATCCGCTGGATCGGCAGGATCTCCAGGATCGGCGCCAGCTCCTCGACGGTCTGGGGAACGTCGATGCGCAGCGCGGCGGGGGCCGCCGCCGAGGCCGAACCGACCGCCACGACGTCCGCGCCGCGCTTGCCGACGGCGTCGATGACCTCGCGCATCGCCTCCGCGCCGTGCCCGGCGCTGGTCACCGCGAGCACCGCGGTCTGGTCGTCGACGGCCGCGACCGGGCCGTGCAGCAGGTCCGCGCCGCTGTACGCGCGGGCCGCGAGGTAGCTGGTCTCGGCCAGCTTCAGCGACGCCTCGAGCGCGGTGGCGTAGGAGTAGCCGCGGGCCGTGGTCAGCACGCGGTTGACGAAGCGGTACCGGTCGACGGCGCGCTGCACGCCCTCTGCGGCCCCGTCGAGCGTCTGCTGCGCCAGTTCGCCGATCTTCTCGGCGTCGGCCGCCTTGCCGCCGCGCACGGCGTCGATCAGCAGGTACAGCGCCATCAGCGTCGCGGAGTACGTCTTGGTCGCCGCGACGGCCTTCTCGACGCCCGCGCCGATGTCGACGCCGAGCTCGGACGCCGCACGCAGCGGCGAATCGGGCGTATTGGTCACGGACACCGTCAGCGCGCCCTGGCGCCGCGCCGTCTCGGTGACCTCGATCAGGTCGGGCGAACCACCGCTCTGGCTGACCGTGACGAACAGCACGTCCCGCAGATCGGGCCGCGCGCCGTACAGCGTCGCCGTGGACGGGGAGACAAGACCAGCCGGAAGGCCGAGAAGTACCTCGATCAGGTACTTCGCATACAACGCTGCGTGGTCACTCGATCCACGCGCGGCGAGCAAAGCGAAGCGCGGGGGCCGTTGTGAGATCTTTTCCGCCACCCCGGCGATTTCCGCCTGACGCTCGACCAGTCCCGCCAGGACGTCCGGCTGCTGGGCGATCTCCGCGGCCATGTGCTCGCCGGGCCGTTGTTCGGTCATCATTTTCCTCTCCACCTCCGGCATTATGTACCGGACTCAGGCGGCGTCGGTCAGGTCTAGACCAATGTTAGTAGGGCGGCGGGTTTGGGGAAAAGGGTACGTTTCTTACGGGGACGTGGCGCGCAATGAGGGAAGACATAGGGAGTCGGGCATGTTGGAGACCACCACCACGGGCGAGGCGGGCGCCGTCGCCGGGATCCGCGGGCAGCGCGAGCCCAAGTACTGGGCGCTGAAACAGCACCTCCTCGACCTCCTGGACGTGCTGCCGCCGGGGTCGCCGATCCCGACCGAACGCGCGCTCGCCGGGGAGTTCACGGTCTCCCGCACCACCGTGCGCCAGGCGCTGGCCGACCTGACCGCCGAGGGCCGCCTGCACCGCGTGCAGGGGAAAGGCACCTTCGCGGCCGAGCCGAAGCTCGCCCAGCGGCTGCAGCTGTCGTCCTACACCGAGGACATGCGCCGGCAGGGCCTGAAGCCGTCTTCGAAGCTCCTCGAGCTCGAAGAGCTGCCGGCCGAGGGCGACCTCGCGAAACTGCTCGGAATCCGGACGGGTGCGAAAATTCTTCGCCTTCGACGGCTTCGACTGGCGGACTCGCAGCCGATGGCACTGGAAACCTCGCACCTGCCGGCCGGCCGGTTTCGCGGGCTGCGCAAGCACATCTCGGCCGGCGGTTCGTTGTACGCCGTTCTGCGCGAGCACTTCGGCGTCGAACTCGAACGCGCCGAGGAGTCGATCGAGACGTCGCTCGCGGGTCCGGAAGAGGCGGAGATGCTCGGCGCCGACGTCGGCATGCCGGTGCTGCGGCTGACCCGGCACTCGTTCGCCACCGACGGCAAGCCGGTCGAGTTCGCGCGGTCGGTCTACCGCGGCGACCGGTACAAGTTCGTCACCACGCTGATGCCCTGAGTTGTTGACGGCGATCTCCGGCCGGGGTGAAGTGGCAGGGTGACAGCCACTGAAGACACCGGGATCCGCTGGGGGACGCACGCCGCGCGCGGGGTGCTGGCCACCACGATCCTCGGGTCGGGCATGGCGATGCTCGACGGCACCATCGTCAACGTCGCCCTGCCCCGCATCGGCGCCGAGCTCAACGCGTCCGTCGCCGGGCTGCAGTGGATCCTCGACGGCTACCTGCTGGCGCTCGCCGCGCTCATCCTCGTCGCCGGCTCGCTCGGCGACCGGTACGGCCGGCGCCGCGTGTACCTCGTCGGCGTCGTCTGGTTCGGCGTCGCCTCCGGGCTGTGCGCCGCCGCGGTGTCGACCGAGATGCTCGTCGCGATGCGGATCCTGCAGGGCATCGGCGGCGCCCTGCTGACGCCCGGGTCGCTCGCGATCCTCCAGTCGTCCTTCGCGCACGACGCGCGCGCCCGGGCGATCGGCGCCTGGTCCGGCCTCGGCGGCATCGCGGCCGCCGCCGGCCCGCTGCTCGGCGGCTTCCTCGTCCAGGTCTGGTCGTGGCGGCTCGCGTTCCTGATCAACGTCCCGATCGCGCTGGTCGTCGTGCTGATGGCGCGGAAGTTCGTGCCCGAGTCCCGCGACCCGGACGCGACCGGGCACCCGGACTTCGGCGCCGCCGCACTCGGTGCGCTCGGCCTCGCCGGCGTCACCGGCGCCCTGGTGGAGGCGCCGGTGCGGGGCATCGGCGACCCGGTCGTGCTGGTCGCGGGCCTGCTCGGGATCGCGGGCCTGACCGCGTTCGTCGTCGTCCAGCACCGCTCGCGCGAGCCGCTGGTGCCGCCGTCGCTGTTCCGCGACCGGACGTTCACCCTGGCCAACGCGCTGACCTTCGCCATGTACGCGGCGCTCGGCGGCGTGATGATGCTGCTGGTCATGCAGCTGCAGGTGTCGCTGCACTACTCGCCGACGGCGTCCGGCCTGGCCGGGCTGCCGCTGACGGTGATCATGCTGCTGCTGTCGGGGCGGTCGGGGGCGCTGGCCCAGCGCATCGGCCCGCGGGCGCAGCTGGTGGCCGGCCCGATCGTCGTCGGCATCGGGATGTTGCTGATGTTGCGTATCGCGCCCGGCGCGTCCTACCTGGGCGCGGTGCTGCCCGCGGTCGTCGTGTTCGGGCTCGGGCTGGCGACGGTGGTGGCCCCGGTGACCGCGACGGTGCTCGCCGCGGCCCCGGACCGGTACGCCGGGGTGGCGTCCGGCGTCAACAACGCGATCGCCCGCTCGGGCGGTCTCCTGGCGGTCGCGGTGCTGCCCGCGGCGGCGGGGCTGACCGGCGAGGCGTACGCGGACCCGGTGGCGCTGACCGCGGGCTGGCGGATGGCGCTGGTCATCTGCGCGGTCCTGGCGATCGCCGGCGGGCTGATCGCGCTGGGCATCCACAACGGCGTCCTGGCGCCCCCGGCCGAGCCCGCGCCGCCGGATTCGGACGAGTGCCCGCACCTGGGCGAGTGCTACCACTGCGGCGTCGAGGGCCCGCCGACCCACGTCCGCCGCGGCACCCCGGTGGCCGGCGACTAGCGCCGGTTCAGCCCGCGAGGATCTCCGCGAACACCGCCGGGTCGGCGTTGCCGCCGGAGACGATCGCGACCGTGCGGCCGGCCGGCAGCTCGCCGGCGTGGAACAGGTACGCCGCCGTCGTCACCGCGCCGCTCGGTTCGGCGACCAGCCGGGCCTTGCGGGCGAGGGTGCGCACGGCCTCGCGGATCTCGTCCTCGGTGACCGTGACCATGTCGTCGACGACTTCCCGCAGGTGGGCGAAGGTCAGCTCGGACGGTTGCGCGCGCAGGCCGTCGGCGATCGTGCGGGCGCGGTCGGCCTGCGGCCAGTCGGCGCGGCGGCCCAGCCGCAGCCCCTCGGCCGTGTCGCCGGCCAGCGCGGGCTCGACCCCGATCACGCGGGCGCGCGGGCAGCGCGCCTTGACCGCGGCACCGACCCCGCCGGCCAGCCCGCCGCCGCTGACCGGCACGAGCACGACCTCGACGTCCGGGAGGTCCTCGGCGATCTCGAGGCCCGCGGTGCCCTGCCCGGCGATGACGGCCGCGTCGTCGAAGGGCGCGATGAGGGTCAGGCCGCGTTCGGTGGCCAGTTCGTGCGCTTTGCCCTCGTGCTCGCCGATCGGCACCTCGATCACTTCGGCGCCGTAGGAGCGGGTGGCCTCGACCTTGATCCGCGGTGCGATGTCCGGTACGACGATCACGGCGGGCACGCCGAACCGCTGCGCGGCGTACGCGACCGCTTGCGCGTGGTTGCCGCTGGAGTAAGCGATGACACCGCGGGTACGCCGTTCGTCGTCGAGGGTGGCGATCGCGTTGTACGCGCCGCGCACCTTGAACGCGCCGACCGGTTGGAGGCTTTCGGGTTTGAGCCAGAGGTTTTCGCGAGGATCCCACGTTTGGCGCAACAGGGGTGTGCGCACGGCGACCCCCTGGACGCGCTTCGCCGCGGCTTCGATGTCGGAGATCGTCACCAGTTCCATGTGCCGAGTATGTCAAGAAAGTGTTCGGCCCGTACTGTCTATTGTGGACAGTGGGAGTGGTGCTGCTCACGCTCCGGCAACGCGGGGAGTTCCTCGCGCGCCTTACACGTTGGGAACGGGGAGAAGACTTTCTAGCGGATCGGGATCATGAGCAAGGAGACGGAACAGCCTTCAGGGGAGAAGGAACAGAAGTCGGGCCTGCGCATCGCGCAGGTGCTGGCGGCGGCGCTCGCGGCGGTGACGGCGGCGCTGCTCGGGTCGACGCTCGGCGTCGCCGGCACGGTGGCCGGGGCGGGCGTGGCGAGCGTGATCACGACGGTCGGCGGCGAGATCTACCTGCGCTCGCTGCAGCGCACGAAGGACGCCGCGCTCAAGGCGCGGCAGCTGGCGACGTCCGGCATCCGGCGCCGGGGGCAGGTCATCGCGATCAACGAGATCACCGACCAGCCGCTGCCGTCGGCCGTGCCCATCACCGAGCAGCCGACGGTCCGGCTGCCGAAGCCGGACGGCCCGCTCGAGGAGCAGCCGTCGCGGCTGCGGAAGCTGCGCTGGCCGCTGGTCATCGGCACGAGCGTGGTGGCGTTCGCGGTGGCGATCCTGGCGATCGTCGGCGTGGAGGCGGCGACCGGCGGCAAGGTGGCCGGCGGGACGGGCGCGGGCATCGGCAAGATCTTCGGCAACGGCGGCGGCCAGACCGACAGGACCCCGTCGACCACGCCGACGGCTCCGACGGACGACACGCAGGAGTCGCCCACCCGGACCACGACGACGGAGACGACGACGCCCACCGCGCCGACGACGTCGAGCACCCCGAGCAGCTCGCCGACGCCGACGACCCCGAGCACGACGGCCCAGCAGCCGACGACCTCGGCCCCGCCCACCAGCCAGGGCGCGGCGACCACCCCGACCCCGTAACCGTCAGGGGAGGCGGGCGCGCAGTTCGCGGGCGGCGGACTCGGGGTCCTCGGCCTCGGTGATCGCCCGGACGACCACGATCCGCGACGCGCCCGCTTCGAGGACCGAGGGCAGCCGGCCGGCGTCGATGCCGCCGATCGCGAACCAGGGCCGGCCGGGCGTCGATGCGGCGGTCGAGCGGACCAGGTCCAGGCCCGGCGCCGAGCGGCCCGGCTTCGTCGGCGTCGGCCAGCAGGGACCCGTGCAGAAGTAGTCCACGCCCGGTTCGGCCGCGGCCGCGGTGGCCTGCGCCACCGAGTGCGTCGAGCGGCCGATGACGACGTCCTCGCCCAGGATCCGCCGGGCCAGCGCCACCGGGATGTCGTCCTGGCCCAGGTGGAGGACGTCCGCGCCGACCGCCAGCGCCACGTCCGCCCGGTCGTTCACCGACAGCAGCGCCCCGTGCCGCGCGCAGGCCTCGGCCAGCACCTCCAGCGCCGCGATCTCGGCCGCGGCCTCGAGCGGCGCGCCGCCGGTCTTGTCGCGCAGCTGGATGATGTCGACGCCGCCGGCCAGCGCCGCGTCGGCGAACGCGGCCAGGTCGCCGCGGGCCGTGCGGGCGTCCGTGCAGAGGTACAGGCGAGCGGCGTCGAGCCGGGCGCGGATCTTGTCACCGGAGAGGGCGGGCATGGCGGCGACCGTACCCCGCCGGCGGACGGTCCGGCCAAGACCCGGTGCCGTTGCCGTGAAAGCCATCCGGCCGTGACCGCGCTTGGATTATCGACCAACGGCACGTAGGGTGGACGGGTCCGCACGGGAGCCCGGGGCACGGGCTGAGAGGGAGCTGCCGCTCCGACCGTGGAACCTGATCCGGGTCATGCCGGCGCAGGGAGCGTGATCCCATGACGAACAACCTGGCAGTGGTCGGCGGCGGCGTGATCGGGCTGTCCGCCGCGTGGCGCGCGGCGCGAACCGGCCGAAGCGTCACCCTCTACGACCCCGAACCCGTCCGCGGCGGCGCGTCGTGGCTGGCCGGCGGCATGCTCGCCCCGGTCACCGAGGCCTGGCCGGGCGAGGAGGACGTCCTCAGCCTCGGCGAGGAGTCCCTGCGCCGTTGGCCCGGCTTCGCGCGCGACCTCGCGCAAGAGGGCGTCGACCCCGGCCTGGCCGAGCACGGGACGCTGGTCGTCGCCTTCGACAGCGCCGACGCGGGGTACCTCGACATCCTCGCCGGTCACCTGCACGCGCTGGGCCGCACGGCCGAACGCCTCACCGGCCGGGAAGCCCGGCGGCTCGAACCGGGCACCGGATCCGTCCGAAGTGGACTCCACGTGCCCGGCGACCTGGCCGTGGACAACCGGAAACTGCTCAACGCGCTGTACGCGGCCTGCCAGGAACGCGATGTGCGGTTCGTCCGGGAACGCGTGGCCGCCCCGCCGGACGCGGACGCCGTCGTGCTCGCGGCGGGCGCGTGGACCGGGCGGCTGCACCCGCGGCTCGCCGGGGCGGTCCGCCCGCTCAAGGGCGAAATCCTCCGGCTCCGGCCCCGGCGCGGCTGCCTCCCGCCGCCGAAACGCACGGTTCGCGCCGTCGTCGAGGGGCACCCGATCTACCTCGTGCCGCGCGGCGACCAGGAGCTCGTCCTCGGCGCGACGCAGTACGAAGCGGGCTTCGACCAGGCCGTCACCGCCCGCGGGGTCCGCGAGCTGATCGAGGGCGCCGAACGGGTGTTCCCCGCGATCACCGAGTACGAGCTGGTCGAGACCGCCGCGGGCCTGCGGGCCGGCAGCCGGGACGTGCTGCCGTACATCGGCGTCCTGGACGACGGCGTCTTCGCCGCGACCGGGCACCACCGCAACGGCCTGCTCATGGCCCCCGTGACCGCGGACGCCGTGGTCGCGTGGCTCGAAGGCGAGAAGCCGCCCGAAGGCGTCGAAGCGGCTTCGCCCGACCGCCTGCACCAGAAGGAGCACGTGTGATGGAGATCAAGCTCAACGGCCGGTGGACGGAGTTCCCGGACGGCGCGACCGTCGCCGACGTCCTCGACGCGTCCGGCGGGCAGCGGCCCGGCATCGCCGTCGCGGTCGACGGCGTCGTCGTCCGCCGCACCGACTGGGCCACCACGGCCGTGCCGAAGGGCGCGGGCGTCGACGTGCTCACCGCCGTCCAGGGAGGCTGAAATGGAGACGGAACCGCTGGTCATCGGCCCCTGCAAGCTGACGTCCCGGCTGATCATCGGCACCGGCGGCGCGGCCAACCTCGCCGTGCTCGAACGCGCGCTGGTCGCGTCCGGCACCGAGCTGACCACGGTCGCGATGCGCCGCGCGGACGCCGAGGGCGGCTCCGGTGTCCTCGAACTGCTCACCAAGCTCGGGATCGAGCTGCTGCCGAACACCGCGGGCTGCCGCACGGCCGCCGAAGCCGTGCTCACCGCGCAGCTCGCGCGGGAGGCCCTCGGCACCGACCTGGTCAAGCTCGAGGTGCACGCCGACGACCGGACGTTGCTGCCGGACCCGTTCGAGACCCTCGACGCCGCCGAACGGCTGACCGCCGACGGGTTCACCGTGTTCGCCTACACGAACGACGACCCGGTGCTGGCCCTGCGCCTGGAGGAGGCCGGCTGCGCCGCGGTGATGCCGCTGGGCGCGCCGATCGGCACCGGCCTCGGCATCCGGAATCCGCACAACATCGAGCTGATCGTCTCCCGGGCGGGCGTGCCGGTGATCCTGGACGCCGGGATCGGCACGGCGTCCGATGCGACGCTGGCGATGGAGCTCGGCTGCGACGCCGTCCTGCTCTCGACGGCCGTCACCCGGGCGGCGGACCCCGAACGGATGGCGTCGGCGATGCGATCGGCCGTCGTCGCCGGTCACCTCGCGCGCAGCGCCGGCCGCGTACCGCAGCGGTTCTGGGCGCAGGCTTCGAGTCCACCCCGGTGAACCAGGGTGCCTTAACGCCGAACGTGCACGGCGAGCCCGTAAGGTGGACGGCACTTTCCGGCGCATCCGCGGCGGGGCCAGGGCAGAAGGAGCCAGCCGTGACCACATCGGTTCAGGACACCTCGGGCAGGTTGTACCTCGCCGTCGGCAGGCTGTCCCGGTCGTTGCGCCAGGCCGGCGTGCCCGGGCCGGGCCACGGCGCCATCTCGGCCCTCGCGACGCTGGTGATCTCCGGTCAGCTGCGCCTCGGCGACCTCGCCGCGAAGGAGGGCGTCGCCGCGGCGACCATGTCGCGGATCATCGCGTCCCTGGTCGAAGCGGGGTACGTCAGCCGCGAGTCCGACCCGGTCGACCGGCGCGCCTGGCTCGCGAAGGCGACCGAAGAAGGCGAGCGGCTGGTGTCCGGCGTCCGGTCGACGCGGGTCCAGGAGCTGAACCGGCGCCTCGACCGCTTGACGCCCGAGCACCGCGAAGCGCTGACGGCGGCGCTCCCGGCACTCGAAGCCCTGATCGCCGACGAGGGCTGACTAGGGGACCCGCTCCCGGCGCAGCTGGGCGAGTTCGGCGCGGACGGCGCGCAGCTCGTCGAGGATCTCCTGGTTGGCCGCGGCCTGTGCTTCGGCCTGTTTCGCCTCTTCCTCGCGGATGTCCTGGCGCAGCTCGTCTTCCATGCCGCTGACCACGACGGCGATGAAGAGGTTCAGCACCGCGAAGCTGGACACCAGGATGTAGACGACGAAGAAGATCCAGGCCATCGGCGCCTGTTCCATGATCGTCTTCGCGATGTCCGGCCACGCTTCGCCGGTCATCACCTGGAACAGCGTGAACAACGACGTGCCGAGGTCGCCGAAGTCGCCCGGGTCGATGACGCCGAACAGCTTCGTCGCCATGACGCCCGCGACGAAGATGATCAGGGCGAGCAGTGCGGCGATCGAAGCCATCCCGGGAATCGCGGCGAGCAGCCCGGAGACGACCTTCCGCATCGACGGCACGACCGAGATCAGCCGCAGCACGCGGAGCACGCGCAGCGACCGCAGGACGGCGAACGGCCCGGTCGCCGGGATCACCGCGATGCCGACGACCAGCAGGTCGAAGACGTTCCAGTGGTCGCGGAAGAACCCGCCGCGGTAGGCGTAGAACTTCGCCAGCAGCTCGGCGACGAAGACGCCGAGCGCGATGTGGTCGAGGGTGTGCAGGAGCCCGCCGAAGCCGTCCATCAGCGACGTCGACGTTTCCATGCCGAGCGTGACCGCGTTGAACACGATCACCGCGATGATGAAGTTCTGGAAGCGGCGGTCTTCGAGGACCTTCGCCACCCGCTCGCGTCCGGTCAAGGCCGCCCCCCGCGTGAGTCAAGGATCAGTAAACGCAGGGATGGTAACCGGGCCGGTGCTCAGCGTTCTTCGGGTGCCAGCCGCCAGAAGGCCGAGACCGGCCCGACCTTGGCGCCCATCGGGTACGCGTGCTCGACGGCGTGCGAGACGAACCACTTGCCGTAGCGGGCCGCCTCGACCACGGACATGCCCTTCGCGAGCCCGGCGGTGAGCGCCGACGCCATCGTGTCGCCCGCGCCGTGCGTGTGCGGTGTCGAGTAGCGCCTGCCGGGCAGCTCCACGAACGTCGAGCCGTCGAACAGCAGGTCCACGCACTCGGGGTCCGCCTGCAGGTGGCCGCTCTTCACCAGGACGTACCGGGGGCCCATCCGGTGCAGCACCACGGCCGCGGTGTGCATGCCTTCGCGGTCCTTCACGGTCATGCCGGTGAGCAGGCGGACCTCGTCGAGGTTCGGCGTCAGGACCGTCGCGCGCGGGAGCAGTTCGTCGCGCAGGGCGTGCAGGCCCGCTTCGTCGAACAGCGGGTGGCCGTGCATCGACGCCGCGACCGGGTCGACGACGAACGGGATCTTCTCGTCGCGTCCGATGTCCGCGTTGTCGCACGCCGCCGCGACCGCGTGGATGATCCCGGCCGAGGCCAGCATGCCCGTTTTCGCCGCGCCCACGCCCATGTCCGACGCGACGGCCTCGATCTGGCCGGCCACGATGTGCGGCGGCAGGTCGGCGCGGTCGTGCACGCCGAGGGTGTTCTGGACCGTGACGGCCGTGACCGCGACCAGGCCGTGCACGCCGCAGGTCAGGAACGTGCGCAGGTCCGCCTGCAGCCCGGCGGCGCCACCGGAGTCCGACCCGGCGATGGTCAACGCGGTCGGCAGGCTCGTCGTCATGGTGGTTTCCCGACTTCTGGTCTAGGCCAATCAGCCTCTTTTGCTTCATCAACAGTCAACCACGGTGGGACATTGTGAACGTTACTCACGTTCGAAGGAGCCTGGATGAAGCTCTTCTCGGTGGCAATCCTCACGGCGGCGCTCGCGCTCTCGGGGGCGACGGCGGCGCACGCGGACAGCCCGAAGCTGTCCCACGTCACGACCGTCGGCGTGCACAACACGTACGACCCGGCGGCCTACGGCTACCTGGCGCAGGCGCTCGACGCCGGCTCGTCGCTGATCGAGCTGGACGTCTGGCCGGACTTCTTCACCCACGAGTGGAAAGTCAGCCACTCGAACCCGTTGGGGAACAACAACAACTGCGTCGCGGCCACCTCGGCGTCGCAGCTGTACAGCGGCGGGACGAACAAGAACCTCGAGTACTGCCTCGACGACATCCGGATCTGGCTGGCCGCGCACCCTGGGCACACGCCGATCACGCTCAAGCTGGAGATGAAGACGGGCTTCTCGGCCAACACCGGCATGGGCCCCGCCCTGCTCGACGCCACGTTCAAGGCGCACCTCGGCAGCGTCGCGTTCCGCCCGGCCGAGCTGCTCGGCAGCTACGCCACGCTCGACGACGCGGCCAAAGCGGACAACTGGCCGTCAGTGGACGCGCTGCGGGGCCGGGTGATCACGGAGATCATCCCGGGCACCGTCGAGGAGGGGAACCCGACCGACACGCTGCACACCGATGTCGAGTACGCGCAGTACCTGCTGGGCCTCAAGAACGCGGGCAAGCTGGGCGACGCGAACATCTTCCCGACCGTGCACGGCGCGGCCGGCGGTGACCCGCGGGACAAGTACACCGCCGACCTCAAGCCGTGGTTCGTCGTGTTCGACGGCGACGCGAACGCGTGGGTGACGCAGACCGGGCCGTGGTGGTACGACGCCAACCACTACTACGTGGTGATGACCGACGCGCAGAACGTCGCGCCGGCCATCGACGCCCACAACCCGACGGTCGACCAGGCCAACCAGCGCGTCGCCGACCTGGCGAAGCAGCACACGTCGGTGGTCACGGCCGACTGGACCGGGCTCACGACGGTGCTGCCGCAGGTGCTCGCCCGGGGTTAGACCGTCAGCACGAGCTTGCCGGACACCCGGCCGGACTCACCCAGCTCGTGCGCCTTGGCGGCTTCTTCCAGCGGGAAGGTCTGCTCGACGCGGACCTTCAGGCGGCCGGCCTCGATCAGCTCGACGAGGCCGGCCAGCCCGCCGCGGTCCGGCTCCACGAGGATCCGTTCCACCCCGACACCGCGTTCGGCGGCCTGCTGCGCCACGCGGTCGGCGACGCCGCTGGGCACGCCGATCAACAGCCCGCCCGCCTTGATCGCGGGCAGCCAGCGCAGATCGCTCTCCTCACCGACAAGTCCGAAGTAGACGTCCACGTCGGACGTCGTCGCTTCCGGGTCGTGGTAGTCGATCGGCTCGTCGACGCCGAGTTCGCGCAGGAAGCCGTGCTTGCCCGCACTGGCCGTGCCGATCACGTAGGCGCCGCGCGCCTTGGCGATCTGGACGGCGAGGTGGCCGACCCCGCCCGCGGCGGCGTCGACGAACACGCGCTGCCCCTCTCGGACGTTCGCGACGTCGACCAGGCCCTGCCAGGCGGTGAGCCCGGCCAGCGGCAGCGCGGCGGCCTCGGCGAACGACAGCGCGGCGGGCTTGCGCACGAAGTGCCGCGAGGGCGCGGTGACGTACTCCGCGTAGGCGCCGGCCGGGCGCGGGAACCACGGCATGCCGAGGACTTCGTCACCCTCCCGGACGCCGGTCGCGCCGAAGCCGGCCTCTTCGACGACCCCGGCGACGTCCCAGCCGACGGTGAACGGCGGCTCACCGAGGAACCCGCCGCCGGCCCGCACCTTCCAGTCGACGGGGTTGATGCCGGCGGCCTTCACCCGCACCAGGACCTCCGTCGGCCCTGGTTCCGGCCGCGGTGCTTCGGTGACGCTCAGCACCTCCGGCCCGCCGAGTGCCTGCTGGGTCACGATGCGCATCTCCACACTCCTTCTCTTCGGGTTCTCCTATACTCGGAGCGTTCGTCACTTTTCGCTAGAAGGCACTTCCGAGTGAAGTAGGTACCTGATGGAAACCACCTGTGACCAGGACGGACCCTGGGACGTCTATCTCCGGAGCTGTCCCTGCCGGGACGTGCTGGACCTGCTGGCCAACAAGTGGACGGCGCTGATGCTGGGCGCGCTGGCCCGCGGCCCGCACCGGTTCGGCGAACTGCGCCGCGCCGTCGACGGCATCAGCCAGAAGATGCTGACGCAGAACCTCCGCCAGCTGGAGCGCGATGGTTTCCTCACGCGCACCGTGTACCCGACAACGCCGCCGACAGTCGAATACGCGCTGACGGACATGGGCGCGGAGGTGGGCGCGCACCTGATCGCGCTGAGCGCGTGGTCCCAGGCGAACTTCGGCCGCATCCGCGCGGCCCGCGAGACCTACGACGGCCGGGAGCTGCAGCCGGTCCGCTGATGGCTCGCGGCGTGTCGCCGGACGCTCACGACGACTGCGGCAGGACCCAGAACGGGGAGACCGGGCCGACGCCTGCGCCCAGGGGGTAGGCCTCCGCCACGCAGCGCTCGATGAACTTCTTGCCCGCTGCCACCGCGTCCGGTACCGAGGCGCCCTTCGCCAGCGACGACGTGATCGCCGACGCCAAGGTGTCGCCGCCGCCGTGGGTGTTTTCCGTCTCGTAGCGGGGGCCGCTCAGCGAGATGAATTCGCGGCCGTCGGAAAGCAGGTCGACGCACTCGGCCGTGCCTTCCATGTGGCCGCCCTTGACCAAGACCCACTGGGAGCCGAAGCCCAGCAGGGCCTCGGCGGCAGCGCGCTGGGAGGCCGGGTCGACGACGGAAACGCCGGTCAGCAGCCGGACCTCGTCCAGGTTCGGCGTGATCAAGGTCGCGCGGGGGAACAGCTCCGTGCGGATCGCCTCCAGGGCGTCCTCGCGCAGCAGGGCGTGCCCGGTCATCGACGCCGCCACCGGGTCGACCACGAACGGGCCGACCTCGACCTCGTCCAGGGTTTTCGCCACCGCGCGGATGATCTCGGCCGAAGCCAGCATCCCGGTCTTCGCCGCGTTGACGCCCATGTCGGACGCCACCGCCTTGATCTGCGCGGTGACGACGTCGGCGGGGATCTCCGTGAAGCCTTGCACACCCAGGGAGTTCTGCACGGTGACCGCGGTCAGCGCGACGAGCCCGTGGACGCCGTGCGCGAAGAACGTCCTCAGGTCCGCCTGGATGCCCGCACCACCGCCGGAGTCGGATCCGGCGATGGTGAGGGCGGTGGGCGGTGTCACGGCTGCACCACGGGCAGGTAGACCTTGCCGCCGGACTCGGTGAACTCCGCCGACTTCGAAGCCATCCCGGCCTCGATGGCTTCCACAGTGGACAGACCGTGTTCCTCGGCGTACTTGCGGACGTCCTGCGTGATCCGCATCGAGCAGAACTTCGGACCGCACATCGAGCAGAAGTGCGCGGTCTTGGCCGGCTCGGCGGGCAGCGTCTCGTCGTGGAACGACCGCGCGGTGTCGGGGTCCAGCGACAGGTTGAACTGGTCGTTCCAGCGGAACTCGAAGCGGGCCTTCGACAGCTCGTCGTCCCACTCCTGCGCGTACTTGTGCCCCTTGGCCAGGTCGGCGGCGTGCGCGGCGATCTTGTACGTGATCACGCCCGTCTTGACGTCGTCGCGGTTCGGCAGGCCCAGGTGCTCCTTCGGCGTGACGTAGCACAGCATCGCCGTGCCGTACCAGCCGATCTGGGCCGCGCCGATGGCCGACGTGATGTGGTCGTACGCCGGCGCGATGTCCGTCGCTAGTGGACCGAGCGTGTAGAAAGGTGCCTCGCCGCAGAGCTTCTCTTCCAGCTCGACGTTCTCCTTGATCTTGTGCATCGGCACGTGGCCGGGGCCTTCGATCATCACCTGGACGTCGTGCGACCGCGCGATGTGCGTCAGCTCGCCGAGGGTTTCCAGCTCGGCGAACTGGGCGCGGTCGTTGGCGTCGGCGATCGAGCCGGGACGCAGGCCGTCACCGAGGGAGAACGTGACGTCGTACTGCCGCAGGATTTCGCAGAGCTCTTCGAAGTGGGTGTACAAAAAGGACTCTTGGTGGTGCGCCAGGCACCACGCGGCCATGATCGACCCGCCGCGGCTGACGATCCCGGTGACGCGCCGCGCGGTCAGCGGGATGTAGCGCAGCAGCACGCCGGCGTGCACCGTGACGTAGTCGACGCCCTGTTCGCACTGCTCGACGATGGTGTCGCGGTAGATCTCCCACGACAGCTTTTCCGGTTCCCCGTCGACCTTTTCCAGGGCCTGGTAGATCGGCACCGTGCCGACCGGGACCGGCGAGTTGCGGATGATCCACTCGCGCGTCTCGTGGATCCGCTTGCCCGTCGAAAGGTCCATGATCGTGTCGGCACCCCAGCGGGTCGCCCACACCATCTTGTCGACCTCTTCCTCGACCGACGACCAGACGGCCGAGTTGCCCATGTTGGCGTTGATCTTCACCAGGAAGTTCTTGCCGATGATCATCGGCTCGGACTCGGGGTGCCTGCGGTTGACCGGGATCACCGCGCGCCCGCTCGCGACCTCGTCGCGCACGAACTCCGGCGCAACCCGTTCGCGGGCGGCGATGTACTCCATCTCCCGCGTGATGACACCCTGTTTGGCCCACCCGAGCTGGGTGTTGTGCGCACGGCCGTCGGCCCACCCGGCGCGCAGCCGGTGCAGTCCACTGTGGACGTCGATCGACACGTCGGGATCGGTGTACGGGCCCGAAGTGTCGTAGACGTCGAAGTGTTCGCCGTTGGAGAGATCGATCCGGCGCGCCGGAACCCGCAGTCCGGATTCGGTCTGGTGGTACGTCTTGTGCGATCCGGTGATCGGACCCGTGGTGACGGAGACGTGCTTGTTTTCCAGCGTCGTCAACGACTTTCACTCCCTACGCCGGCATTACCCGGTCAGGTTCATGCGGTCGGTGACGCCTGCCCGAAGCAAGTCACCCTCTCAGCCCGCCATGGCGCGAGCTCCCGCGTTGGTGTTGTGCCCCCGACCATGCCACGCCGGGAGCGCATACTCAAGTCCGCTCACCTCACCCGACCAACTCGGCGGGGGTCGCGTACACGTCGACCATGGCTCCGTTGCGCAGCACAGTGATCGGCAGTGCGGTGCCGATCACCTCCGCGAACAGCTGCCGCTGGATGCCCTGGGCGTCCGAGACGCGGGCGCGCCCGACGGTCAGGACGAGATCGCCCGCGTGCAGCCCGGCGCGGTCGGCGGGCCCGCCCGCGACCACCTCGTGGACCCGCAGCCCGGCGGCTTGGCCGGTGCGCTCGGCGACGTCGTCCGGCAGCGGCGCGGGCACGCCGACGACGCCGAGGTACGCGCGCCGCACCCGGCCCTCGACGACGAGCGTGTCGATGATCCGCCGGGTGGTCGCGTTGATCGGCACGGCGAGCCCGAGCCCGACGCCGGCGACGGCGGTGTTGACGCCGACGACGCGGCCGGCGGAGTCGGCGAGCGCGCCGCCGGAGTTGCCCGGGTTGAGCGCCGCGTCGGTCTGGATGACGTCCTCGATCACGCGGGTGGTGCGCCCCTGCCGCACCGGCAGCGCCCGGCCGAGCGCGCTGACGACGCCCGCGGTGACGGTGCCGGAGAACCCGAGCGGGCTCCCGATGGCCACGACGAGCTGCCCGACGACGAGCTGGTCGGCGTCGCCGAGCTGGGCGGCCGACGGCGTCTCGCCACGCGCCCGCAGCACGGCGAGGTCCGACAGCGGATCGGCGCCGACGACGTCGAAGGGCACTTCGCTGCCGTCGGCGAAGGTCGCGACGCCGCGGCGGTGGTCGCCGACGACGTGGGCGTTGGTGAGCAGGTGGCCGTCGTCGGCGAAGACGACGGCCGAGCCGCCGCCACGTGCGAGCTGCACCCCGGCGACGTGCGGGGTGACGGTCTTGGCGACGGTGCTGACCGCGCGCGAATAGGCGTCCATCGCCTCGTCCATGGATGCACCTCGATTACACCGTTGCAGGTACTACAAGTGTGCGCCCGAACGAGGTGGGCGCGGGTTCGCTGTCCGTGAACCGCCGACCGGACCAGTGACGGTCAGTGGTTCACCGGTTCGGACCATGCGCCGGTGAAGATTCGGCGGCAGACTCCCAAAGCGCTTCTGTAACGGTGCAGAAGCGATCTTCTGTGGGGTTGATATGCGAAAACTCATGTTCGGCGCCCTCGCCGGGCTGCTGGTCACCGGACTGATCCCGGCGACCGCGGCGGCCCAGGGTGAGGCTCCCGGCGCTCCCGGAGCCCATCCGAGCTGGCTGCCCGCGAACAAGACCGGCTTCGGCACGGCTCACGACCGCTCGAGCAACGTCTGGTTCACGCTGCAGGGCGGCCAGATGTCCGAGGTGTACTACCCGGACCTGTCGACGCCGAGCGTCCGGTCGGCGAACTTCGTCGTCACGGACGGCCGCAGCTTCGCCGTCGCCGACTACACCGCCAAGTCCCAGCAGGTCCGGCGCACCGACGCCGACAGCCTGACCTACGAGCAGACCAGCACCGACGACCAGCACCGCTGGCGCCTCACCAAGACCTACGTCACCGACCCGGCCGCCACGACCGTGCTGGTCGACGTCGACTTCCAGTCGCTCACCGGGCGGCCCTACCAGCTCTACGCGGTCGCCGACCCGGACCTCACCAACGACGGCTCCGACGACTCGGCCGCGCGCCAGGGCGACGCCGTCACCGCGCAGGACGCGACGAACGCCGCCGCGCTGACCGCGAAGCCCGCTTTCACGAAGACGAGCGTCGGCTACGCGGGCGTGTCCGACGGGAACACACAGCTCACGAAGACCTTCAAGCTCGCGCAGTACGACACCGCCGCCAAGGGCAACGTCGTGCTGACCGGGCAGACGACCGCCGACGGCGTCCGGAACCGGCACGTCACGCTCGCGCTCGGCATGGGCGCGAAGGCCGCCGACGCGGTGAAGAGCGCGCAGGCGTCGCAGCGACGCGGGGTCCGCGACATCACCCGCGCGTACGACCGCGGCTGGGAGCAGTACCTGCGCGGGGTGAGCAAGCCACCGTCGTCGCTGAAGACCGACGCCGAGCGCGACCTGTACAAGGCGTCGATGCTGACCCTCGCCGCCAGCGAGGACAAGCACCACCCGGGCGCCTTCATCGCGTCGCCGAGCATGCCGTGGCGGTTCGGGAACAACGACCCGGAGTGGTCGCCGTCCGGCACCTACCACCTGGTCTGGCCGCGTGACCTCTACCAGATCGCGACCGGCCTGGCCGCCGGCGGCGACCGGGCCGCGGCGAACCGCGCGGTGTCGTACATGTTCGGCACGCAGCAGCAGGCCGACGGGCACCTGCCGCAGAACAGCCGCGTCGACGGCGTCCCGTACTGGACGTCGGTCCAGCTCGACGAGACCGCGTTCCCGATCGTGCTGGCCCAGCAGCTCGGCCGGACCGATCTGTGGCCCGGCGTGCGCAAGGCCGCCGACTTCATCATCGGGTACCGGGGTCCGAACGGGCAGGCGTCGCCGTACACCCAGCAGGAGCGCTGGGAGGAGCAGGACGGCTGGTCCCCGTCGACCATCGCCTCGGTGATCGCCGGGCTCGTCTGCGCCGCGGACATCGCTTCGCACAACGGCGCGTCCGCCGACGCCGCCCGGTACCTGGCCGCGGCCGACAAGATGAAGGCCGACCTGCCGAAGCAGACGATCACCACGAACGGGCCGCTGTCGAAGGACCCGTACTTCGTCCGCCTCACCAAGGACGCGAACGCCAACGCCGGGACGACGTACAACCTCGGCAACTCGAGCGTCACGATGGACCAGCGCGCGGTCACCGACGCGGGCTTCCTCGACCTGGTCCGGCTCGGCGTCTACCGCGCCGACGACCCGGTGATCAGGAACAGCGTCCGCGTCACGGACAAGGACATCGCGTTCACGACACCGACCGGGCAGTTCTGGCACCGGTACACGAAGGACGGCTACGGCGAGCAGGCCGACGGTTCGCCGTGGGACTACACGTTCCCGGCCGGGAGCCGCACGACGTTCGGCCGGCTGTGGCCGCTGCTCGCCGGCGAGCGCGGCGAGTACGAACTGACGCTCGGCGACCCGGCGTCGGCCGCGCGGCGGCTGCGTGACCTCGGCCGGGTGAGCAGCTCGGCGGAGACCATGCCCGAGCAGGTGTGGGACGAGAATCCGCCGTCCGGCCAGACCGGCTTCCCGGCCGGCACGCCGACCACGTCGGCGACCCCGCTGGCCTGGACGCACGCGCAGTACGTCCGGCTGGCCTGGGACGTCAAGGCGGGCTCGACCCTGGAGACGCCGCAGGTGGTCCGCTGCCACTTCCTCGGCTGCTGAACGCCGAAGGGCCCCTCGATCGCGAGGGGCCCTTCGGAGCGGTCAGATGACGGCGCCGTCGTCCTCGGGGGTCTTCGGCGGCAGCCAGGAGTTGCCCGGGACGCCCCACTTGTTCGACTTCAGCATCTTCTTCGCCGCGCGCGCGTGGCGGCCGACCAGGCGGTCGAGGTAGAGGTACCCGTCCAGGTGGTCGGTCTCGTGCTGCAGGCAGCGCGCGAAGTAGCCGGTGCCCTCGACCTCGATCGGATTCCCCTCGACGTCCGAGCCGGTCACCTTCGCCCACTTCGCGCGGCCCGTCGGGTACGACTCGCCGGGCGCCGACAGGCAGCCCTCCCAGTCGTCGTCCGGGTCCGGCATCGTCTCCGGGATCTCCGAGGTCTCGAGCTTCGGGTTGACCACGACGCCCTTGTGCCGCACGCCCTCGTCGTCCGGGCAGTCGTAGACGAACACCCGCAGGCCGAGCCCGATCTGGTTCGCCGCGAGGCCGACGCCCTCGGCGGCGTACATCGTCTCGAACATGTCGTCGACGAGCGTGCGCAGCTTCTCGTCGAACTCGGTGATCTCCCGGGTCGGCTGGTGCAGCACGGGTTCGCCGGCGATAACGATGGGGTGGATGGTCACGACCACGCAGTTTAGTCGGACCCCTCTGGTAGACCTGCATCAGACCGTGACGCGCCGACGCGGATGCCCACGTCGGCGTGCGCTTCCGTGGTTGAATGGCGCCCGCGGAAGAGCTAGGTCTGATTCGCCATGACGCCCGATTGAGAGGGACTCGGATGGACGCCGCGGAGTCGATGGCTGAGCCGCAGCCGTCGCCGCCGAAGCCCGTGCCCGGCCTGACCGAACGCGAGGTCGAGATCCTCGCCTTCGAGCGCCAGTGGTGGCGGCACGCCGGGGCGAAGGAGAACGCCATCCGCGAACGCTTCGACTTGTCCGCCACGCGCTATTACCAGCTGCTCAACAAGCTGCTGGAGAAGCCGGAGGCGAGCGAAGCCGACCCGATGCTGGTGAAGCGGCTGCGCAAGACCCGCGCCGCCCGCCAGCGCAAGCGAGGCGCCCGGCGACTGGGGATCGAGCTGAAATGAGCGTGTTTTCGGGAATGTCCCGGCCGATGAAGGCCGCGGGCGTCGCCCTGGTCGGCGTCGCCGTCATCGCGGCGGTGATCGGCGGGATCTCCGCGCTGAGCGGGGGCAACGGGTCCAACGAGGCCGGGCCGAGCGGCACGTCGACGCAGCCGGGCACCACCAGCGGGTCGCAGCCGCCTTCGGGCACGTCTTCGACGCCTCCGCCGTCGACCTCGACGAACCCGACTTCGCCGACACCGCCGTCGCCGACGCCCGGGCAGCCGACCTCGGGCCAGCCGGGGCAGCCCGGCCAGCCGGGCCAGCCCGGTGACCAGCAGGCGTCCAACAAGTGGGTGACCGTCCGGGTCTTCAACAACTCGACGATCAAGGGCCTCGCGGCGCGCGCGAAGGACGACTTCGCCGGCGCGGGCTGGAACGTCACCGAGGTCAGCAACTACTCCCAGGGCATCATCCCGGCGACCACGGCGTACTTCCGCCCGGGCACCGACGAGGAAGCCGCGGCCAAGCAGCTCGCGCAGGAGTTCGGCTTCAAGGCCGAACCCCGCTTCGAGGGCATCCAGAGCGCGAGCCCGGGCGTGATCGTCATCGTGACCAACAACTACCAGTCCGGCCACAAGGGCAGCTGACGGTTCAGTCCCCGGCCTGGGTCTTCGCGTAGGACTCCAGCGCCGCGAGCTGCACCGGGTCGAGGCTGGGGCGGACCGTCTTGCGCGCCGTCTCCAGGTGCGCTGCCGTGACTTCGCGGGCCTCCAGGGACTCGCGCATCGCCGTCAGCGCCGCCTCGCGGATCAGCGCCGCGCAGTCGGCCGCCGAGTAGCCGTCCAGAGTGGACGCCACCCCGGCGAGGTCCACATCGGACGCCAGCGGCGTGTTCTTCGAGGTGGCCGTCAGGATCGCGGCGCGGGCCTCGGCGTCCGGCGGCGGGACGTAGACGCGGCGCTCCAGCCGTCCGGGCCGCAGCAGGGCCGGGTCGACCAGCTCCGGCCGGTTCGTCGCGCCCAGCACGACGACCTCGCGCATCGGCTCGACGCCGTCGAGCTCGGTCAGCAGCGCCGCGACCACGCGGTCGGCGACACCGGAGTCGGACGACTGGCCGCGGCGCGGGGCCAGCGCGTCGATCTCGTCGAGGAAGATCAGCGACGGCGCGGCCTCCGCGGCCCGGCGGAACAGCTCCCGCACGGCGCGTTCGGACTCGCCGACCCACTTGTCCATCAGCTCGGCGCCCTTGACCGCGAAGACGTTCAGGGCGCCGGTGCCGGCCAGCGCCCGCACCAGGAACGTCTTGCCGCCGCCGGGCGGCCCGTAGAGCAGCACGCCGCGCGGCGGTTCGACGCCGAGCCGCGCGAACGAGTCCGGGTACCGCAGCGGCCACAGCACGGCTTCGGTGAGGGACTGCTTGACGTCGACCATGTTCCCGACGTCGTCGAGGGTCAGGCCGCCGGTGGCCAGGTTGTCCGATGTGGACATCGACACCGGCCGGACGGTCGCGAGCGCGTCCAGCAGGTCCTGCTGCGAGATGCGCGGCTCGTCGGCCTCCCGCTGGCGCAGGGCCGCCCGCAGCGCCGCGTCCCGGCGCAGGGCGATCAGGTCCGCCGCGACGAACCCCGGTGTCTTCTCGGCGAGGACGCCGCAGTCGATGCCCGTGTCGAGCGGGACGTCGCGGAGCAGGACGTTCAGCAGCTCGCGGCGCGTCTTCGCGTCCGGGAGGGCGAGGCTGAGCTCGCGGTCGAGCAGGTCGGCGGCGCGCAGCCGCGGGTCGGCCGACTCCGCACGGGCCGTCGTCGCGACGACGGCGAAGCGCTCCCGCCGCAGGGCCGTCCGCAGCTCCTCCAGCACGACGGTCGCGACCGGCGGCGGCGTGGCCGCGGGCAGCAGCGCGTCGACGTCGGTCACCAGCAGCACAGTGGGGCCCTCGCCGCCGCGGACGGCTTCGCGCAGGCGCGCGACCGCGACGTTCGGGTCGAGCACCGCGAGGTTCGGCGCGGCCACCGGCACCACGCGGATGTCCGCTTCCTTCGCCACCGACCGCACGAGCGTCGCCTTGCCGACGCCTTCGGGGCCGGACAGCAGGACGCCCAGGTGCGCGGGCGCGCCGAGGCGGGCCAGCAGTTCGGGGCGGTGGAACGCCAGGTCGAACCACTCGGCGAGCTTGCGCGCGGTCGCCTCGGCGCCGATCAGGTCGGCCAGCGGGACCGCGGGCTCGGCGGTCTCCTCGACCACGGCGACTTCGTCCTCGACGATCTCGGCGTCGATCCACTCCTCGGCCGCGGTGACCGCCGAGGTGCGCACCAGCGCGGTCGCCGTCCGGGGCTGCGCGGGCTCGGGCGCCGGCCGGGCGCCGTCGCGCCAGACGACCACTGTGGACGGTCCGACCGCCACCGTGCCGGCCGGCTCGGTCGCGGTGACGGTGAGCAGCTCGTTCGTCCAGGTCGCGCCGATCGCGCGGGACAGCTGGCCGCGCAGGCCGGCCGGGTCGGACCCCGGCGTCGGCGCGAGGTCCTGCGGCAGCAGCGAAACGGCGTCACCGACGGTGAGGACCTTGCCGATCAGGGCGAGCCGCAGCATGTGCGGGCTGACCGAGACACTGGCCAGCCGCGACCCGGCGACGGTGACCGTCTTCGCCGCGGCGACGTCCGCGGGCGCGACGACGACCTCGGAGCCCTCGGAGACGCCGAGGTTCGACATGGTGACGTCGTCGGTGAGCAGGATCCCGGGCACGTCGGCCTCATCGGTGGGCGCCGCGAGCGCGGCGCTGACCCGGGCACCGGTGAGGTGCACGGCATCCCAGGCCCGCAGGCCGAGCGCGTCGAGGACTTCGGGGTGCAGCCGGACGACGCCGCGGCGGGTGTCCAGCGCCGACGGCGTGTGCCGGACGGTCAGCGTGATCTGCGGGTGGCTCACGCCGTTCACCCTAGCGATCCGACGGCCCGGCAGGAGCGGAAAGCCGTGTCGTCCCCCCAATCACACGTGATGCCCCTTCAATCACGCGTGATGCCTCCCGCATCACGCGTGATGCCCGCCGGATCACGGGTGATGCCGCCTGGATCACGGGTGATCGCCGGACCGAGACGGCGGACTCGCGTACCCGGCCGGGCGACTCGTGTGACCGGAGAGGCATCTCGTGTGATTGGAGAGGCATCTCGTGTGACTCGAAGGGCATCTCGTGTGATTGGAGAGGCATCTCATGTGACTCGAGGGGCATCTCGTGTGATTGGAGAGGCATCTCGCGTGATTGGAGGGGCATCACGTGTGATTGGAGGGTCGACACGGCTTACTTGCGGCGCAGGCCGATCTGGCGCCAGGAGCGGCGGCGGGGGCCTTGGCCGTTTTGGCTGCCGCGGGGGGTGCGGACCGTCTCGCCGTTGCGGGGGAGGCGGACGGCGCGCATCGCCGCGCCCGCGACCCGGCGGCGCAGCGGCGGCCGGAGGCCGAGACGGCGCTGGGAGCGGGCCCGGCGGATCGCGCGGCGCTCGCGCGGCGGGACCGTCCAGGCCTCGGGGTGCGCCGCCAGCCAGCGGTGCCGGTACACCGAGTACGGGATGTGCGCCAGGTACAGGAGCATCGCGATCACCAGCGCCACCAGCGGGAACTGGATGATCGCCGCGGCCAGCAGGGCCACCGCGATGAGCATCGGCGCGATCGCCTTCGCCGGCACCTTGACCGTCTTCAGCGACAGCGTCGGGATGCGGCTGATCAGCAGGGCCGCGATGGCGATCGTCCACGCCCACACGACGTACTGCGAAGACCACCAGCCCTCGCCCCACTGCAGCTCCGCGACCAGCGGCAGCATGCCGAGCAGGCCGCCCGCCGGCGCCGGGACGCCGACGAAGAACTCGCTCGCGTACGCCGGCTGCTCGGTGTCGTCGAGCAGCGTGTTGAACCGCGCCAGCCGCAGGATCATGCAGACGGCGAAGACCAGCGACGCCACCCAGCCGATCCGGTCGGCGCCGGTCTGCCACACGTAGATGACCAGGGCCGGGGCGACGCCGAACGAGATGCCGTCGGACAGCGAGTCCAGCTCGGCGCCCATCTTCGACGTCGCGTCGAGCAGGCGGGCGATCCGGCCGTCGAGGCTGTCGAGCACCGCCGCGATGCCGATCGCGGCGATGGCCATCGCGTAGTTCTTCGTCAGCGCGAACTGCACGGCCGACAGGCCCGAGCACAGCGCCAGCACCGTGATGGCGTTCGGCAGCAGCCGCACGCCGGGGGTGGTCACGCGGACCATCGAATCAGCCCTTCGCAGGCGAGGCGGGGAGTTCCGCGATCACGGTCTCGCCGCCGACCGTGCGCTGGCCCTTCGCGACCAGCACGCGCGAACCCGGCGGGAGGTAGAGGTCGACCCGGGAGCCGAAGCGGATGATGCCGTACGTCGCGCCGGCGCCGACCTTGTCGCCCTCGCGGATCTCGCAGAGGATGCGGCGCGCGACCAGCCCGGCGATCTGCACCACGACGAGCTCGTGGCCGTCTTCGGTGCGCATGAGCACGGAGTTGCGTTCGTTGTCTTCGCTGGCCTTGTCGAGGTCGGCGGAGAGGAACTTGCCCGGGCGGTAGGCGACGCGCTCGATCACGCCGGTCGCCGGAACGCGCTGGACGTGCACGTCGAACACCGAGAGGAACACCGAAACGCGCATCCGCGGCTCGGCGGGCAGGCCGAGCTCGGCCGGCGGGACGGCTTCCTCGATCAGCGACACGAGACCGTCGGCCGAGGCCAGCGCGACGTCGTCGCGCGGCGGCGCCACCCGCTTCGGCTCGCGGAAGAACGCGGCCACCGCCGCGGTCGCGAGGGCCCCGAAGACGCCCAGGCCCTTGGAGAACCGGCCGGCGAGCAGCGTCGCGGCCACTCCGCCCGCCACGAACGGACGGCCGGCCTTGTGCATCGGCGGCAGCGTCTCGCGGGCGAGCTGGACGGCGTGCGCGACTGGGTTGCCGGCGGGCTCCGGCCGGGTGCCGCTCATGGTCGGGTCCCCTGGTTTCGTGTCGGAAGGACGGGTCGGCGCCGGGTCCGGCGGCCGCGGATGGGCGTCACCACGCTACCGCTGCACCGGGCGGCGGTCTCCGTGCGCCCCTGGTCGGCTCCCTCGCGAGGGTGTCCCCGCTCCGGGTGGGAGCGGCCACATCCCGGTAACACAAGGTCGAATTCGACGACAACACTGAGTAGTTGATGCCGTTCGGGGCGCTGCCGAGAGCGCTCCCCACCCGACTGGGAGAAGGACGATGACCGACCACCGCGACCCCGCCGACGCTCGCCTCGACGAGCTCTTCGGCGCGTGGCGCGCGGAGATCGACGAAGTGCCGCTGCCTTCCCTCGTGGACCCGGCGCGCGCCGTCGATGTCGTCATCGAGGCGAAGAAGAGAGGCCGGGTGCATGCGCCCCCCGACGGCGCAGGCACCCGGCCACCGGGTAGTGCGCGTGAGGACACATTTTACCCGCCGGAGCGGTTCTGATCACGGCTTGTCCGGCAAACGTTACAAACGGTCACTCGGACGACGGCCGAGACCGCTGACGAGCCGCAGGATCGCCAGCAGCACGACGGCGCCGAGGACGGCCACGCCGAAGCTCGGGAAGTCGAAGTCGAACGTCTTCGCCTGCCCGGTGGCGAGCCGGTAGAGCAGCCCGCCCAGGGCCGCGCCGACCACGCCGACCAGCACGCTGACCAGGCAGCCTTGCCGGCGCCGGTCCCGGCCGCCGACGACCAGGTTCGCGGCCCAGCCGACGATCGCACCGAAGATCACCCATGCGACGAAACCCATGGCGCGAGCTTACGCGAGCAGGACGTACAAGAGTCATTGCACAAGAGTTGTTGTACAACTACTCTTGTGCGTCATGAGTGACGAGGTCCGGGACATCCGGGATTCGAAGGTGCTGGCGGCGGTGTCGCACCCGCTGCGGCGACGGCTGATGGAGCTGCTCCACCTGGACGGCCCGGCGACGGCGTCGATGCTGGCGGGCAAGACCGACCAGGCGGTCGGGAACATCAGCCACCACATGAAGGTGCTGGCCGCGGCCAAGCTGGTCGAGGAGGCCCCCGAGCTGGCCCGTGACCAGCGGGAACGCTGGTGGAAGCGCAGCGTGAAGACCCTGCGGTGGGCGTCCGCGGACTTCCCGGACGACCCGATCGCCGAGGCCGCCGAGGTGCTGACCCTCGACCACCAGACGGCGATCGCGCGCGAGTGGATCGCGACCCGCGAGACCTACCCGCCGCAGTGGCGCGGCGTCGCGTTCAGCACGGACACCTGGATGCGGCTGTCCGCCGCCGAGCTGGAAGAGCTGAACGAACGGGTCCTGCTCCTGCTGGCCGACTTCGAAAACCGCACCGAACCGGGTGACGGCGTCGAGCGGCACGCCGTCTTCTTCGCCGCGCGGGCTTCGCTGGGCAAGCCGTGAAGGGGCTCTGGGGGAACAGGGACTTCCGGCTGCTCTGGACCGGCGAGACCACGAGCATGCTCGGCAGCATGGTCGCCGGCACGGCGTTGCCGCTGGTCGCGGTGGTCACGCTGGGCGCGAGCACGTTCCAGGTCGCGCTGCTGACGGCGGTGGCCTGGGTGCCGTGGCTGGTGATCGGCCTGCCCGCCGGCGCCTGGGTCGACCGGCTCGCGAAGCGCCCGGTGATGCTGACCTGCAACGCGGTGTCGATGGCGGTGTTCGGCAGCGTGCCGCTCGCCGCCGCCTTCGGGGCGCTGACCATGCCGTACCTGATCGCCGCGGCCCTGCTCGGCGGCGTCGCCAAGGTCTTCTTCAGCCTCGCCTACCGCGCGTACCTCCCCGCGCTGGTCGGCGAGGGCGACCTCCTCGAAGCCAACGCCAAGCTGCAGGGCAGCGAGTCCGCGACGCAGGTCGGCGGGCCCGGCCTGGCCGGGTTGCTGGCGCAGGCGTTCGGCCCGGTCAGCGGAGTGCTGGCCGACGCGGTCAGCTTCGGCGTCTCGGTGTTGTGCGTGCGGGCGATCCGGGTCCGCGAAACCGTGGTCCCGGTGCCGCGCACGCCGTTGCGCAGCCAGATCGCCGAAGGCCTCCGGTTCGCCCTCGGCGACCGCTACCTGCGCACGCTCATGACGTTCGGCGCGGTCTCGAACCTCGCCCTGACCGGGTACCAGGCCATCCAGATCGTCTTCCTGTCCCGCACGCTCGGCGCCGCACCCGGCCTGGTCGGGCTGGTCCTGGCGCTGGCCGCGGCCGGCGGGGTGCTCGGCGCGGCGGTCGCGGGCCGGCTCGGCGCGCGCTTCGGCACCGCCCGCGCGTTCCTGCTGTGCGAGGTCTTCGCGGCGCCGATGCTGCTGCTCGGCCCGCTGAGCGGCCCGGGCTGGGGACTCGCGCTGTTCGTCGTCGCGGAGTTCGGCGTCTGCGCCGGCGTGGTCGCCTCGAACGTGCTGACCACGACGTTCCGGCAGCGCTACTGCCCGCCCGAGCTGTTCGGCCGGATCACCTCGAGCGCGTCGATCGTCAACTACGGCACGATCCCGCTGGCCGGGGTCCTCGGCGGCGTGCTGGGCGAGGCGATCGGCGTCCGCGAGACGCTCTGGGTGATGTCCGGTGTGCTGGTCCTCGCGCTCGGCATGCTCGTGCCGCTGGCGAAGGAGCGCGACTTCCCGCTCACAGCAGCAACACGTCCACCTCTTGCCCTTCCGCTGCCGAAGTGACGTCCTCCGGCAGCACGATCAGGCAGTTGGCCTGCGTGAACGCGGCGAGCAGGTGCGAGCCGGGCCCGCCGCGCGGCCCGACCACCCCGGTGACCTCCCCGTCGGACGGGGTGAACACGCCGCGGCGGTACTGGCGGCGCCCGGCCGGCGAGGGCATCGCCTCGAGCAGCCGGGCCCGCACCCGCCGCCGCGTGACGTCGGTGTGGCCCAGCGCGGTCAGCAGCGCCGGGCGCAGGAACGCCTCGAACGACACGAGCACGCTGACCGGGTTGCCGGGCAGCGCCACCACCGGCACGCCCTGCCAGCGGCCGCTGCCCTGCGGGCCGCCGGGCTGCATCGCGATCTTCGTGAATTCGACGCCCTGGCCGGTCAGGGCGTCCTTCACCACCTCGTACGCGCCCGCGCTGACGCCGCCGGAGGTGACCAGGAGGTCGGCGTCGGCCAGCTTCGGCTCGATGACCTTGCGGAACTCCTCGACGTCGTCGACGACGCTGCGGACCACCTCGACCTCGCAGCCGAGGCCGCGGATCGCCGCCGCGAGGGTGACGCTGTTGGACTCGTAGATCTGGCCGTGCCGCAGCGGGGCGGGCGCGTCGACCAGCTCGGTGCCGGTGGACGCGACCAGCACCCGCAGCGGCCGGTGGACCCGCACCTCGGCGAGCCCGACGGCGGCCGCCAGGCCGAGCTGCGACGGGCCGAGGACGGTCCCGGCGGGCAGCGCGACGGTGCCCTCGCGGACGTCCTCGCCCGAGCGCCGGATGTGCGCGTCTTCCGTGGCCGCGGCGGTGATCGTCACGGTCTCGGTGCCGCCGTCGGTGTCCTCGACCATGACGACCGCGTCCGCGCCGGGCGGCAGCGGCGCGCCGGTCATGATCCGCTGCGCGGTGCCCGGTTCGAGCGGCCGGACGTCGACGCGGCCCGCCGGGATGTCGTCGGCCACCGGCAGGGTCACCGGCACCGCGGCCACGTCGGCGGCGCGGACCGCGTAGCCGTCCATCGCCGAGTTGTCGAAGGGCGGGAGGGACACACCGGCCCGCACGTCCTCGGCCAGGACGAGGCCGGCCGCGGCGGCGAGGGGCAGGGCGGTGGCGGGGGAGGTGCCGAGGAGCGCGGCAACCCGGTCGCGGTAGTCGTCGACGGAGATCACCGGACCATCCTCCCCGTCTTCGGGGGGCGTGCAAGACCGAGGCTCATTCGGATCAGCCCGGCGCACTTCGCCGCGGGGACACGGCTACGGTTGCCTCGCGCCGGGCGACGTCCGAATGAGCCTCGCCCGGCCCGTCACGAGCACGCAAACGGGGAGTACGCATGCAGGTCCAGGTCCGTCAGCAGCCTTCGTTCGCCGTCGCGCGGCTCATGCTCGCGCCGGGCGAACCGTGCCAGGTCCAGTCCGGGGCGATGATGGCCACGAGCTACGGCGTGCAGGCCGAGGGCCGCTCGGAAGGCGGCATCCTCAAGAGCTTCGTCCGCTCGGCCGCGGGCGGCGAGTCGTGGTTCATCTCCACCTTCACCGCCCCGCAGAACGGCGGCTGGGTCGACGTCGCCGACAACCTGCCCGGTGACATCCAGATGGTCCAGCTCGACGGCCGCACCGGCTGGTGCATCACCCGCGGCAACTGGCTCGCCTCCTCGCACGGCGTGCAGACCGAGACGAAGTGGGGCGGCTTCAAGAACCTCTTCGGCGGCGAGGGCGGCTTCCTCACCCACGCCTCCGGGCAGGGCCAGGTCCTGGTCAGCTGCTACGGCGCGATCGAGACCATCACCCTGCAGCCGGGCGAGGTCGTCACCATCGACACCGGGCACGTCGTCGCGTTCGCCGACACCGTCCAGTACCAGACGCGCCGGGTCTCCGAGCGCCTCTTCCACACCATGAGCACCGGCGAGGGCCTGGTGTTCGACTTCGCCGGCCCCGGCCAGGTGATGACCCAGACGCGGAACCCGGCCGCGCTCATCTCGTGGATCCTGTCCCACGTGCCGAGCAACCGCTGACCATGCGCGTCCAGACCCGGCACACCCCCGGCTTCGGCGTCGCCCGCGTCCTGCTCGACCCGGGCGAGTCCGTGCAGGCCGCGCCCGAGACGCTGCTCGCCAGCCGGTTCGGCGTGACCGAGACGGCGGCGGGCCGCGGCGTCCGCGCGAGCAAGGCGTCGACGGCGGTGTACACCGCCCCGTCCGACGGCGGCTGGATCGACTTCGCGCCGCTGAGCCCCGGTGACGTCTACCCGCTCGAACTCGGCGGCGGCACGGGCTGGTCGGTGCACCGCGAAGCCGTGCTGGTGCGGCCGTCGTCGGCGCGGACCGACCCGGGCTGGGCGCCGCTGCAGCAGCTCTTCGGCGCCGACTCGGGGTTCCTCGAGCACTACAGCGGGACCGGGCCGCTCGTGCTGGCCGCGCCCGGCCCGGTGGACGCGTTCGAACTCGGCCAGGGCGAGCTGGTCACGGTCCGGCCGGACTACCTCCTGGCGTACCCGGACACGGTGCAGTGCCGGCTGCGGGCGCTCGACCCCGGCGGCCCGCAGTCGCTGCGCACCGGAGAAGGGCTCGCGGTCGACTTCGCGGGGCCCGGGACGGTGCTCGTGCAAGCGCGGAACAGACGCCTTTCTTCAGCGTGATCTTCAAACGAATTGCCCATTGCCGAGGGCGGTAATTCCGGTAGCGTGATTGGCACTTCCGCCGCTGGCATCCGCTCGGGCCAGCGGATCCTTTGTGCTGAGGGAGGGCGCCGTGGCTGTCGGCACCGTCAAATGGTTCAACTCGGAAAAGGGCTACGGGTTCATCGAATCCACCGACGGTCCGGACGTGTTCGTCCACTATTCGGCCATCCAGGCCGAAGGATTCCGCACTTTGGACGAAGGCGACCGCGTCGAGTTCGAAGTCCAGTCCGGGCGTGACGGGCGGAGTCAGGCGGCGGACGTCCGCAAGGTCTCCTGAGGACCTTCATCACCCGATTGGCGAACCCCCGGCAGCCTGCGAACCTGGGACGTTAGGCTGCCGGGCGTGACAGGCGATGTGTCGGGGGACCTCACCGGTCGCCGGCTGGGCAACTACCGCATCGACGGGGTGCTCGGCAAGGGCGGCATGAGCGTGACCTACAAGGCCACGGACGTGCGTCTCGGCCGCAAGGTGGCGCTGAAGGTCATCGGTGACCACCTCGGGGCCGACGCCGAGTTCCGCGAGCGGTTCGTCGACGAGGCGCGCAACACGTCCGCGATCGACCACGCCAACGTCGTCCCGCTGTACGACTTCGGCGAGCTCGACGGCATGCTCTACATCGCCATGCGCATGGTCGACGGCGGCGATCTCGCCGGCCTGATCGCGAGCGGCCCGATCGCGCCCGCGCGCACCCTGACCATGCTCGACCAGGTCGCGGACGCCCTCGACACCCTGCACAACCGTGGTCTGGTCCACCTCGACGTCAAGCCGGCCAACGTGCTCGTGACGAAGAAGGAGACGTCGCGCGAGCACGTCTACGTCGCCGACTTCGGGCTGACCCGCCGCGGCGCGACGGGCCACCGGACGCGCGGCGGTGACTTCCTCGGCTCGCCGACGTACGCGGCGCCCGAGCACCTGCGCGGCGAGCCGCTGGACGGGCGGACCGACCAGTACGCGCTGACGTGCGTCCTCTACGCCTGCCTCACCGGCAGCCCGCCGTTCAAGGGCGACGTGCCGACGGTGATCAAGGGCCACCTCAACGGCGACCCGCCGGCGATCTCCCGCGCCGTCGCGCTGCCGCCGGCGATCGACGAGGTCATCCGGAAGGGGATGGCGAAGAACCCCGCGGACCGCTACCCCAGTTGCGTCGAGATGATCGCGGCCGCCCGCCGCGCGCTCGGCCCCCTCGCGGTGTCGGACACCCCACCGGGTCCGCCGGGGTCCAATTCGGGTGGAATCCCCGCGCCGCAGCGCTCCGGTCAGGTACAACAGGGGCCGCACCAGAACAGCGCACCGCAGGGAGAGGGGGCCCCCGTGCATCCGTACGGAGGACAGCAGCAGCCCGGCTACGGCCCGGGCCCGCAAGGTCCCGGCGGTCCGCAGGGGCCGCCGCCGGGGATGCCCCCGCAGGGTCCGCCGCCGGGGTACGGCTACCCGCAGCAGCAGCCGGGGATGCCGCCGCAGGGCATGCCCCCGCAGGGCTACGGCTACCCGCAGCAGCCGGGCATGCCGCCGCAGGGCCCGCCGCCCGGCTACGGCCAGGACCCGATGCGGCTGCGCCCGCCGATGCCCGCCGGTGGCGCGGGCGCGTTCCACCAGCCGAAGAGCGGCGGCGGCAAGAAGTGGATCTTCCTCGTGCTCGGCCTCGTCGTGGTGGCCGGCCTGGTCGTGGGCGCGATCTTCCTGTTCGGCGGCGGCGACAGCGGCGGCGGTGGCGGCCAGACCACGGCCCCCAACATCCCGGTCGGCCCCGGTGACTCGCAGAGCAACCCGACGTCGTCGCTGAAGACGCCGCCGCCGTCGATCTCCATCAAGCCGAGCAGCTGAATCCGTGCGGCGCTGAGCAGGTCTTCTTGCACTCTCACCCGGAGAGTGCTAAACACGGTCTTGGCACTCGACGCCGTCGAGTGCCAAAGGTCGGGACGGTGAGGCTGACCCCCACCCGGGTCCAGTCGTCCGTCGCGGGCACCGAGCCTGGCCGAGGAAGAGTCCTGCCGCCGCCGCTGTAGACCACGTGGCGGTGGCGCCCAATACCGGAGGACCACACCGCAATGGCCAAACTGATCGCGTTCGACGAGGACGCCCGCCGCGGTCTTGAGCGCGGCTTGAACACCCTCGCCGAAGCCGTCAAGGTGACCCTCGGCCCGCGGGGCCGGAACGTCGTGCTCGAGAAGAAGTGGGGCGCGCCGACCATCACCAACGACGGTGTCTCCATCGCCAAGGAGATCGAGCTCGAGGACCCGTGGGAGAAGATCGGGGCCGAGCTCGTCAAGGAGGTCGCCAAGAAGACCGACGACGTCGCGGGTGACGGCACCACCACCGCCACCGTGCTCGCCCAGGCCCTCGTCCGCGAGGGGCTGCGCAACGTCGCCGCCGGCGCCGACCCCATCTCCCTCAAGCGTGGCATCGAGGCGGCCGTCGAGGCCGTCACCGAGCAGCTGCACAAGGCCGCCGTCCAGATCGAGACCAAGGAGCAGATCGCTGCTACCGCCTCGATCTCGGCCGCTGACCGCACCATCGGCGAGCTGATCGCCGAGGCGCTGGACAAGGTCGGCAAGGAAGGCGTCGTCACCGTCGAGGAGAGCAACACCTTCGGCCTCGAGCTCGAGCTCACCGAGGGCATGCGCTTCGACAAGGGCTACATCTCCGGTTACTTCGTGACCGACCCGGAGCGTCAGGAAGCCGAGCTGGAGGACCCGTACATCCTCCTCTTCGGTTCCAAGATCTCCACCGTCAAGGACGTGCTGCCGCTGCTGGAGAAGGTCATCCAGTCCGGCAAGCCGCTGCTGATCATCGCCGAGGACGTCGAGGGCGAGGCCCTGGCCACCCTCATCGTCAACAAGATGCGCGGCACCTTCAAGTCCGTCGCCGTCAAGGCCCCGGGCTTCGGTGACCGCCGCAAGGCGATCCTGCAGGACATCGCGATCCTGACCGGTGGCCAGGTCATCTCCGAGGACGTCGGCCTCAAGCTGGAGAACGCGGACCTGTCCCTGCTGGGCAAGGCCCGCAAGGCCGTCATCACCAAGGACGAGACGACCATCGTCGAGGGTGCGGGCGACGCCGACCAGATCCAGGGTCGCGTCAACCAGATCCGCGCCGAGATCGACAACTCGGACTCGGACTACGACCGCGAGAAGCTGCAGGAGCGGCTCGCGAAGCTGGCCGGCGGCGTGGCCGTCATCAAGGCCGGCGCCGCGACCGAGGTCGAGCTCAAGGAGCGCAAGCACCGCATCGAGGACGCGGTGCGCAACGCGAAGGCCGCCGTGGAAGAGGGCATCGTCGCCGGTGGTGGCGTGGCCCTGATCCAGGCCGCCGAAGCCGCGTTCGCGGGCCTGAAGCTCGAGGGCGACGAGGCCACTGGCGCCAACATCGTCAAGGTGGCCGTCGAGGCCCCGCTCAAGCAGATCGCGATCAACGCCGGCCTCGAGGGCGGCGTCGTGGTGGAGAAGGTCAAGGGCCTGCCGCAGGGTCACGGCCTCAACGCCGCCACGGGTGTCTACGAGGACCTGCTCGCCGCCGGCGTGCCGGACCCGACGAAGGTCACCCGGTCCGCGCTGCAGAACGCCGCGTCCATCGCGGCGCTGTTCCTGACCACCGAGGCCGTCGTGGCGGACAAGCCGGAGAAGGCTTCGGCCGCTCCCGCCGACCCGTCCGGTGGCATGGGTGGCATGGACTTCTGAGTCCGGTCGCTTTCCCGGAAAGCCCGGTCCGCTTCGGCGGGCCGGGCTTTCTCCTTGTGCACACAGCTCATGGCTTCGTGAAGAACCAGACCGCGTAGGCGCCGAGGATGACGACGCCGAGCGCGAGCACGCCGAGGCCCCCGAGCCAGGCGGTGCTCGCTTCTTCCGCCTCCAGCGCGACGACGATGGCGCCGATCCCGGTGAGCAGGATCCAGATGGCCAGGGCCGCGGCGGTGTAGAGCACGGTCTTGGTGACGGTCGCGCTGCCGGTGTCGTCGAAGGCGAGCGCGAAGAAAGCGGAGAAGGCGGTCAGCCCCAGCCCGGCGATCAGGTAGAGCCCGCCGAGGATCCCGACGACGACCTTCGCGGCCGTCCTGCTCCCTTGATCCACGACCGCGAACCCTAACCCCTCGAACGGGATTCGCGTCCGGGTTTTGCGCCGCTCAGCGCAGCACAGTAGGCCGAACGGCCCGGACGTCCCCTTGGCGTCCGGGCCGTTCTCGTACCCCCGCGCGGGCGTCCCCCGACGCCCGCGTCACACCCCCGTCGTCCGGCGGGCACCGGCTCCCCCTGCGAGCCGGCGCCCGCCCGCGTCAGGAGTCCTCTTCCGGCGTCAGGATGGCGGCGGCGACGTAGACCGGGATGGCGATGCCGACGGAAAGGAACACGGCGGCGACCATGCCGATGCGCAGCACGCTGGCGTCGATGCCGAGGTAGGTCGCCCAGCCGCCGCAGACGCCGGTGAGCATCTTGTCGGTCTTGCTGCGGCGGAGCTTCTTGGTGGTTTCCGGGGTGTACACGCTGTTCGTCATGGCTCAATAGTGGCTCCGGCCGGGGTCCCGCCACATCGGGAACGGCCCGGACCCCGACCCTGAACTCCGCCTCCGGGAAAACCAGGTGCCCGCACCCGGGCGCGCCGGTCCAACGTCGGACCGTGAAACACGACACGCCCGAGTTCGCCGCGATCGCCGAGCGGGGGACAATCCTGCGCTGTCAGGTCGGTCCGGCCTGCACGGCCCGATCGCCGAGCCGTGGCTGTCCTGGCTGCGCGACCTGCGGCGCGGGAAGCACACGCAGCAGGAGGCGGTGGCAGCCGCGAGGGAGCTCGAAGACCAGCTGGTCCGGGGCGCGTCGCCGCTGCCGGAACACCCGGACCGCGCCTGGGCCGACCAGTGGCTGGTGCGCGCCTACGGCCAGGCCTGGCAGGCTGCGTGACCACTCACGACAAGCCGCGCACCCGGTCGAGCCGGGCCGTCCACGCCGCTTCGACGTCGGGCGGTGCCGGGTATGCCTCCGTGGGCTCGGGTGCTTGGCGCAGCACCGGCAGGTGGCCGTCCACAGGGGACAGTGAGTCCGCGCAGACGTCGCCCTCCAGCAACGAGATCGTGCCCAGTCCGCACGCGAAGTCCAACGACGGCAACGCGCCCGCCAGTGCCAGGCCGGCCGCCAGGCCCACGCTCGTCTCCACCGCCGACGACACCACGCACGGCAGCCCGCACGCCTCCGCGACCTCCAGGGCCCGGCGGACCCCGCCCAGCGGCGCCACCTTCAGCACCGCGATGTCCGCCGCGCCCGCGACCGCCACCTTCAACGGATCCTCGGCCCGGCGGATCGACTCGTCGGCCGCGATGCGGACCCGCACCCGCCGGCGTACCGCCGCCAGGTCGTCGATCGTCGGGCAGGGCTGCTCCGCGTACTCCAGGCCGCCCGCCGCCTTGTCGAGGTCCGTGATCGCGCGGACCGCCGTGTCGACGTCCCAGGCCATGTTCGCGTCCACGCGGATGGCGCCCGCCGGGCCGAGCGCGTCGCGGACCGCCGCCACGCGGTCGCAGTCGTCCGCGATCGACGACCTCGGGTCCGCGACCTTCACCTTCGCCGTGCGGCAGCCGGAGGCGCGCACCAGCTCGTACGCCTTCTCCGGCGAGACCACCGGCACGGTCGTGTTCACCTCGACCCGGTCGCGGACCGGCGCCGGCCAGCCGGCCTCGCTCGCTTCCAGTGCCGCCTGCAGCCAGGGCACGCTTTCGGCGTCCGAGTAGTCGGCGAACGGGCAGAACTCGCCCCAGCCCGCCGGGCCGCCGAGCAGCACGCCTTCCCGGACCGTGATGCCGCGGAACCGGTTGCGCAGGGGGATCGCGTAGACCTTCATCGTCGCCGATCATGCCATCCCGACCTTCGGCAAACGGCTGCCGATCAGTGCGGTTCCCGTCAGAATGACCCCGTGGTCCTCGACTTCCGCGTGCTGGGTCCGGCCGAGGTCACGGCCGATGGCCACCCGGTGCCGCTCGGGGGGAGCCGGCCGTTGATCGTGCTGGCCGGGCTGCTGCTGCGCGCGAACCGGGTCGTGCCGGTCGACGAGCTGGGCCGCTGGCTCTGGGACGACGATCGCCGCCGCTCGAAGGGCGCGCTCCAGACGTACGTGCTGCGCCTGCGCCGGGCGCTGGGCGACCAGGTCGCGATCCGCACCGAGAGCGGCGGCTACCTGATCGAGCTCGACGACGACCTGCTCGACCTCGCCCGGTTCCGCGGTCTCGCCACCCGCGGCAAGGCCGCGATGGACCGCGGCGAGAGCCGCCAGGCGGCCGCGCACTTCGCCGGGGCGCTCGCGCAGTGGCGGGGCCCGGCGCTGCTGAACGTCGAGTCGGACGCCCTGCACCGCGACGAGGTCGGCCAGCTGGCCGAAGAACGGCTGCGCGTGCGCGAGCAGTGGGCGGACGCCCTGCTCGACGTCGGCGAATACGGCACCGTCGTGCCCGAACTGGCCCGGCTGACCAGGGAAAACCCGCTGCGGGAGCGGTTGCACGAGCAGCTGATGGTCGCGCTCTACCGGTCGGGTCGCCAGGCCGAGGCGCTCGACGTCTACCGGCGGATCAGCGGGGTCCTGGCCGAGGAGCTCGGGCTGGACCCCGGGCTCTCGCTGCAGCGCACCCGTCAGGCGATCCTGACCGGAGCCGCCGCCGACGACCCGGCCGGCGGCGCGCGGCTGGCGCGCTACCGGCTCGGCGTCGAGCCGCAGGTGCCGCACCAGCTGCCCGCCGACCTGCCGACCTTCTCCGGGCGCGAGTGCGACCTCAAGGCGTTGCACGCCCTGCTGCCGGAGGCGATCGAGGCCGACACGTCGACGCCGATCGCGTCCGTCGAGGGCATGGGCGGCATCGGCAAGACGACCTTGGCCGTGCACTTCGCGCACGAGGTCGCCGACCGGTTCCCCGGCGGGCAGGTCTACGTCAACCTGCGCGGCTACGGGCCCGGCGAGCCGGTCGAGCCGGCGGCCGCGCTGGAGGCGGTGCTGACCGCGCTCGGCGTGCCCTGCGACCAGATCCCGGACGACCTCGACGGCCGCGCCGCGAGCTGGCGCACGCACAGCGCGGGGCGGCGGCTGCTGGTCCTGCTCGACAACGCCAACCGCACCGAGCAGGTGCGCCCGCTGCTGCCGGGGCCGGGCTGCCTGGTCGTGATCACCAGCCGCTGGCAGCTGCGCGCGCTGGTCGCGACGCACGGCGCGCGGCGGATCGCGCTGGAGGAGCTCGGCGAGGAGGACGCCGTCGAGCTGCTCGCGTCCACGATCGGTATCGAGCGCGTCGCGCGCGACCCGGCGGCGACCGAGCGGTTCGTGCGCTACTGCGGCGGGCTGCCGCTGGCCATCCGGATCCTCGCGGTCCGGGCCGCGCAGTTCCCCGACCTGCCGCTCGACGAGTTCGTCGACTCGCTCGACAGCGACCTGCTCGGCTCGTTCGACCTCGCCGACGGCGAAGGCACGAACATCCGCTCGGTGTTTTCGTACTCGTACCAGGCTTTGGAGCCGTCGACGGCACGGTTGCTGCGCCTGCTCGGGCTGCCCACCGGCGTCGACTTCACCGCGCCGGCGGCCGCCGCGGTCGCCGGCCTGGACCTCGCGACGACCCGGCCGATGCTGGAGACCCTCGCCGCCGCGCACCTGCTCGCACAGCCGTGGCCGGGCCGCTACCAGTTCCACGACCTCATCCGGGCGTACGCCGGCGAAGTCGCTTCGCGGGTCGACACGCCTTCGCAGCGCGACGCCGCGTTGGACCGGCTGCTGGACTGGTACCTGGCGTCGGCGCTGAACGCGTCCCGGCGGATGCGGCCGGAGCGCTACTACCGGCTGCTGGAGCTCGACGACCTCGCCGGTGGTCTGGCGTTCTCCGAGTACCACGAGGCGCTGGCCTGGTTCGGCGAGGAGTCCGGCAACCTGATCGCCGCGGTCCACCTGGCGCGGCGCCGGCGTGACGACGTCTGCTGGAAGCTGGCCTGGCTGCTGCAGAGCTACTTCGTCACGCGCTCGCGGCTCGACGACTGGCGTTCGGTCTTCGCCGTGGCGCTCGAGGCGGCGCGCGCGAGCGGCCACCGGCCGGGCGAGGCGGGCATCCTGAGCGGGCTCGGCGTGGTCAACGGCGTCGCGCGGCAGTACGACGAGTCGCGGCGCTACCTGGAGCAGGTGCTCGCGATCCAGCGCGACCTCGGCGCGCGCGAGGGCGAGGCGCGGGCGCAGTACAACCTGGCGATGGCGGCGCACAACCTCGACGACTACGCCTGGGCCTACGAGCACGGGATGCAGGCGCTGGAGATCGTCCGCGAGCTGGGGCTGGGGGCGCTCGAGGCGAGCGTGCTGCGGGCGCTGGGCGACATCTGCACCTCGATGGGCGACCACGAGCAGGCCCTGCGCCTCGCCGACGCGGCGCTGGCGGTGCCGGGCCCGGACGGCGAGCCGGTGGACACGCGGTTCACGGTGCACACGCGCGGCCTGGCGCTGGTGGGGCTGGGCCGCGTGGACGAGGGCATCGCGTGCATCCGCGACTCGGTCGAGATGTTCTTCGCGATGGGCGAGCAGGACGAGGCCGCGGACGTGCTGGCCCAGCTCGGCACGATCCACCTGCGGCACGGGGATCGCGGCCTGGCGCGGGAGTGCTGGCTGCGCTCGGTCCGGCTGCTGACGGAGCTGGGCCACCCGGACGCGGACGACGTGCGCTCGAAACTGGCGGCCCTGGTGGGCGCGGGCTGACCGCGGCGCCGGGGGCGGAAGGGCGGACCGCCCGCGTGCCGACCCCCAGCGACAGCACGCAAGCCGGTCCGGCCCGCCTTGTCACCCAACCCGATCGCGCTCACTGTCCGCTCACTGTCCGGTCGGCGGGGCCACGCCGAGCAGGCCGGCCAGGGTCTCCGCGTTGCGGGGTGCCTCGACCTTCACGTCGTTGTCGAAGTAGACGTGGACGTCCCGGGTGCCGTCTTCGTGCCAGGCGCGGATCTTGTCGGCCCAGGCACGCAGCGCCCGGTCCGAATAGCCGCTGACGTAAAGCTCCTCGTCGCCGTGGAGGCGGACGTACGAGAAGTCCGCCGCCTGCTCTTCGATGAGCGGCCACCGGCCCGCGGTGTCCGCGACGACCAACGCGATCCCGTGCTTGCGCAGCAGCGCCGCCGCCGCGGGCTGCGCGAAACTCGGGTGCCGGACCTCCAGCGCGTGCCGCAGCCGCTTCCGCGGGCCGGCCTGGAGATGAGGCGTTCCCTTCAGCTTGTCGTCGTGCTTGGCCGCGAGGTGGGCCGCGTCGGTCGTCGTGCGGGGCAGCAGGGCGAAGAACGTCGCGAGGCGGTCGGGGTCGAACGTCAGTCTCGGCGGCAGCTGCCAGAGGAACGGGCCCAGCTTCGCGCCGAGCGCCAGCACGCCGGAGGCGTAGAAGTTCGCGAGCGCCGTCTCGACGTCGCGCAGCTGCTTCATGTGCGTGATGAAGCGGCCGCCCTTCACCGCGAAGAGGAAGTCCGCCGGGGTCTCGTCGAACCAGGCGCGGAACCGTTCCGGGCGCTGCAGCGAGTAGAACGAGCCGTTGATTTCGACCGCGTTCATCCGCCGCGACAGGTATTCGAGCTCCCGCCGCTGCGCGAGTCCCGCCGGGTAGAACTCCCCGCGCCACGGCGGATAACGCCACCCCGACGTGCCGATCCGGATCTCGGCGATCGTGCTCACCGCCTTCCCGCGGTGGGTGATGCCCGCTCCCGGGCGGGGACAAACGCGGCCGCGAGGCCGCCGTCCGGACGGGTGGACCGCCGGACGGGACAACCGACCCAGATTCGCGGACGCTCGTCTGACGAGGCCCTTGAAGCGCTTGCTCACGGGTGGCCTCCGGCCGGCCGCACCCAGGGGGTGGGTGCGGCGATTCCCTTGCGCACGGGGAACCCCCGCTCCGGCCGCCGGACCCCGTTCCTCACGCCCAGGAGAACCGCCAGACCCGCGACTGCACCAGATCCGACGCGTACTCGCGCAGGTTTCCGGGCTGTCCCGCGAAGGTGGGCAGGCTGAACGCCCGGTGCTCCGCCGCGACCGACAGCGCCCGGGCCTGGTTGCGCGGGGGCGCCGACACCGACAGCTCCAGCGTGTCGAACCCCAGCACCACCAGCGTCGCGCCGAAGCGCTCCTCCCAGCTGCGCAGCACCGCCGACAGCTCGGCCACCTGGTCGGTGTACTTGATCATGCCCGTCCAGCCCAGCAGGGCCGGGATGTCGGCCGGCCGCTCGGTCTGGACCAGGCCGAGCCGGTGCGGGGCGCGCGTCGCCAGGATCGAGCCCGTGTTGCCCGCCTCCGCCAGCGGGTCGGACCTGCGCGGGCTGCGCTTGGCCAGCCCCGGGAAACGCGCGCCGAACGGCCGCAGGCAGGCGCCGTCGCAGCACGACGCGTCCCACCAGCGGTCCAGCGCGCCCGCCGCGTCGGCCGTCGCGACCCGGTGGCCGGCCGGGGCCAGGCGGCCGCGGTCGTCGATCCAGTCCTCGCCGTTCGCCGCGAAGCGCTGGTCGTGCGGGATCAGCACCGGCCACAGCCCCGACCGCTCGAACTCGGCCACGCAGCCGAGGTAGCGCTCGGGCCGGGTCAGCGGCAGGTCGGACACCCACAGCCGGCCGTGCCACGACCCCGGTGGCAGGGTCTGGACCGGCGGCGCGGGCGTACCGGGGCGGAGCGGTGCGATCGTCATGGACGTCCCCTCGAACTTGTGTTCGGCTGGTGCATGTCGAACAGTAGTTCGAGGGTCTGACAATTTCCAGCGTTCGGGCCGCTCATCCGTTCGAGTGAATCTGCAAATCCGCAGGTCAGAGCCGCTTCTGAAACGGCTGTGGCGGAAGTTGTTCCTGTGACGATCCGCTGGGCCGAAGGGGTTAGCGCGCCGGAGCAGGCCGCGTTGAGCGGGCTGGGCGTGGCCGCGATGAAGCCGCGGATCGGCAAGCCTCGCCCGCGATCGTGACGTGGCGGCGAGGGAGCGGCGGCAAGGACCCGGCTAGAGCGGCCGGAGCAGGTCGTCCGCGTCGACGATGTGGTACGCGTACCCCTGCTCCGCCAGGAAACGCTGCCGATGCGCCGCGTACTCCGTGTCGACCGTGTCGCGCGAGACGATCGAGTAGAAGTGCGCCTGACGGCCATCACCCTTGGGGCGCAGGAGGCGGCCCAGGCGCTGGGCTTCCTCCTGGCGGGAGCCGAACGTGCCCGAGATCTGGATCGCCACCGACGCCTCGGGCAGGTCGATCGAGAAGTTCGCGACCTTCGACACGACCAGCGTGCGGATCTCGCCGCGGCGGAACTTGTCGAAGAGCTCTTCGCGTTCCTTGTTCTTCGTCGCGCCCTGGATCACCGGGGCGTCCAGCTCGTCGCCCAGCATCTCCAGCTGGTCGAGGTAGGCGCCGATCACCAGGGTCGGCTCGCCCGCGTGACGCTCCACAATGGACTTGATCACCGGGGTCTTGGTCTGCGCCGTCGCCGCCAGCTTGTAGCGCTCGTCGGCCTCGGCCGTGGCGTACTCCAGGCGTTCGGCGTCGGTCAGCGTCACGCGGACCTCGGTGCACTCCGCCGGCGCGATCCAGCCCTGCGCCTCGATGTCGCGCCACGGCACGTCGTAGCGCTTCGGCCCGATCAGCGAGAAGACGTCGCCTTCGCGGCCGTCCTCGCGCACCAGCGTCGCGGTGAGACCGAGGCGGCGGCGGGACTGCAGGTCCGCCGTCATCCGGAACACCGGCGCCGGCAGCAGGTGCACCTCGTCGTAGACGACCAGGCCCCAGTCGCGCGAGTCGAACAGCTCCAGGTGCCGGTACTCGCCCTTGGTCTTGCGCGTGATCACCTGGTACGTCGCGATGGTGACCGGCCGGATCTCCTTCTTCTCGCCGGAGTACTCGCCGATCTCCTCCTCGGTCAGCGACGTCCGCGCGATCAGCTCGCGCTTCCACTGCCGCCCGGCGACCGTGTTCGTCACCAGGATCAGCGTCGTGGCCCGCGCCTTCGCCATGGCGGCCGCGCCGACCAGCGTCTTGCCCGCGCCGCACGGCAGCACGACCACGCCCGAGCCACCCGCCCAGAACGCCTCCGCGGCCATCCGCTGGTAGTCGCGCAGGTGCCAGTCGCGCTCGTCGAGCGCGATCGGGTGCGCTTCGCCGTCGACGTACCCGGCGAGGTCTTCGGCGGGCCAGCCGACCTTCAGCAGCGCCTGCTTGAGCCGCCCGCGCTCGCTCGGGTGGACGATGACGGTGTCCTCGTCGATCCGCGCGCCGAGCATCGGGCTGATCTTCTTGTTCCGGACGACCTCGGTGAGCACCGCGCGGTCGGTGGTCGACATGACCAGGCCGTGCGCCGGGTGGTTCGCGATCTGCAGCCGGCCGAACCGGCCCATCACGTCGACGACGTCGATCAGCAGCGGCTGCGGCACGGGGAAGCGCGAATACGTCGTCAGGGCGTCGACGACCTGCTCGGCGTCGTGCCCCGCGGCACGCGCGTTCCACAACGCCAGGGGCGTGATCCGGTAGGTGTGGACGTGCTCCGGGGCGCGTTCGAGCTCGGCGAACGGCGCGATCGCGACGCGCGCGTCATCGGCCTGGGGGTGGTCGACCTCCAGGAGCACGGTCTTGTCGGACTGGACGATCAGCGGGCCATCAGTCACAACTACTGTTATACGTGCCTCGCTCGTGGGACGAGGTGCCGAGGGGATCACTGGAGGGCACGTTGACCACACCACCGTTCGACGACAACCCGTTCCGGTCGCCGGACCACGCGGCCCCGTCCGCGCCGGTGCCCGGTCGGCAGCCCATCCCGCACTGGTTCACCACGAAGGTGAAGATCACCCTCGCGGTGTGCGTCGTCCTGGCGCTGGCCCTGGGTTCGCTGGGCGCGCTGAGCATCTACTGGGCCGATCGCGCCGGCCCGCCCGGGAGCGGTGACTGCGTGTACCTGTCGCGGGAAAGCGGCGACAAGATCGTCTACCACCGCGTCGGCTGCGGCTCGGACAGCGCCGCGTACCAGGTCGAACAGAGCTACAGCGGGTCCTCGACCTGCGCCTCCAACGGGTACGTGCGGTTCAAGATCGCGGCCGGGCGGACGCTCTGCCTGGCGCTGAACGTCAGCACCGGCGACTGCCTGCGCGACGCCGACGACGAGGTCAAGGTCGCCAAGGTGAGCTGCACCGACCCGGCGGCGACGGAACGCGTCCAGGTCATCACCGGCCCGCACGATCCCGACACCTGCGGAAAGGCCGACGACATCCGGTACTACGCCGGCCCGCCGACGCGCGCGGTGTGCCTGACGCCGCCGGGCGAGAGCATCTAGCCGGAGTCAGTAACCGTTCTGGTCCGGCAGCAGGCTCTGGACGTCGAGGCGGTCGGCCAGCTGGCCCGAGTTGTGCATCAGGTCGGCGACGCGCTGCAGCCGGATGCCGTTCAGCGACGTCGGGTACGAGCCCAGCGAGATGAGGGCCGCCGTCGTCGTGTCGATGTCGGAGAACTTCGGGAGCGCGTCGCGGACCACCGCCGGGTCCGTCGCGCTCTGCTGGGCCGCGCCCAGCGCCGTGCGGAACGCCGCCAGCGTGCGCGGGTTGGCCTGGGCGAACGGCTTGGCCGACGAGTAGGACGACAGCGGGAAGTCGAGCGTCGCGCCGCGGGCGCCGTCGGCCAGGATGTGCGCGCCGAGGTCCTTCTCCGCGCGCGTGATGTACGGCTCGATCATCAGCGCCGCGTCCGCGTCGCCCGCCTGCAGGGCCTGCGGCATCCGGTCGAACGCGACCTGCTTGAACTTGATCTTCGCCACGTCGACGCCCGCGGTGCCGAGCACCGAGCGCGCGGCCAGGGCGCCGACGTCGTCGAGCATGTTCACCGCGATGTCGGGGGACTTCTTCGTCGTCGGCACGGTGTAGTCGGAGCCGGGCAGGGTGACCAGGGCCATGGTGTTCGGGCCGGACGTGTAGGCCTCGCCCTGCAGCTGCAGGGCCGTCCCGCCCGCCGCGGCGCGGAAGACCGCGATGTCGGAGGCGAAGGTGACGTCGAGGTCGCCGGCCGCCAGCTTGGCCAGCCCGTCGTCCGCGCCGAGCTCGACGAGCTGGACGTTCAGGCCCGCGGCGCCGAACTTCCCGGCCGCGACGGCGATCCGCAGCGGGGCCGTGTCGATGGCGTTGCCCACACCGACACGCAGAGTGGTCCGTTCCAATGGCGGTGGCGAGGCCGGTGATCCGGATCCGAACAGGCTGCAGCCCGCGGTCGTCAGCAACGCCGCCACCAGCGGAATCGTCAGTCCGCGTCTGATCATGAACCTTCACCTACCGCGAGAATCTGGTTCTCGTGCTGGATCGTATGGTCCGCGCCCCATACGATCGCGGGCAGGGCCGTATCGTGCCAGCGCGGCTTTCGGATCTTCATCGGGCGGGCTACCGTCCAGTAGGTTCGAGGTGTCGTCGGATCCGCGGGTTCCCTCCCGCGGCGGAAAAGGAAACCAGGTGACCCGTCGCGATCAGCGTCCCCGCAAGGGCGGCGACGCGGCGGATCCACGTCCGGCCGGCGGCCGGTGGCGGCTCCGGAACTGGCGCCTGGGCACGAAGCTCTTCGCCGTCCTCCTCATCCCCGCGCTCGCGGTGATCGCCCTCGTCGGCCTGCGGATCAGCTCGGACCTCCGTGACGCGCGGCAGCTCGCGGAGTTCGCCACCCGCGGCCGCGTCGACAGCACGGTCGCCGAAGCCATCCACGAGCTCCAGCGCGAGCGCGACCTCACCGTCCGGTTCGTCGCCCAGGACCGCCAGGGCGACACGGCCGACCTCACCGGTCAGCGCAAACGCGTCGACCAGGCGATCGGCACGTTCGAACGGACCCTCGCCGACAGTAGACCCCGGCTGGACGCGAAGGCCGGGGAAAGCCTGCAGCAGACCGACGACCGCCTGCGCGTGCTCGGCGGCCTCCGGTTCTCCGCGGAGCACTCGGCGTTCCCCGCCGACGCCGTGCTGCGCTCCTACAGCGAGCTGATCTCCGGCCTGCTCGACATCAGCGACTCGGCCGCCGCCGACGTCTCGGACCCCGAGCTCGCGCGGCTGCGCCTGGCCGGCAACGCGCTCGCCCGGATCAAGGACCAGATGTCGGTCAAGCGCGCGGTGCTGGCCGAGGCGCTCGCCGCGGGCAGCCTCAACCGCGACCGCACGCGCGCGTTGCTCGGCGCCGAAGCGGAGCTCGCCGCCGCGCGCAACGACTACCGCACCTTCGCGACGCCCGACCAGCAGCGCATGTTCGACGACACCGTGATCGGCCTGGTCGTCGACATCGGCAACGACATGGTCGAGTCCGCGCTGACCCGCACCGAAAACGGCCAGAACCTCTCCGGTCTCGACCCGAACCAGTGGGACGTCTCGGCGACGCACACCGTGAACCTCGCCCACCAAGTGCAGCAAGCCCTGCTGGTCCAGCTGCAGGAACGCACGGACGCCCTGGCGGCGCAGGCGCGCACGGCGGCGATCTGGGACGGCGGGGTCGTGCTCGGCGTACTGCTCGTCGCGGGCGTGCTGTCGGTCGTCATCGCGCGGTCCCTGCTGCGCCCCCTGCGGATCCTGCGCCGGACGGCGCTGGAAGTGGCCGAACACCGGCTGCCCGCCGCCGTGCAGAACCTGCTCACCGACCCCGAGCCCGCGCCGGAGAACCTGCGGAAACGACTGGCGGTCGCGCCGGTGCCGGTGTTCACCCGCGAAGAGGTCGGCCAGGTGGCCCGCGCGTTCGACGCGGTGCACGGCGAAGCCGTCCGCCTGGCCGGCGAGCAGGCGATGCTGCGCGAAAACGTCAACGCGATGTTCGTCAACCTGTCCCAGCGCAGCCAGGACCTCGTCGAGCGGCAGCTGTCGGTGCTCGACCGGATGGAAGCCGACGAGCAGGACCCGGACACCCTGGCCGGGCTGTTCGAGCTCGACCACCTGGCGACGCGGATGCGGCGCAACAGCGAAAACCTGCTGGTCCTGTCCGGCCACGACTCGGCGCGGGAGGACGCGGGCGCCGTCTCGGCCGACGAGATCATCGGCGCCGCGCTCTCCGAGGTCGAGCACTACCAGCGCATCGAGCTCGGCCCGGCGCCGCAGGTCGCGGTGCGCGGGGAGGCCGTCAACGACCTGGTGCACGTCGTTTCGGAGCTGCTGGAGAACGCGACGAGCTACTCCGGCGACGAGACCGTCACCGTGTCCAGTGCCGAGACCCACGACGGCGACTGGGAGATCGAGATCGTCGACCACGGCGCCGGCATGCCGCAGGCCGAGATCGACCGCACCAACGCGCGGCTCGCGCACCCGCCGGACGTCGACGTCGAAGTCTCGCGCCGGATGGGCCTGTTCGTGGTCGCGACGCTGGCCACCCGGCACCGGATCGACGTCCGCCTGAGCGCGGGCCGGGACGGCGGGCTCGTCGCGACCGTGCTGGTGCCCGCCGGCCTGATCGTCGAGCTGCCGCCGATGCCCGCGCCGCCCCCGCCCGCCGAGCCGGCCGCGGCCCCGGAACCCGAGCTGCTGGCACCGCTGGCCCCGCTCACGCCGCCGGAACCCGAGCCCGAGCCGGAGCCGGAGGAGCTTTCGCCGCCGTCGATCGAGGCCGGGCCGCCGCGCCGGGCCCCCGTGGTGGCCCGCGAGCACGCGCCGGAGTGGCCGACCGCGGACGACGACTCGCACCTGGACCTCGACGCGCCGACCGAGCGGATGCCCGCCTACCGCGACGTCCTGTCGCGCTGGTTCGACGCGTCGGCGGCGCCCGAGGCGGCGCGCAAGGCCGTCGAGCCGCGCCCGGTCGCGGAGGAGCCGCGGCCGGCCGAACCCGAGCCGCGCCACGCGCTCGCCGCGCCGCCGCCCCCGCCCCCTCCGCCGCCGCTTTCCCGGGAAAGCGACCGCCTGGGGGCGGAGCTTTCCCGGGAAAGTGCCGAGGTGGGGCCGGACGACGAGGACACCGAGCCGCAGATCCGGCCCGTCACGCCGCCGGCCGCGATCGAGCCCGCCTACGAGTGGCCGACCCCGGCCGAACTGGAGCAGGAGGACGGCGCCGAGGACACCTGGCCGTTCCTGCAGCCCGCGGATTCCGCGGCGAGCCCCGGAGCGGTGCCGGAGCAGCGGCCGATACTCTCTCTTTCCCCGGAAGCGGTACGCGAGCGGATGACGAGCCTTCAAGGCGGCTTCCGGCGAGGGCGGCACGCGAGGGGAGACGACACCCGGAACCAGTGAAACGGATGAGGCATGAGCTCGAAGACGCCCCTGCTGGAAGTGATCGCGCTGGACGCGGCGGACGCCGAAGGCGCGCAGGCGGGCGGGGCCGACCGCCTCGAACTGGTGACGGACATGGCGCAGGACGGCCTCACGCCGTCGGTCGAGACGCTGCGTGACGTGCTTTCGGCGACCGACCTCCCGGTGCGGGTCATGCTGCGGGACAACGGTTCCTTCGCCGTCGGCGACCTCGAGGGGCTGCGCGCGGACACCGCCCGGCTGGTCGACGCGGGTGCGCGCGAGTTCGTCTTCGGCTTCCTCACCGTCGACAGCGAGATCGACCTGGACGCCTGCGAGGCGCTCATCAAGGAGATCGACGGGCTGCCGTGGACGTTCCACCGCGCGATCGACCGCACGCGGGACCCGTTGCGCGCGTACGACCAGCTGGCCGCGATCGGGTGTGACACCGTGCTCGCGGCCGGCCACCCGAACGGTGTAGGCAGTGGGCTTTCCGTGCTACAGCGCCTGGCACAGCGCGAAAGCGGGCCGGAACTGCTCGTCGGCGGCGGGCTGCGCGCGCAGCAGGTGCACCTCTTGCGCGCGGGCGGGGTGCGCGGGTTCCATGTCGGAAGCGCCGTCCGGCCCGGTGGCTGGCAGGCGCCGGTGGCCGCCGAAACGGTGCGCACCTGGGTGGAGCTCGTCAAATCCTGAGGGGCTGCGGAAGTCGTACGGAGTACGGCGCCCCCGTTTCCAAATCCGCAGCCGGCCGGCGGGCAATTGCGTGATCCGCCGGCCGGTCATACCAGTATTACCGGCTTTTGAATCGTTATCCTGAAATTGCATTCGGGGCTTGCGAATGCCCGTTCGCCGTCGGTTGTGCACCTGCACGTGCGTTATCGTTGTTGGGCTGCTTGGCGGCTGAAGGCTCGGCAGCTGCTGGCTATCGTGGTCGAGAAGTCGTGAAACGGTGGCGTTTCCGTCGGGGTGGGCTCGGTGCGACGGGCACGGTCGCCGTTCACCCGGATGGTCTCAAGAATTGTTCGGCCAGCACGGGAGGCGGCGCTGTGGGCGCGCGTATTCGGTTCGCGGTCAATTCGATGAGAAGTCATCAGGAAACCAGGATGTCGACCATCCGGTGGATTTCTGTCACGTGGGAGCGGTTGATTCCCCGCGGATATCGCCCGAGTGCGTCCGGAACAAGCCGGAAGGCTGAATCGTGACCAGCACGATACCGCGTCAACGCGGAACCGAAACCTCCGAAGACGAGTTCGCCAAACTGGGGCTCGGCGGCTCGCTCGCCCTCACCGGCCTGCTGGCCGCCGTCAAGATCGCGGAAACGGCCACGGGTGTGGTGCTGACCGCCGCCGGGGTGCTGCCCGGCGCCAGTCCCTCGAAGGACCGCGCTCCGGCCCGGCCCGGTGGGGAATAACCGGGGGCTGCCCGTGCCGGCAGCCCTCAACGGACGGAGGGCTGCCATGACCGGCAGTGAAGGGCGGGGCGAACCGCGGGGAACCCGCGTGGGTCTCGCCGACGTGCGGCGGCTCGAGGACGTCGTCGCGGAGCTCAGGGGCCTGGACTACCGCTACGGCGGCGGCGCCTGCCGGGCGGCCGTCGAGGCGCGCCTGCCCGCCGCCGCGGCGTTGCTGGAAGGGGCGGCCAAGACCGTCGTCCTGGCGCGGCTCTTCACGGCCGTCGCCGACATCTACAACCTCGCCGGGTGGACGAACTTCGACCAGGACCGGCCGAACGCCGCGCTGGCCGCGTTCGAGCGGGCGCTGGAGCTCGCCGTCCAGGCCGGGAACGACGATCTCCAGGCCAACATCCGGTACCGCGTCGGGCGGCTGCACCTGCACTACGGGGCCGTCGACGCGGCGCTGACGGAGTTCGAGCAGGGCCGGGACGCGGCGCTGCTGGCGCACTCCAAGCTCGCGCAGGCGATCCTCTCGGCGAACCAGGCGTGGGCGTTCGCCAAGAAGGCCGACGTCACCGGGGCGCTGACCTACCTGCGCCGCGCCCGGCAGGAGTTCGCGGAGTCCGAGGGGCGCGAACCGTCGCCGTGGGCGGCGTTCTTCGGGACCACCGACATGGCGGCGATGGTCGGCACGGTGCACGCCGAACTGGCCCAGATGGTCGACATCCGGCACGGCCGCGACGGCATCCCCGCCCTCACCGAGGCGATCGCCGGGTACCCGCGGGGAATGGCGCGCAGCCGGTCGCTGACCCTGATCTGGCTGGCCACCGTGCACGCCCTCGACGGCGACCTCGACGTCGCCACCGCGGTCGGCGAGGAGGCGATCGAACTGGTCGGCGCCCTGCGGTCGCCGCGGGCCCGGCAGCGGCTGCACTCGCTGTCGGCGGCCGCGCGGCGGTTTTCCGGCAGCGCGGACGCGCAGGAGATCGTCGACCGCATCGACGATCTCGGACAATACGGACGATAATCGAACGACCATGAAAAGGTAAAACGTTCGGAAAACGAAAATGGGAACCGCGAAAGGGCAGCCAAAAGTAGGTTCCTCGGCGCGTTCGCGGCTTCTTATGCTTCTCGGCAACCTGCGGCGAGTATTGAAGCGCGCAGGCCCGGTCCCCACCGCCGAGAGGAAATTCCCCATGCGCTTGCGCAAGCTCGTCGCGGCCGCCGTGCCGCTGCCTGCGTTGCTCGGCCTCGCCGTGGCCGTCCCGGCCGCCGCGGCGTCGGAACCCCTGGTCACGCTGGCCGACAGTGCTGCTCCGCTCGTCAACAGCGCCCGCACCGGCGACGTCGCGGCCGGGCAGCCGATCACCGCGGCACTGTCGCTGAAACTGCACAACCAGCAGGCGCTGGAAAAGTTCCTCGCCGACGTGCAGAACCCGGCTTCGCCGCAATACCACCACTTTCTGACCCCGGCGCAGTTCAATGCCGAGTTCGGCCCGACGCAAGCCGATGTCGACAAGGCCGTCTCATTCCTCGGGAAAGCCGGGCTCACCGGGATCGAGGTTTCCGGCAACCGCCAGGCCGTCACGTTCACCGGCTCGGCGGCCCAGCTGGAATCGGCGTTCCGCACCCGGATCGGCACCTACCACGACCAGGCCTCCGGCCGGACCTTCTTCGCCAACGACGCGGCGCCGGCCGTGCCCGCCGGGGTTTCGGACGTCGTCGGCAACGTCGTCGGCCTCGACAACCACGCGCTGCGGACGCACACCACCGCCGTCGCGAAGCCCAACGTCGTCAAGGCCGTCACGCCGCCCGTCCTCAAGACCGCCTACGGCACCAGCGGCCTGTCGGCGACCGGCAGCGGCGTCAAGGTCGGCTTCGTCGAGTTCGACGGCTACCAGAAGTCGAACATCACCAAGTACGACAGCACGTACGGCCTTTCGGCGGGCTCGGTCACGACCGTCCCGGTGAGCGGCCAGAACTACGACTCGAGCCCGGGCGACGGCCAGATCGAGGTCGAGCTCGACATCGAGGTCGTGCACGCGCTCGCCGCCGCGGCGAACGACTACGTGTACGAGGCGCCGAACACCAGCGCCGGCGAGCTGGCGATGTACCAGAAGATCGCGTCGGACCACACGGTCAACGTCGTCTCGATCTCCTGGGGCGCCTGCGAATCCGCCGAGGGTTCGAGCGCGGCCAAGAGCGTCAGCAACGCGATCGCGACCGGCACCGCGGAGGGCATCTCCTACTTCGCGGCCGCGGGCGACGACGGCACCACCGACTGCTACCGCCAGACCGGGTCGACGGCCAAGGCCGTGGACTTCCCGGCGTCCAGCCCGAACGTGACCGGCGTCGGCGGCACGCAGCTGACGGTGACCTCGTCGAACGCCTACAGCAGCGAGAAGGCGTGGAACGACGGCGCGTCGAACGGCTCGACCGGCGGCGGCATCTCGACGGTGTTCACCGCGCCGTCGTGGCAGTCCTCGCAGAGCACGACCTACCGCAAGGTCCCGGACGTCTCCGCGGACGCGGCGAGCGGTTCGGGCTACTACATCTACACCGCGGGCGCGTGGCAGACGGTGTGGGGCACGTCGGGCGCGGCCCCGCTGTGGGCGGCGTTCGCCACGCTGCAGAACCAGGTCCACGGCGGCGGTCTCGGCAACCTGAACCCGAAGTTCTACTCGATCGGCAACGGGTCGTCGTACGGCACGGGCTTCCACGACGTGACGACCGGCAACAACACCCTGCACGGCACGACCGGCTTCACCGCGGGAACCGGGTACGACCAGGTCACCGGCTGGGGCTCGTTCAAGGGCAGCGGCCTCTCGGGCCTGATCGGCTGATCCACTTGACCCCTTCGGGCGGCGGCGTGATCCGCCGCCCGAAGGGGTTTCTTTCGCAGGGCTAAGCGTTAGCCTGGTGCCATGATCAAGCGCACGGTGCTGGACGCCACCCGCGAACTCCTCCGCGAACTCGGCCTCACCACGGTGTTCGGCAACCCCGGCACCACCGAGGTCCCCTTCCTCACCGACTGGCCGGACGACTTCGACTACGTCCTGGGCCTCCAGGAAGCTGCCGTCGTGGCGATGGCCGACGCCTACTCGCAGGTCACGCGCCAGGCCGTGCTCGTGAACCTGCACTCCGCGGGCGGCGTCGGGCACGGGCTCGGCAGCCTCTTCAACGCCTACCGCAACCGGACGCCGCTGATCATCGTCGCCGGGCAGCAGAACCGCGCGCTCCTGCCGCACGATCCCTTCCTCGGCGCCACGGACGCGCCCGATTTCCCCAAGCCGTACGTGAAGTGGTCGGTCGAGCCGGCCACCGCCGAAGACGTCCCGGCCGCGCTTTCCCGGGCCTACCACGTCGCGACGCAGGCGCCGTCCGGGCCGGTCTTCGTCTCCGTGCCGGCCGACGACTGGACCGTCACCACCGAACGGCCCGCCATCTCCCGGCCGCGGATCCGGGGTTTCGCACCGGATCCCGAGGCGATCGAGGAGCTCGCCGCGGCGCTCGAGGCCGCCGAACGGCCGGCGATCGTCGTCGGGGGAGCCGTCGACCACGACGCCGCCGTCGTGGAGACCGTCGCCCTCGCCGAGCGCCTCAGCGCCGGCGTGTGGGTCGCGCCGATGTCCTACCGTTGCTCGTTCCCCGAGGACCACCCGCTGTTCCAGGGGTTCCTCGACCCCGAACGCGGCGCCGTCTCGGACAAGCTGGCGCAGCACGACCTCGTCGTCGTGCTCGGGGCGCCGGCCTTCACCTACCACGTCGACCGCGGGCGCGACGAAGCTCCGCTGCCGCCGCTGTTCGTCATCAGCGACGACGAGCAGATCCTCGCCCGCGCCTTCGAAGGCACCGGCATCCGGGTCACGCCGAAGCACGCCGTCCGCGCGCTGCTGAACGCGGTCCCGCGCAGCACCCGCCCGGCCCCGGCGCCGCTCCGGCGGCCCGCGAAGCCGGGCGGCGACAAGCTGACCGGTGAATTCGTCTACTCGACGCTCGCGGACCTGCTGCCGGACAACGCGATCGTCGTCGAAGAGACCCCGAGCCACCGCGGCGTCCTGCACGACCACCTGCCGATCACCTCGACCGACACGGGCTTCCTGACGATGGCCAGCGGCACGCTCGGCTACGGCGTCCCGGGCGCGGTCGGCGCGGCGCTGGCGAGCCCGGACCGCAAGGTCGTCGGCGTGGTCGGCGACGGCTCCAGCATGTACGGCATCCAGGCCCTCTGGACGGCCGCGCGCCAGGACCTCCCGGTGACGATCCTGATCCTGGACAACACGGAGTACGCGGCGGTCCGCATCCTCGGTGACGCGATCGGCGGCAAGAAGATCCCGGGAACGGCACTGGGCGGCATCGACTTCGCGGCCCTGGCGGCGAGCATGGGCTGCCAGGGCGTGACGATCACCGAGCCGTCGGGCCTGGTCCCCGGCCTGACGGCGGCACTGGCGGACGCGCGCCCGACGCTGGTGCACATCCGGGTCGCCCCCTCGGACACGACGCTGTACTGACCGGTGGCAGACGCGGCTAGCGCGCCACCATCGCCGAGACGTCGACCGGTTTCGCCAGCACGCCCGTCTTGAGCAGCAGGTCCGGCACCCGCTGCAGCTGCTTCGCGTCCAAAGTGGACTTCAGTGTCAGCAGGCCCGTGCGCGCGGCCGTGTCGGCGTCGATCTTCGCGTACTTCACCATCAGCGGCTCGATCTTCTTGCGGTCCGCCGAGGCGTCGCGCGTCGCCGCGGCCATCGCGCGCTGGAACGCCGCCAGCGTGCGGGGTGACGACGAGACGAACGATCCCAGCGCGCCGTAGCCCGCCGTCGGGAAGTCCACTGTGGACCCGGTGCCCGTGTCGGCCACCAGCACCGCCCCGGCCGTGCGCGAAGCCAGGGTGATGAACGGCTCGGTCAGGAAGCCGGCGTCGATGTCGCCGTTCTTCAGCGCCGAAACCGTGTTCGGCAGCGGGATCGGGACCCACTTGACGCCCGACGCGTCGACGTGGTTGTCCGCCAGCACCGACTTCGTCAGCGTGTCCGCGATCGTGTTCGGCGCCGAGATGCCGATCCGCTTGCCCGCGAGGTCGGCCACCGACCGGATCCCGGACGACGGCAGCGCGACCACGCCGGTCGACTTCGGGCCGGCCGACGACGCGTCCGCGACCAGCCGGATGTCCGCGGTTCCCTTGCTCTGCGCCACGAAGAACGGCGTGTAGCTCGAGTACGCGATGTCGGCCTCGCCGCCGAGCAGCTTCGTCAGCGAAGCCTGCCCGGTGGCTGCGTCGGTCGTCGAGACGTCGAGGCCTTCACGCTGGAAGTACCCACCGTCCTTGGCCAGCCAGAAGGGGGCGGTGTCGATGGTCGACATCATCGACACCCGGATCTTCGGCTTCTCCACCGAACCCGGGGGCGCCGACGGCTCCGAAGAAGAGCCGCCCAACGCCCCGCACCCCGCCAGCAGCAAGGCCGTCAGCCCGGCCAGTAGCGCCCTCTTCATGGTCCCCCCTGAACGAAAATCAGCTCCCGGTCTTGGTCTCCGTCACGGCCTTGGCCTGCTCGGCCAGCTCCCACTCCGCGGCGTCGGACGCGGCCGTGGCCGCTTCCGGAGCGGCGGTCCCGCCGTGCAGCAGCCGGGCCACTTCGGCGCGCAGCGTCACGAACTCCGCCGACTCGCGGGTGGTGATCTGGTCGCGTTCGGCCGGCAGCGCCACGGGCAGGTCCGCCACGATCGACGCCGGCGACTTCGACAGCACCAGCACGCGGTCGGACAGGTAGACGCTCTCGTCGATGTCGTGCGTGACGACGAGGATCGTGCTGCCCTGCTCGCGCTGCACGCGGCGGGTCAGGTCCTCGAGCTCGAAGCGCGTCTGCGCGTCGACCGACGCGAACGGCTCGTCCATCAGCAGCAGCGCGGGCCGGCTGGCCAGCGCGCGGGCGATCGACACCCGCTGCTGCATGCCGCCGGACAGCTGCCACGGGTACTTCGCGCCGACGCCGGAAAGCCCGACGTGCTCGAGCGCTTCGGCCGCCCGCTTCCGCCGCTCGGCCTTCGAGATCGGCCGCCAGCGCAGGGGGAACTCGACGTTCTTCTGCACCGAAAGCCACGGGAACAGCGAGCGGCTGTAGTCCTGGAACACGACGGCGAGGTCGTCCGGCACGCCGTCGACGCGATCGCCGTGCAGGCTGACCGTGCCTGCGGTGGACTTGGTCAGCCCGGCGATGCAGCGCAGCAGCGTCGACTTCCCGCAGCCCGACGGGCCGACGATGCTGGCCAGCTGCCCGGCCTCGACGGTGAACGTCAGCTCGTTCACCGCGGTGTGCGCCTTGGCGCCCGTGCCGTAGGTGTGGCTGAGGCCGGACACTTCGAGCATGGTTGACATGGGGAGAGGCCTTTCCAGCGTCAGTCGCGGCCCAGGCGGGCCGGCTGCCAGGCCAGCACCCGCCGTTCCGCGGCCAGGAAGATCGTGTTGAAGACGTAGCCGAGGATGCCCAGGAGCACCAGCCACGACCACATGGTCGGGAAGTCGAAGTCCTGCTGGGCGTTCAGCAGCGACCGGCCGATGCCGTTGTAGGCGCCGACCAGTTCGGAAACCACCATCAGCAGCAGCGAGATCGACAGGCTCACGCGCAGCCCGGCGAAGATCTTCGGCGCCGCCGCGGGCAGGACCACCATCGTGACCCAGTACCGCTTCGGCGTGCGGAAGGACCGCGAGGTCTCCACCTTCACCTGGTCGACCGAGCGGACGCCGTCGACCGCGTTGAGCAGCACCGGCCACACCGCGCCGAAGATGATCGACCCGATCTGCATGCCCGAGCTCAGCCCGAACAGCACCGCGAACACCGGGATCAGCGTGGGCGGCGGGATCGAGCGGAAGAACGCGAACAGCGGGCCGAGGTAGTCCATCGCCTTCGCCGACCGGCCGACGAGCACGCCCAGCGCGACGCCGACGACCGCGGCCAGCACCCAGCCGCCGAGCATCCGGCCGAGGCTGGGGAACACGTTGTCGAACACCGCGTCGGTGAGGAAGAGGTGTGACGCGGGCCCGGTGAACCACAGCTTCGCGGCCGAGGTCGCGATCTCCGTGGGCGGCGGGAAGAACTTGCTGCCGCCGGCCCGGGCGGCGAACTCCCAGACGACCACGAGGATCGCGAAGAGCAGCCAGTTGCGCGCGACGGTGGCGGCGCCGCGGGCGGCCCGGCGGCCCACCCGCCCGGAAAGAGTCGCCGTGCTCACGCGATCGCCTCCCGGTCGACGCTGCTCCAGCGGAACAGCCGCTTGCCGAGCTGTTCGAGCCCCTCGTTGATGAGGTAGCCGAGCACCCCGGCCACCACGGTACCGGCCAGGACCAGGTCGAACCGGACCGAGCCGGTGCTGGAGACGAGGATGAAGCTGCCGAGCCCGACTTCGGACCCGGCCAGGAACTCCACGCTGACGACGGCGATCAGGGCGATGGTCGCCGACAGCCGGACGCCGGTGAAGACGAACGGCGCGGTCTGCGGCAATGCGACCGACGACAGGATGCGGAACCGGCTGGTCCCGCACGCGCGCGCGGTCTCCATCAGCACCGGGTCGATCTCGCCCATGCCGTAGATGGTGTTGAACATGATGGGCCACAGCGACGCGTACACCGCGAGGGTGATCTTCGCGTCCGGGCCGGAGCCGATCACCAGCAGCACCAGCGGCACCAGCGCGGTGACCGGGATCGGGCGGAGGAACTCGACGATCGCGGCGGTGGCGGTGCGCAGCACCGGGATGCTGCCCAGCAGCAGCCCGGCCGGCACGCCGATCGCGATGGCGATCGCGATGGCGATCAGCCAGGCGAGCATGGTCGCGATGACGTCGCGGACGAATTCGGGGTCGCCGAGCAGGTGCCCGACGGTGACCAGGACGACGCTCGGCGGCGGGATGAAGGTTTTACTGACCAGGCCGACCTGGACGACGACCTCCCAGAGCAGGAGGAAGCCGACCAGGCCGGCCAGGCCGCGGAGAAGCTTTGTCACTTCAGCGTCACGTCAGCTGGTCGCCTGCGGGGCGATCATCGGCGCGGCGTCGACCTTGCTGGTGATGACGCCCATCTGCAGCAGCAGGTCGGGGACCCGCTGGAGGCGCCGGGCGTCCAGCGTGGAGCCGTAGCCGGGCAGGGTCAGCAGCTTGGCCGTGTCTTCGTCGATCTTCGCGTACTTGACGAGCAGCGGCTCGACCTTCGAGCGGTCGTTGATCGCGTCGACGGTGGCCTTCTTCATGGCGCGCTGGAAGGCCGCGAGGGTCTTCGGGTTCGCCTGCACCCACTTGGTCGCCGCGCCGTAGCCGGTCAGGGGGAAGTCCTGGCTGGCGCCGGTGTTGATGTCGATGACCGGCGTGGCGCCGGCGATCTTCGCCGCCTGCGAGAGCTGCGGCTCCGGCATGTACGCCGCGTCGACCTGGCCCTGCTGCAGGGCGGCCGCCATGTTCGGCAGCGGCATCGGCACCCAGTTGACCTTGCTGAAGTCGACGCCGTGGTCCTTCATGACCGACTTGGTGAGGATGTCGGACGCGGTGTTCTTGGCGGTGATGGCGATGCGCTTGCCCTGGAGGTCGTTGACCGTCTTCACCGGCGAGTTCGGCACCGTGACAATGGCGTTGCTCTTCGCGTTCACCGACGTGCCGTCGGCGACCAGCTGCACGTCCGCGGCGCCGGTGCTCTTGGCGACGAAGAACGGCGTGTAGGTCGAGAGGGCGATGTCGGCCTCGCCGGAGATCGCCTTCGTCATCGACGCCTGACCGCTCGGCGCGACGATCTGCTCGACCTCGAGACCCTCGGCCTTGAAGTAACCGCCGTCCATGGCTAGCCAGAACGGTGCCAGGTCCGTGGTCGGCATGATGGAGACCTTGATCTTCGACTTCTCCAGGCCGCCCCCGTTCGACGAGGCGTTCGAGCTGTCCGATCCGAGCGCGCTGCAGCCGCTGGCGGCGGTGACAGCGGCGACGGCGAGGGCGAGCCCGAGCGCGGCGCGGCGAGTGCGAACCCGGCCACTGCTCATGGCATTTCCAAGCAAGGCCTGCTCCTTGAAGAAAGTGACGGTTCGTGAACCGAATCCGATGGGAGTGCGTGACTCATTCTCCGGAGCCACGCGGGTCACTGTAGAGAACGTGACAGCTTGCTCACAACGGGTGGAATCAATACCCAGGAGGGTGGCGCACGTCACTCTTTAGGCCTCTGGTCTAGACCCACTGCTCCACTCGCCGTAAGCGTTCACCCAGCGTAAGACGCAGTTCCGGAATCCGGTATGTCCAGCTGTGAGCCGACTGAGCGAACGCTGTGCAACATCATGCACGTCCTTGTCGGGAGGGTTACATCTTCCCCGGCCGTTCGCTACCCTCTGCACCTGCGGGGAGGTATCAACCTCCGATGTAGTGAGAGAGAGTGCCTGGATGGCCGATCAAGACGACCCAGTTCGGTCTACCAGGGCACGCTGTGCTTTTCCTGAGAGAAGCTTCCTCGCAGAGACCACTTCCGGGCCGGGCTCAGCCGCCGCGCCGGTGGGTTAGAACGACCGAACAGACCATGCACGACCAGCGCAGGGACCCGACCGTGATGCTCGAGCTGAACCGATTCCGTCCGGCCGGACGGGGTTCAGGAACCCCGAAGGCCGACACTGAAGACGATCTTTTCACCCGTACGGGTACCGTCTCGCGCTGGGCTCCTACCGACCGGCCGGTGAGCCGGAGCGCCGGGAGCGTGCAGACGAGTGGCTGAGGACAACGCGATGCGCCCTGGCGGGCGCTGGACCGACCAGGGCTTTACGAGCACGAACGACGATGGTGGTGCGGCGGTGCCGAATGAAGACACCGCGGGGGTGGGAGGGGCCCCTGCGCGGCTGCCCGGAGACGATCCGGGCCGGAAGGCCGGGTTCTTTTCCGGCATGCGTGACTGGCGGCTGCGGTCCAAGCTGGCCGCGGTCCTGATCATCCCGACCCTGACCGCCGCGGTGCTGGGGGCACTGCGCGTGGTCGACGACGCCCGCAACGCGACGGAGTTCCAGCACACGGCGGACCAGGTCGCGTTCGCGGTCAAGGTCACCACAGTCGTGCACGAGCTGCAGAACGAGCGCTCGCTGGCCGTCGCCCGGATCTCGTCCTCGAACCAGCTCCTGCAGACCGGGCTGGACGCGCAGATCGCCAAGGTCGACCGCGAGGTCACCGACCTGCGCAACGCGGCGGCGACCCTGAGCTTCGACGACCAGGCGACGAAGGACCGCTACACCCGCGGTCTCCAGCGCCTCGACGCCCTGCGGCCGCTGCGCGCGGCGTTCAACGCCCAGAACGGCCTGCCCGACATCACGGTGCTGACCGCCTATTCGGGCATCCTCGACTCGCTCATCGAGCTCGGCCGCGAGGTGACCACCGCGGTCACCGACCGGGACGTGCTGCGGCTGGGCACGAGCACGCAGGCGATCAGCGAGGCCAAGGAGTTCACCACCCGCTCCGACGCCGAGCTGCAGATCGCCGCCTTCCGCGGCAGCTTCCCCGGCGACCTCCTGGACCAGACGCGCGCGTCGGCCTCCAGCGCGGACGCCTCCGTCATCGCCTTCCTCGCGAACGCCGACGACGACCAGCGGCAGCTCTACAACGACACCTACTCCGGCCCGGAGGTCGACGACCGCCGCCGGATCCAGACCGCCGCGTTCTCCTTCGCCCAGCTGGGGCAGGCGCCGAGCATCGACACGACGGCGCTCAGCAAGGACAGCACGGTGTCGGCGGACAAGCTGCACGCCGTCGAGTCGAACCTGCTGGCCCAGCTGAAGACCCGCGCCGACGACCTCGCCACGGCGGCGGTCAACTCGGCCTGGGTCGGCGGTGCCGTGGTGCTCGCCGCGCTGGCCGCCGCGATCGCGCTGATGCTCGTCGTCGCCCGCCTGATGCTGCGCCCGCTGCGGGTGCTGCGGAAGAGCGCGCTGGACGTCGCGTACACGCGGCTGCCGGAGACGGTGCAGTCGATCCTGGACGACCCGGACCCGGTCGGCGCCTCCAAGAAGGCCGTCACGCCGGTGCCCGTCACCTCCCGCGACGAGATCGGCGAGGTCGCGCGGTCGTTCGACATCGTCCACGAGCAGGCCGTCAAGATGGCCGCCGAGCAGGCCCTCCTGCGCGAGAACGTCAACGGCATCTTCGTCAACCTCTCCCGGCGGTCGCAGCGGCTGGTGGAACGCCAGCTCGGCGTCATCGACCGCCTGGAAGCCGACGAGCAGGACCCGGACCACTTGGCGAGCCTGTTCGAGCTCGACCACCTGGCCACCCGGCTCCGGCGCAACGGTGAGTCCCTGCTGGTGCTCTCCGGCGCCGGCCTGGCGAAGTCGGTGCCCAAGCCGGTGCCCGCCGCCGACGTCATCGGCGCCGCGGTGTCGGAGATCGAGCAGTACGCCCGGATCGAGGTCGGCATCGTGCCCGACGTCGCGGTCCAGGGGCTCGCGATCCACGACCTCGTGCACGTCCTCGCGGAGCTGCTCGACAACGCGACCTACTTCTCCGAGCCGGAGACGAAGGTCATCGTCCGGGCCGTGGTGACCCGCCGGAAGGCCCTCGCCATCCAGGTCACCGACCACGGTGTCGGCATGAGCGAGGAGCGGCTGGCCGAGGTCAACGGCCGGCTCGCCGAGCCGCCGGACCTGGACGTGTCCGTGACCCGGCGGATGGGCCTGTACGTGGTCTCGCGGCTGGCCAAGCGGCACGGCATCGAGGTCCGGCTGCGCGAGAACGAGGACATCGAGGGCGGCGTGATCGCCCGCGTCGTCGTCCCGGCCGAACTGCTCACCCAGCTCCGCCCGGGCATGGCGCGGCAGACCCCGCCGCCGGCCAACCGGTCCGAGACGTCGATGTCGATGCCGAGCATCCCGATCCCGGCCGCGCGCACCGACTGGGACCAGACGCAGGCGCACACGCCGGTGCCGCCCTCGGCCCCGCCGCCTCCGCCGCCCCCGGCCCCGCCGGTGCACGAGCCGGTGGCGAACCAGGGCGGGCTGGTCCCGCTCGACCAGCCGATCAGCCTGGACGACCTGGTCAGCGGCGGCCGCGCGGCGGGCCCGTTCCTGTCGCCCGAGCTGCCGAAGCCGGAGACGCCGGCCTGGCCGACCGCCGAAGACCTCGCGCCGCTGGCCCCGTCGTCGAACGGCGACGGAGCCAGCTCCCACGCCGGCGACACGCAGTTCGCGCCGCTGGTGCTGCCGAAGCGCGAGCCGAAGTTCGTCCCGCCGGAGGAGCCGCCCCCGCCGCCGCCACCCGCGGCGGACAACGGCCCGTCGGCGCTCGAAGACGATGTACCCACCCGGCGGCTGCCCATCTACCAGTCGGTGCTGTCACGCTGGTTCAGTGAGGGCGACGACTCGGCGGCCGACCCGGTGCCTCCGCAGGGCGAAGGCGAGGACCCGAACCTGCCTCCGCTCACCGGCTCCGACGAGCCGCTGGCACCGGCCGCGCCGGTGGCCGAGCACCGCGAGCGGCCGGCGGACGAGCTGCAGCCGACCGCGGCGACGCGGCACCCCCTGCTCCCCGCCGACGACGGCTGGCACAGCGCCTCCGACGACGGCTGGAGCGCGGCGCAGTCGCTCCTGGAGTCCAAGAACGAGGAGATCACCCCGGCCGGGCTGCCCAAGCGCGTCCCGAACGCCTACCTGGTGCCGGGGTCGATCAGCAGCCCCGCAACGGCGGAGGCACCGGCTCAGAGCCACTTCGCGGACGCGGGTGCGGGTATGCCCGGAACGGGTGCGATCACCCGCTCGGCGTCCGCCGCGCGGAGCCGGATGGCAAGCTTCCAGCGTGGCTACACCTCCGGACGTCATGCGCTGAAGGAGCATGAAGAGGTTCCGGTGAGTGGCAACACCACAGACAGCAGTGAGGAGTGAAAGTGACACGGGCGGGTGCAATGCAGCCGGGTGGCGCCGCGCAGCCGAACGGCCAGGCGCAGGCGAAGGCGGGTAGTGCCGGCAGCTTCGCTTGGCTGATCACGGATTTCGTGCACCGGGTGCCCGGCGCGGCCCACGCGGTCGTGGTCTCGGCGGACGGCCTGCTCCTGGCGGCCTCTCGCGGGCTGCCGAAGGACCGGGCCGACCAGCTGGCCGCCGTGGCGTCGGGGCTGACCAGCCTCGCGCGCGGCGCGGCCAAGGTGTTCGAAGGTGGTCCGGTCGCGCAGACCGTGGTCGAGATGGCCAACGGCTTCCTCTTCCTCATGTCGGTTTCCGACGGTTCCTGTCTGGCGGTGCTCGGTTCGCCGGAAAGTGACATCGGCCTGGTTGTCTATGAGATGACCCTGCTGGTGGAGCGGGTCGGCCAGCAGCTGACCCCGGAGATGCGGGCGCAACTGCAGGGAGCAGCGGTCCGCCGCTGAGGACCCGGGAACCGAGGAGAGAGCCGTGGACGACGGGCGCTTGAGGGGCGATGGCCGGCTCGGTGACGACTTCTCCGGCGGGTGGTCCGAACAACCGGACGACGGCCGCGAGGACTGGCAGTCGTTCCGGGAACGGGTCGACCGCGAGTGGCGGTCGCGTCGCGTGCAGGCGTCCGACAACGACCCCGTGCGCGAACCCCCGAACTGGCTGACGGACAGCAACGCGGGTCAGGAGCCGATCCGGCCGATCCAGCCCGGGAGCGGCGAATACCGCGACCGGCTGCTCGGCGGCCCCGGTGCGGAGCTGTTCGGCGGTTCGAGCGGGCCGCTGTACGACGCGGCGGAGTTCGCCGCGTACAGCAACGGCCGCGATCGCGACTATTCGGCGGGGCCGGACTCCGGTGAGCTCGCGGCGGCGCTGCCGCAGCAGGCCCACCAGGAGTACGTCGACGCGCCGGCGCCGACGGAGATGGAGACCTCCGGCCTGGTCCGGCCGTACTTCCGGACCCGCGGCCGGACGAAGGCGACGCTGGACCTGGCGATCGAGGCGCTGATCTCGACCAGCGAACAGGGCCGGATGCTCGACCGGGTCCGGGTGCCCGAGCACCGGTCGATCTGCGACCTGTGCCTCGACACCCGGTCGGTGGCCGAGGTGGCGGCGCTGCTGCGGCTGCCGCTCGGCGTGGTGCGGGTGTTGATTGGTGACGTGGCGGGCCTCGGGCTGGTGCTGGTGCACTCCAGCAGCCCGACCGTGGGCGACCGCCCGAGTATCGAGTTCATGGAAAGGGTGCTCAGTGGGCTTCGGAGAATTTGACTCCGACGCGAACGCGCCGCAGGTGACGGGTCCGACCTCGTCGGCCAAGATCGTGGTCGCCGGCGGGTTCGGTTCGGGGAAGACAACTTTGGTCGGGGCGATCTCCGAGATCGACCCGCTGACCACCGAGGCCATGATGACCGAGGCCAGCGTCGGACACGACGACACCTCGGCCACGCCCAACAAGACCACCACTACCGTGGCGATGGACTTCGGGCGCATCTCGCTGGACTCGGACCTGGTGCTGTACGTGTTCGGCACGCCCGGTCAGCACCGGTTCTGGTTCATGTGGGACGACCTCGCGGTCGGCGCCATCGGGGCGGTCGTGCTGGTGGACACGCGGCGGCTCGCCGACGCGTTCCCGTCGATCGACTTCTTCGAGAACCGGAAGCTGCCCTACGTCGTGGCCATCAACTGCTTCGACCGGCTCCTGCACCACCAGATCGAGGACGTCCGGCACGCGCTCACCATCGCGCCGTCGGTCCCGATCATGGCGTGCGACGCGCGCGAGCGCGACTCCGCCAAGCAGGTGCTGATCTCGGTCGTCCAGCACGCGATCGCGCACGATACGGCGTTGCGCGCGGGCTGAGGCCATGGCTTCGCGGACCAGGTGCGGCCGTTGGAGTGAACTCCGCGTGCTTCACCCACTTCGGGGAGCCTCGCCGCCGTCCGGTGGACGGAACACGGGCCGCCGTTCGGTACCGGTGACGGCCCGCTCCGCCGGCCACCGCGCTGACCTGCGCGGACACGACGCCGTCGCGGCTCGCGGGGTGCGCTTCGCCCGTGCCGACCGGACTGGCCCGGCGCGGAGCGCGGCCGACCGCACACGTAGGGTGCGCAGCGGTCCGCCGGAGGTGTACTCGACACCGTCGGCGCGGCGAATACGCTCTACTTTGGCGTCGTCGACCGGCTGTGCCGGCCACTCCGGGGTGCGGCGTGCGGCGCCGCAGGAGCAAGGAGGGGCAGTAGTGACGGCTTCCGGCCAGGGTTCGTTCGGCTGGCTCATCACGGACTTCGTGCGCCGGGTACCCGGCGCCGCGCACGCCGTTCTGGTGTCCGCCGACGGGCTGCTCCTGGCGCCGTCGGAAGGGCTGCCCCAGGAACGCGCCGAGCAGCTGTCCGCCGTCGCGTCCGGGCTGATCAGCCTGACGCAGGGGGCCGCGCGCTGCTTCGAGGCGGGCGGCGTCAACCAGACCGTGGTGGAAATGGAGCGCGGTTACCTGTTCCTGATGTCCGTTTCGGACGGTTCGTCGCTGGCGGTGCTGGCCGCGCCGACGTGCGACATCGGGACGGTCGCGTACGAGATGACGTTGCTCGTCGAGCGGGTCGGCCAGCAGATCACCCCCGAACTGCGCGCCCAGCTCCAGGGCGGCGTGCGTGGGTAGGACGAGATGAGGATTTCGGGATTCGACGATCCGGACTCCAGCGGCTGGGACGCACTGCACCGGGGCACCGAGCGCGAGGGTTTCGATTCGCCCAGCAAGTTCGACATGTCGACACTGTCGATGATCATGCCGAAGCGCAAGCCGGCCCGGCCCCAGCCGGACCCGCAGGGCTACACGGACGAGGACACGCGCGAGTGGGGTCCGTCGGACGGCGACGGGTACGTCCCCGAGGACTACGAGACCGCGGCGCGCGAGTGGGAGCCGCCGGGCGGGCCGGAGGACGGCTACGACCCGGCCGCGCCCGAATGGCAGGACGAGGAGCGGTTCGCCCCGGAGCCCCCGGCCCTGGAGCCGGCGTGGACGCCGCCGCGCGGCGCCCGTCCGCCGGCGCCCCGGCCCCCGGCCCCGCCCCGGCCGCCGTCGCCCCGGCACGCCCCGCCGCAGTCGTGGGCGCCGCCGGTCGACCCCCGGACGAACTGGACGCCCCCGCCGGACCCGGAGACCCGCTGGATCCCACAGCCGGAGCCGTGGGAAGAACCGGCTTACGAGCCGGCGCGGGTCGCGAGCCCGGCCCCGCCGGCCTCGACGGGGTCGCGGGTGCGGCCGTACACGCGAACGGGCGGCCGCACGCGCTCGGACCACAACCTGGCGCTGGAGGCCCTGGTCTCGACGTCCGACGACGGCCGCCGGTACCGCGGCGTGCGGTCGGTCGAGCACCGCCGGATCTGCGACCTGTGCCTGGACACCCGGTCGGTCGCGGAGATCGCCGCCCACCTGAGGCTGCCGCTGGGCGTGGTGAAGGTCCTGGTCGGCGACATGTCGGACATCGGCCTGGTGCTGATCCACCAGACCGAGCTGATCCTCGGCGACCGCTCGTCGCGGGAGTTCATGGAGCGGGTGCTGGCGGGCCTGCGCGCGCTTTAGTCCTCGACGATCGCGGCGGACGTGATGCGGTGCAGGGAGTACCGCTCGTTGTTGTCGCCTTCGAGGATCCCGCCCCCGACGCGCACCGGCCGGACCACGCGCTGGCTGGCCGTGCCGCGGGAGTCGACGAACCCGATCCACACCTCACGGCGTTCGAGCGTCGCCCGGGACAGCAGCTCCAGCGTCGCCGACGTGTCCGCCCCGCCGCCGACGGGCGCCCGCACGGCCGATCCGCGACGCCGGGCCGAAGCCGCGTCCCCGGCTCGCAGGTTCGACACGATCCGCGCCGCCTGGTCGGGCGTGAGCACCGCCTGCTCACCCGGGCTGCGCCGGGCCGCCCTGGCCTTCGCGGGCAGCCGCCGCCCGCCCGGCCGGATGTCGACGACCCGGCCGTCCGGGCCCTCGGCCGCCGGCGCGAACCCGGCCGCCCGCAGTCCCGCGAGGACCTCGTGCAGCGGGTCCGGGCTGACCACGACCGTCGGCGCGATGAGCCGCAGGTCGTGCTCCGCCGCGACCGGGTTGGCCAGCACCTCCGCCAGCAGCGCCTCGTCGTCGCACCGCAGGAACGACGCCGCCGCGCCGCCGCGCAGCCGCCCGTGCCGCCGCGCGACGTCGTCGACCAGGTAGCTCAGGCCCTGCGGCACCGGCGTCGCGGACTTCGCCTTGAACAGCGCGTGCAGCTCGTCGGCCGTCCGGCCGGTGTCCAGCGCCCGCCGCACCGACGCCTCGGTGATGCGGTAGACGGTCGCGTGCCCGGCCGACTCGACGTCCGCGACCGCGTCCATCTCCGCGGCCAGCTCCGGCTCCAGGGGGCCCGGCGCGACGACCGTGAGGTCGGCCTGCAGCAGCACGTGGTCCACCGGCGCGGGCAGCGCGTCGAGGATCGCCTCGACCGCGCCGGGGCGGTCGTCGGCCAGCAGCGCGCGCGTCGCCGTCGTGACGCCGCCGAGCCCGACGATCCCCAGCGCGGCGGCCTCGGCCATCGTCCAGCGGACCGTCTCGTCGCGCAGCCGCCCGCCGCGCCGGGGAGCCCGCCAGGCCAGCACGGCGACGAGCTCGTCGACGCTCTTCACCCCGGCGCCCTCGGGCAGGCCGGCCAGCGTCGCCAGCACCCGCCGCCGCGCGACCGGCGCCAGCGGGCGGCGCAGGTCCTCCGACAGCGGCGCGATCGGCTTGTCCTTGGCGTCGCGCCCGCCGGCCAGTCCCGGCAGCCGCGGCAGCTCCAGCCAGGCCTGGGCGAGCGTCATCCAGCGCTGCGCGGTCGGCGACGCGAGCCACGAGTCGGTCAGCGTCGTCGGCACCCACTCCGGCGCCGTCGTCTCGCTGTCCGCGACGAGCCCGGCGCCGACGACGAGCTCCGCCAGCAGCGTCGCCTGGGTCTCGTCGATCTCCAGGTCCTTGGCGAGCTTCTTCAGCTCGCGCACGCCGAGGCCGCCGGACTTGAGCACCGGTGGCGGCGCGGCGGACCACGAGCGCAGCAGGGATTCGGTGTGGCGCAGGAACTCCATCGCCTCACCGGCCGCGGCTTCGTCCAAAGTGGACGGCTGGTGCGGGTGCACCGGCAGCTCGGGCTCGGTCAGCGAACCGGGCGCGAAGACCCCGCCGCGCACCGCGACGCCGATCTCGCGCGGCAGCTCGACGGTCTGGTCGTCACGCCGCAGCAGCAGCCCGCGGGCCAGCAGCTTCTGCACCGGTGTCGCGGCCTTCGCGAGCGTCAGGTCGAGCCCGGCGTCGCGGGTGCGGCCGATCGGCGGGCCGGCGGCCAGCGCGTTCAGGACGGCGCGTTCGTCGTCGGGAAGCTCCGCGAGCCGCGCCTCGAGGTCCTCGCCGGCGAGCGGCGGCGACGACGCGCCGAGCCCGGCCGGGAACGGCCCGAGCGCCTCCCGGGCCGCCGGGGGCACGCGCAGCGCGTCGTCCGGCCCCCAGGCCAGCGCCCGCGCCCGCAGCCGGGCGAGCGGCACGGCGATGTCGGCGCCGACCAGCTTCGCCACGTCCTCGACCGGCACGGGATCGCGGTCGGCCCCGGCCAGCAGGCACGCCTCGACGACGGCCAGGGTGAAGGTGTCCAGGTCCTCGCAGGCGCGCGCGACCGAGCCCGGCGTGCCGGCCCGGGTGGCCAGCACCGTGCTGTCGGAGGGCGGCGGCGTCGACAGGTCGCGCCGAGTGCGGAGGAGCTCGGTCAGTGCGTCGTCGGGCTCCGCGCGCAGCCAGTCCGCCAAAGAGGTCGCGGGCATAGAAGGCCAGGATACCGGGCGGTTGCGACAGGCCGTCTCGGCTCAGGCAGACTGTCCCCGACATATTTCGGGGGTCCGGGTGGCGGAGCCCCCGGCCGGGGCGCAGCCCCGCGTGTCACAGAACCGAGCACGGTGTGGAGGACGTTGTGGCCAAGGCTGAGAAGAAGCACAAGGGCGTCGACCCGACCTGGCCGGGCGAAGCCGGCGAGCACCCCGTGACCGAGCTCGCGTCGGACCGCCAGGGCGCGCTTTCGCCGTTCGGCGACGTGACCTTCCCGCTCGACTCGGTGCCCTACGTGCACCCGGAAACCGAGATCAACACCCGACCCTAGAGTTACTGGTCAGTACCGGTATCGGCCCCTCGTGAGGGCGGTCACGGGAGTAGGTTCGCACCCGTCCCACCCGACCTTTCCCATGCGGGGGTAAGTGCCATGCCGGTTCCCGGTCCCGGATACTCGATCACCGTCCGGGTCGAGGCCCCGGCCTCGTCCAGCGCGGCCGGTGACCTCACCACCGCCGTCGGGCGCGTCGGTGGCGTCCTGACCGCGTTCGACGTCGTCGAGTCCCACTCCGACTCGATCGTGGTCGACATCAGCGCCAACGCGCTGTCGGAGAACCACGCGAACGACATCACGCAGGCGCTCGACTCGCTGCCCGGCGTCAAGGTCCGCAAGGTCTCCGACCGGACGTTCCTGATCCACCTCGGCGGCAAGATCGAGGTCACCCCCAAGGTCGCGCTCCGCAACCGTGACGACCTCTCCCGCGCCTACACCCCGGGCGTCGCCCGCGTCTGCCAGGCCATCGCGAACAACCCCGAGGACGCGCGCCGGCTGACCATCAAGCGCAACACCGTCGCGGTGCTCACCGACGGCTCCGCGGTCCTCGGCCTGGGCAACATCGGCCCGGCCGCCGCGCTGCCGGTGATGGAGGGCAAGGCGGCGCTGTTCAAGAAGTTCGCCGACGTCGACGCGTGGCCGGTCTGCCTGGACACCCAGGACACCGAAGAGATCATCATGATCGCGAAGGCGCTGGCCCCGGTGTACGCGGGCATCAACCTCGAGGACATCGCCGCGCCGCGCTGCTTCGAGATCGAGAAACGGCTTCGCGAGCAGCTCGACATCCCGGTGTTCCACGACGACCAGCACGGCACCGCGATCGTCGTCGTCGCCGCGCTGCGCAACGCCCTGCGCGTGGTGGGGAAGAACATCGAGGACTGCAAGATCGTGGTCAGCGGCGTCGGCGCGGCCGGCTCGGCGATCATCCGGCTGCTGCTGCGCAAGAACCCGGGCGACATCGTCGCCGCGGACATCGACGGCATCGTCCACTCCGCGCGCGGCAACCTCGACGACAACCTGACCTGGATCGCGTCGCACACCAACAAGGACCAGGTCAGCGGCACCCTGCACGAGGCGCTGGCCGGCGCGGACGTCTTCATCGGCGTCTCCGCGCCCAACCTCTTCGGCGCCGAGCAGGTGGCGACGATGAAGTCCGACGCCGTCGTCTTCGCGCTGGCCAACCCGGACCCGGAGATCGACCCGCTGGAAGCGCAGAAGCATGCCGCGGTCGTCGCGACCGGCCGCAGCGACTTCCCGAACCAGATCAACAACGTGCTGGCCTTCCCGGGTGTCTTCCGCGGCCTGCTCGACGCGAACGCGCACAACATCGACGACACGATGCTGCTGGCCGCGGCCGACGCGATCGCCGACGTCGTCGACAACGGCAAGCTCAACGCGTCGTTCATCGTGCCGAGCGTGTTCGACAGCGCCGTGGCGCCCGCGGTCGCCGAAGCCGTGCGGAAGGCCGTGCGCGCCGAGCGGGGCTGAGCCCGTTCCGAGGCAGCGTCACCGGCGGCGGCCGGCGGAAGTAGCCTCGGCGTGTGAGTGAACTCAGCCACGTCGACGAAACCGGCGCCGCCCGGATGGTCGACGTCTCCGGCAAGACCGCCACGGCGCGCACGGCGCTCGCGGCCGGCACCGTGCGGACCACCGCCGAGGTGCTCCGGCTGCTGGCCACCGACGGCCTCCCCAAGGGCGACGCGCTGGCCACGGCCCGGATCGCCGGGATCATGGGCGCGAAGCGGGTGCCCGAGCTGATCCCGCTGTGCCACCAGATCGCGCTGTCCGGGGTCAAGGTCGAGTTCACCCTCGGCGAGGCCGAGGTCGGCATCCGCGCGACGGCGAAGACCACCGACGTCACCGGCGTCGAGATGGAGGCCCTGACCGCGGTGGCCGTGGCCGGGCTGACCCTGCACGACATGATCAAGGCCGTCGACCCGGCGGCGACGTTGGACGAGGTCCGCCTGCTCCGCAAGGACGGCGGCAAGACCGGGACCTGGGAACGGCCGTGAAGCGCACCGCGCGGGTGATCGTGGCGTCGAACCGCGCCGCGAAGGGCGTGTACGAGGACAAGACGGGCCCGGTGATCGCCGGCTGGCTGGCCGGCCGCGGCTACGACGTGCCGGCGCCGGTCGTCGTCGAGGACGGCGACCCGGTGGGCGTGGCGCTGCGGGCCGCGCTGGCCGACGAGGTGGCCGTGGTGCTCACGACGGGCGGCACCGGCATCTCGCCGACCGACCGCACCCCGGACGTCACGCGGGCGGTCCTGGACCACGAGCTGCCGGGCGTCGCGGACGCGATCCGCGCGGCCGGGCTGCCGAAGGTGCCCACGGCGGTGCTCTCGCGCGGTGTGGCGGGCGTGGCGGGCCGCACCCTGGTCGTCAACCTCCCGGGCTCCAGCGGCGGCGTGAAGGACGGCCTGGGCGTGCTGGACGGCATCCTGGACCACGCGGTCGACCAGCTGGCCGGCGGCGACCACCCGCGTCCCTCCGCTTCGGCGCCCTCAGTGCGCGTTGCGCGGGCGCTGGTGACCGAGGACGCGCTCTCGGTGGAGGAGCACGCCCGCCTGGTCGAGAACGACGCCGCGGGCGCGGTGGTGACGTTCGCCGGGGTGGTCCGCGACCACGACGGCGGCAAGGGCGTCCGCGACCTGACCTACGAGGGGCACCCTTCGGCGAGCCAGGTGATCGCGGACGTCGTGGCGGACCTGGCGGCCCGCTGGACGGGTGTCCGGGCGGTCGCGGTCAGCCACCGCGTCGGGCACCTGACGATCGGCGACGTGGCGCTGGCGTGCGCCGTGGCGGCGGAGCACCGCGGCCAGGCGTTCTCGGCGTGCTCGGACCTCGTGGACGAGGTCAAGGCCCGCCTGCCGGTCTGGAAGCACCAGCACTTCACCGACGGCACGGACGAGTGGGTCAACTCGCCCTGACCGCGGGGCGACGCACAAGCCCTCCACCGCCCGGGGGATCGGCGGTGGAGGGCTTGGGTGTCACGGCTCGAGGCCGGACTCACGCATCAGTGCGCGCGATCGTCACTTGGTGGCGATCTTCTGGCCGACGAGGATCAGGTCCGCGTTCGGGATGTACTTCGCGTTCAGCTCCTGCAGCTTCTGGTAGCCGCCCTGGACGTTGAACTGCTTGGCGATCTTGGACAGGCTGTCGCCCGCCACGACGGTGTAGTCACCGGCCGGGTTGGAGCTCGCCACGCCGGTCGCCGCCGGAGCCGCCGCCAGCTTCGGGGCGGTGCTCTGCTTCGGCGCGGTCGACTTCTTGGTGGTCGTGGTGCTCTTGTGGGTGGCCTTGGGGGCCGACGAGCCGCCGCCCTTCTTGCCACAGACCGGCCAGGCGCCGATGCCCTGGCCCTGCAGAACGCGCTCGGCCACGGCGATCTGCTGCTCGCGGGACGCGCCCTGCGGGCTGCCGGTGCCGCCGTAGGCCTTCCAGGTGCTCTGCGTGAACTGCAGGCCGCCGTAGTAGCCGTTGCCGGTGCTGGTGCTCCAGTTGCCGCCGCTCTCACACTGCGCGATGGCGTCCCAGTTCGTCGCCGACGCGGGGGTCGCGGCGATGGCGAGGGGCGCGCCGACCGCAATGCCCGCGATGGCGACGCGAGCGACGGTGCGGGTGGCAGCGGACATCTTGCGGTGCTTGCCTCGGTAAGACATTTGGATGCTTCTCGGTTTCCCTGCGCCTACGAGCCGGTGCTGAGGGTCAGGATTCGGGGTCCTGGCGCCGGCCGTCTCAGGCCGGCAGACGAGTCCGACGCACGGCGCGTCTTCGTCGTCCCCTCGTCCCTGTCCGGAAATGCTTTCGCTCGGGGTATGGGTCCGGGATCCGTCGGACAGGGCTAGGCGCTACGGATTCCCGGTCTTGCTCGGCTGGTCGGGGCCAACCGAAAAGCGACGGTACGTAACGAGAGCCGTGATCGGAAATTATTCGGGGCGTGACCTACGTCACAGTAACAGCACGCAACCCCCGTCGATGCGGGTGTTTGTGCAGGTCAGAGGGCCGTTATCTGCCCGTTTCCTTGCCGAGATAAAACACGGATCGTGAGGCTTGCATCACGTGTTTTGCGTAGCGAATGGACCATTCGCGGCGTCCGCTCAGCGATTGAAGCGCGCATCTTATGACGGGCCCCCGAAGTGCGCCAGACTTGACAACTGTGCCCCAAGTGCCCCTTGAGTCACACCAGCCCCACCTGTTCGGGCGGTTTGACCGCACGGCCGGAGTCGCGACGCCCGCACCCGGTGCCCGGGTGGGGCAACGCACCGCGACCGACCAGGCCGGACCCGTCACCGGATGGCGTTGCGGCCGGTCGCGATCAGCTTCTCGCGAACACCCGGATCCGGTGACGCGCCACGCCGAGGACCGCGAACCGGCTTCGCCAAGCGGTCCCCTGCCGTCCTCGAACGGTCAGCCGCCCACCGGAGCGCCGAACCACCCACCCCGCGTCCCCACGGACGACACGCCGGGCATCACACGTGATCAGAGAGGCATCACGCGTGATCGGAGGGGCATCACGCGTGATTGGAGGGGCGACACGGGGGAACCGCGGCCGCGCGTCGTGTCGACCCTTGGATCACGCGTGTCGGCTGTTCGGGGGCGTCAGCCGCCGGCGAAGGGCGGGAGGACGTCCAGCTCGGCGCCGTCGTGCAGGGGGCGGGTGAGGTCGCGCACCGCGATGCCGTCCAGGAGGTAGCTGGCCGCGTCGAGGACTCGCGGGAGGTCCGCGGGGTGCAGCCGGCGCAGCTCGGCGACCGCGTCGCCGACCGACGCGCCCGAAGGCAGCTGCACCTTCTCTTCTTCCGAGCCCGCCGCGGCCCGCGCCGCCGCGAAGTAGCGCACCACGATCGTCGAAGTGGTCATCTCAGCCGCCGATCGCGCTCATCGGCCGGATCGGCTGCGCGAAGCCGGCGTCGTTGATCTCGTGTCCCGCGAGCTTGCCCCACATCGTCGCGCGCCAGGCGTCGGCAATCTCTTCATCGCGCGCGCCCGCGCGCGCGAGGGCGCGCAAGTCCGTCTCGTCGTTGCTGAACAGGCAGGAGCGCACCGCGCCGTCCGCGGTCAGGCGCGTCCGCTCGCAGGCGGCGCAGAACGGCCGGGTCACCGACGCGATCACGCCGACGTCGCCGGGGCCGCCGTCGACCAGCCAACGCTCGGCCGGCGCGCCGCCGCGGGCCACGGGGAACGGCGTGAGCGTGAACTCCGCCTCCAGCATCGAGAGGATCTCCGCCGCGGTGATCATCTCGCCGCGGTTCCAGCCGTGCTGGGCGTCCAGCGGCATCTGCTCGATGAACCGCAGGTGGTAGCCCTCGTCGAGGCAGAACTTCAGCAGCGGCACGGCCTCGGCCTCGTTGACCCCGCGGATCAGCACGGCGTTGACCTTCACCGGCGTCATCCCGGCGTCCCGCGCCGCCGCGAGGCCCGCGACGACGTGCGAAAGCCGGTCGCGGCGGGTGATCTTCACGAACGTCTCGGGGTCGACGGTGTCGAGCGAGACGTTGATCCGGTTCAGCCCGGCCGCCGCGAGCCCGGACGCGCGCTTGGCGAGCCCGATCCCGTTGGTGGTCATGGACAGCCGCGGCCGCGGCGACAGCGCCGTGACCCGCGCGATGATGTCCTCGAGGCCCGGCCGCAGCAGCGGCTCGCCGCCGGTGAGCCGGATGTCGGTGACGCCGAGCCGTTCGACGGCGATCCGCATCAGCCGGACCAGCTCGTCGTCGGTCAGCACCTGCTCGCCCGGCATCCAGTCGAGGCCTTCGGCGGGCATGCAGTAGGTACAGCGGAGATTGCACCGATCCGTCAGGGAAACCCGCAGATCGGTGGCCACCCGGCCGAACGTGTCGATGAGTGCGGGGTTCTCGGGCCTGGGCACGCGAGATGACCCTCGTGTACCGGGGACGCGAGGAAACCCGAGATCCACTGCCGTCATTACGCACAGGGTATCTCGCGAAGGCGGGATCCCACCGTGCCGAGTAGGATACTTTGCGGAGTGAGTGGTTCAGTTGCCGAACTAACGAGGGCCTGTGACGGAAAAGACCTACGCGGTCACGGAAGAGGAGCTGTTCCGCTTCGCGGAATTGGGCCGCGCGGGCAGCACGCTCACCGTCCTCCGGCACGCGAGGATCGCCGAGCAGATGGGCTTGTCCGGCACCGACCACAAGACGTTCGACCTGGTCATCCAATCGGGCGGACCGTTGACCGCGGGGCGGATCGCCGAGCTGACGGGCCTCTCGACCGGCGCTGTGACCGGCGTCATCGACCGCCTGGAGAAGGTCGGGCTGGTCCGCCGGGTCCGCGACCCGGAGGACCGCCGCAAGGTCCTCGTGGAGGTCGTGCCCGGGGCCGCCGAGCGCTTCGCGCCGCTCTTCCAGTCGGCCTTCGACGCCCTCCGCGACACGCTGGCGCAGTTCTCCCCGGCCGAGCGAAAAGCCATCGAGCGTTATCAGAATGTCATGCTCGAACAGCTGCGTGCCGAGATCATGCACAATTCCCGCCCCGCGTAGCTTTTCCTCAACTGCGGAGATAATGTCTGCGCCATGCCGCAATTTCGGTTGTCCGAGGCCGCGCGCCTGCTCGGCGTCAGCGACGACACCGTCCGGAGGTGGGTGCGCGCGGGGCAGCTGACCGCGACCGACGACGCCGCCGGGCGCAAGGTCGTCGACGGCGCCCAGCTCGCGGGCTTCGCCCGGGCCCAGGCCACCGGCCCCGAGGACCCCTCCGCCGTCGGCCGCTCCGCCCGCAACAGGTTCGTCGGGCTGGTCACGGAGGTCGTCGCCGACAAGGTGATGGCCCAGGTGGAACTGCAGTGCGGGGCACACCGGGTGGTGTCCCTGATGAGTACGGAAGCCGTCCGCGAGCTGGGCCTGCGCCCGGGGGTGCTCGCGGTCGCGGTGGTCAAAGCGACCACTGTCGTGGTGGAAACACCGGAAGGAAGTAAATGAAGAACCTCGCTTTTCGGGGGTCCGGGTGGCGAAGCCCCCGGCCCGGGGCGAAGCCCCGCTTGTCACAGCTTGCTCTCGCCGTGGCGGCCGTCGCCCTGTTCGCGGGCGCGTGCAGCAGCTCGGACCAGCCCAGCACGCAGACCGGCGGGTCGTCGGTCACCGCGCCCGCGCCCAAGGGCAGCGGCGACGCCGGCACCGGCACGCTCACCGTGTTCGCCGCCGCGTCCCTCACCGAGTCGTTCACCGCGCTCGGCAAGGAGTTCGAGGCCCAGCACCCCGGCGTCACCGTGAAGTTCAGCTTCGCGGGCTCGTCCGGCCTGGTGCAGCAGCTGACCAACGGCGCGAAGGCCGACGTCTTCGCTTCGGCCGACCAGGCCAACATGGACAAAGCGGTCCAGGGTGGCGTGATCGACGGCCAGCCGACGGTCTTCGCGACCAACAAGCTCGCCATCGCGGTCGCCCCGGGCAACCCGAAGGGCATCAAGACCTTCGCCGATTTGAACAAGCCCGGACTGACCATGGTCACCTGCGCGCCGCAGGTGCCGTGCGGGTCGGCCACCAAGAAGGTGGAGACCGCCACCGGCGTCACGCTCAAGCCGAAGAGCGAGGAGCAGGACGTCAAGCAGGTGCTGAACAAGGTCTCCTCCGGCGACGCCGACGCGGGCCTGGTCTACGTCACCGACGCCACCTCGGCCGCGGGCAAGGTCGACAAGGTCGACTTCCCCGAGGCGAGCGGCGCGATCAACGACTACCCGATCGCCGTGGTCAAGGGCGGGCAGACCGCGCTGGCCAAGGAGTTCGACGACTTCGTCCTCGGCACCGAGGGGAAGAACGAGCTGACGAAGGTCGGGTTCGGCCCTGCGCAGTAAGCGGCTCGCGAACGGCCGGCCGGGATCCGTCCCGGCCGGCCGTTCGCGCGTCCCGTGGGTCCTGGGCATCCCCGCGACGCTGGCGCTGGCGCTCGTCGTGCTGCCGGTCGTCGGCCTGCTGGTCCGCTCGGACCTGACGCGGCTGCCGTCGCTGATCGTCACGCCGTCGTCGTGGCACGCGCTGCGGTTGTCGCTGATCACGGCCGCGCTGTCCACTCTGGCCTGCGTGCTGCTCGGCGTGCCGCTGGCCGTCGTGCTGGCGCGCGCCCGGTTCCGCGGGGTCCGGCTGCTGCGCTCGATCGTGCTGCTGCCGCTGGTGCTGCCGCCGGTCGTCGGCGGCCTCGCGCTGCTCTACCTGCTCGGCCGCAAGGGCTTCCTCGGCATGCTGATCACCACGCTGACCGGCGAATCGGTGCCGTTCACGACGACGGCGGTGGTGATCGCGCAGACGTTCGTCGCCATGCCGTTCCTGGTGGTCAGCCTCGAAGGCGCGCTGCGCGGTTCCGGTGACCGCTACGAGCAGGTCGCCGCGACGCTCGGCGCGCGCCCGTGGACCGTCTTCCGGCGGGTCACGCTCCCGCTGCTGCTGCCCGCGCTCGGCTCCGGCGTCGTCCTCAGCTTCGCCCGCGCGCTCGGCGAGTTCGGCGCGACGATCACGTTCGCCGGCAGCCTCGAAGACGTCACGCGCACCCTGCCGCTCGAGGTCTACACGCAGGCCGAAGTGGACATCGACAGCGCCGTCGCGCTCTCGCTGCTGCTCATCGTCGTGGCGGTCCTGGTCATCGCCGTCGCGCGGCCGCGCTCGTGGGAAGGCGGCCTGCGGTGAGCCTGACCGCGCGCATCGAGGCCGTCCGCGGCTCGTTCACGCTGGACGTCGACCTGGACGTGCCGACCGGGACCGTGCTGGCCCTGCTCGGCCCGAACGGCTCCGGCAAGTCGACGGTCCTGGGCTGCCTCTCGGGGCTCATCACGCCGACGTCGGCGGAGATCACCGTGGCCGGCCGCGCGCTGGCCGGCACGGCCCCGCACCGGCGGGGGATCGGCCTGCTGTCGCAGGACGCGCTCCTCTTCCCGCACCTGTCCGCGGTGGACAACGTCGCGTTCTCGCCGCGCTCGACCGGCGCGGGCCGTCGCGCCGCGCGTGAGCGGGCCTTCTACTGGCTGGCCGAAGTGGACGCCGTCGCGCTCGCCGACCGCCGGCCGGGGCAGCTGTCCGGCGGCCAGGCCCAGCGCGTCGCGATCGCCCGCGCGCTCGCCGCGGAGCCGGACCTGCTGCTGCTCGACGAGCCGTTCGCCGCCCTGGACGTCGACGCCGCGCCCGCGATCCGCGGCCTGCTGCGGCGGGTGCTCAAGACCGGGCCGACGACCGTGCTCGTCACGCACGACCCGCTCGACGCGCTGGCGCTCGCCGACCACGTCGCGGTGATGAACGGCGGCCGGATCGTCGAACGCGGCCCGACCCGTGAAGTGCTTTCCGCGCCGAGAACGGCGTTCACCGCGCGGATCGCCGGGCTCAACCTCGTCGCCGGGACAGCGGTCGCCGACGGCCTGCGGACGGCGTCGGGCGAGGTGGTGAGCGGCCTCCCGGCCGAGGACGTCGTGGTGGGCGAGCCCGCGGTGGCGGTGTTCGCGCCGAACGCCGTCGCCGTCTACCCGCACGACGGCGAGCACCGCGGCAGCCCGCGCAACACCGCCGACGCCGTCGTCGCGGCGCTGGAACCGCACGGGCCGGTGATCCGCGTCCGGGCCGAGGCCGACGGCTGGGCCCACGGCCTGACCGCCGACCTGACCCCGGCCGCCGTGGCCGAGCTCGCGCTGGAGCCCGGCTCGGCGGTGACGCTGTCGGTGAAGGCCGCGACCGTGACCGTGCACCCGGCCGCGGCCTCCTGAATCAGCCGTCGTGGTGGTGGCCGCCGCCCGGGTGGACGTGGAACTTCGCCACCTCCGGCGGGTGCACGACGAACGGCCGCATCATGCCCTCGTCTTCGTGGTCGAGGATGTGGCAGTGGAACATGAATTCGCCGGTGCCCCCGCCGAACTGCCCGGCGACGCTCACCCACTGGCCGGGGTTCACGATGATCGTGTCCTTCCAGCCCTCCTCGTACCTCTCCAGCGGGACGTCGGTGAACCCGCTGATCGGCGCCGTCGTCCGCTCCGACGCCTGGTCGAACGTCGTGGTGAAGCCCCGCCGGAACAGCGCCTGGAACTCCGTCAGGTGGATGTGGACCGGGTGCGCCGGGCCGCCGTTGGCGACGTGCAGGAGGTTCCACACCGCGTACCGGTCGTGGTCGATGAAGATCCCCGTGGTGTCGTCGAAGAGCCGCCCGTTCATCCGGAACGTCTTCAGCCCGCCCGCCGGGTCCTGGAGCTGGATGATCCCCGCGCCGCCCGGGTCCGCCTCGACCTGCTCGAGGTCCCACATCTCGGGGTGGCCGTCCTTGCCGAGCAGCAGCGCGACCCAGACGTGGTCGTGGTCCTCCGGCAGGGTCGAGCCGTGCACCAGCCGGACGTACGACGTCGACAGCTTCTCCGGCAGCTCGAAGGAGTCGTGCTTCGCGCGGCCGTCCACCCGGAACTCCATCAGGTCGGGCTCGATCCCGCCGAGCCGCGGGTCGCCGTTGCGCAGCTTGAGCTTCTGCCCCTTGAAGCGGCTGAAGTCGATCAGCACGTCGAACCGCTCGGCCGGCGCGACGGTCAGGCCGGCGCCCGGTAGCACGGCGGGCGCGGGCAGCAGGCCGCCGTCGGTGCCGATCAGCCGGACGGCGTCGTTGACCGGGGTGTTGTTCTCGTCGACCAGGTTCAGCGTGTAGAACCGCGAGTTCGCCGCGTTCAGCACCCGGAAGCGGTACCAGCGCGCGTCGACGTCGAGGTGTGGCCAGATCACGCCGTTGACCAGGTTGAACGGCCCCGAGAACGGGATCATCGGGCCGTTGGGCACGTACGGGAACTTGTAGAGCAGCTGGCCGGTGAGCGCGCCGGTCACCGGGTCGGTGTCGAGGTTGCGGTCGGTGAGGATCAGCGGGACCTCGCGGTCGCCGTGCGGCAGGCCGAGGGCGTCCTCTTCGTCGTCGCGGATCAGGTACATCCCGGCGAGACCGGTGTGGACGTTGAAGCGCGTGATCGCCATGGCGTGGTCGTGGTACCAGAGCGGCATCGCCTGCTGGCGGTTCTGGTACTCGGTCAGCTGCGACGTGCCCTTCAGGCCCGCGTTGTGCGCCCAGCCGTCGTTGCCCGCGTTGGTGCGGGCGCCGTGGAGGTGCACGACGGTCCACGCGGGCAGCTCGGCGACGCCGTCGAGGATCGAGTAGCCGGGCCGGTCGAGCTCGCGGCCGGGACGGCTCGTGGGCCCGTCGGTGACCGGGCCCTGAACGGCGACCAACGGGAAGTCGCCGTCGATTTCGTTCGACCACGAAATCCGCAGCCGGTCGCCGCTGCGCACCTCGATCGTCGGCCCCGGGAAATGTCCGGCGTACGTCCACAATGCACTTTCGGGCAATTGTGAGTGCAGTCGCTGCTTCTTCGCCACCATCGGAATGGTGATCGTTTCCCGGCCGCGGGCGCGGAACAGCGGCGGAACCGGCAGTGGGTCGAGGAACTTGGTGAGTCCCCAGTTCGGGCCCGTGATCGGCCCGGCGGCCGCCGGACGCTCGATGATGTCGGTCATGCGGTTTCCCCCTTCGTTTCCGGGGGCAGGACGAATTGCGCCGCGGCGATTACGCAGGCGACGTCGAAAGATATTCCCCCGAACCCCCTCGGTGGCCGGCACGCGACTCCCCTCGCGATACCGGCAATTCCCACTGTAGCCCTTTTCGGCGTGCCCCGCAGGGGGCTCACGCGCGTGATAGGTTTCGCGCATGAGCGAAGGCCGGTGGACGTACCTCTCCGACATGGACGGCGTCCTGGTGAAGGAGGAGCACCTCGTCCCGGGGGCCGACGAGTTCCTCGCCGAGCTGAAGGCGAACGGCACCGACTTCCTGGTGCTGACCAACAACTCGATCTACACCCCGCGCGACCTGCGGGCCCGGCTCGAGCGCACCGGGCTCGACATCCCGGAGGAGTCGATCTGGACGTCGGCGCTGGCGACCGCGAAGTTCCTCTCGTCGCAACGGCCGAACGGCTCGGCGTACGTCATCGGCGAAGCGGGCCTGACGACGGCGCTGCACGAGGTCGGCTACGTGCTGACCGAGCGCGACCCGGACTACGTCGTGCTCGGCGAGACCCGGACGTACAGCTTCAGCGCGATCACCCGCGCGATCCGGCTCATCGAGGGCGGCGCGAAGTTCATCGCGACGAACCCCGACGCGACCGGCCCCAGCCTGGAGGGCTCGATGCCGGCCACCGGGTCCGTCGCGGCGCTGATCGAGAAGGCCACCGGGCGCTCGCCGTACTACGTCGGCAAGCCGAACCCGCTGATGATGCGCTCGGCGCTGCGCCGGCTGGGCGCGCACTCGGAGTCGACGCTGATGATCGGCGACCGGATGGACACCGACGTGCACTCGGGCATCGAAGCCGGGTTGCAGACCATCCTGGTGCTCACCGGCATCTCCACCCGGGAGTCGGCCGACCGCTATCCGTACCGGCCCACCCGGGTGATCGACTCGGTCGCCGACCTGATCGGGCGGACCCAGGACCCGTTCGGCGAAGGCTGACGGTCGGCCGGGTGCGAGCAGGGCTTATCGTCACCGGATGAACAACTCCACGTACGTTGTCGGCGACGTGCACGGCCACCGCGACGAGCTGGTCGAGGCACTGCGCGCCGAGGGGTTGGTGGACGACGAGGACAACTGGTCCGGTGGTGAGGACCAGCTCTGGTTCCTGGGGGACTTCGTCGACCGCGGGCCGGACGGCGTCGGCGCGATCGACCTGGTGATGCGGCTGGAGGCGCAGGCGGCCGAGGCCGGCGGCCAGGTCCAGACGCTGCTGGGCAACCACGAGATCCTGGCGCTGGGGATGTACCACTTCGGCGACGAGCCGGTGCCGTCCGACTTCGGGCCCCGCAGCTTCGCCCGCAGCTGGGAGATCAACGGCGGGCTCCTGTCGGACCAGGACCGGCTGACGCCCGAGCACATCGAGTGGCTGGCGGCGCGGCCCCTGGCCGCGCTGGCGGCGGACCACCTGCTGCTGCACTCGGACACCCTGGAGTACCTCGACTGGGGGTTGACGGTCGAGGAGATCAACGAAACCGCGGCCGAGATCCTGGCGGGTTCGGACCTGGAGTCGTGGTGGGACGTCTGGCGCCGCATGACGACCCGCTACGCGTTCCGCGGCCCGGACGGCGAGGAGAACGCGCAGAAGCTGATGGACGCGCTCGGCGGGTCCCGGATCGTGCACGGCCACAGCGTCATCGCGGACCAGCTCGGCATCCACCCCACGCAGATCGAGGGCCCGTTCCTCTACGCGGGCGGAAAGGCACTGGGTGTCGACGGCGGGTTGTTCGTCGGCGGGCCCTGCCTGGTCGTGGAGCTGCCGTACGAGCCGGAGTCCTAGGGGGCGTCGACGATCTCCTTGCCCAGCGGCATCAGGGACACCGGGATCATCTTGAAGTTCGCCACGCCCAGCGGGATGCCGACGATCGTGACGCACAGCGCGACGCCCGTCAGGACGTGCCCGATCGCCAGCCACAGGCCGGCGAAGAGGAACCAGATGACGTTGCCGAGGAAGGACCCCACACCGGCGTCGCGCCGGTCGACGACCGTCCGGCCGAACGGCCACAGCGCGTAGTTCGCGATCCGGAACGACGCCAGCCCGAACGGGATCGTCACGATCAGGACGCAGCAGATCACGCCCGCGACCAGGTAGCCCACGGCCATCCAGAAGCCGCACAGGACGAGCCAGATGATGTTCAGCAGCGTGCGCATCAGACGTGCAGCTCCCCGCTCACGACGGTGACGGCCTGGCCGGCGAGGTGGACGCGGTCGCCGTCCTGGCGCGTCCGGACGACCCCGCCGCGCGCGGAGATCTGGTGGCCGGTGAGTTCGGTCTTCCCCAGTTGCCCGGACCAGTACGGCGACAGGATGCAGTGCGCCGAGCCCGTGACGGGGTCTTCGCCGATGCCGACGCCCGGCGCGAAGAAGCGGCTGACGTAGTCGTCGCCCTTCGCGGTGACCAGCAGCCGCCCGGTCCAGGTGGTCCTGAGCTTCGCGAGGTCGGGCTCGAGGTTTTCGACGGTCTTCGCGTCCGGGACGACGGCGAAGAGGTTCTCGACGCCGCGTCCGACGTACTCGAGCTCGACGCCGGGGAGGATCTCGGACAGATCGTCCTCGGTCGGCGTCGGCGGGTCGGAGGGGAAGTCCAGCTCCACCCAGCCGCCGTCGGCCTTGGCGCGCAGCTCGCCGCTCTTGGTGGTGTAGGTCTGTTCGCCGCCGAGGACGTGGGTGACGGCGACGGTCGCATGGCCGCACAGCGCGACCTCGACCTCGGGGGTGAACCACCGAAGCGACTTCGCGCCCTCCTGGGTGGTCACGACGAAGGCGGTCTCGGCGTGCTTCATCTCGGCGGCGACGGCCTGCATCCACCCGGGGTCGGCCGGCTCGTCCAGCAGGACGACCCCGGCGGGGTTGCCCGAGAAAGCCCGGTCGGTGAAGGCGTCGACGACGAAGAAGCGCATGACCCCAATCTAGCCCGCGACCTGGGCGTGGTGATCATTTCTCAGGGAGATTTACGGGTTCTCCCCGAGGTCCTGCCGGTCCTGCCGCGGGGCTTCGGCCGTCTCGCCGATGACGGGCTTGACGAGCTTCTCGCCGTCCGGACCGCGTTCGGGCTTGAGGTCGAAGACGTCTTCCTCGACGGCGTACTTGTTCTTGTGCTCCTTGTCGTCTTCCTTCTTCTTGCCGCCGGCCCCGGCAGCGCCCGCGGCCCCGCCGCCCTTGCCCTTGGCGGCCGCGGCGGCGGTGGCACCACGCTCGAGCCGTTCGCCGGGCACCTTGCCGCCGGTCTTGGCGCTCTCGCCCGCGGCCTCCTTCGGGCCGCCGGTGTAGCCGCCCCCGGAGACGCGCGACCCGGCGAACCCGCTCCCGGCCCGTCCGATGCCGGACTTGCCGCGCGTGATGTCGCCGCCGGAGCCACCGGCACCGGGTGCCGTTCCGGGCATGGCGAGCCCGTCGGGCCCCACCCGCGGGAAGGCACTCGGCGCGGGCGCGCCGCGGAAGCCGGTGTTGCCGCCGCCGAAGGTGGTCCCGCCGACCCCGCTGGTGGTCCCGGGCTGAACGTAGGAGGGCGCACCGGGCGGCGTCGACCCCGGCGGCACGGCCGCGGTCCCACCTGGCCCGACGAGGTTGGTGCCGCCACCGCCGCCGCCTCCTCCACCACCGCCGCCGCCGATGGTCGGGGTGCCGGTGAAGCCGGTGCCGCTGGTGCCGTGAAAGCCGGAGACGGAGGTGGAGTCCCCCTGCCCCAGCTGCGGCGGCGGCGAGTAGGTGGGCTGGGAGCTGGCGGTCTCGTGGTAGGTGCCGTCGAGGCCGTGGAGGACCTGAACGGCCTGCTGGTGCGCGGCGTCGGCCTGCTGCTGCTTGGCCTGGATGCCGGTCATGGTGGTGTTCATGCCGACGAGATCACCGGAGTTGTACTGCTGCCGAGCCTTGTCCATCTCGGCCTGCTGGTTGAAGCCGGTGGGCTCGGGCATGTTGGTCTTGGCGTAGTAAGCCGCGGCCGACTGCTGGGAGTAGTGGTTGGAGACCAGCTGCATCGCGTTGCCGGTCTGCTCGGTGTGACCCGCGGTGCTTTGGAAGAAGGTGTTCGCCTGGTCGGCTGCGGGGCCCTGCCAGGAGCCGCCGGCGGCGGTGGCCGCGTCGCGGAACTGGTTGGAGGCGTCGGCCAGCCAGTTGCCGTAGACGTTGGCCACCCGGCTGCGGTCGTTGATGCCCTCGATGTCGAGGTCCTTGTGGACCATGTCGTACAGCACCTCGTGCGGGCTGTTCGCATAGTTCTCGCCGGGAGCCGGTGAGTCACCCCGCAGGTTCTGGCCCTCTTGCAGAACCTTCCCCTGCGCAACCGAGTAGTCCGACGCGGCTTTCTCGGTCAGGTGCTGACCGTCCGGACCGTGGCCTTGGAGCTTCTGGGCCGTCGTCGCGTAGTAGTCACCCTCGGACTGCCGATGCTGCGCCCGGTGCGGCTGACTCATGGCTGGACTCCGTCTCAGTTCTTCGGCAGCAAACGTTCGATCTTCGCGGCGACGTCTTCGACCTTCTTGCAAGCAGTCGGGGTATCCGAGCCGGAACTGACCAGAACCAGGGCCCGGGAGTTGGGCTTGACCTCCATCCACACGCCGCACTGGCCGGAGGAGTTCTGCGGTTCGCGTTCCTCGATCGCCGGGCGCCCGTTGACGTCGCCTTCGGCCGCCTGGCCTTTACCCACTGTGTCCTTGTAGTTCTGGCCTGCCTGCAAAGACACCGATACGTCCATGCCGGGCGTGTTCCCCGACGTGAGCTTGTTGGAGCCGCAGCTCTCCTTCGAGCGGGCCAACGTGGGCGCAGCCGGAGGGAACCCTTCTCCTGCGAGGACCTGGTCGATCATGGTGCACGGGTTCAGACCCGCGAAGGGACCACTGGCCGTACTGCTGGTACTCGGTGCAGCGGGCTCCGTGGTCGAACTGGAGCTCGCTTGTCCTCCGACCTCGCTCGTGCACGCGGCTGAGCCGAAGATGATGGCCAGCGCGGCGAACGGGACCAGTACGCGTCGTGCGTTCACTGCTCTTGAAGTCCCTTGTTCAATTCGGCGAAGGTCTTGCTGTGCGCGTCTTCGGTTTCGCGGTAGTTCTTTCGCGCGATAACCATGGCTTCGCGGGCTTGCTGGACACCGTCGCGCATCTTGACGAGGTTGGGGATCAATGATGCTTCGTCGCCGTTGGCGACCTTCACGTTGAAGTCGGCGATGGCCTTGGCGTAGGCACTGCCGCCCATTTCCGCCTTGGTCGCCAGCCACTGAACCTCGCGAATCATGGTGTCGTAGCCGTCAAGGAAGAAGTCGCAGGCCTTCATGTACGCCTGGAAGCCTTCTTCGTTGACCGCGAACTGGCCGCTCTGGGCGAGGTCCTTCAGGTGGTTGCCGCCCTCGCTGACCTTCCTCGCGGCCTCGGAGTCGACCGGACCCGCGACCACTCCCGACAGGAAGTTCGACCCCGCGTCCCCGGCTGCTGGTGGGGGTGTGAACGAGCCTGGTGCGCCGAAGTGCGAACCGTCCATGACGCCCCTCCCAAGTCGTCCGGGACCACCCTGCGTGGTCCCTCGCACTGTACTAGTGACGATGGCGGTGCGTCAGTGGTTCCGGCCACGCTCGTGGAGCCAGGTTCGCAGGTGAGAACCATCCGAAGGGGTGAACCGCACGCGGGTCTCGCCGCCTGGTAGGGGCTCGCTGAACATCAGGAACCGGCCGCCGTCGTTGTCGATGAACGTCACCGTTCCCGCCGGGTGGAGGGAATCTCGGCGGACCGACAGCTCGAACGTGCCGTAGCGGTGCAGCGGCCACGACGAGAACTCCGCCGCCGCCGACGCGTCCTGGCGGGACGGGGGTGCGACGAACGTCAGCTCCGCCAGGGGTACCGGGCGGTACGCCGGGAGCATGCCCACCACCAGGTCGACCAGGCGGTCGGGCCGGGTCTGGGCGAACAGGATCTCCTCGCCCGACTGCTCCGAAAACACGCCCAGGCCGTGGCCGATCGCCGCTCGGTAGAAGACCTGGCGGCCCTCCTCCGCCGCGCGGACGATGATCAGCACGTCCGGCTGGGTCCACGCGCGGAGCGTCTGCTCCACCTCGATGTCCAGTTTGTCCGGGCCCGCCAGGCCTCGCGCGCGCATCGACTCCCAGGACGCCGCCGCGATCTGCTCGTGCTCCGCGATCGTGCGGCCCGGGCTGCGGATCTCGAACGGGTGCCAGTTCGCCGGGAGACCGGTACGCCGGACCGCCGTGTCGACCTCAGCCACGCCCAGTGAAAATTCCTCCGGCACGTCTCGAAGCGTAGCGGACCCGCCACCGCCGGCTCAGATGTCGAGCTGCCGCACCCCGGTCTCGCGCAGCGGCACCCGGCCGGCCGTCGCGCGCTTGCGCAGGCGGACGATTTCGTGCGGCTGCAGGCCGATCGCGACGCCGAACGCCTCCACGTCCGGGAACCCGCCCTGCCGCTGCCGCACCTCGAGGGCCTTGGCCACCTGCTCCGGCGAAAGCAGCTGCGCCAGCTCCGGCCCCGAAGCCGCGTTGACATCCACAAGAGGAACCGAAACGGGCGGCGGAGCCGGCGCGGGCGCGTCCACCGGCACATAAGCCTCGATGGTGTCGTTCTGCCGCAGGTCGCGGAACCCCAGCCCGAGGGTGAACGCCCGCGCGCCGCCGTTCGTCCGGCCCGCCACCCCGTTCGTGGCCAGCGACAGGATCCGCAGGCCGGACGCCACGACCGTGCTCCGCTCGTTGAACGTCGTGCCCAGCGGCCGCAGCACCCGCGCCCGCGTGCCCACGGTGAACAGCGAACCGCGCCCCTCCGGGACCTCCACCGCCGCCACCACCGAGCCGTTGCCCAGGTCGGTCAGCCCGTGCACGACGGCGACGCCCTCGCGCCGCTCCAGGTGGTCGTGCGCCGGCTCGAAGAACGCGGTCAGCGCGTCACCCGCCATCGGCGGCGCGTCGCACTGGAAGCCCAGCAGCACCGTGCCCTGCCGTCCGGCCGGCAGTTCCTCCACCGGGCCGGGCCCGAACAACCCGAGCACCCGCATCGGCCGGCCGCCCCGCGACAACGCGGTGAGCGCACCGAACCGCAGGACGCCCTCCCGGACGACCACCTGCACGTGGAACCCGGTCAGCGGGTCGTACCCGGGCGCGACGACCTGCGAACGGCCCTCCTGACGGCTGAGGTCGGGCCAGGCCTGCTCGTCGGTGTACAGCTCCAGCGCGTCGCCGTTGCCGAGGTCGTGCCGCCCGACCGCGACGAAGACGTCCTTGAGGAACCCGGCGTCGGTCACCGGCTCGACGTCGCTGGAGAAGAACTTCTTCCGCACCATGATCCCGAGGCGCAGGTTGTCCGCCAGGATCCGGTCGCCGCGCTTCAGCCGCGCTCGCGCGCCTCGCACCGCGCGCCCGGCGCTCACCTGCCCGCCGGGCAGTTCCCCGAGGCCGGGCAGGGAAACCGAGTCGTTGAGCGCCTTGCCGAACTCGATCAGCCCGACCCTGACCTCGGTCACGACGTGGCGGCCAGGGTGACGCTGATCGACTGGTCGGCGTTGACCCGCTCGGACTCGACGACCATCCCGTTCGACGCCGCGCGCTGCTTCAGCCGGGCGAGCACCGCCTGCTGCACCTGGGCGGCGTACGCCTCGTCGACCGAGAGCACCAGCCGCTGGGCTTCCGGCTCGGCGAGGCCGGGGCCGTCGACGTGGGCCACCTGGACGCCGTCGGGGCCGTAGCCGAACGTGATCCGCCGGCCCTCCCACGCGGCGACGACCGAGGTGCCGTCGTCGGTGACCTGCGCCCGCAGCCCGGTGAGCGCGCGGGCCAGCAGGTCGCGGTGGCGCATCCGGGTCCGGACGGTGACGACGCCGGCCTGCGTGTGCGCGGCGATCGTGGCCGCGTTGAGCTGCGCGAGCGCCTCGCTGCGCAGCTTGAGCGTGACGCTCATCGGTGGTCCCCTTCGAGCAGCGCTTCGAGTACTTCGGTGGTGGCGAACCCGTTCAGCTCGATCTCGCCGTCCGGCGCGATCCGCAGCTCCAGGCGGTTCGGGGTGCGGAAGATCGCTTCGTCGTAGCGATCGGTCAGGAAGTGGAACCGCTGGTTGACCGAGCCGACCCAGGGCCGGGACGGTTCCGGCCGGTCGGCCAGGTACGGCCCGTCGACCAGCAGGTCCGTGGCGTCCAGGAGCTTCGACGGCGGCAGGTCCTCCCGGACGTGCCCGGTGAACGTCATCACCGAAAGTCCCGCTGCACGGACAGCGGAAGCGAAGAGCCCCAACGGCCCGGCCTGGTCGAACGGCTCCCCGCCGAGCAGCGTGACGCCCTCGATCCCCGAGATCGCGAGCACCCGCGAAACCAGGTCCTGCCAAGGCATGAGCGAGCCCCCGCGGGTCGTCCACGTCTGCGGGTTGAAGCAGCCCGGGCAGCGCACCGAGCAGCCCTGCGTCCACACCGCGCACCGCAGGCCGGGGCCCTCGGCGGCGGTGACGTCGACGATCCGGTGGAGGTTCAGGAGTTCCATTGCGACTGCTGCTGCGACGCCGTGTTCTCCACGCCGGACGACGTGCGCCGGTAGTCCTCGGTGAACTCCGACGTCACGGTTTCCGCGCCGAGCAGGTCCTCCAGCAGCGGGATGTAGTCGAGGCACTTCGACCCGGTCACGCCGTGCGTCTCGGCGCTGATCGAGCCGTCCTTGCCGATGGTGACGGTCACGCGGTGCGTCATACGTCGATCGTCCTCCCGTTCGGGGCCGGCGGGGGCGGTGCCGCGGCGGGCTCCGGAACCGGAACCGATGTGTCCGTCGCCGCGACGGCCCGGGTCTCCGCCCAGTTCCGGATGGCCAGGATCTCGTCGGCCTGGGTGACCGACAGGGGCACGGTCGACTTCACCGCGCGCACCAGGTCGTCGCGGCGCAGCGGCCGCTTCTCGGCGAACGCGTCGACGAGCCCGGCCAGCACGGCCTGCTCGATCTCGGCGCCGCTGTAGCCCGCGCTGACGTCGGCGAGCTCGGCGAACAGCGCGTCGTCCAGCCGCAGTTCGCTCGCCACGAACGCGTCCGTGACGCGCCGGCGCAAGTGGATCCGCCAGATCGCGGCGCGCTCGGGCGCCGAGGGCAGGTCGACGAAGAAGATCTCGTCGAACCGGCCCTTGCGCAGGAACTCCGGCGGCAGTGAGCCGACCTGGTTCGCGGTGGCCATCACGAACACCGGCGCCGACTTCTCCTGCATCCAGGACAGGAAGGTGCCGAACACGCGCCGCGCGGTGCCGCCGTCGCCTCCGCCGCCCGCGCCGGCGAGGCCCTTCTCGATCTCGTCGACCCAGAGCACGCAGGGCGCGATGCCTTCCGCGGTGCGGATGACCGTGCGGATGTTCTTCTCGCTGGACCCGACGAGCCCGGCGAAGACGCGGCCGAGGTCCAGCCGCAGCAGCGGCAGCCGCCACATGTTCGCCACGCACACGGCGGACAGGCTCTTGCCGCAGCCGGGGACGCCGGTGAGCAGCAGGCCCTTCGGCGCCGCGAGGTTGTACGCCGACGCCGCGGGCGTCCAGGTGCCGGTGCGCTTGGTGAGCCAGCGCTTGAGCCGGTCGAGGCCGCCGACGGCGTCGAAGCTCGTCTCCGCGGGCACGATGTCGAGCATCCCGGACCGGCGCACGGCCTGGCGCTTCTCGGCGAGGATCAGCTCGAGGTCGCTGGGGTCGAGCCCGCCGCCTTCCACGAGCGCCCTGGCGAACGCGTTTTCGGCTTCCGGCAACGTGAGCCCGCGCGCCGCGGCGATGATCCGGTCGCGGTCCTCGTGGTCGATGCTGATCCGGACGTGCTGCCGGTGGGCGGCCACCATGCCGTCGAGCAGCTCGCCGATCTGGCGCTCGTCGGGCAGCGGGAAGTCGACGACGGTCGCGTCGTGCTCCAGCTCCGGCGGCACGGGCAGCGACGGCGACACGAGGATCAGGCTCAGCGGCACCGGGCGCGTCTTGAACGCGGCGGCGAGCTCCCGCAGCCGGCGGACGACCTCGGGGTCGGGCCGGTGCCCGCCCTCGGAGACCAGCGACGGGTGCAGGTCCGCGAAGACGAACACGGCGGGCTCGCCCCAGCCGTAGACCCGCTCGAGCGCGGCGGACGCGGCACGGGTCTCGTTGATCGGCGGGCCGCCCGCCGGCGCCAGCCCGGTGGTGGACGACCAGACGTACACGCGGCGCGGGGTCCGCAGCCGCTGCTGGTCCTCCGCGACCGCGCGGATCTCCCGCAGGACCCGCTGCTCTTCGTGCGTCTCGACGACCAGCAGCGGGTAACGCGCCTGCAGCAGCTGTGTCAGCTCGTCGCGGAACCCGGCCATCGATCGCCCCCTCGAAGTCCGCTCGAACCTTACGCGCCGACGACGAGGACCTCGTAGGTCGGACTGGTGGGCGGGTAGCCGCTGTAGATGTGGGAGTTGACGACGGCCAGCCGGTTGCCCACCTTGATCGCCGAGACCGGCTGGTCGAACAGCGGGTCGGTGATCGTGCCGGCCGCGGTGCCGTGGCTCAGGTCGCCGTCGAGGCACCACCGGGTGATCCTGTCGTCCAGTTGTACCGCCCAGAGCCGGTTTCCTTCGAGCACGAGGCTGACGACGCTGGGCGAGTTCACGCCCGCGATCTCCTTGCTGGCTCCCGTGCGCGGATCGATCGTGTACACCTTGCCGGGTGTCGTGGCGGCCACCAGCAGGGTGTCGCCGGACGGCGTGGCGATGACGTCGTTCATGAAGAAGTTCCCCGGGGAACCACCCGCGCCCGGCCCGGTCAGCGGCAGCGTGCGCGGCGTGCCGAGCACGCCGGCCGCGTCCGGCACGAAGAACAGCTGCGGGTGGTACGAGTCGGTGAACCACGCGCCCTGCGGCGTCACGACGACGTCGTTGACGTAGGAGGTCCGCGGGTCGCCGAAGGTGAAGTCCGCGACCTTCGTCTTGGTGCGGACGTTGTAGACGTAGGCCTTGCCGCCGTTCCCGCCGGCGACGAACAGCAGGTCGTGGCGCCGGTCGAGGTCCACACCGGCCGCCGTGGTGCCGGGTGGCGCTTCGATGAAGCGTTCGGCCGTGCCGCGCCCGAGGTCTTCGCGGAAGATCGTGCCGGCGACGAGGTCGCCGGTGTAGTACTTGCCGCCACCTGCGGCGGTGATCCCTTCGGCGGACCTGGCGCCGGGCAGCACGATCACCCGGGTCGCCGCCGTCGCCGGCGCGGCCACCGCGAGCGTGAGCAGCAGGAGCGCGAAAGGCAGAGCCAGGATTCTTCGCATCGGGTTCCTCCCCAGTCGTCCCTGCCGGTCATCTTCTCACCGAACTGGCTCCCCGGTGCCTCGGTTCTTAGACTCGGCGGCAGTCACCGCCGACTTCAGGAGGCACCATGCCTGACGCGCCCGCCCTGCCGAGCTACGCCTCGGGGATCTCCGAAAAGCCGCTGCTCGGGGACACCATCGGGGACAACTTCGATCGGACGGTGGCCGCGTTCGGTGATCGAGACGCCCTGGTCGACCGCTACGCCGGGCGAAGGTGGACCTACCGGGAGCTGGCCGCCGAAGTCAACGCGCTCGCGCTGGGGCTGCTCGCGCGGGGCATCGGCAAGGGCGACCGCGTCGGGATCTGGTCGCCGAACCGGGCCGAGTGGACGTGCCTGCAGTACGCGACGGCCAAGATCGGGGCGATCCTGGTCAACATCAACCCGGCCTACCGCTCGCACGAGCTGGAGTACGTGCTGAACCAGGCCGGCATCCGGATGCTGGTCGCGTCGGACGCGTTCAAGACGTCCGACTACCCGGCCATGGTCGACGAGGTGCGCGAGAAGTGCGCCGCGCTGGAGCACGTCGTGATCCTCGGCGGCGAGAGCTGGCAGGCGCTGCTGGACGCGGGCTGGCAGGGCGACCCCGCGGTGCTGGCCGAGAAGCAGGCCGCCCTCTCGACTGACGACCCGATCAACATCCAGTACACGTCCGGGACGACCGGCTTCCCCAAGGGCGCCACGCTGTCCCACCACAACATCCTGAACAACGGCTACTTCGTCGGCGAGCTCTGCGGCTACACCGAGTACGACAAGGTCTGCATCCCGGTGCCCTTCTACCACTGCTTCGGCATGGTGATGGGCAACCTCGCGTGCACCAGCCACGGCTCCTGCATGGTGATCCCGGCGCCGGCGTTCGACCCGCGCGCCACCCTCGAGGCCGTCGCGGAGGAGCAGTGCACGTCGCTCTACGGCGTGCCGACGATGTTCATCGCCGAGCTCAACCACCCGGACTTCGCGAGCTTCGACCTTTCGTCGCTGCGCACCGGCATCATGGCCGGCTCGCCGTGCCCGGTCGAGGTGATGAAGCAGGTCATCGACCGGATGGGGATGAGCGAGGTGTCGATCTGCTACGGCATGACCGAAACGTCGCCGGTGTCGACGCAGACGCGCTCGGACGACTCGATCGAGCGGCGCGTCTCGACGGTCGGGCGCGTCGGGCCGCACCTGGAGGTCAAGGTCGTCGACCCGGAGACCGGGCTGACCGTGCCGCGCGGCGAACCGGGCGAGCTGTGCACGCGCGGCTATTCGGTGATGCTCGGGTACTGGGAGCAGGCGGACAAGACGGCCGACGCGATCGACGCGGCGCGCTGGATGCACACCGGTGACCTGGCCATCATGGACGGCGACGGTTACGTCAACATCACCGGCCGCATCAAGGACATGGTCATCCGCGGTGGCGAGAACCTCTACCCGCGTGAGATCGAGGAGTTCCTCTACACGCACCCGGACATCCTCGACGCGCAGGTCATCGGCGTCCCGGACGAGAAGTACGGCGAGGAGCTGATGGCCTGGATCCGGATGCGCGAGGGCGCTTCGCCGTTGACCGTGGAGAAGGTGCGCGAGTTCTGCGAAGGGAAGCTCGCGCGCTACAAGATCCCGCGGTACGTGCACGTCGTCGAGGAGTTCCCGATGACGGTCACCGGCAAGGTCCGCAAGGTCGAGATGCGCGAGAAGTCGATCAGCCTGCTCGGGCTGGAGAAGGCGGCGTCGACGAAGCACGCGTGACGCTTCGGTGGCCCGTCCGGTCCGGATTGGTCACCGCGGCGGTGGGGTGGACCACAGGTTTTCGCACGCATGATCTTCGTGGCGGCGGGCAACCGGGCTCTGGGACGGTGAGAGCGTCCCGGACCCGAAACCCCGTATCCGTCAACGAAAAGGGGAGCTTCATGCGCACGATCCGCCGCACCATGGCCGCCGGGGCACTGGCCCTGCCGCTGACTTTCGGCGCCGCCGGAATCGCTTCGGCGGACAGCTTCGGCAGCACCGAGGTCCAGGCCGGACCGGACGGCGCCGCGACGCACTCGGTGCAGGCCGGCACGAACCACGGCGGGAGCTCGTTCGACGAGAACTCCACCGCGGCCGGCCCGGACGGCGCCGCGACCAGCGGGACGTCGGCGAGCGCCGACCGCCACGGCGACAGCCGGTTCCAACAGCACGAAGGCAGCGCCTCGAAGGACGGCGTGACCACGCAGGACACGTCGGCGAAGACCGGCAAGCACGGCGACAGCCGGTTCTCGCAGCACGAGGGCGTCGCCTCGAAGGACGGCGCGGCCAACCGGGACACGTCGGCCAAGACCAGCCGTGACGGCGGTGCGCAGTACCGCCAGCACGCCGGCTGGGCCACCCCGGACGGCGCGGGCTCGAGCGACACGCACTCGAGCACCGGCAGCCACGACGACGGCGCCGGCCAGGGCGTGCTGAGCGGCACCCTGGGCGCGGTCGGCCTCTGATCGAAACCACGAGGGGCACCTTCACGGCTTCAGCAGCCGTGAAGGTGCCCCTCGTGGCGCGGATCAGGACACCGCGGCGGCGGCCTCAGCGATCGCCTTCGCGTCTTCTTCGCCGAAGGTCTCTTCGAGGTGCTCGGGGGAGTAGTCGAGGTCGATCTGCTCCACCGGCATCCCGCGTGCCGACTCGATCGCGCCCAGGCGGCGCTGGGCGCGGTCCGCCGCGTACTGGATGATCTCCTGCGGGTCGTTGTCGAACGGGATTTCCTCGAACTGGTCCTGCACCCACTGGATCATGTCGAGCGCGTGCGGCAGCAGCTCGCCCATCCGCTGCTGCACCGCGTCCCACAGGGAGTCGTCCGCGGCGACGTGCCGCCGGCAGGTGAACGTGCCCCACGCCATGTGGCGGCGCTCGTCGTCGCCGATGCGGCGGACGAGCTCCTGCATGCCCGGCAGGATGTCGTGCTGGGTGCAGATCAGCTGCCACGAGTAGTAGCCCGTCAGCGCCAGGCTGCCCTCGATCACGTGGTTGTACGTCACGCTCGCGCGGATCTGGTTCAGCGGGCTGGGATCCTCCTCCAGCGCGCGCAGCGACTGTGGCAGTTCTTCGTAGAACAACTTCCGGTAGTGCGGGTTCTCCGCGACGAAGGGGTGGAGGTCCTGCGTCAGCCCGACCGCGTCCATCCAGCGCCGGAACACTTCCGTGTGCTTGGCCTCTTCGAAGCAGAACTGCGTCAGGTACATCTCGTCGCCGAACCGGCCGGTCGCCGACATCGCCCGCATGAACGGCTGGATGTCCTCGGTGACCGCCTCTTCGCCGGCGATGAACTGCGCGACCAGGTACGTCGTGCTGCGCTTCTGCTCGTCGTTGAGGGTGTCCCAGCCTTCGCGTTCGCGGCTGAAGTCGATGTCGGCGGGGTTCCAGAACTTCTTGTTGCCCTTGACGAACAGCCGCAGCGGGAAGGAGTCCCAGTTCAGGCCGCCCTTGCGCAGCGAGGAGAAACCGGTGCGCAGCTCGGCGCGGGTGTCGGTCATCGTGTCACTCCATTGTGGACGAATTGGCGGATGGCGGGTGCCAGCACGGCGGTGACGGAGTCGGCGGCCTCCGTGGCCGAGTGCGTCGGGAGCACCAGGTGCGACAGCGAAAGCCGCACGACGGTCTCCGCGAGCAGGGCGGCGGATTCGGCGGACAGCCCCGGTTCGAACTCCCGGTACTGCTCCGCGGCGAGGTCGGCGGCCGCGGTGAGGATCGGCTCGCCCTTCGTGGTGAGCAGGGGCAGCAGGTCCTCGCCGGCTTCGGTGCCGAGCGCCGCCGCGACCAGGCGGTTCTCCCGCGCGTGCTCGATCGTGTAGACGACGGCGTGGTGGATGCCCGCCAGGAGCCCGTCCGCCGTTTCGAACCGCTGCCGGATCCCGTCGAGGAACTCCGACGCGGTGCGCAGCGCCACCGCCTGGGTCAGCGCCGCCTTGCTGCCGAACTCGTTGTAGACCGTCTGCCTGCTCACCCCGGCCCGGGCCGCGACGTCGGCCATCCGCAGGCCCGCGTGCCCGCGGTCCGGCAGCAGGTCGGCGGCGGCGTCGAGCAGGGCCACCCGCAGGGACGCCTTCGTCCGGTCGGTGAAGCTGGTCACACACTCACCTTGACACGGATTGCTCCACTGTCAAGATGCTGTACATGATCGGTTGACGTGTAAAACTGTCGGTGGTGGCCAGTACCGTGTGGAGCGTGGGCATCACGGTGGGGTTCGACCTCGACATGACACTGATCGACGCGCGGCCGGGCATGGCCGCGGCGATGAACGCGCTCGGCGTCGAATCCGGCCTGCCGCTGGACGGCGACGCGTTCGCGGCCAACCTCGGCCCGCCGCTCGACGACATCCTGCGCGGCTTCGAAGCGCCGGAGGAGCGCATTCCCGGGCTCGTGGACCGGTTCCGCGCGCTGTACCCGGACATGGTCGTGCCGAGCACGGTCGCGCTGCCGGGCGCGGTCGAGTCGCTGCGCGCGGTCCGGGCCGCGGGCGGGCGCACGCTCGTCGTCACCGGGAAGTACGGGCCCAACGCGCAACTGCACGTCGACGCGCTCGGCCTGGAGGTCGACGAGGTCGTCGGCGAGCTGTGGTCGACGCGGAAGGCGGAGGCCCTCCTGGCGCACGACGCGCGGGTGTATGTCGGAGATCACGCCGGCGACGTCCGGGGTGCGCTCGCCGCGAAAGCGGTTGCGGTCGGCGTCACGACCGGGCCGTGCGACCGGGCGCTGCTCCTGAGCGAAGGCGCCGAAGTGGTGTTCGACTCGTTGACGGAGTTTCCCGCCTGGTTCGAGAAGACCCTCAGTTCTTGGCGCGAGCTTCGCGGACCAGCGCGATCAGGCCGAGCAGCAGGCCCAGCGGGGTGATGACGCCGGCGGCGACGGACAGCCAGATCGGCAGGTTCTCCAGGCCGGCGGCGAACATGATGAAGACGGTCAGCACGGCGAGCATGCCGATGCCGAACAAGCCGATGCCGATGCGCATCAGGAACGGTTTGCCGGGGGTGGCCACGGCGGCCTCCTTCGTCGCCTTACTCATGAAGCAGAGCGTATCCGGCAGTATCGACTTCTCCCCAGGGCGTGTGGCGAGATACCCTTTCAGGAGCGCGCCCTGGGTACGCCCCCGGGCGCGTTCGTCGTGAGCGGGACAGCAGAAGGATTGGTGAGGGAAGTGCCGACCGGCAAGGTCAAGTGGTACGACGCGGAGAAGGGGTTCGGGTTCGTCACGCAGGACGGTGGCGCCGACGTCTACATTCGCAAGGCCGCGCTGCCGCAGGGCGTCGAGGGGCTCAAAGCCGGGCAACGCCTGGAGTTCGGCGTCGCCGACGGCCGCCGCGGGCCGCAGGCGCTTTCCGTCCGGCTGCTCGACCCGCCGCCGTCCGTCGCCGAGGCGCGCCGCCGCCCCGCGGAGGAGCTGCACGGCCTGATCGAGGACATGATCAAGCTGCTCGAGCTGAAGGTGCAGCCGGACCTGCGGCGCAACCGCTACCCGGACCGCAAGCACACCAAGCAGATCGGCGAGATCATGCGCGCGGTCGCCCGGGACCTCGATCCCTGAGCCTCAGGCTTCGAGCCGGAGACCCCACACGTCACTGGGCAGCAGGCCCGACTCGCCGGTGCCCGCGTTCAGCACGGCCGTGTACTTCTGCACGTCGACCGCCGAGATGCGGTCGGCGGGCGTCGGCGGCGTGACCGTGTACGCGTAGCGGTCCAGTGACGTGAACGGGATCGGGTCGCTCTGCTTGTACTCGCCCTGCGGCGTGACGTACTCGTAGACGATCTGCCACGGCGCGTCGGCGACCTCGCCGGGCACCGAGATCTGCACGGGCTTGCCCGGGCGGACCTTCAGCGTCCGCGTGTCGCCCTTCGCGCTGCACGGCTGCGCGAGCTGCCGCGAGTAGTCGCAAGTCAGCACGGGCGTGGTGGTGATCGTGTGGCCGTCGGCGTAGAACGTGACCTCCGCCGGGCCGGGTGCCGAACAGCCGGCCACCGTGAACCCACCGGCCGCGAGGAGGGCCACCACCCGGGAACTTCGCATGCGCCGGAGCCTACCGGCGGGGTGCCGGGTCCCTGGGCAGGCCCTGGGCCGGGAAGCTGCCGGTCGGTTCGGGACGCAGCGGCCGGTCGCCGCCGAGACCCGGCACGAGCGAGCCGCCGCGGCGCACCAGGTACGTCTGCGTGAGGCCGACCACCAGGACGACCGTGATCACCAGGAAGCCGATCCAGTACGTCGGCGGCAGCAGCAGGCCGACCGCACCGCCGAGGCACCAGGCCAGCTGCAGCACGGTTTCCGAGCGGCCGAACGCCGACGCGCGCGACTCCTCGGGCAGGTCTTCCTGGATGACGGCGTCGAGGCTGATCTTGGCCAGCGCGCTGGCCGTCGCGCCGACCAGGCCGACGATCGCGGCCGTGGCCAGGCCAGGCAGGATCGTCGCGACCAGCGCGGCAAGCACGCAGCCCGCGACGCAGCCGACGATCACCTGGTCCGGGCTGCCGAAGTGCAGGCGCGAGCCCAGCGCGTTGCCGAGGAAGCCGCCGGCGCCGGCCGCGGCGCCGATCACGCCGAGCAGCAGCAGCTGCATGAACGGGCTGTGCCCGCTGCCTTCCGTCTGCGCCTTGACGGCGAACGCGGCGAACATCATCAGGAAGCCGGTGAGCACGCGCACCGAGCCGTTGCCCCACAGCGCGACGACGATGTGGCGCCCCATCGGCTGGCGGCGCTTCTTCTCCTTGGGGTGCGCCCAAAGCGACGTCGGGACCTCGCCCTCGGTCGCCTCCACCCAGGCCGGGATCCGCATGGACTGGACGGCGGCGGCGACGCAGATCAGCGCGGTGAACCACAGCGCGCCCGCCGAGCCGGAGATGGCGTTGACGCCGCTGGCCAGCGCGCCGAACACACCCGCCGCGACCAGCCCGAACGTCGTCAGCCGGGCGTTCGTCTTGGAGAGCGTGATCTCCGAGGGCAGCACCCGGGGCGTCACCGCGGCCTTGAGCACGGTGAACGACTTGGACAGCACCATCATCCCGAGCGCGGCGGGGTAGAGCAGCCAGTCGTCGAAGTGCAGCGCCATCACGACGGCCATCAGGCCCTGACCGATCGACGACGCGCACATCGCCAGCCGCCGCCCGCGCTGGACCTTGTCGAGCGCGGGCCCGATCACGGGCGCGACCAGCGCGAACGGCGCGATCGTGATGAGCAGGTAGAGCGCGACCTTGCCCTTGCTCTCGCCGCTGGTCGCGGCGAAGAAGAGGGTGTTGGCCAGCGCGATCGCCATCGCCGCGTCGCTGGCGTAGTTCAGCATCACGGCGTAGGTCAGCGAGGTCAGGCCGGACTTCTCGGCGCCGTCGGCCTTCGTCGCGCGCTGGAAGGCGCCGACGGCCTGGCCGGTCAGCTGCCGGCTGCGCATCGCCGCGACCCGCGTGACGGTGATCTTCTTCGGCAGCTTCGGCGTGCCGCCCGGCGTCCGCGGTTCTTCGCGCGGCGCCTCTTCCGGCGGCCGCGGCTCACCCGCGTAGCCACCGGTGTCGTAGTGCTCGTACTCCCCGCTGCCGGGCCGTTCGCCCTGGTAGAAGCCGGGCGGCTCCCGGTGGATCCGGTCGGTGCGGTTCGGGTCGTGCGGCGGGTAGGGGCGCGCGCCACGCGGCGGCCGCTGTCCCATCGGGGCGGCGGCCGTCGGCGCCTCGTTCGCGTTGGGCACGCGCGGCGGCGGCTGCCGGGGCGGCACCGGGCGTTCGACGCGGGGCGGCGGCGCGCTCTGGTGCTCGACGCGGGTCGGCGGCGGCGGGCTGTGGTGCTCGACGCGGGTGTGGCCCTGCGGCGGCGCGACCGCCTCCCGCCAGGGCTTGGCCTGCGTGCCACCCGGCTCCGGCGTCCAGCGGCGCTTCGACTTGCGGCCGCGCTCGGGGCGCGGGCCGTCGGAGCCGGAGCGGGAGCCGAAGAGTGCCACGTCTCAATCCTGCCTTACCGGGGGTCGGTTCCGCCTGCTCATCCGTGCTTCAGTCGTGCTTCGGGACGAACCTCACCCGGAACGTGACCGGCCACTGCTTGCCGGTGAGGAGGAACTCGTCGGTGCCCGGCACGGCCGCGATGCCGTTGAGCACGTCTTCGGCGCCGGTTTCGTTCAGCTGGGCACGGAGCCGACCTGCGTCGATGCTCCCGGTGACGTGCCCGGTGGCGGCGTCGATCCGCAGGATGGTGTCGGTGTGCCAAACGTTTGCGTAGACGTCGCCGCCGACGCACTCGAGCTCGTTGAGCTGGTCGCGGCCGACGTCGACGCCGCCGGTGACGGCGAACGTCTTCGGGTCGCGGAAGGTCAGCTGCGCGGAGCCGTTGCTCATGACCAGACGTCCGCCGGCCTGGTGGCAGAGCCCCCAGCCTTCGCCCTGGAACGGCACCCGCCGCAGCTCGGCGAGGGTTTTCGAGTCGCGTTCGATGGCGAAGCCGTCCTGCCAGGTGAGCTGCCAGAGCGTCGGGCCGAGGACGGTGACGCCCTCGCCGAAAAGCGGCGAGGGGAGCGTGGCGGTGGTCTTCGGCGGCCCGCCGGCCGGGCCCGCGGTGAGCGTCGACTGGCCGGCGAGGCCGGTGCTCTCGTAGAGGGTGTCGCCGGCGAACTCGAGGCCTTCGGTGAAGGCGGCGGGGTCGTGCGGCAGCGTCGAAACCACCTGCACGGTGAGCTGCTCGGGGCCGGTGTCCTGGGCGGGCGCCCCGGCGCAGCCGCCCAGGGCGGCGGCCAGCAGCAGCGTGGTGACGATCGGCGTGCGCACGAGGAACAGCCTGGCACGGGCGCCGGAGATGCGTGCGGCACAATTGGCCGCATGACGCTGCTGCTGACCCTCGACGACGGTTCCGTGCAGCGCAAGCTCGCCGATGCGGTGGAGTTCGCGCGCGCGGCGGTGCTCGAAGACGCCCCGGAGGAGCAGATCGGTGCCCACGTGGGGGTCTCCCGTGAGGACGCGGTCACGGCGAGTCACCTGTTCGAGGCCCAGGTCCCGGGCTACCGCGGCTGGCGCTGGTCGGTAACGGTGGCCCTGGCCGGCGACGACGAGCCGGTGACGACGAGCGAGGTCGTCCTGGTGCCGGGCCCGTCGGCGTTGATCGCCCCGGCCTGGGTGCCGTGGGAGCGCCGAGTCCGCGCGGGCGACCTGGGCGTCGGCGACATCTTCCCCACGGACGACAACGACCCCCGCCTGGCCCCGGCGTACCTGCAGTCGGACGACCCGGCGGTGGAGGAGGTCTCGCACGAGGCAGGCCTGGGCCGGGTGCACGTGTTGTCCCGCTTCGGCCGCACGGACGCGGCAACCCGCTGGCACTCGGGCGAGTTCGGCCCGCGCTCCGACATGGCCCGCAGCGCGCCGGACGTGTGCGGGACGTGCGGGTTCTTCGTGCCGCTGGCGGGTTCGCTGCGCGGGGTGTTCGGGGTGTGCAGCAACGACATCTCCCCGGCGGACGGTCACGTCGTGGACGTGGAGTACGGCTGCGGAGCGCACTCGGAGGTCGAGGTCGAGGTGACATCGTCGGTCCCGGTGGCCGAGCTGGTGTACGACGATTCGCTGCTGGACTTCGAGCCGGTGGCGGAGGGTGCGGAGCCGGAGTCGGCCGCGGCGGCCGGGGAGCCGGAGGCCGCGGTGGCGGAGCCTGCGGAGTCGGCCGCGGAGGCGGAGGCAGCGCCGGAGGCCGTGGAGGCGAAGACCGCGGCACCGGAGGCGAAGACCGCAGAGGCGGAGCCGGAGGCGGCGGCCGCGGAGACTGTGGAGCCGGAGGCGGCGGCCGAGCCGGAGTCGGCGGCGGCCGAGCCGGAGACCGGGATTGCGGAAGCCGATTTGGCGCCCGCCGAGGTCGAGCCGGAGGTTGCGGCCGAACCCGCCGATGCCGAGTCGCCTGCGGCTGGTGTTGTTGCCGAGCCGGTCGAGGCTGACGTGGTGGCGGAGCCCGATGCTGCCGCCGGTGTTGCCGAGGTCCCGGTGCCCGGACACGCGGAACCGGTCGCAGCGGAGGCTCCGACGCAGACCGAGCCCGAGAGCGAGGCGGTTGCCGAACACGCCGCGGTCGGTGAGCCGGCTGCTGCCGAGCAGACGACGACAACGTCCGAGCAGGCCGCTTCGGCCGAGGTTGCCGGGTCGGTCGATGCCGTGCAGTCAGAAGAGACTGCGCCCGAGGGCCAGCCGGCTCCCGTCGAGGTGGTCGCCGAGAGCGACGCGCAGCAAGGCGGGCGTGGGGCGGAGGCGGAAGCCGAGGTTCCCGTCGTCGCGCTCACCGATGAGGTTGTCACCGAGGCGTCGGCCGCCGGTGCGGAGACCGGCACCGCCGCGCCGGGTGAGTCCGAAGCCGGCGAAGACGACGAGCGTGGGCAGCGCGGGTTCTGAGCCGCACGGGGCCGATCCCTTCGGCACCGCGCGGCTCCGGGATGCCACCCTGCGCGCCTGGCAGGACTCGCCCACCCGGCTCCTCGAGGACACCAACGTCGAGCGGGACCTGCGCGTCGGTGCCTATCGGGACCGGCTCTTCGTCGAGCTCGCCCAGAACGCCGCCGACGCCGCCATGGCCGCCGGGACGCCCGCCAAGGTGCGGGTGTCCCTTGTGGACCGTGAACTGCGGTTCGCCAACACCGGCGCGCCCCTCGACGCGCGTGGGGTTGCCTCGCTCGCGTCGCTGCGGGCTTCCGGGAAGACCGGGGCAACCGTCGGGCGGTTCGGGGTCGGGTTTGCCGCTGTCCGCACCGTTTCCGACGCGCCCAGCGTCGTTTCCCGGACCGGCGGAGTGGTCTTTTCCGCCGAAAAGACCCGAGAAGCCGCCGGTATCGAAGGCGACGTTCCCGTGCTGCGGCTGCCCTGGCCGGTCGACGCCGACGTACCCGAGGGGTTCGACACCGAGGTTCGGCTCCCGTTGCGGGACGAGGTTGACGGACGCGCGCTGCTGGAGCAGCTCGCCGAAGACGTCAGTGATCTTCTGCTCGCCTTGCCTTGGCTGTCCGAAGTAGACATCGAGGGTCGCGTTTGGACGCGCCGGGCCGCGGGTGATGTCGTCGAGATTCGGGGGCCGGTAACGGAAAACAGGTGGCTGGTTCATCGTGGTGACGTCGTATGGGCCGTGCCCGTCGATGTCGACGGTGTTCCGAAGCCGCTCGGGTCGGACGTTCTGCACGCGCCCACTCCCACCGACGACGGGCTGTCGCTGCCTGCCCGGCTGCTCGCGGCCGTTCCCGTCGAGCCTTCCCGGCGTCGTGCGCTGCCCGGGCCCGAGCTGAACAAAGCCCTGGAAGACGCCGCCGCCGAGTATGTTCGGCTTGTTCGGCTGCTGCCGCCGGAACGGCGGTTCGCGCTCGTGCCCGAACCCGGGTTTCCCAAGTCCACTGTGGATGCCAAGCTGCGGGACGAAGTGCTGGCGAACCTGAGCAAAGAGCCTTGGCTGTCCACTCAGGACGACAGCGAGGTCTCGGGCCGTCAGGCGAAGGTGCTCGACGTCGACGTCCCCGGGTTGGCGGCGTTGATCGCCGACGTCGTTCCTGGGCTGATCAAGGGGGAAGCGCCCGTCGGCGTGCTGAAAGCCGTTGCCGTGCAAGTGGTCAGCATCGAAGAAGTGCTGGAAACGCTTACCGGCGTCACTCGTGAGCCTGGCTGGTGGCGGGACGTCTACGCCGCACTGGCGAAGGCTGTCGAGTCCCACGCGCTCGCCGCGGAAAGGCTCGACGGTCTGCCTGTCCCGCTCTCCGACGGTCGTACGCTGCCCGGTGCGAGGGGTTGCTTGCTGGTCGAAGGGTCGACTGAACTCCTCGAACTGTTGTCCGATGTGGACATTCCAGGGCTGCGGCTCGTGCATCCCGCCGCGTCGCACCCGCTGCTGGAACGGTTGGGGGCCAAGCAAGCCGACGCGCGTGAGCTGCTCAACGCCGATCAGCTCCGCGACGCCGTCGAGCGCAGTGTCGACGACGTCAGGTCCGGATTGGACGGTACGACGCTCGCGGGCGCGGTGCTCAGGCTGATCGCGGACTGCGGGGACGACGCCCCGCGCTGGGTCGGCGCGCTCGCGCTGCCCGCCACCGACTCGTGGCGCCGTGCCGACGAACTCGCGCTTCCCACCTCGCCGCTGCTGGACATCTTCGACGCGGAAGTGTTCGAAGAGGACGGTGCGCTCGACGTCCTCGACGAGGACTTCGCCGAAGACTGGCCCGTCGAGACGCTCAAAGCCGCGGGCGTGCTCGACTCCTTCGCGCTGGTCGTCGACGACGAGCCGCACGAGCCCGATCACGACCTGCCCGACGAGGAAGCCTGGTGGGACTCGCTGGCGGAACCGCCGTCGACGCTCGTCGCCATCCGGGACCTCGATCTCGTGGACGACGATGCCTGGCCCGCCGCATTGAGGCTGCTCGCCGCGCGGCCGGAGACCTGGCACGCCCTGCGCACGCCCGACGGGCACGCCCGCTGGTGGATCTCGCAGTACGCCGTGCTCGGCGGGGCCGCGCCCCACGAGTGGCGCCTCCCCGGCGCCGACCTAGCCGGGCTCTTCGACGAAGTCCCCGAAGTCGGCCTGAGCGAGGAACTTCTCGAGATCGCCGGTGTGCGCACCGGGCTGAGTCTGTCCACTGTGGATGAGGCGTTCGACGTACTGGCGAGGCTCGGCGAACGGGACCGGCGGATCACGCCGGGGCTCGCCGCGCGGGCCTACGACGCGGTCGTCGAATCCGGGTTCGAACCCGATGCGCCGGACGCGGTGCGGGCCGCCGACGGGTCCGTCGTGGACGGTGCACTGGTGCTGGACGTGCCGTGGGTCGCCGGGGCGCTGGAGCCGGACCGGTTCGTCGCCGCGCCCGCGGACCCCGGCCGGCTCTCGTTCCTGGTCGACTTGCCGCTCGCCAGCTCGGAAGAAGCCCGGGTGGTCAGCGAGGGCGAGTACGCGCCCTGGGCCGAGCTGCCCGCGCTGAAGCTCGTCGCCGACCAGCTCGGCATCCGGCTGCCCGGCGGCGGCGTCCTCGTGCACGACCCGCTCACCGTGCGGATCCAGGACGCCGAACGCGACGTCCAGTGGTGGTCCGACGGCCGGCTGCACGCGGCCGACACGTCCGAGGGCCTCGCGAGGGCGTTCGCCTGGGCGGCCGAGCGGTGGCCCGACCGGCACCTCATCACGGCGCTGCTCGACGACCCCTCGCCGCGGACACTCCTCGCGTAAGCAGGGCCGGCAGACCTCAGAGCCGCTGCGCCGACTTCGAGCCCCGGCGGGCGGCGGCACGCTGCCAGCCGATGATCGCCATCCCGATGAAACCGAGCACGAACCCGGACAGCGCCGTCTGCACCCACAGCCCCGAAGTCGTGAAGAACAGCACCACCAACGCGACAGCCCAGATCGTGGTGCCTACGATCACCACCGGAGTCAGGTCGGTCAGCCTCTTGGGCAGCTCCGGCGTGTGCCGCAACGCACCCGTAACGTCCGGTGGATTGATCGGTTCACTCACGTGGTGAAGGGTACTCCGCAGCAGCGACAGAATGGGCAGGCGAATGGCGGAGCAGGAGACGACCCGTACCGGGACGTCCACACTGGACCGGTTCTTCAAGATCACCGAACGGGGTTCGACCGTGCCGCGCGAGCTGCGCGGCGGCCTGGTCACGTTCGTCACGATGGCCTACATCGTGGTGCTGAACCCGCTGATCATCGGCAGTTTCTCGGCCGACGACGCGGGCGCGCACAAGGACCTGCTCGGCGGCATCCTGCCGGTGCCGCAGGTCGCCGCGGTGACGGCGCTGGTCGCCGGCGTCATGACGATCCTGATGGGCCTGGTCGCGAACTACCCGTTCGCGATCGCCACCGGCCTGGGCATCAACAGCCTGGTCGCGGTCACCATCGCCCCGCAGATGACCTGGCCCGAAGCGATGGGCCTGGTCGTCATCGAGGGCGTCATCATCGTGCTGCTCGTGCTCACCGGCTTCCGGACCGCGGTGTTCCGCGCCGTGCCGGCCGCGCTGAAGTCCGCGATCGCCGTCGGCATCGGGGTGTTCATCTGCCTGATCGGGCTGGTCGACGCCGGGTTCGTCCGGCGCCTGCCGGACGCCGCGCACACGACGGTCCCGGTGGGCCTGGGCATCAACGGCTCGATCGCGTCCTGGCCGACCGCGGTGTTCGTCGTCGGCCTCCTGGTCACCGGCATCCTGGTCGTGCGCAAGGTCAAGGGCGCGATCCTGATCGGCGTCCTCTCCTCGACCGTGCTGGCGATCGTCGTCGAGGCGATCGTCAAGGCCGGGCCGTCGCAGGGCACGAACCCGAAGGGCTGGAACCTCGGCTACCCGGCGCTGCCGGACCAGGTCGTCGGCCTGCCGAACCTGTCGCTGGTCGGCGACGTCTCGTTCGGCGCCTGGACGCGGCTGCCGATCATCACCGTCTGCCTGCTGGTGTTCACGCTGGTGCTGGCCGACTTCTTCGACGCGATGGGCACCATGACCGGCCTCGCGAAGGAGGCCGACCTGCTGCCGGAGGACGGCCAGCTGCCCAACGTCGGCAAGGCGCTGTTCGTCGAGGGCCTCGCGGGCGCGGCCGGTGGTTTCGGCTCCGCCAGCTCGAACACGGTGTTCGTCGAGTCGGCTTCCGGTATCGCCGAGGGCGCGCGGACCGGCCTGGCCAACATCGTCACCGGCGTGCTGTTCATCGCCGCGATGTTCCTGACGCCGCTCTACCAGGTGGTGCCGGTCGAGGCGGCCGCGCCGGCGCTCGTCGTGGTCGGCGCGATGCTGATGTCGCAGGTCCGCGACATCGACTTCACGGACTACTCGATCGCGTTGCCGGCGTTCCTGACCATCGTCGTCATGCCGTTCACGTACTCGATCGCCAACGGCATCGGCGCCGGCTTCGTCAGCTACGTCGTGATCCGCGCGGCGACCGGCAAGGCCCGCCAGGTGCACCCGCTGATGTGGGTGATCGCGCTGGCCTTCATCGCCTACTTCGCGGTCGGGCCGATCCAGGCGGCGTTCAAGTGATCAGCCGGCGCTGCTGACCTCGAGGGCTTCCGCCAGCACGTTCAGGTGGCCGAGGAAGTCCGGCTGGGGAGCTTCGTAGCGGATGGTGATCAGCACGTCGCCCGCGCCGACGCCCACCAGGTTCGCCTGCCGGACCACGCCGTCGCGGACGTAGGTGTAGTCCCATTCGGCGGCCTCCCGGTAGCCGACGTCCGCGTGCTTCGCGACGGTGCCCGGGTGGGGGCTCGCGTTCGCGATGGCTTGCAGGGCACTCAGCGTGTCCTCCTGCGTGATCGGCACGCGGTCGGTCTCCAGGACGAGCTCCCCGCTGCGGTAGGTCGCGCGGTCCTTGTCGTGGGCGACGGCCCAGCCGGTCGGGACCGGGATCTCGAAGTCCCAGCCGCCGGTCTCGCTGCCGGGCTCGGCGGGGAAGTCGTAGATCTCCTTCGTCTGCTGGTACGGGAGCGTCGTGGTGGTCGGCGCGGCCGCGGGGGCGTCCTCGCCGCCGCTCAGGAGCTGCGCCGCCACGATCGCCAGGACCGCCGCGCCGACCACGGCCGAGCCCACCAGCTTCTTGTTCATCGAACCCCCAGGTTTCTCCGTGAGAGGACGCCTGGAGGTGTCCCAGGTTGCGGTTGACGGAGATCACCCGTTCGCCTGAAGTTTCGTAAGGTATGCTAACTATATGTCCGGCGACACGCACGAACGCTCCTTGGCGAGCCGTCTGCGTCTCGCGGTGGTCCGGCTCAACCGCCGGCTGCGGGCACAGCGCGTCGGGGACGACCTCACGCTGACCCAGGTCGCCGCGCTGTCCACCCTGCACAAGTGCGGCGCGCTGACCCCGGGGCAGCTCGCCGCGAAGGAAGGCGTCCAGCCGCCCTCGATGACGAGGGTGATCGCCGCGCTCGAGGAGATGGGGTTCGTCGAGCGGCGCCCGCACCCGACCGATGGCCGGCAGGCCATCGTCGAGCTGTCCGAGAGCGGACTGGCCTACGTGCAGAAGGCCATCTCCGTGCGGGAGGCCTGGCTGGACCGGCAATTGGCGGAACTCGGCGACGACGAGCTCGAAGTGCTCTCGAAAGCCGCCGAAATAATCGACAGGATGGCGGGGAACTAACCACGGTGACGGCCACGGGTAGCGACACGAAGCGTTCGATCCAAACCACTGCTACCCGGGAAACGGCTTCACCGCCGTCCGCCTCGCCGCCCTCCCCTTCGAAGCGCGGCAGCATGTTCGCCTCGCTGCGGGTCCGAAACTACCGGCTGTTCTTCACCGGCCAGGTCATCTCGAACATCGGCACCTGGATGCAGCGCATCGCCCAGGACTGGCTGGTGTTCACCCTCAGCGGCAACAACCCGATCGCGCTCGGGATCGCGGTCGCGCTGCAGTTCGCGCCGACGCTGTTCCTCTCGCTGTGGGCCGGCGTCCTCGCCGACCGGGTCGACAAGCGGCGGCTGCTCACCTGGATCCAGGCCATCGCCTGCACCCAGGCGGTGATCCTCGGCGTGCTCGACCTGAGCGGGATCGTCGCGCTGTGGCAGGTCTACGTCCTGTGCTTCACGCTCGGCGTGACGGCGGCGCTCGAAGTGCCGACGCGGCAGTCGTTCGTCGCCGAGATGGTGGGCCGCGACCAGGTCGCCAACGCCGTCGCGCTGAACTCGTCGATCTTCAACATGGCGCGGATCGTCGGCCCGGCGATCGCCGGGTTCGCGATCACCTGGATCGGCACGGGCTGGCTGTTCATCGCGAACGCGCTCAGCACGGTCGCGGTGATCACCGGGCTGGTGCTGATGAACCCGGACAAGCTGTTCCGCGTCGCGGCGGTCCCGCGCGAGAAGGGGCAGCTGGCCGAGGGCCTGCGCTACGTCCGGCGTCGCTCGGACCTGATGACCGTCATGGTGCTGGTGCTGTTCGTCAGCACGTTCGGCATCACGTACTTCAGCTCGCTCCCGATCGTCGCGGCGAACGTCTTCCACACGGCGGCCGACGGCTACGGGCTCCTCTCGACGCTGGTCGCGGTCGGCACCTTCACCGGTGCGGTGATGTCCGCCCGCCGGGGCACGAAGGGGCGCCCGCGCGTCCGGCTGATGCTGGTGTCGGCGTTCTTCCTCGGCGTGTTCGAGCTGATCACGGCGTTCATGCCGACGTACCTGACGTTCGGCCTCGGCCTGATCCCGCTCGGCTTCGCCACGATGACCTTCCTCAACACGGCGAACGCGCTGGTGCAGACGTCGGTCAGCCCCGAGATGCGGGGCCGTGTGATGGGCCTGTACGTGCTGGTCCTCATCGGCGGCAACCCGATCGGCGGGCCGATGGTCGGCTGGATGGCGGACGCCTTCGGCGGGCGGTCTCCCTTCTACATCGGGGGCGCGGTTTCGGCCGTCGCCGCGGTGGTCTGTGCGGTCGTGCTGATCCGGCGGGGTGGGGTGTCGTGGCCGGTTCAGCGCGGGTTCGGGCTTCGCGTGCTGAAGCGGGCGAAGGTCTAACGGCCGAGTAGCGGCGGCACCACCTTCTCGGCCAGGTCGCGCAGGGCGTCGGCGGGCTTGGCGGGGTCGATCCAGGACACCTCGAGGATCTGCCGCGAGTCGTCGAGGAGCCGGATCTCCACGGTGTTGCCCGCCCCGTCGGCGTGGGCGGGGCGCCCCGCGAGCCGGTCGGGGAAGGCGTTCTTGCCTTCGTCGTTGTAGGTGAGCGAGACGGTCGTGCCGTCGTTCTCGCGTTCGCACGACCCGAACGCACCGGGTTTCAGCTGGTCCAGGGGGACGCCCAGGGCCTTGGACAGCTGCGTGCACAGCTGCCAGGTGATGAACGGGTAAGGCGCGTCGGTGATGCCCGTGCCGGGTGGCGGGGTCATCTCGCGGTTCTCGCCGGTGGCCGGCAAGGCCGGTCCCGGCGTGGTGATCGCGCCGACCATCGTGCCGGCCAGGGACAGCGCCATCCCGCGGTAGTCGTGTTCGGCCCGGTCGCCCGCCACCTGGTTCACGGTCACCTGGAGGTTCGAGCGCGTCCACTGCTCGGCGGAGTCGCTCAGCCGGACGGTGAGGACCGCGCCGGAGCTGTACGGGCTCACGGTGCCCGCGCGGCCGGCGACCGTCACCGGCTCGGGGGCCGGACGAGGCGCCGGCACCGGGTCGGACCACAGGGTGGCCGAGACGTCGAGGGTGGCCGAGACGACGTGGCACTGGCCGTTCTGGTCGACCTCTCGCAGCACCGGACCGCCCAGCACGCTCGACCACGTCGGCTCGGGCACCGCGCCGCAGAGCACGTGGCCGCTCGTCCGGTTCGGCAGCGCCACGGCCATCTCTCCGGTCGGCATCGGCACCCGCCGGACCTGCTCGCCGCCCGGGGACGGCCAGAAGACCGGCAGCCGCCGCGGGGCCGGCTCCGGCGAGTCCCGCGTGAAGAACCAGGCCGCCGTGGACAGCAGGCTCACCGCGGCCAGCACGGACAGCGCGATCAGCACCGTGTGGTCTTTCTTCGGTGGGTACATCCCCCTCGTGTTCACGGAGTGACCGTAGCGCCACGCACCGACAGAATCCGGCGGTTTCGCACAGCTGAAGCCACTCGAAAGAGTGAGATCGGGGTCTCCGCGAGGAGGGTCTTGCCCGAGAGGTGAGGTTAGGCTAACCTCATACATGTCCGCTTCGTGGTGGGAGCGGCAGTCAGTTCGGGAACGGACGGAGCCCCGGCCCTGGGAACCCCAGGCCGGGGCTTCGTTCACTTCAGTGGGAGTGTCGGGCTGAGCGCCCCGCTCGTCAAGGGACTCTCACCCGGTGGCGTGGGCAGCCGCGACAGCGGGAGGCCGAAGTAGACGCGGTAGGCCGCCCGGATCGCGGCTTCGGTCGGCAGCAGGACCTCGTTGCGCACGCCGTCGACCGTCTCGATCAGCTTGCTGCCCGACAGCGTCACGCGGCCCTGGGACGTCGGGCGTGAGCACGTCAGCGACTTCGTGAAGTGCGACTCCGGGGACGTCGCCTGCCACCACGCCATCGGGACGAAGTCGGCGAGCGGGCGCGGGCGGCGCTCCAGGCGGTACTGCGGCTTGCCGTCCAGCACGACGTCCAGGTCGCCGTGGGGCGCGTCCAGGACGAGGAACTCGCCGTCCGGGTCGAGCTGGGCGTCCACGCCGGTGAGCCGCAGCGGGTGCCGGGAGAACCGGCCGAAGCCGACGTCGACCAGCCAGGGTTCGTCCAGGGTGACGACGATCGCCGCGTGGTCCAGGGGCGGGCCGAGCGTGCCGTCCGGGCGGTACACCTGCGCGGCGTGCAGCGAGGCCGGGTACCCGAGTTCGCGCAGCAGTGCCGCGAAGAGTCCGTTGAGCTCGTAGCAGAAGCCACCCCGGCGCCGGCGCACGATCTTGTCGGCCAACGCGTCTTCGCGAAGCTCGATCGGCTCGCCCAGGTGGATGCTCAGGTTTTCGAACGGCACCGTGGCCAGGTGCCGCTCCTGCAGGTGGCGCAGGGTCGCGAGGTCGGCCGCGGCGGGCCGCCGCACCCCCAGCCGGTCCAGATACGCGTCGACGTCCATGCGTCCAGCCAAACACCTCGACCGCACTCGAGGTCAAGCGAATTCAGCCGACGACGAAAAACGGGGCCCTCCCGTGCAGGAGGACCCCGTTCCCGGACGAGCTCAGCCCAGCAGCAGGCCGTTGCCGCCGGCGACGGCGTTGTCGAAGCGCTTGGAGATCTCCGCCCAGTTGAAGATGTTCCACAGGGCCTTGACGTAGTCCGGCTTCACGTTCTTGTAGTCCAGGTAGAACGCGTGCTCCCAGACGTCGACCAGCAGGATCGGCACGGTCGGCAGGATCAGGTTGTTGTGGTGGTCGCGCAGCTGCTGGGTGATCAGCGTCTTGCCGATCGGGTCCCAGGACAGCGCGCCCCAGCCGTTGCCCTGGATCGTCGTCGAGACGGCGGTGAACTGCGCCTTGAACTTGTCGAAGGAGCCGAACGCCTCGTCGATCGCCGCGGCCAGCTCGCCGGTCGGCTTGTCGCCGCCTTCCGGCGACAGGATCTTCCACCACACGACGTGGTTGGCGTGGCCGGCCAGGTTGAAGGCCAGCGTGGTCTCCAGGCCGACGATCGAGCCGAAGTCGTTCGCTTCGCGGGCGGCTTCGAGCTTGTCGAGCGTGTCGTTCGCGCCCTTGACGTAGGTCGCGTGGTGCTTGCTGTGGTGCAGCTCGTTGATCTCGCCGGAGATGTGCGGCGCGAGGGCGCCGTAGTCGTAGTCGAGATCGGGCAGCTCGTAGCGGGCCATTGGCCCTCCTTCTGTCTTCGACACAAGTTTCCGGTACCGAACCTAGTAGCACACGCCCCTCCGCGGCGAGCGGGGGCGCATCGTGATCACCGCCTGGGATGACCGGCTCGTGAGTGGCGTACCCGAGGGTCCGCCGCCCGAAACCGAGCCTGCTACCTGGACTTAACTGGAGGTCAACGGGCTGTGAGATCAGGCACGGAACTCGTCCAGCCGCGTGGCCAGCTCGGCGAAGACGGCGACGTTGCATTCGAACGCCACCAGCGTCTCGTCGATGACCCGGGCGCGCTCGGCTTCGTCCCACGGCGCGTTGTCCAGCTTCGCGCGGTACTGGTCGCGGAAGCGGGGCGCGCTGCCGATCCCGTCGAAGTGGTAGAACAGCGCGCCCGCCTCGGCGACGTCGTACTGGCGCTCCAGCAGGCGGCGGATGGCCTGGCCGCCCGCGATGTCGCCGAGGTAGCGCGTGTAGTGGTGCGCCACGTACCCGCCCGCCCACGAAGCCGCTTCGCGGATCCGCTCGGCGTACGCCTGCGTCGAGACCAGCGGTGAGATCGTCGTGCGCCAGTCCGGGCCGACCAGGTGGGCCAGGTCGCGCTCGAGGTTGGGCAGCCGCCGCAGCTCGTCGAAGACGAACTCGCCCCCGACCGGGTGACCGGCCATCGCGTCGCTCGCCGCTTCGATCGCGCCGTAGACGTAGTAGTACTGGATCGCCAGCTGGGCGTAGCCCTCCTGGGACAGCTCGCCGCCCAGCAGGGCTCGCATGTACTCCGAGTAGTTCGCCTTCTCGTGCACCTCGAGCGTCGACGCGCGCAGCGTCGCCGAGAACGGGCGGGCGTCCGTGGTCACCGACATGGGCAGGCCTCCCGGCGATCGATCTGACACGCTGTCAGAAAGATCGTAGGGCACAAGTTCGGCTTAGGCTACCCTAAATCGAGGCTCCCACCGCCCGGAGCACGAAGCGAACGGCGGCCTCGACGACGTCTTCCAGCTGCTCGGGCGGCCCGTCGACCAGCGTCCGGTTGCCCAGCGCGGCGGTGATCATCGGGATCAGGACGTCCGGGTCCTCGGCGGGCCAGCGCCCCAGGTCGACGCCGCCGGCGAGGATCGCGCGCAGCCGGTCGGTGATCGGGTCGGCGTGGGCGCTGATCCGGCGGTACGCGGCGGGCGCCAGCGCCGACGCGAGCGCCGTGCCCGGCGGCATGTGGTACTCGGCCAGCACGCGCAGCTGCAGCCGGACGAACGTGGCCAGCTGGTCGGCCGGGTCGGTCTGCGCTTCGACGGCTTCGGTCAGCCGCGTGACGTACTGGGCCGCTTCGTCCTCGACGAACGCGACGAGCAGGCTTTCCTTGTCGGGGAAGTGGTTGTACAGCGCGGTCCGGCCCACCCCGGCCGCCGACGCGACCCCGGCGAGCGTGATCGCGTCGAAACCGCGTTCGTAGAGCTGGGTGCGCAGGACGTCGAAGACCCGCGCGCGCACCTCGCGCCGGTGCGCCTCCAGCGACTCACCGAGGATCTTCGGCATCGGTCCAGGTTAGCGGTCAGTCCGCCAACGGCCAGGTGTGCACCGGCTCGCCCGCTTCCGACAGCTCCAGGTACCGCCCGAGCATCCGGTGCAGCGCCTCTTCGCGGTCCAGCCCGCGTTCCTGCGCGCGTACGACGAAGTCGCGCTGCCAGGTCGCCCCGGTCCGCCGCGCGAGGCAGCGGCGCTCGATGATCCCCAGGTAGCGCTCCCGCGCTTCGTCGGAGACGTCGGAGCGGCGCAGTCCTTCGTGGGCGAGCGGGAGCAGCACGCGCAGCGCCAGCTCGTCCGGCGGGATCCAGCCGATGCCCGGCCAGTACAGCTGCGCCTCGAACCCGCGGCGCGCGCCCGCGTAGAGGTTCTCCTCGGCCGCCTGGAACGACATCTGGCTCCACACCGGGCGTTCCGCCTCGGCGAGCGCGCGCTGGGCGCCGTAGAAGAACGCCGCGTTCGCCACCGTGTCGACGACCGTCGGCCCGGCCGGCAGCACCCGGTTCTCCACGCGCAGGTGCGGCAGGCCGTCGACGACGTCGTACACCGGCCGGTTCCACCGCCAGATGGTGCCGTTGTGCATGCGCAGTTCGGTGAGCTTCGGGGCCTGGCCCGCGTCGAGCGCCTCGATCGGGTCCTCGGCGTCGGTTTCCGGGAGCAGGCCGGGGAAGTAGCGGACGTTCTCCTCGAACAGGTCGAAGATCGACGTGATCCAGCGCTCGCCGAACCACACCCGCGGCCGCACGCCCTGGTTCTTCAGCTCTTCGGGCCGGGTGTCGGTCGCCTGCAGGAACAACGGGATCCGCGTCTCGTGCCACAACGCCTTGCCCAGCAGGAAGGGCGAGTTCGACGCGAGCGCGATCTGCGGGCCGGCCAGGCACTGTGCCGCGTTCCAGTGCGCGGCGAACTCTTCCGGCGCCACTTGCAAGTGCAGCTGCACGCTCGTGCACGCGGCCTCGGGCAGGATGGATTCGGCGTAGCTGCGCAGGCGTTCCGGTTGCTGGCCGGGCAGGGCCGCGCCTTCCATCGCGAGCACCGTGCGTTCGCCGCGGGCGGCGAAGATCTGGTCGTTCAGCGTCGCGTAGCGCGCCTTGTTGGTGAGCCACTTCTGGTCGAATTGCTCGTGCTTCAACGTCGGCAGGATGCCGATCATCGCCAGCATCGACCCGGTGTCACGGGCCTTCGCCGCCGCCGTGCCGAGGTACGCGCGCAGGTCGTCTTCGAGGTGGAGGGCCGAATCGCCGGCCAGCGGCCGCGGCGGCACGTTCAGCTCGATGTTGTGCTGGCCCAGCTCCGTGGTGAACGACGGGTCGTCGAGCGCCTCCAGCACGGCCGTGTTCGTCATCGACGGGCGCAGCTCGCGGTCGACCAGGTTCAGCTCGACCTCGAGACCGATGTTCTTGCGGGGGAACGAAAAACTGCCGTCCGTGAGCATGCGGGCCAACGTGTCCAGGCAACGCTGCACCTTGCGGCGGTACCGTCCCCGGTCGAGCGTGTTGAACGGTTGAGCCGCGAGGTCCATCCCCATGACCATCCCTGCTTTGCGTCGTCGTGGAACTAGGACGTGTTTCAGGTCCCGGCGGACAACCGTTACACAGCCGCTGATGCCGGGCTAGCGGCCAAACTGGTGCTCTCCGTCACGACGAGTTAACCGACAGCAAAATGAACCCGTTCGTACCAAGGTTCGCGGGACGATCGGACCAGTGCGGCGCCCGGCAAGCGGATGACAGACTGGGCGGATGGGAGTGATCCACATCGACGACCGCGGCGACCCCCGCGTGGACGACTTCCGGGACCTGTCCACTGCGGACCGCCGCCCGGACCGCCCGGGCGGCAAGGGACTCGTCATCGCCGAGGGCACCGTCGTGGTGTCCCGGCTGCTCACGTCCCGTTACCCGGTACGGGCGTTGCTGGGCGTGGAGCGGCGGTTCGCCGAACTGGCGGGCGAACTCGAGGGCCTCGACGTGCCCCGGTACGTCGCTTCCGCGGAGACGATGGCCGACGTCGTCGGGTTCCACCTCAACCGCGGGATCCTCGCCGTCGCCGACCGTCCCGAGCCCCTCACGGTTTCCGAAGTCGTCGAGAACGCGGCCACGATCGCCGTGCTGGAGGGGGTGGGGGACCACGAAAACCTCGGCGCCCTCTTCCGCAACGCCGCCGCGCTCGGCGTCGGCGGCGTGCTGCTCGGCCCCGGTTGTTCCGACCCGCTGTACCGGCGCAGCGTTCGCGTATCGATGGGGCACGTCCTGCGCGTGCCGTTCGGGCACCTGCCGGAGTGGCCGGGCGGGCTCGACGACCTGCGGGCGCGCGGGTTCGCCGTCGCGGCGTTCACCCCGCGCCCGGGCTCGATCCCGCTGCGCGAACTCAGGAAGCACGCGCCCGGCCGGGTGGCCCTGCTGTTCGGCGCCGAAGGTCCCGGACTGACCGAAACGGCGCTCGCGGCGGCTGATCACGCGGTGCGGATACCCATGCCGGCGGGTGTCGACTCCCTCAACATCGCGACGGCCGCCGCTGTCGCCTTCTACGAACTGGCCCCGGGTGACTAAAGTGCCTCTAAGTGTTCGGGGAGTCGGCCGGTGAAGGGACCCCATGGAGCTGCGGATCCGCGGTGATCGTGCCGTGCTGGCCGGACCCGGAGGGGAACACGCGCGCGAGGTCGACCCGTACAAGCTCGCGATCGGCGCCGACCTGGCGCAGGCGCTGCACGAATGGGCCCGCGTGGCGTCGGCGGTCGCGGCCGATTCCGGCGCCGAGGCGGCCACCGTCGTCTCGCAACGCGGACGTCAGCTGGCCGGCCGGCTCGCGTCGGTGATGGGCACGACGGTGCGGTTCGTGGACCCGGTGACCGGCGCCGACACCGTCGTCGAGCCACCTCCGCGCGCCGACGAACCCGGGCGCCGGTTCGTGCGGACGGTGCTCGGCCCGCCGGGCCCGCCCGGGGAACCGACGCCGTGGCTGACCGGCCTGACGGTCTCGGCGTTCATCGCGGCCGTGGTCGTGGTGGCCATGCTGGCGCTGGCGTCGACGCTGGCCCGCGAGACGAGCGGCTGGCTCGCCCTGGTCGCCTCGGTCGTCGTGACGGCCGGGATCACGCCTTCGCTGTGGCTGATCCGCCGCACGCCGATCCTGCGCTGGGCCGCGTACGGCGCGGCGGGCGGCGTCGTGATCGCGTGGATCGGTGTGCTGGTGATCGCCTTCTAGGGACGCCGGACGTACGTGACGAGCGCGCCCTGCGCCCGCGTGGCGGTCTGGCCGCCGAAGAAGTAGCCGTGGTAGCCGGCGATCTGGCGCACCAGGTCCGGTGAGACGTCGAACTGGCCCGAGAAGAACGTGACGCCGGGCTTGCCGGTGAACTCCTTCGCGAGCCAGCCGACGCGCGTCGAGCGGGGGAAGATCCGCAGCACCCACAGCAGCGGCGGCACGCCGAGGACGGTCAGGCCGAAGCCGATCTCGAAGAGCCGGTCCTCGCCGGTGAGCGCGGCCGTCAGCCCGCCACCGCCGAAGCACAGCAGGGCCCACACCGCCGGGGCGATGAAGCCGGCGAAGGACATCCGGAACTTCCGCACGGTCGCCGGCCGCGGTGCCGACGGGCGGCGCAGCACGAGGATGTGGTCGGTGACGTCGGCGAACTCCGCGACGGGGACCAGCCCCTCGGTGCCGGCGATCTCGGCGATCCGGGCGGGCGGCAGTTTCGCGTGCCGGACGCTGACCCACAGTTCGTCCTGGCCGTCGAGGCTGTTCCGCAGCCACTGCTCCCGCCCGGGCGACTCGGCCGGGGGCTCGAAGACGGGCGGCGGCACCGGCGCCGGCGTGCCGAACGTCAAGCCGGGGCGGGTCTTCGTGAAGAGGAGGTTCGTGCTGGTGCGGCCGGCGGAGTACTGGCCGGCGTAGAAGTAGCCGTACAGCGAAGCGACTTCGCCGAGCAGTTCGGTGGAAACCGACGGCGGTGGCGGCACGACGACCTGCCACCCGCCGGTGAACTCCTCGTCGAGCCACGGCATCCGGGGTGACCGGCCGGCGACGGCGCGGACGACGAAGATCGCGCCGAGCGGGACGACCACGCCGACCGGGACCAGCAGGAGCGGCCACTTGTGCTCGGAGGTGCTCGCGAACCAGGTCCCGGCGACCACGGCCAGCAGCGCGACGAACGCGACCAGGCCTTGGACAGCGGCGAAGCCGAAGCGCGGCCCGTGGGTGCGCGGCCGCAGCTCTTCGGCGGGCAGCGTGGGACGGCGCAGCAGCCAGAGCCGGTCGGTCGAGTCGGCCACCTCGGCGACGACGGCCAGCCCGGCGGCCGCCGCGACCGCGCCGACGTCGGCCCGGCCGAGCCGCAGCCGTCGCGAGCTCGCCCAGAACTGGTCCTGCCCGGTGAGCAGCTTCGCCAGCCGGCCGCGGTCGGCGTCCGTGCCCGGCCCGCGGTCGAAGTGCCGCGGGAAGAGGCCGGGCGCGAACTCGAACCGCAGGGTCCCCGCCTGGGCGGCCGGGATTTCGCGGTACCGGCGCGAGAACGCGGCCTGCCGGACGACGGTCGGGTCCAGGCCCCACTGCGCGGGCGCGACCTCGACGACCGGCGTGCCGGTGAACACGCGGAACCGCAGCTCGCCCAGCCGGACGTACAAGGTGTTGCCGGCCGTCGCGATCATCCGTCGTCACACTGCATGATCGATCCCTCCCTCAGCGTGACATCGTAGCCTGACGGGATGGAGCAGCTCGACGCGTTGCGGAAGTTGTGCCTGGCCCTGCCCAAAGCGACCGAACGGCTCAGCCACGGGTCGCCGGCGTGGTTCGTGCGCGGCAAGAAGACGTTCGTGATGTTCGCCGACGACCACCACGGCGACGGCCGGCTCGCCTTCTGGTGCCCGGCGCCGCCCGGTGCGCAGGAGGAGCTGGTGCGCACCGAGCCGGAGCGGTTCTTCCGGCCCGCGTACGTCGGGCACCGCGGGTGGCTGGGCGTCCGGCTGGACGTCGACCTCGACTGGGCCGAGGTCGACCGGATCGTGCGCGAGGCCTACCACCAGGTCGCCCCGAAGACGCTCGCCGCGCTGGTGGACTAGCCGCGCTGGGAACGGACCCCGAGCAGCACGTCCTCCCAGGACGGCACGATCGGGTGGTTCTTCTTGGCCTTCGGCCGCGGCTGCTCGGCCGCGGTGTCTTCCTCCGGGTCCGCCGGGACGCGGGGGATCTCGCGGGTGTCGTCGTCCGGGTCCGGCTCGGCCGGCGGCAGCTCCGCGTGCTCCGGCGGCACCGAGTCCAGCGTCGGCTGGAACTCCGCGTCGCGGGCCGGGTCGAGGGCGCGGACCGTGCGGGGCGCGCGGTAGGCGTTCGGGTCGAGGAGGACCTCGGCGTTCTCGTCCAGCGCCGTCACCGTGCCGCCGTGCGCGCCCGGCGAGAACGCCCAGTGCGCGCGGTTGTCGGAGCAGCCGGCCTTCCACCGCAGCACGACGACCCAGCGGCCGTCGTCGCCCTTCCACGAGTCCCAGGTGGCCTGCGAGTAGTCGTGCCCGCGGACGCCGAAGCCGTACGCGACGACCTCGCCGAGCGTCTGGACGTCGGGCCCGTCCTCGCGGACGGGGTGGGCGCTCTGCGCGAGCTCGGCGGTGCGCGACCGCTCGAGGAGCACGGGGTAGGCGTACCGCTCGACGCGCTGCACCGAGACGCCGGCGCTGCTCGCCACCTGCTCGACGGACTCGCCGGCGCGGATGCGCTGCTGGATCTCGCGTGGCCGCATCTGGCTCTCCAACTCGATTTCGATCTGGCCGAGGCGGGTGATGTCCCCCCGCGCCGCCGCGCGCAGTCTCTCATCGGCCGGGAGGAGGAAACGCGTACGGCTCGCCGGGTCTTCGCACACGATGGACTTACCGTCCTCGTGCAACCCGACCACTCGAAGCGTGCGCATTGTTCGCCTTCCCCGATGCTTCACCGTTGTGGGTGCCCACGTTAGAACGGCGCGTCGGCTTGACGTGCGAGGCGCGCCGAGTCCGTGCAGAACTGCCCACTGTTCATTTCGCGACCCCCGCATCATCGGTCACGCAGGTCGGCGCCCTACCTGTGACACGCCGAACACGCAAAGTCACGATCGAGTGGATCATGAAGGCGGCAGACGGACCGTCACCGTGAGGCCGCCGCGCCGGCCGGGCTGGGCCTCCGCGTGGCCGCCGTGCGCCGTCGCCACCGAGCGGACGATCGACAGCCCCAGCCCCGCGTTGCGCGTGTCTCCCGTCCGCTCCGCGCCACCGATCCGCCGGAACGGCTCGAACAACGTCGGCACGGCCTCGGGCGGGACCACCGGCCCCGAGTTCCGGATCTCCACCGCCGGGTCGCCGCGGACCTCGACGTACACCCAGCCGCCCGACGCGTTGTACGTGATCGCGTTGACCACCAGGTTCGTCACCAGGCGCTCCAGCAGCACCGGGTCGCCCGCCACCGTGCGCGGGCGCAGGCGCGTCTCCACCGTCACGCCCGCCGACGCGGCTTGGGCGGCCGTCGCCCGGATCACCGACGCCGCGACCTCGTCCAGCCGGACCGGCGTGCGGGCCTGCAGGCCGCGGTCGGTGCGGGCCAGGACCAGCAGGCCCTCGATCATCCGCTCGCTGCGCTCGTTGGTGTGCAGCAGGTGCGTACCCAGTTTTCGCAGCTCCGGCGGCACCTCGGGGTCGGCCATCGCCACCTCGATCAGCGTCCGCTGCACCGCCAGGGGCGTCCGCAGCTCGTGGGACGCGTTCGCGACGAACCGCTTCTGGCTGTCGAACGACTCCGCCAGCCGGTCGAGCATGCCGTCGAACGTGTCCGCCAGCTCCTTCAGCTCGTCGGGCGGGCCGTCGAGGTTGATCCGGCGGTCGAGCTTGCCCGCCTCCAGGCGCCGCGCCGTCGACGTGATGTCGTGCAGGGGCCGCAGCGCGCGGCCCGCCATCAGCCAGCCGAACAGCACGGCCAACGCGGCCGTCGCGACCAGGGCGATCGCCGAGCCGACGACCAAAGTGGACAGGGTCGACGAGCGGTAGTCCGCCAGCGAGCCGCTGAGCAGCCGGACCGCGACCCCCGGGGAGCCGGCGACGGTGTCGGCTTGGCCGCCGTAGAGCGCGTCGGCCGAGCCGATCGTCGTCGAGGCGACCCGGGCCGGGTCCGGCAGCGTGCTCTGCACCAGCAGGTAGTCGATGACGACCAGGACGAGCCCGGCGAGCAGGAACAGTCCGCCGTACCAGGCCGTCAGCTTCGTCCGGACCGACAGCGCGTTCACGGCGTGCCGAACCGGTAGCCGGCGCCGGGGACGGTCTCGATCACCGGCGGGTCGCCGAGCTTGCGGCGCAACGTCATCACCGCGACGCGCACCGCGTTGGTGAACGGGTCCGCGTGCTCGTCCCACGCCTTGTCGAGCAGGTCCTCGGCGCTGACCACCGCGCCTTCGGCCCGCATGAGCACCTCCAGCACGGCGAACTCCTTCGGCGAGAGCAGCAGGAACCGGCCGTCGCGGGCGGCCTGGTGACGCGGCAGGTCGAGGACGACGCCGTCGCGCTCCAGCACGGGCGGCAACGCGGGCCGCGCGCGCCGCGACAGCGCCTGCACCCGGGCGACCAGCTCGGCGAACGCGAACGGCTTCGTCAGGTAGTCGTCGGCGCCGAGGCCCAGGCCCGCGACGCGGTCGGTGACGTCGGCGGCCGCGGTCAGCATCAGCACGCGCGCCTCGCCGCCCGCCCGGACCACGGCGGCGCAGACGGCGTCGCCGTGCACCTTCGGCAGGTCGCGGTCGAGGACCACGACGTCGTAGCCGTGCACGCCGACGCGTTCCAGGGCCTGCTCGCCGTCGTAGCAGACGTCGACGGCCATCGAGAACCGCCGCAGCCCCTCGGCCACCGAGTCGGCCAGCAGCCGCTCGTCCTCCACCACCAGCACGCGCACCCGCCCAGTCTGCGCAGGCAGGCCATAAGGACCGCATAAGCGACGTCGCTTAGCGCGCCCGAATCCCCCGGTCCGTAGACCTGGCACCCATCCGGACACGAAAGGAGCGAGCCATGCGGACACGGATCCTCGTCGCGGCGCTCGGGGCGGCGTTGCTGCTCGGGGGCTGCGGCGCGAAGGGTGACGACGGCGACAAGGTCGCGTCGATCTCGACGCCGCAGAAGTCGGGCGGCCCCACCGCCGCGGACAACAGCGGCAAGAGCGACGAAGACAAGATGCGCGACTTCGCCAAGTGCATGCGCGAGCACGGCGTCGACATGCCCGACCCCAAACCCGCCGGGGACGGCAAGGGCATGTCGGTCACCCTGGGCGGCGACGCCAAGGACAGCGGGAAACTCGACGCCGCGCAGAACGCGTGCAAGCACCTCATGCCCAACGGCGGCGAGATGAAGCCGCCGAGCGCCGAGGAGCTCGACAAGATGCGCAAGGACGCCAAGTGCATGCGTGACCACGGCATCGACATGCCGGACCCCGATCCCAGCGGCAAGGGCACCATGCGGATCGGCGGGCCGGGCGACGACCCGAAGAAGTTCGAAGCGGCCGCGAAGGCGTGCGGGCTCGGCATGAGCGTCAGCAGCGAGGCCGGAAAGTGAACGACGTGACCCACCTGAAGCCGCGCCGTCGCGGCCGGACGCGCTGGTTCGTCGCGGGCGCGGTCCTCGTCGTGGTGCTCGGCACCAGCTCCGTCGTGGTCCTGACCCGCGTCTCGAGCGCGACGCCGGTCAAGGAGGCCGCGCCGCCGCCGGTCGAAACGGCCGAGGTCGTCAAGACCGACCTCAGCGAAGAGGAAGAAGCCGACGGCACCCTCGGCTACGGCGACGAATCGAGTGTCCAGGGCCGCAAGCCGGGCACGATCACGTCGCTACCGGCCGCCGGCGCCACGATCACCCGGTGCCAGGCGGTGTACGGAGTGGACGCGAAGCCGGTGCCGCTGTTCTACGGGACCCTGCCGTTCTACCGCGACCTCGCCACCGGCGCGGACGACGGCGCCGACGTCAAGCAGCTCGAGGAGAACCTCAAGGCGTGCGGGTTCGGCGGCTTCGGCACGCCGGACAAGAAGTTCACCGCGGCCACGGCGGCCGCGCTGAAGAAGTGGCAGAAGTCGCTGGGGCTGGCGCAGACCGGCGCGTTCGGCCAGGGCGACGTCGTGCTCGCGGCGGGCGAGGTCCGCGTGTCGGCGCTGGCGGCCAAGCCGGGGGCGCCCGCCCAGGGCGAGGTGCTCAAGACGACCGGGACCGTCCGTTCGGTGCAGGTGAAGCTGGACGCGGCGAAGCAGGACCTCGCGCAGCAGGGCGCGAAGGCGTCCGTGACGATCAACGGCAAGACGACGCCGGGCACGATCACCGATGTCGGGCGGACCGCCGTCGACGGCAAGGACGCCTCCGGCCAGGACGACGGCAAGCCGAAGATCACGGTGACCGTGAAGCTGGACGACCCGGCCGCCGGGGGCACGCTCGACTCGGCGCCGGCGAGCGTCCGGTTCACCAAGGACGTCCACGCCGGTGTGCTCGCCGTTCCGGTCGGCGCGTTGCTCGCGCTCGCCGAAGGCGGGTATGCCGTCGAGGTCGACGAAAACGGGCAGCGGCGGCTCATCGGTGTCCAAACGGGACTGTTCAGCGGCGGCAAGGTCGAAGTCAGCGGAAATGGCCTGACCGCGGGCATGCGGGTGGTGACGACGTCGTGACGCCCGTGCTGCGCGTGCACGAGGTGACGCGCACCTACCCCGGCGGGGTCGCCGCGCTCGACGGCGTCTCGCTGACCCTCGAAGACGGCGAGATGGTCGCCATCGTCGGGCCGTCCGGGTCGGGGAAGTCGACCCTGCTGCACCTGATGGGCACGCTCGACCGGCCGTCGTCGGGCCGCGTCGAACTGCACGGCCACGACGTCGCGGCGCTGTCGGACCGGAAGGTCTCCGCGCTGCGGTCGCGCTGGATCGGGTTCGTGTTCCAGCAGTTCTTCCTCGACGAAGGGATGAGTGCCGTGGACAACGTGTGCACCGGGCTGCTCTACGCCGGGGTGCCGCGGCGGCAGCGGCGCGGGCGGGCACTGGCCGCGCTCGACCGCGTCAAGCTGGGGCACCGGGCGTGGCACCGGCCGGGCGAGCTGTCCGGCGGCGAACGCCAGCGCGTCGCGATCGCGCGGGCCGTGGTCAACGACCCGGCGATCCTGCTGGCCGACGAGCCGACCGGCAACCTCGACACCGGCACCGGCGCGTCCGTGCTCGGGCTGCTCGGCGAGCTGTCGGCGGAGGGCACCACGATCGTCGTGATCACCCACGACCGGGAGATCGCCGCGAGCATGCCGCGCCGGATCGAGCTGCTCGACGGGCGCCTGCGCCTCGACACCGGCCTGGTCGGTGCGCGATGACCCTCGTGACGCTGCCGGAACCGGCCCGGCTCAAGCCGCCGGACGTCGTCGCGCTCGGCGCCCACGGCATGCGCACGCGGCCGGTGCGCGCGGTGCTTTCCGCGCTGGGCATCGCGATCGGCGTCGCGGCGATGGTCGCGGTGCTGGCGATCCCGGCGTCGGGCGCGCAGGCCCTGCACGACCGGCTGGCCGCGCTCGGCACCAACCTGCTCACCGCCGGGCCGGGGCAGACGCTGTTCGGGAAGGACGCCGTGCTGCCCGACGACGCCGTCCCGATGGCCCGGCGGATCGGGCCGGTGCAGGCGGCCAGCGGCACCGGGCACACGTCCGCGAGCGTCCGGCGCAGCGACAAGATCGCGCCGGACGACACGTCCGGGCTCGCCGTGTACGCGGCGAAGCCGGACCTGCTGGGCGTGCTCGGCGGGAAGGTCCGGGCCGGTGCCTTCCTCGCGCCGGGGAACCGGGACTACCCGGTGACGGTGCTCGGTTCGCAGGCCGCGGCCCGGCTCGGCATCGACCACGTCGACCCCGCGCGCCCGCCGCAGGTCCTGATCGGCACGCAGTGGTTCACCGTGGTCGGCATCCTCGCGCCGATGCCCCTGGCGCCGGAGGTCGAGCGCTCGGCGCTGGTCGGCTGGGACGTCGCGAAGCGGCTGCTCGGCTTCGACGGCCATCCGTCCACTGTGTACGTGCGCGCCGAGGAGTCCCAAGTGGACAGTGTGCGTTCGGTGCTGGGCGCGACGCTGAACCCGCAGGCGCCGAACGAGGTCGAGGTGCGCCGCCCGTCGGACGCGCTGGCCGCGCAGAAGCTGACGGACACGACCTACAGCGCGTTGTTCCTGGGGCTCGGCGGGGTCGCGTTGCTGGTCGGCGGGGTCGGCGTCGCCAACACCATGGTCATCTCGGTGCTCGAACGGCGGCGCGAAATCGGCCTGCGCCGGGCGCTCGGGGCCACGAAACGCCAGGTCCGCGGGCAGTTCCTCGCGGAGTCGGTGTTGTTGTCGGGGCTCGGCGGGCTCGCCGGGGTCCTCGTCGGCGTGCTGGTGACCGCGGGCTACGCGCTGAGCCAGGGGTGGCCGGCGGTGCTGCCGTGGGGCGCGCTGGCCGGCGGGGTCGGCGTCGCGGCGCTGGTCGGCGCGGTCGCGGGGGCCTACCCGGCCGTCCGGGCGGCCCGGCTCGCGCCGACGCAGGCGCTGGCCTGACGCCGGCCCGGAGGGTGCGGGGTCGTCGCCCGCACCCTCCGGGGCTTACCACGCTGCACGCGCCGTGCTACCTCTCGCTGTGCGTTGTCTCCGACAGAGCACGGTGGAAGATTCCCCAACCCCCGGCCGCCGAGTTGAATGTCGGACGGACCGAGGCCGAGAGGGGCGATCGCCGTGGTGCGGGTCGAGGCGAACAGGCGTGACTTCCTCCGGTGGCTGGCGACGGCCGGGGCGGGGCTCGCCGCGGCGGGGGTCGCGCCCGCGGTCTTCGCCCAGGAGGCCGCCGCGGCCGGGACCGGGGTCGTCGTCGTGCGCGGCGCCACCGTGGTCGACGGGACCGACGGCCCGGCCCGGCCGGACACCTCGGTCGTGCTGGTCGGGGACCGGATCGCCTGGGTCGGGCCGACCGCCGCGCTGCCGCCCTGCGCCGGCGCCGAGGTCGTCGACGGCCGCGGGCGGTTCGTCGTGCCCGGGCTCTGGGACATGCACACCCACGGCCTCGACTACGAGCACCTGTGGCCGCCGATGTTCCTGGCCAACGGCGTCACCGGCATCCGCGAGATGCTGGGCTACGACGAGAACCGCGCCACGCGCGCCAAGATCCTCCGCGGCGAGCTGCTCGGCCCGCGGGTCGTCCTCGGCAGCACCATCCTCGACGGCCCGGTCAGCCTGCTCGGCCCGCCCGTCACCCAGCTGGCGACCCCCGAGGAAGGACGGGCGGCCGTCCGGACCGCCGTCGCGCAGGGCTCCGACTTCGTGAAGGTCTACTTCTACCTGCCGCGGGACGTCTTCGCGGCGATCGCCGACGAGTGCCGGCGCCACGGCCTGCCGTTCGCCGGGCACTGGCCGTACCGGCTGCGGATCCCCGACGCCGCGGCCGCCGGGCAGCGCAGCTTCGAGCACCTCTTCGGCCTGCCGATCGCCACGTCGAGCCGGCGCGACGAGTTCCTCGCCCGCCTCGACGCGACGCCGTTCGACCCGAACGCGAAGCGCGCCTTCTTCGACCTCGCCCGGGAACTCGACCGGCAGGCGGCGCGCGCCTACGACCCGGCCGCCGCGGAGTGGCACTTCGCCGCGCTCAAGGCGCAGGACAGCTGGCTGAGCCCGACGTTCGCCGTCAACCGGGTGATCTCCAAGCCCGTGAGCACCTACGCGCACGACCCGCGGCTCAAGTACGTGTCGCCGGACATCTCCCAGTACTGGGCCGACCGCCTCCCGGTGCTCGCCCCCGGCACGCCCGAGCAGGCCGCCCGGCAGGACGTCTACTTCGAGGACCAGCTGCGGCTCGTCGGCGAAGCGCACCGCGCCGGGGTCGGCCTCCTCGGCGGCACCGACTGCCTCAACCCGTACGTCTTCCCGGGGTTCAGCCTCCACGACGAGCTGGACTTCCTCGTCGAGGCCGGGTTGTCGCCGCGCAGCGCCCTGCAGGCGGTGACCCGGGACGCCGCGCGGTTCCTCGGCCGGTCCGCGACCAGCGGGACGATCACCCCCGGCAAGGAAGCCGACCTGGTCCTGCTCGACGCGGACCCGCTCGCCGACATCCGCGCGGTCCACCGGATCGACACCGTCGTCACCGCCGGGCGGGTGCTCGGCCGGGCGCGGCTGGACCGGATGCTGGCCGACGTCGAAGAGGCGGCGAAGCGGCCGTTGACCGCCATGAACGGCAGGTCAGTGCGCTTGCCGGTGCACAGCTGCTGCTGAGCGCCCGGTAATCTCGGCCGGTCGAACACCGTGCTGAGTGGGGGTAGGGCGTGTCGGGGCGGAAAATCTGGGCGGGGCTCGCCGTGCTCGAAGTCGCCGCTGTCGTCCTCGTTCTGGTGTTGAAGCGCTTCGACGGCCTCGACCTGGAGGTCTACCTCGGCGGCGCGAAGGCGCTCGCCGAGCAGGGCTCGCCGTACGACGCGTGGGTGCCGACCACCCACCGGATCCTGCTGCCGTTCACCTACACGCCGTTCGCCGCGGCCGCGTTCTGGCCGGGCACGCTGCTGCCCTTCGCGGTGACGATGAAGCTGGTCAGCATCGCCTCGATCGTCGCGACCGGCGTCGTCGCGTACCTCTACGTCGCGACGCTCAACGGCTCGCTCACCGACGCGACGAAGGGCAACGGCCGGGTCGTGGCCGCGCTCGTCGCGATCGGCGCGCAGCTCGCCGGCGCGCTGCTCGAGCCGGTGCGCTCGACGCTCGGCTTCGGCCAGATCAACGCGCTGCTCATGGTCCTGGTGGTGCTCGACGTCCTGCTCCCCGGCGAGCGCAAGCGGACCAAGGGGCTGCTCATCGGCGTGGCCGCGGCGATCAAGCTGACGCCCGCGGTGTTCGTCGTGTACTTCCTCTTCCGCCGGGACTTCAAGTCCGCGCTGCGGGTCGTCGCCGGGTTCGTCGCGGCCGGCGCCCTGCTGTGGGTGATCCGGCCGTCGGCGTCGTGGACCTACTGGACGAAGCTGGTGTTCGACGCCGGCCGCATCGGCGGCGGCGACTACGTCGGCAACCAGTCGCTGCGCGGGCTGATCGCGCGCACGGGGTTGTCCGATGCCGCCGGGAACGTCGTCTGGGTGCTGGCCGCGCTCGCCGTGATGGCGGTCGTCGCGGTGGTCATCGTGCGGGCCGCGGAGCCGGTGCTCGCGCTGACGGCGTGCGCGCTCGGCGGCCTGCTCGTCTCGCCGGTTTCGTGGACCCACCACTGGACGTGGTGCGTGCCGATCCTGGTGCTGGCCGGGTACTACGGCGTCCGCGCCCGGCGCACGGACCGCGTGGTCGGCTGGTGGTCCGGCGCCGTCGTCGTGGCCGGCTTGACGCTGTTCATCGTCGGCCCGATGTGGTTCGCCCCGCGCCCGGCGCCGTCCGCCCTCTGGTGGCTCGCCACCGAGTCCTACGAACTCTTCGGCGTGCTACTGCTGGTCGTGGCCGCCTTCGCCGCACCTCGCCTGCGCGTGAAGAAGGGGACCTTCCTCGCCGGAACGACGGTGAAGGTCCCCTCCAAGGAGCCTCAGGTCAGCTGAGCCGCTCGACGACGTACTCGATGCTCTGCGTGAGCTTCGTGACGTCGTCCGGGTCGATGGCCGGGAACAGGCCGACGCGCAGCTGGTTGCGGCCCAGCTTGCGGTACGGCTCGGTGTCGACGATCCCGTTGGCGCGCAGCACCTTCGCCACCGCGGCGGCGTCGACGTCGTCGCTGAAGTCCACCGTGCCGACGACCTGCGAGCGCAGGTCCGGGTCCTTCACGAACGGCGTGGTGTAGCTCGTCTTCTCGGCCCACTCGTACAGCCGCGACGACGAGTCCTTCGTGCGCGAGGTCGTCCACTCGAGGCCGCCCTGGCCGTTCATCCACTCGATCTGCTGGGCGAGCAGGAACAGCGTCGCGACGGCCGGGGTGTTGTACGTCTGGTCCTTGCGGGAGTTGTCCAGCGCGGTGGTCAGCGACAGGAACTCGGGGATCCAGCGGTCGCCGCCGCCGATCTCGCCGATCCGCTCGACCGCGGCGGGCGAGGCCAGCGCGACCCACAGGCCGCCGTCCGAGGCGAACGACTTCTGCGGCGCGAAGTAGTAGACGTCGAAGTCCTCGGCCTTGACCGGCAGGCCGCCGGCGCCGGAGGTGGCGTCGATCGCGACGAGCGCGCCGTCGGAGCCCTCGGGGCGGCGGACCGGCACCGCGACGCCGGTCGACGTCTCGTTGTGCGCCCAGCCGACCAGGTCGGCGCCCGCTTCGTAGGTGATCTCGGGCGCGCTGCCCGGCTCGGCCTTGGTGACGATCGGGTCGGCCAGGAACGGCGCGCCCCTGGTCACGGTCGCGAACTTCGAGGAGAACTCGCCGTAGGTGAAGTGCTGCGCGCGCTCGCGGACCAGGCCGAACGCGGCCGCGTCCCAGAACGCCGTGGTGCCGCCGTTGCCGAGGATCACCTCGTAGCCCTCGGGCAGGGAGAACAGCTCGGACAGGCCCGCGCGGACGCGTCCGACGAGGGACTTGACCGGCTTCTGCCGGTGCGACGTGCCGAGGTAGGTGGAGCCGGACTCCGCCAGGGCGCTCAGCTGCTCGGCGCGGACCTTCGACGGTCCGCAGCCGAAGCGGCCGTCAGCCGGCTTGAGGTCTGCGGGGATGGTCAACTCAGCGTCGGTCATGTGGCCAGTCTCTCAGGTCGGGACGCGGCTGGTGATGGCGGTTCGCCAGTGTCCGGTATGTGGGAGCGGGGCTGGGAAAACCGCTGTCCGGCATGCCCGGGATGTCGGTAGTTTCACCTCGGCTCGGCGAGGGGAGGCAGTGGTGGAGGAGCCGTGGCGGCCGCGGTGGTGGTTGTTCTGGAACCTGGGCGGGATCGCCGTCGTGCACCTGGTCGCGGAGGGCGGCTGGACGACGACGACCACGATCGCGTTGCCGATCGCGCTGGCCGTGACCCTGGTGCTCGTGTTCGTCCGGCGGCTGCCGTGGTGGCTCACGGGTGAGCTGCCGCGGGGGCGCCGGGTGCTCGTCGTGGCCGGTGTCGCTGGCCTGCTCCTCGTCGACGCCCTGGTCGTCTTCTCGCTGGTGCTGCACCCGCCGCACGGCGCCGACATCGTCTACGCCGGGGCGTTCGCCGCGACCTTCCTGGGCGGATCGGCTTACGGCCTGGCCCGTCTCCTGCCGAAGGGGCCGCAGACCCGGCGCGCGGCGTTGCGATGGCGCCTCTGGTTCGCCACCGCGGCGGCGTGGACGGCGGGCGCGTTCGTGCTCGCGCTCGAGGTCGCGGCGATCGTGCTGGTCGGCGGCTGGCTGCCGTGGTTCGTCCCGGTGGCCGGCGGCGTGGCCGTGCTCGCGCTCGCGGCGTGGCGGTCGGACCTGGCCGGCCCGGCCCGGTGCCTCGCGAGCGACCACTGGACGCCGGTCGCGGCCGCGTCGTTCGACGTGCGCCCGGGCGAACCGGTGGACGGCTGGGCGGTTCTGCCGGGCGACGTCCGGATCCGGTTCCACCTGCCCGTCACACCGCCCGACGTCGCCGCCGAACTGGCGGACCGACGCCGGCTCTGGCTGGCCGGCTGGCCCTCGGAGTACCTCGTCGCGGGCCTTCCGGACGGCGGCAGCTACGCCGTCGGGGTCATCGGCCACCGCCGCGGTGGGGGTAAAAACACGGTTCCCGCACCGGACGGCGCCTGGTTGGCTCACCGGTCATGAAGACAGTGCAGCTCAGCTTCCCGGCGCCGCCCGAGGCGTTGTGGAACGCGCTCCCGGCCGGCGTCGCGGCGATCGGCGGGCAGGGCCCGTTCTACGACGCGCACCGCGGGTTCGTCTCGTTCCGGACCGGGATGAGCATGCTGAGCTGGGGCCAGGAGATCACCGCGACCGTGGCACCGGCGGCCGGAGGCTCGACCCTCACGGTCATGACGAACCTCAAGTTCGGCCTCTTCGACTGGGGCGAGGGCAAGCGGATCGCCGGCCGGTTCGCCGACGCCGTCGCCTTCTCGGCCGGGACCGCCGCACAGGCCTGAGGGCCCCGCTCACCCGCCCTGGGGGTGTGAGCGGGGCCCGGCGGGTCAGCGCCAGCCGTCGACGCCGCCCGGCACCGGCGCGGCCGGGTCGTACGGCGTGCGCGTGAAGATGAACGTGGCCAGGTCGAGGTGCGTGGCGACGCCCTCGGCGTCCCGGCCCACCACGAGCGTCTCGCCGGCGTAGTAGCCGTCGAGGCCGACGTAGGTGTCCGGGCCGGTCGCGCGGAAGCGTGAGCTGCGCCCGGCGCCCTCGGCCGGGGCGAGCAGGAGCAGCCCGTCGCCCTGGACGCGCAGGTGGTACGGCGTCGGACCCCAGTGCCAGAGCCCGGTGAGGGGGAGCAGCGCGGGGTCGACGGCGGCGGGCCGCCACTCGGCGGGCAGGCGCGGCTCCCGCTCGTCGGTCGTGGTGATGAGGTCGAGGCAGAGCTGGGTGATGCCGACCCCGGACGTCGAGTTGGTGAGCACGAGCGCGCCGGTCTGCGCGGCCGGGTCGACCAGCGTCACGGCGAGGAAGCCGGGCATCGAGCCGGTGTGGCCGGCCAGCCGGCGGCCCTGGTAGCGCACGACCATCAGGCCGAGCCCGAAGCCGGTCGTCCAGACGTCGGTGTCGTCGACGGTGACCATGGTCCGCATCTCGTCGATGGTCTCCGGGGCGAGCACGCCGCCGCCGTGGCCGCCGAGGAACGCCGTCCAGCGGCCGAGGTCGGTGGCGGTCGACCACAGCTGCCCGGCCGGGGCCATCGCGCCGGCGTCGGGGCTCGGCTCCGGCAGCAGGACGTCGGCGAAGGGGTGCACGGCGAAGCCGTCGGCGTGCGCGCCGACCGGGTGCGGCGTCGTGCGGGTCATCCCGAGCGGGCCGAGGACCTCCTCGTCGAGCACCGAGAGCCAGCCCTTGCCGCGGTGGCGCGAGACGAGCTCGCCGAGCACGCCGTAGCCGACGTTCGAGTAGTGGAACCGCGCGCCGGGCCGGTGCTTGGTGGCGCCTTCGGCGAGGCTGCCGACCAGCGCGTCCCAGTCGGCGCCGGGCGTGCGCTCCCACCAGAGCCCGGGCGACTCCGACGTCAGGCCGGAGGTGTGCGACAGCAGCTGCGCGACGGTCGCGGCGCCGAACGGCGTGCCGGGCACGTGCTTTTCGAGCGGGTCGTTGAGGTCGAGCAGGCCTTCGTCGCGCAGCCGCATGACGGCCGTCGCGACGAGGGTCTTGGTGATCGAGCCCAGCCGGTACTGGGTGTCGGTGCCGGGCCGCTCGCCGCCGACGCGCCCGCGGCCCCCGGACCAGACGATCTCCCCGTCCCGCACGACGGCGGCGACGAGCGAAGGAGCCCGGCAGGCCGCCTGCTCGTGGGCGATCCGGCGGAGCAGGGCGTGTTGGGTCGACTCAAGCATGCCTGGCATTCTGCCGCCCACGCCCCGGCCAGGCAGGTCCCGGCCCGTCACCGCCGTGCGCAACCGGGCATCACACGTGATTGGAGAGGCATCACGCGTGATTGGAGAGGCATCGCCGTGATGCCCGTTCAATCACGCGTGATGCCTGCTCAATCACGTGTGATGCCCGGTTCGGGTCAGCCCAGGAGGTTTTTCGACATTGCTGTGGTCACTGCCGCCGTGCGGTCCGACACGCCGAGCTTGCCGAACACCCGCAGCAGGTGCGTCTTCACCGTGGCCTCGCTGATGTGCAGGGCGCGGCCGATGTCGGCGTTCGTTCCGCCCTTCGCGACCAGCCGCAGCACCTCGACCTCCCGGGCCGAAAGGGGCTGCGGCTCCGGGTTGCGCACCCGGTTGACCAGCTTCCCGGCCACCGACGGCGCCAGCACCGTCTCGCCGCGCGACGCCGCGCGGATCGCGTTCGCCAGCTCCACGCGCGAAGCGTCCTTCAGCAGGTAGCCCGACGCTCCCGCCTCGACCGCGCGAAGGATGTCGGCGTCCGTCTCGTACGTCGTCAGCACCACGATCCGGCGGCCCGGCTGCTCGCGCAGGATCCGCTTCGTCGCGCCGACGCCGTCGAGGCCCGGCATGCGCAGGTCCATCAGCACGACGTCCGGCTGCGCGACGCGGTCGAGCGCGACGGCTTCGTCGCCCGAACCCGCCTCGCCGACGACCGTGAGGTCCGGTTCGGCTTCGAGCATGCCGCGCAGGCCTTCGCGGACGACCGGGTGGTCGTCGACGAGCATGATGCGGATCAAGCCGGCACCTCCAGGGTGAGTTCGGTGCCGCTCGGGCCGCTCCGGACGCTCAGTGTGCCACCCACCTGCTCGGCCCGGGACCGCATGCCACGCAGCCCGAAGCCGCTGACGCCATCGGGGTCGAAGCCGACGCCGTCGTCGCGCACGAACAGCCGCACGGCGTCGTCCACAACGGACAGCCGCACCGAGACGGACGAGGCGGCCGCGTGCCGCCGGACGTTGTTCAGCGCCTCCTGCGCGCCCCGCAGCAGGACCACTTCGCCGGCCATGCCGATCGCCGGGAGCGCGTCGTCCACTTCGTACCGGACGGCGACGCCCGCCTCGTCGGCGAGCCGGTCGGCCTGGCGGCGGACGGCGTCCACAAGGGACCCGGACGCGAGGTCCGCAGGCGCCAGCGCGGCGACCATCGTGCGGGCCTCGGCGAGGTTCTCACGCGCGGTCCGGGCCGCGAGTTCGACGTGCCGCCGCGCCGCCGCCGGGTCGCTGTCCAGTTCGGACTCGATGGCTTCGGCGAGGGTGACGATGCTGGTGAAGCCCTGGGCGAGCGTGTCGTGGATTTCACGTGCGAGCCGCTCGCGTTCGGCCGCGGTGCCCGCCTCGCGGGAAAGCCGGGCGACCTCGGCCTGGCTTTCCTCGAGCCGGTCGATCAGATCGGCCCGAGCCCGGCTTTCCTCGATGACGTGCAGGATGAACTTGCCGGACAGGATCCCGAACACGACGAGGATCGCGGTCATCGGCAGCAGGATGTGCAGCGCCGGTCCCCTCAGCCCGTCCGCGGCGATCGCCGAGAGCGGGCTCAGCAGGATCACCAGCGTGGTGAGCACCGCGGCCGGGCGGAACCCGAGCGTCGAGAACAGCAGCGGGCACACCATGAACAGGATGAAGCTGGACGTCGTGTCGGCGAACATCGCGACCGCGACCAGCGCGACGACGACCACCGCCAGCAGCCACCGCTGCTTGAGGTGGCCGTCGTCGCGCACCACCCGCCGCCCCCACAGCAGGTAGGTCAGCGCGAGCGCGGTGAGCGCCCCGACCGCGACGACGGTGCGCACCGGATCGGCTTCGTCCAGCAGCACCAGCGTCGTCGTGGCCGCGTACGCGACCGCGAAGAGGATCTCCCAGAGCCAGTTGAACCGGTCCCAGGCGTCCTTCACCTCGCGTCGGTCCACCTGAAGCTCAGCCGCGCGAGCACCGCGCCCACCACGCACCAGATCCCCAGCACCAGCGCCACCCGCGGGAGCTCCCATGACCCAGCCATCTCCATCCTCACCGCGGCGTCCGGCAGGAACACCGACCGGAAACCCTGGCAGATCCACTTCAACGGGAAGAACGACGCGATCTCCACCATAACTTTCGGCAGGTTCGTGATCGGCGAGACGAACACGCCGGAGATGAACTGCAGCACCAGGTACAGCATCTGGACGATGGCGACGGCGCCGTTCGTCGACTTCGCGAGCGAGCTGATCGCGATGCCGAGCAGTGTGCACGAGACGATGCCGAGCGCGAACACCCACACCAGCGTCAGCCACTTGTCCGGCGCGGTCGGCAGCCGGAGCCCGAACAGCAGCATGGCGACGGCGACCATCAGCACGGTCTGCGCCAGGCTGGACACCGCGACCAGCACCATTTTGCCGACGAAGTAGGACGCGGGCGGCATGGGCGTGCCGCGAAGCCGTTTGAGCGCCCCGGTTTCCCGGTCGCCGGCGACGCCGGTCGCGATGCTGTTGAACGACGTCGAGACGATGCCGGAGCCGATCATCCCGGCGGCCAGCAGCTGCCCGGACGTGACGCCTTCGAGCGCGGTCGGACCGTCCAGGATGGACCCGAGCAGGATCATCAGGACCGCGGGCAGGGAGAAGGTGAAGACCACCTGTTCCTTGTGCCGGAAGAACTGCCGCAGCTCGGTGCCGCCGCGGGCGAGCCCGAGCGACAGGGGGCCGGGCAGCGCGAGGGTGGTCATGCCTTGTCTCCGATCAGGTCCAGGTAGACGTCCTCCAGGCTCGGCCTGGTCACGGTCAGCCCGGCGAGCTCCCTACCCCCAGCAGAGAGCTCGTTCACGAGCTTGGTCGGGTACGCGGTGCGCTCGGCGTGCTCACCGCGTTCGTCGGACCACCGCACGGTGGCCTCGGCGGCGGCGCGGCCCCCGAGGTTCCGCGGCGTGTCCTGCGCGACGATCGCCCCGCGCGCGATCACCGCGACGCGGTCGGCGAGCGCCTCGGCCTCGTCGAGGTAGTGGGTCGTCAGCAAGATCGTGGTGCCCTCGGCGGCGAGGTCGCTGATCAGCGTCCAGAACTGCCGGCGCGCCTCGGGGTCGAAGCCGGTGGTGGGCTCGTCGAGGAAGAGCAGTTCGGGCCGCCCGACGATGCCGAGCGCGACGTCGACACGGCGCCGCTGCCCGCCCGAGAGCGACTTGACCCGCGCCCTGGCCTTCTCGGTGAGCCCGACCTTCTCGATGACCTCGTCGGGATCCCGCGGGTCCGGGTAGTACTTCGCGAAGTGCCGCACGGTCTCGGCGACGCTCAGCTCGGCGGCGTCGTTGGCGGTCTGCAGGACGATCCCGATCTTCGACCGCCAGGCACGGCCCGCCCTGCCCGGGTCCTCACCGAGCACGCTGACCTCGCCGGCGGTGCGCTGCCGGTGCCCTTCGAGGATCTCGACGGTCGTGGTCTTGCCGGCCCCGTTCGGGCCGAGCAGGGAGAAGACCTCACCCTGGGCGATGTCCAGGTCGAGGCCGGCCACCGCGAGGTGACCGGGGTACTGCTTGCGCAAGCCGCGCACGCTCACTGCTGTGGTCATGGGTTACAGCCTGGTCCGGCGGCGGCTTGATCGGGAGCAACGCTCAGCTGAATCCCGGTGTCCATCGATCGGTGGACACGGCCACCCATGCCCAGACCAGCCGTGGTTTCCCGTGGAACCACGAAAACGCCGTCATACAAGCAAAAACACGGCGAATGCATGAAGGCCGGACCGCCGCCAGCCGCCGCGCGAGTGAACCGTGCTATTGACAACTTGTCTAACATGACAGAATGTCTCACAAGTGGGTGACCGCCAGTGACGGTGTCCGCCTCTCCGCGCACGTCGAGGGGCGGGACGACCGGCCCACCGTCGTGCTCGTGCACGGCTATCCCGACAACAGCTCCATGTGGGCCGGCGTGGTCGCCGAGTTGCGGGACGACCACCGGGTCGTCACCTACGACGTCCGAGGGGCCGGACAGTCGGACAAGCCGTCGGGACGCTCGTCCTACCGGCTGGACCAGCTGGCCGACGACCTCAAAGCGGTCGTCGACGCTGTCCAGCCCGAAGGGAAGGTCCACCTCGTCGCGCACGACTGGGGGTCCATCCAGACCTGGCACGCCGTCACCGGGGACGGGCTGCGCGGGCGGGTCGCGTCCTACACGTCCATCTCCGGTCCGAGCCTCGACCACGCCGGCGCCTGGTTCCGCGCGCAACTCACCCGTCCGACGCCGAAACGCCTCAAGAACGCCCTGAGCCAGTTCCTCCACTCCTGGTACATCCTCGCGTTCCAGATCCCGCTCATCCCGCAGCTGCTCTGGCGCACCGGCCTGCTGGGCAAGCAGATCCAGCGCATGGAACCCGACGCCGCGAGGCCGGACAAAGAAGACGGCATCCACGGCCTCGAGCTCTACCGCGCCAACATGTTCACCCGCCTCTCCCGCCCGGCGCCGCGCCCCGCCGACGTCCCGGTGCAGGTCCTGGCCCCGACCGGCGACGCCTACGTCACCACGCCGCTGCAGACCGAGGTCGTGCGCTGGGTGCCGGACCTGCGGATCCGCCGGATCGTCGGGACGCACTGGGTCACCCGCGCCAAGCCCGCGGTGGTCGCGGGAGCCGCGGCCGAGCTGATCGAGTACGCCGAAACCGGCGTCGAAAGCCGCGCGCTCAAGCAGGCGAAAGCGACGAAGTTCGAGCACAAGCTCGTCGTCGTGACCGGTGCCGGCAGCGGGATCGGCCGCGCCACCGCGCTCGCCTTCGCGGCCGAGGGTGCCGACGTGATCGTCACCGACATCGACCCCGCGAGCGCCGCCGAAACCCTGAAACTGCTGGGAAGTCACGGCCTCGGCGAGTACACAGTGGACTCCAGTGACGGCGACGCCGTGCACCGCTTCGCCGAGCAGGTCCGCAAGGAGCACGGCGTCCCGGACATCGTGGTCAACAACGCCGGCATCGGCATGTCCGGCCCGTTCCTCGACACGTCCGTCGAGGACTGGGAGCGTGTCATCGACGTCAACCTCTGGGGCGTGATCCACGGCTGCCGCGCGTTCGCGCCGATGCTGGCCGAGCGCGGCGAAGGCGGCCAGATCGTCAACTTGGCTTCCGCGGCCGCCTATCTGCCGTCGAAGATCCTCACAGCTTATGCGACGACGAAGTCCGCCGTGCTGACGTTGAGCGTCTGCCTGCGGGCCGAGCTGGCCGCGCACCACATCGGCGTCACCGCGGTGTGCCCGGGCATCGTCAAGACGAACATCACGAACACGACGCGGTTCGTCGGAGTGTCCGAAGAGGAGCAACGGCGCCGGCAGAAGGAAAGCTCGAAGCTGTACGCCCGACGGGGTTTCGGTCCGGAAGGCGTCGCCAGGGACATCCTGCGGGCCGTGGAAAAGGACACCGCGATCGCACCGTCCACACCGGAGGCCAAGGTCGCGCTGGTCCTTTCGCGGCTGACGCCCGGTCTCCTCCGCCAGGCCGCGAAGCTGGACCTGACGCCGTGAGCCGGCCGCGGCGGATGTCGCCGCAGGCCCGCCGCGACGACCTCATCCGGGCCGCGCTCGACCTCTTCGGCTCGCGGGCGCCGGAGCTGGTCACGGTCGACGACATCGTCGCGCGCGCCGAGGTGTCGCGGCCGCTGTTCTACCGGTACTTCTCCAGCCTGCGCGAACTGCAAGTGCAGGCCCTGCGCACGGTCACCGACGGGCTCACCGACGGCCTGGCCGGGCTCGAGGAAGGCCCGCCGGAAACGCGCCTGAAGGGGGCCGTCCGCGGCCTGATCGACGTCGCCGACCACTACCGCGCGGGGTACATCGCCCTGCTGCGCACTGGTTCCGTGATCGCGACGTCGGAGACGGACGCGGCGATCGACGAGGTCCGCAACCGCGCGGTGGCCCTGATCCTGGACGCCCTCGGCGTCGAGGACCCGTCACCGCTGCTGTCGCTGACCCTGCGCTGCTGGACGGCGGTCGTCGAAGGCGCGCTGCTGAGCTGGCTGCAGGAGGGCGGCGTCCCACGCGAAACCCTGGACACCTGGCTCGTCGACCAGCTCACGGCCATGCTCGGCGCGACCACCGCACACGAAGAGGCCGTCACTTTCCCGGGAAAGTGACGGCCTCTCCGAGGGGGTCAGTGCTTGGTGACCAGTTCCCAGCCCTCGACGTCCTCGGGGCTGCGCGGCTCCGGGCCGACGTACTTGGCCGACGGCCGCACCAGGCGTCCGGTGCGCTTCTGCTCCAGGATGTGCGCGGCCCAGCCGGCGGTGCGGGCCGAGCTGAACATCGCGGGCATCATGTGCGGCGGGACCTGGGCGAAGTCCAGGATGACCGCGGCCCAGAACTCGACGTTCGTCTCGATCGGGTGATCCGGGCGCCGCTCGCGCAGCTCCTTCAGGGCAGCCTGCTCCAGCGCGGCGGCCGCCTCGAAGCGGGCGGCGCCGAGCTCCTGGCAGGTGCGGCGCAGCACGCGCGCCCGCGGGTCCTCGGCGCGGTAGACGCGGTGGCCGAAGCCCATCAGGCGTTCCTTGCGGTCGAGGATGCCCTTGACCAGGCCGGCCGGGTCACCGGTGCGCTCGACCTCTTCGATCATCGGCAGCACGCGCGCCGGGGCGCCGCCGTGCAGCGGGCCCGACATCGCGCCGATGGCACCCGACATGGCCGCCGCGACGTCCGCGCCGGTCGAGGCGATGACGCGGGCGGTGAAGGTCGAGGCGTTGAGGCCGTGCTCGGCGGCCGACACCCAGTAGGCGTCCAGCGCCTTGACGTGCGCCGGGTCCGGCTCGCCGCGCCAGCGGATGAGGAACCGCTCGGTGATCGAGTGGGCCTCGTCGACGCGGGTCTGCGGCACGGCGGGCTGGCCGATGCCGCGCGCCGACTGCGCGACGTAGGAGAGGGCCATCACCGAGGCGCGGGCCAGCTGCTCACGGGCCTCTTCGTCGGTGATGTCGAGCAGCGGGCGGTAGCCCCAGATCGGCGCGAGCATGGCCAGCGCGGCCTGGACGTCCACCCGGACGTCGCCGGTGTGCACCGGCAGCGGGAACGGCTCGGCGGGCGGGAGGCCGTGGCCGAACCGGCCGTCCACGAGAAGTCCCCATACGTCGCCGAAGGTCACCTTGCCGGCGAGGTCTTCGATGTCGACGCCGCGGTAGCGCAGCGCACCGCCGTCCCGGTCGGGTTCGGCGATCTCGGTGTGGAAGGCGACGACGCCCTCCAGACCCGGTCGGAAGCCGTCGTCGGGTTGGCCGGACGGCTGTGGCTTGCTGATCGTGGAGGTAGTCACTGTTTCGCGGAACCTTTCGGTGCGCTTTTTTCCCCGTCTTGGTGGTGGTGTCGCGCGGACGGAATAGCGCACGGAAAGCGCGCACCATCGCACGGATGGATAGACCTTGCTCCCTCGATCGCCGGGGGGCAATCGAAAGATGCGGTGGTTTCGGTCACGATTACGAGAACGATTCAGTCACCGGAGCCGTCGCACAGGAGAATTTTCGCCACTCAGTGTGACGAAGCCCAGGTAAAACCTGTGTTTCCGAACCGGGCGGCCGCGTGGTCCGGGTGATAGACCTAGCGCATGCACCTCAGCCCGCAGGAGCGCGACAAGCTGCTCATCCACGTGGCGGCCGACGTCGCGCGGAAGCGGCTGGACCGCGGCGTCAAGCTGAACTACCCGGAGGCGGTGGCGCTGATCACCGACCACGTCCTCGAAGGGGCCCGCGACGGGCGCACGGTCAGCGAGCTGGTCGCGAGCGGCCGGACCGTGCTCTCGCGGGCGCAGGTCCTCGACGGCGTGCCCGAGATGGTCGACTCCGTGCAGGTCGAGGCCACGTTCCCGGACGGCACCAAGCTCGTCACCGTGCATGACCCGATCGTGTGAGGGACGCCGAATGCATCCTGGCGAAATCATCCCCGGTGCCGAGCCGGTGGAGCTGAACCCCGGCCGCGAGCGCGTCACGCTGCTCGTGCGCAACCTCGGCGACCGGCCGGTCCAGGTCGGCTCGCACTACCACTTCGCCGCGGTCAACCCCGCCCTCGAGTTCGACCGCGACGCCGCCCGCGGCCGCCGGCTCGACGTCCCGGCGGGGACGTCGGTGCGGTTCGAGCCGGGTGTCGAACGGGAAGTCGATCTCGTGCCACTCGCCGGCGCGCGCCGTGTTCCGGGCCTGCGGTCCGAATTCTCCGGGGAGTTCTGAAATGCCGCAGATCGACCGCGAGCGCTACGCCGAGCTGTTCGGCCCGACCACCGGCGACCGGATCCGGCTCGCCGACACCGACCTGCTGATCGAGGTCACCGAGGACCGCTCGATGGGTGCCGGCGGCTCCGGTGACGAGGTGCTCTTCGGCGGCGGCAAGGTCATCCGCGAATCCATGGGCCAGGGCATGGCGACCCGGGCCGAGGGCGCGCCCGACCTGATCATCACGGGCGCGGTGATCCTCGACCACTGGGGTGTCGTCAAGGCCGACGTCGGCGTGCGCGACGGCCGGATCGTCGGCATCGGCAAGGCGGGCAACCCGGACACGATGGACGGTGTCGACCCGGCCCTGGTCATCGGGCCGTCGACCGAGGTGCTGGCGGGTAACGGCAAGATTCTCACCGCCGGCGGCATCGACTGCCACGTCCACTTCATCTGCCCGCAGCTCGTCGACACGGCGCTGGCCTCGGGACTGACCACTTTGGTCGGTGGCGGTACCGGACCCAACGAGGGCACGAAGGCGACGACGGTGACGCCCGGCGCGTGGAACCTCGGCCGGATGCTGTCCGCCATGGACGGTTACCCGGTCAACGTCCTGTTGCTGGGCAAGGGGAACACCGTCCGGCAGGAGGCGCTGCGCGAGCAGCTCGCCGCCGGTGCGGGCGGCTTCAAGCTGCACGAGGACTGGGGCACGACACCGGCGGCCATCGACGCGTGTCTCACGGTGGCCGACGAATCGGGCGTCCAGGTGGCGATCCACACCGACACCCTGAACGAAGCCGGGTTCCTGGAGTCCACTGTGGACGCCATCGGCGGCCGCTCGATCAACGCCTACCACACCGAAGGGGCCGGCGGCGGGCACGCGCCGGACATCATCGAGGTCGTCTCGCTGCCGAACATCCTGCCGTCCTCGACCAACCCGACCCGGCCGCACACCGCCAACACCCTCGACGAGCACCTCGACATGCTGGTGGTCTGCCACCACCTCAACCCGTCGGTGCCGGAGGACCTCGCGTTCGCCGAGAGCCGGATCCGGCCGTCGACGATCGCCGCCGAAGACGTCCTGCACGACCTGGGCGCCATTTCGATGATGAGCTCGGACTCGCAGGCGATGGGCCGGATCGGCGAGGTGATCATCCGGACGTGGCAGACGGCGCACGTGATGAAACGCCGTCGCGGCGCACTCCCGGGCGACGGCGCGGCCGACAACCTCCGCGCCCGGCGGTACGTCGCCAAGTACACGATCAACCCGGCCATCGCGCACGGCATGGAGACCGAGATCGGCTCGGTCGAGGTCGGCAAGCTCGCCGACCTCGTCCTGTGGGAGCCGAAGTTCTTCGGCGTCCGCCCGCACGTGGTGCTGAAGGGCGGCTTCCCGGCGTGGGCGGCGATGGGCGACGCGAACGCGTCCATCCCGACACCGCAGCCGGTGCTGGCGCGGCCGATGTTCGGCGCGAACATCGGGGCGGCCCTGAGCCTGCACTTCGTCGCACCGTCCGCTTTGGACAGCGGCCTGCGCGAGACGTTCGGCATCACGCGACCGCTGGTCGCGGTGGCGAACACGCGGGCACGCACCAAGGCCGACATGGTCCTCAACGACGCCACGCCGGACGTCCGCGTCGAGCCCGACAGCTTCGCGGTGCACGTCGACGGCGAGCTCGTCGAGCCGCAGCCGGTGACGGAACTGCCGATGGCCCAACGGTACTTCCTGTTCTGATGGACCTCTCGGCGCTGATCCTCGCGGACTCCCGCTTCCCCGGCGGCGGGCACGTCCACAGTGGCGGGATGGAGGAAGTCGTCGCCCGGCGGCTCGTGACGTCCGTGCGCGACCTGCCCGGGTTCCTGTCCGGCCGGTTGCGCACGGCGGGTGCCCTGGCGGCGGTGTTCGCCGCCGCCTCGGCCCACGCGGCCGTCACCCGCGGGAACTGGTCGCTTTTGGACAGTGAGCTGGAGGCGCGCACTCCATCGCTCGCGCAGCGCGAAGCTTCGCGGGCGCAGGGCCGGGGAACCGCGCGGGCGGGCCGGATCGCTTGGCCGTCCCCGGTGCTGGACGCGTTACTGGCCGAAACCCCGCGTCCGCACCACCCGATCGTGCTGGGCGCGCTCGTCGGCGTCGCGGGCGGGTCGCCGTACGACGCCGCGATGGCCGCCGCCTACCTCGGGGTGAGTGGCCCGGCGAGCGCGGCCGTGCGGTTGCTGGGGCTGGATCCCTTCGCCGTCAACGCGGTCGTGGCCCGGCTCGACCTGCGGTCGGTGGCGGCGGAAGCGGCGGCCGTGGCCGGGGACGACCCGGTCTCGCTGCCGTCGCCGGGGTCGCCCGCGTTGGATCTGTTCGCCGAGGCGCACGCCCGGCACCACCAGGAAGAGGTGCGTCTCTTTGCCAGCTGAAGGCCATGGCCACGGTCACTTCCACGAGGTCAACTTCGACCCGACGGCCGCCGAACCCGACCACTACGACGCGGCGCCCACGACGGGCCGCGCGTACCGGATCGGCATCGGCGGCCCGGTCGGCTCCGGCAAGACGGCGCTGACCGCGGCGCTGTGCCGAGCGCTGGGCGACGAGGTGAACCTCGCGGTCGTCACGAACGACATCTACACGACCGAGGACGCGGACTTCCTGCGCCGCGCGGGGGTGCTCGACCCGGCGCGGATCGAGGCCGTCCAAACGGGAGCGTGCCCGCACACGGCGATCCGCGACGACATCACCGCGAACCTGGACGCGGTCGAGCGCCTGGAGGAGAAGTTCCCGGGCCTGGACCTGGTGATCATCGAGAGCGGCGGCGACAACCTGACGGCGGTGTTCAGCCGCGGGCTGGCCGACAGCCAGATCTTCGTGGTGGACGTCGCCGGCGGCGACAAGGTGCCGCGCAAGGGCGGCCCCGGCGTCACGACCGCGGACCTGCTGGTGATCAACAAGATCGACATCGCGCACCTGGTGAACGCGGACATGGACGTGATGACGTCGGACGCGCACCGGATGCGCGGCGACCTGCCGGTCGTCACGCAGTCCCTGGTGGACACCCCGGACGCGCCGGACGTGGCCGCCTGGGTCCGTTCCCTGCTGTGAAGGCCCACGCCCGGTTGACGGCGTGCTTCGACGGCACGCGCACGGTGCTGCGCGAACTCCGGTCGATGGCGCCGTTGACGCTGTTCCCGCGCCGCCGGTCCGGCTCGACGGCGGTGGTGCACCTCGTCAACTCGGCGACTTCGCCGCTGGGCGGCGACGAACTGCTGCTCACGGTGCACGTCGGCCCGGGCGCTTCACTGCGGCTGTCCGGCGTGGCGGCGACCTTGGCGCTGCCCGGCCTGCACGGCGAGCCATCGGTGTCCACAGTGGACGTCGTGGTCGAGGCGGGCGGGTCGCTGGAGTTCCTGCCGGAGCCGACGGTGATCACGTCGCGCGCCCGGCACACGGCGGAGTTCCGCGCGCAGGTGGCGTCGGACGCCCACCTGCACACACGGGAAGTGCTCGTGCTGGGCCGCGCGGGCGAGTGTCCCGGGTCGTTGACGACGTCCCAGCACGTCACGCGGGGTTCGGTGCCGGTGCTGCGGCAGACGTTGTCGATCGGCTCGGACCTGGACGGGAGCTTGGCGGTGCTGGCGGGTCGCCGGGTGCTGGCGACGGACCTGGTGGTCGGCGGCCCCGATCTCCCACCGGCCTCGGGTGACTGGTGGTCCCGGACGCCGCTCGCCGCCGGGGGCACCCTCACGACTTCGCTGGCGCCCGACGCCGTCACCGCGCTGAAGGTGTTCTGACCGCTCGCCGGAGAAGGCCCCCTGCGCCGTCTCCGGCGAGCGGAGGCCTCAGAACTTCGTGCCCAGCCAGGTCAGCGCGACCGGGCCACCCACCGAGACGCCGCCGATGTGCTCCAGCAGGGGGAATTCCTGCCAGGTCACCGACGCGCCCAACGACTTCCAGCGGTCGCGCAGCTCTTCGCCCACGGAAAACGGAATCAGCTCGTCCAGTGTCCCGTGGTACAGGAACACCGGGGCTTTCGGCGCCACCGTTCCGAGGTGGTTCGCGGCGAGCCGCGCTTGCCAGTGCGGCTCGTGGATCGGGTCCGGGACCGTCACGAAGTCCTGCAGGTGCGCGAACGGTGCCGCCGCGCCCAGTTCGATCGTGCACGCCCGGGACACCCGGGCCACCGCTTCGCGGCCGCGGTCGTTGAGGATCGACGCGAACGGCACGTCGGGGTACGCCGCCGCGAAACCCGTTGCCGCGCCCAGGACCAGGCCGAACGCCGCGCCGCCGTCGTTCGCGCGGAACACCGCGTTCAGGTCCGCCGGCACCCCGCCCGCCGCGACACCGACGACGTGCAGCGAAGGTGCGTAGGAACCTTGCAGTTCAGCTGCGAAAGCCGCAGCCTGACCGCCTTGTGAGTAACCGAAAACGCCGACCGGGCCCGACGGCGACAACCCGGCGCCGGGTACCCGCGAGGCGGCACGCGCCGCGTCGAGCACCGCCCGGCCTTCGGACTGCCCGACCGCGTACGTGTGCGTGCCCGGCGTGCCGAGCCCTTCGTAGTCCGTGACGACGACCGCCCAGCCCCGCGACAAAGCCTGTGCCAGCAAGGCACTTTCGTTCTCGGTGCCCTGCGCCAGCAGGCGGGAAGGCGCGCACTGGTCGCCGAGCCCGTGCGTGCCCACCGCGTACGTGATCAGTGGCCGGGGGCCACCACCCGCCCACGGCGCCGGCGGGACCAGTAGCGTGCCCGAGACCGCGTTCGGCTCGCCGGTGGCCGACGTCGAGCGGTACAGGAGGTGCCATGCCTTGACCGGGGCGGGAAACGGGCCGAGGAACACCGTCGTCGGCTGAGCGGACAGCAGCACACCGGGATCCGCCTGCGCGACGGGAGTCGTCACTGCGAAAAGAACGGTGACCGCGACCAGCAACCGACGAAGCACCATTGCCTCCGGCCCTTTGGTAATCAAGATTTTCACAAAATAGCCAGCCCGGTAGTATCTGGCAATCCCTCAGAAGGAGGAGACAACCGGTGGCTCGCACGTACGGCGGCGTCGCGCCTGAGCAACGCCGCGCCGATCGCCGGGAGCGGCTGCTCACGGCCGGCCTCGAGCTGTTCACCTCCACCGGCTTCCGGCACACGAAGATCACCGAGGTGTGCGCCCGCGCCGGGGTGTCGACCCGGAACTTCTACGAGGAGTTCTCCGGCAAGGAGGACGTCCTGCGCACCCTCCACGACCGGATCAACAGCCTCGCGCTCGAGCACGTCACCGCCGAGCTCGACAAGGTCGCCGACGCCGACGCGCTCACCCGCATCTCGACGTTGCTGGACGTCTTCATCGCGACCGTCACCGCGGACCCGCGGATGCCGCGCCTCACCTACGTCGAAGCGGTCGGCGTCAGCACCGAGCTGGAGGCGCAGCACCAGGTGTGGGTCGACCGCTGGGCGAACTTCATCGCCGCGGAGGCGACCCGCGCCGCGGAGCACGGCGTCGCGCCGGCGCGCGACTACCGGCTCACCGCGATCGCGCTGGTCGGCGCGGGGACCGGGCTCCTGCGCGAGTGGCAGGCGCACGAGCCGCCGCTGCCGGTGGAAGACGTCGGCGCGGAGCTGCGCGCGCTGATGCTGGCCGCCATCATGCGGCCGGAAAAGATCATGGACATCCCGGGCAACCCCGGCGCGCTCCCGGACGTGAAGGAGTCGAGCCGGGAGGGGGATCCGGGGGGAGGCCGGCTCGCGTGAAGGCCCTTTGCCCACGGCAAAGGGCCTTCACGGACACTACGGCGTACGAACCGCCGGGAGGCCGAGCGCGACCGGACCCTTCGTCTGGCAGACGTCGTGACAGCTGTTGTCGAGCGTGCAGCACAGCGAGCAGATCGGGCCGTCCTGCTTCGCGCAGTCCGCGACGTCCGGCAACTCGTACGGATCGCCGCAGACCGAGCAGGTGTGCGTCGCGCGCAGGTCGGCGTCGGGGCCGATGACCGTGTTCGGCCGGGTCAGGTACGTCCGGCCGCGGGTGACGGCGGCGAGCGCCGGCACCAGCACGATCGCGATCACCAGCGCCAGCAGCGGGCTGAACGCGGCGAGGAACGGCCCGAACGCGCCGAAGTACGCCACGATCGACACCACCGACGCGACGACCATCGAGCCGAACCCGACGGGGTTGATCTTGGGCAGGTAGGCCCGCTTGAACTCGATGTAGCGCGGCGAGAGCCCGAGCGGCTTCGCGATCACCAGGTCGGCGCACACCGCGCCGATCCACGCGATCGCGACGTTCGAGTAGAAGCCGAGGATCTTGTTCAGGAAGGCGAACGCGCCGAACTCCATCAGCGCGAGCGCGATCCCGCAGTTCACCAGCACGTACCAGACGCGGCCCGGGTGCTTGTGCAGCACGCGGGAGAAGAAGTTCGCGAACGACAGCGACCCCGAGTACGCGTTCGTCGTGTTGATCTTGATCTGTGAGACGACGACGAACAGCGCGGCGAACGTCAGGGCCACCGGGCCCAAAGCCGGCTTCACCGCTTCGAGGTACGGCGCGATCGGCTCGAGCGCGTGCGTCTTCCCGACGACGCCGAGCGCGAGGAACGCCAGCAGCGCGCCACCGATCTGCTTCGCGGCGCCGAGGATCACCCAGCCGGGTCCGGCGGCGAGCACCGCGGCCCACCACGACCGCTTGTTGTCCGCTGTCTTCTCGGGCATGAACCGCAGGTAGTCGGCCTGCTCGCCGATCTGCCCGATCAGCGACAGCGCGACGCCCATGCCGAGGCCGAACCCGGTCGCGGAGAACCCGGACCCCGCGCCTTCGGTGCCGCCGAAGTGCGCGAACTCGGCGAACTTGCCCGGCTCGCGGACCAGCACGACGACGAACGGCAGCACCAGGCCGGCGATCCACAGCGGCTGCGTCCAGGTCTGCATCTTCGCGACCGCGCCCATGCCGTAGAGCGCGAACGGCAGCACGATCAGCGTCGCCAGCAGGTAGCCGATGGGCAGTGGGATGCCGAGGGCCAGCTCGAAGGCCTGGCCCATGATCGAGCCTTCGAGCGAAAAGAAGATGACGGTGAAGCTCGCGTAGACGAGCGACGTCAGCGTCGACCCGAAGTAGCCGAAGCCGGCTCCGCGGGTCAGCAGGTCCATGTCCACTCCGGACTTCGCGCAGGCGGCCGCGATGGGCACGCCGGTCACGAAGATGACGACGGCCGCGGCGAGGATCGCCAGGACGCCGGAGGTGAAGCCGTAGGAGAGGACGATGCTGGCCCCGATGGCGAAGTCGGCGAGGTAGGCGATGCCGCCCAGCGCCGTCGTCGCGACCACGAACGGTGACCATTTCCGGAACGAATGAGCGGCGAAGCGCAGTGAGTAGTCCTCGCGGTTCTCGTTCGCCGCGAGCGGGGCGTACCGCCGTTTCGGCGGAGCGCTTTCTTCCGCGTCCGACAGGGTCTCGGTCATGCCTGCCTCCGGGGTGGTGGGGAACGGGCCGAAAGGTAGGCGGGTCCTGTATCGATCCTGGTCCGGTGGGTAACGCCCGGGTTACGGCTTGTTGTACTGCGGTTACACGGCGGTGGTGTCGGGTGTCACCGTTCAGTGGGTTCCGCCGCAGCTCGGAAGGCCCTAACGTGCCTAGAGCCGAAGTCGACTGATGCCCCGACCGGGCGTGGAGGTTTGGCGATGACGCCGAGGATCGAGGACCAGGTGGAAGACGCCGTAGTTCGCCTGCCCGGAATGCGGGTCGCGTACGACGGAGCGGCGTTCGACGAGTCCGCGCTGGCGGCCACCTGGACCGACCAGCTGCAGGGCTGGCTGAACCAGGCGGTGGCCGCCGGGATCGCCGAACCGAACGCGATGGTGCTGGCGACGGCGGACGCCGAAGGCCGGCCGTCCTCGCGCACGGTCCTGTGCAAGGGCCTCGACGAGCGCGGCGTCGTGTTCTACACGAACTACACGTCCTCGAAGAGCCACGACCTCACCGCGACGCGCTACGCGTCGGTGACGTTCCCCTGGTACGCGCTGCACCGCCAGGTCCACGTCCGCGGCGAGGTCGAGAAGGTCGGCGTCAAGGAGACCGCGGAGTACTGGGCCCAGCGGCCGCGGGGTTCGCAGCTCGGGGCGTGGGCGTCGCCGCAGTCCCGGGTCGTCGACGGCCGCCGGGCGCTGGACAACGCGCTGAGCGGGATCGAGCGGCGGTTCGCCGACGTCGAGCAGATCCCGGCGCCGCCGCACTGGGGCGGCTGGCGGATCCGCCCGGACCTGGTCGAGTTCTGGCAGGGCCGCGAGGACCGCATGCACGACCGGCTCCGCTTCGTCCGCAACGACGACGGCTGGAGCATCGAGCGCGTCGCGCCGTAACCGCTTTCTCGAACGTGGCCTCCGCTTCGGCGGGGGCCACGTTCGCAGGCGACGAAAATCACGCGACCGGCGATAGTTAGCCGAGCTAAGCTCGACGGTTGTGACTTCCGAACCGGAGACCTTGCCGCCCCGCTCGGGCGTTCGCAAGCTCCTCGGCCGCATCATCGTCGACACCCGGCCGTTGAAGATCCCCGCGTTCCGGCGGCTCTGGCTGTCCACTGTGGTCACCGCGGTCGGGACCCAGCTGACCGCCGTCGCCGTGCCGAAGCAGGTCTTCGACCTCACCGGGTCCTCCGCCTACGTCGGCCTCACCGGGCTCGTCGCGCTCGTGCCGCTGCTGATCTTCGGGCTCTGGGGCGGGGCCGTCGCCGACGCCGTCGACCGGCGCAAGCTGCTCGTCGTCACCAACGTGCTCGTCGCGATCACCTCCGCGCTGCTGTGGCTGCAGGCGTTCCTGAACTTCGGCTCGGTGTGGCTCGTCCTTGGCCTGCTGGCCGTCAACCAGGCGCTCTTCGCGATCAACATGCCGACGCGCGGCGCCGTCGTCGCCCGGCTCGTGCCGCCCGAGCTGCTGCCTTCGGCCAATGCCCTGAGCTCGACGATGTCGACGTTCGGCGCGGTCTTCGGGCCGCTGCTCGCCGGCGCGCTCATCCCGGTCCTCGGCCTCTCGACGCTCTACCTGATCGACGTCGTCGCCCTCACGATCACGCTGATCGCGGTCTGGCGGCTGCCGGCGATCCCGCCGCTCAACGGCCCGTCGCGGCGCGCCGGCCTCAGCGACGTCATCGACGGCTTCAAGTACCTCGCGACGAAGAAGGTGCTGCTCGCGTCGTTCGTCGCCGACATCATCGCGATGGTCTTCGGCATGCCGCGGGCGCTGATCCCGGAGATGGCCGAACGCACGTTCGGCGACCCGCCCGGCGGCGGCCCCGCGCTCGGCTGGCTCTACGCCGCGCTGCCCGCGGGCGCGATGCTGATCGGGCTCTTCTCCGGCTGGCTGACGCGCATCCACCGCCAGGGTGTCGCGGTCGTCGTCTCGATCTGCGCGTGGGGCGCGGCCGTGGCGGCGTTCGGGCTCGCGCACTCGCTGTGGCTCGCCGTCCTCTTCATGGCCGCGGCCGGCGCGGCGGACATGGTCAGTGCGGTCTACCGGATGGCGATCCTGCAGGTCGCGACCACCGACGAGATGCGCGGACGGCTCCAGGGCGTGTTCACCGTCGTGGTCGCCGGCGGCCCGCGGATCGCCGACCTCGTCCACGGCTGGGGCGCCGCCGCGTTCGGCACCGAGGCCGCCGCGACCGTCGGCGGGCTGCTCGTGATCGTCTCGGTGTGCGCGTCGATGTTCCTGCTCCCGGCGTTCTGGCGGTACCGGGCGCCGACCGCTTAGGCCGTTCGGAGTACGGTGCCGGGCATGCGTACCCTCGCCGTCGTTTTGGTCGCTTCCGCCGCTTTGACCGCTTGCTCTTCGGGTGCCGAACCGGCGAAGACGCCGACGTCGTCGTCCGCGCCCAAGCCGAGCACGAGCGCGAAGCCCGCGGCGGCCGCCGACCTCGACCCGTGCGTGCTGCTGCCGGCGGACGCCGTCTCGAAGGCCCTGTTCCTCGACAACCTCAAGGCGGTCCCGGGCCCGTCCCGCGACACCTCGGCCAACGGCGGCAAGTCCCGCAGCTGCGAGTACCAGCTCGACGGCAAAGCGGCCGGCGCGCTGGCCGTGACCCGCTACGAGGGCCGCCAGGGCAAGCCGCAGGAGATGGTGGCCTCGATCAAGAAGGGCAAGCCGGGCGCGCAGGACATCCAGGGCTTCCCGAACGGCGCCGTCTTCTACACCGAGGAGCAGAAGACGGCGACGCTCGCTTCCGCGGAGCTGGTGTCCGGGACGCCGGTGCTGGTCAACTACACCGGCCCGGCGAAGATGACCGCCGACCAGATGGCGCCGCTGCTCAAGAAGGCTCTCGAAGCGAGCTGACGCTCACCGCCGCAGGGCGGCCAGCTCGACCGGGCTGTGCGCCGAGAACACCCTGACTTCGTTCTGGTGCTCCCGGGCCAGTTCGTGGAGCCGCTCGAGGTTCGCCAGCCGGGCCTTGCGGTCTGTCTGGACGAGGTTCTGGAACGCCGTCATGCCCGGCGGGCAGTGCGGGCTCACCGGGTCGAGCTGGCCGTGGAAGAAGTACGCGTCACCCGCGTGCAGGAGCCAGCCGTCGCCGGTGTCGACCGCGACGCCCGTGTGCCCGCGCGTGTGGCCCGTGAGCGGGACCAGCAGGATCTCCGGCGGCAGGCCCTTGAGCGAGCGGACCGCCTCGAAGCCGAACCAGGGCTCGCCCAGCTCGTCGTACGCGCTCCACAACGGCTGGTGCGCGAACTGGGCCGCGCGGTAGCGGTTCTTCTCGGCCGCGTTCGCCGGCGACGTCGCCGCGCGGTGTTCTTCCGACCGGACGTGCACGACGGCGTTCGGGAAGTCGGCCAGCCCGCCCGCGTGGTCGACGTCGAGGTGCGTCATCACGATGTGCCGGACGTCGGCCGGGTCGAGGCCGAGCGCGCGGATCTGCGCGACGGCCGTCTCGGCCTGCGCGAGCCGCGCGCCGACCAGCGCCATGAACGGGCGGCCCAGCCACTCGCCGGGACGCGCCACGGCCTGGGTGCCGAACCCGGTGTCGACCAGCACGAGGCTGTCGCCCGTCTCGACCAGCAGGCAGTGCGCGACCAGTTCGGCGCGGCGCAGCAGGCCGGGCTCGCCGTCGAGCAGCTTGCCGCCCGCCGGCCGCATCGATCCGCAGTTCAGGTGGTGCACCTTCATACCCTGCTCCTGCTCGTTTTTCCGGGGCCCGGGTGGCGAAGCCCCCGGTTGTCACCTGTGCTCAGCCGGAGGAAGTCGGTCTCGTCGTGCGCGGCGAACACGGTGACCTCGTCGCCGTGCTCCTGAACAAGCTGGCGCAGGCGGCGGTGATTGTCCAGTCGCGCGCCCTTCACCGTCTCCATCCGGCCCTCGAACCACTTCAGGCCCGGCGGGCAGTGCGGCTCGGCGTCGACCTGCCCGTGGAAGAAGTACGAGTCGCCGGCGTTGAGCAGCCAGCCGCTCCCGGTGTCGACGGCGACGCCCGCGTGCCCGCGCGTGTGCCCGGAGAGCGGGACCAGCAGGATCTCCGGGGGCAGCCCGTCGAGCTGCCGGACGGCGCCGAACCCGAACCACGGCTCGCCGGTGTCCGCATAGGACGTCCACTGTGGACCATGGGCGAACTGGATCCGGCGGTAGCGCCCGCGTTCCGCCGCGTCGCGCGGCTCGGTGAACGCCCGCAGCTCTTCGGCGTAGACGTGCACGCGCGCCCACGGGAAGTCGATGAGCCCGCCCGCGTGGTCGAGGTCGAGGTGGGTCAGCACGATGTCGCGGACGTCGGCCGGGTCGAAGCCGAGCGCGCGGATCTGCGCGATCGCGGTCTCCGCGGGATCTTCGACCGGGTTCGACCGGCGGACGAAACCCGCGCCCAGCCAGGCGTTCCGGTCGACGGCGGCGGGCGTGCCCATGCCCGTCTCGACGAGCACGAGCCCGGTGTCCGTCTCGAGCAGCAGGCAGTGGCACACCATGGTGGCGCGCCGGAGCAGGCCCGGCCGGCCGTCGACCAGCTTGCCGCCGAGCGGGCGCATGGTGCCGCAGTTCAGGTGGTGGACGCGCATCAGGACAGCTCCCGGTCGAGGGTGGCGTGCAGGTGGGCGGCGACGGCGCGCAGCGGCGCGACGTCCCGGCGGGTGCGGGCCAGCAGCAGCCCGCCTTCGATGGCGGCGAGCACGACGGTCGCCAGCTCGTCGGCGCGTCCGGCGGTAAGACCCTGCCCGGCAAGGTAGTCCCGCAGGATTCCGTGCCACGACGAATAGCCGTCGGCGCAGGCTTCCCGGATCGGCACGCTCTCCGCGGCGGCGTCGAGCGCGACCGTCGCGAGTGGACAGCCGCGCTGGAAGTCCGACCCGGTCAGGAAACCCGCCAGTGCGTCGACCGCGCGGTCGACGGCCGTCGCGGCATCGGGCGCGTCGCGCAGGACGGCTTCGAGCACGGCTCCGGTGCGTTCGCCGGAAAGCCGGACGGCTTCGGCGGCGAGCTGTTCCTTGCCGCCGGGGAAGTGGAAGTAGAGCGAACCCTTCGGCGCACCCCCGGCCGTCGTCAGCTGGGTGAGGCCGGTGGCGTGGTAGCCCTGGGTCTGGAACAGGTCGGCGGCGGTGTCGAGCATCCGCTGCCGCGTGTCGGTGCGACGGACCATGGCGCCGACTGTAACTCAAACTATGACGACCGGTCTAGTGAGTTCGATGCTCGGTAAGGTCGTCCGCATGGGCAACCCGACCGGTCAGCAGTTCGAGATCACCCGCGGCAACGCACGCGCCGTCGTCACCGAAATCGGTGCCGGGCTGCGCGCGTTCGAAGTCGGCGGAGTGCCGTACGTCGAGGAGTTCCCCGAAGACGCGAAGCCGCCGAAGGGCGCCGGGCAGGTGCTGCTGCCCTGGCCGAACCGGACCAAGGCCGGCAAGTGGACGTTCCAGGGCGAGGAGCAGCAACTCGAGATCACCGAGGAGGCGCGCGGCAACGCCATCCACGGCCTGACCCGCCACCTCGAATGGGAGCTGCTGGAGCACGCCGAGTCGTCGATCACCCTGGCCGTCGACGTCGAGGTGCAGCCGGGCTGGCCGGTGCCGCTGCGGGCGACGGTGACCTACGAGGTCGCGCCGCGCGAGCTGACCATCACCCACGAGATCCGCAACGAAGGCGAGCAGCCGATCGGCGTCGGCGTCGGCACGCACCCGTACTTCCGCGTCGGCGACGTCCCGACCGACGAGCTGACCCTGACGCTGCCCGCGAGCCGCGTCCGGCCGTACGTCGGCGACCAGCAGATGCCGTACGCAGAGGAGCAGGACGTCGAGGGCACGGAGTACGACTTCCGCGGCGGCCGGGTACTGGCGGGCGTCGACCTGGACACGGCGTTCGGCGCGTTGTCGACGGCCGACGACGGCACGCACCACTTCGTCCTGGCCCACGGCGAGAAGCAGCTCGTCGTGTGGACCGGCCCGGACTTCCGCTGGGCCCAGGTGTTCACGCCGGACGACCTGGTCGGCCGCGGTCGCGCGGTGGCGATCGAGCCGATGACCTGCCCGGCCGACGCGCTCAACACGGGCACGGACCTGATCGACCTGGAGCCGGCGGCGTCGTGGTCGGGCAGCTGGGGCATCCGCGTCCGGTGAACCGCCTGGACGTCGCCGACGCGGGCGAAGTGCTGACGCTGCAACGCGCCGCGTACGTCACGGAGGCCCGCGCGCACGACGACTGGGACCTGCCCCCGCTGCTGGAAACCCTCGAGGAGACCCAGGCGGCGCTGTCGTCGTGCCTGTCGTGGGGCATCCGGGAGTCGGGCCGCCTGGTCGCCTCGGTGCGGCTGACGGTGACGGGGCCGGTCGGCACGATCGGCCGGCTGGTGGTGGCGCCGGACCGCCAGGGTTTCGGACTGGGCGGCGGGCTGCTGCGGTTCGCGGAGTCGTCGGCCCCGCCGTCCGTGACGGTGTTCCGGCTGTTCACGGGCGCGAAGAGCGTGGGGCCGCTGCGCCTGTACGCCAAGCACGGCTACCGCGAGACGCACCGGACGCCCGAGAACAACCACGAACTGGTGCACTTGGAGAAGGCCCGTGTGGAGGGCCCGGCGCCAGTTCGTTAGCGTGGCGAACTATGGCGAAGGCAATTGTCGGGGGCTATGTCCTCCCCATCGACGGTGACCCCATCGAAGGCGGCACGGTCCTGATCGACGACGGGAAGATCGTCGCGGTCGGTACCGAGGCCGACGTCGACATCCCGGAGGATGCCGAACTGGTCGACGCGGCCGGCACCTGGGTGCTGCCCGGCTTCATCGACGCCCACGCGCACCTCGGCGTCCACGAGGACGGCGAGGGGTGGGCCGGCAACGACACCAACGAGATGACCGACCCGAACGGCGCCCGCTTCCGCGCGATCGACGGCATCGACCCCTACGAGCCGGGCTTCGACGACGCGCTGGCCGGCGGCGTCACCAGCGTCGTCATCAAGCCGGGGTCGGGCAACCCGATCGGCGGCCAGACGATCGGCGTCAAGACCTGGGGCCGCAGCATCCTCGACATGGTCTTCGCGGAGCAGGTCAGCGTGAAGAGCGCGCTCGGCGAGAACCCGAAGCGCGTGTACGGCGACAAGAAGCAGACGCCGTCGACGCGGCTGGGCGTCGCCGCGATCCTGCGCGAGGCCTTCACCAAGGCCCGCAACTACCAGGCGAAGCGCGCGCACGCGGAGTCCGAAGGCAAGCCGCACGAGGTCGACCTGACGCTCGAGACGCTCTCGAAGGTCCTCGACGGCGAGCTGTACTGGGACCAGCACGTCCACCGCGCCGACGACATCGTCACGGCGCTGCGGCTGGCCGACGAGTTCGGCTACAAGCTCGTGATCAACCACGGCACCGAGGGCCACCTGATCGCGGACCTGCTGGCCGAGCGGGACGTCCCGGTGATCCTGGGCCCGCTGTTCACCACGAAGTCCAAGGTGGAGCTGCGCAACCGCACGCTGCGCTCGGCGGGCATCCTGGCCCGCGCCGGGGTCCGGATCGCGATCACGACGGACCACCCGGTGATCCCGATCAACTTCCTGGTGTACCAGGCGGCCCTGGCGGTGAAAGACGGCCTCGACCCGGTGACGGCGCTGCGGTCGCTGACGATCAACCCGGCGTCGATGCTGGGCCTGGACGAGCAGATCGGCTCGCTGAAGCCGGGCTTGGACGCGGACGTCGTGCTGTGGTCCGGCGACCCCCTCGACGTGATGAACCGCGCGCTGCGCGTCTTCGTCCGCGGCGACGAGGTGTACCACTTCGACGAGTCCCTGGGCGAGGGCGTGTCCAAGGACCGCCGCTACCGCGAAGCCCGCTGAGTTTCGGGCGGCACGCCGGTTACCGGGCGGTTCCGGCGTGCCGTCCGTTTTCACGAGAGCAGCGCGTCCAGGTCGAGCTCGACGGGGAACGGTTCACGGGTCGCGAAGGTGCCGGTGACGGCCGGGGCGTCCCGGTAGCCCCGGCAGGCGACCAGCGCGACCGGCTCACGGAGGTCGACGATCCAGTAGTGGGGGATCCCGGCGTCGGCGTACTCGTCGTGCTTCACGCGGTAGTCGGTGCGCCGGGAGCCCGAGGTCGCGATCTCGACGACCACCGCCACCTCCTCGGCGCGGATCGGGTCGGCCCGCGCGGCCCGGTCGAAGACCAGCAGGTCCGGGCGGCGGGAGAAGCCGGGCTCACCGGGCGGCGCCAAGCCGAGGTCCAGGTCGCTGCCGAGGACGAACGCGAGCCCGCGCGGCAGCTGCCGTTCCAGCTGCCCGGCCAGCCGGCACGCGGCCAGGTTGTGCGCCCGCCCGCCGCCGGGCGAGGGCACCACGCGGCCTTCGACCAGTTCGGTGAAGCCGCGGTCGGTTTCCCCGAGCGCTCGGTACTCCTCGAGGGACAACAGCTGGTCGGGCATGCGCAGAACGCTATCCGTCCCGCGGGCGGGACAGCGTTCGCTCGACCAGGTCGGCTCAGTCGAGCAGGGCGTCCAGGCCGATCTTGACCGGGAACGGGACGTCGGTGGTGAAGGTGCCGGTGACCGCCGAGGCGTCCAGTACGGCCCGGCTGGGAAGGGCGGCCGCAGGTTCTCCTCACGTTGCCGGGTACGTGTGACAGGAGCCGCTCGGTCAGGCCTTCTTCAGCTCCCGCGCGATGACCAGCCGCTGGATCTGGTTCGTGCCTTCGAAGATCTGCGGCACCTTCGCCTCGCGCATGTACCGCTCCACCGGGAAGTCCCGCGTGTACCCGGCGCCGCCGAGGACCTGGACCGCGTCCGTCGTCACCTTCATCGCGCCGTCCGTGGCCACCAGCTTGGCGATCGAGGCCTGGCGCTGGAACGGCAGCCCGCGGTCGCGGCGGCGCGCCGCCTCCAGGTAGCAGGCGCGGGACGACTCCACCACCGCCGCCATGTCGGCCAGGAGGAATTCCACCCCCTGGAAGTCGATGATCGGACGGCCGAACTGCGAGCGGCCCTTCGCGTACGTCACGGCTTCGTCCAGTGCCGCCTGCGCCAGGCCCACCGCGCACGCCGCGATGCCGAGGCGGCCGGAGCTCAGTGACGACAGGGCGATGCGCAGGCCGTCGCCGGCGGAACCCAGCAGCCGCGATGCCGGGACGCGGGCGCCGTCGAAGATCATCTGGGCCGTCGGCGAGCCCGTCAGGCCCATCTTGCGCTCGCGCGGCGCCGCCGAGAGGCCGGGTGTCGACGAGTCGACCAGCAGGCACGAAATCTCGTCCGGGCCGGTGCGCACCATCGTCGTGTAGAAGTCCGCCACGCCCGCGTGCGTGATCCACGCCTTCGTGCCGTTGACGACGTAGTCGGTGCCGTCGAGCCGCGCGCGGGTCGACAACGCGGCCGCGTCCGAACCCGCGTTCGTCTCCGACAGGGCGTACGCGCCCAGGAGCGAGCCTTCGAGCATGTCCGGGAGCCACTCGTCGCGCTGGGTGTCCGTGCCCCATTCGGCCAGGCCGTAGCAGGACATCGTGTGCACCGACAGGCCGACGCCGACCGTCATCCACGCCGTCGCGATCTCCTCCAGGACCTGCAGGTAGACCTCGTACGGCACCTCGCCGCCGCCCCAGCGCTCCGCGTACGGCAGCCCCAGCAGGCCGGACTTGCCGAGCAGGCGGAACTGCTCGCGCGGGAACTGCTCGGCCTCTTCGGCCGCCGCCGCGCGGGGCGCGAGCTCGTCACGGGCGATCTCCCTCGTCAGCGCGATCAGGTCCTCGGCGGCCGAATCCGGCAGCAGGCGTTCCGCGGGCATCGTCGTCCTCCATGACGGTACTGAAAACAGTACTCTAGGCTCAACTAGAGTACTATAGAGCGGACTGGGGCGGACCGACTGCGTAGGAGATAGTGAGCCGATGTCCCCCCGCGAGGCCCTCGCCCTCGGAAGCAGCCGCCGGCTGACCGCTCGCCAGCGCGCGCTGCTCTCCGAGCTCGAAGAGCTCTTCCTCGCCGAGGGCTTCGCCGAGTTCACCCTGGACGACCTCGCCGCCCGCCTGCGCTGCTCGAAGTCGACGCTCTACGCGCTCGCGCCGAGCAAGGAGCAACTCGCCGTCAAGGTCGTCACCCGGTTCTTCCGCGGGGCCGCGGAGCGGATCGAAGAGCGGATCGCCGGGATCGACGACGCCCGCAAGCTGATCGGCGAGTACCTGGCCGGCGTCGCCGAACACCTGAACCGGGCTTCCCCGTCGTTCATGCGCGACCTCGCCGAGTTCGGCCCGGCCCGCGAGGCGTACCAGGTCAACAGCCGGTTCGCCGCGAACCGGCTCCGGCAGTTCATCGACCGGGGCGTGGCCGAGGGCGTCTTCCGCGACGTCCACGCCCGGCTCGTCGCCGAGATGACCGGGCTGATCATCGAAGGCATCCAGACCGGGGTGCTCGGGCAGCGGGCCGAGGTGTCCGACGCCGAAGCGTTCACCGCACTGGGTGAACTGCTGCTCGGCGGGCTCGACAAATAGCGGACAGGAATTGTCAGCCTGAACTCCACTAAACTCCCCGCGTGATCGTCGTAGGCGGAGAAGCACTGGTCGACCTGGTTCCCGGCGACCCCCTGGATTCCACTGTGGACGGTGGGCTGCGCGCGCTGCTGCCGCGCCTGGGCGGCGGGCCGTACAACGTCGCCCTGGCGGCCGGGCGGCTCGGCGTGCCGACGGCCTTCCTTTCCCGCGTCTCCACCGACCGCTTCGGCGAAGCGATGGTCGAGCGCCTGCACGCCTCGGCCGTCGGCACGGCGCTGCTGCAGCGCGGGGACGAGCCGACGACGCTCGCCGTCGTCGCCCTCGACGCGAAGGGCGCCGCGCACTACACGTTCTACGTCGAGGGCACGGCCGACCGGCTGGTCGCGGACCCGGGACCGCTGCCGGAGAACGTGACCGCGCTCTCACTCGGCACCCTCGGCATGGTCCTCGAGCCCGGCGCGTCGGCGTACGAGGCGATGCTGCGGCGCGAGGCCGCCCGCGGCGTGCTGACCGTCCTCGACCCCAACATCCGCGAGGCGCTCATCACCGACCCGGCCGCCTACCGCGCCCGGTTCGCCTCCTGGCTGCCGGACGTCCGGCTGCTCAAGATCTCCGACGACGACGCCGCCTGGCTCACCGGCGGCGCCGACCCGGTCGCCGCCGCGAAGACGTGGGTCGAGTCCGGTGTGGACGCCGTGGTGCTCACCCGGGGCGCCGACGGGATCGCCGTGATCACCGCCGCGGGTGAGCTGGCCCACGTGCCGTCGCGGAAGGTGACGGTGGTCGACACGATCGGCGCGGGCGACACCGTCCAGGGCGCGCTGCTGGCCTGGCTGCACACGCACGAGGCCGCCGACCTGGCGTCCCTCGACGCCGGCGCGTGGCTCGAGGCGCTGGAGTACGCGGCGAAAGCGGCGTCGATCACCGTGTCGCGCAGCGGGGCCGAGCCGCCCACGTCGGCCGACATGGCGTCCACCGTGTGAACCTGGTCCCAAAGGGGCCCCCAGGAGCAACGCCACCGCTGCGCGAACACACGTTTCTCGACTAACGTTGAGGGGCATTCTTCATACCCCAGCGGGGCGGTGTGCAGCGAGGCGCCAGTGTTTCCTCGCGTGAACACTTGGCTACCTGTGGAACCCGCAGGCGCCGCCGGCCCGTGCCGAAACGTGAGAGGGACTTGCATGTCCGACGCGACGACTGCGGGGCAGTCCGGCGGCGAAACCGCGAAGCTGACCCTGCCGAGTGGCGAGCACGAGTTCAAGATCGTCCACCCGGTCGAGGGCGCGCCCGGGATCGAACTGGGGAAGCTGCTGGCGCAGACGGGGTACATCACCTACGACCCCGGGTTCGTCAACACCGGCGCCGCGTCGTCCGCCATCGCCTACATCGACGGTGACGCCGGGATCCTCCGGTACCGCGGCTACCCGATCGAGCAGCTGGCCGAGAAGTCGACCTTCGTCGAGGTGTCCTACCTCCTGATCTACGGCGAGCTGCCCACCGAGGCCCAGCTGGCCGACTTCACCGAAAAGATCCAGCGCCACACGCTGCTGCACGAGGACCTGAAGGCGTTCTTCAGCGGCTTCCCGCGTGACGCGCACCCGATGCCGGTCCTGTCCAGCGCGGTGTCGGCGCTGTCGACCTTCTACCAGGACTCGCTCGACCCGTTCGACGAGCCGAACGTGGAGCTGTCCACCATCCGGCTGCTCGCCAAGGTCCCGACCCTGGCCGCCTACGCCTACAAGAAGTCCGTCGGCCAGCCGCTGCTGTACCCGGACAACTCGCTCGGCCTGGTCGAGAACTTCCTGCGGATGACGTTCGGCTTCCCGGCCGAGCCGTACGAGGTCGACCCGGACATCGCGAAGGCGCTCGACCTGCTGTTCATCCTGCACGCCGACCACGAGCAGAACTGCTCGACGTCGACGGTGCGCCTGGTGGGCTCGTCCGAGGCGAACCTGTTCGCCTCGATTTCCGCGGGCATCAACGCGCTGTTCGGCCCGCTGCACGGCGGCGCGAACGCGGCGGTCCTCGACATGCTCGAGGGCATCCAGGCGGACGGCGGCGACGTCGCCAAGTTCGTCGAGCGCGTGAAGAACAAGGAAAAGGGCGTGAAGCTGATGGGCTTCGGGCACCGGGTCTACAAGAACTACGACCCGCGCGCGAAGATCATCAAGAACACCGCCGACGAGATCCTCGGCAAGCTGAAGGGCGGCGACCAGCTGCTCGACATCGCCAAGAAGCTCGAAGAGACGGCCCTTTCCGACGACTACTTCGTCGAGCGCAAGCTGTACCCGAACGTGGACTTCTACACCGGCCTGATCTACCGGGCGCTGGGCTTCCCGACGAAGTTCTTCACGGTGCTGTTCGCGCTCGGCCGGCTCCCGGGCTGGATCGCGCACTGGCGCGAGATGATCCAGGACCCGGCCACCAAGATCGGCCGCCCGCGGCAGATCTACACCGGCTACGACTCGCGGGACTACATCCCTATGTCGGACCGCTGAGTTTTTCACCCCGGCAGGGGCTTTTTCGGGGGTTCCGGGTGGCGAAGCCCCCGGCCCGAGGCGGAGCCTCGGCTGAAACAGCGCCCCGCCGTGCACCCGCACGGCGGGGCGCTTATCGTTGGGCCGCGTGACCAAAGAAGCACCCGTCGTCCTGTGGTTCCGCCGCGACCTGCGGCTGGGTGACCACGCCGCGCTGCTCGAAGCGTCGAAGCACAGCAAGCACGTCCTCGCGTTGTACGTCCTCGACGAGGCGCTGCTGAAGCCAGGTGGCGCGCCGCGGGAGGCGTTCCTCTACGGGTGCCTGGAGAAGCTCGACGAGCAGCTCGGCGGCCGGCTGATGCTCGTGCGCGGCGAACCGGCGGCCGAGGTCGTGAAGGCGGCGAAGAAGATCGGTGCCGCGGCGGTGCACGTCAGCGCGGACACCGGGCCGTATGGCCGTCGACGGGACGCTTCCGTGGCGAAGGCGCTGGCGGAGCACAACATCGACTGGGTCGAGACCGGCTCGCCGTACGCGATCACGCCCGGCCGCGTCACCAAGCCGGACGGCGACCCGTACCGCGTCTTCACGCCGTTCCACCGCGCCTGGACCGCGCACGGCTGGCGCGGGCCCGCCGACACCGGACCGTCCCTTGTGGACTGGGTGGAGCCACCGCGGTCGCTGAAGATCCCCAAGCCGCCCAAGGTTCCGGCGACGCTGCCCGAGCCGGGCGAGCAGGCCGCGCTGGACGTCTGGCACGCCTTCCTCGACGACGGCATCGAAACCTACGACGAGGATCGCGACCGGCCGGACCGCGAAGGCACGACCCGGCTTTCGCCGTATCTGCGCTGGGGCTGCGTCCACCCGCGGACGCTCCTGGCCGACCTGGAAGGCGACGACCGCGTCGGCGCGAAATCCCTGCGCAGCGAGATCTGCTGGCGCGAATTCCACGCCGACGTCCTGTTCAACCGCCCGGAAACCGCACGCGAGAACTACGACTCGCGCTTCGACAAGATGAAGCACGACAACGACCACGACGCCTTCGAGCGGTGGTGCGCGGGCAAGACCGGCTACCCGGTCGTCGACGCCGGGATGCGGCAGCTGCTCGCCGAGGGCTGGATGCACAACCGGGTGCGGATGGTCGTCGCGAGCTTCCTGGTGAAGGACCTGCACCTGCCGTGGTGGTGGGGCGCGCGGCACTTCATGAAGCACCTGGTGGACGGCGACCTGGCGTCCAACCAGCTGAACTGGCAGTGGGTCGCGGGCTGCGGCACCGACGCCGCGCCGTACTTCCGGATCTTCAACCCCACGACGCAGGGGGAGAAGTTCGACCCGAACGGCGACTACGTCCGGAAGTACGTGCCGGAGCTGCGGCCGGTCCAGGGCAAGGCGGTCCACAAGCTGAAGGACCGCCCCGAGGACTACCCGGAGCCCATGGTCGACCACGCCCACGAGCGCCAGGTGTCCCTGGAGCGGTACGGCGCGATCACGTCGTGAGTGGTCAGCCGCGCAGGGCCTCCGACAGCTTGATGCGGCTGCCGATGCGCAGCACGCTGTTGCCGTAGATCCTGCCGCCCAGCCAGGTCAGGGCCGCGACCAGCGCGACGGTCAGGCCGAGCGACAACCCGATCTCCCAGCCGGCCGCCGCGCCGGTCGAGATCCGGGCCGGCATCAGGATCGGCGACAGCAGCGGGATCAGCGAGAGCACCTTGGTCCCGGTGCCCGACGGGTCCTGCAGCAGCAAGTTGATCCCGGCGATGAACCCGACGACGAGGATGATGTTGAGCGGCGAGACCACGGACTGCGTGTCCTCCTGCCGCGAGACCAGCGAGCCGAGCGCGCCGTAGATCGTGGCGTACAACAGGAAACCGAGCAGGTACCAGAGCAGGCCCCACAGCAGCGTCCCGGTGGCGAAGCCGGACAGGGTGAACACGCCGGTGACCGACGCCGCGACCAGCCCGGCCGCGCCGAGGATCACCAGCTGCGTCAGGCCGACCAGGCCGAGCCCGATCACCTTGCCCAGCAACAGCTGCCACGGCCGCACGCTGGCGAGCAGGATCTCCACGACCCGGCTCGACTTCTCCTCGACGACGCCCTGGGCGACCATCATCCCGTAGGTGATGATGCTGAGGTAGAGCAGGAACGCCACGATCAGCCCGACGACCAGCCGTTGCGTGTGGTCGGCGGGTTCCGGCGAGATCGGGTCGTCCTGCACGTGCGTGCCGTCGACCTGCGCCATCACGTCGGCCGGCTCGAGCTGCGCGGACGACAGCACGCCGTCGAGCACCTGCTGCTGCGCGACCTGGTCGAGCACCCGGCGCAGCTGGTCGTCCAAAGAGGACTTGTAGGTGGCGGTCAGCTTCGCCGCGCTGCCCGAGACGAGCGCGTCGAGGTCGCCGTTCTCGACCTGCCGGCGACCCTCGGCCGGGTCGGTGACGGTGACCGTCTCGACCTGCCGCCCGGACTGGGCCGCCGCGACCTGCAGCTGCCGCGCGATGCCGGTCGCCTGCCCGGTCAGGCCGACGGTGTTCTTCTCCGCCGACCCGGCCAGCGCCGTCTGGAAGCCGACGTACCCCAGCAGCAGCACGAGCAGCACCGCGGTGCCGATCACGAACGAACGCGTCCGCAGCCGGGTGTTGAGCTCGCGCTTCAGCACGAGCCAGACGGCCCGGCGGCCACTCAGCTTCTTCATCGTTCCCCCTTGTCGGACACCGCGTCGCGGAACAGCTCGGTCAGCGACCGGCGACGGCGGCTGAACTCGGTGACCGGTCCGGTCGCCAGGGCCGCGGCGAGCACGGCCTGGTCGTCGGCGCTGGGTTCGAGGTCGAGCACGGTGGTGGGACCGTGGTTTTCGACGACGCGCACGCCGGGCAGCCCGGCGGCCCAGCCTTCGGGCGCGGCCGGCGCGGTCACGACGAGCTTGCTGCTCGCCCCCGCGGTCAGCTCGGCGACCGTGCCGACGGCGACCATCCGGCCGGCGCGGATGATCCCGACGCGGTCGCACAGCCGCTCGACGAGGTCGAGCTGGTGGCTGGAGAACACGACCGGCACCCCGGCCGCCGCCTTCTCGCGCAGCACCGCGCTCATGACGTCGACGGCGAGCGGGTCCAGGCCGGAGAACGGCTCGTCGAGCACCAGCACGGCCGGGTCGTGCACCAGCGCGGCGGCCAGCTGGACGCGTTGCTGGTTGCCGAGGCTGAGCTTCTGGACCTCGTCCTTGCGGCGCTCGGCCAGCCCGAGCCGGGCGATCCAGAGCTCGGCGTTGCGGTGGGCTTCGTTCGTGCTCAGGCCGTGCAGCTCCGCCAGGTAGACGAGCTGGTCGAGCACCTTCATCTTCGGGTAGAGCCCGCGCTCCTCCGGCATGTAGCCGATGTGCGTCCGGGTCTCGTGGGTGACCGGGCGGCCGTCGAAGCGGACTTCCCCGCCGTCGGCGGCGAGCACCCCCAGCGCGATCCGCATCGTGGTCGTCTTGCCGGCGCCGTTGCTGCCGACGAACCCGAACAGCTCCCCGGCGCGGACGTCGAACGAGACGCCGTCCAGCGCGACCTTCGTGCCGTAGCGCTTGGAGATCGCGTCGATCTCCAGGGTCCCCTCAGGCATTCCCCATCCCCTCCTCGTGCCCGGTCATGCTCCCCCCTCGCGGTAGACCTGGGTGGACAGCGGTGTGAACGGCTCGCGGCTGAACACCGCTTCGACCGGCAGGTCGAACACCGCGCAGATCCGGAACGCCAGGTCCAGGCTCGGATAGTGGTCTCCCCGCTCGAGCGCGCCGATGGTCTGCGGGTTGACCTCGACGGCGCTCGCGAGCGCGGCCCTGCTCAACCCGCGCTCGGCGCGAAGCACGGCCAGCCGGTTGTAGATCGGCAGCTCTTTGCCGCGTCTGACCGGACTCATGAAACGTACTGTTGCAAAAACCCAATGGGACGTCAACTCAAGAGAACGTCAAGGTCCGGTTCAGGCGAGCCCGGCGAGCGACTTGTCGACAAGCTCCGCGACGCGTGGCCTCGCGGCCTCGGCGTCGGCCGGGACCAAGGCCAGCCGGGTCCGGCGCTCCAGCACGTCCGCGACGTCCAGGGCGCCCTCGTTCCGGACCGCCCACACGACCTCGGCCGCGGTGATCTCCGTCCCGGGGAAGACCGGCGCGGCGAACTCCTCGTCCAGCTCGCCCAACGCCGCCACGCGCGGCGCTTCCGTTCCGTAGCGCGCGACCAGCCGCGGTGCGGCGTCCACAAGGGACAGACTCGGCCGGGAAGCCGCGCCCAGCAGGGGCAACCGGGACGTCCGGCACGGCGAAGCCGAAAGCCCGGCCAGCCGGACGGCGGCGTCGACCGCGTCCTCCGCCATCCGTCGGTACGTCGTGAGCTTCCCGCCGACCACGGTCAAGAGCCCGTCCGATCCGGCCAGGACCGCGTGCTTGCGCGACAGGTCCGCCGACCGGCCGCCGCCCTCGACCAACGGCCGCAGGCCCGCGTACGAGCCGGCGACGTCGTCTCGCGTCAAGGGCCGCGAAAGAACCGAAGAGGCCAGCGACAGCAGGAAGTCCACATCGGACTCGGGCACCGAAGGCACGTCGGGGATCGAGCCCGGCACCGGCTCGTCGGTGAGTCCCAGGTAGACGCGGCCGTCCGGCTGGGGGAGCAGGAAGACGAACCGGTTGGTCTCGCCCGGCACGGGGATGTTCACCGACGTCGTGCCCATCGGGACCGTCCCCGGCGCCAGCACCAGGTGCGACCCCAGCGACGGCCGCAGCCGGACCGACCCCGTGAGGGTGCCCGCCCAGACGCCCGCCGCGTTGATCACCTGGCGGGCGTGGATGTCGAACGAGTCGCCCGAAAGGCCGTCGCGGACCCGGACCCGGTCCGCCGAAAGCGACGACGCGGACAGGCGGGTCAGGATCCGGGCGCCGAACGACGCCGCCGTGCGCGCCAGGGAAACCACCAGCCGGGCGTCGTCGACCAACGCGCCGTCGTAGGCCAGCAACGCGCCGCGCAGACCGGGCACGGCGAGCCCGGGAGCCAGGGCAAGCGCTTCCGCGGCCGGGACCGAACGCGGCCGCGGCAGCACCGACGACGGCGTGCGCGCCGCCCGGCGGAGGCCGTCGCCCGCGCGGAGGCCGGCCGCCACGAGCGCCTGCTGGGCCCGGGAAGTGCTGGGGTACAACGGGAACAGCTGCGGCATCGCGCGGGTCAGGTGCGGTGCCGTGCGCGTCATGAGGATGCCGCGCTCGACAGCGCTTTCATGGGCCAGGCCGAGCTCGCCGTGCGCCAGGTACCGCAGGCCGCCGTGCACGAGCTTCGACGACCAGCGTGATGTCCCGAACGCGAGGTCGTGCGCCTCGACAAGTGCCACCGACAGCCCGCGCGAAGCCGCGTCCAGGGCGATGCCCGTGCCGGTCACACCGCCGCCGACCACCGCGACGTCGACGCGCTCGCCCGACGCCAGCTCCGCGAGCTCGCGTTCGCGGCGCCGCGCGTTGAGCGAGCCGGACGTCATGGCTTCAGCGCCGCGTCGAGCACGTGCGTGAACTCCGCCAGCAGTGCCGCCTCGCCGACGTCCACCGTGGCCGGCCGCAGTGAGAACGCGAACGACTGGACCACCAGCAGCACCGACCGGGACTGCGCCGCGACGGGCGCGCGCCGGATCGAACCGTCGCGGTGACCGGCTTCCAGCAGCTGGTGCAGGGCCTGTTCGGCGAACTTCTGGGTCGCGCCGAGCCGCTCCACGATGTACGGGAGGACGAGCTCGGGGTCGACGTCGAGCAGCGTGCGGAACAGCGGGTCGGCCGCCAGCGCGCGGACGCCGGCTGACGCGATGAGCACGAGCCGCTCGCGGCTGTTCGCGGCGTCGGCGCCGCGCTCGCTCGCCGTGCGCAGGAGCCCGCTGAACTCGCGGGTCATCAGGGCGGCGAGCACGCTGCGGACGTCCGGGAAGCGACGGTAGACCGTCATCCGGCTGACCCGGGCGGTGCGGGCGATCTCGGCGAGTGTGGTGCGGCGCACACCGACGGCCAGCACGCACGAGCGCGCGGCGTCGAGCAGCACGTCATCGGCCACGCGCGTCGCCGTCTGGCGGTTGCGGGTGTCCGCGAGCGCGGAGGAACCCGCGGTCTGGGTGGTGTGACGTTTCACGTCCATGTGTCACACTGTATCGGTGAACGCGCTCATTGACCACCGCCTTCGAGGGTCCTGGACCCCGGAAGCCGCCGACGCAGCCCGGCTGCCCGTCCGGGCCGCCAAGTGGCTCGGCCAGCGTATCGGTCCGATCGCCCCCGGTGCTGCCCCCGCGGGCGAAATGCCGGTGGAAATACCGTCACCGAAACTGGCCGGATCTGCTGTCACGGCGCTGTCGGAGGTCGTCGGCGCGGAGAACGTGCTGGTGGAGAACGCCGAGCGGCTCGCGCGCGCGACCGGGCTGTCGTACCTCGACCTGCTGCGCCGCCGGTCGCCCGAGGTGGGCTTCCCGGTGCCCGACGCGGTCGTGCTGCCGGCCGACCCGGACGAGGTCCAGGCCGTGCTCGACGTCTGCGTCCGGCACGACGTCGGCGTCGTGCCCTTCGGTGGCGGCACGTCGGTGGTCGGCGGCGTCGCCGCGCTCAGCGGGGAGAAGACAGCGGTCATCGCCCTCGACCTCGCCCGGCTCGACGCCCTGGTGTCGGTCGACGCGGAGTCGCGCATCGCCGTCCTGCAGGCGGGTGTCCGCGGTCCCGAGGCCGAGCGGCTTCTCGGCGAGCACGGCCTGACCCTCGGGCACATCCCGCAGTCGTTCGAGCGCGCCACGATCGGCGGCTTCGCGGCGACGCGCTCGGCCGGGCAGGCGTCGTCGGGCTACGGCCGCTTCGAGGACATGGTCAAGGGCGTGCGGCTGGCCACCCCGCGCGGCGAGTGGAAGCTCGGGATCGCGCCGGCGTCCGCCGCCGGGCCGGACCTGCGGCAGCTCGCGGTCGGCAGCGAAGGGACCCTCGGCGTCATCACCGAGGTGTCGCTGCGGGTGCGGCCGGCACCGCCGGTCAAGCGGTACGAGGGCTACGCGCTGCCGGGGTGGGAAGCGGGCCGCGAAGCCGTCCGCGACCTCGCGCAGCACCACGCGCTCGCCGACGTGACCCGGCTGTCCGATGTGGACGAGACCGAGGTTTCGCTGGCGTTGAACGCCGGCCTGAAGACGACGGCGCTGCGCCGGTACCTGGCCGCGCGCGGGGTGCCGCACCCGTGCTTCCTGATCGTCGGCTGGGAGGGCACCGCCGACGACGTCGCGATCCGGCGCAGCCGGACGGCCCGGCGGCTCAAGGCGCTGGGCGCGGTGCGCGTCGGCAAGGCGCTCGGTGAGTCGTGGCGGCACGGGCGGTTCGCCGGGCCCCGTCAGCGGGATGCCCTGATGGACCACGGGGTCTGCGTCGAAACCCTGGAGACCGCCGCCTATTGGTCCAATGTGGACGAGCTGCGGGACGACGTCCGCGCGGCGCTCACGGCGTCCTTGGGGCGCGCGATCGTCATGTGCCACATTTCGCACGCGTACGAGACGGGCGCGTCGCTGTACTTCACGGTGCTGACGGCCCGCGACGAGGCCGACCCGGTCGGCCAGTGGCAGCGCGCGAAGGCGGCGGCGTGCGAGGCGATCGCCGGCCTGGGCACGATTTCGCACCACCACGCCGTCGGCGTCGACCACGCGCCCTACCTGAAGGCGGAGATCGGCGCGCTGGGCGTCGACGTGCTGCGCGCGGCGAAGAACGCGGTCGACCCGACCGGGATCCTCAACCCCGGCAAGCTGATCTAGGGAAAGGTGCGCCCGTCCGGCGGCTCGACGACCTCGCACGCCACGCCGGGGCCGCCGGCGGGCTCGCCCCGGAGCTCGACGGCCTGCGCCTGCGGGACGTCGGCCGTGCGGACCGGCTTGCCGTCGACCAGCAGCGGGTAGCGGATCGGCACCGCGCCGATGTAGGCCAGCACGTCCGTCACCGGGCTGCCGTCTTCGAGCGTGATGCGCGGCTCGGTGAGCCGGACCAGGTGGTAGCGGTTGCCGCGGCCTTCGCAGACGTCCAGCACGGCGAGCTGGTCCGGCGTCACGAACCAGACGGCGTGCTCCTCGACGCCCGGCAGCGCGGTGAGCGTCGCCGGGCGCTGGCCGTCGCGGTAGCGCAGGCCGCCCGCCCACACCGCGGCGAGGCCGTCGCAGCGGGCGTGCGCCACCACGACCGGGCCTTCGAGGCCCAGTTCGGCACGCATCCAGCTGATCTTCGACGGGTTCGCGTTGGAGCCGTAGGCGAGCACGGCCTGCCTGTCGCGCCAGCCGTCCGGCGCGGTGTCCAGCGGCCGGCCGACGCCGTTTTCGTGCACGAAGGAGTAGCCCGGCCGGGTCCCCGGATAGGGGTCGGCCGGGTAGTCCGCGTCGGCGAAGAGGTTCAGAACGTCACCACGCTGCGGAGGACGTCACCGCGGTGCATGCGCTCGAAGGCCTGCTCCACGCCGTCGACACCGATGCGCTCGGTGACGAACTTGTCGAGCGGCAGCCGGCCCTGCAGGTAGAGGTCGACGAGCATCGGGAAGTCCCGGCTCGGCAGGCAGTCGCCGTACCAGGACGACTTGAGCGAACCGCCGCGCGAGAAGAAGTCGATCAGGGGAAGGTCGTTCAGCCGCATGTCCGGCGTCGGGACGCCGACGAGGACGACCGTGCCGGCCAGGTCGCGGCCGTAGAAGGCCTGCCGCCAGGTCTCCGGGCGGCCGACGGCGTCGACCACGACGTCCGGGCCGAAGGAGTGCGTGGCGTCCTGCATGGCCTCGACGACCTGCTCCTCGGACAGGTTCCTGCTGTTCACCGTGTACGTGGCGCCGAAGTCCTTCGCCCACTCGAGCTTCCGGTCGTCCGTGTCGATCGCGATGATCGTGGTGGCGCCGGCCAGCTTCGCGCCCGCGATGGCGGCGTCGCCGACCCCGCCGCAGCCGATGACCGCGACCGAGTCGCCGCGCGTGACGGCCCCGGTGTTGATCGCCGCGCCGAGTCCGGCCATCACCCCGCAGCCGAGCAGCCCCGCGACCGCGGGTTCGGCCTCGCGGTTCACCTTCGTGCACTGTCCGCTGTGGACGAGCGTCTTCTCGAGGAACGCGCCGATGCCCAGGGCGGGCGACAGCTTGGTGCCGTCGGTGAGGGTCATCGGCTGGGCGGCGTTGAAGGTGGAGAAGCAGTACCAGGGCTTGCCGCGCTTGCAGGCCCGGCAGGTGCCGCAGACGGCGCGCCAGTTGAGGATGACGTAGTCGCCGGGCTCGAGATCGGTGACGCCGTCGCCGACCGCCTCGACGACGCCGGCGGCCTCGTGGCCGAGCAGGAACGGGAAGTCGTCGTTGATCCCGCCCTCGCGGTAGTGCAGATCGGTGTGGCAGACCCCGCAGGCCTGCACGTTCACGACGGCCTCGCCCGGCCCGGGATCCGGGACGACCACGGTCTCCAGCGAGACCGGCTCACCCTTCGCCCGCGAAACGACCCCCTGGACCTCGTACGGCATGCGAATCCACCTTCCGGCTGCACTGCAGGTTCGCCCGCAGCTTGCCACGGATCACGGTGGGATGGCGACATCCGCATGAGTGAGAGTCGGTGACTCATGCGCAACGAGTTGCGTGTTACGCAACTTCGGCGACCCAGTTCCGGTCGGCGTCGGTGGTTTCGTCGTCGACGCAGGCGAACGGGCGGCCCGCCGCGTGCTCGACGATCGGCCGGGTCTTCCAGTGCGGCCACGGGCCGAAGCCCGGGTCGACCCGGGACAGCAGGGGATTGCCCAGGTCGGCGTCCGTGAACTGCGCGTACTCGCCGGAACCGCGGCCGAACGGGATCAGGGGGCCGTCGATGTCGAGGAACAGCAGGGGGCGCATGGTGACGGCAGTCTGGCACGGGCCTCCGGGACCTTCCCGCCCGCTCCCGGCTCGCACGATCCGGGAGCGGACGGCAAGACACTCAGGCCGGGGTGATGATGTACGCGACGCCGCCGGGGCCGCTCGCCACCGTGCCGTCCGCGCGGTAACGCTTCGTCCGCTGCCAGATCTTCTCGAACTGGTCGCGCTTGTACACGTTGCGCACCCGGTCGTTGCTGCTGGACGCCGGGTCGTTCGCGATCACGTCGCCGTCCTTCGTGAAGCCGACCACCACCATGATGTGCCCGGACGTGCCGTAGCCGGCGCCGTCGAGCTCCGAGGCCAGGAACGACTGCGACGTGATCACCGGGATGCCGCGGGCGATGTAGTTCTCCAGCTCGTTCAGCGAGTGCAGCCGCGTGATGTGCCCGCGCAGCCCGCGCGACGCCGCGTACGCCGTGTTGAACGGCCAGTTGCCCGTGCCGTCGTAGGCGTGGTCGTAGGTGTAGCGCGCCGCGAACGCCACCGACGGGTCGACGTAGTCCGCCGGGATCCACGACATCTCCGCCGCCGACGGCTTCTTGCCCCAGTACTCCGCCACCATCTCGGTCGACGTCGGGCTGCACCATGCCTCGCCGCCCCCGCCGTACTGGGGGAACTGTCCCTTGTGGAGGTTCTGCGCGTACGCCGGCACCTTCAGCTCGATCCCGGTCGCGCGGCCCGGCTTCGTCGTCTGGACGTCGAAGCGGTCCGGCACCGCCGACGTCATCGCGCCCAGTGACGTCACCGACGGCGTCGCGTGCGAGCCCTTCTCGCGGTAGAGGCTGATCCGCAGGTGGTACGACTCGAGCGTCACCCCGGTCTTCATGACCAGCGTGTCGACGTCCACCGCGGCGTTCGCGTCGTCCTGCCCGTCGACGCTCGTGCGGAGGATGTCGCCGTCGCCGCTCGCCCAGCGGCCCATGACGTACCACGCCGTTTCGACGCCCGCCGACGTCCGGCCCTGCGCTTCGACCTGCAGCCAGGTCTTCTCCGGCGTCTTCGCGTTCCAGGACGCGACCAGCTGCGTCGCGCCGAAGCCCTCGCGGTACTCCGGCGAGGTCCACTGGCCGTACTCGTACGTTCTCGTCGTGCCCAGCTCCGGCTCGGTGTGCTCCACCGTGCCCGCCGGGTGCGTGATGCGCAGGCCGTCGCGCGTCAGGTCCAGCCCGGCGAAGTGGCCTTCGTGGAAGCGGCCGCCGTTCCACTCGTGGTAGTCGATCGCTTCGTCGTCGCCGGGCCGGGCGGGCGCGGCCTCGGCGACTTGCGCGGTTACAGCAGTCAACACGACGACTGACAATAAGGTGAACAACTTGCGTGCCCGCATCCCGGCTCCCTGATAGACCCACCCAGTAGGCAGGGATTTTCGCCGGTCCGGCCGGGTATGTAAACAGCTGTCTAGAGCACGGCCTGCGTCTGTGTCACTTTCGCGACCAACTTGCCGCCGTCGTCGTGGATCTCCGTCTCCACCACGACGAACTTGCGCCCGGCGTGCAGTGGTCTGGACGACGCAACGGCGTAGCCCGAACGCACGGCACGCAGGAAGTTCGTCTTCGACTCGACGGTCGTGGTGCCCTGCGCGCCCTCGGGCAGGTTGAGGAACGCGCAGACGGCGCCGGTCGAGTCGGCCAGCGCCATGAGCGCGCCGCCGTGCAGCGCGCCGCCGAGCGTGCAGAGGCTCTCGTCCCACTTCAGCCGGCTGCGGACGAGCGCGGGCGCGTGCTCCAGAACCTCGACGCCGAGGCGTTCGGAGAACGGCATGGTGCGGTGGAAGAGCTGCGTGCCCTCGGGATCGGTCATGCGGTCACTGTGCCGCACGGCCGCGCCCGAGGGCGATTACCCCGCGGGTAACGCGCTCAGCTCAGCGGGTTGACGAGCAGCAACTCGGTGTTGTGGTCCACGGCGTCCCCGACGCGGCCGAGGTTGGTGTGGATGTCGTTGTAGGACAGCTCGCGGTAGAGCGACGCAAGCGCTTGCGGGGTCCGGGCGCCGTAGTCCACGGCGTACGGCGCTTCCGCCTCGATCAAGGTCGTGAACAGCGACAACGTGCCGTCGGCGTTGTCGGCGACCTCGACGATCCGGGCGTGCTGCGGGAAGTCGATGTGCGATGCGGTGTTGATCTCCCAGAAGCCCTGCTGCGGGGTGTTCCCGGCGTGCGGGGTGATCTTGTTGAGGTGCGTGTGGCCGTTGACCCAGGCCAGCACGTTGGGGAACCGCTTGAGCAGCGCGACGAACGCGTTGCCGTCCAGGCGCGGGTCGAGCAGGTGCCGCGAGTCCGGCAGCACGTTGCCCATCGTGCCGCTGGTGTGGTGGCTGAACAGCAGGAACAGCTCGTCGGTGACGGTCTGGGTGACCTTGCGGCCGAAGAAGTCGTAGTACTTCGAGCTGTTGCGCTTCAGCGTCGCCTCGACCCAGTTGTACTGCGCGAGGCCGATCGAGCCGTCGGCGAACCCGGCGTCGGTCGTCGTGTCGAGGCTGATCCCGGTGACGCCCGGGGCGATCCGGAACGTGTAGTAGACGTTCTTGCCGTCGGCGTTGGCGCTGGTGAAGCCGTGCCCGGCCGGGCCGGGGCCGGTGTTGGCCGCGTCGAGGTGGGCGCGGACGAACTCGCCGGTGGTGAACGGGCGGCGCCGCGCGTCCGGCGTCACCTCGCGGATCGTGCCGCTGCCGCCGAACAGTTCGCCGACCGGGACGCTGGAGCCGCTCTTGATCGCGTCGGCGAGCTTCTTGGCGGAGGTCTCGTCCTTGCCGATCACCTTGTACTTGCCGGTGTACCAGGCGTCGATGCCGGGGATCTGCGCCGGCAACGAGCCGACGATGCTGTCGTCGTGGTTGCCGAACGTGCAGAACCACGGGACGTCGAGGCCGGGCGCGGTGAACGTCTTGATGCCCGCTTCGAGCAGGCCGGGGATCTGGGGGAAGCCCTTGGCGGAGTAGTCGTCGGTGCCCGGCCTGCCCGGGTTCCAGAACTCGTGGTTGCCCGAGTTCTGCACGCCTTCGTAGGCGTTCGGGTCGCCGGAGTTCGGCGTGACGCTGCCGCCGTTGAGGACCTTGAGGAACCAGTCGAGCTCGATCAGTTCGTGGTTGTCGGTGTTGTCGCCGGTGGTGACCATCAGGTCGAACGGCCGTCCGGTGAACGGGCCCTGCCGCACGCTGTTGACGCGCTCGACGAGCGCGCTGGTGGCGACGGTGCCGAGCACCTCCTGCGGCCGGTGCGCGGAGCCGATGAAGGGGTGCAGGTACTCGAAGCGCGCGGGGCTCTCGGTGTCCGTGATGTGCAGATCGGTGAACTGCACGAACGCGCTGAGCGCGCGGCGCCGGTCGTCGCGGCCGTTCTGCGGGGTGGCGAGGTCGCCGCGGACGACCAGCGGCCAGCCCGGACCCGCGCTCAGCCGGCTGTAGGTGGCGGTGCCGCCGCCGGTGGCCACCTGCTCGAGGGTGGTGCCGGCGGTGGTGACCGAGCGCGCGGTCGTGAGCCGCAGGGCGCGGTCGAGGGCGTTCGCGGTGGGCGTGCACAGCAGGAGTCCGACACCGGCGGCGCCCGCGGTGGCGAAGGTGCGCCGGGTGAGTTCGGCCATGGTGTTCGCTCCCCAGTCATCTCGGTTGCCCAGCACCGTGCCGGACAGGAGTGGACGCACGGTGAACATGAAAAACATTCATCGTGACAATTCAGTCCACCCTGTCACACGACGCGGCGAGGGGAGTACCGCCGAACGTCGTGGTGAATCCGGGCGCTCAGATCAGCGCGACGCCGAAGGACAGGAACAGCACGACCACGATGATCGCCGGGATGATCGCGAGGATGCCGCAGATCAGGCCGGCGATGCCCATGCCGCGGCCGGTGTAGCCCGGCTTCGCGCTCTGCACCATGCCGGCCCACGACAACGCGATCGCGAGCGCGCCCATGAACACGTCGCCGAACGGGATCCAGAACCCGATCAGCGCCAGGATGCCGATCACCATGCCCGCGACGCAGAGCCCGCTGGTGCGCAGCATCGGGTACGGCATCGCGTTGTAGGGCCCGGGGTACGGCTGCTGGACGGGCACCGGCGCGGACACCGGGTACTGCTGCGCGGGCACCGGCCCGGACACCGGGTACTGCGGCCGCCACGCCGGTTCGATCGGGACCGGCAGCTGCGCCGGCGGTTCCTGCGCGTACGGGTCGGGAATGGTCATGTCGCACCTCTTCGTTCGGGACCTACCGAAGTCGGCCCCGTCCGCCCGCGTGTTACGAGCCGCCCAAACCGGACTCCGTCACGCCCCGGACCAGATAGCGCTGCAAAACGGCGAACAGCACCACGATCGGCAGAATCGACACCGCCGCGGCCAGGAACAGCAGGTTCAGCTGCGGGTTCTGCGCCGTCAGCAATCCCGACAAAGCCACCTGAACCGTCCACGAATCGGGGGACTGGGCGATGATCAGCGGCCAGAGGAACGCGTTCCAGCTGCCGATCACCGTGATGACCGCGATGGCCGCGAAGAAACCCTTCGAATTCGGGACCACGATGCGCCAGAACACACCCCAGCGCGTCAGGCCGTCGACGCGCCCGGCCTCCTCCAGCTCACGCGGGAAGTCGAGGAAGTACTGCCGGAACAGGAAAACGCTGAACGCGCTGAACAGCCCGGGAACCACCAGCCCGCGGAAGTCCGAAAGCCAGCCCAGCGACGAAACCACCACGAAGCTCGGCACGAAAGTCACCGACGTCGGAATCATCAAGGTCGCCAGCACGGCGTAGAACACGCCCCGGGAATGCCGGTACGGGATGCGCGCCAGCCCGTACCCCGCCAGCGAACAGATCACCAGCAGTCCGAAGGTCTGCAAAACCGCCACGATCAACGAATTCAGCAGGCTCCGCGCGAACGGGACGTCCGAAAGCGAGAACAGCTTGCCGAAGTTCTCCCAGTGCACTGTGGATGGAAAGAACGTCCACTGTGGAGCGGTGATCTCGGCGCGCGACGCCAGCCCGTTGCGCACCAGCAGGTAGAACGGCAGCAGGAACACCACCGCCGCGACGACCAGCGCCGTCCAGCGGAAGAACGCCCTCACGACGCACGTCCGAAGCGCAGCACGCGGCCCTGCAGCAGCGTCACCAAGGCGATGATGAGCGCCAGGATCACCGCGCCCGCGCTGCCGCGGCCGAGGTCCTGGCCGCCCGAGCCGAGCGACGTGTAGTACAGGTACACCAAGGGCGGCCGGGCGAACGGGGGATAACCCCGGGAGTCGCCCATGATGTTGTAGAACTCGTCGAACGCCTGGTACGCGTTGATCAGGTTGAGCAGCAGCACCGCCACGGCCGTCGCGCGCAGCTGCGGCAGCGTCACGTTGCGGAAGACCTGCCAGCCCGGTTTCGCGCCGTCGAGCCACGCCGCTTCGTAGAGGTGCCGCGGGATCCGTTGCAGGGCCGCGATGAACAGGATCATGTAGAACCCGAGCTGCAGCCACAACCGAGCCGTCACCAGCACGATCCAGTACAGCGGCGGGTCCACCGTCCCGGTCCAGGCCACCGGGTCCGCGCCGAACAGCCCGAGGACGGTGTTCGCGAGTCCATAGCGGACACCCGAGAACAGCGACGTCTTCCAGATCAGCGACGCGACGACGTACGAGCACGCGAACGGCAGGAAGAACACCGACCGGAAGAACGCCCGCGCGAACCGGAGCTGGTTGACGCCCAGCGCGAGGGCCAGCGACAGCACGAACGTCAGCGGCACGATGAACACCGCGAACACGCTGAACGTCCCCAGGCTCGACAGGAACGGCTCGTCGGTGAGCATGTGCCCGTAGTTGTCCAGCCCGACGAAGTCCGTCGGGGTCACCGTGTTGCGCGCGTCGAAGAAGGACAGGTACGCGCTCCAGCCGATCGGCAGGTACGCGAAGAGCGCGAGCCCGATCAGGAACGGCCCGACGAACAACCAGAACGCGCGCGCATCGCGCCGCCTCATCCGAACAGGCGCTTCAGTTCGGACTGGGCCACCTCGACCGCGGTCTTCGTCTGCGCGACCGGGTCGGCGCCCTCTTTGGCGATCTTCGCGACCGCGTCGGACAACGCCGTGTTCGCCTGCTGTGTCCACACCGGACCGCCGACCAGGTGGCCGTTCTCCTTGACGAACCGGGCGGCGTCGGCGGCCGGGCCCGACGCGAGGCTGCTCGCTTGGGCGACCAGGCTCTGGCGCGCCGGGACGTGGAAGCCGAACTTGGTGGCGAACTCCAGCTGGTCGTCGGTCTTGTCGATCCACAGCCACTTCACGAACGCCTTGGCCTCGGCGACGTGCAGGCTCTTGGCGTTCACCATCGCGCCGTACGCGCCGACCGGCACCGACGGCGCGCCGCTGCCGTCCAGCTTCGGGAACGGCAGTACGCCGAAGTCGTCGTCGAACGCGTCGCGGATCTTCGGCATGTTCCACAGCCCGGTCCACTGCATCGCGGCGAGGCCGTCGACGAACGCGCCCGGGTCCGACCAGTCCGCCGGCGCGCCGAGCAGCAGTGAGCCGTTGGAGTTCAGCGTGTGGAGCTTGCCGAGCGCGGTCGCCGCGCGCGGGTCGTCGAAGCCGACTTCGCGGTTGCCGTTCTTGAGGTAGTCGAGGCCGGCCGACCACAGCAGCGGCCCGGTGAGCACGCCGACACCGCCGTCGTTGCCCGCGAAGAAGCCCTTGACGCCGTCCTTCGTGAGCTTCGCGGCCGCGTCGATCAGCTCGTCGACCGTCTGCGGCGGCTGCACGCCCGCGGCCTGCAGCAGGCTCTTGCGGTAGAAGAGCACCTGCGTGTCGGTGGCCTGCGGGATCCCGTAGACCTTGCCCTCGACGGTCTGCGCGGCGAGCACGGCCGGGCTGAAGTCGCCCTTGACCGGCGCGATGACGTCGTCGAGCGAGACGACCTGGTTCTGCCGCACCCAGTCGATCTTGACCTGCGCCTCGAAGACGTCCGGCACCTTGCTGTTCTGCAGCGCGGTGACGATCTTCGAATCGTAGTCACCCGGGTTCCACTGCACGTTGACCGTCGCGCCGGGGTAGCTCGCGGCGTAGCGCTTGACCGCTTCCTGGACGCCGTCTTCGCCGTACGCGTGGTACCACTGCTGGAGCGTGACCTTCGGCGCGTCCGACGGCGGCGGCCCCGCGCTGTAGGCCGTCGACGGCGGCGGCGTGCCCTGCCGTCCGGTGTTCGACCCGCAAGCCGTCGCCAGCGCGCCCATCCCCGCGAGCGCGAGAAAACTCCGCCTGTTCCGCTGCATCCCCAGAACCCCTCCGACGTGCTCCGAAGGCCACCATGAAGGCGTCAGACTCCCTCATGGCGGCCTTCAGAGGCATGAAGACTCGCCGGAGATTTACCCGTTAGAGCTGTGCGATGTCGAGCTTTCCCTCGGAGTAGGACGCGCGGATGCGCTTCTTGTCGAACTTGCCGACGCTCGTCTTGGGCACTTCGTCCACGAACGTCCAGTTCTCCGGCAGCTGCCACTTCGCGACCTTGTCGCTGAGGTACTCCCGCAGCTCCTCGGGCGTGGCGGTCTTGCCCTCCTTGAGCACGACGGCGACCAGCGGCCGCTCGTCCCACTTCTCGTCGGGGATGCCGACGACCGCGGCCTCGGCGACGGCCGGGTGGCCCATGACCTGGTTCTCCAGGTCGACCGAGGAGATCCACTCGCCGCCGGACTTGATGACGTCCTTGGCGCGGTCGGTCAGCGTCAGGTAGCCGTCGGCGCTGATCTTGCCGACGTCGCCGGTGCGCAGCCAGCCGTCGTGGAACTTCTCCGGGTCGACCTGGTCGCCGCCGTAGTAGGAGCCGGCGATCCACGGGCCCTGGACCTCGAGCTCGCCGACGGCCTCGTTGTCCCAGGGCAGCACGGCGCCGTCGTCGTCGATCAGCCGCGCGGTGACCGCCGCCGGGAAGCGGCCTTGCGTGTAGCGGTAGCGCCAGGCCTCGTCGCCGGTCGCACCGGCGGGCGGGCGGGCAACGCTGCCCAGCGGTGACGTCTCCGTCATGCCCCAGGCGTGCAGGATCGAGACCTTGTGCTTCTCCTGGAAGGCGTGCATCAGCGACGGCGGCACCGCCGACCCGCCGACGACGACCTCGCGCAGGTGCGAGATGTCCTGCGGGTGGGCGTCGAGGTGGGCGAGCAGGCCCTGCCAGACGGTCGGGACCGCGCCGGCGAAGGTCGGCTTCTCGGCGGCCAGCATCGCCGCGATCGGCGCCGGCTGGAGGAACCGGTCCGGCATCAGCAGTGACGCGCCGACCATCAGCGCCGCGTACGGCAGGCCCCACGCCATCGCGTGGAACTGCGGCACGATGGCCAGCGCCTTGTCGCTCTGCGCGAGGTTCATGCTGTCGCTCATGCAGACCTGCATCGAGTGCAGCCAGATCGAGCGGTGCGAGTAGGCGACCCCCTTGGGGTCACCCGTCGTGCCCGAGGTGTAACACATCGCAGCGGCCGAGCGCTCGTCGACGACGGGCCAGTCGAAGGTGTCCGGCTGGGCGGCCAGCAGCTCGCTGTAGGAGTGCACCTCGACGCCGGCCGGGGCCTCGAGCGACGCGGCGTCGCCGTTGGCCACGATGACGTGCCGGACCGTCTTGAACTCCGGCAGCTGCTTCGCCAGGAGCGGGACGAGCGTGCCGTCGACGATGACGACCTGGTCCTCGGCGTGGTTGGCGACGAAGACCAGCTGCTCGGGGAACAGCCGGATGTTCAGGGTGTGCAGCACGGCGCCCATCGCCGGGACGGCCAGGTAGGCGGCCAGGTGCTCGGCGTTGTTCCACATGAACGTGCCGACGCGCTGGTCGCCGGTCACGCCGAGGCTCCGGAGCGCGTTCGCGAGGCGGGCGGCGTTGCGGCCGAGGTCGCCGTAGGTCTCGCGACGGGCTTCTGAACCGGTCCAGGTGATGACTTCGCTCGCCGAGTGCACCGACGTGCCGTGGCGGAGCAGGTTCGCCAGCGACAGCTGGCCGTCCTGCATGGTGCTCAACATGGTCGCTCCCGGGGGTTGTTCGCCGGTGAACTGGGGTTGGGCCGACTCTAGTGCGGATCGGGTGAAGCGGGCATGGTCAACAACGGCTCCGTTCGGTCACGGTCGTCGCGCGATCGGGCGACGACCGGTCGATGATCATGATCATCAATTCTTACGCTTTTCCTTATGGACAAGGAAATACGCGCTCGAACAGCGGGTAGTGGAGGCTTCACTTCCGGGTGAGCCGGGCCACTCTGGACGCTTCTTGGGAGCGTTTCCGCAGGCCGGAGCGGGTTGCCCGGTATCACCTCCGGGGGTAATAAGTGCGTGTCGGTTGCACGGCCGTGAAGCCGGTGGCGTTTACTGGGGCCGTGGTAAGAGACGGCTGAGCAGCGCTTGCAGCAGCAAGCACTCACAAAAGTCGTCGGCCGCGAAAGCGGAGACCTGAGAGGAAAGGACTACTACGTTGGCTCTGCCTACGTTGACTCCGGAGCAGCGCGCCGAGGCCCTGGCCAAGGCCGCCGAGGCTCGCAAGGCGCGTTCGGAGCTGCTCGCGTCGATCAAGTCCGGCAAGGAGAGCATCGAAAAGGTGCTCAAGCAGGCCAAGGAGAACAAGACGATCGGGAAGACGAAGGTCACCCAGCTGCTGAAGGCCGTCCCCGGCCTCGGCGCGGTGAAGGTCGCCGCCCTGCTCGAGCAGGCCGGCATCGACCCGGACCGGCGGGCCGCCGGCCTGGGCGAGCGCCAGCGCGAGGCGCTCATCGACGCGCTCAAGTAGCCGTCACCAGGAGCTCCCGCGAGGGGAGTGTCGCTCGCGACACTTCCCTCGCGGATCTCCCGAAGCCTGGGACGCTGGTGAGGTGAGTTCACCTGACCCGGCGACCCCGGCACTCGACCTCGCCGCCCGCTACCAGCGTGGCGACTTCCTGTTCACGACGGCCTCGCGCGCGCTCGTCGCGCAGGGCACCCTCCGGACCGTCACCGAGACGGACCCGCGGCGGCTCGCCTCGGCGATCCCCGGCGTCCTGGCCGAGACGGGTGCTCCGCTGGCCGTCGGCGTCCTCCCGTTCGACACCGGGCCCGACACGAAGGTGCCGGGCCACCTGGTCGTGCCCCGGACCGTCCACCGCGCCGAGGGCGCGCCTTCGCTGCCGCGCGAGGTCCTGCCGGCGCCCGTGCGGGTGCACGCGGTGCCGTCGCCGGCGCAGCACATGGCGGCCGTCTCGGCGGCTGTCGACGCCCTGGGCGCGCGGGACCTGCGCAAAGCCGTCCTCGCCCGCGCCCTGGACCTCGAGTTCGACGCGCCGGTGTCCGCCGAGCGCGTCGTGCGCAACCTGGCGGTCGGCAACCCCCGGCACTTCACGTACGCGGCCGAGCTGCCCGGCGGGCGGTCGCTGGTCGGCGCCACGCCCGAGCTGCTGCTGCGCCGCACGGGCCGCACGGTGTTCTCGTCCCCGCACGCGGGCTCGATGCCGCGCTCGGCCGACCCGGTGGCCGACCGCGCCAACGGCGAGGCACTGCGGGCGTCCCGCAAGGACCAGGTCGAGCACGCGGTGGTGATCGACTACCTGGTCGAGGCGCTGCGGCCGTTCTGCCGGACCCTGGCCGTCCCGGCCGAGCCGGAGCTGGTCACGACGCCGGCGATCTGGCACCTGCGCACCCCGATCACCGGCGAGCTGGCCGACCCGGACATCACGGCCCTGGACCTCGCGGCGGCCCTGCACCCGACCCCGGCGATCTGCGGCACCCCGACCGACGGCGCGCGCGAGCTGGTCCAGGAGCTGGAGCCGTTCGACCGCGACTACTACGCGGGCGCGGTCGGCTGGGTGGACGCCGCGGGCGACGGCGAGTGGGCGGTGGCGATCCGCTGCGCGGAGATCGCATCGACCTCGATGCGGCTGTACGCGGGCGGTGGGATCGTCCCGGCTTCGGACCCCCAGGCGGAGCTGGACGAGACGACGGCGAAGTTCCGGACGCTGCTGGCGGCGATGGGCCTGGAGGACCTGCCGGTCTAGGGGGTCCAGAGCTCCTCGGTCACCGACAGCTCCTCGGTGGTCAGCACGGCGATCGCCGCGCGGTAGCCGTCGGCCGCCTTCAGGTCGGCCAAGCGGGTCTTCGCCGGGTCCAGGGCCGCGTCGTCCGACGCGAGCAGCCGGGGCGGTTCGTCGAAGCGGGAGAACGTGATGCTCTTCAACGGGATGCGCAGCCCGCGGCCCGTGGCCTTCATCACGGCTTCCTTGCGCGTCCAGTAGACGAAGAACGCCGCCGCCTTCTCTTCCGCGCTCAACCCGGTCAGGTGCGCGGCCTCGGCGGGGCTCAGCGCGTACTCGATGAGTCCGTCGTCCGCGCGGCGGCCCGCCGTTTCGACGTCCAAGCCCACCGGGACCGACGGGGTCGCCGCCACCCCGATCAGCTCGCCCGAGTGGGAGATCGACAGCGTCAGGTCCGCGCCCGGGACCCGGGGCCTGCCGTGCGGTTTTCCGCAGTCTTCGCAGGTCGCGTCGAACTTCACCGACTCCACGGCCAGGCCGAGGCGCTCCGCCGCGACCGTCTTCGCCAGCACGCGGCCGGTGAGGAAGCGCCGCTTGTCCGCGTCCTGCCGGTACGCCTCGAACCGCCCCTGCTCGACGTCGTCCAGCAGGCGCAGGAAGCGCTCTTCGGCGGGCAGCGGCGACGACCAGCGGACCACGATCTCCATCACGCCCCCGATCCTTCCGGCGGCGCGGGCCGTTGTCACGAATCCGGGGACAGGTCTGGGGTAATCCGGCTCATAAGAGGTACCCTGGAGCTAAGCAAGCGCTTAGCCAGTGTCGGAGGAGCAGCTCGGATGGATTTCTCTCTCAGCACCGAAGAACGTGAAGTGCGCGACTGGGTCCGCACGTTCGTCCAGCGGGAGCTGATCCCGCTCGAGCAGGAAGTCCTCCGGCGCGAGCGCGCGCACCAGCCCGGCCTGACCGGCGAGGAGCTCAAGGACCTCCAGCTCAAGGCCAAGGAGTCGGGCTTCTGGGGCGTCCTCACGCCGGAGGAGTACGGCGGCATGGGCCTGTCCGCCGTGATGGCCGCGCTGCTCGAAGCCGAGCTCGGCCGCACCTTCGTGCCGTTCCGGTTCGGCGGCTCGGCGGACAACATCCTGTTCCACGCCAACGAAGAGCAGAAGCAGACCTACCTGCTGCCGACCATTTCGGGCGAGCGCAAGTCGTGCTTCGCGATCACCGAGCCGGGCGCCGGGTCGGACGCCAAGGCCATCCGGACCACCGCCCGCAAGGACGGCACCGACTGGATCATCAACGGCGAGAAGACCTTCATCACCGGCGGCAACGAAGCCGACTTCACGATGGTCTTCGCGATCACCGACCCGGAGAAGGGCGCGAACGGCGGCGTCACCTGCTTCCTCGTCGACCGCGAAGCCGGCTGGAAGTCCGAGTACATCGACACCATGGGCGAGTGGGGCCCGGCGTCGCTGATCTTCCAGGACGTCCGCGTCCCGGAGACGCAGATCCTCGGCGAAGAAGGCCGCGGGTTCGAGCTCGCCATGCAGTGGATCGGCCAGGGTCGCTACCTGCTGCCGGCCCGCGCGATCGGCTCGTGCGAGCGGCTGATCTCGATGGCCATCGAGCACGCCAACACACGCGAGACGTTCGGGCAGAAGATCGCCGAACGCCAGGCCATCCAGTGGATGATCGCCGACTCCGGCGTCGAGCTCGAGGCGCTGCGGTGGCTGGTGCTCAACGCCGCCTGGCAGGTCGACCAGGGCCTGGACTCGCGGCACGCGCAGTCGATGGCGAAGCTGTACGGCGGCCAGAAGGCCAACGAAATCGTCGACCGCGTCCTGCAGATCCACGGCGGCATGGGCTACACGCGGGAGCTGCCGGTCGAGCGGTGGTACCGCGAGCTGCGGCTGCTGCGCATCTACGAGGGCACCGACGAGATCCAGCGCCGCACCATCGCGCGCAACCTGCTCAAGGGGCACGTGAAGGTCGGCGGGGTGCTGGGCTGACCCCGAAAAGCGTGAAGCCGTCAAGGCCGCCTTTCCGGCGGCCTTGACGGCTGTTCGGCTGCGTACTGCTTACTGCTTACTGCTTGTTGCGAATGGCGATCGGGACGCCGGCGAGGTCCTCTTCGTTGCACAGGAGCTTCACGTCGTAGTACGGCGAACCCTTGCGGTCGTCGTAGTCGAGGTGGATGGCCAGGACGTCGAGCGGCTCGCCCAGCCATTCCTGCGCCTGCCGTAGCCACGCGGAGCACCGCTCCAGGGCGGTGGGGAGATCGTCATCACGGAACTCGACGGGGCGATAGGGGACGTCCTGCACCTGATCGCGGGGGTGTGCCGGCGCCGGGAGGCCCGGCGCGAGACCCGAGTCGTCCAGTTCCAGTTGGATCGTTTCCTCAGTCACCCTTCGAGCGTCCCCCACGCACGCCGTCTGGGCAAGGCGTACACAGGTAAAAGCGCCGCTAAACGGACACGCCCCACTCTTTCGCGACGATTTCCCGGCAGCGTGGCAAGTCGGCGGCGCCGGACGGCGAAGTGCAGCCCAGCGCCCTGGACGCCAGTTCCGCGTAGTGCTCGGCCAACGCGTCCAGGGCCAGCGGGCCGCTCGGGGAATACCACCGGGCCACGCCGCTGCACATCTCCAGCAGCGCGAGCCGCGTCACGGCCGGGTGCTCGGTGTGGAACACCCCCGCCGCGACGCCTTCGTCGATCGCCGTCGCCCACAGGCGTTCGTACGCGTCGCGCAGCGCCACCACCGGCTCGCGCGCGGCCGGGGACAGCACGTCGACTTCGTTGTCCACCACGCGGGTTTCCGCCGGGCCGACGGCGTGCGCGAGGACGTGCAGAGCCACCAGCGTGCGCAGCCGGTGCACCGGGTCCGCGCTGCCCACGGTCGCTTCGCGGGCGGCGTCCAGCAGGCGGTTCAGCGCCGTGTGCATGATCTCCGCGAGCAGATCCTCCTTGGTGCCCATGTAGTGGTACAGGCTCGCCGAGGAAAGTTCGGCCTCCTGCGCCAGATCGCGGATGCCGGTGCCGTGGAAACCCTTGGTGGCGAACAGTTTCACCGCCGCCGCGCGGACGCGCTCCCGGCTGCTCACGACCACAATTCCGCCTTCGCGTCCCATGACCCGGCCCGCGGGTCGGCCACCTTCCGCAGCTCGCCCTTGGCGACGCGCTCGGACGGCGTCATCGGCAGCTCGTCCGCGAACGCCCAGAACCGCGGAACCTTGAAGTAGGCCAGCTTTTCCGCGCAGAACGCGGCGAGCGCGGCCGGTTCGGGGCGGTCGCCGTCGCACACGACGTACGCCTTGATCTCTTCACCGCGCAGTTCGTCCGGCACCGCGACGACGGCCGCGAGCCGGACGGCGGGGTGCAGCAGCAGCGCGCGCTCGACCTCGTCGGCGGAGACGTTCTCGCCGCTGCGGCGGATCATGTCCTTCGTGCGGCCGACGTAGTAGACGCGGCCGGCGTCGTCCATGCGCGCGAGGTCGCCGGTGTGGAACCAGCCGTTCTCGAACGCTTTCGCGGTCGCTTCGGGGTCTTCGTGGTAGCCGTGCATCAGGCCGATCCCGCGGATCAGCAGCTCGCCGGTTTCCCCGCGCGGCAGCGGCTTCCCGTCGCCGCCGGCGATCATCGCCTCGCGGTCGCGGCTCGGCCGGCCGATGCAGCCGGTGCCGACGGTCTCGTCGTGGTCCGCGGCCGTCATCCGGATGTCGCCGCCGGTCTCGGTCATCCCGAACGCCTCGTACCACGGCACGCCCCAGCGCGCCTCCAGTTCGGCGTGCAGCTCGTGCGGGATCGCGGACGCGCAGATCGCGCGCACGCGGTGCCCGCGGTCGGCCGCCGACGGCTCCTGCCGCAGCAACAGGGCCGGCATCAGGCCGAGGCAGTAGAACCACGTGACGCCGTGCTCGCGCACCTTCGCCCAGAACGTGCTGGGGTGGAAGCGGTCCAGGACCACGAGCGTCGCGCCGGCGGCGAGCCCCAGCGCGACGTTCCACTGTGGATCGATGTAGTGGAACGGCTGCGCGGTCAGGATGACGTCGTCCTCGCCGACGGCCGGGAAGTCGGTGGCCAGCCCGACGGCCAGGGTCGTCCAGTACCGGTTCGGCAGCACGCAGCCCTTGGGCGGGCCGGTGGTGCCGGAGGTGTACTGGATGTTGACCGGCAGCTCGGGCACCGGCACGACGCCACCTTCGCGGGAAAGTGCCGCTCCCTGGTGGTCGCTTTCCCGGGAAAGTGCCGCCGGCGTGATGACCTCGGTCAGGCCGATCCGGCCGAGGAGGTCGGTGAACTCTTCCGCGGCGACGGTCAGTTTCGCGCCGGAATGGCGGAGGACGTGGGCGCCGTCGAACTCCTGGTAGTTCGTGTTGACCGGCACCAGCACGGCGCCGATCCTGGCCAGGGCCAGCCACGTCAGCGGGAACTCCGGCTGGTTGCGCAGCATCACGGCGACGCGGTCGCCGGGGCCGATGCCGCGCGCGGTCAGGGCCGCGGCGAACCGGGAGCTTTCGCGGTCGACGTCGGCGAAGGTGAAGCGCCGGTCGTGCTCGTCGAAGACCCAGGCCGTGCGTTCCGGCCACAGCTGCGCGGCGCGCGTGACGAGCTGGGCGAGCGTGCCGATGTCGGCCAAGGGCGTCATGTCCGGCTCCGGAAGGCCTCCGTGGACGCGGCGACCGCGGCCGAGGTTTCGGTGATGAGGGCGTGGCTGACCTCGAGTTCCAGGGCGGGTTCGACGTCGATCGGCGTGTCGAGGACGCGCTTCGCCATGGCAGCCGCCTCGGGCGGGTGCCCGGCGATCCGCTTCGCCCAGCTCAGTGCCTCGGCCTGGAGCTGCTCGGCGGGCACGGCGAGGTTGACCATGCCCAGCTCGGCGGCCTTGCGGCCGTCGAAGCGCTCGCCGAGCAGCAGGAGCTCCTTCGCCTTGAGCGGGCCGACCAGCAGCGGCAGCAGCCGCGACGCCGCGCCGGTGACGCTCAGGCCCAGCGAGACCTCGGGGAACGCGAAGACGGCGTCCTCGGCGGCCAGGATCAGGTCGCAGCCGAGCGCGAACTCCGCGCCGGCGCCGATCGCGTAGCCGTGCACGGCCGCGATCACCGGCTGGCGCAGCCCGCGCAGCCGCCGCGTGACGTCCTGGAGCCGGTCCAGGCGCGCCCGCGAGTCACCCGCGGGGGTGGGTTCCTTGAGGTCGTGACCGGCGCAGAAGGCCCGGCCGTTGCCGGACAGCACGACGACGCGGGCGTCACTGCGGGCGGCGGCGTCCAGAGCGGCGAGGAAGTCGTCGACCAGCACGGCGGCGACGGCGTTCAGCCGCTCGGGCCGGTTCAGCCGGATCTGCGCGATGCCGTCCTCGACGGCGAAGTCCACGGTGGGCATGAGGCCGATGCTAGACGTTCGATCGATCGATCGATAGCCTCTGAATCCATGCGGGTCGATGCGGTCTACGAGAACGCCACGGTGTGGACGGGCGCCGGGGGCACCCATGCGCTGGCCGTGCTGCATGGCCGGGTGGTCGCGCTCGGCGACGACGCCACGGCCCTTTCGGCGCGTTCGCGGGTCGACCTCGGTGGCGGCTTCGTCGTGCCCGGCTTCCACGACGCGCACAACCACATGGCGTGGTTCGGGATGGGCCTCGACGACGTCCCGCTGAGCGACTGCCGCAGCGTCGACGAGGTCTACGACGCCGTCGCCGCGCGCGCGGCTTCCCTGCCCGCCGGCAGCTGGGTCGTCGGGAGCGGCTACGACCAGAACAAGCTCGCAGGCGGGCACCCGGACCGGCACGGCCTCGACCGGGCCGCGCCGGGGATGCTCGTGCGGCTCAAGCACACGTCCGGGCACATGACCGTGGTCAACTCGGCCGTCCTCGACCAGCTCGACGTCGGCAACGTGCCGGTCGGCGGCGACCTCGTGCTCGGCCCGGACGGCTCGCCGACCGGGCTGCTGCGCGAGCAGGCCCAGCTGCTGCTGCGGCCGCTGACGTACCCGACGCCGGCTTCGCGCGTCGTCCGCGGCCTCGGCCGGGCCTCCGAGCGGTACCTGAGCGAGGGCATCACCAGCGTCCAGGAGGCCGGGATCGGCGGCGGGCTGGTCGGCGAGACGCCCGCCGAACTGGCGGCCTACCAGGAGGCGCGCGACACCGGCGTGCTGCGCGTACGCAGCACGGTGATGGTCGCCGCGAGCGTCCTGCACGACCTGCCCGACGACGCCGGCTTCGGCCTCGACCTCGGCCTGCGCACCGGCCTCGGCGACGAGTGGCTGCGCGTCGGCCCGATGAAACTGTTCGCCGACGGCTCGCTGGTCGGGCGCACCTGCGCGATGCACGACCCGTTCGACGGCGAGCCGGGCAACGTCGGCTACTTCCAGGTGCCCGAGGACGCCCTGGCCGAGACGATCCGTCGCGCGCACGACGCGGGCTGGCAGATCGCGACGCACGCCATCGGCGACCGCGCGATCACCGTGGTCGTCGACGCGTACGAAGCCGCGTTGGCTGCTTCGCCGCGTACGGACCACCGGCACCGCATCGAGCACTGCGCGGTGCTTCAGCCCGCGGAGCTGTCTCGGATCGCTTCGCTGGGGTTGCTCCCTTCGCCGCAGGGACGGTTCGTCAACGAGCTCGGCGACGGCATGCGCGCCGCGCTCGGCGAGTCCCGCGTCCCCTGGTGCTACCGGCTGCGAAGCGTCCTCGACGCGGGTTGCGTGCTTCCCGCGTCCTCGGACCGCCCGGTCGTCGACGGCGCGCCGCTGCTCGCGCTCGCCGACATGGTGCGCCGGCGGACGGCGTCCGGCGCACCCTTCGCGCCCGAAGAGGCGTTGACGCCCGAGGAGGCGTTGCGCGCGTACACGTATGGCTCGGCGTACGCGACCTTCGCGGAACGCGATCTGGGCACCCTGGAGGCCGGGAAGCTCGCCGACTTCGCGGTGCTTTCGGGATCGCCGCTGGACGAGTCCGCTTTGGACGGCCTGACCGTGCAGGGCACGGCCGTCGGCGGCGAACTGCGTTACCAGGCCCGGCTGTCGTGAAGCATCACTTCCCGTCCACGAAATCGAGCGCTTCGCGCGCGAGCGCGGGCCAAGCCCGCTTCGAGTCGTTCCCCAGCGCCAGCCACTCCTTCATCGGGGTGCCCTTGTTGGCGTCGAACCGCACGCCGTCGCCGCCTTCGACCAGCTCGTCCACCTGCGCCTTCGGCAGCTTGAGCACCAGCTGCCCGCGGACGAACATCGCGAAGATCCGGCCGTTCACCCGCAGCGCCGTGCGCCCGAAGCCGCCGGTCGCGCCGGGTGGCGTGATGCCCGGCTCTCCGGTGAACTCGTCGACCAGCGCTTCGAACTTCTCTTCCGGGGACATCGACCACCTCCGAGCACGACCGTAACGACCACCACCGACAGAAACGGGAGGCACGATGCCCGTCCGCGACGCCGTCTTCGAAGACGTCGAAGAGATTTGCGCGCTCATCGAGGAGCACGCCGTCTACGAGGACAACCACGACCTCAAGCTCGACCGCGCCGAGATGAGCGGTCACCTGTTCGGGGCCGATCCGAAGGCGTGGGTGCTGATCGCGACCCCGCCCGGCGAGCCCGGCACGGTCGCCGGCTTCGCCTTCTGCAGCTGGAACTTCTCGACCTGGGAGGCCCGGCCGGGGATCTGGCTGGACGACCTGTTCATCCGGCCCGCGCACCGGCGCCACGGCCTCGGCGGCGAGCTGCTCGACGAGCTGCGCACCCGCACGACCGGGCGCGTCGAGTGGGACATGCAGGAGGGCAACGAAAAGGGCGAGGCGTTCTACGCCCAGCTCGGCGCGGAGCCGGTCCCCGGCTGGATCCGCTACCGCTGGCGGCCGTGAACTTTCACGAGAAAGAACCCGGCCCCGTATCGTATGCGGCATGGGAGATGGTTCGGTCCGGAGGTCCTCGTCGGTCGAGGACTACGTCCGGGTGATCTACGGCCTGGTCGAACGCGGTGAGGCGGTCACGAACACCTCGCTCGCCGGCCGGCTGGAGGTCAGCCCGTCCTCGGCGTCGGGGATGGTCACGAAGCTGTCCCAGCTCGGACTGGTCACCCACGTGCCGTACCGCGGCATCGAGCTCACCGCCGACGGCCGGCAGCTCGCGCGCTCGGTGCTGCGGCGCCACCGGCTGATCGAGACGTACCTGGTGTCCGAGCTCGGCTACACGTGGGACGAGGTCCACGCGGAGGCGGACGCCCTGGAGCACGCGGTGTCGGACCGGCTGGTCGAGCGCATCGCGGCCAAGCTGGGCAACCCGGTCCGCGACCCCCACGGCGACCCGATCCCGGCGGCGGACGGCAGCGTGGAGGAACTGGCGGTCCGCATCCTCGACGACCTCGAGCCGGGCGCGGTGGGCGAGATCGTCCGGGTCTGGGACACGGACCCGGAGCTGCTGCGCTACCTGACCGAACACGCGATCAACCTGGGCGAACGCATCGAGGTGGTCGAGCGCCAGCCGTTCGGCGGCCCGATGGTGGTCAAGGTGGGCTCACCCCCGGACGCCGCCACGCACGCGATCGGCAAGGAGATCGCGCAGGCCTTGTCGGTCACCCTGCGCTGAGAGGCGTACGCGCGACTGACGTCCCGAAGCGGATGTGGTGACACGGCCGCGGCCGAGACCATGGCCGCATGAAACCCTTCCGCTTCGGCGTCGTTGCCGGTCACGCTCGTGATCTGACCTCGTGGACCGCCCAGGCCGAGCGGGTCGAGAAGCTTGGCTTCGACACCCTGCTCGCCACCGATCCCGTCGGCTGGGCCGATCCCTTCGTGCTGCTCGGGGCCGCCGCCGCGGTCACGCTGGACCTCACCGTCGGCACCTTCGTGCTCGCCGATCCCTTCCGGGACGCCAAGGCCCTCGGTTGGCAGGCCCGGACGCTGCACCAGCAGACCGGGGGCCGGTTCGAGCTCGGGCTCGGGGTAGGGCGGCCCGGTGCCCGGGCGCACGCCGAAAGCCTCGGGCGGGAGTTCGGCGGACCGGGTGAGCGCATCACACGGATGGCGGAGACGATCGCCGTCCTCAAGGAGACCGCGGACCGGCCGCCGCTGGTTCTCGCCGGCGGGGGACCGAAAATGCTGGCGCTCGCCGCGCAAGAAGCCGACACCCTCAGCTTCACCTGGGCGCCCACGACCACCGAAGCCGAGGCGCAGTCCATTGTGGATCGATTCTGGGCGCTCGCCGGCGCGCGGCTGCCGGACATCGAGCTCGGGCTGAACCTCGTGGCCGTCGGGGACGAGCCGTCGCCCGGGATCGCGCGGTGGGCCGGGGTCGACGTGCCCGAGCTCGCCGCCGCCGGGGCCGTCACCGTGCTGCCCGCTGATCCAGGTCAAGCGGCGGAAAGGCTTCTCGGCTGGCGGGAGCGGTGGGGGATTTCCTACGTCACGATCAACTCCGGCTACGCGGAACCGTTCGCCGCGATCGCCGAAGAGGCGCGTGCGGCGTAACTCGCAGGTGGGTGAGTGCCCTTCCGATCTTGCGAACCTGCGCCTACGCTCCAATGTTCGTATTCGGGAGTGCTTCGGAGCGTTGTGATGACCGGTCAGCGAACACGCACCATCGACCGGGGGGAACAGGCGGAGCTGAGCCAGCTGCTGGCCGCCGGGCCGTTCGACGTCGCCCTGCGCGCGGCGATCAGGGCCCGCGGCCTCGGCCTCGATCGGATCCGCTATCGCTTGCGCGGCAGGGGAACCACGGTCAGCCTGGCCACCCTCAGCCACTGGCAGTCCGGGCGGTGCCGGCCGGAGCGGCCGGAATCGTTGGAAGCCTTGCGGAATCTCGAGGACATCCTGAACGTGCCGGACGGCTCGCTCAGCAAGCTCCTCGGCCCGCCGCGGAGCAGAACGCGCTTTCATCCGACGCCACCCCCGCTCAATTGAGCAGTAGCAACGGAAAACCGCTCACCTGAGCGGATCACGTAGGCTCGCGCCATGCGAGCCGTGGTGATGGAGGAGTTCGGCGCCCCGCCGGTCGTCAAGGACGTCCCGGAGCCGGTGGCGCCGCCGGGTGGTGCGGTGATCGAGGTCGACGCGACCGGCGTCTGCCGCAGCGACTGGCACACCTGGCAGGGGCACGACACCGCCGTGAAGCTGCCGCACGTCGCCGGGCACGAGCTGGCCGGCCGCGTGGTCGCGCTCGGCGTGGGCGTGCGCGGCTGGGAGCTCGGCGCCCGCGTCACCGTGCCGTTCGTCTGCGCGTGCGGGACGTGCGCCCAGTGCGCCCGCGGCGACCAGCAGATCTGCGACCGCGAGTTCCAGCCCGGCGCGACGCACTGGGGTTCGTTCGCCGAGCGCGTCGCCGTCGAGCACGCCGAGACGAACCTGGTGGCGCTGCCGGACTCCCTCGGCTCGGCCGAGGCCGCCGCGCTCGGCTGCCGGTTCGGCACGGCGTTCCGCGCGGTGCTGCGGCAGGGCCGGGTCACCGCGGGCCAGTGGGTTTCGGTGTACGGCTGCGGCGGCGTGGGGATCTCGGCGGTGCTGCTCGCTGTCGCGGCGGGCGCCAAGGTCGTCGCGGTCGACGTCTCACCCGCGGCGCTGACGCTCGCCGAGAAGTCCGGGGCCGCCGTCGTCGTCGACTCGTCGGCGTTCGAGAGCCCCGAAGCCGTCGCCGCGCACGTGCGCGAGCTGACCGGCGGGGGCACGCACGTCTCGCTCGACTGCCTCGGCTCGCCGTCGACCTGCGCGGCATCGGTGGGCAGCCTCCGCAAGCGCGGCCGGCACGTCCAGGCCGGGCTGATGCCGCCCGCGCAGGGCGTCGCGCCGATCCCGATGCACCGGGTCATCGGCGGCGAGCTGGAGCTGGTCGGGATCCACGGGCTGCAGGCCCACGAGTACCCGGAGCTGCTGCGCGTCGTCGAGACGGCCGGGATCGACCTCGCCGCGCTGATCGGACAGCGGATCGGCCTCGACGACGTCCCGGCCGCGCTGGCGGCGATGAACGACCCCGTGCCGGCGCGGGCGGGCGTCACCGTGGTGACGTTCCGTGACTGATCTGCCCCGGCGTGGTCAAGTGACGATTTCGTAGCTGATCCACGCTGGCCATGAGACATCCGGTGTGGGAATGTCTGAACATGGTGGCCCAAAGCGAGGGGAACCGGTCGCAGGGGCGTCCCGTTGGTCCGTTGGGACGCCTCCTGCGCCGGTACATCGCCGCGGGCGTCACCGTCCGCGGTCATCGGATCGTGCCTTCGATGATCACCGAACGTGCGCGGCAGGGGTCTCCGGCACAATCGAGGTGATGGACGCCCTCCTGCCGCGGCCGCGCGCCGAGATCGCCCCCGGTGCCGTGCACGTACCCGACTGGCTCGGCTTCGACGAACAGCGTGAGCTCGTCGCGGCCTGCCGCGGCTGGTCCGGTTACCGCCACACCCGGCTGCCCAACGGCGGCGTGATGTCGGTGAAGTCCGTCTGCCTCGGCTGGCACTGGTACCCGTACGGCTACTCGCGCACGACCGGCGAGGGCACGCCGGTGCTGCCGTTCCCGGACTGGCTCGGCGACCTCGGCCGCCGCGCGCTCGCGGACGCGTACGGCGAACCGGCCGAGGGGTACGAGCCGGACATCGCGCTGGTCAACTTCTACGATGCCGCCGCGAAGATGGGGCTGCACCAGGACAAGGACGAGCGCAGCCTGGCGCCGGTGGTGTCCGTCAGCCTCGGCGACGCGTGCGTGTTCCGCTTCGGCAACACGGAGACGCGCGGCAAGCCGTACACGGACGTCGAGCTCCGCTCGGGCGACGTGTTCGTGTTCGGCGGCCCCTCGCGCCTGGCGTACCACGGCGTGCCGAAGACGCTGCCCGGCACGGCCGACCCGGCACTGGGCCTGACCGGCCGGCTGAACATCACGCTGCGCGTGTCCGGCCTCTAGTCCTCTGTGGACTCTTCTTCGGGCACGACGATCAGCCGGACGGCGAGCGCGCGCGAGCCGGGTGGGTGGTGGCCCGGTTCGGTGACGTACTTCCAGATCAGGTTCTGGTACTCCTCGACGAACGACGTCACCTGCTCCTTCGTCAGGGTCAGGCCCGCGCGGTAGATCTGGTTCCAGCCTTCGGCGTCGTCGTAGCCCGCGTACGCCCGGGTGACCAGGCCGAGGTCGTGGCTCATCTTGAGGGCGCCGAGCTTCCGCGCGGCCTCGCGCTCGTCCGGCGTCATCTCCAGGCCGGGTGGGGTGTAGATGTCCTTCATCAGCGACTTCCACCAGCGTTCGCGGCCGGTCGAGCGCTCTTCGATCTCCGCGATCAGGTCGAGGTCGGCGAGCCGGCGGAGGTGGTAGCTGGTCGTCCCGGTGCTTTCGCCGAGGGCCTTGGCGACGCTCGTCGAATTCGCCTCGCCGTGTTTTCCCAGGTAGGACAGGATGTCGCGGCGCACCGGGTTGGCCAGGGCCTTGTAGAAGGCTTTGAGATCCGCGCCGGTGAGCACGCGCCGTTCGGGACGTTCGACCATGCTCGCAGCGTACTACAGAGATTGTTTGCAAAGAATCTCTGTAGTCCGCTACCGTGGTCGGCGAATGGGGGTTCACCATGAAAAGACTCTTCTGGGCGGCGGGGCTGTGCCTGCTGCCGTGGATCGCGGTACTGGGGACGACGCTGCCGGACGTCGTGGCGGCACAGCACTGGCGACTGGCCTGGACGGGCTTCGACGCGGCGGAGGCGTTCGGCCTGCTGGTCACGGCCTGGCTGCTCGGCCGCGGCGACCCGCGGACACCGCTCGCCGCGACGGCCACGGCGACGTTGCTGCTCGCCGACGCCTGGTTCGACGTCGTGACGGCCGGCGACGACGTTGTGTTTTCCCTGCTCATGGCCGGTCTCGAGGTTCCGCTGGCGCTGGCGTGCCTGACGGTGGCGCTCCCGGCGCGGCCGCCGGTGCCGGCCCATGTCTGAGCTGGACCCGCGGGTGCGCGACGAGATCGACGACCAGGTCGCGGAGGCGCTCGACGCCTACCTGGCCGAACGGGGACCACGCCGGGCGCGGCGGGCCTGGCCGGTGGTGGTGACGGTGGCACTGGGGGTCGTCACCACCGCCCTGGTCCCGCCGGCGGCGTGGGCCGCGTGGCTCGCGATCGCGGCCACCAACGTCGTTTGGCTGCTCGCCGTGCGGATCTCGCCGTAGGATCCGGACCCCGGACCGAAGAACGAGGGGGACACGGTGAGCGGAACCAAGGTGCTGGTGGCGGGAGCGAGCATCGCGGGGCCCGCGCTGGCCCACTGGCTGCACCGGCGGGGAGCCGAGGTGACCGTGGTGGAGCGGGCGCCCGGGCTGCGCCCCGGCGGGCAGGCGGTGGACGCGCGCGGGGTGGCCAGGGAGGTCATCCGGCGGATGGGGCTGGACGCGGCGGTGCGCGCGGCCCGGACCGAGACCGCCGGCGCGCACGTCGTGGACGCTCAGGGGCGGATCCTCGAGACCTTCAGCGCGGAGGACGACGGCGGCGACGGGTACATCGCGGAGATCGAGATCCTGCGCGGAGACCTGTCCCGGGTGCTGTACGACGACACCCGCGAAGGCGTCGAGTACGTCTTCGACGACCGGATCGCCGAGCTCACCCAGGACGAGGACGGCGTCGACGTGGTCTTCGCGAGCGGCGGGCGGCGGCGCTTCGACCTGGTGGTCGGGGCCGACGGGTTGCATTCGTCGCTGCGGGCGATGGTCTTCGGGCCGCGTGAGCGGTTCGTCCGCCACCTGGGGTCCGTGCTGGCCTTCTACAGCGTGCCCAACGAGTTCGGGCTGGAGCGCTGGATGCTCGACCACCAGGAGGGCGGGCGCTCCGCCGGCCTGCGGCCCCTCCCGGACGCCACCCGGGCGATGGCGATGCTGTCCTTCTCCGCGGCCGAGTTCGACGTCGACCACCGCGACATCGAAGCCCAGAAGCGCCTGCTGCGCGAGCGGATGGCCGGCTTCGGCTGGCTGACCCCGCGCATCCTCGCGCACCTCGACGACACCCCGGACTTCTACCTGGACCAGATCGCCCAGGTGGTGCTGGACCGCTGGTCGGACGGCCGGGTGGCGCTGCTCGGCGACGCGGCGTTCAGCTCGTCGCCGCTGTCCGGCGGCGGCACCGGGCTGGCCCTCGTCGGCGCGTACCTGCTGGCCGGCGAGCTCGCCGCCACCGGGTGGGACCCCAAAGCCGGGTTCGCCGGGTACGAGCAGCGGATGCGCTCGTACGTCGAGGCCAACCAGGAGATCGGCCGGCTGCACGCGCGCATGCGCGACGGCGGCCCGGTCGAGGAGCCCGACATGGCGGTCCTCACCCCGCTGATCGAACGCGCGATCAACGGCGTCGAGCTGCCGGACTACGCCGGGGTGCCGGACTCCCGGGCCTAGGCGGCGCGGAACCGCACGGTCTGGCCGGGGCGCAGCTGGGCCGCGAGGTCGAGGTCGGCCTCGTCGACGACCGCGATCACCGGGTAGCCGCCCGTCGTCGGGCCGTCGGCGTGGAACAGGATCGGCCGGCCCGACGGCGGTACCTGCACCGATCCCGGCACGCACGCCTCGGACGGCAGTTCCCCGGACCGGGCACGGGACAGCGGCGGCCCGGTGAACCGGATGCCGACGCGGTCCGAGTCCGGCGACACCGTGTACACAGTGGACAGCAGTTCGTCCGGCGCGGCGAACCAGTCGCGCCGCGGTCCCGGCGTCACGCGCAGCACCGGCTCGGCGGGCAACGCCGCGCGTGGCGCGAGATCGGCCACCGGGAACGCGCCGGGCGTGCCGACCGGCAGCAGCATCCCGGCGGCCAGCGGGGGCGGGCCCAGCTTCCCGAGGGTGTCGGTGGAGCGGGAGCCGAGCACCGGCGCCACGTCGATCCCGCCGCGCACCGCCACGTAGCAGCGCAAGCCCGCGGACGCCGTGCCCAGCACGAGCTCGTTCCCCGGCCACAGCGTGATCGGCGCGTTCATGCCGCCCGGGGACACCGGGCAGAGCGCGCCGGTCACCGCCACCGTCGTGACGCTCGACGCGCGCAGCACGAGGCCGCCGAGCGTGACCTCCAGCGCCGCCGCGTCGCCGGGGTTCCCGACGAGCCGGTTGGCCAGCTCGAACGACGCGCGGTCGGCGGCACCGGACCGGCCGACGCCGAGCGCCGCGTGCCCGGGCCGGCCGAGGTCCTGCACCGTCGCCGAGAACCCCGGCCGCACGACTTCGAGCTTCACGACGGCACCGCTTCGAAACGCACTCGCGTGCCCGGCGGCAGGAGGTTCGGCGGGTCGCGTTCGACGTCCCACACCGGCACGTCCGTCCGGCCGAGCAGCCGCCAGCCGCCCGGGGACGCGCTCGGGTAGACCGCGCTGTATTCCCCGGCGATCGCGACCGACCCCGCGGGGATGCGCGTCCGGGGCGTCGCGCGCCGGGAGACGTGCAGGGCCGGGTCCAATCCGGACAGGTACGCGAACCCGGGCGCGAACCCGCAGAACGCCGAGACGTACGAACCCGCGCTGTGCAAGGAAATCACCGAGTCCACCGAAACACCCGCCTCGGCCGCGACGTCGGCCAGGTCCTCGCCGTCGTACACCACCGGGACCACCACCTCGCCCGCCTCCGCCACCGCACCATCCACAGGAGACACTTGACGCAGCACCGCGCCGAGCCGGTCCGCGTCCGTCACCGCGGGGTCGAACCGGACCAGCAGCGTCCGGGCCGCCGGGACCAGTTCCTCGACACCGTCCACCGACAACCGGGTCAGCGCCGCCTGGTACCCGAGCACGTCGTCCGGTTCCACGAGCAGCGCGCGGCGGCCGCACGGGAGCAGCCGCACAGTCATCCGGTGAACGCGCCCAGCTGCACGCCCGCTTCGGCCAGCGCCGCCTCGATCCGCCGCGCCAGCTCCACCGCGCCCGGTGTGTCCCCGTGCACGCACAGGGAATCCGGGCGGACGTCGAGCTTGCTGCCGTCCTCGGTGATGACGCCCCCGGTCGCCATGCCGACCGCGCGCTCGGCCACCAGGTCCGCGTCGTGCAGCACCGCGCCCGGTTTCTTGCGCGACACGAGCTTGCCGTCGGCGGTGTAGGCGCGGTCCGCGAACGCCTCCGCGTACGCCACCACGCCCGCCTTTTCCGCCTGCCGCTGCATTTCCGAGTTCGGCAGGCAGAGCAGCGCGAGCCCGGGGTCGTACCGGCGCAGGCCGTCGACGATCGCGGCGGCCTGCTCGGCGTCCACCGCCGCGGTGTTGTACAGCGCGCCGTGCGGCTTCACGTACGTCACGCGGCTGCCCGCCGCGCGGGCGAACGCGTCGAGCGCGCCGATCTGGTAGAGCACTTCGTTCGCCAGGTCGTTCGGCGCGATGTCGAGCGCGCGCCTGCCGAACCCGGCCAGGTCGTGGTACCCGACGTGCGCCCCGATCGCGACGCCGCGTTCGGCCGCCAGGTCGCAGACCCGCCGCATCACCGACGGGTCGCCGGCGTGGAAGCCGCACGCGACGTTCGCGCTGGTCACGATGTCCAGCATGGCTTCGTCGTCGCCCATCTTCCAGGCGCCGAAGCCCTCGCCGAGATCGCTGTTCAGATCCATTTCAGTCCACCCGGTATTCGCTGTCGAGCCGGTCCGTGATGAACATGTACCCCGGCGCGTGCGTGATCGCGAACGGGGGCCGGGACGCTATCAGCGCCGCCTGCGGGGTGACCCCGCAGGCCCAGAACACCGGGACGTCACCGGGTTCCGCGTCCACCGGATCCCCGAAGTCCGGCCGCGAAAGGTCTTCGATCCCCAGCGCGCGCGGATCGCCGACGTGCACCGGAGCGCCGTGGACGGCCGGCATCGCCCGCGTGATCCGGACGGCGTCGTCGACCCGGTCCTCCGGGATCTGCCGCATCGACACGACCATCGGCCCGAACAGCCGCCCGGCGGGCTCGCACTGCCGGTTCGTCACGTACATCGCGACGTTGCGGCCCTGGTCGACGTGCCGCAGCGGGACGTCCTCGGCGGCCAGTGCCGTCTCGAACGTGAAGCTGCAGCCGATCGAGAAGGCGACCATGTCGCTGCGCCACAACCCGGTCGCGTCCGACACCTCGCCGGCCAGCACGCCGTTCTGCCAGATCCGGTAGCGCGGCAGGTCGGTGCGCAGGTCCGCGCCCTCGGCGAGCCGGGTGGCCGGGTCACCGGGGTCGGTGACGTCGAGCACCGGGCACGCCTGCGGGTTGCGGGTGCAGAACAGCAGGACGTCGTAGGCCCAGTCTTCGGGCACAGCGATCAGGTTGGTCTGCGTGAAGCCGTTGGCCCAGCCGGTGGTCGGCCGGGCGGTGCCGCGGCGGAACGCCTCGCGCGCCTGCGCGGGGGTGAACGTCGCGGGTTCGTCAAAGGTCGTCATGAGTTCCCCCTCAGTCGACGAGTTCGATGCCCCGGGTTTCCGGCAGGCCCAGCAGCGCGAGCACGGCGATGCCGTAGCCGAGCGCGCCGAACACGATCGCGCCGCCGGCGCCGAGGAAGCCCACGACGGTCGGGAAGATCGCGCCGACCGCGCGGCCGAAGTTGTACGTGAAGCCCTGTCCGGTCCCGCGCAGCGTCGTCGGGTACAGCTCGGCGAGGTATGCGCCGAAGCCGCTGAAGATCGCGGACATCGAGAAGCCGAGCGGGAAGCCGAGGACGAGCACGAGCCCGTTGGCGCCCTTGGGGATCTGCGTGTACGCGACGATCAGCGCGGCCGAGAGCAGCGCGAACGTCAGGAAGGTCTTCTTGCGCCCCAGCAGGTCCGTGAGGTACCCGCCGCAGACGTACCCGACGAAGGCGCCGGTGATCAGGAACGCGAGGTACCCACCGGTGCCGATCACGGTCAGCTCGCGCGTCTTCTTCAGGTAGGACGGCAGCCACGTCGAGATCGTGTAGTAACCACCCTGGACGCCGGTGGCCAGCAGTGCGGCGAAGAACGTCGTGCGCAGCAGGTCGGCCTTGAAGATCTTGACGAGCGTGCCCTTCGGGCGTTCGGCCTTCAGGCGTTCTTCGGCGCGCGGCGCGTCCTTGACGCTCTTGCGGACCCACAGCACGAACAGGGCCGGGATGACGCCGGTCCAGAACATGATCCGCCAGGCCAGGTCGGGGCTCGCCAGGCTGAACACGACGGTGTAGACGATCACCGAGAGGCCCCAGCCGACCGCCCAGGCGCTCTGCACGAACGCCACGGTCCGGCCGCGGTAGCGGGCCTGCGAGTACTCGGCGACCAGCGCGGCGCCGGCCGCCCACTCACCACCGAAGCCCAGGCCCTGCAGGGCGCGGAAGATCAGCAGCGTCTCGAAGTTCGGCGCGAACCCGCAGAGCACGGTGAAGATCGTGTACATCGCGATGGTGAGCTGCAGCGTGCGGACGCGGCCGATCCGGTCGGCCAGCATCCCCGCGCCGACACCGCCGACGGCCGACACGACCAGCGTCGTCGTGCCGAGCAGGCCGGCTTCACCGCTCGAAATGCCGAAGTACGCGGTGATCGCGGCCAGGCCGAGCGGCAGGGTCTGGTAGTCGAACGAGTCCAGGCCGTAGCCGCCGAACGCGCCCAGGAAGGCGCGCCGTCCGCGTTTGCCGAGCGTTCGGAACCAGTCGAACGGCCGGGCCTCGGTAGCTGTTGTCGCAGTCATGGGCACCTCCTGGCCAGTGTCTCATCGTGGCGTGACTCACACAGTAAGGATCGTTGAACAATTCCACAAGACGGCAATTGGATCGTCCTCAGTGTGACGGGTATCATCGGAGCGTGGTCATCGAAGACAGCGGGTCACCGGGCCTGGAGGCCGACCGCGGCCTCGTCAGCCGCAAGAGCACGGCCGAGCGGGTCGCCGGGGTGCTGCGCAAGCGCATCGCGGAGGGCTTCTTCCTGCCCGGCGGGCGCCTGTCGGAGCAGGACATCGGCAACGCGCTCGGCGTCTCGCGCAACACGCTCCGCGAGGCGTTCCGGCTGCTCACGCACGAGCGGCTGCTGGCCCACGAGCTCAACCGAGGCGTCTTCGTCCGCATCCCGAGCGTGGACGACGTCGTCGACATCTACCGCGTCCGCAAGATCATCGAGTGCGCGGCGGTCCGCGGGGTGACGGCGAGGCCCGCTTCGATCGCCCGGATCCGCGAGAAGGTCGAGATCGGCGACGAGGCCGCGCGCACCGGGAACTGGAAGGACCTCGGCACCGCGAACGTCTGGTTCCACCAGGAACTGGCGGCGCTGTCGGGCAGCGAGCGCGTCAACGAGCTGGTCGGCCGGCTGACCGCCGAGCTGCGGCTGGTCTTCCACATCATGGCCGAGCCGCGGCGCTTCCACGAGCGTTATCTGCCGCGCAACCACGAGATCCTGGACCGCCTCGAGGCGGGCGACGGCCCGGGCGCGGAGCAGCTGCTGATGAAGTACCTCGAAGACGCGGAGGAGCAGTTGGTCGGCGCGTACGCCGACCGCGCCGAGGCGGCCCGGGCCGCGATGTCCGAGTAGTGCCCGTTCGGGCATCCTCGCGGCTGGATAACCTCCTGAAAGCCGTGAATGCCACATTGAGGGACTTGAAGTCCCTCAATGTGGCATTCACGGACTTTCCGGGCCGGATCAGCCGGCGTAGCGGGCGAAGATCCTCGTGAAGTCCCACGCCTGCTGGGAAACACCCGAACATGTGTCGTCGTTCGGGTAGCCGCCCGGGCAGGGGCGGTCGCGGTTGGCCGACCAGAACGTCAACCGGGCCAGGTGGTGCTGGTTCGCGTAGCCCAGGATCGTCGTGAAGTCGTTCAGGGTCACCGTCTCGTTGTTGTCCGTGATGCCGTTCATCGACGAGATGCCCATGTGCCGGTAGGCCGTGTCGTCGTCGTAGCCGTAAGCCGCCTTGACGACGTTCTTGAGGCCCTCTGCCGCGCGCTGCGTGAGCGTGCCCATGTTCTGGCCGGCGCCCCCGAAGTCGAACGGCATGATGACCCAGCCGTCGACCGTGAGCCCGGACTGCGCCGCCCGGTTGACGAGGCTGTTGTCCGGTCCGGACTGCCCGGTGCCGAACGTGACGTAGATCTTGATGCCCGGGTTGTTCGCCCGGACCGTCTTCAGCGCGTCGACCGTGCGTTGCTGCACCGTCGGGTTGCTGTAGGCGTCGGCCTCGATGTCGATGTCGATCGCCTTGAGGCCGTAGGCGCTGATCACCTTCTGGTAGCCCGCCGCCAGTTCACCCGCGCTCCCGCACGAGGACTCCAGCTTGTTGCCCGAGTAGCCGCCGAACGACGGGATGACGTCGCCGCCGCCCGCGCGCACCGCGTTGATGGTGTTCTGGTCGACACCGCCGGTCAGCGCCCGGCCGCCGTCCCACTGCGGGTTGCAGTAGCCGTTGGACAGGATGAACGCCAGCGTGAACCACTTGACGCCGGTGGCGTTCTGGATCGTCTGCGGGCTCGGCGGGTTGCCCCAGCCGTTGTAGAGGTACGGCGCCACGGCCATCACACCCGGCCCGGACGGCGGCGGGGTGGTGCCGCCGGACGGGAGCGTCCACTGCTGGTTGGCCGTGCTCGCGCACGTCCAGATCTGCAGCCGCGTCCCGTTCGCGCTGGAGTTCCCGGTCGCGTCGAGGCACTTGCCCGAACCGGTGTTGACGAGGTTCTTCGCCGCGTTGGCCGTCCACTTCTGTGCGGCGGAGCCGTTGCAGTCCCAGAGCTGGATCTGCGTGCCGTTGGCCGTCCCCGCGCTCGTCACGTCGAGGCACTTGCCCAGCGCCTGCAGGGAACCGTCGGACCCGACCGTCCACTGTTGAGCGTTGGTGCCATTGCAGTCGTAGAGCTGGATCGCCGTGCCGTTGGCGCTGCTCGCCGCGTTGACGTCGACGCACTTGCCGGCGATCCCGGTGATCGGGCCGGTCGCCGCCTGGGCCGCCCCGGGCAGGGCGACCATTGCGGACGCCGCGATCAGGGCGCCGAATGCTGCTCGTTTCTTCATGCGGGCACGTTCCACTTCTGGTTGGCGGCGCCGGTGCAGGTCCAGATCTGCAGCCGGGTGCCGTTCGCACTCGAGTTGCCGGTGGCGTCGACGCACTTGTTCGAGCCGGACCCGACGATGTCCTTGGCCGCGGTGGCCGCCCACCGCTGGTTGGCCGTCCCGCCGCAGTCCCACAGCTGCAGCTGTGCTCCGTCCGCTGTGGACTGACCGGTGACGTCGAGGCACTTGCCCAGCGCGCGGATCGTGCCGTCGGTGCCGACCGTCCACTGCTGCGCGCCCGAGCCGTTGCAGTCGTAGAGCTGGACTGCCGTGCCGTTGGCGCTGTTGGCGCCCGCGACGTCCATGCACTTGCCGCCGAGGCCGGTGATGGCGCCGGTCTTGCCGCCGCTGTTGCCCTGGTTGCCGGCCCAGGTGAACGTCGCCGACGTCTGGCCGGGCAGCGTGTAGGTGAACGACGAGTTGCCCCAGTTCACCCGCACGCTCTGGTTGGCCGTGCTGGAGTTGTACGCGATGAGCGCCTTCGAGCCGTCCGGGTTCTTCCAGGCGACGTTGCGGACCGTCGAGTTGTCGTTCGAGTCGATCCGGTACGCGCCCGGCTTCACGAACTTCGTCAGGTGGCCCATCGTGTAGTACTCGACGGTGTAGTCGACCTGCCCGCTGCGCGAGTCTCCGTTGTGGACGGTGATCAGGCCGGTGCAGGTGCCGCAGCCGCCGTTGTGCGGGCCCATGTTCTGGTCGACGGCGAGGCTCCACTTGGTGACGCTCTTCGACCAGTTGCGCGTGTAGTCGACGATGTTGTTCATGTCCTCGGCCTGCTGGTTGGAGATCCAGGTGCCCCCGGAGTGCTCGGTCGAGTAGGCGTTGACGTTCGGGTACTGGTTGTGCGTCGTCGTCTGCTGCGCGATGTCGCCGCCGTACCCGTGCCAGGCGACGCCGCCGAAGTTCGGGTGGTTGCGGATCGCCGGGTCGTCCAGCGTCGGCGCGCCGTAGGACGCGTAGGTGTCCCAGTTCCAGTCGAGCGCGAGGACCTTTGTGGACAGTCCGGCGCCCTGCAGGGCCGGCAGCAGGTTGTTCTTGGCGAAGTACGCGAGGCCCGAGCCGTTCCAGTTGGTCGACGGGTAGCTCGAGCAGCACGTCGGCTCGTTCTGCATCGACACGTAGTCGATCGGCACGCCCGCGGCCTGGTAGGCCTGGAGGTACTTGACGAAGTACTGCGCGTAGGCCGGGTAGTACTGCGACTGGACCCAGCCCAGCAGGTAGCTGTCGTTGTCCTTCATCCAGGGCGGCGCGCTCCACGGCGACGCCATCACCTTGGCCTGCGGGTTGAGCTGCTTGGCCTGCTTGGTCAGCGGCAGCACGTCCGCCTGGTCGTGGGCGATCGAGAAGTGCGTCAGGTTCGGGTCGGTCTGGCCGGCCGGCATGTCGTCGAAGGTGTAGCTGTAGCGCGCCAGGTCGGACGCGCCCAGCGGGTTGCGGATGAAGCTCAGCCCGATGCCGTTGTTCGGGTCGAACAACTTGCGCATCGTGTCGTCGCGGGTGGCCTGCGACAGCGCGCCGCTGGAGTTCATCAGCCAGGCCGCGGTGTCCGTGAAGGACGCTCCGCCGCCTTCGAACTGCTGGTACGTGGTGCCTTCGTTGACGTTGATGGTCACGCCGCCGGATCCGGTGCCCGAGGCGAAGGTGATCGGGGTCTGCTGCTGGAGACCGCGGGTGACCTGGCGGCCGCCGGAGTCGCTGGTGGTGGTGAGCCAGACGTTGACCGTCTCGCCCGCGGCCTGCGCGGGCGCGGCGAAGGTGGCCGCGGCGAGCGCGGTCACGCCGAGCAGCGTGAGCAGTTTCTTCATGGGAGCGTCCACTTCTGGTTCGCGCCGGACCCGCAGGTCCAGATCTGGAGGCGGGTGCCGTTCGCACTCGAGTTGCCGGTCGCGTCGAGGCACTTGCCGGACCCCGCGTTCACGAGGTTCCGCGACCCGTTGGCCGACCACTTCTGGGCGGTGCTGCCGTTGCAGTCCCAGAGCTGGATCGGCGTGCCGTTGGCGGTGCCGGCACTGGTGACGTCGAGGCACTTGCCGAGCGCTTTCACGGTGCCGTCGCTGCCGACCGTCCACTGCTGGGCGGTCGTGCCGTTGCAGTCGTAGAGCTGGACCGCCGTGCCGTTCGCGTTGTTCGCGCCCGCGACGTCGACGCACTTGCCGCCGAGGCCGGTGATCCGCCCGGCGTTCTGGGTGGGCGGCGTGGTGGTGCCGCCGGCGAACTGCGTCGCGACCTGCTCGCCGAGGCTCGTCGCGTTGGCGTGGTTCTCGATCGGGTTGACGTGCGTGTTCGGGAACACGATGTACGTGACCGGGCCCTCGGTGCCGCCGTTGGACGGGTCGGGGTTGATGCCGAGGTTGACGGCGGTCGCGTAGGACGCTTCGCCGATGATGCTCGTCGGCCCGGTGTCACCGACCACGGCGTAGGTGACCTGGTTGTTGTAGATCACCGCCACGACGGAACCGCCGTCGATGCCGTAGTTGCGGTAGTCCCAGGTGGACGTCGGCTGCGGCAGGACGATGTAGGGCAGTTGCGCCGCGTTCAGCGGCTGGTCGGCCGAGGTGTGGAACGCGGTGTCGGGGTAGAAGCAGCAGTCGGTCTGCTCGTTGCACTGCGAGGTGCGGACGCCGTCGCAGTCGATGTCCATGTCGGCCGTGAAGAACACGGCACCATTGGCCTGGCAGACGGGCACGGTCGCCGCGCCGCCTTCGTCGAAGGAATACTTGCCGTTCGAGATCTGCTGGCAGTTCTGCGTCTTCGCGAGCAGCTGGCTCGCGGACGGACCTGCCTCGACGGCGGCTTGGGCGGAGCCGGTGGTCAGGGAAGAAAGCGCTAACAGGGCACACCCCATTAGCGCGACGAGAATTCGTCGCACTGGGATTCTCCTCGTGGGGAAAGGAAAGAGTGCCGGGTAGGCGGACCGGGCGGGGTCCGCCTACCCGAGGGGATCGATCAGGGCGTGGTCCACTTCTGGTTGGCCGTGCCGGCGCAGGTCCAGATCTGCAGCCGGGTGCCGTTCGCGCTGGAGTTGCCGGTGGCGTCGAGGCACTTGTTCGCGTTGGGGTTCACGATGTCGTTGGCGCCGGAGATCGCCCATTTCTGGGCGACGGTCCCGTTGCAGTCGTAGAGCTGCACCGGTGTCCCGTCCGCGGTGCCCGCTGCGCTGACGTCCATGCACTTGCCGAGCGCGCGGATCGTGCCGTCGCTGGCGATCGTCCAGTTCTGCGCCGCGTTGTTGTTGCAGTCGGTGATCTGGATGGGCGTGCCGTTGGCGGTGTTCGCGCCCGCGACGTCGACGCACTTGCCGCCGATGCCGGTGATCCGCCCGGTCCGCCCGCTCGGCGGGGTGCCGCCGCCGGTGTCGGTCGTGACGTGCACGTAGTCGACGACCAGCTGCTGCGGGAACTGCGTGCTGCTGTTGGGGTCGCCGGGCCAGTACCCGCCGACGGCGAGGTTCAGGATGATGAAGAAGTTGTGGTCGTAGACCCAGCGGTTGCCGTTGAGGTCGGCGGGCGTGCGGGTCTGGTAGAGGTTCCCGTCGACGTACCACTTGATCTGGTTGGGCGACCAGTCGACGGCGTAGGTGTGGAAGTCGTCGGAGAAGTTCGGGCCGTTGTAGGCCGCGCCGATACCGCCGGAGCCGGAGTAGCCCGGGCCGTGGATGGTGCCGTGGACGGTGTTCGGCTCGAAGCCGACGTTCTCCATGACGTCGATCTCGCCGTCGGTCGGCCAGTTGCCGCCGCCGAGCATCCAGAAGGCCGGCCACATGCCCTGCCCGCGCGGGAGCTTCATGCGGGTCTCGAAGTGGCCGTAGGCCTGGCTGAACTTGCCGGCCGTGTTCATCCGCGCGGAGGTGTACTCGCAGCGGCCGTACCAGCAGTTGTAGTTGCCCGGGTTTTCCTTCTTGGCGGTGATCACGAGGTGGCCCTGGCCGTCGAGCTGGGCGTTGTTGGTGCCCGACGTGTAGTACTGCCGCTCGTGGTTGTTGACGTTGTCCCCGGTCTCGAGCTGCCACTTCGACCCGTCGACGGCCGACCCGGCGGGGCCGTTGAAGTCGTCGGTGAAGGTGGCGGCGGCCTCGGCCACCGTGGGGGTCAGGACCTGCTGGCCGAGCAGGAGCAGGGCGCCGGCCGCCAGGAGTGCCGCTGTTCTTCTTCTGGCTCTGCGGAACGAGGTGGACATCGTTGTCGCCTCTCTCACCGTTGAGGGGAACGGCGTTCCGCGCGCAGCACGGAACGCGGGGAGGGGGAGGTGGCCTCGCATGCCGGGGCGGCGGCAGGCGCGACCGGTTCGCCGTCACTCGCGCTCCGGGGCGGGGTGGGGTGCGGGCGGCGGCGGGCTTTGTTGTGCCTGGCAACAAAGTATGCATGGTCCAGACAAGGCGGGCAACCGTCGGGCGGTCATTTTTTTTCAACCCGAATTAAGGGTGAGGGGGTTACGGTGAGTGGTTCCCGCTGACCGGGGCACGTCCTTCCGGGCACCCCGAAGTCTGATTGTGACTACGGCCGGCAGGACCGCGTCAAGGCGGGAAAGCGTGCCTTGACCCGGTGCTGCCGGCCGTGTTCTGGCTTCGGATCGGGGTGCGGGAGGGGGTGTGGGTTCCGTCGTGGCTCTTCTAGGCTGCGTCGGAGTCCGGGGCTCCTGGTTTGGCGATCCTTGATGTCGCGCCCTGGTTCAGGAGGTCTGCTACCGGCAGGGTTGCCGCTCCTGTTGCCACTGCGTCCAGGCCCAGTGAACCCAGCTGGATCGATGTCTGGCTGAACGGATGCCTCAGTGCGTGCTCGCCCGCTGCTTTGCGGATGCGGGGTAGCAGTTGCTCGCCCAGGGCCAAGCCTGCCCAGCCGCCGATCACTATGCGCTCCGGGTTGAACAAGTTGATCAGGTTCGCTATCCCCGCGCCCAGGTAGCCTGCCGTTTCGTCCAGGACCCGGGCTGCCGTCTTCGACTTGCTCGCCGCCTCCAGCAGGGCCTTGAACCGGGCCTGCTCGTCCTCGCCCGGGACGTCCTTGCCCCTCGCCTTGCGGTACCGGGCCAGTACTCCGCCCGCGCCGATGTACGCCTCCAGGCAGCCCAGGGCGCCGCAACGGCACTGCTGACCGCCGTACGCGATCGTGGTGTGGCCCCACTCGCCCGCGCTGCTCGTCGAGCCCCGGTACGTCGTTCCGTCCGTGACGACCGCGGCTCCGACGCCCGAGCCGATCAGGGCGATCACGGCGTGGCGGGCGCCGCGGCCCGCGCCGAACCACATCTCCGCCTGGCCCTGCGTCTTCGCGCCGTTGTCGACGAACAACGGGAGCGAAACCCCCGCGTCCTGCAGCAGGGAGACCAGCGGGACCGCGTCCCAGCCCACCGTCGGTGCGTGGACCAGCACCCGCGAGCCCTGCTCGACCGTGCCCGGGACGCCGATGCCCACGCCGAGCACACTCGCCTCGTCGAAGTCCGCGAACACCTCGCGCAGGCCGGACGTCACCTGCTCGACCGCCGTTGCCGGGTCCGGTGCCTTCGGGAGGGGGTGCTCGACCGTGGCGAGGCGGTTCATCGCCAGGTCGAACAGCTCCACCTTGACGCCCGTTTCGCCGATGTCGACGCCCGCGACGTGCCCGTACGCCGGGTCGACGCGCAGCAGGACCCGCGGCCGGCCGCCGTCCGATTCGACCTGGCCCGCCTCGGTGATGAGCCGTTCTTCGCCCAGTTCGGCCGTCACGTTGCTGACCGTGGCGGCGCTCAATCCGGTGAGCTGGCTGAGTTCGTGACGCGACAGCGGCCCGTCGAAGTACAGTTTCGAAAGCAGCAGGGAACGGTTGTGCCGCCGCAGATCGCGGACGGTGGTGCGCTTGCTCGCCATGGGCAACCCATCTGGAACTCTTACCGGCTCACGACCAGCATGCCTGATCACCGTAAGTTGTGGCTATGTATTAAGTGGTGAACTAAGTCCCGAACTCATGGTCGCACGGGCGGTGTCTGGCACAATCCCCCAGGTGACCCAGGTGGTGCGCCAAACGACCAGAGACCTCCGACGGCACAACCGCGCGGCACTCCTGTCCTCCCTCTACCTCCGCGGGCCCGTCAGCAGGCTGGAACTGGTAGCTGAATCGGGATTGTCGGCCGCCACCGTTACCAACGTCGTCTCCGAGCTCATCGCGGACGGCGTCGTCGCGGAGGCGGGCTCGGTCGAATCCGACGGCGGGCGGCCCCGGACGCTGCTGGCCGTGCGGCCCGACTTCGGGCAGGTCGTGGGCGTGGACGTCAGCGAGACGCACGTCGAGGTCGGCCTGTTCGACTGCGCGCTCGGCACCCTCGGCACGGTGCGCCACCCGCTCGTCGGGACTCGCCTCGATCCGGACGAAGTGGCCGGATTGGTGCGAACCGGCATCGCGGAAGTGTGCGAAGGCGGCGAACCGGGCGCGGTGTTCGGCGTCGGCATCGGCGTGCCCGGCGCGGTCCGCGACGGCGGGATCGTGCACGCGCCGACGCTCGGCTGGAGCGGCGTGGCCTTCGCCGACCTGATCCACCCGCACATCGAAGCGCTGTTCCCGCCGGGGCCGGGCCCCGAACCCCGGCCGGGGGACAAGCCCTCCTGGACTCCCCGAAAGATGCCGTTGCACCTCGACAACCGCGCCCGCACACTCGGCCAGGTCGAGACCTGGCGCGGGGCCGGCCGGGGCGCCGAACGCGCCATCGTCGTCCTGCTCGGCGTCGGCGTCGGGGCCGCCGTCGCGACGGCGGGGCGCTCGCACCCGGACATCACCACCAGCGAGTGGGGCCACACCGTCGTCAAGGCGGCCGGCGCGGCCTGCCGCTGCGGCTCCCACGGCTGCCTGGAGGCCTACGTCGGTACCGAGGCAGTCGTCCGGCACTACGCCGACCGCGTCGGCAAGGAACCGATCATCGGGGACGAAAGCGACGAAGAGCTGGCCCGGATCGTGGCCGAAGCGACGACCGGGGGGCCCGCCGCCGACGTGCTCGCCGAGACCGGCGAGTACCTCGGCATCGGCATCGCGAACCTGATCAACCTGCTCAGCCCGGACCGGGTCGTGCTCTCCGGGTCCGCGGGGGCGATCATGGGACCGGCGATCCTGCCCGCCGTGCGCGACGCGGTCGGCCGGCATGCGCTGGACTACCTGGCGGAGCGCACCGAGGTCGTCCTCGGGCGGCTCGGGCCCGAGGCGGTCGCGCTCGGCGCGGCGACCCTGCCCATCGCGCAACTGCTCGCGAGCGGGGGCCGGACCGGCTGAAACCCTTGCGCCGCAAGGAGTAGTTCCGGCCAGAGGTCCAGACCGACAGTTCTTTCAGTACTTAAACTTAGGCACAAAAAGTTACCACCGCGTTATTGACGTGACCCGAGTCACCCGGGTTGACTTCGGGGCGTCGTTCGGTCGCCGGCGGTCGGGGCCTCGCTACCAGTCGACAGCAAGAAGTCGTCGATGACCAGGAGGAACCGATGCGAGTCAAGCGCTCCATCGTCGCAGCGCTAGTGGCAGTGATGGCTCTGGGGGGCCTGACCGCGTGTTCGGGCGGCAGCTCGACCGCTGTGCAGGGCAACCCGGACCAGGTGCTCACCGTGGGCAAGCCCGACGGCCCGCAGTCGGAGAACAACAACCCGTTCCTCGAGACGTCCGCCCTGTCGAACATGGGCTACCGGTGGATGATCTACGAGCCCCTGGTCATGCTCAACCGCGTCAAGCCGCAGGAGCCCGGCAAGCCGTGGCTCGCGACGAAGTGGGACTGGTCGGACAACTACAAGAAGCTCGTCCTGACCGTCCGTGACGGCGTCAAGTTCTCCGACGGCCAGCCGATGACCGGCGACGACGTCGCCTACACGTTCCAGCTGCTGCGCGACAACAAGGCGTTGAACATCGACGCCGTGCCGTACAAGGACGTCACCGCCGCCGGTAACCAGGTGACGCTGGCGTTCGACACCTCCCAGTTCGTCAACCAGGTCAAGATCCTGCAGACGCTCGTCGTGCCCAAGCACGTCTGGCAGTCGGTCAAGGACCCGGCGCTCGACCTGGTGAAGAACCCGATCGGCACCGGCCCGTACACGCTCAAGTCGTTCACGCCGCAGACGATGATCGTCACCCGGCGCGACAGCGGCTACTGGCAGGAAGCGCCGAAGGTCAAGGAGATCCGCTACACCTCCTACACCGACAACAACGCGCAGGTCGCCGCGCTCGTCAGCGGGGCCTCGGAGTGGAGCTTCGTCTTCATCCCGAACTACAAGGCCGTCTACACCAGCAAGGACCCGCAGCACTACAAGCTGTGGTTCCCCGCGCAGCTGGCCGTCCACGGCCTGTGGTTCAACACCGAGAAGGCGCCGTGGAACGACGCGAAGCTGCGTCAGGCGGTCAGCAAGGTGATCAACCGCGACGACATCTTCAACCAGGGCGAGGCCGGCTACTTCTACCCGAAGAACGACCAGGTCACCGGCATCCCGACGCCGGCGGGCGACCCGTTCATCGCGCCGGAGTACAAGGGCAAGACGGTCCAGGTCGACGTCCCGGGCGCCAAGGCGCTGCTGACCGGAGCGGGCTACAAGTTCACCGGCGACAAGCTGGCGGACCCGAGCGGCAAGCCGGTCACCCTCAAGCTCACGGTCCCGTCGGGCTGGTCGGACTACATCACCGACCTGGAGATCATCAAGGACAACCTGGCGCAGATCGGCATCACCGCCACAGTCGACAAGATGAACCAGGACGCGTGGACGAAGTCGGTCGACACCGGTGACTTCGAGGGCCTGATGCACTGGACCAACGACGGTGCGACGCCGTACGACATGTACCGCGACGTGATGGACGGCAACCGCTACAAGCCGACCGGCCAGGGTGGCATCAACGGCAACTACGGCCGCTTCAAGAACGACGAGGCGACCAAGGCGCTCGAGGCGTACGCCAACGCCGAGGACGACGCCTCCCGCACCGCCGCCATGGCGACGCTGCAGAAGATCATGATCGACCAGCAGCCGATGGTCCCGACCTCGGCGGCCAACTCGGGCGGCGAGTACAGCACGAAGAACTGGGTCGGCTGGCCGGACGACGCCAACCCGTACGGCCCGGCGCAGCCCACGCTGCGCAACGCGCTCGACATCGTCCTGCACCTGAAGCCCGCGGCCTGATCGATGGCGGAGTCCGTGGCAACGACCGAGCAGTCCCCCTCCGACCCCGTCGCCGTCGGGTCGGAGGGGGACCTCCCCGTGGTCCTCGAGGCCGCGGGCCTCACCAAGCACTTCCCCGTACGACGGCGCGGGCGCGCGGCGCTCACCGGCCCGCGCCGCGCCGTCCAAGCCGTCGACGACGTCACCTTGACGCTCCGGCGGGGCCGCGTCACCGCCCTCGTCGGCGAGTCGGGTTCGGGCAAGTCGACCGTCGCGCGGCTGCTCGCGGGGCTCTACCCGCGGACCGCCGGTGACATCCGGCTGCACGGCGAGGCCGTGAACATCAAGCACGGCAAGGCCTTCCGCGCCTACGCCCGCCGGGTCCAGATGATCTTCCAGGACCCGTTCGCGTCGCTGAACCCCGTGCACACCGTGCGCTACCACCTGACGCGCGCGCTGAAGATCCACGGCCGCGAGGGTGACGACCTCGAAAAGTCGTTGCACGACCTGCTTTCGCGCGTGCAGATGACACCGCCCGAGCGGTACATCGACAAGTTCCCGCACGAGCTGTCGGGCGGGCAGCGCCAGCGCGTCGCGATCGCGCGGGCGCTCGGCGCCGACCCGGAGGCCCTGCTGGCCGACGAGCCGGTGTCCATGTTGGACGTTTCCATCCGGCTCGGCGTGCTGAACCTGCTGCGGGACCTCAAGGAGCGCCTGCACCTCGCGATCCTGTACATCACGCACGACATCGCGTCGGCGCGCTACTTCGCCGACGAGACGATGGTGATGTACGCGGGCCGCATGGTCGAGGGCGGCGACAGCGAGACCATCACGCAGCGGCCGGCGCACCCGTACACCCGGCTGCTGATCGAGTCCGCGCCCGACCCGGACCGGCTGACCGCGGGCGCCGATCCCGCCGAGGTCCCGGCCGAGCGCGGAGCCGGCGAGCCGCCGAGCCTGATCGACCCGCCGTCCGGCTGCCGGTTCCACCCGCGGTGCCCGGTCGCGATGGAGCGGTGCAAGACCGACCTGCCGCCGCGGTTCGACGTCGACGACGCGCCCGGCCACTGGGCCGCGTGCTGGCTGTACGACGGGGCCGCCCGATGAGGTACCTGCTGCAACGGCTCGTCTTCTACGTCTTCACGGCGTGGGCCGCCGTCACCATCAACTTCTTCATCCCGCGGCTGATCCCGGGCGACCCGGTCCAGTCGCTGATCGCGAAGAACCAGGGCATGATCAGCGCGGACGCGATCCAGTCGCTGTACGTCCTGTTCGGACTCGACAAGAACGAAAGCCTGATCTCCCAGTACTTCGACTACTGGGGCCAGCTCTTCCGGGGCGACCTCGGGATCTCGTTCACGTTCTTCCCGACGCCGGTGTCCGACCTGCTGAGCGACAGCCTGCCGTGGACGATCATCCTGGTCGGCATCACCACGATCATCGGCTTCGCGCTCGGCACCGGGCTCGGCGTGGTCGCCGGCTGGAAGCGCGGCTCGTGGGTCGACGGCCTGCTCCCGGTGACGACGTTCCTCTCGTCGATCCCGTACTTCTGGCTCGGCCTGATCGCGCTGACGCTGCTGGCCGGGCCGGGGAGCTTCTTCCCGTCGTCCGGCGGTTTCGACCCGGGCCTGGTGCCCGGCTGGGACGGCGGTTTCATCGGCAGCGCGATCCAGCACGGCCTGCTGCCCGCGATCACCATCCTGATCAGCTCGATGGGCAGCTGGATCCTGGGCATGCGCAACATGATGGTCACCGTCGCGTCGGAGGACTACGTCACCGTCGCGCACGCCAAGGGCCTGCCCGAACGCCGGGTGATGGTCGGGTACGCCGCCCGCAACGCGTTGCTGCCCAGCGTGTCCGGCTTCGCGCTGGCCCTCGGGTTCATCGTCGGCGGCACGCTGCTCGTGGAGATCGTCTTCTCCTACCCGGGGGTCGGCTACCAGCTGTTCCAGGCCGTCGGCTCGCAGGACTACCCGCTGATGCAGGGCATCTTCCTGATCATCACGCTGTCGGTGCTGGTGGCGAACCTGTTCGCCGACGTCGCGTACCTCGCGCTCGACCCGCGCACCCGGAAGGAGGGCTGACATGGCCGTACCCGCGGCGGACGTCAAAGCCGCCCAGGCCCTCCCCGTCGACGCGGTCGCCCGCCGGCGCCGCTTCCGCTTCCTCACCGGCGGCAAGACGGCCACCGGCCTCGGCGTGATCGTCTTCTTCGTCGTGATCGCGGTCATCGGGGACTGGATCGCGCCGTACGACCCGTCGGCCCGCAGCAACGACCTGCTGGAGTCGCCCTCGGGGCGGCACTGGTTCGGCACCACCCACCTCGGCCAGGACATCTTCAGTCAGGTCGTGGTCGGCACGCGCAGCGTCATGCTCGTCGGGCTGACCGCGGGGATCGTGGCGACGATCCTCGCGGTGATCGTCGGCGTGACGTCCGGGTACCTCGGCGGTACCCCGGGCGAAGGCCTGTCCGCGCTGTCCAACGTGTTCCTGGTGATCCCGGCGCTGCCGCTGATCATCATCATCGGCAGCGCGGTCCCGACCGGCGGTGACTACCTGGTGGCGGTGATCATCGGGTTCACGTCCTGGGCGTGGGGCGCGCGAGTCCTGAGAGCGCAGACGCTTTCGTTGCGCGGCCGGGAGTACGTCGAAGCGGCCCGGGCCACCGGCGAGTCGACGTGGCGGATCATCTTCTTCGAGATCCTGCCGAACCTGACCGCGGTGATCGCGTCGAGCTTCGTCGGCACGGTGATCTTCGCCGTGATGTCGGAGATCACGCTCGCGTTCGTCGGCGTCTCGGGACTGTCCAACTGGAACTGGGGCACGATCCTGTTCTGGGCGCAGAGCCAGCAGGCCCTCGCGCAAGGCGCGTGGTGGTGGTTCGTGCCAGCTGGCCTGGCCATCGCGCTCCTCGGCACCGCGTTGTCCCTGCTCAACTTCGGCATCGACGAGTTCGTCAGCCCGCGCCTGCGCGGCAGCGGCAAGGCACGCGTCAAGGGCGCCGACGGACGGACGCATCGCATGCGCGTGGGCTTCACGCCCGTGCTCGGGCGGGAGGAACAGCCATGATGGACCCGGTCCTGGAGATCAAGGGCCTGGACGTCGACTACGGCGTCGGCGACGAGGCCGTGCGCGCGGTCCGGGACGTGCACCTGACGCTGCACCGCGGCGAAGTCCTCGGCCTGGCCGGGGAAAGCGGCAGCGGCAAGTCCACGTTGGCCTACGGGCTGACGCGGCTGCTCGCGCCGCCGGGCGTGATCCGCGGCGGCCAGGTGCTCTACCACCCCGCCGACGGCGAGCCCTACGACGTCCTGAAGCTGACGGACAGGCAGCTGCGGGACTTCCGCTGGGCCGAAACGTCCATTGTGTTCCAGGGCGCGATGAACTCGCTGAACCCGGTGCACAAGGTCGTCACGCAGCTGGTCGACGTCATCAAGGCGCACGAGCCGAAGTCGACCCGCGCGGGCCGGGTGGCGCGGGCGCGGGACCTGCTCAAGCTGGTCGGGATTTCGGCCGACCGGCTGGAGTCCTACCCGCACCAGCTCTCCGGCGGCATGCGCCAGCGCGTGATGATCGCGATGGCGCTCGCGCTCGAACCGCGGATCGTCATCATGGACGAGCCGACCACCGCGCTCGACGTCGTCATGCAGCGCCAGATCCTCGGCCAGCTCGTCGAACTGCGCGAGCGGCTGGGCTTCTCGGTCCTGTTCATCACGCACGACCTTTCGCTGCTGGTGGAGTTTTCGGACCGGATCGCGATCATGTACGGCGGCCGGATCGTCGAGCAGGCGCCGGCGGCCGACCTCTACCGGGACGCGCTGCACCCGTACAGCCACGGCCTGCTGAACTCGTTCCCCGCGCTGCGCGGTCCGCGTCGCGAGCTCGCGGGGATCCCGGGCTCGCCCCCGGACACGCGGGGGATGCCGGCCGGCTGCGCGTTCCACCCGCGGTGCCCCAAGGCTTTCGAGCCGTGTGACGACCGGGTGCCGCTGCTCGGCACGCCCGGCGACCCGGCGCGCGAAGTGGCGTGCTGGCTGCACCCCGTCGCCACTCCCTGAACGCCATCCGGTCCACTTGGAGGAGACCTGCCTTGACCGAGACCACAGCCGCGACCGCCGAACAGCAGGCGCTGATCGACACCCTGCCGCCGGACTTCCGCTGGGGCGTCGCCACCGCCGCGTACCAGATCGAAGGCGCGGTCGCGGAAGACGGGCGCACTCCGTCCATTTGGGACACCTTCTGCCAGGTCCCGTGGGCGATCGACAACAATGACAACGGTGACGTGGCGTGCGACCACTACCACCGGATGCCCGAGGACGTCGCGCTGGTCGGCGAGCTGGGCGCGGACACCTACCGGTTTTCCGTGGCGTGGCCCCGGGTCCAGCCGCGCGGCCGCGGTGGCGTCAACGAGGCGGGCATCGGCTTCTACGACCGGCTGGTCGACGAGACGCTGAGCCGCGGGATCACGCCGTGGCTCACGCTGTACCACTGGGACCTCCCGCAGGAGCTGGAGGACGCGGGCGGCTGGCCGGCGCGGGACACGGCCTACCGGTTCGCGGACTACGCGATGCTGGTGTTCGACCGGCTGTCCGACCGGGTCCGGCACTGGACGACGCTGAACGAGCCGTGGTGCTCGGCGATGCACGGGTACGTGCACGGCGTGATGGCGCCGGGGCGGCGTGACTACGCGGCGGGGCTGCACGCGGTGCACCACCTGCTGCTGGGCCACGGCCTCGCGACGCAGCGGATGCGCGAGGCCGCACCGGCGGACACGCAGTTCGGCATCACGCTCAACATGTGCACGGCCGACCCGGCGACGGACTCGCCCGAGGACGTCCGCGCGGCGCGCCAGGCGGACGGCCTGGGCGTCCGGATCTACCTGGACCCGCTGGTGCACGGCCGTTACCCGGCGGACGTGGTGGACGACCTGGCGTCGCGCGGGGTGAAGCTGCCGGTCCAGGACGGCGACCTGTCGATCATTTCGACACCGCTGGACTTCCTGGGCGTCAACTACTACTTCGGCCAGCAGTTCTCGGGCGTCGACGAGACGGGCCGGACCGTCGACGACGACGGCGTCCCGGCGTCGCGCGTGGTGCCGTTCGGCGAGCCGACGACGGCGATGGGCTGGGAGATCCTGCCGGCGAAGTTCACCGAGCTGCTGACCCGCCTCGGCCGCGACTACCCGGGCCTCCCGATGTACATCACGGAGAACGGCTCGGCGTTCGACGACGACCCGGACTCGTCGGGCTTCGTCCGCGACGAGCAGCGCACGGCGTACTTCGCCTCCCACATCGCCGCGGTGGCGGCGGCCCGCCAGGCGGGCGCGGACGTCCGGGGCTACTTCGCCTGGTCCCTTTTGGACAACTTCGAATGGGCGTACGGCTACGCGAAGCGGTTCGGCCTGGTCCGGGTGGACTACGAAACGCAGCAACGCACGATCAAGCAGAGCGGCTACTTCTACCGCGACACGGTCCGCCGGGTCCGCGGCGGCTGACGACCTCCGGCAGGTGCCCGGCCACCGTGGGACCGTGGTCCCTGGTGGCCGGGACCCACCGTCCGCACAATCGGGGACCATGGACGCATGGGACGCGGTGATCGTCGGGAGCGGGCACAACGCGCTCGTCGCGGGGGCCTTCCTGGCGCGGGACGGCTGGCGGGTGCTCGTGCTGGAGGAGCGCGACCGGCCCGGCGGGCTCGTCCGGACCGAGGAACTGACCCTGCCCGGGTTCAAGCACGACGTCTTCGCGTCGGCGCACCCGCTGTTCACCGCCGGTCCGGCGTACGCCGCGCTCGCGCCGGACCTCGCCGAGCTCGGGCTCGAGTACCGGCAGCCGCGGTACTGGTCCGGGGTCGCGACGCCCGAGGGCAGCGCCGTGCTTTCCACGAACCCGGAGGAGAACCTCGCCGAGGCGGAGCGGCTCGGCGACGGCCCGGCGTTCGCCAAGCTGCTCAAGGACTTCGAGCCGCACGTCGAGCCCGTGTTCGGGCTGCTCGGCGCCGAGCTGAGCAGTGCCGAGTCCGCGCGGACGATCGAGCGGCTCTTCTCGGGACGCCACGGTCTGTCCGACTTCGCGCACCTCTTCACCCTGACCGCGCGGGACCTGCTGACCGAGACCTTCACCTCGCCCGTGCTGCGCGCCGCGCTCGCGCCGTGGGCGCTGCACCTCGGCCGCGGCCCGGACGAGGTCAACAGCGGTCTGTGGGTGCTGCTGTGCCAGGTCGCGCTCAGCACGGCCGGGATGCCGACACCCGCGGGCGGCAGCGAACGGCTCGTCCAGGCGCTCGCCGAGCTGGTCACCCGGCACGGCGGCACCGTGCGCACGGAAGCGCGCGTCGAAAAAGTGCTGGTCAAGGACGGCCGGGCCCGCGGCGTGCGGCTGGCGGACGGCGAGGTCGTCCACGCGCGGCGGGCGGTGCTGGCGTCGGTCAACCCCGACCAGCTGTACCTCGAGCTGCTCGCCGACGAGCCGTCCGCGGTGCCGCCGCGGATCCGCGCGCAGGCCGGTCGGTTCCGCTACGGCCGGGGGTGCTTCGTGCTGCACCTCGCGTTGTCCGAGCCGCCGCGGTTCGCCGACGAACGGCTGAACAGCGCCGGCGAGCCACACCTGAGCGGCGGCCTGGACGCGCTTTCGCGGTCGGTCAACGAAGCCACGCGCGGCCTGCTGCCCGCGGAACCGACCATCGCGTTCGACGTGCCGTCCAATGTAGACAGTTCACGCGCGCCGTCGGGCCGGGCCACCGCGCGGCTGCAGCTGCTCGACGTCCCGACGCACCCGCGTGGCGACGCGGCCGGCGAGATCGAGGCCGACGGCTGGACCACGGCCGTCAAGCAGGCGTTCGCGGACCGAGTCCTGGCGCAGGTCGCGCGGTACGCGCCGAACGTGCCGGGCAGCGTCCTCGGCATGCACGTCGTGGCGCCGGACGACCTCGCGCGCGCCAACCGCAACTGCGGCCCGGGCGACCCGTTCGGCGGCAGCCACGACCTGGCCCAGAGCTACCTGTTCCGGCCGCTGCCGGGGCAGCCGTCGCACGAGACGCCGGTGCCGGGCCTGTGGATGCTCGGCGCGGCGACCTGGCCCGGGCACGGCGTCAACGGCGCGTCCGGCTACATCGTGGCCCGCTCGTTGCTCACGTGATGGAGGTGGGGCCTGCCCCACCGCGCCGGTGGTGGTGCGCACCATGGTCCGGGCCGCTCGCCGCCCCTAGCGTCGGAGAGGTCACCGACCACGGGGGTAACCATGACCGCGACGACCGAGCTCCGACCCACCCCGACTCCGCCCAGGCCGGCCTGGTGGCGGCGGCCGTGGATCGGGCCGCTGGCCCTGCTCGTGCTCGCCTTTCTTTCCTTCTCGCTGCCGCCGTACCTGGCGCTCGACCCCGCCCAGTCGCGGGTCCCGGCGCCCGAGGGGTTCCCGGCGCACTACTGGTTCCTCGTCGGGCACGTCGTCTTCGGCTCGGTCGCGATGATCGGCGCCGTGCTGCAGATCTGGCCGTGGCTGCGCCGGACGCACCCGGTGGTGCACCGCTACGCGGGCCGTGCGTACGTCTTCGCCGGTGTGCTGCCCTCCGGGCTGATGGCCCTGACCATCGGGTCGCAGAGCCCGTTCGGCCCGGTGACGCGCGTCAGCGACGTGCTCGCCGCGGTGCTGTGGATCGGGTGCACCATCGCCGGCTGGCGGGCGGTGCGCGAACGCCGGTTCGGTGACCACCGCAAGTGGATGATCCGCAGTGTCACGCTGACCTTCTCGATCATCGTCAACCGCGTGATCTCGCCGATCGCGATGATCGTGCTGGAACCGCGGATCGCGACGACCTTCGGCGGCAGCGAACTCGCCTACAGCCAGAGCGTCGGCGCCCTTTCCTCCTGGGGCGGGCTGGCGTTCGGGCTGCTCGTCAGCCAGCTGATCCTGGAGCGGCGGCCCGCGCGGAAGCGAGCCAGCGCGCGATGATCGTCCGCTGGATTTCCGAAGCGCCTTCGTAGATCCGAGGCGCCCGGACTTCGCGGTAGAGGTGTTCGAGCAGGTGCCCGCGTCGCAAGGCGCGGGCACCGTGCAGTTGCACCGCCGAGTCGACGACGAACTGCGCGGCCTCGGTCGCGAACAGCTTCGCCATCGCCGCGCGACCGCCGAGGTTCGGCTCGCCCGCGTCGTACGCGCCCGCGGCGGCGTAGACCAGGAGCCGGGCGGCTTCCGTGCGCGTGGCCATCTCGGCGAGCGCGTGCGCGACCGCCTGTTGCTTGATCAGGGGGCCACCGAAGGCTTCGCGTTGTCCGGTGTAGTCCACAGTGGCGTCCAATGCGGACTGTGCCATCCCGACGGCGAACGCGCCGACGCTCGGGCGGAACAGGTCCAGCGTCCGCATCGCGACCGCGAAGCCGCGGTTCTCCTCGCCGAGCAGCTCTTCACGCCGGACCTCGACGCCGTCGAACGTGACCGTGCCGATCGGGTGCGGGCTCACCAGGTCCAGGTGCTCGCCACCCAGCCCCGGCCGGTCGGCGGGGACGACGAACGCGCTGACCCCGCGGGAACCCGCGCCTTCCGTCGTGCGCGCGAACACCGTGTAGAAGTCGGCTTCGGGCGCGTTCGAGATCCACATCTTCTCGCCGGTGAGGCGCCAGCCGTCGCCGTCGGGTTCCGCGGCCAACGACAGCGCGGCGGCGTCGGAACCGGCGTCCGGCTCGGTCAGCGCGAACGCCGCCACCGCGTCGCCGGCCGCCACGGCGGGCAGCCACTTCGCGACCTGATCGTCCTGCCCGGACTGCAGGACCGGGTAGCTTCCCAGTCCCTGCAGGGCCAGCGCCGTCTCGGCCTCGGTGCTCACCGTGGCCAGGTTTTCGCGCAGGATGCACAGGTCCGTCGCCGCCGCCTGCCTCGACGGCTTCCCCTCGGCGACGCCGGGGAAGAGCCGGGCGAGCAGGCCGAGCGCACCCATCGCCTTGAGCAAAGGCCGGTTGACGGCACCCGCCACACCGGACTCGGCGAGCGGCAGCAGCTGTTCGGCAGCGAGCCGGCGCACCTGCGCGGCGAAGGCCTGCTGGGACGGATCGAGCGTGAAGGTCATGCCGGAGCTCCCGGTCGCCAGCGGGCATGGGCGGTGCCGGCCGGGCCGGACCGGACGAGGTCGAGCCGTGGTTCCGGGCCGTCGCTGCGGCCGGTCTGCGGCTTCCGGCTGCCCGCGGCGAACGGCTTCGGCCACGGCATCGGGTAGTCCTGCTCGGCCGCCGCGTGCAGCGTCCACTGTGGATCGTAGAGGTGCGTGCGGCCGAGGGCGCAGAGGTCCGCGCGGCCGGCCAGGATGAGCGAGTTGACGTCGTCGTACGACGAAATGGCGCCGACCGCGATCACGGCGATGCCGTACTCTTCGCCGATCTCGTTGCGGATCCGGTCGGCGTACGGCGTCTGGTAGCTGCGGCCGTACTGCGGGCGTTCCTCGCTGACGACCTGGCCCGTCGAGACGTCGATGCCCGCGGCGCCGTGGGCCGCGAACGCGCGCGCGATCTCCACCGCGTCATCGGCGTCGATGCCGCCCTCGCACCAGTCGGTCGCCGAGATGCGGACGGTCATCGGCCGTTCGGCGGGCCAGACGGCACGCACCGCGTCGAAGACTTCGAGGGGGAAGCGCAGCCGGTTCTCCAGCGATCCGCCGTACTCGTCACTCCGCTGGTTGGTCAGCGGTGAAAGGAAAGAAGACAGCAGGTAGCCGTGCGCGCAGTGCAGTTCGAGGACGTCGAACCCGGCGCGAGCGGCGGCCTCCGCGCACGCCACGAACTCCGCGCGGATCGAGTCGAGATCCGTTGTGGACAGTTCGCGCGGGACCTGGTTCCGCTCGGAGTAGGCCAGCGCGGACGGACCGCAGACCTCCCAGTTGCCCGAGGGGAGGGGCTCGTCGATGCCGTCCCACATCAGCTTCGTCGATCCCTTGCGGCCGGAGTGTCCCAATTGGACACCGATGCGGGAGGACGTCTGGGTGTGCACGAAGTCGACGACGCGCTTCCACGCGGCTTCCTGTTCCGCCGTGTAGAGACCGCCGCAGCCGGGCGTGATCCGGCCCTCGGGGGAGACGCAGACCATCTCCGTCATCACCAGCCCGGCGCCGCCGAGAGCCTTGCTTCCCAGGTGCACCAGGTGGAAGTCGCCCGGAACACCGTCCACAGCGGAATACATGTCCATCGGCGAGACGATGATCCGGTTCGGCAGTTCAAGCGAACCGAGCTTGAACGGCTGGAACATCGGCGGCCGCGACGTCGTCCCGAGCGACCGCGCGAACCAGTGGTCCAGCTCGGTGGCGAACTCCGGATCGCGCAGGCGCAGGTTGTCGTAGGTGACGCGGCGGCTGCGCGTGAGGATGTTGAACGCGAACTGCGGCGGCTCCTGGTGGGTGTACTGCGCGATGTTCTCGAACCACTCCAGGCTCGCCTGCGCGGCGCGCTGCGTCGACTGGACGACCGGCCGCCGTTCCAGCTCGTACGCCTTGAGCGCCTCCGTGACGCCTTCGTGTTCGTGGAGGCACGCGGCCAGCGCCAGCGCGTCCTCCATCGCCAGCTTCGTGCCCGAGCCGATCGAGAAGTGCGCGGTGTGCGCCGCATCGCCGAGCAGGACGACGTTGTCGCGCACCCAGCTCTCGCACCGGACCGTGCCGAACGAGACCCACTTCGAGTTGTTGGCCATGACGTTGTGCCCACCGAGGACGCCGGCGCACAGCTCACGGATCAGCGCGATGGACTTCTCGTCGCTCTCGCCCGGCTTCAGCGCGGTTGACGCGATCGGCCCGAACGTCCGCTGCCAGACGTCCTCCTGCACCTCGAGGATGAACGTGCTGCCGTCTCGGCCGTACGGGTAGCCGTGGATCTGCATGATCCCGGCCGGGGTCTCGAGGACATAGAACTTGAAGGCGTCGAAGACGAGGTCCGTGCCGAGCCAGATGTAGCGGCAGCGGCGGGTCTCGACGCTCGGCCGGAACGTCTCGGCGTGCCGCGCGCGCACCGCCGAGTTGACGCCGTCGGCCGCGACGACCAGGTCGTAGCCGGAGAGGTCCGTCGGCGCCTCTTCGCGGAAGTGCAGGCCGACGCCCAGTTCGGCGCAGCGGCTCTGCAGGATGCCGAGCAGGCGCTTGCGGCTCATCGCGGCGAAGCCGTGGCCGCCCGAGGTGGTGACCGTGCCGCGGTAGTGGACGTCGATGTCGTCCCAGCGCGCGAACTCGGCCGTCATGGCTTCGTGCACCGCCGCGTCGGCGTGCTCGATGCCGCCGAGCGTCTCGTCGGAGAACACGACGCCGAAGCCGAACGTGTCGTCCGGCGCGTTGCGCTCCCAGACGGTGATTTCGTGACTGTGACCACCGGGGCTTCGCCCCGGGCCGGGGGCTTTGCCACCCGGACCCCCGAAAAGCGAGGTGTGACCGAGCTGTTTCGCCAGCGCGGCGAAGTACAGACCCGCCGGGCCGCCACCGATGACCGCGATACGCACGCCGTCCAGGGTATGTCGTTGTGACTACGACCGTCAATAACGCGAAAGATGGCGTACGGTGTCCCGCATGGAACGCATCAACCCGCCGGAGCTGGGCAAGCCGTCCGGGTTCTCGCACGCGGTGGTGGCCGAGGGCCGCGTCGTATTCCTCGCCGGGCAGACCGCGCTGGACGCGTCGAACCGGATCGTCGGCGACGGCGTCGTCGAGCAGTTCGAGCAGGCGCTCGGCAACCTGCTGGCGTCCCTGCGCGCGGCGGGTGGGACGCCGGCGGACCTCTGCAGCGTGACGATCTACATCGTCGACCTGGCGGACTACCGCGCCCACGCGCGCGAGATCGGCGGCGTCTGGAAGCGGCTCGCGGGCACCGAGTACCCGGCGATGGCGGGCATCGGCGTCTCCCGGCTGTGGGACGAGGAGGCCTTGGTCGAGGTCCAGGGCTTCGCGGTGCTCAGCCGAAGCTGATCGACTTCGCGACGTACGCCCGCGCCGGGTTTTCCAGCTGTGCGTGCAGCTCGAAGAACAGCTCGGCCGCGCGGATGCCGGACCAGTCGCGGGGCAGGAACTCCGCGGGCAGGCCGGGGTCGAGGTAGGGCATCCGCCGCCAGCCGGTCAGCACGCGGACGTAGTCGGCGAAGGCCTGCTCTTCGGTCACGGACCTGCGGCGCAGCGCCGGGCCGTGCTCGTCGAGGAACGTCGTGTACAGCTCGTCGAGCCGATCGAGGTCCCACCACTCGCGGACCTTCGCGGCGACGTCGCCGAACGCCAGGTGCTCGGCGCGGAACAGGTCGGCGTACCCGGCCAGGCCGAGCCGGGTCAGCGCCTCCTCGGTCGCCGCGTGGAGGTGGGCCGGCGCGATCCAGACGCCCGACGCGGCGGTGCCGAAGCCCATCCGCGCGAGCTGGGTGCGCAGGAGGTGCCGCTTGTGCCGCTCGGTCTCCGGCACCGAGAACACCGCGAGCAGCCAGCCGTCGGCCGGGGTCGCGCGGCCGCGGCGGAAGATCCGCTCGTCGCCCTCGCGGAGGATTTCGCGCGCGTCGTCGGACAGCTCGTACCCGGCCGTCGCGCCGCGGCGCACCGCTTCGAGGATCCCGCGCCGCTTCAGCCGGGAGATCGACGAGCGCACGGCGGGCTCGTCGACCCCGACGGCGGCCAGCAGGTCGATCAAGGAGGCGACCGAAAGCCAGCCGCCTTCGGTGCGCGAGTAGAGGCCGTACACCGTCACGATGAGCTGGCGAGGCTGGGCCGCACGGCCGGAGCCGTCCAGCTCGGTTGCCTCGGGTACGGCCGTCATCGGGCCACAATAACAACCCGGCCGCGATCGCTCCGCTACGATTTCGCCGCGATGCTGCCAGCCACCAAGGGGATCTTCGACCGGCTCACCCGCCGCGGCCGCCTGATGACCAAGCGGACCTGCGACCGGCAGGGCCACGTCGTGCGCGAAGGGCGGTTCCTGTTCCGGACGCCGACCGCGTGGGAGTACGCCGCCGCGGTCGCCTGCGGTAGCGACCCGGCCGCGCAGCGCTGGCTCGGCTGGCAGCCCGACTCGATCGTCGCCCGGGGCGCGCGGGCCGACGCGATGCGCGTCGTGCCCGGCACCGGCCCGGACTGGGTGTCGCCCGATCCGCAGTCCCTCGACCTGGTGATGATCGACCTCGAGGCCAACCGCTGCGTCGGCCTGGTCAGCGTGCACACCGGCGAGGACGGCGGCCCGGAGACCGGCGGGTACCTCGCGCCGGACTACCGCGGCCGCGGCCACGGGCGCGTGCTGTTCGCGGCCGGCCTGACGCTCGCGCACGACCACCTCGGCCTGCCGCGCGTGCGGGCCGGCGCCGAAGTCGGCAACCTCGCGAGCGCGCGCTCGCTGCAGGCGGCCGGGCTCGCCCGCGTCGCCGGCCCGCCGACGTACCGGCTGCCGGACGGCCGCGTCACCGAGGCGTGGTGGTTCCAGCACGACGTCCCGCGGACGATCCGGTGCGGTGGTCCGCAGGCGACGTGGTTCCCGGCGTCGTTGCTCTAGCTTCGGTCCACGCCGACGTTTTCCGCGGCTAGTTTCGCCGCATGACTTCGCTTTCCGCTCCGGTTCCGCCTGTTCCCGTCGACGTCCCTGCGGGCGGTGTCGCCTGGCTGCGGGCGACGGTCGCCCGGTTCAGCAATGGTCCCGACCATGCCCGGCGGCGATCGCTGGCCGTCTCGCTGCTCGCCGATGTCGACCCGGATTCGTTGCGGGACAACGCTTACTCGCGGACCTCGGAGATCGTGGCGGCGGTGGAGACCGTCGACGTGATGGCGGTGATCGCGCGGCCGGTGCCGGTCGGGGTGCTCGCTGAGGCGCTCGGCCTGCCGGACGTCTCGGCGGACGTGACGCCGGTGGCGGCCGCTTACCACCCGCACGTGACGCCCGACGCGGCCGCCGAAGCCGCGTTGGACCGCCTGATCGCGGCCTGCGGCGGCCCGTCCGAACACACGGCGGCGCGGATCGGGCTGCTCGTCCAGGCCTGCGACGCCACGGCCGGCCTGATCGGGAACGGGATTTTCGCGCGGCTTTCCGGGAAACCCGCCGAACAGCCCGTGCTGCGCACCCGGCGTCGGGTCGACGGCGCGGACGTCACGGTGTCGCTCGCCGGTAAGCCGTTCGGCGCCGGCTACCGGGAATGCCCGGGTTCGCGGCACGCGCTCGCCGTCGCGACCGGGGTTTTCCAGGCGCTGCAGGGGTTTCGCCTGATGGAACCGGAGCCGGAGTGGGTGTCGTCGCCGAATCTCCGGATGCCCTCGGTGCTGCGGGTGACCCGGCGCCGAACGGCCGCCGGGTTCTGCTAAGACTTACCGCGTTCATCTTCTGGGGAAGGCGCGGGAATTGCTGTATTTCGATGGTCTGCTGGGCTTCGTCACGCTCGGGTTGTGGATCTTCTGCCTGGTCGACGTGATCACGACGGACGAGTCGTCCTGCCGGAACCTGCCGAAGGGCCTGTGGCTGCTGCTGGTCCTGATCGTGCCGCTGGTCGGCTCGATCGTCTGGCTGGTCGCGGGCCGGCCGCAGCAGACGACGCGGGCCCGCGGCGCGTACGAGCGGAACGCCCCGGCGTACCCGGAGTACGACCGCCCGGGCCGCTTCGCGGCCACGAACGCCGACGACGACGAGGAGTTCCTCCGCAAGTGCCGCGAACGCGCGGAGGCACAGCGCAAGCTGGCCCGCGAGAAGCGCACCGAGGACTGACGCCCCAGCCGTGTCGACTCTCCAGTCACGCGTGTCGACCCTTCCGGCCTGGCCTCACGCGTGACTGAGCGGGCATCACGTGTGATTGGGGAGGCATCACGCGTGATTGGGGAGGCATCTCGCGTGATTGGGGAGGCATCTCGCGTGATTGGAGGGTCGACACGGTGGTCAGCAGGCCGGGCCTTCGCACGTGCCGCGTTCGTAGGCCTCCAGGGTCGCGATCACCAAGCCGCGTTCGGACGGGGTCAGCGGGGCCAGGGCGTCGGTCCAGGCCTTGGCGCCGCGGGCCAGCCACGCGTCGACCGCCGGGCGCTTGTCCGGGGTGATGCTCACGATCGTGCGGCGGCGGTCCGCCGGGTCTTCGTCGCGGTTCAGCACGCCCTGGCGGGCCAGGTCGCCGACCATCAGGCTCGCCGTCGTCGGGGCGACCTCCAGGCGGCCGGCCAGCTCGGTGACCGTCATCGGCCCGTCGAACAGCAGGTACGACAGCAGGGACAGGTGCCGCGGCGCCAGCGCGCAGCCGTTCAGCTCGGCGGGGACGGGCGTCCGCTTCGCGCGGCCGACCAGCCGGGGCATCAGCAGCAGCAGCTGACGCACGGCGTCGTCGACGCTCGGACCGGCCTCCGTTGACACCGCCAGCCTCCCGTCGGTAGCTTTGTTTTCAAAGCAAACGCTTCTCGTGCTCCCGAGCGTACCTCGGGCCGCGATCGAGCGTACCGGCCAGAACAGGGGTTTCCATGACCGCACCAGCCGACATGAACGCATTCAACAACCAGGTCGTCGACGAGTTCCGGGCCAACGAAGGCGTTGTCGGAGGCATGTTCGAGGGCAAGAACGTGCTGCTGCTCACGACGATCGGCGCGAAGAGCGGCGAGCCGCGCCTGTCGCCCCTCGTCTACACCCGCGACGGCGAGCGGCTCGTCATCGCCGCGTCCATGGGCGGCGCGCCGAAGAACCCGGCCTGGTACCACAACCTCGTCGCGAACCCGAAGGTCACGGTCGAGGTCGGCACGGAGAAGTTCGAGGCCACGGCGACCGTGATCGCCGACCGCGCCGAGCGCGACCGCCTCTACGCGGGCATGGTCGCGCACGCCGAGGGCTTCGCCGACTACGAGAAGAAGACCACGCGGGTCATCCCGATCGTCGTCCTCGAACGCTGACACCCCGTCCCGCCGGCCGCGATCGAGGCGGCCGGCGGGAGCCGGGTCAGCGGAACCGCCCCGCGGGGTCGTACTCCGCCTTGAACCGCGCCAGCCAGGCGACGTCCTCGGCGGGGAACGCCGACGCCAGGTCCGAAGCCGGGTGCTCGCCGTAGAGGAACGGCAGCAGCCGGCCCGTCGACCACGGCGCCAGCGCGTCGAACAGCTTCGCGTGCGCGCGCCGGATCGGGTCCACGCCGTCCTCGACCACGGACAGCGCCCGCACGACGAACTCCGCCTTCGAGTCCCAGCCGACGCCGAGCGGGTCCCGGCGGGCGAGCTCGCCGCCGAGCCGGTCGATGATCAGCACCGTCTCCACCGGCGCGCCCGGGCCCGCGTGCTCGACGATCGACGCCAGCATCCCGTCGTTCAGGACCTCCACCGTCGCGTTCGTCCCGTGGTACGGGTGCGGGTGCGGCGGGTCGCTCGCGATCGACCCCGACTCCGTGTACGGCAGCCGCTTCAGCGTGTCCAGCAGCACCGGCGCGGCCGCGCGCAGCGGCGCGACCAGCTCCTCGCCGTCCTGGCCCAGGTACGCGATCCGGATGTTCGCGACGTGCTTGCCGCGGATCGGCGCCGGCAGGAACGGCAGGTCGGGCAGCGGGACCACGGCGATCGACGTCGTCAGGTCGTCGGGTGCGGTCATCGACCACGTGCGCCACGCGCGCAGCACGGCCGGCAGGTCCGCGGCGTCGAAGTACAGCCCGCCGCCGTACAGCTCGGTCACCGGGACCAGCCCGAACTCCAGCGCCGTCACGATGCCGAAGCCGGCGCGCCCGCCGAGCAGGGCCCGGAACAGCTCGGACCCCGGCGTCACCGTGCGGAGCTCGCCGCCGGGCGTCACGACGTCGATCGCGCGGACGTGGTCGGCCGCGCGGCCGAACCGCCGGGACAGCAGTCCGAAACCGCCGCTCAGCGTGTAGCCGACGACGCCGACATCGGTCGACGAGCCGCTCAGCGGCGCCAGCCCGTGCTTCGCGGCGGCCTCGATCACCGCGCCCCAGCGGACGCCGGCGCCGACCCTCGCGGTCTTCGCGACGGCGTCGATTTCGACGTCGGTCATCCGGCGCGTGCTGACGAGCAGGCCGTCCGTGCCGGCGGTCAGGCCGTGCCCGGTGGCCTGGACCGCGACCGTCAGGTCGTGCTCGGCGGCGTACTTCACCGCGGCGACGACGTCCTCGGCGTTCTCCGCGGCGACCACCACCGCGGGGTGGGTGGCGACGGAGGTCTGGAAACCGGCGACCTCTTCGGCGTACCCGTCCTGACCAGGGCGGTAGGTGTTCATCTCTGCCTCCTTCGTGCGTTGCCTCCAGCTTCGGGCCGGCGCGATCAGAAGTCCAAGATCTAGATTGTCTGCGTACTAGAATCAGTGCTTATGGAACTGCATCAGCTCGCGTACTTCGTCGCCGTCGCGGAGGAAGGCAACTTCACGCGCGCGGCGGACCGGCTGCACGTCGCGCAGCCCGGCGTGAGCGCGCAGGTCAAACGGCTCGAGCGCGAGCTGGGGCAGGAGCTGCTGGACCGGTCGGGCCGCGCGGTCCGGCTCACCGACGTCGGCGCCGCCGCGCTGCCGCACGCGCGGGCCGCGCTCGCGGCGGTGAAGGGCGTGCGCGAAGCCGTCGACGAGCTGGCCGGGCTGGTCCGCGGCCAGGTCGCGATCGGCGCGGTGACGTCGGCGGGCCCGGTCAAGCTGCCGGACCTGCTGGCCCGCTTCCACGAGCGCTACCCGGCGGTGGAGATCACGCTGTCCGAGGCCAACTCGGACACGATGCTCGCGGCCCTGCGGGAGGGCCGGCTCGACCTCGCGGTCGTCGGCCTGGCGACCGACCCGCCGCCGGGCATCGCGACGCAGGTCCTGATCGACGAGCCGTTCGTGGCGGTGACCACGGGTTTCCTGCCCGGCCGTGCGGACGTCGGGATCGCGGACCTGGCCGAGCTGCCGCTGATGGCGCTGCCGAAGGGGACGGGCCTGCGCACCGCGCTGGACGCCGCGTTCGCGCGCGACGGGCTGACGCCGCGGATCGCGTTCGAGGCGGCCGACCCGAACGTCCTGGTCCAGCTCGCGGTGCGCGGGCTCGGCGTGGCGGTGGTGCCGGAGTCCCTCGCGCGCTTCCACCAGGACGAGCTGCGGGTCGTGCCGATCGCGGGTCCCGGGCTGCGCGGGGTGCTGGCCCTGGCCTGGCGGACGGACGGGCCGTTGAGCCCGGCCGCGCGGGCGTTGATCGCGTTCGCCCGGGCAAGCCACCACTCTTGACACGTCGTCAACAGTGTCGTTCCCTGGAGGCGTGACCGATACCGCGCTCCAGGACGCCGTCGTCGGGGCCGGCCTGCTGGCCGGCAGCGCGAACGTGATCATGCAGCTCTCCCGCGCGCCCGTCGGGTACGGCGTTGTAGAGAGCAAGGTCGAAAGCGGGAACCTCTTCCGCCACCCGGTGAAGCGGACGCGGACCACGCTCACCTACCTCGCCGTCGCCGCGATGGGCACCGACGCCGAGCGCGCCGCGTACCGGCGCGGGGTCAACGCCGCCCACGCCCAGGTGCACTCGGGTCCTGAAAGCCCGGTCGCCTACAACGCCTTCGACACCGACCTCCAGCTGTGGGTCGCCGCCTGCCTGTACAAAGGCTTCGAAGACGTCTACCTCGCCTTCGTCGGCGGCGAGCCCACGACCTTCTACCGCGACGCGGCCAAGCTCGGCACCACGCTGCAGGTCCGCCCCGAGATGTGGCCGGCCGACCGCGAAGCCTTCGAGGCGTACTGGGCCGCGGGGCTCGACGAGGTCAGCGTCGACGACACCGTCCGCCGCTACCTCACCGACATCGTCGACCTGCGCTTCGTGCATCCGGTGCTGGCCGCGCCCGGACGCCGGTTCCACCGGTTCGTCACGACGGGCTTCCTCCCGCAGCGCTTCCGCGACGAGATGCGCCTGCCGTGGACCACCGCCGACCAGCGCCGGTTCGACGCGCTCCTCGCCGCGCTCGGCCGCGTCACCCGCGTGCTGCCCGCCGCGGTCCGGCGGTTCCCCTTCAACCTCTGCCTCTGGGACCTGCGCCGCCGGCTGCGCGCCGGACGTCCGCTGGTCTGAGGGGCACGCAGTGAGTTGACCGCTTCGCGCGCGGGCGCGAAGGTGGGCCGATGGGCACTGACGAGCTTCGTCACGGCGTCAAGGTGAGCAGCCTCGACCAAGAGGTCTTTCCCGGCGCGGGGGTGACCAAGCGCGAGTGGCTGGAGTACCTGGAAGCCGTCTCCGGGCGGATGCTGCCGGAGCTGCGCGACCGGCTGCTGACCGTGTTGCGGGTGCTGCGCGGGCAGGGCCCGTTCATGCAGAAGAACCTGCCGAAGTACACGCCGGAGTGGGTGGAGCGGGCCAGCGTCTGGGCCGACCGGTCCAAACGGGACGTCTCCTACGCGCTGTGCAACGACCTCCGCACGCTGATCTGGTTCGGCAACCAGCGGGCGATCGAGTTCCACACCTCGCTGCACCGCGAGCCCGGCCACGACCCGACCCACCTGATCCTCGACCTCGACCCGCCCGAGGACGGCCCGTTCTCGCTGGCCATCGGGGCCGCGAAGCTCGTGCGCGAAGCCCTGCGCAAGGACGGCATGGACGGCGCCGTGAAGACCAGTGGCTCCAAGGGCGTGCACGTCTTCGTGCCGCTGGCGCCGGGGCAGTCGATCGAGGACATCGCGGCGGCGACCCGCGCGGTCGCGGCCCGCGCCGAGCGCATCGACCCGGCGCTGGGGACGACCGAGTTCGTCAAGGACCGCCGCGAAGGGAAGGTGTTCCTGGATTCGACCCGGGCCGGCGGCGCGACCGTCGTCTCGGTCTACAGCCCCCGCAACCGCCCGGCCGCGCCGGTGTCGTTCCCGGTCCGGTGGGCCGACCTCGACGGCGTCAAGCCGGCGGACTTCACCGTGACCACGGTCCCGGGGCTGCTCGACGCCGGCGACCCGTGGACGGCGGAGATGCCGGAGCCGTTCGTGCTGCCCGCCGACCTCGTCGAGGAGGGGCACACGATCCCGATCGCCCGGGTGCTGGCGATGCACGAGGGCAAGCGCCGGGCCCGGGCCGCCCGGGAGTCCGGCTAAGCCGCCTGGTTGTGGCCCGGCCGGAACGCCGGGCGCCGCGGCGTGATCTCCACGATCCGGCCCGGGGCCTGCCGGACGCGCCGGCGGGCCAGCCAGACGGTGTCCCGGCCGAACGACCACACCAGTGCCACCAGGGCCAACGCCACCGCGCCGAGCGACACCGCCCACGGCAGCACCCCCGCGACCGCGACCACGAGCACCACGCCCTGGACGGCGGCGACCGTCTTGCGCGCCATGCTCGGGTACAGCGGAGCGGTCAGCCAGGGGAGCGCCCACGAAGCCGCGACGAACGCGTAGCGCATCAGGCCGATCGCCAGCACCCACAGCCCCAGCGTCCGGGACACCTGGATGCAGAGCAGCAGGATCAAGAACGCGTCGACCTCCATGTCGAAGCGCGCGCCGAACTCGGACGCGGTGCCGGTGCGGCGGGCGACCTGGCCGTCGAAGCCGTCCATCGCCAAGGCGACCGCGACCAGCCCGACCAGCAGCCAGAGCGGGTGACCGCCGTCGGCGATGAGCTCGGCCGCGCCGCCCACCAGGACAGCCCGGGCGAACGTGATCCAGTCCGCCGGGCCGAACTTCCCGCGGCCGCTCTGCCGCAGGCCCCAGCCCGTCAGCAGCACCAGCGCGAGGCCGTACGCGATCCCGGTCGCCCAGGCGACCGGGGAAAGGAAACCGGCCCCGGCGGCGAGCGCCCACACCGGGACCACAGAGCGTAGGAGAAGTCCGTTCTTGATCATCTTTTACTCCGCGAATCGGCACGGCTGCTCATAGGGTGGCGGCGACACCAGCCTCCGGTCGCCCGCAGAGGAGAACACGTGGAACAGGCGTTCTGGGTTCAAAGTCCCGGCGAAGGCGCGCTCCGGCCGGTGACCCTGCCCACCCCCGGCGACGACGAAGTGCTCGTCCGGACGCTCTGCTCCGGCGTCAGCCGCGGCACGGAAACCCTGGTCTTCCGCGGGCGTGTCCCGGCGAGCCAGCACGACGTCATGCGCGCGCCCTTCCAGGAGGGCGAGTTCCCCGGCCCGGTCAAGTACGGCTACCTCAACGTCGGGGTCGTCGAACGGGGGCCGGCCGAGCTGACGGGCAAGACGGTCTTCTGCCTCTACCCGCACCAGACCGCGTACGTCGTCCCGGCGAGCGCCGTGACGACGGTGCCGGACGGCGTCCCGCCCGGCCGCGCGATCCTCGCCGGCACCGTCGAGACGGCGGTGAACGCCGTCTGGGACGCGCGGCCGCGGCTCGGCGACCGGATCGCGGTGATCGGCGCGGGGATGGTCGGCGCCAGCGTCGCGAAGCTGCTCCGGGACTTCCCGGCGACGCGTGTGCAGCTCGTCGACGTCGACCCCGCGCGGCAGGAGATCGCCGAAGCCTTCGGCGTCGGCTTCTCGACGCCGGAACGAGCCCTGGGTGACTGCGACCTCGTCGTGCACGCGAGCGCGTCCGAAGCCGGGCTGGCCCGCGCGCTGGACCTGCTCGCGCCGGAGGGCCAGGTCGTCGAGATGTCCTGGTACGGCGACCGCGAGGTGCGCGTTCCGCTCGGCGAGAACTTCCATTCGCGGCGGCTGACGATCCGCAGCAGCCAGGTCGGGGCGGTCGCCCGGCCCGACCGGAGCTACGCCCAGCGGCTCCGGCTGGCCCTGGACCTGCTCGCCGATCCGGCCTTCGAAGCGCTGGTCACCGCCGAGTGCGCGTTTGAGGATCTTCCGTCGGTGCTACCCAGGCTGGCCGGGAATGAACTTTCCGCGCTCTGCCTCCGTGTCATGTATCAGCCGCAGTAACCACGTCCACCCCGAACGCATCGGAGGCCTTGGTGTTCAGCATCACCGTCCGTGACCACGTGATGGTCGCCCACAGCTTCCGCGGGGAAGTCTTCGGACCCGCGCAACGCCTGCACGGCGCGACCTTCGTGGTGGATGCGACCTTCCGCCGCGCCGAGCTCGACGAGGACAACATCGTCGTGGACATCGGCAAGGCCACGGAAGAGCTCAAGGCGGTGCTGAGCGACCTGAACTACCGCAACCTCGACGACGAGCCGCAGTTCAAGGGCATCAACACCTCCACCGAGTTCCTCGCGAAGGTCGTCGCCGACCGCCTCGCCGACGCCGTCCACGCCGGCCGCCTGGGCGAGGGCGCGCGCGGCCTCGAAGGCATCGCCGTATCGCTGCACGAATCCCACGTGGCGTGGGCGAGCTACGAGCGTGCCCTGTGAACTCCCTTCACGTCGTCCTCCCGGGGGACATCGACGACGCGTCGGTCCCGAGCGGGGGCAACACCTACGACCGCCGCCTGTGCGACCGCCTCGCCGCGGCCGGGCTCGACGTCCACGAGATCGCCGTCTCCGGCACCTGGCCGCGCCCGGACACCGAGGCCCGCTCGGTCCTCGGCCACCTGCTCGCCGCGCTGCCCACCGGAGCCGCGGTGCTGCTCGACGGCCTGGTCGCCTGCGGCGTCCCCGAGGTCGTCGTCCCGCAGGCGCGGCGGCTGTCGCTCTCGGTGCTGGTGCACCTGCCGCTGGCCGACGAGACCGGCCTGCCGCCCGCGCTCGCCGCCGAGCTCGACGCGCTCGAGCGCGAGACGCTGCGGGCCGCGAGCTCGGTCGTCGCGACCAGCGAGTGGGCCGCGCGCCGGCTGGTCGAGCACCACGGCCTCGCGCCGCACCGCGTGCACGCCGTGCCGCCCGGGGTCGACCCGGCGCCACTGGCCGTCGGCACCGACGGCGTGTCCCGGCTGGTCTGCGTGGCCAACGTGACCCCGCGCAAGGGCCAGGGCGTGCTCGCCCAGGCCCTCGAAACCGTCGCCGACCTGCGCTGGACCTGCGACTGCGTCGGCGGGATCAAGCGCGAGACGAAGTACGTCGAGCGGCTGCGCGAGCACCGGCTCGGCGCCCGCTTCACGCTCACCGGCCCCCGCACGGGCGCCGCGCTGCACGCGACCTACCACACCGCCGACCTGCTCGTGCTGCCTTCGCGCGCCGAGACGTACGGCATGGTCGTCACCGAAGCCCTCGCCCACGGCGTGCCCGTGCTGAGCACCGACGTCGACGCGCTGCCCGACACCCTCGGCGTCGCGCCGGACGGCTCGGTCCCCGGCATGCTCGTGCCCGGCGACGACGTCGCGGCGCTCGGCGCGGCCCTGCGCCGCTGGCTCACCGAACCCGAGCTGCGGACCCGGCTGCGCGCGTCGGCGAAGCTGCGCCGCGAGACCCTGACCGGCTGGGACGACACGGCCCGCCGGATCGCCGACGTCCTGCAGCGGCAGGAGGCGGCGGCATGACCACCTTCGCCCCCGAGTGGCTCCACCTGCGCGAACCGGCCGACGCCGCGGCCCGCGCCACCGAACTCCTCGAACCCCTGCGGGAGTACCTGCCCGCGGACTTCACCGTCCGCGACCTCGGCTGCGGCACCGGCTCGCTCGGCCGCTGGCTGGCCGCGCGCCTGCCCGGCACGCAGCACTGGATCCTGCACGACCACGACACCGAGCTGCTGACCCGCGCCCGCGCCTCCCTCCCGGCCACCGCGCTGGACGGCAGCCCGGTCGACGTCGTCGCCGAGCAGCGCGACGTCACCGCGCTGCGGGCCGCGGACCTGGCCGGGACGTCGCTGGTCACCGCGTCCGCACTGCTCGACCTGCTGACCAAGGCCGAGGTCACGGCCCTGGCCACGGCGATCGTCGAGGCCGGCTGCGCGGCCCTGCTCATGCTCTCGGTGACCGGCCGGGTGGAGCTCTCGCCCGCCGACCCGCTCGACCCCGCCATCGCGGCCGCCTTCAACGCCCACCAGCGCCGGATCGCCGGCGGCCGCCGGCTGCTCGGCCCGCTCGCGCTGGACGTCGCCGCGACCGTGTTCGGCCGGCTCGGTGCCGCGGTGGTGCGCGCGCCGAGCGCGTGGCGGCTCGGCCCGGACCAGGCGGAACTGCAGCGGCAGTGGCTCGAAGGCTGGGTCGGCGCCGCCGTCGAGCAGCTGCCGGAGCTGCGCCCGGTCGCCGACGTCTACCTGCAGCGGCGGCTGGAAATGGCGCAGTCGCACGAGCTGCACGCGGTGATCCACCACGGCGACCTGCTGGTCCTGCCGCCGAGCCTGGAGGTGGCGGCGTGAAGCGCGCACTCGCGTGGCTGCGCATCCTCGGTGCGTTCGGCATCCTCGGCGTCCTCGTCTGGCAGCTCGGCAGCGCCGCCTTCCTCGACGGCCTCGGCCGGATCAGCACGCCCGGCGTGCTCGCCGCCCTCGTCATCGGCTTCGCGACGACGGTGTTCAGCGCGGGCCGCTGGCAGATCGTCGCCACCCGGCTCGGCCTGCGGTTGTCCCTGCGCGGGGCGGTCGCCGACTACTACCGCGCGCTGTTCCTCAACGGCGTGCTGCCCGCCGGCGTCCTCGGCGACGTCCACCGCGCGGTGCAGCACGGCCGCGACTCCGGCGACGTGCCGCGCGGCGTGCGCGCCGTCGTCCTGGAGCGCACCGCCGGGCAGATCGTGCTGATCGCGTCCGCGGTCGGCGTGGTGCTCTTCGCCCCGGACGTCGTGCCCGGCGCGTTCCGCGAGGTCGTCACGGGTGCCGGGGTGGTCGTCGTGCTGGCCGCCGTCGCCGCGCTGGTGGCCGGGCGCGTGTTCGGCGGCCGCTGGATCCACAGCACGTCGAAGGTGCGCCGCGGCTTCGCCGTCACCCTCGCCGACCTGCGGCTCGGCCTGTTCAGCCGCGAGACCTGGCCCGGTGTGGGCTTCCTGTCGGCCGCGACGCTGGCCGGGCACCTCGCGCTGTTCGTCGTCGCCGCCCGCGTCGCCGGGGTCGGCGCGCCGGTCGGGCAGCTCGTGCCCCTGATGGTCCTCGCGCTGCTCGCGATGGGCCTCCCGCTCAACGTCGGCGGCTTCGGCCCGCGCGAGGGCGTCTGCGCCCTGCTCTTCGGCGCGGCCGGTCTGGGCGCCGCCCAAGGTGTCACCGTCGCCGTCGTCTACGGCGTGCTCACGCTGGTCGCGAGCCTGCCCGGGGCCGGTGTCCTGCTCGTCCGGAGCGTCGCCGGGTTCCGCGTGACCCGCGCTCCGCACCCCGCTGTCCGGCCCGCTCCGCGCGCGACCTCGGACACCGGGATCGAATCGGAAGTGGGGTTGCCTTCATGACCGCAAGCGAAGTGCTCGGGGACCTGCCGCACCGGGCCGTGGTCGAGCGGGTCGTCGAGACCCGGCTCCCGACCCGGCACGGGACCTTCCGCGCGGTCGGCTACCTCGACCGGGCCGGCACCGAGCAGGTCGCGCTGGTGTACGGCGAGCTCTCGCCGCTCGGCGCCCTGACCCGGGTGCACAGCGAGTGCCTGACCGGCGACGTCTTCGGCTCGACGCACTGCGAATGCGGCGACCAGCTGGCGGCCGCGCTGGACCGGATCGTCGAAGAGGGCTCGGGCGTGCTGGTGTACGTCCAGGGCCACGAGGGCCGCGGCATCGGCCTGCTCGCGAAGCTCGAGGCGATGCGCCTGCAGCAGGACGAGGGGCTCGACACGGTCGACGCGAACGTGGCGCAGGGCCTCCCGGTCGACGCCCGCGACTACCACGCGGCGGCGGGCATCCTGACCGACCTCGGCATCCGCTCGGTGCGGCTGCTCTCCAACAACCCGGAGAAGGTCGAACAGCTCACGCGCTACGGAATCCGGATCAGCGAGCAGGTCCCGCTGCTGGTTCCGCCGAACCCGGAGAACCTGCGGTACCTGCGGACCAAGGCCGAGCGGATGGCCCACCTGCTCCCGCACCTGGACCAGGTCTTCTCAGGCGCCTAGCGCCTCCAGCACGCCGGCGAAGCGCTGGACCAGCGTGTCCAGCACGACGTGCCCCTTCGCCGCGCTCGCCAGCGACGGACGGCCGACCACCCCCGACTCCGTGTACGCCCGCAGGCCCAGGGTCAGCAGGTGCTCCCGGTCGGTCACGTGGTCGGCCGTCTCGTAGCCGGGCCGGACCAGGTGCGGGTGCGCGTGCAGCAGGATCGACGTCTCGAGTTCACCCGCGTGCATGTCGTCGTCCAGCGACGTCCGCAGGCCCGCCGCGGTGTGCGCGGCCTGCCAGTCGGCGACGCCGGGGAACAACGCCATCGCGCCGGCGGCTTCCTGGACCACATTGGACAGTACGTAGTTGCCGCCGTGCCCGTTGACCAGCACGAGCCGCTCGACACCGGAGGCGCGCAGCGAGTCCGCGACGTCGGTGACCACGGCGTGCAGCGTGCGGGCCGAGACGCTCACCGTGCCGCGCCACCCCGCGTGCTCGTGCGAGCACGAGATCGTGACCGGCGGCAGGTGGAGCACTGGGTACCGCTCGGCGACCGCGCGGGCGAGCGTCGCCGCGATGACGGTGTCGGTCGCCAGGGGCAGGTGCGCGCCGTGCTGCTCGAAGCTGCCGACCGGCAGCACCGCGACCGCCGCGTCCCGCTCCTGCTCGTCGACGCTGGTGGCGAGCGGGAAGAGATCGGTCATGGGCACGTCCCTTCACTAGGTTGGAGTCATGAGCGAGCATGCCGCACTACTCGACGTCGCGCGCGAAGCCGTGGCGAAGGCGACCGCCATCGTCCGGTCGCGCCCGAGCTTTTCCGTTTCCGCGAAAGGTGATCGCGACCTGGTGACCGACGTCGACACGGCGGTCGAGGACGCGCTGCGCGAGTTCCTCACCGCCGAGACACCGGAGATCGGCGTGCTCGGCGAGGAGCGCGGCCGCACCGGCGAGGGTGCCGGCCGCTGGTGGGCGCTCGACCCGATCGACGGCACCGCGAACTTCGCGCGCGGAATTCCGCTCTGCGGGATTTCCCTGGCCCTGGTGGACGGCGAGCACAGCACGGTCGCCGCGATCGCCCTGCCGTACTTGGGTGTCACCTACACGGCCGCGCGCGGTGAAGGGGCTTTCGCGAACGGAGAACGCGTGGGCGCGTCGAGGGCGACGGAAATGTCCGACGCGATGATCGCCGTCGGTGACTTCGCGATCGGGCGGCTCGCCGAGGACCTGAACCGCGCGCGGCTGCTGCTCCTCGCGGACCTCGGCGCGCGGGCGCAGAAGATCCGGATGCTGGGCACCGCGGCGATCGACCTCGCGTGGGTGGCGGACGGAAAGCTCGACGCCGCACTGATCCTGTCCAACAACCCGTGGGACACCATGGCCGGCGTGCTGCTCGTGCGCGAGGCCGGCGGCGCCGTCGTGGACCGCGACGGCAGCGAGCACACGGTGGGTTCGGCGGCGACGATCGCCGTCGGTGCGGGGCTGCGCAACGAGATCGTGGATGCGCTTGATCGCGCGTATGGGGTTGTTCGTTAGGATTTCGGGGTACATGGTGGGCAGCGCCACGCGTGAAATTGCGCTGCCCGCGCAAGGTTTTCGGTTACGTTGGTACCGGTCGGCGGGTGATCCTGGCATGCTGGCCGGATCCCGCCCGCACGCTTCGAGAATGGTGGATGCTCGTGGAAACTCGCCGGATCCGCGATCGGTACCGGCTGGTCGAGCCGATCGGCGGCGGTGCGATGGGCACGGTGTGGCGGGCCCAGGACGAGATGCTCGACCGCACGGTGGCGATCAAGGAACTCCTGCTGCCGCACGACCACGACGAGGACCGCACCGAGGAAGCGAAGAACCGCGCGATGCGCGAAGCGCGGATCGCGGCCCGGCTGCAGCATTCCCACGCGATCACCGTGTTCGCCGTCCTCGAGGAAGAGGACCGGCCGTGGTTGATCATGGAGTACCTGCCGTCCAAGAGTTTCGCCGTCCTCGTCCGCGAGGAGCCGACGACGGTGGACGACGCCGTCCGCGTCGGCGCGCAGATCAGCTCGGCGCTGGCCGGCGCGCACCGCGCCGGGATCGTGCACCGCGACGTGAAGCCGGCCAACATCCTGGTGTCCGACGACGGCACGGCGAAGATCACCGACTTCGGCATCTCCCGCGCGATCGGCGACGTCAAGCTGACGGCCACCGGTGAGATCGCCGGCACGCCCGCGTTCCTCGCGCCCGAAGTGGCCCGCGGCGAGGACGCGAGCTTCGCCGCCGACGTCTTCTCCCTCGGCGCCACGCTCTACGCGGCCGTCGAAGGCCAGCCGCCGTACGGCACCGCCGACAACCCGATCGCGTTGCTCTACCGGGCCTCCAGCGGGGAGATCGTGCCGCCGGAGAAGGCGGGCCGGCTGACCCCGCTGCTGCTGCGGATGCTCGCCTCCGAGCCGGCCGAGCGGCCGTCGATGGACGAGGTCGAGCGGGAACTGAGGGCGCTGCTGCCGGACGCGGAGCCGGGGGCGTCGGTGCTCGCGGAGACGATCCCGGAGACCGAGCCCGCCGCCGTGCCGACCGTGCCCGCCACGGTCGCCGTGCCGCCGGCCGGCGAGGTCGCCTCGGTGTCGCCGGGCGCGCGCAAGGGCCTGATCGCGGTCGGGGCGGGCGCGGCCCTGCTGTGCGTCGCGGTCGTCGTGGCGATCCTGCTGGTCGTGCGGCAGAGACCGCCGCAGGACAACGCCGCCCCGCCGCCCGTGCAGCAGCCGTCGACCTCGGCTCCCGCGTCCGTGACCCCTTCGCCGTCGGCGTCCTCCTCGCCTTCGGCGCCGCCGTCGACCACGGCGCCACCGACCTCGACGCCGGTCTCGCCGGTGTCCTCGACCATGAACCCCGCCCAGGCCCTGTCCGCCTACTACGCCCTGCTGCCGAGCAACCCGGCGGAGGCGTGGAAGCTGCTCACGGACAAGTTCAGGGCGTCCCGCCACCAGACGTACGAGTCGTACACGAGCTGGTGGGGCCGGTTCAAGTCGGTGAACGTGACCAACGTGAAGGAAGTCGGGCCCAACCGGGTCACGGCGACCGTCCTCTACAACGGCGGTCAGGCCGAGACCGACACCTTCACGATGGTCCAGGTGAACAACACCTGGATGATTGACTCCCAAGGCTGAACCGACCCGCCTCCGGCTGCGTGTGACGGATGAGACGTCCCGCCGTCGATCCCTGCTGGAGGTTGAGCGATGAGGCCTGCCGACCCGATGGTGTTCATCCTTCCGGCCGCGCCACCGGGGACCGACACGTACGACAAGCGCATGTGCCAGAACCTGCCCGCCGTCGGGCAGCCGGTGCTGGAGCTGCCGATCGCCGGCGACTGGCCGTCGCCCGACGCGACGTCGAGGCGTCGCCTGGCGAGATCCCTGGCCGCGCTGCCGGACCGAACCGTGGTGCTGCTCGACGGCGTGATCGCCTCCGGCGTGCCCGAGATCGTCGTCCCGCACGCGCGGCGGCTGCGGCTGGCCGTGCTGGTGCACCAGGCCCTCGCCGACGAGCCCGGCCTCGACCCGTCGCACGCGGCGGAGCTGGACGCGTGCGAGCGCGAGACGCTGCGGATGGCCGGGATGGTCGTCGCGACCAGCCCGTGGCTCGCCCGGCTGCTCATCGACCGCCACGACCTGGACCCGGGCCGCGTCTACGTCGCCAAGCCCGGCACCGACGCGGCCCCGCTCGCGGCCGGCGCCGACGGCGTCTCCCGGCTGCTGTGCGTCGGCGACGTCACCCGCCGCAACGGCCAGGACCTGCTGGTCCAGGCCCTCGGCGAGATCGACCACCTGGCACTGTCCTGCGTCCTGGCCGGCTCACTGGAGACGGACCCGGGGTACGTCGACGAGCTCGGCTGGTCGATCGAGCGCCTCGGCCTCGGCGGCCGGATCACGCTCGCCGGCGGCGCCGTGGACCTCGGCGACGCCTACAACGCCGCGGACCTACTGGTCATCCCGGCGCGCGCGGCGACGTCCGGGATGTTCGTCGCGCAGGCGCTGGCCCGCGGCATCCCGGTGCTGGCCACCGAGGTCGGCGGGGTGTACGACGCGCTGGGCGTCGACGCCGACGGCGAGATGCCGGGCCTGCTGGTCGAGCCGAACGACCCGTTCGCTCTGGCCGACGCCCTGCACCGCTGGTACGCCGACCCGGAGCTGCGCCGCTCCCTGCGCACGGCGGCCCTGGGCCGGGGCAGCGCGCTGGAGGAGTGGGACGTCGCAGCCCGCCGGCTCACGCACGCGCTGTCGAGGCTGGCGTCCGAACCCCGCATCGTCGCCTGACGCTTGCCGCCGGGGCCGCGGCTCGGCCAACCTGACGCGATGGCGTCCCCCCTCGATTCCGAACGCGGGTTCCTCGAAGTCGCCGGCCGCGACCCGGACCGGCCGCTGCGCGACCAGCTGCTCGGCTTCCGCGATCTGGTCTCGGCCGACATGGACTGGGCCGACAGCCGCAAGCGCCGCTTCCGGCGCCGTGCGTCGGCCGTGCGCGTGGCCGCGTTGCTGCTCACCGCGGCGTCGACGGTGGTGCTGGGCATCCAGGAGATCCCGGCGCGGGCGTCGATCGCGTTGCCGATGGTCGCGCTGGTCACCGTGCTCGGCGGGCTCGAGACGTTCTTCAACTGGCGCTCGCGCTGGGTGCTGATGGAGGAGACCCGCTACAACCTGAACCGCATCCGCGACGAGATGGACTACTACCTCGTCGGCACGCCGACGGCCGAGCTCAGCCGCGAGCGGCTCCAGGAGTTCTTCGACCGGCACCAGGTGACCTGGGCCGACGCCAGCCGCCAGTGGGTCGAGTTCCGCAAGCTCGACCGGCCGCCGCAGTCCCCGGAAATCCGCGCCTGAGCGACTCCTTTTCGCCTCCGCCGGATCCCGGTGTTCGGCTTCCCTGGCCAGGTGGAGCGGTTCGCCGAGCCGGACCCGGCGAACCGGACCATCACGCCAGGGTGAGCGCGTAGATCTCGACCCGCGGGTCGTTCGGCAGGCTCACCGACTGCAGGGTCTTGGCGGAATCCAGCGCCGCCGAGATGCCGAACAGCCGCACCGGCGGGCCGTCGACGCCGCTGCCCGCCTTGATGCGGTGCGGCATGTCCAGCAGCACCGGCGTACCCGAACCGGCCCAGTCGGCGAACGTCACCGCGAGGTCCGTGCTCGTGCCGTCGGTGTAGTGCGCGGTCAGCGTCGTCGACACCGGGCCGTTGTGCGACGACCCGACCAGCTTCAGCGCGCCGTGCTGACCCGCCGGGAGCAGCAGGGACTGCCCGCGGGCCTCCACGAAGTTGGGCGAAGTCCCCGACGCGTCCGGCGCCGAGTACGTGACGCCGTCCCAGGTCACCGGCCCGGCCGGCGGCAGCAGGGAAGCGTCGTAGCTCCAGCCGCCGCCGTCGAAGTTGCCTTCCGTGGACGCCGCGACCGTCGCCGTGCCGTCGTGGTTGAGGTCGCGGCCGAGGTCGACCGCGCACGACGTGCCGGCGACGCACGCCGACGGCGTCCGGACCTCGACCGTCGCCGACTTCGACACCGTGTTCGCGCCCGGCCCGGACACCTTGACCTGCACCGGGTACGTGCCGAGCGCGGTCCCGGCGGGCACGGTCACGGTGACCGGCACGGTCTGCTGCACCGGCAGGCGGGCCGACCAGATCAGCCTCAGCTGGTCCGTCTGCACCTTCCACCCGGCCGGCGCGGTCGCCGAGATCGTCACCGGCTGCAGCGCCGGGTTCTGCGCCAGGACGTCCAGGTCGAGGTGCACCTGCTGAGCCGCACCCGCAGGGATGACCACCGACGTCTGCCGCAGCGACGCGTCGACGTGCCGCCGCGAGTCACCCGCCGCGTTGTTCACGGACGGCGGCTCCGACCCGGTGCCCCACGAGGACGGCTTCGACCCGAGCGTGTGGTTCAGGACGCCGCCGTGCGCGACCGCGGACCAGTCCAGCGACGTCTCCCGGACGTTGCGGCCGTTCAGCGAAACGCTTTGCACGTACCGGTTCGCGTCGGACGCACCCGGCGCGTTCACGGTCAGGGTGCCGCCCTGTGAAGGGCCGTACTGTCCGATCCGGACGGTCGCCGACTCGAACTGCGGGCTCGACACCGCGAGGAAGTTCGCGCCGCTCATCGTCGGGTACAGCCCGAGCGAGGAGAAGACGTACCAGGCGGACATCGTGCCGAGGTCGTCGTTGCCGGTCATGCCGTCCGGGCCGGTGGTGAACAGCGTCATCGCCGCGCGGACGACGGTCGCGGTCTTCGCCGGCGCGCCCGCCCACAGGTACATGTACGGCGCGAGCAGGTCGGGCTCGTTGTTCGGGTTGTACGTCGCCTTGCCGTAGTAGTCGTACGGGCTGGAGATCCAGTCGTTGCGCGCCGTGCCCGCCGGGTCCTTCAGCAGGTTGTCGTAGGCGAAGAAGGAGTCGAGCCGCTTCTCCGTGGACTTCTTGCCGCCCATCAGCGAGACGAGCCCGCTCGGGTCCTGCGGGACGAGCCACTGGTACTGGTAGGCGCCGCCTTCGTGGAACTGGTGGTCGGCGTCGACCGGGTTGTACGGCGTGAGGAAGGTGCCTTCGGTCGTGCGCGGGCGGAACGCCTGCGTCGAGGAATCCCAGAGGTTCCGGTACCACTGGCCGCGGTCGGCGAACATCTTCGCGTCGGCCTGGTGGTTCAGGCCACGGGCCATCAACGCGAGCGCGGCGTCGGCCGCCGAGTACTCCATGGTCGCGGACGCCGGGTGCTCGCAGTCGTTGTCGCCGCCCTTGGCCGCGCAGTCCTTGCCGAGCGTCAGCCCGCTGGGGATGTAACCGCGGTCGTTGTAGTAGTTGACGCCCGAGCGGCCGTTGTACGGCGAGTCGGCGGGTGGCGTGCTCGTCGCGTTCTTCTTGAGCAGCGCGTATGCCTCTTCTTCGTGCCCCGCGAGCAGGCCCTTCGACCACGCCTCGACGAGGAACGGTGTCACCGGGTCGCCGGTCATGATGTTGGTTTCGCTCTCGGCCAGCGCCCAGCGCGGCAACCACCCGCCGTCCCGGCCGATGGCGACCACCGACAGCGCGACGTCCCGCGCGACCTGCGGTTCGAGCATTTCGAGGAGCTGGTTCTGCGGCCGGTAGGTGTCCCACAGCGAGAAGTTCTGGTACGGCGTGTAGCCGCTCGCGGTGTGCACCTTGCCGTCGAAACCGGTGTAGCTGCCGTCGGTGTCGCCGGCCAGGTTCGGGTGCAGCTGGGCGTGGTAGAGCGCGGTGTAGAACGCCGTCTGCCGCTCGGTCGTGCCGCCGCCGATCTTGATCGCGCCGAGCTTGTCCACCCACTGCTGGTGCAGCGCGGCCCGCGTCGCGTCGAAGTCGTAGTTCGACGTCTCCGCCGCGAGGTTCTTCCGCGCGCCGTCGAGACCGGTGTAGGACAGGCCGACCTTGAGCACGACGTCGTGGTCGGTGGTGGCGTCGAAGCTGGCCCACGCGCCGTTGCCACCGGTGCCCGCGGCGTCGCGGCTGCCCGGCGTGCGCGTCGAACCGCGCCAGGTGCCGAACGAGCTGAACGGCCGGTCGAACGTCGCGGTGAAGTAGACGGTGTGCTCGTCGTGCCCGGCGCAGAACCCGCCGGCCTTGACGCGGCCTTCGAGCGTGCGGTCGCCGACGACGTGGATCTCGGAGTCCTTGACGGACTGGTTGGCCTGGCCGGTGTTGAACAGGACGTTCGCCTGCCCGGTCGAGGGGAAGGTGTAGCGCTGCCAGCCGGTGCGCGCGGTCGCCGTCAGCTCCGCGTTCACGCCGTACTTCTTGAGGCCGACGCGGTAGTAGCCGGGCTCGGCGTGCTCGTCGTCGTGGCTGTACTCGGACTTGTAGGCGTTCTTGTCAACGTTGTCCACCGCGCCGGTGGTCGGCATGATCGGCAGCTCGCCCATCACGCCGCAGCCGACGCCGGAAAGGTGCGTCTGGCTGAAGCCGTAGATCGCGTTCTGCAGGTAGTCGTAGCCGCCCTGCCCGCCGGTGTCGGGGCTGACCTGCACCATCCCGAAGGGCGCGCTCGCGCCGGGGAACGTGTTGCCGAAGTTCTGCGTGCCGACGAACGGGTTGACCAGGCTCACCGGGTCGACCTGTTCGGCCGCGTGTGCCGTGGCCTGGGTCGTGGCCGCGACCACAAGGCCCACGGCCACGGCGGCGACCAGCCGTCTGCTTTGCGACCCCATGGGGCTGCTCCTCCCGGATGACAACGTTGTCAGATGTGGATCGGGGACCAAGTCGGTTGGGAGCCTGCCACCTTCACGCCGATTTGAGAAGAAGGCAACCAGGTCAAGCCGTTGTCATGGCCGTCCTCAGGAGCGTTCACGCTGGAGCTTTCCGATGTGCTGGACAGAGCCCGAGCAGCGCGGCGACGTTCGGTTTGCGCTCGTCGCGTCGCCGCCAGGTCATGGTGACCGCGGTCGTCCGCCCGGCCAGCGGGACGGCGACCGCGCCCGGGTGGTCGACCATCGCGGGCACGATCCGGCACCCCAGGCCCGCGGCCACGCAGCGGCCCAGGGCGGCGAGGCTGCCGACCTCGGTCTCGACGACGGGGCCGTCGATCCGGTCCAGCATCTCCCGGAAACCGCAGCCCGGCGGGGTGGCCAGGAAACCGACGCCGCGGAGATCGGCGGGCTCGACTTCTCCCTTGCCCGCCAAGGGGTGTCCGGGCGGCGTGATGACGACGAGTGGCTCGTCGCCGAGCGCCCGGCAGACGACCGCGGGGTCGTCCGGCGCGGCCCCGAACGTGAAGCAAACGTCCATTTCGGACTCTCGCACGGCTTGGTACAGCTCGCCCCGGCCGCCCTCACGGACGGAGATCCGCACCTGCGGCCACCGCGTCCGGTAGGCGCCGAGGAGCGGCGGAACCCAGTGCGTGCACAGGGTTTCGAGGGCGCCGATGACCAGCTCACCGTCGGGTTCGCCGCGTTCTCCGTCGACGGCGGCTTTCGCTTCCTCGACGAGTGAGAGCACCTGATCCGCGTACCCCACCAAGCGTTCCCCGGCCGCGGTGAGCCGTAAAGGCCGTCCGCGCGCGAACAGCGGCGCCCCCAGCTCGGCTTCGAGCGCTTGGATCTGTTCGGTGACGCTGGACACGACGATCGTCACCGTCGCGCTTCCCGCGTTTTCCCCTGCGCTTTCCGAGCAGCAATGGATCTCCAACGCCTACACGCTGACGTTCGCGGCATTCCTGCTGACGGCAGGCGCGTGGTCCGACCGCTTCGGGCCCGCCGAATGTTCTTCACGGGCTTGATTTCGTTCGCTCTTCTCTCCGCGTTGTCAGCGCTTTCTCCGTCGGCTCCGATCTTGATCGCCCTCCGCGCGGCGCTGGTGCCGTCTTCGCTGTCCTTGATCGCGGCGGCCCACCCGGTTCCCGCGTCCCGCGCGAAGGCGATGGGCGTGTGGGCGGCACTGAGCGGAACCGGCCTGGTCGCGGGACCGCTGCTGGGCGGTCTCCTGACGCAGGGTTTCGGCCGGCGCGCGATCTTCCTGGTGAACGTCCCGGTGGCCGTGGCGGCGCTCACGCTGTCCCGCTCGGCGCCGCCGACCCCGCCCAAACCGGGCAGCACGGACGTCGCCGGCCAGCTCTCGGCGATCATCGCTTTGTCGACCTTGACGTACGCCCTGGTCGAAGGCCGTCCGTGGCTCCTGCTGGGTTCCGCCGCCGCGGCGGCGGTGGTCGGATCGGCGCCGCCCGAGCTGGCGGGCACGGCCGGTGGCGCCCTGAACGCGTCCCGGCAGACCGGCGCGGTCTTGGGGGTCGCGGTCCTGGGTGCGCTGCTGAACTCGACGTCGGCCACCACGGCGCTGGTCGTCGCGGGCACCGTGCTGATCCTCGGCGCGGTTGACTGTTTCCTGTTCTCCTAGGAAACAGGAAACGCCTTGTCGGCATTTCCCGGGTGACGAATCCTGGTTGCGGGGCCGGAAATTCCGCCGGAATCCCCGATCCGAAACCACTCGACGGAAGGATTCGTCATGTTCAAAAAGCTGGCCAAAATCGGTGGGCCCCTGCTCGCGCTGTGCGTCCTCGCGGCGGTCCCGGTGATCGGTTCCACCTCGGCCTACGCGGACGGCGACGGCAGCACGCCGCCGCCGTCCACCAGCACGCCGCCGCCGGCGGGCACCGACGGCAACCCCTGGCACGGCTGAGGTGCGCGGACCGGCCGTCGCGGGGGGACGGCCGGCCCGGTCACGACCCGCAGGCGCATTCCCAGCCGGCGCGTTCGTCGCGCACCTCGCGGGCTTCCGGCAAATCGAGCGCGGCGAATTCCGTTTCGGCGGCCGTCCAATGTTCGACGGCGCTTTCGTGGTCGCCCATCGCGTGGAGCGTTTCCGCGACACCGCGGTGCGCGCGGGCCTGGTAGGTGCGGTTCCCGTCGCCGGCGGCGAGGTCGAGGGCGGCCTTGCCGGCGCTCAACGCCTCCCGGTGCGCACCCCGGGCGAGCGCGGTCGCGCCGCGGTCGAGGTAGAGCTGGGTGCGCAGGTCGGCGTCGGGAACGTTGGCCGCCACTTCCTTCGCTTTGTCGTGGTAGCGCACGGCTTCGGTGTACCGGCCGCGCTGGCGGTGCACGTTGCCGATGTTGTTCAGGGCGTACGCCTCGACGCAGTGGTCGCCGACCTCGGCGGCGTGCCCGTGCGCTTCGGTGTAGCTGGCCAGTGCCTCCGGGAGCAGGCCGAGCTTTTCCTGCACCGACCCGAGGTTGTTCAAGGCGTGCGCGACGCCCTGGACGTGCCCGATCTCGCGCAGCGTGCCCGCGGCCGCCGAGTGCTGGCGCAGCGCGACGTCGAGGTTGCCGTGCAGCTCGTTGAGGTAGCCGAGCATGCTCAGCGCGTGGGCCTCGCCCCGGCGGTCTTCGGTCTGCTCGTACTTCTCCAGCGCCGCTTCGAGGTGCGCGATCGCCTGCTCGTGCTTGCCCAGCTCCATCGTCGGGATGGCGAGCGCGCACAACGTCGCCGCTTCGCCGCGCGGGTCACCGAGCCGGCGCCACTTCGGCAGCGCCTGGGCCGCCAGCTCGAGCGCTTCGGAGAGCTGGCCGCGCCGGTCGTGCGCGGTCGCCAGCCGCAGCAGCACGTGCGCCTGGCCGTAATCGTTTCCACGGTCGGTCGACACGATCGCCCAGGCGAGCTCCAGGGTGCCGATCCAGTCCTCGAACTGGTTCGTCGTGTTGAAGTAGCGCCACAGCAGCACGGCCAGCCGCCAGGTGTGCTCCGGCAGGTCGTGCCGGGCGGCGTAGCGGATCGCGGCGACGAGGTTGTCGCGCTCGGCGACGATCCACCGGAGCCCGGCGCCGGCGTCGGCGAAGACCGGCGTCACCGGGCACGACCGGTCGAGCGCGGGCAGCTGCGCCCGGTCGAACGGGTACGCGGCACCGACCGCGGCCGCGAGCGTCACGAGGTAGAAGTCGAGCAACCGCACGAGCGCCGGCTCGGACGCGGGCTCGCCGGCGGCGAACTCCTTGAGCGGGTCCAGCATCTGGTACCGCTCCGGCGCGGCCTCCTCCAGCAGGCTTACCTCGTGCAGGTCGTCGAGCAGCCGTCGTGCTTCGGCGACTCCGCAGCCGGCCAGCGCCGCGCCGCCGACGACGTCGACGTCCGGCCCGGGCAGGCTGCCGAGCAGCCGGAACATGGTGCGCTGCGGCTCGCCGAGCTGCTGGAAGGACGCCCGGACCGCGGCGACGCCGTCGGCCTCGCCCCACGGCCCGCTCTCCTCGAGCAGGTGCAGCAGGTGGTCCAGCGGCCAGCCGGCGTGCCGCCGGAACAGCGCGGCCGCCACCCGGATCGGCATCGGCAGGTACCCGCAGCGCTTGACGATCAACGCGACGTCCGCCGCCCGGCCGCGCACCCGCGGCGGGTCGGTCAGGGCCTGGAACAGTTCGGCCGCTTCTTCGGGTGGCAGGGGCGAAAGCCGGACGGGCTCGCCGGTGTCGCCCATCAGCCGGCTGGTGACGATGGCGAGGCAGCCGTCCACCTCGGGCAGCAACGGCCGGATCTGCTCGGCCGACGCGGCGTTGTCCAGCACGACGAGCGTGCGGGTGCCCCACAAGGTCGTCTGGTAGAGCGTGACCTTCCGGCCGACGGTGGCCGGGATCTGCTCGGCCGGCACGCCGAGCTCGACCAGCAGCTCGGTGAGCGCGTCGCCGACGCTGGTCTCGGGCACACCGGGGGTGAACCCGTTGAGCCGGGCCATGAGCTGGCCGTCGGGGAACCGGTCGCGGAGCCGGTGGGCGGCTTCGACGGCCAGGCCGGTCTTGCCGACACCCGGCGCACCGCTGATCCAGACCGCCCCGCTCGCGGCGGCCGTCTCGATCGTCGCCAGCTCCGCGGCGCGCCCGGTGAACCCGCCGGGCCGCGACGGCAGCGAGCTCGGCGGCTCGCCGTGTTCGGCGCGCGCGGCGAGGTTGCGCAGCACGGGACCGGGCGCCATCCGCAGCTCGGCGAGGGCGTCGCGGGTGCTCTGGAACACGCGCAGCGCGCCGACCCGGTCACCCCCGGCGAGCAGGGCACGCATGAGGAGTTCGGCGTGCTTCTGGCCGGCAGGATCGGACCGGACGAGCGGCCGCAGCCGGTCACGCGCCGAGCGGTGGTCGCCCGTGTCGAGCTCCAGTTCGGCCAGGTCGCCGACGGTGTCGGGCAGGCTCTCTTCCGGGAACGCGACTTCCGGCCCGCCCACGCGGTCGATGTCGATGTCCTCGAGGAACCGCCCGCGCCACAGCCCGACGGCCTCCCGCAGGAGTTCGATGGCCCGGCGCGGATCGTCGGTGCGGGCGGCCGCGGACCGCAGCCGCTCGAACCGGACGGTGTCGAGCTGGTCCTCGCCGAGCCGGAGCAGGTAGCCGGTCGGCGTCGTCTCGATGCCGACGCCGACGTCACGCAGCCGCTTGACGTACCCGCGCACCAGCGTGGGCTTGGTTTCCCGGCCGGCCCAGACGATCTCGGTGAGCCGCGCGGTCGACACCGGCTTGTTGGCGTTCAGGAGCAGCACGACCAGGACGAACCGCTGCTGCTGGTCACCCAGCGGCACCGGCGCGCCGTCGTGCCACGCCTCCAGCGGGCCGAGCATCCGAAACTCCACGCAGCCTCCCCGGCGTCAGCTTGCTTTCCCCGATTGATGTCGCGCAATCGGCCGTTGGAGTTTCGGTAATCAGCATTTCTTCCACGTTCGGTACACGCGCGCTTGCCAGACTCCGCCGGTCGAATCAGGGGTGAAGGAGAAACGGGTATGGGGTCCGACGTGTTGCCGTGTTACGTGGCGTGCGACGTCTCGCTGTCGATGGCCGACCACATCGAGGAGCTGAACGGGGGGCTCCGCGAGTTCCGCGGCGCGATCCACGCCGACGCGTCGATCGCCGACCGCGTGCTCTGCAGCGTGATCGGCTTCGGGGAGGAGCCTTCGGCGGTGCACGGGCTGTGCCTCGCGGCCGAAGTCGCCGAGCTGCCGCCGCCGGGCCCGTGCGCCGGCACCAACTTCGGCCCGGTGTTCACGTTCCTCCGCTCGGTCATCGACGTCGACGTCCGGCTCCTGGAGACGCACCGGGTGCGCGTGCTGCGCCCGCTGGTGTTCTTCCTGTCCGACGGCCAGCCGACGGACCCGGTGACCTGGCCGGCGGCGTTCTCGGCGCTGTGCGACCCGGCGTGGGCGCGCCGCCCGCGCGTCGTGGCGTTCGGCGTCGGCGACGCGGACGGAGAGGCCCTGGGCCGCATCGGCACGTTCCGCACGTACCTCGGCCGCGACGGCGTCCGCCTGGGGACGGCGCTGATCGCCTCGGTGATGCACGTTCTGTCCACTTCCGGTCCACCGCCCGACCGCACCCTGTCCTGAAAAGGGGGTGGCAGCCATGGAAACGCACTGAAGGAGAACGACAGTGGAGCGTGCCGAGCTGGTCCAGGAGCTGAAAACGCTCCGCAAGGGCCGCGGCCTGGCGGGCCGGATCGAGGACCGGGTGGGACCGGTGCTGCGAACGGCGTGCGCGGTATCCGACGGCGACGGGCTGGTGGCGATCCGGGAGAAGGTGTCCGCCCGGCTGACCGAGTGGGCCTCGGACCTCCCGGACGACCTGCGCCTGGCGGTGCTGGCGGCCTTCGCGATCTGCGCGGAGGCCCGCCAGCCGCTGTACCAGGACCGGGTCCGCTGGGCGGCGCAGAAGATGGACCGCGACCCCCGGACGATCCGCCGCCGCATCGACGACGCGATCGAGCAGATGGCGGAGCAGGCGTTTTCGTCCGCCCCGCCGGCCGTGTCCTCGGCGGACTGCTGGCACACGACGTCGTTGTCGGTGTCTCTCGTGCTCGACGAACTGCTGGTGCTCGAGCACCGCCGGATCACCGCCGACCAGGACGGCGTGCGCTCCGTCGACCTGGCGGTCTCGCTGCCCGCCGGACGTCCCACGGCCACCGTTCTCCACGGCGGGACCCTGGTGGACCGCGGCATGGAGACGCCCTCGCGGTGGGGGTACGGGCTGGAGTTGCCGAGGCCGTTGTCCCGGGGCGAGTCGTGGGAGTGCGCGGTGCTGTTCCGGCCACCGTCCCTGTGGCCGTTCCTGGTGTCGGTGCCCAGACAGCCGTGCGACCGCTTCGACCTGCACGTCCGCTTCGGCTCCGACGCGCCTTCGGAGGTCTGGGCCGTGGATGGAGCGTTCCAGCGGGACGTGACGGACCCGCGCTACCGAGGCCGCCGGGAGCCGGTGGACCCGTCCGGGGAGGTCCACCTGCGATTCCGCGCCCTCACCCCGGGTCTGGCCTACGGCACGCGCTGGGGGTGATCAGTCGAGCAGCCGTTGTTCCTTGGCCACCGCGACCGCGCCGGACCGGGTGTCCACCGCGAGCTTCCCGTAGATCCGGCCGAGGTGGGTCTTGACCGTCGCCTCGCTGATGAACAGCGCGCGGGCGATCTCCTTGTTGCCCAGCCCCTGGGCCAGCTGACGGAGGATGTCGCGCTCGCGGTCGGTGAGCGAGGGCCGGGGTGCGCGCAGCTGGGCCATCATCCGGTCGGCGACCGGCGGGGACACCGCGGTCCGGCCGGCCGCGGCCGCTTCGATCGCCGCGTACAACTCGGTGGCGGACCCGGCTTTCAGGAGGTAGCCGGTGGCCCCGGCGGCGATGGCCCGGCTGATGTCCGCGTCCGTGTCGTAGGTGGTCAGGACGAGGATCCGGGGACCACCCGGGGTGCTCCGGATCCGCCGCGTCGCCTCGATCCCGTCGATGCCGTCGCCGAGCTGCAGGTCCATCAGGACGACGTCCGGGTGCAGGGCAGCGGCCGTCGCTACGGCTTCCTCACCGCTCGCCGTCTCGCCGACGACTTCGATGCCGTCGGCGCCCGAAAGCAGGGCGCGCAGGCCGGCGCGCACGACGGCGTGGTCGTCGCAGACCAGGACCCTGATCACGGGACAACCTCCAGCGGGATCGCGGCCGAAACGACCGTGCCCTGGCCGGGCGCGGACTCCACGGTCAGCCTGCCACCGAGCTGCCGCGCCCGGGCCCGCATGGCCGGCAGACCGTGGCCGCGCCCGCCTTCGGGTGCCGTCTCGAGGAAGCCCCGGCCGTCGTCGGCAACGTCGAGGACGACCTGGTCGTCGAGGTAGGTGAGGGTGAGCACGGCGCGGCCGGCCTCGGCGTGCTCGCGCGCGTTGGCCAGCGCGCCCTGGGCGATCCGCACCAAAGTGGACTGAACGCGTTCGGGCAGCGGCCGTTCGGTGCCCTCGAACCGGACCTCCACCGGCAGCCCGGCGCGGCCGGCCACGGCGTCCAGGGCCTCGGCGAGGGTGGCGCCGTCGAGGTCGGCGGGTGCGAGGTCCTGCACGAGCCGCCGCGCTTCCGACAGGTTGCCCGCCCCGATGGCCTGCGCGGCACGGACGTGTTCGCGGGCCAGCTCGGGCCGGTCCCAGGCCTGGTCGGCGGCCTGCAGCAGCATGGCCTGGCTGGACAGCCCCTGCGCGAGCGCGTCGTGGATCTCCCGCGACACCCGGCCCCGCTCGGCCAGCACTCCCGCGCGGCGCTCGGACTCGCTCAGCCGCTCGGCTTGCCGGCGCATGAAGGTGATCACCGCGGCCGTCATCACGGCGATCGCGATCGGCACGATGGTCAGGTTCGGGTCGAAGCCGTCGGCCAGCCGGTTCTGCGAGACGACGACGAGCGCGGTGACCACGGTGACCAGGCCCAGGGCCGGGCCGGTCGGCAGGGTGCGCAGGCCGGTGATGAACAGCGGGATCGCCGACCAGGCGAAGCTGGGGGCGAGCACCACCAGGACCACCCAGAACGCCAGGACCACCGCCAACCAGAGCCCGTTCCGGGACCTGATGCCGATGCCGTAGGCGATCACGAGCGCGGCAGTCAACCCGACCACCCAGGGCGCGAGCGCGGTGCCTTCGTGACGCGTCAGGTACCGGACGGCCGAGGCGAGCAGGAGCAGGAAGAACGCCGAGTGCATGACCGCGGCGAGCCACCGCGCGTCGGAGTCGGCCGTCATGCGCTCCATGGTTCCTCCCTGCTCGTCCGGGACCAGCGTCAGCCCGGTCCGGAGGCGGCGCATCAGCCGATCGGATGACCCGGTTGTCGGCCGGGACGACGACCGGATCGGCCTGGTGGCGGGGTGAGGCTGGAGCCATCGAACCGATCGACCCCGAGGAGCAGACCATGATCTCGACCCGTACCCGGATCGCCGCCGCCGTCGCCGGCCTCGCCGCGGTGGGCGTCACCACCGTCGGCGCCGTGTCGGCCACCGCCGCGCCGGCTCCCACCGTCAAGGGCGTCGTGCAGACGTCGCACCTGTCGATCGCCGCCGCTTCGAAGGCCGCGCAGGCCGCTTTGGACGCCGCGGCGAAGGCCGGCCAACACGTGTCGGTGGCCGTGGTGGACCGCGACGGCAACACCATCCTGACCCTGCGCGGCGACGGCGCGGGCCCGCAGTCCTACAGCTCGGCCCAGCAGAAGGCGTTCACGGCGGTCTCGTGGAACGCGAAGACGTCCGAGCTGGCCGGCCGCCTGCAGCAGACCCCGACGTTGAAGGACATCGACGGCACCCTGTTCCTGGCCGGCGCCGTCCCGGTTGCGTCGGGCTCCGCCCCGATCGCCGCGGTGGGTGTCGCGGGCGCGCCGTCGGGTGCGCAGGACGAGTCGTTCGCCCAGGCCGGCGTGGACGCGCTGGGCAAGTAGCGTGGCACCGGTGTTGATCAGTGATGTCCGCCCCTGGGGTGGCGAGCGCAGCGACGTCGAGCTGAACGGCGACCGGATCGCCGCGATCCGCCCGCACACCCCGGGGGTCGCGGCGGCCGTCGAGGGCCGCGGCCGCCTCCTGTTCCCGTCGTTCAGTGACGTCCACGTCCACCTGGATTCGACGCGGATCGGCCTGCCGTTCCGCCCCCACACGGGAGGCCCGGGCGTGGTGGCGATGATGACGAACGACCGTGAAAACTGGCGGTCGGCCGAGGTGCCGTTGCCCGAGCGGGTGGCCGGGACCCTGGAGCGCATGATCGCCCACGGCACGACCCGCGTCCGCAGCTACGCGCAGGTGGACGTCGACTGCCGCTTGGAGAAGCTGGACGCGGTCCTAGCCGCCCGGGAGAAGTTCGCGGCCCAGGCCGAAGTGCAGGTCATGGCGTTCGCCCAGGCCGGCATCCTGCGCGAGCCGGGAACCTACGACGTGCTGGACGCGGCCATGCGTTCGGGCGCAACGGTGATCGGCGGCATCGACCCGTGCACCCTGGACCGCGACCCGAAGGGCCACCTGGACGCGGTGTTCGCACTGGCGGAGAAACACCAGGCGGAGGTCGACATCCACCTGCACGAGCCGGGCCACCTGGGCTTGTTCTCGACGGACCTGGTGATCGAGCGCGTCCGAGCCCTGGACATGCGCGGCAAGGTGACGATGTCCCACGCGTACGACCTGGGCTCGATCTCGGAGTCGGTGAGCCGCCGGGTGATCGACGACTTCGCCGCACTGGACATCGCCATGACGACGGTGGCTCCGTCCGCGGCGGGCCAGCTGTCCCTGCTGGACCTGGTCGCCTCAGGCGTCCGAGTGGGCCTGGGCGAAGACGGCCAGCGGGATTATTGGAGCCCGTACGGCAACTGCGACCTGCTGGACCGCACCTGGCAACTGGCCTTCACACGCGGCTTCCGGCTGGACGCACACATCGAGCTGTCGTTGGCCGTGGCGACAATGGGCGGCGCGTCGATCATGAGCCACACGGTTCCGCGCTTGTCGGGCATCACGGACCGCCCGGGCTTGGCCGTAGGCGACCGAGCGGACTTGGTCCTGGTGGACGGCGAGACCCCGACAAGCGCGGTGATGGACCGAGGCCAAGACCGCACGGTGCTGCACAACGGCGCCGTAGTAGCCGACGGTCTGGCCGTGCTCCAGCCATGAGGAACTACACCGAATTTCCGGCCCTCGCGAATGTCTGCCTCGAGGACAGCTACGTCCTCACCATCGCCGAGACTCCCAGCTCGTTGTCGTTCAGGCTGGACGTCGTGCTGACCCGGTCACACCCGCGATACCACGACCCGCTTTCTGGCGAAAGCCACTGCTATGCGGACGCGACACTGATCCTCGCCGAGGCAACGAAGATCGAGTGGATTTCACGGCCGGCGGAAACCTACCGCGACGCCAGTGGTGAAAAAGACCTCGAAAATATCGACAGCCTCCACGAGAAAGCCGGCTACTACGAGATGACAGGAGATTGGGGCCACGTCCGAATAGCTTCGACTGCGGCTCCACGACTCGACTTCGCGCAATAGACCGCTATCCCTGCAACGCGCTCGGCAAGGTCTCGTTATGAACTAAGTGCCCCCGGCAGGATTCGAACCTGCGACACCCGCTTTAGGAGAGCGGTGCTCTATCCCCTGAGCTACGAGGGCTTACCTTCCCCGGTCAGGCTACCCGACAGTTCGCATGCAGGGCGGCGGGGCCTGCGGGCGTTCTGAAGAGGTGACGTGCACTGGACGAGCACGGCTGCGAACAGTGATACGATGTTACCCATCGTAGTCGACCGCCATCGTCGATGACGGGCGGTTCTCGGCACTACCGTCTCCGGCAACCGACAGGACGGAGCCGGAGTGCGTACGTACTACGACGAGGATGACTACGAGGGTTACGAGGCCGGGCAGGACCTGCTGGTCCGCCGTTTCAGCACCTGGGCGGCCGCGCAGGGGCGCGAGATCTACCCGTACGCCGTCATCTCCGCCCTTGAGTTCCGGCACACGTCGATCGATGGGCGGCTCGCCTACTGGACCGCCGCCCTGGTCCGGGACTTCCTCCTCTCGTATGTGCCGCGCACGCTGTCGGCCACCGCCGATGATGCCGTGCTCGTCCCCGGGACTTTGCGCCTCTTCCTCCGGTACCTGCACGAGACCGAGCTGGTCGACGCCACGGGCGACCCCCTGGCCGACCTCGAGGAGGCCGTTGCGAAGGCGTCGTCCGAGTTTCCGGCCGCCATGGCCGACCAGCGCAACTTCGGTGTCGGCAAGTTCTGGGTGATGACCGCGATCCGGAACGGGATTGATCCTTCGGACTCCGATGCCATGAACGCCTTCCTCTCCGAGGTCCGGGCGGGGAAACATCCTTACGACGCCGGACTCGTCGCCGACATAGCCGCCAGGCATGTCGGTGAGCAGGGTGGACGGGCGCTTCCGCAGCTTCCGGTGTCGTTGCCGGCGGAGGCGGAGCTCGTGGATGCCGCAGAGCGCTCTTCGCTCGTGGTCAAGCTGCGGACATTCGCCGAATGGGTGGGCGACGGCCGGACGTTGACCGGTACCGGCACCCTCAAACTCGCCGACGCCCGTGAGCTCGTGGCACTACTCGACACCGGTGACCGGCTCGAATGGGAGCTGGGCGGCGAGGTCCAGCGCGTCCGCAGCAGCGCCGATCTGCCGAACCTGGCCATTCTCTTCGAACTCGCGAAGCGCGCGCGGATCGTACGGGTCGTCAAGGGCAAGCTGGTTCGCGTCGCGAAGGCGGCGCCGCTCGTGAAGGACGCTCTCGCCTTGTGGACGGCCGCGTTTGACGCGCTTCCCGAGCGGGGAGTGCTGGTCAAGGATGGCCCCGGCTACGCCGTGCTGCTCGACGACTGTCTTGACTTCGTGCTGCCGGATGTGTTCAACACGATCTACGGGATGCCGGAGCCGATACCCGTGGTGCGGCTCGCCGAAAGTGCCTGGCTGGCCTGTTGGGAGAGCACTTACGTCGATCTTGCACCCTCGATCGAGCCGCTCTGGCGGGACGGGCTCGGCCACGAGTTCCGGCGGTTGCTCACCAAGCTGGCCGAATTCGGTGCGGTCGCGCTGACCACGGGACCGGCCGATCCGATGTACACCATGGACCTGGTGCCGGAGAACGCCGAGCTCCCGCCGGAAGTCCAAGATCGCTTGCGTGGCGCCCTCGATGCGCCGTCGGTCGAGCTGGTCGCCCTCACGCCGCTCGCGACCTGGGCGGTCCGGGAACGGCTGCGGAGAGAGGGCCGGTTCGTGCCGGTGGTGGGTGAGCTTGCTGTCGCCACTCCGGCGGCCATGCTGGGCGTAGTCGCGGAGCATTACAGCGAAGAGACAGCCGCGGCGGAGATCGACGGCTGGCTGGCTGCGCACGGTGGCCGGGACGCGGGGCTGCCGCTGCTGCTGGACGCCGTCCGCCGGTGCCCGTTCCGCACGCGGGCGTCCGTCATGCTCGAGATCCTCGTCGATTCCCTTCCCGACGGCGACGCGGTACTGCATGATCTGCGCGTTGAACCGGGCTTGGGTCCGATCGCGATTCAGCTGCTGGTCGAGCGTGGAGCACTGGCTCTCGAAGAACTCGATGCACGCGAAGGTCTGCTCGCCATCACAGAGCAGTTCCTCGTATTGCTGGAGACGGCCGGTCCGGAAGCCACGGCCGCGACGTTGGCCGAGGTGCCCGCTGATGAACTCGCTCACCTCGCGGAAGCGATGCCCGCGTCAGGCCACCCGGACCGGGTAGGGCTCGCGGAGTTGGCCGAAATGTTCGAGGCGGTCCGGCCCGTCCGCAACGTTCATCCGCTCGGCGGGGTGACCCGATCCCAGAGCAGCAAAGGGAAGGGTAAGAAGCGCCGACGCTGACTGGGCGTCCCGGATAGGGTGCCCCCTGTGGGGACCAAAGGCGAACTCCGGGCAGCTCGTGAGGCGGTTTCCGCCTACCACGAGGCGCGGCTCGCCGAACTGGTTGCGCACGTGGCGGAGGCGGTCGACCGCCACCGGGCTGGGGAACTGGACGCCTTCGAGGTCGACGAGGTGATCCATCAGTACCACCGTGCACGGCAAAAGCTGTGGGCGTTCTGCGAGCTGTCCGGTTCGAACGCCGAAATCACCGTGCACGTCCTTCACCGCATGGCTGACGAGGGCGAAACCATCGACTGGTGGGAGCGAGGCACGACTCGGCGTCGTGGGTGATCACGGGCGACCCGACTCTCGTCGTCACCCAGGTGAGTGGTTCTTACCTGTGACCAACAGCGGGCTTACACCCGGCCGGACGGCGCACCTGACCTGGACGGACCAGTCGGTCACCTGGTCGTGTCTGGTTTCGAACTGCTGAACAACAGTAGGTAACCTTCGTTAACGGGACGCGGGGAGCCGCCTCCTACTGGCTGTTGCGGAGGGCTTCGTTGATCAAGCTCATGTTCGCCGACGACGAGGAACTGGTGCGCTCGGGGTTGCGCGCGATGATGTCCGGGGCTCAGGACATCGAGATCGTGGGCGAAGCCTCCGACGGCAGATCCGCGGTGGAGGTCGCGCGGCGGTACCACCCGGACGTTGCCCTGCTCGACATCAAGATGCGGGCTCCGGACGACGGCATTCGCGCCCTCAGGGCCATCCTCGCGCTGCCCGATCCGCCCACCGTTGCCATGCTGACCACCTTCGACATCGACGAATACGTCAGCCTCGCTCTCAGACTCGGCGCCAACGGCTTCCTCCTCAAGGACATCGATCCCGCGGCGCTGCTCCGGGCCGTGCGGGACCTGAGCCGCGGCGGGGCCGTCCTGGATCCGGGGGTGGCCGCGCGGATGGTTCAGTCCCACCGGGACGAACAACGCGCTGCTCAGCCCGCCCGGAAGCTGCTCGCCTCTCTGTCCGAACGCGAGCGTGAGGTCGTCGCGCTCATCGGGCAAGGGCTTTCCAACGCCGAGATCGGCGGGCGCCTGCACCTCTCCGAAGCCACCGTCAAGGGGTACGTCTCCGCCGTGCTCTCCAAGATCGGCGCCGCCAACCGCGTGCAGGCCGCTCTGCTGGCCTACCGCGGGGGCCTGCTCGACCAGTAGATGCTGCTCACGGCGCTGGAGTTCCTCGGGCTCGTCGCCTTCGCGGCGTCCGGGGCGCTCGCCGCCGTGCGGGCCCGGCTCGACGTCTTCGGCGTGGTCGTCGTCGGGCTCACCACCGCGCTCGGCGGCGGTGTGATCCGGGACGTCCTGCTCGGCATCCACCCGCCCACGACGCTGCGGAACTGGCCCTACCTCGCCGTCTGCGCGGCGACCGCCCTCGTCGTCTTCGGCTTCCACCCGCAGGTCGCGCGGCTTCGACGCGGGGTGCTGCTCGCCGACGCGCTCGGGCTCGGCGTCTTCGCCACCGCCGGGACGACCATCGCCCTCAACGCCGGCGCCCCCGCCTACGCCGCGTGCCTGATCGGCATGACGACCGGGATCGGCGGCGGGGCCGTGCGCGACCTGCTGCTCCGGGAAATCCCGCTCGTCCTGCGGAAGGAGATCTACGCCGTGGCCGCGCTGGCCGGCTCTGTGCTCGTCGCCGTCGGTCACGCTGTGCACCTGCCCGAAGGGCCGGTGACCGTCGTGGCGGCCGCCGCCGTCGTCACCGTGCGGATGGTCGCGCTCTGGCGGCACTGGAACGCCCCGGTCGCGCGAGCACCGGAGTGAGGATTCTCTTTGTGTGTTCTGTGTGTGTTCTTAGGCGAGTCTCAGCACGCTGAGTAAAACTGTCGCCATGCGCATCCTTGTGGTGGACGACGACCGCGCCGTCCGTGAGTCGCTCCGGCGGTCCCTGGAGTTCAACGGCTACCAGGTCGAGCTGGCCAGCGACGGTGCGCAGGCGCTGGAGGCGATCATCGCCGACCGGCCGGACGCGATGGTGCTCGACGTCATGATGCCCCGGCTGGACGGCCTCGAGGTGGCCCGCCGCCTGCGCAGCACCGGCGACGACCTGCCGATCCTCGTGCTCACCGCCCGCGACACCGTCTCCGACCGTGTGTCCGGGCTCGACGCCGGCGCCGACGACTACCTGCCGAAGCCGTTCGCGCTGGAGGAGCTGCTCGCCCGGCTGCGGGCGCTGCTGCGCCGCGCCAGCCCGGACGCCCAGAACGGCCAGGCGTCGGAGATCCTGTCCTTCGCGGACCTGACCCTCGACCCGGGCACGCGGGAGGTCCGCCGCGGTGGCCGCGAGATCAGCCTGACCCGGACCGAGTTCGCACTGCTGGAACTGTTCCTTTCCTACCCGAAGCACGTCCTCACGCGGGGCCGGATACTGGAGGAAGTATGGGGTTACGACTTCCCGACGTCGGGCAACGCGCTGGAGGTCTACGTCGGCTACTTGCGCCGCAAGACGGAGGCCGAGGGGGAGCCGAGGCTGATCCACACGGTGCGGGGAGTGGGCTACGTCCTGAGGGAAACCCCGCCGTGACCGAGCCCGGCGACCCCCGCGGCACGCGCTGGGGGACCCGCCGGTTCTCGCTGCGCGGCCGGGTGACGCTGCTCGCCGCCGCCTGTGTCGCCGGCGCCGTCGCGCTGGTGTCGATCGGCGCGTACATGGTCGTCAGCAACAACCTCTACCAGCAGCTGGACGACAGCCTGATGGCGCGCGCGCAGGCCGCCGTCGCCTCGCCGCAGGTGCAGACCGAGCTGCGACAGGTCCCGGGCGCCTTCCTAGCCAGTGCCGACCTGCAGATCGGGCAGCTCACGGCCGCGCCGGACGTCCAGCACGCCGTGATGACCTACCCGCTGTCGAGCTCGGCGCCGCCCTTCGACCAGCACGAGCTGGACGTCGCGAACGGCGACTCGCCGCAGTCCCTGCGGACGGACTTCCGCACCGACAGCCGTGTCGTCGCGCTGCCGTCCGGGCACGGCGAAGCGATCGTGCTTGCCCAGTCGATGGGGCCGACCAAGCGCACGCTGAACGAGCTCGCGCTGGTGCTGTTCCTGATCGGCGGCGCCGGCATCCTGGTCGCCGCCGCCGCGGGCACCGCCGTCGCGCGCGCCGGCCTGCGCCCGGTCGACCGGCTGACGTCGGCCGCCGAGCGCGTCGCCAAAACCGGCGACCTGCGGCCGATCCCGGTCAGCGGCGACGACGAGCTCGCGCGCCTCACCACGACGTTCAACACCATGCTCGGCACGGTCGCGGACTCGCAGGAACGCCAGCGCCAGCTGGTCGCGGACGCCGGCCACGAGCTGCGGACGCCGTTGACGTCGCTGCGCACCAACCTCGAGCTGTTGCTCGCCGCGAGCAAGCCCGGCGCGCCGCCGCTGCCGGACGAGGACCGCACCGACATCGTCGCGGACATCAGCGGCCAGCTCGACGAGCTGACCCAGCTCATCGGCGACCTCGTCGAGCTCGCCCGCCAGGACGAGCCGCGCGAGCGCTTCGAACGCGTCGAGCTGCTGGACGTCGTCGAGCGCGCGCTGGACCGGGCGCGGCGCCGCGCGGGCGAGATCAACTTCGACGTCTCGCTGCAGCCGTGGGTGCTCACCGGCGACAACAGCTCGATCGAGCGCGCGGTGCTGAACCTGCTGGACAACGCGGTGAAGTTCTCGCCGCCGGACGCGACGGTCTGGGTGCGGCTGTACCCGCTCGGCGACGGCACCGCCGTGGTCGAGGTCGCCGACGCCGGCCCGGGCATCGCCGAAGAGGACCTGCCCAAGGTGTTCGACCGGTTCTACCGCTCGTCGGAGGCGCGGACGCTGCCCGGTTCGGGCCTCGGCCTGGCGATCGTGAAGCACGCGGCCGAGCGCCACGGCGGCGCCGTGTATGCGGCGCGCGCGCCCGAGGGCGGCGCGTTGATGACGATCCGGTTGCCGGGGGCGCCCGGCTGATCCGGACGTTGTCCGGACGCCGTGGCGGTGTTGTTCGGCCGGGGCGTCCCGCCGGCGCCGTGACCTGCCATGGTGAAGTTCATCCCCGCCGACTCTGCGGATCCTGTGTTGAATCGTGTAGGATTTTGTGTGGTTGGGGTGTGACGGGGACGGAGTTGACCATTGCTGGCGCGTCAGCGACAGGCGGTGATCCTGGAAGAGGCACGCCGGACCGGTGCGGTCCGGGTCAGTGACCTCGTGACCAGGCTGGGCGTGTCCGACATGACGGTGCGCCGCGACCTCGACGTGCTCGCCGGGCGCGGGCTCGTCGAAAAGGTCTACGGCGGCGCCACCTCGGTCATCGGCAAGAGCACCGACGAACCCGGGTTCGAGGCCAAGTCCGTGCGCCAGCGCGCGCAGAAGGAAGCCATCGCCGAGCTGGCCGCGACGCTCGTCCGGCCCGGCACCGCGATCGGCATCTCCGCCGGCACCACCACGTGGACGCTGGCGCGGGCGCTCGACGCCATCCCCGGGCTCACCATCGTGACGAACTCGATCCAGGTCGCCGACGTGCTGCGCGGGTCGACGCAGCCGGACCGCACCGTCGTGCTCACGGGCGGGGTGCGGACGCCGTCGGACGCGCTCGTCGGGCCGGTCGCGGTGCACAGCCTGCGGTCGCTGCACCTCGACGTCGTCTTCCTCGGCGTCCACGGGATGGCCGAGGGTCCGGGGTTCACCACGCCGAACCTGACCGAGAGCGAGACCGACCGCGCGCTGGTCGAGGCCGGGCGCAAGCTCGTCGTGCTCGCCGACCACACCAAGTGGGCCACCGTCGGGATCTCCACGATCGCCGACCTGGACGAGGCCGACGTCGTCGTCACCGATGACGGAATTCCCGACGAGGCCAAGGAAATCCTCGCCGAACGGGCGGGGGAACTCATGATCGCCGAGACGGCGGAGACGGACGAGGCCGAAGAAGCGTGAAGCGCACCGTACGACACCTGGCCGACGGCCGGGAGATCATCTACTTCGACCAGCCCGGCACGCCCGACCGGGTCGCCGAGGACACCCGTGACCTGCCGCCGGTTTCGGCCGCGTCGGAAATCCGGCTGGACCCGCTGACCGGCGAATGGGTCGCGATGGCCGCGCACCGGCAGACGCGCACCTACAAGCCGCCGGCCGACCTCTGCCCGCTGTGCCCGAGCAAGCCCGGGAAACCCAGTGAGATCCCCGAAAGCGACTACGACGTCGTCGTCTTCGAAAACCGCTTTCCTTCTTTCGCCGAAGACGTCATCGGCGAGCCGTCCACTGTGGACGGCCTCGGGCTGGTGCAGGTGCGGCCCGGCCGGGGGCGCTGTGAGGTCGTGTGCTTCACCAGCGACCACGACGGCGCTTTCTCGCGGCTGAGCGCGAAGCAGGTGCGGGCCGTCGTCGAGGCGTGGGCCGACCGCACCGCCGCGCTGTCCGAAGTGCCCGGCGTGGAACAGGTCTTCCCGTTCGAGAACCGCGGCGAGGAGATCGGCGTCACGCTTTCGCACCCGCACGGGCAGATCTACGGCTACCCGTTCGTCACGCCCAAGACCGAGCGGATGCTCGACGTCGCCCGCGCCTACCAGGCCGAACACGGCCGTCCGGTGCTCGGCGACGTGCTGGCCGCCGAGCGGAAGTCCGGCGCGCGCGTGGTGGCGTCCGGCGAGCACTGGACGGCGTACGTGCCGCCGGCGGCGCGCTGGCCGGTCGAGGTGCACGTCGTGCCGCACCGGCAGGTGCCCGACATCCCCGCGCTGACCGACGCCGAGCGCGACGACTTCGCCGACGTCTACCTGGACGTCCTGCGCCGCTGTGACGCCCTGTACGACCGGCCGCTGCCGTACATCGCGGCGTGGCACCAGGCGCCGGTGCGCCGCGACCGCGAGCTCGGCTGGCTCCACCTGGAACTGTTCTCCGTGTTGCGCTCCAAGGACAAGTTGAAGTACCTGGCGGGGTCCGAATCGGGCATGGCCGTGTGGGTCAACGACGCGACGCCGGAGCAGATCGCGGAAAGGCTCCGCGCCGCGGGCTGACCCCGGCCATACTCATCTCCGATGCACAGGTTCGGCTCAGGAACCTCTCAGGACCGTCCCGCAAGGTGATGACATGACCGAGAACGACCCCAGCGCGCACGACCCCGCGGCGCCGCGGCACCCCGAGACCGGCCAGCAGGCCGCTCAGGGCGGCTGGGCGGGGAACCCGTTCGGCGAGCAGGCCACCCCCGAGACCGGCGGCACGCCGCAGTACTCGGCGCCGGAGCCGTCCTACCACGCGGTGACCGGGGCCGATCCGTCCTACGGGGCGCAGCAGCAGCCGCACCCCAACCCCTGGTCCGCCCAGGGCGCGGGCGCGGCGCCGGGCCAGACCCAGCAGAGCGTCTACCCGAACCCGAACCCGTATGCGCAGCCCGGCACGTCCGGCTACGGCGCGGCGCCCGTGCCGCCCAACCAGCCGAAGCGCTCCGGCGGGAAGATGCTCGCCGGCGTCGCGCTGGTGGCGCTGCTCGTCGGCGGGATCGCGGGCGGCGCGGTCGGGTACCTCACCGGCGGCTCGTCCGGCGGTCCGGCCGGCAACGCGCTCGACGCGCCGAAGCCGGCCCAGCAGACCGGCAACGCCCCCGCCGGCTCGGTCGAGGCGGTCGCGCAGAAGCTGTCGCCGAGCGTCGTCGAGCTGCAGGTGAGCGGGCAGCAGGGGGCCGGCGAGGGCTCCGGGTTCGTCATCAGCACCGACGGCTACATCCTGACCAACAACCACGTCGTCGAGGTCGCCGCGAACGGCGGCCAGATCCAGGCCGTGTTCCAGGACGGCAAGAAGGCCGCCGCCAAGGTCGTCGGCCGCGACCCGACGACCGACATCGCCGTGGTCAAGGTCGACGGCGTCAACAACCTGACCCCGGTGGAGATCGGCCGCTCCGACGACCTGAAGGTCGGCCAGTCGGTCGTGGCCATCGGGTCGCCGTTCGAGCTGGCCGGCACGGTCACCTCGGGCATCGTCAGCTCGCTGCACCGGCCGGTGCGCGCGGGCGGCGGTCAGGGCGGCCAGGAGACGGTGATGGACGCCGTCCAGACCGACGCGGCGATCAACCCGGGCAACTCGGGCGGTCCGCTGTCCAACATGTCCGGCCAGGTCATCGGCATCAACTCGGCGATCTACAGCCCGCAGTCGGCCAGCCAGGGCCAAGGCCAGGGCGGCTCCGAGAGCGGCAACGTCGGCATCGGCTTCGCCATCCCGATCGACCAGGCCCGCCGCACCGCGAACACGATCATCAAGACCGGCCAGGCCGTGCAGACCTACATCGGCGCGCAGGTCACCGACGCCCCGCAGGGCGGCGCGCAGCTCGGCGCCATCACCCCGGGCAGCCCGGCGGAGAAGGCCGGCCTCAAGCCTGGCGACGTCGTGACGAAGATCGACGACCGCAACATCGACAAGTCCGACACGCTGGTCGCCGCGATCCGCACCCGGGCGCCGGACGAGAAGGCGAAGTTCACCCTCTCCGACGGCCGCACGATCGAGGTGACCCTCGGCGGCCAGCCCGTCCCGGCCAACTGATCCCGTCCAGACGCTCGGCCGCCCTGGTGCGGCCGAGACCAGCATCGGCTCGACCTCCGCAGTTTTGGGGCCGGACCCACAAGGCCACGCGCGACCCAGGCATTCGTTGCCGGTCGCGCGTGGCCGCATTTTCGGCCCCGGTCAGGTGCCGGCCGGGGTGTCCGGTGGGGCATCACGCGTGTCTGATGGGGCGTCTCGCGTGATTGGGGAGGCATCACGTGTGTTTGGAGGGGCATCTCGCGTGATTGGAGGGGCATCACGTGTGATTCGGCGGACGACACGGTGGAGCGGTGGGGTCAGCAGGGCCGCCAGCCAGACTGCGGCCAGGGTCAGGGCCAGGCCGAGGCCGGGGTTGCCGTCGTGGAGGCCGGGCATCGGCGGGGTGCCGTACGGGCGCCAGAGCAGCGGGAACGCCAGGATCAGCAGCACGCCCGTGAGAACCGTGGCCGTGACCACCGGGACCCGCCACGGTGGCCGGAGGACACGGGCGAGGGCGAAGCCGAGCACCGCCGTCAGCGGGGCGATCAGGCCGTCGTTGACGAGCGGGCCGCCGACGATCCAGCCGACCGTCCCGAAGACGTCCGGGCGCAACGGCAGCGCGTACTCGGCGAAGAGCACCACACCCCACGCCAGCGCCGCGAGGCCCGGCAGGGCGAGCAGAGCGCGAGCGGTCTTCACAGCGCCTCCAGTTTCGAGACCCACTTCGTCTGCAGCACGCCGGGCCGGTTCGGGGCGATGATCCGGCACGGGAAGCCGTGGTCGAGGTCGAGCTCTTCGCCGTTCAGCTCCAGCGCGAGCAGCGTCAGCTCGTCGGCCGTGTGCTCACCGGGCAGGACGCTGACGCCGTACAGCCCGGAACGCTCCAAAGAGGACACCCGCAACGCCGTGCCCGGTTCAGCGCCGACGGCTTTCAGCAGCGTGGGCACGGAAATCCCGCGCCAGGTCGCCGACTGGCTCCAGCCCTCCACACACGCGATCGGCAGTTCGGCCGTCGTCTGCGGGAGGGCGCGCAGCTCGTCCAGCGAGAACTTCCTCGTGCCGCGGGGAGTCACGACCGAGAGCCGCCAGGAGGCCGACCGCGTGACGCCCGCGGCCGCCGCCGTCCGGTTCACCGGGAGGCCCTGCGTGCCCTTGCCGGTTCTCCACGACAGGCCGGAAACGCCGCGCAGGAACGGAACGGTCGCGCCGGCGGTGGCGACGACCGCGACCCCCGTCGCGAGCCCGGTGGTGCGCAGGAACCCGCGGCGGGACAGCCCGGCGGCCGGCTTCTCCTCCGCCGCCGGTGTGCCGCGGCTCAGCGCGCGGCGGATGACCGGCAGCTTCACCGCGACGTGCACCAGGATCGACCCGATCGCCAGCCACGCGACCGCGTAGTGCACCTGCGGGAAGTAGAACCCCCACGGGTAGTTCTGCGCGACGTTCAGCAGCCCGGTCGTCAGCTCGAAGAACGCCGCGCCCGAGAGCACCAGGATCGAGAGCCGCTCGAGGGCGTGCGGCAGCGACCGGACGAGCGGCCGGCCGAACAGCTTCGGGTAGACGCTCCACAGCTTCGCCAGCAGCAGCGGGATCGACGCGATCCCGGAGATCACGTGCAGCCCCTGTGTGACGCGGTAGAGCCCGACCGGGCGGCTCGGCCAGAAGAACCACTCGGGCGGGTGCTGGATCAGGTGGCTGATCAGGCCGGTCACGAAGCACGTGGTGAACGTGATCGCCAGCGCCAGCCCGATCTTCGACGTCACGCGTTCGTCGTGCGCCGGCGCCTTGAAGTGTTCTTCCTCGGGAATCGGCAGTTTCACGATCGCTCCAGCCGTGCGAACCAGCGGTGCCCGTGCCGGGTCGTCCAGTCGACGCGCAACCCGGCGCGGAGGGCGACTTCGGCGATCGCGTCCACGCCGACCCACGCCCAGGCGAACCACGCGACGTCGGCGTGCCCGGGCCGCAGCCGGACGCGCTCGTGCCGCAGGCCACGGCCGGGCGGCTCCAGCTCGACGAGCACGTCACCGTCGCCGTCGATCAGCCCGGCCGCGCGCCGCAGCAGGGCGACCGGGTCGCCGCCGATGCCGATGTTGCCGTCGGCGAGCAGGGCGTGCCGCCACCGGCCCTCGCCGGGCACCCGGTCGAAAACGTTGCGGCGCAACGCACTTCCGCCGCGACGGCGCGTCAGGCGCACGGCGGTCCGCGAACTGTCCACACCCAGCGCGACGACCCCGCGTTCGGCCAGCGCGGCGGTGAGCCGGCCGGGGCCGCAACCGATGTCGAGCGTCGGGCCGGAACAGGCGTCGAGCAGCACCTCGTCGCCCTCGGACCGCGCGGTCCAGCGCTCGACCGGCAGCTCGATCCGTTCGCCGTCGGCGAGTTCGAGCCAGCAGTGGTGACCGAGCAGGCCGCGGTCGAACTCGTTGCCGAGCAAGGTCGTCATCACGCGACCGCCCGGCCGTCGACCGCCGCGACGGCGCGGGCGAACCGGCCGTCCGGGCACAGCGCCGCCACCGCGCGGGCGTCCGCCATGGTGTCCACATCGGACAGTCGGCCGGCCCGGTGCGGCCGCAGCCCGCACGTCATCAGGGCGCGCACCGTGCGTTCGCCGGTGTCGTCGCAGGACATCGGAACGCCCGCGAGCACCTGCGCGTGCCGCGGCTCGGCGAGCCCGAGTGCCCACCAGCCGCCGTCCTCGGCCGGGCCGAGCACCGAGTCGTGCCCGCCGTCGACGACCGGAGCCGCCGCCGCGGCCAGGGATGCCGGGGTGACCTGCGGGGTGTCCATGCCGATCTGGAGGATTGGGAGACCCGCGTGCACCGCGGCGGCGTCCGCATGGGCGTTGGCGAGGCGGGCGCCGAAGTCCCACCCCCGCTGGGGGACCACGGTGGTGCGGCGCAGCGCCGAGCCGATCTCGGCGGACCGCGCGGCAGCGTCGAGGTCGCCGGTCATCGCGACGACGGGCGCGGCGCCGGGCACCGCGCACACGGCGTCGAGCGTGTCGAGCAGCGCGGCCGCGGCGATCTCCGCCGACTGGGCGGGTGTCGCCGGCGGGCAGAGCCGGGTCTTGGCGAGGCCGGGCACCGGCGCCTTCGCCACGACGAGCAGCACGAACCGGACGGTCATCGCGCCAGCACCCGCCCGAAGTCGCGGACCGCGCGCAGCGTGCCCCGCACCGAGCCGGACACCTTCGACTTCGTGCCCTTGGCGCGTTCGCCGTAGCGGACGTCGAACTCGCGGACCCGCCAGCCGGCCCGCTGGGCCTTGATCAGCAGCTCGAGCGGGTAGCCGAACGCACGATCGGCGACGCCGAGACCGAGCAGCGCCCGCCGGTCCGCGGCGCGCAGGGGCGCGATGTCGCGCACCGGCAGCCCGCGGCCGCGCAGCAGCAGCGCCAGCACGACGTTGCCGGCCCGCGCGTGCCAGGGCCACACGCCGGGCCCGGTCGGCACCCGCCGTCCGACGGCCAGGTCGGCGCCGGACTCGACCGCGGTCACCAGCCGCGGCAGGTCGCCGAGGTCGAGGGACCCGTCGGCGTCGGCGAAGCACACGATGTCCGCCGTGGCCGCCTCCAGGCCCGTGTGCACGGCCGCGCCGTACCCGCGGCGCGGTTCGTGGACGACCTTCGCGCCGAGCGAGGCCGCCACTTCGGGCGAGCCGTCGGCCGAACCGTTGTCGACCACGATCGCGCGGTAGCCCGGGGGCAACCCGGCCAGCACACTCGGCAGAGCACCGGCCTCGTCGAGGCAGGGCAGGACGACGTCCACTCCTGAATCAGTCACGGCGCCGACCGTAAGTCCACCGTGGACCGTGGGAAACCCTTGCGCTCCTTACTGAATCATGACGAGTGACGAGTTCTTACCAGGTCGTTACGGATCCTTCGAGCGCCGCGCGCGGGGTGCCCCGGGGACTTATGGTGGTGGGTGATGAGCGAGCCGAACCCGGCAGCCCGGCTCGCCGAGCCGCCTGCCCGCGAACCCGAAGACCCGGCACTCGATCGGCCCGGACGCCGCGCCACCCGAGCCGATCTCCTCGCCGTCGCGGCGGCCGTGGTGCTCGTGGCCGCGGCCGCCGCGGTCGGCTCGTACTACAACCGGCCCCATTCGGGTGTGATCATCTTCGTCGCGGCGCCGCCGTTGTTCGCCGACTGGCTGCCGCACGTCGGGCCCGGCTCGGTGTTCGCCGTGCTCGTCGCCGTCGCGGTGGTGGTCCAAGGGCCGACGCTGGCCGCTCGGCTGCCGTGGCGCCGGGCGCTGGCCGCCGGCTACCTGGCTTCGCTCGCCTGGATCTTTTCCCTGGCCATGGTCGACGGCTGGTCCCGCGGCTTCGCCGGGCACCTCACCATCCCGCAGGAGTACCTCCACGAGGTGCCCGGCATCACCGACATCCCGCGGATGCTGCGCGAGTTCTCGTCCCGCATCCTCGACTTCCAGCCGAACTCCTGGACGACGCACGTGTCCGGCCACCCGCCGGGCGCGACGCTCGTCTTCGTCTGGCTGGACCGCCTGGGCCTGCACGGCGGCGCCTGGGCGGCGACGGCCGTGGTGCTCGTCGGCAGCCTGGTCGCGGTGGCCGTGCCCGCGACGGTCGCCCTGCTCGGCCGGCCGGACGCGGCGCGCGCGGTGCTGCCGTTCGCCGTGCTGACGCCCGGCGCGGTCTGGATCGGCGTGTCGGCTGACGGCCTGTTCGCCGGGACGACCGCCACCGGACTGGCACTGCTCGCGTTGTCCGCCAAGGGATTCACCCTTGGCCGCCGGTACGCCGTCCCGGCCGGGCTGGCGGCCGGCGTGCTGCTCGGGTTCGGGATCTTCCTCTCCTACGGCCTGGTGCTGCTCGGCCTGCTCGCGGTGGCCGTCGCGATCCTCGGCCGGCAGTGGCGGGCGGCCGCGCTGGCCATCGTCGCGGCCTTCGCCGTCGTCGGCGTCTTCGCGTGGGCTGGCTTCTGGTGGCTCGACGGCTACCACCTGGTCGTCGAGCGTTACTACCAGGGCGTCGCGCTGGTCCGGCCCTACTCGTACTGGGTCTGGGCCGACCTGGCCGCGGTGACCGTCGCGCTCGGTCCCGCGGTGGTGGCCGCCCTCCGGCGGGGCCTGGCCAAGGGACCTCGCGGCCTGCTCACCGACCCGGTGCTGCTCCTGGGCGCCGCCGCCCTGGTCACCATCGTGTTCGCCGACGTCTCGGGCCTGTCGAAGGCCGAGACCGAACGGATCTGGCTACCGTTCGGGGTGTGGTTGCTGCCGTTGACGGCCCTGCTGCCGCGGCCCGGACGCCAGTGGTGGCTCGCCGCCCAGGCGGCGACGGCCCTGGCGGTCAACCACCTGTTGCTGACCGGCTGGTGAGGGAGACGCGATGAACGATCAGGCCGGGCGTGTGCTCGTGGTCGACGACGACGAGACGGTCCGCGACGTCGTCCGCCGCTACCTCGAGGTGGCCGGGTTCACCGTCGACCAGGCCGGCGACGGCGCGGAGGGACTGGCCCAGTTCGCCGCCCACGAGCCGGACCTGGTCGTCCTCGACGTGATGATGCCGGGGATCAACGGGCTCGAGGTGTGCAAGCGGCTGCGCCAGGTCAGCCAGGTGCCGATCGTCATGCTGACCGCCCTCGGCGAGGAGGAGAACCGGATCGCCGGCCTCCAGCTCGGCGCGGACGACTACGTCACGAAACCCTTCAGCCCCAAGGAACTCGCCCTGCGCGTCGCCTCGGTGCTGCGCCGCGCGCGGATGCCGCGCCCGGAGCCGGCCGCCGCCGAGCTGGTGGACGGGGACCTGCGCCTGCAGATGACCGCGCGCACCGCGACGATCGGCGGTCGCGAACTGCCGCTGACGAGCCGCGAGTTCGACCTGCTGGCGTTCTTCCTGAGCCACCCCGGCGTCGCCTACTCGCGCGCGGACCTGCTCGAGAAGGTGTGGGGCTGGGACTTCGGCGACCAGTCCACCGTGACCGTCCACGTGCGACGGCTGCGGGAGAAGATCGAGCGCGACCCGGCCAAGCCGACCCGGGTGGCGACGGTGTGGGGTGTCGGCTACCGCTACGACCGGGAGCAGCCGTGATCGAACCCGGCGAGTCCTTCTCGGAGACCCTGACGCACCTCTGGCACATCCTGCCGCTGGCGTTGCTCTTCTCCCTGCCGATCGCCGCGCTCGGCGGGGTCGTGCTCTACTTCCTGCGCCGCGGTTCACTGGCCACCACGCTCACCGTGCTGGTGCTGATCCCGGTGCTCGCCACGCTGGTCGGCGTCCTGGGCATCAGCGGGTTCATGTTCACCCCGGCGCTGACCACGATGCTGCTGGTCTGCCTGCTCGTCGCCGTGGTGACGGTGCCCGCCGCGATGATCCTCGGCCGGGCGATCGCGCGCCGCAGTGTGTGGGAGCGGGAGGCACGCGACCGGGAGCGCGCCGCCGAGGCGTCCCGGCGTGAGCTGGTCGCCTGGATCAGCCACGACCTGCGCAGCCCCCTGGCCGGTATCCAGGCGATGGCCGAGGCCCTGGCCGACGGCGTGGTGTCCGAACGCGACGAAGTCGCCGACTACGCCCAGCGGATCAGCGGGGAGACCACCCGGCTGTCGGGGATGGTCGGTGACCTCTTCGAGCTTTCCCGGATCACCGCCGGTGCCCTCGAGCTGACGATGTCCGCGGTGCCGCTGCGGGACGTCGTCAGCGACGCCGTCGCCGCCCAGGCCCCGGTCGCCGAGCAGAAGCGCGTCCGGGTGCTCGCCAACGCCTCGACCTGGCCGGTCGTCACCGGCAGCGACCCGGAACTGGCCCGGATCGTGCGGAACCTGGTGTCCAACGCGATCCGCCACACCCCGCCGGACGGGACGGTCGCGGTGCAGATCGGCGTCGACGGCGACGAAGCCCTCCTCGCCGTCGACGACTCCTGCGGGGGCATCCCGGCCGACGAGATCAACCGGGTCTTCGACGTCGCCTTCCGCGGGACGCAGGCCCGCACGCCGGAGCGCGGCGGGACGACCAGCGGGGGCGGGCTCGGCCTGGCCATCACCAAGGGGCTCGTGGAGGCCCACCGCGGGAAGATCGGCGTCCACAACCACGGTCCCGGCTGCCGGTTCGAGGTCCGGCTGCCGCTGGCGATGCCCTAGCGCCGTCCGCGTCAGACCGGGGCGCGCAGTTCCGCTGTCGCGAAGTCGGCGATGCCGGACTCGAAGCCGATTTCCGCTGTGAAGCCGAGCAGGTCGCGGGCGCGCGCCGGGTCGGCGACTACGTGGCGGACGTCGGCCGCGCGGGCGCCGCCGACCACCTTCGGCTTCGGGCCGTCGCAGGCCCGTGCCAGCTCCTCCGCCAGTTCGCCCACGGTGTGCGGGGTGCCGGAGCAGACGTTCACCGGGGTGATGTCGGCCGCCGGGCCGGCCGTCCCGAGCGCCAGGACGTTCGCCCTCGCGACGTCGTGGACGTGCACGAAGTCGCGCTGCTGGCGGCCGTCCTCCAGCACCTGCGGTGCCTCGCCGCGCACCAGGGCCGAGCGGAACAGCGATGCCACCCCGGCGTACGGGGTGTTCTGAGGCATTCGCGGGCCGTAGACGTTGTGGTAGCGCATCGCCCACACGCTGCCGCCCGTCTGCCGCGCCCAAGCACCGGCCAAGTGCTCTTGGGCGAGCTTCGTCGCCGCGTACGTGCTGCGCGGGTTCAGGGGCGCGTCTTCGGGCACCAGCTGCCAGCCCAGCTCGGTGCCGCAGGCCGGGCACCGCGGCTCGAACCGGCCGGCGTCCACATCGGACGCGCGCCGCGGCGACGGCGGGACGACGCCGTGGTCCGGGCACGCGTACCGGCCTTCGCCGTAGACGACCATCGACGACGCCAGCACCAGCTTCCGCACCCCGGCCGCGTGCATCGCGGCCAGCAGGACCGCGGTGCCGTAGTCGTTGTTCAGGGCGTACGAGGGTGCGTCGGACGGGTCGACGCCGTGGCCGACCACCGCCGCCTGGTGGCACACCGCGTCGACGCCGTCCAGCAGCTCGGCGACGATCTCGGTGTCGGTGACGTCGCCGCGCAGGAACCGGTGCCGGCCGGTGTACGACGGCGGGACGGGGGAGCCGTGGGCCGTCGGGAGGAGGTTGTCGAGCACCACGACCTCGTCGCCGCGGTCGGCCAGGAGGTCGGCGATGTGGGACCCGATGAAGCCGGCTCCGCCGGTGATCAGTACGCGCACACCGGCCACGCTAGGGGCGCTCGCCGGGGCCCGCCGGGGCGCGCGCCGTCACGTCACGGAATCGTCAGAACTCACCCGGCACCTCCCGGCGCCAGAAGGGTGAAACCGACTACGGTGGGCGCCATGGAACGGAGTGCACAACGGCTGGGCCGGGCCCTCGTGGTCATCGTGGACGATCGCGTGGCGCACGGCGAGCACGAGGACACCAGCGGCCCCTTGGTCACGGAGCTGCTCGAAGAAGCGGGCTTCATCGTCGATGGTGTCGTGGTCGTCGAGGCCGAGACCGCGGGTATCCGCAACGCGCTCAACACCGCCGTGATCGGCGGCGCCGACCTGGTGATCACGGTCGGCGGCACCGGCGTGCTGCCGCGTGACCGCACGCCGGACGCCACCGCCGGCGTGCTCGACCGGCCGATCCCGGGCATCAGCGAGGCCATCCGGGCGTCCGGGCTGGCCGCCGGAGCCGTGGACGCGGGGATCTCGCGCGGGCTCGCCGGGGTCTCGGGCAGCACGCTCGTGGTCAACCTCGCCGGGTCGCGCTCCGCGGTGCGCGACGGGATGGCGACGCTGACCTCGCTCGTTCCCCACGTGATCGACGAGCTCTCCGGCCTCGAAGAGGTCTGAACACGCTTTCGCCGGGCCGGGGTGGAGGTGTCCGCCCCGGCCTGATGCCGTTCGCTCTGGAGTTGTCAAAGAACACGTCGTGGGAGACTGGGGGCATGGCCGGACCCGAACCCGATCCCCAGAGCCGCAGCGAGCAACGCCGGCGGGTCGACGAGATCTTCGGGGACGTCCTGCCCGACACGACTTCCGACGAGCGGGACGTGGAGCGGCGCACCGGGCTCCCGGACGACTGGTACCGGGAAAACCGGCCGCCGCACCACGATCGCTGACGGCTTCAGCCGTCGCCCTTTTCGCGCTGGGCCTGGGCGCGCAGCAGGTCGCGGATCTCCTTGAGCAGCTCCACGTCGGTCGGCTCCGAGGGACCGGGCTCCTGGCCGCGCTTGCGCCGTTCCTGCAGGTGCTTGACCGGCAGCACGATCACGAAGTACACCACCGCCGCGACCAGCACGAAGTTGATCGCCGCGTTGATCACGCCGCCGAAGTCCAGGAACGTCGCGTCGTTGTTCGCGAAGATCTGGTAGCCCAGGCCCTTCGCGGCGTCCGTGCCGCCGATCGTGCTGATCAACGGCTTGATGAGGCCGTTGGTGAACGCCGTGACGATCGCCGTGAACGCCGAGCCGATGACCACCGCGACGGCGAGGTCGACGACGTTGCCGCGCATCAGGAAGTCTTTGAAGCCTTTGAGCACTGGTACTCCTCACGAAAGGGCGGTGGGGCTTGCGCTAGCGGAGAGTAACCGTTACCGGACGCTCCAGTGAAATCGCCGCCACCCTCGTCGCGGTCTCCTCCGGTAGCCGGAGCAGCACCAGCGGGCCCTTGTCCGGTGGAGCCGCGGCCTTCGGCACAGGTGCCCCGACCGCGACGACCGTCGCGCCCGCGGCCAGCACGGACGCGGGCGCGCCCGGTTCCGGCGCTGCCACGACGTCGACGCGCCGGCCCGGCTCCAGCAGCGCCACGACGGCCGCGTCGGCGAGCCGGACGGGCACGGTCGCCGTTCCGGGTTCACCCGGCGTGGGGAGGGTCGGCGCCAGCCGGACGTCGGTCAGGGGCTCGCCGGCGCGGACGGCGCCCGCCAGCAGACGCCCGTCGACGCCGTCGAGGGAGCCGAGCGCGCCCTCGGGACGTGCTTCACCGGGGAGATCGGCCAGCCGGAGGTCGGCGGCGTGGAGTGTCGCGCCGGACGGGAGGTCGTGCGCCGCGACGACGGTCGGAGTCGTCGGCGCGCCTCGCGCGGAGCCGGGGTGTGCGAAGAGCAGTGCACCCGCCAAGAGCAGGCCGGCGGCGAGCCAGCGGCGGATCAGCCGCGTCCGCGGGCCTTGCAGGCGGGTGAGAACAGGTGGGTGGAACTTCGCCAAGACGTCCACGGCGCCCCCTCGGTCGGATCGGGTGCGGCGGTGTGCCGCACGAGATCGACGTTAGGGAAGCCGGACGGACCGCCGGAAGGGCCGCGTCCGGCACCTGTGGACAACCGGGGTGTTGTGGACAACTCCGCGCGTCAGGACGCGGCGGCGGCCGTTTTCGTCGTACCCGAGGAGGATGATGCCGAGCTCGTGTCCGACTTCGACTCCGTCTTGGTCTCGGTCTTCGCCGGCGTCGCGGCGGTGCTCGACTTGGCCGAGTCACGCGAATCGGTGCGGTAAAAACCGCTGCCCTTGAAGACCACGCCGACCGAGCTGAACACCTTCCGCAGGGTGCCGGAGCACTGCGGGCACACGGTCAGGCTGGGGTCCGAGAACGACTGCACGGCTTCGAACCGGTGGTCGCATTCTTTGCAGGCGTACTGGTACGTAGGCACTGACGGCTCCTTCACTGGCACTCATCCGACTAGAGTGCCAACACGATTGTGCTGGATGACATTCCCCGAAGGCAATTCCTGATTGCTCACATCGGCAGGTCGAGCACGCCGCGAGCCGGTGTCAGGGCCCCGGTCATCCGCACGTCGTGCGGTTCCCCCGGCAGCCACTCGACCAGCTCTTCGTCCCGGACGACGGCCAGCAACGCCGCGCCGGGCGCGGCGAACACCAGCGAACGGTCGTAGTGACCCGCGCCCCGGCCGAGCCGGACGCCGCGGTGGTCGACGGCCAGCGCGGGCACCAGGACCAGCTCCGCCGCGCCCACGGCCCCGGTACCCAGGCGTTTCCCGCCCGGTTCGCGGATCCCGCGGAACCGGCTGGGCACCAGATCGGCCTCGCCCGTGTACTCGGCCCAGTCGAGCGGGTCCGCCCGCGACACGATGACCGGCAGCAACACGCGCGCGCCCGCGGCCGCCAGCGCGTCGACGAGGGCCGTCGTGCCCGGCTCGGTGCCGAACGGGAGGTACGCGCACACCGTGCCGGATGTGACCTTCGACACCGCACTGACCAGCGCCGATGCCTCGGCGGCGCGGGATTCGGCGCTCTGGTCGGCCCGCGCGCGCGTCAGCCGTTCGCGCCACTCCGCCTTGCTCGGGTGCTCATTGCCCAGCACGTGCATGACCTCACGTTAGGCTTTGCGCCCATGACGGGCGCCGCAACCACCCAGACGTTCAGAACCGCCATCGTGCCGGCCGCCGGCCTCGGGACCCGCTTCCTGCCGGCGACCAAGGCGGTGCCCAAAGAGCTGCTCCCGGTGGTGGACACACCGGGCATCGAGATGGTCGCGGCCGAAGCCGCCGCCGCGGGCGCGGAACGCCTGGTCATCGTGACCTCGCCGGGCAAGGACGCCGTCGTCCGGTACTTCGAGAAGCAGCCGGAGCTGGAGCAGAACCTCGAGGCCAAGGGCAAGACCGAGCTGCTGGAGAAGGTCCGCCGCGGGTCCGGCCTGCTGGCCGTCGAGACCGCCGTTCAGGAGCAGGCGCTCGGCCTCGGCCACGCCGTCGCGCAGGCCGAGCCGAACCTGGCCCCGGACGACGAGGCCGTCGCCGTGCTCCTCCCGGACGACCTCGTGCTGCCCACCGGCGTGCTCGAGCGGATGAGCGCGGTCCGCGCCCAGTACGGCGGCAGCGTGCTCTGCGCGTTCGACATCCCGAAGGCCGAGATCTCGCCGTACGGCGTCTTCGACGTCACCGACACCGAAGACGGCGACGTCAAGCGCGTGCACGGGATGGTCGAGAAGCCGAAGCCCGAGGACGCGCCTTCGACGTACGCCGCGGCCGGGCGCTACCTCCTCGATCGGGCGATCTTCGACGCGCTGAAGCGGATCACCCCGGGCAGCGGCGGTGAGCTGCAGCTGACCGACGCGGTCGCGCTGCTGATCTCCGAAGGACACCCCGTGCACGTCGTCGTGCACCGCGGCGGACGCCACGACCTGGGGAATCCGGGTGGTTTCCTGCGCGCCGCGGTCGATTTCGCGCTTGAAACGCCCGAGTACGGTCCATCTTTACGGGCGTGGTTGACGGAACGGATCGGGACAGAACGCCCATGACGGAATCCCTCGACGCGGCGAGGCCCGAGGTGGCCGGGGACGAGGCCGAGTTCCGCTCGGTCGACTCGCAGATCGCGATGACGCTGGACGCCGCCGTCCGGCCCCGGCCGGTGCGGGTGGCGATCTCGGAAGCCCAGGGCCTGCTGTGCGCCGAGGAGGTGGTCGCCGAGCACGCGCTGCCCGGGTTCGACCAGGCCGCCGTGGACGGGTACGCCGTCCGCAGCGTCGACGTGCGCAACGCCGGGCAGGAGCCGGTGCAGCTGGTGGTCGTCGGCGAGATCGCGGCGGGCTCGCGCCAGCCGCGGCGACTCCAGCCCGGGCAGGCGGTGCGCGTCGACACCGGCGCGCCGCTGCCGACCCTGGCCGACGCCGTCGTGCCGGTCGCGTACACCGACGGGCACCAGGCCAAGGTCACGGTGCACCGCTCGGTGCCGTCGGCGGGGTACGTGCGGCGGGCCGGCGAGGACGTCCAGATCGGCGACGTCGCGGTGCGTCGCGGCGACACGATCGGCTCGGCGCAGGTCGGCCTGCTGGCCGCGGTCGGCCGGGCGAAGGTGCTCGTCTACCCGCGGCCGCGGGTGTCGATCGTCTCGGTCGGCGACGAGCTGGTCGACATCGACCGGACGCCGTCGGTCGGGCAGGTCTACGACGTCAACTCCTACGCGCTGGCCGCGGCCGCCCGGGACGCGGGCGCCGAGGTCAGCCGGGTCGGCATCGTGCCGAGCGAGCCGAAGCGGCTGCGGGAGATCGTCGAGGGCCGGCTGCTGATGTCGGAGATCGTCGTGGTCGCGGGCGGTGCCGGTGGTGCCACCGGCGACGAGGTCCACGCCGCGCTGTCGGACCTCGGCCGGATCGACATGACGCGCGTCGCGATGCACCCCGGCTCGGTGCAGGGGTTCGGCCGGCTCGGCCCGGACTCGGTGCCGACGTTCCTCATCCCGGGCAACCCGATGAGCGCGCTGGTCGTGTTCGAGGTGCTGGTCCGGCCGCTGATCCGCGCGGCGCGCGGGACGCGCAACCCGCACCGGCGGATCGTCGGGGCGCGGCTGCTGTCGCCGATCACGTCGACCGAGGGCCGGCGCGGGTTCCTCCGCGGCCAGCTCCTGCGCGACGAAGCCAACGGCGAGTACCTGGTCCAGCCGCTCGGCCAGTCGGGGGCGCACCTGCTCGCCTCGCTGGCCGAGGCGAACTGCCTGATCAACGTGCCGGAAGAGGCGACCGACGTCGCCGCGGGCGAGCAGGTCCAGGTCACGTTCCTGGCGCAACGGGCCTGATGACTTCCGTGTCGGGCGTGTCCTACCCGGTCGAAAGCCGGCACCCGGGCTGGCCGGCCCGGCTCGGCCCGCTGCGGGTGCCCGCCGGGGTGGTCGCGATCCGGCCGGTGCGGCTGCGCGACGCCGGCGAGTGGAGCCGGATCCGCCTGCGCGACCGGGCGCACCTCGAGATGTGGGAGCCGACCGGCGTCGGCCCGTGGCCCGAACGCAACGCCTTCTGGTCGTGGCCGTCCCAGTGGGCGGCGCTGCGCTCGCTCGCGCGGCGCGGTCAGTGCCTGCCGTTCACGATCACCCTCGACGGGCGGCTCGCGGGGCAGATCACTGTGGGTAACGTCATCCGGGCGTCCCTGCGCTCGGCCTGGATCGGCTACTGGGTGGCGTCCGACATCGTCCGCGGCGGGGTCGCGACGGCCGCCGTCGCGCTGGTCACCGACCACGCCTTCGGCCTCGGCGGGCTGCACCGCCTGGAGGCCACCGTCCGGCCGGAAAACGTCGCCAGCCTGCGCGTTCTCACCAAGGCGGGCTACCGGCAGGAAGGCCTGTTCGAGCGCTACCTCGACGTCGCGGGCGCCTGGCGGGACCACTACTGCTTCGCGGTCACGCGCGAAGAGACCGGCGGCGGCCTGGTGTCGCGCCTGGTCGCGGCGGGCCGCGCCGACTACGCCTGACCGTGACTACCCAACGGGGTCCGTGAGCGCGTTACCACATGCTGTGAGATTCACCTAATCCGGTGAGGCATTTCCGTGATCGAACCCGGCGAGCCTCCGCCCGATCTGTTACTCCTGTGACTAGCGTGATTTCAGGTGAAGGATTCGGGGGAGGTGACGGGAGATGCCCAGCTCCGTGATCATCGTCGCGCTCGCCGCGGCATGGCTCGTCGTTCTCGTGCCCATGGTCGCGCGTAAGCGGCAGCAAGTGGCCCGCACGGCCGACTCGGCGCTGGCCGCCAGGGTCGTGCGCAGTGGACGCAACGAAGACCGGGAGGAATTCGCCATGTCCGACGAGCCCGAGAAGTCCAGGCCCTCGGTCGAGGACGATCTCGCGGAGCTGGAAGCGGACCTCGAACTCGAGGACGACTACGAGGAAGAAGAGGCCGAGCCGCTCCCGCAGCCGTCCCGCGGCTCGCGGCCCGAGCGCGACCGGCCCGGCTACCGCCCCGGCCGCGGCGGCTTCGACCCCGAAGCGGCGGAGATCGCCGCCCGCGCGAAGTACAGCTTCCGCCAGCGGATCGTCGTCATCCTGCTTGCGGCCGCGGTGGTCACGGCCGCCGTGGCGGGTTTCGTCATGCCGATGGTCTGGTGGGGCCATGCGGCCGCCGACGTCGCGCTCGTCGGGTACCTCGTCTACCTGCGCCGCCAGGTGCGGATCGAGGAGGAGATCCGGCAGCGCCGGCTGGCGCGCTTCAACAGCACCCGCGCGCCTCGCCGTTCCGAGCCCCGCCCGGCGTTCGAGGCGCAGCCGGAACCGGAGCCCGAGCCGGCCGAGGACGTCGACGTGATCGAGCCGGTCCGCCGCGAGGTCGTGGAGCGCCGCCCGTCGCCCACTTCGCGAGTCCGGCGGAGCGCGGTGGTCGTCGACCTCGACGACGAGGACCCGGCGTTCGAGGAGCTCGACGAGCCCGGGACCGGGCCTTATCGGCGAGCCGTCGGGGAGTGACCCCCCGGTTCGGGTGCTCGTAGGGCACTGCTAAGCTCTACGAGCACAACCAAGGGGCTGTAGCGCAGTTGGTAGCGCGTCTCGTTCGCATCGAGAAGGTCAGGGGTTCGATTCCCCTCAGCTCCACGTTTTGAAAGGCTCACACCGCGAAGGTGTGGGCCTTTTTCGTTTGCCCGCAGCCGTGACAGGCAGCGTGTCAGTTCGGGGTCAGGGGCGTGTCAGGGGGCCGGATCAGAGTTGCCCCATGACCACTTCGGCGATCACCGCTTCGGGACTGCGGAAGTCCTACCAAGACAAAGTCGTGCTGGATGGCATTGATCTCGATGTTGCCTCCGGCAGCGTTTTCTCGCTGCTTGGGCCCAACGGGGCCGGGAAGACCACCACCGTCAACATCCTCAGCACCCTCAGCAAAGCCGATGGCGGGACCGTGCGCGTCGCCGGGTTCGACGTTGCCCGGGATGCCAAGGCCGTCCGGAAGGCCATCGGCGTGACCGGGCAGTTCGCCGCCGTCGACGAGTTGCTCAGCGGGCAGGAAAACCTGCAGCTCATGGTCGATCTCAGCCCGGGTGCGGACGGCAAGAGCGTCGGTGAGCTGCTCGAGCGGTTCGAACTCACCGAGTCCGCGCGGAAGCCCGCCTCCACCTACTCCGGGGGGATGCGGCGGAAGCTCGACCTCGCCATGACCCTCGTCGGCAACCCGCGGATCATCTTCCTCGACGAGCCCACCACCGGCCTCGACCCGCGCAGCCGGCGGACCATGTGGGCCATCGTGCGCGATCTCGTCGCCGACGGCGTGACCATCTTCCTCACCACCCAGTACCTCGACGAGGCCGACCAGCTCGCCGACCGGATCGCCGTGCTCGACCAGGGACGTCTGGTCGCCCAGGGCACGCCCGACGAGCTCAAGCGCCTGATCCCCGGGACGCACGTGCGGCTGAAGTTCACCTCCGGCGCCGAACTCGACGCCGCCGCGCGGATCCTGCCCGGGTCCACGAAGGACGAAGACGCGCTGGCCCTGCGCGTTCCCGGTGACGGCGGCACCAAATCCCTCCGGACCCTGCTGGACCGGCTCGACGAATACGCCGTCGCCGCCGAAGAGTTCTCCGTCCACACCCCCGACCTTGACGACGTTTTCCTCGCCCTCACGGGCCACACCACGGAGGTCCCGGCGAAATGAGCGCCCAGACTGTCATGCTGCGCCGCAACTTCAAGCACCTCACCCGCAACCCGACATCGGTGTTCAACGCGGTCCTGATGCCGATCGTGATCATGCTGATGTTCGTCTACATGCTCGGAGACGCCTTCGACGTCGGAGTCGATTACGTCGACTACGCGACGCCCGGGCTGATGGCGCTGGCCGTTTGCTACGGGCTCGGCGCCACCGCGACGTCCGTGAACTCCGACATGACCAAGGGCATCATCAACCGCTTCAAGGTCATGGACGTCTCGCGCGGGGCGGTGCTGACCGGGCACGTCGTCGCCAGTGCCCTCACCAACCTGATCGCGATCGTCGCACTCGTCGGTGTGGCCTTCCTGCTGGGCTTCAGCCCGTCCGCGAGCTTCCTCGACTGGCTCGGCGTCGCCGGCATCGTCGTGCTGCTCGCGGTCGCGGCCGGCTGGTTCACCGTCGCGTTGGGACTGTTCGCGAAGTCGCCGGAAACCGCGGGCATGGCCGCCGTCCCGCTGGTCATGCTGCCGTTCTTCAGCAGTGCGATCGCCCCGGCGGACAAGATGGGGCAGGGCCTCCGGCAGTTCGCCGAGTACCAGCCCTTCACGCCGATCATCGAGACCGTGCGCGGGCTGCTCAACGGCACACCCTCGACGGGCTACGCGATCACCGCGGTCGCCTGGTGCGTCGGCATCGGCGTCGTCGGCTACCTGTGGGCGCGCGCCACGTTCAAGAAGCGAGCGTGACCCGGGCGAGCTCGCGCCAGTCGCCTTCCGTCCCCTCCTGAGCCGCCTCGGTGAACTTCGCGTCACCGAGGCGGCTTCGCGCCGCCTGCTCGATGCGCGCGACGTCCGGCTGCGAACGGTCCTGGAGCCCGCGTACGCGGGCGCTCGCCGCGAGCAGGCGCGCGGCCTGCTCGTCGTCCTCGCGACGCAGCGCCAGGTCCGCGATTCCGACGAGCACCTGGGCGATCAGGGGCGCGGTGCCCATGCCGGCTGCGGCTTCGAAGGCCGCGACGCGGTGTTCGCGGGCTTCGGCGATGTCCTCGGCCAGGTAGCCGAGGACGTCCTGGATCATCCCGCGGACCTGCGCCCGTTCCGCGGCGCTGCCCAGCAGCGCGGTCGCGACGTCGAGCTGACGACGGGCCTGCTCGGGGTCACCGCGCCAGCGGGCGAGTTCCGACTTCGTCAGCGCCAACTCGGTGAGGGCGTTCGGCCAGGCGACGCGGGCCGCGGCCCGCTCGGCTTCGACCATCGCGGCCGCGGAGGACTCTTCGTCACCCGAGAGCCAGTGCAGCTGGGCCTGCCGTGACCGCATCCGCACGACGTCCTCGATGGCGCCGACCTCGGTGACGACCGCGATCGCGTGTTCGTAGTGCGCGACCGCGCCGGCGAAGTCGCCGCGCGTGGCGATCCGGTCCGCCAGCTCGGTCAGCGCGAACGAGAGGCCCCAGCGTTCGCCGAGCTCGGTGTACTCGGCGAGGGCGGCCTCGAGGTAGGCGTCCGCGTCCGTGCCTTCCGCGCCGAACTGGATCCGCATCTTGCCGAGCTGCAGCCGGGCGAGGGCCCGCACCCACGGGTCGTCGTCGGTGAGCGGCGGTTCCCACGCGGCGATGAACGCGTCCGGGTCCTGCACCATGCGCTCCAGCGCGGCGACGAGCGCGACCACCGGGTGCCGGGTGGGGAGCCGCAGGCTGATCTCGTGCACCTCGTGGATCCACTCGACCGCCTGGCGCTGGTCGCTTTCGCGGCCCGCGGTCAGGAACCCCGTGACGAACCCGTACACCGTGGCCCGGACGTCCTCGGGGACCTCGCCGGGTACGGCGGTGGCCGCCATGATCAGCTCGTTGCCCTCGGTCTTGTGCCCGCCCAGCCACCAGTACCAGCCCGCGGCCGCCGCGAGCCGCATCGCGCCCGTCGCCTCGCCGGCCGCGAGGGCGCCGCGCATCGCGGCCGCGATGTTGTCGTGCTCGGCCTCGAGCTTGGCCAGCCAGTCCAGCTGCTCGGCGCCGCGCAGGTGCGGGTCCGCCGTTTCGGCCAGCTCGGTGAAGTACGCGAGGTGCGCCTGACGCGCCGAGTCCGCTTCGCCGGCTTCGGCGAGCCGCTGCGCCGCGTACTCCTTGATCGTGCCGAGCATCCGGTAGCGCGGTTCCTCGTCGCCTTCGACGACCACCAGCGACTTCTCGGTCAGCGCGGTCAGCAGGTCTTCGACCACGTCGTTCGCGCAGACGCGCTCGGCCGCTTCGAGCGTCGCGCCGCCGGCGAACACGGCCAGCCGGCACAGGACGCTCCGCTCGTCGTCGGCGAGCAGCTCCCAGCTCCAGTCGATCACCGCGCGCAGCGTGCGGTGCCGCGGCAGCGCGGTGCGGCTGCCGCCGGTGAGCAGGCGGAAGCGGTCGTCGAGCCGGTTGGCGAGCTGCTCCAGCGACATGGTGCGCAGCCGGGCCGCGGCGAGTTCGATCGCCAGCGGCATGCCGTCCAGGGCGCGGCAGACGCGCGCCAAGGTCGACAGCGTCGCGGCGTCGGTCCCGAGGTCCGTGCGCACCGCACTGGCCCGGTCGCGCAGCAGCCGGACGGCCGGCGCGGACTCGATCTTGTCGGGATCGGCGTCTTCCGCGGGCAGGAGCAGCGGCGCGACCGGCCACAGAGCTTCGCCCGTGATTCCGAGGGGCTCGCGGCTCGTCGCGAGGATCCGCAGCCGCCGGCACTCGCCGAGCACGCGGTGCGCGAAGGCCGCCGCGGACTCGATCACGTGCTCGCAGTTGTCCAGGACGAGGACCATGTCGCGGTCGCGCAGGGCCGCGATGACCCGGTCGATCGGCTCGGTGTCCGGGGTCTCGCCGAGCAGCGCGTCCCGCAGCTTCAGCGCGGCGAGCGTCGCCTGGGCGACGTCGCCCTCGGTCGGCGCCAGCTCGACCAGCCACACCCCGTCCGGGCGCTCGCCGAGCAGCGTGCGCGCGGTTTCCGTGGCCAGCCGGGTCTTCCCCGAGCCGCCGGGCCCGACGAGGGTGGTGAGCCGGTGCCCGGCGACGAGGTCGCCGACCGCGGCGACGTCGGCGTCCTTGCCGACGTAGCTGGTCAGCTCGGCCCGCAGGTTGCTCTTCGGGGCCTCTTCGCGGCGACCCAGCTCGCCCCGCAGCAGCGCGACGTGCAGGTCGGACAGCTCCGGCGACGGGTCGACGCCCAGCTCGTCGGCCAGGGTTTCGCGCAGGCGCTCGAACACGAGCAGTGCTTCGCTGTCGCGGCCGCTCGCGACGAGGGCGCGCATCAACGCGCCGACCAGCCGTTCCCGGACCGGGTGCGCGGCGACGAGGTCGGTCAGCTCGGTGACGACCTTCGTGCCGTGGCCGAGGCCGACCTCCGCGTCGAACCGGTCTTCCAGAGCCGCCAGGCGCAGGCCCTCGAGCCGGGTCACCGCCGCGTCGAAGGCCGCGCTCTCCTGCAGGCCGACGTCCTGCATGGCCGCGCCGCGCCACAGCGCGAGGGCTTCGCGCAGCCGCCGCGGATCGTCGTCGTCGCGAGCCTGGCCGACGAGCCGTTCGAACCGGACGGCGTCGACGTCGTCCGGCGTGACGGCCAGCCGGTAGCCGTTCGGCCGGCCGTCGACCGAGCCGTCCGGCAGCACCTTCCGCAGCCGGGAAACCAAGCGCTGCAACGCGTTCGCGGCGTCGGCCGGCGGCTGCTCACCCCAGATCCAGTCGACCAGCGCGGTCTTCGGGACGACGTGACCCGGCTCGAGCGCGAGCGCGACCAGCAACCCGCGCAACCGCGCGCCCGGCACGTCGGCCGAGACGCCGTCGTCCGTGCGAACCTCGAATGGACCCAGCATCCCGATCTGCACCGGGCAAGTCTGCCACGGGCCCCTGTCCGGGCCGTGTCAGCGCCGTGTCAGGCCGTTCGGCGACCGTTGCCGCAACGACCTCCACGAAAGGACCTCCGATGAGCCAGACGGTCGACTTCCCGAACGGCCTCCCGATGGACCGCGACACGGGCCCGTTCGACCCGCCGAGCGAGCTCACCCGGCTGCGCGAGACCCGCCCGGTCTGCCCGCTGGTGTTCCCCGACGGGCACGAGGGCTGGCTCGTCACGGGCTACGAAGCGGTGCGTCAGATGATGGCGGACGTCCGGTTCAGCTCCCGGCTGGACCTCGACGTCGTCCACGTGCCGTTCGAGACGCCCGGCATGCCCGTCGCGACCGAGCCGTCCCCGCAGCTGCCGGGCATGTTCATCGCGATGGACCCGCCGGACCACGGGCGCCTGCGCAAGCGGCTCACCGGCGCGTTCACCGTCAAGCGGATGAAGCAGCTCGAAGCGCACATCGCCGAGATCGTCGAGCGGCAGCTGGACCACCTGGCCGGGCTGACCGCGCCGGTCGACCTGGTCAAGGAGTTCGCGCTGCCGGTGCCCTCGCTGGTGATCTGCGAACTGCTGGGCGTCCCCTACGAGGACCGGGGGAGTTTCCAGGCCAACTCGGCGCAGTTCATGGTCCGGGAGCAGGCGCTCGAAGAGAAGATGGGCGCGTACATCGCGCTGAACACGTACCTGGCCGAGCTGGTGACGCGCAAGCGCGCCGAGCCCGGCGAGGACATCCTGTCCGACCTGGCCGCCCAGGACGACCTCACGATCGAGGAGCTCACCGGCGTCGCGTTCCTCCTGCTGCTGGCCGGGCACGAGACCACCGCCAACATGCTGTCCCTCGGCACCTTCGCGCTTCTGGAGCACCCGGCCGCCTTGGCCGAGCTGCGGGAGGACCCGTCGTTGATGCCGGGTGCGGTGGAGGAGCTGCTGCGGTACTTGTCCGTGGCCGACATCTTCTACCGGTACGCGACCGAGGACCTTTCGCTGGGCGGCGAGACGATTCCCAAGGGGTCGACGGTCGTCGTTTCGCTGCTGGCCGCCAACCGGGACCCGCGGCGGTTCGAGCATCCTGACGAGCTGGACCTGCGGCGCAACGCCCGTGGCCTGCTGTCGTTCGGGCACGGGGTGCACCAGTGCCTGGGGCAGCAGCTGGCGCGGATCGAGATGCGCGCGGGGTTCGAGGGCCTGCTGCGGCGGTTCCCGGGACTCGCACTGGCGGTTCCGGCCGGGGAGGTGAAGCTGCGGACCGACATGAACATCTACGGGGTGCACGAGCTGCCGGTCACCTGGTGAGCCCTACGCCGGATCGCGGTACTGGTGCAGCAAGCTGGTGAAGTTCCGCAGTTTCTCGATGGTGTCCTCGGAAACCGGGTCCGGGTGGAAGTGCATGACACTGTTGCGGATGAGCCGGATCTCCTCGAGCCGGGCGATGAAAACCCGGCGGTCCAACGGCCAGCCGAGCCGGGTCCAGACGTCGCGGTCGGCCAGGATGCGCTGGTAGTCGCCGAAGCCGAGCTGGTCGAACTTCGTGACCGTCCGGCTGCACAGCGGTTGGACGGTCGCGAGGTCCAGCGCGCGCCCCAAGATCCAGCGGAGCGTCTGGTCCAGTTCGCCCAGCTGGAAGAAGGGCGTGGCCATTTCGCCGTAGCGGTGGGCCACGTCCGCCGTCGTGACGATGCCCATCACCGCCTTGCTCTCGTCCGTCACGAACACGAAATCGCGTTGCTGCAGCGTAGGAAGGACTTCGGACAGGTCACGGTCGTAGGGGACGGCCTCGAAGTGGGTATCGGTCGCGTCGGCGACACTGGCGTCGGGGTTCTGCTGCATTGCTTGTGCGATCGAGCGCCACGTCACGGCCCCTCGCACGTTGCGAGGACCGTTCAGGACCGCTAGCTGTGAGTAGTCGTTGAGGAGCATCTTCGTGATGGCCTCCTCGAGCGGGCTGTTCGGGCCCACGGACTCGACACCGTCGAGCGGAGACAGGTTCCCCACGGTCAGGCGGACATTCAGGTCGCTGTCGCCTTCATCGTCGTCACCTCCGGACGACTCCGGCGACACGGTCTCTTCGGCCTCGTCGGGCGGCGTGGTCAGGGTGACCATGGTGTCCAGGGTCACCGCCCGGAAGCTGGGCGACGTCACGAGCCCGTGGTTGGCGAGGTCGGCTTCGATCCGGCTGACCTGGTCCCCGCGGTCGGTCGCTCCCCAGAACCCGAGCAGCTCCCGGACGGAGATGCGCTCGGGCTCGTGCTGGTCCGCGCGGCTGCGGGCAAGGCGGAGACGCTCGTGGACGCGTTGACGCTCCTGGTCCTCGTTCTGCCGGTGCGTTGCGGCGGCAGCTGTCGAGATCGCCCGGTCGAGCAGCTCCTGGCGCACGGAGTCCAGCAAGCGGTCCTGGTCGACCACCACCCAGGCTCGCCAGCCGTCGACCGCTCGCATCCCGGCCGCCACCATGGCCGCGCGCGACGGCGAGCGGAACTCTTCGCCGTCGGGTTCCAGCCGGATCCGCCCCTTGTCGGTCACCGTCGCGTGATAGGTCACGCCAATCCGGTTGCGGTTGAACCGCAGCCCCGCGCCCGCCTGGATCAGACCGGCTTCCAGCAGGTCCGAAACCATCACCCGGCGCCCGCCGATCAAGTACATCGAACGGCCGCCGGACTCGTCGGCCTGCGTCGTCACTGTTCCGCTGGACACCGCGGTCACCACTTCCGCAGCCCGGCGAACTTGCGCCGGGCGCCGATCGCTTGCTTGAGCACTCGCTTCTCGAGTTCCGGCTGGCTCAGCCGAGTGACCCGCGTGAGTTGCAGTTCGGCGGCGACCGCCAGCAGCGCGTCTCGATCGAGGTGCTGTTCGTGCAGGTAAACGGCCCCTTCTTCCTCGGTCTCGAGTTCTCGCAGGTGCGCGGCGACGGTGGTCACGTCGATCTGCGGCGCACCGGTTCCGGCCGGCGAGCTCACCGGTTCCGAAGGGCTGTCCTTCGGAACCGGGGGTGCCGCCGCCGGGACGCTCCGTTCGTTCACGGTCGCGCTCGCCCGGTCCGGGCTGTGGCTCGCCAGCAGTGCGATGAGTTTCGTCTTCGCCAGGTTGCCGTAGCCGCGCAGGCCCATCGACCGGGCCACCCCGCGTAGGTCTTTCACCAGCAGCTGGGCGGAATTCAGGTAGATCCGCCGTTCGTCCTCCGAGGGCAGCTTCGACAGATCTTGGGCCACCTGCCAGGGTTCGGACGAAGGCTTGAGCGGCCGTTCCGGCGATGGTGAACCCGGAGCTGCGTTCGCTCCGACGATGCCCAGCTGCACCGATCCGTTAGCGATCGCTCGCACCGTCGCCTCGTCTTGTTGCTCCAAGAACTCGTACCACCGGGCTTGCAGAGAGATGAAGTTTTTCAGGTCGTTCAACGGTTACCACCCGGTTCAAGTGAGAGGGCGCCCAGGACCTCGTCGGCGAGCTGGTCGAATTCACGGACGACTTCGTCCCGGCCGGCGGTGCGCAGCATCGCCGGCACGCCGCTCTCCCCGGCATCGCCGAAGTGGCGAGGACTGTTGCGGATCTTGCTTTCCAGCACGGGAACTCGCGAATTGAGGCGTACTTCCTCGATGTAGCCGTGCTGGGCGAGCGTCACCTGCTGGGAGTAGATCTGCACCATGGTGAAGACGACGCCCAGGATGCCGGGGTCGATGGTGCCGTATTCCTTGCTGCCGCCCTTGTGGCGGACGAACTCGTTGAACTGCTGCACCAGGCCGGCGCAGTTGCCGACCAGGTAGTCCAGCCCCAGGGTGGACAGGTAGTCCGCCTTGGCCGGCACGAGGATCTGCTCACTGGCGACGATCGCCGTCTTGGTGACGAGGCCGAAGTTCGGTGCGCAGTCGATGAGCACCAGGTCGTACCGGGCGAAATGGCTGTCCTGAAGCGCGTGCCGAAGGCAACTGTGCAGGTCCAGGAACTTCCGTTTCGAGCCGTCGAGCGTCGTTGCTCCGCCCAGCCGAGCGGCGAGCTCCAGGTCGATGTCGATGAGGCCCAGGTGCGAGGAGATCAGGTCGACGCACCCGCCGGTGCCGTCGAGCACCTTGTTGATCCGCTCCGGTGTGACGACGAGGTCGGCCAGCGAGGTGTCCCGTCCGGGCGATTCGCCTTCGTACCATTGTTTGATCGTGCGGTTGTCTTTGAGGTGATGGTGCCAATCGTCGATCGAGTAGAACGAGAAGGTCAGGTTGGTCTGGGGGTCGAGGTCGATGAGGAGAACGCGCAAGCCGCGGCTCGCGGCGACCGCACCCAGGTTTGCGGTGAGTGTCGTCTTGCCCACCCCGCCCTTGTAGTTCATGACCGCCACGACCCGCATGCGTTTCTCCCCGGTGATCTCGGCGCTCCGGCTCGACGACTTTCGCAGACGCGATGCGCCAAAGGCAACCGACGGAAAGACCGGAAGACGTGAACGCCGGAAAATGCGCAGGAACTGTCATCAAAATGTCCATGAAATGACCGGTCGGCAGACGAGCCCTACAGCCGGGTGCGCGCCCGCATCCACAGGACGACGTCGAGGCAGCGCAGCAGGCTGATGTCCTTGATCCCGCCTGCCTCGGCTCGGAGGGCGGTCAACGCCGGTGCTCGCGACGGGTCCGTGTGGAACCAGCTCCACAGGCAGTGCCACTCGCTCTTCGGCGTTTTCAGCACCGATCTGACCTGGTTGTCGTAGACCGGGATCAGGTCGGGGCGCTTGCGGGCCAGGAGCTTGGCGGCCGTCACCGGGCGGTGCTTGCCGCCGCAGCGCCGGAACAGCTCCCACAGCTCGCGGGCGGGTGCGTCGCCGTCGTACGTGCACCACGGGGCCGCGTGCATCGGGACGTTGACCGGGATCTGCTCCAGCAGGTCCCGGATCCGGTGGGCGTGGGTCATCGTCGCGTCGATGGCCACGTTCGCCAGGCTGGTGATGCTGAGGAAGTTGAGCGCCAGGACGTCGGCCTCGGTCACCGTGTTGGCCGCTCCCGGGCGGTCGCCGCCGCCGGCGAAGCGTTCGAACCAGCGGCCCGTGTAGCGGCTTTCGGTGAAGTAGCGCCGGAGGGCCGACAGCGACTCGTCGCGGTGGGCCCCTCTGACGCATTCGTCCAGGAGTTCGTGCTGGTAGGCGTAGTCGTGCATGGCGAACGCTCCCCTCGTCGCGGATGAGGGTCGCGTTCGCCGTGGTGGCCGTTACGGCAGCGCGTTCAGCCAGTTCTCCACCACGTCGAAGTAGACGGGTGCGTTCGGGGCGTAGTTGATCGCGTGGCCGTAGCCGTCGAGTATGTACGTCCGCAGCGACGAGCCGAAGAACGGTGCCTCCGACGCCTGCAACGCCGCCGGTGACGAGCAGTCGCTCCCCAGCGGCAGGCCGCAGAAGTTGGGGTCGTCGCCGACCACCAGCAGGGTCGGCGCCGTGATCTGCTGCGATGCCGGGGTGACCACTGTGGTCAGGGTCAGGCTGTCCACCGCCTCGGTAGTCGCGAAGACGTCCTTTGTGGACTCGTCGTAGGCGATCGCGCCGGCGTCGTACGGGCCCGGCGTGTGGAAGGCCGTGTACCTCGTGTCCGGGTCCGTGGTCAGGTAACCCGCGTCGCGGCCCGGCAGGTCCGGGTCCAGGGTGGCCGGCTCCATCTGCGCCAGCGTCGGGATCACCGTGGTCAGGTTCATCCGGTGCGTCATGCCCGTGACGAGCACGCCGTCGACGTCGTGGTAGCGGCCCGCCTCGATCATCGCCATCGCCGAGCCGATCGAGTGACCGCCGACGACCACCTTCGCGAAACGCGGCCGCACCGACTGGATCACCTGGTGCGCCGCCACGGCCTGGGCCGACGCGCTCAGCAGGGTGCTCAACGGCTTCGAGCTGGCGCCCGTGCCCAGGCGGTCCAGGGCGAGTGTTGCGATGCCCGCCTGGTTCATCGCCAGGCGGAACGAGCGCACTTCCGGCGTGTAGGCGATGTCCCAATAGGACGCGTTGTACGTGCCGCCCGGGATCAGGACCGCCACCGTCGACGCGCCGGGCGGCGCGCACAGCCGGCCGTGCATCGTCTGGGGCAGCAACCCCACCGTGACCGGGACGTACAGGTCTTCGCACGTCGCGGCGTAGGCCGGGGCGGGTACGAACAGCGTGGCCGCGAACAGCGAGAACGCAGCACAAAATCGGCGGAACAAGGGGGACGACCTCCAGCTAGGAACGGGGGACCGCCGTCATCGGCAGGCGGTCCGGGTAGGCGGCCGAAGTGAACTTCACACGCACCGGGCGGCCCGGTACCGGGACCAGCCGCCAGCGCGCGGCCACCGTGGCCACCGTGATGACGATTTCGTTCTGGGCGAAGCGGTTTCCGATGCACTGGCGGTTGCCGGCGCCGAACGGGATGAACGCGCCCTTCGGCACCTCGGGCGAGCGCGTCCAGCGGCCGGGGTCGAACCGATCCGGCTCGGCGAAGGACGCGGGGTCGTGGTGCAGGGCGTGCGGGCTGACGATCACCTCGGCCCCTTCCGGGAGCCGGACGCCGCCGAGGTCGACGTCCTCGAGCGTGCGGCGCATCAGCATCCAGAGCGGGTAGCAGCGCAGGACCTCGTCGACCACCTGCCGGACGTACTCCAGCCGCGCGAGGTCGTCGACGGTGACCGGCCGCCCGCCCAGCACCTCGTCGACCTCCGCGTGCACCCGCTCCTCGACCTCCGCGTGGCGGCCGAGTTCGTGGAACGTCCAGGCGAGCGCGAGCGCCGTCGTTTCGATGCCCGCGGTGAGCAGCGTGAGCACCTCGTCGCGGGCCTGCTCGTCGGTCATGCCGGCCAGCAGGAGCGTCGACAGCAGGTCGCCGTGGTCGGCGCCGTCCTCGCGCCAGTCCCGGATCACCGCCACGACGATCTCCCGCATCCGCCCGATGGCTTCGTCGAACCGCCGGTTTCCGGGCACCGGGAGGTTTTCGACGAACTTCGGGGACAACGCGCGAACCATTCCCTGCTGGATGATCAGATAAATGGACCGGCGGGCTTCGGCGATCGCCGCTTTTCCCAGTTCGGTCGAGAACAGCGCTTCGCCGACGATCGTCACCGCGAGCCCTTGCAGGTCTTCGTCGAGCTGCCGCACTTCGCCCGGCTGCCACGAACCGGCCAGCTCGGCCGCCGCACGCCGCATGGTCTCGGCGTACGCGGCCAGCCGGTCGCGGTGGAACGCCGGCTGCATCAGCCGCCGCTGCCGCCGGTGGAAGTCGCCGTTCGACAGCACCAGGCCGTTGCCGACGAACGGCCGGAACTTGTCGAACATCGCGCCCTTGCGGAACTTCGGCGCCGCCGTGACCAGCACTTCGTGGGCCAGTCGCGGGCTCGTGACGAAGTAGGCGGGCATCGGGCCGAGGTAAAGCTTGACGATTTCGCCGTGTTCGTGCAGGGAATCGGTGAACGCGAAGCGTTGCCGCAACAGTGCCGGGGTGTGCCCGAGAAAAGGCCACCGGCCCGGCGCCACCGGGACGGTCATGCGGACTCCTCGTTTACGCCATTGTGTGGATTTCCCAAGGAGACGGCCTACGGTAGGCGCGTCCGGCGGAACGGGACAGTGCCCGATCGGGTGGTGTGCCCTCACGCGGATGGCGCAATCACCGATCCCGGGGGAATCGCTAAGCTCTTTGCGATCCGACGCGGCTGAGAAGGTGTTTCTCTTGACACGATCACCGGAATGGGTTCCCACTGGTGTCGATATCTCGGTGCCGAGCATCGCGCGCACTTACGACTTCATGCTCGGCGGTGGCCACAACTTCGCCGTCGACCGCGCGGTGGGGGAACAGATCGAGCGCGCGATGCCCGGGCTGCGCGACGCCGCGCGCGTGAACCGCGCGTTCCTCGGCCGCGCGGTGCGGTTCATGACCGGGCAGGGGATCCGGCAGTTCCTCGACCTCGGCTCGGGCATCCCCACGGTGGCGAACGTGCACGAAGTCGCCCAGGCGCAGGACCCGGGCTGCCGCGTGGTGTACGTCGACCGCGATCCGGTCGCCGTCGCGCACAGCGAACTGATCCTCGCCGGAAACGATCACGCCGCGATCGTCCAGGCCGACATGCGCGACCCGGAAAAGATCTTCGATTCGCCGCCGGTGCGCGGCCTGCTCGATCTCGAAAAGCCCGTCGGCCTGCTGATGCTCCTGATGTTGCACTGGGTCCCCGACGATTCGGACCCGCTCGACCTCGTCGCGCGGTATGGTGCGGCGCTCGCGCCCGGGAGTTTTCTCGCGATCACCCACGTCACGGGCGACCACCAGGGCGAAAACCTCGAAGAAGCGACCGACGTGATCAAAGAAAGCCGGAGTCCCGACCAGGTGACGCTGCGGACGCACGCCCAGGTCTCCGCGCTTTTCGGCGGTTTCGAAATCGTCGAACCGGGGCTCGTCGGCTGCGGGGAATGGCGGCCGTCGGGGCCGGCGGACATCGCCGCGGCGGCCGAGATGAACATGCTCGTGTACGCCGGAATCGGCCGGAAGAGCTGAGCGGGCGCCGCGCATGCCGATGACCCACGAAGCGCCGAAGCCGGCCGCCGGCCCGGATCCGGAGCGCGCCCGGACGGTGCTCGCCCGGAAGTGGGCCTACCTGCTCAGCAGCGTCACCGTCGTGTCCCTGAGCCGGGAGGAGCTCGACCGGGAACTGCGCGGGATGCTCGACACGCTCGTCGAAAGCCTGCGCGGGACGTCCGCCGACACGAAGCCCGCGGAGCGCATCGGCGCACGGCTGGTGGCGCTCGGCTACGTCGGCGAACCGGGGTTGCGGTGCACGCTCGACGTCCTCGGGAAGGGCCTGCCCGCACTGTCCGAACTGGACGGTCGCGCCGAGCGGGTCGTGCTGGCGCTCGGCGCGCTCTCGTGCGGGTTCCTGCTCGCGCACGAACGCAGCGTCCTCGACCAGCAGGAAATCATGCACCTGTCGCTGCTCAAGGCGGTGCGGGACGCGCAGTGGCACCTCAAGCAGAGCGAAGCCCGCTTCGACGAGGTCGTGACGTCTTCGGCGAGCGGCATCGCGCTGGTCGCCCTCGACGGCCGGATCGTGCGGGCGAACGCCGCGCTGGCCGTGATGCTCGGGCACGCCGCCGGCGAGCTGACCGGGACGCTGCTGGACGACGTCGTGCACCCGGACACCGTCGACGTGCTGCGCGAAGCGATGAAAGCGCTGGCCGACGGCGGCAAGGAGCGGATCCGGCAGTCGCAGCGGCTGCTGCGCAAGGACGGCGACGTCGCCCGCATCTCGCTCACGGCGTCCCTGCTGCGCGACGCCGAAGACCGGCCGGGTCACTTCGTCGTCGTGGTCGAGGACGGCACCGAACTCATGCTGCTGCAAGGAGAACTCAGCCGTCAGGCCCTGCACGACGTGCTCACCGGGCTGCCGAACCGCCAGTACTTCGGCACCCACCTCGAGGCGGTGCTGCGCCGCGCCGACCCGGACTACGGCGTCACGCTGTTCCAGGTCGACCTCGACGCGTTCGGCATGGTGTGCAACAGCCTCGGCCGCCGTGTCGGCGAGCAGCTGCTGGTGCACTTCGCCCAGCGCCTCAAGGCCGTGATGGCCCGCGAGAAGGCCATGATCGCGCGGTTCCACGCCGACGAGTTCGGCATCCTCGTCGAGAACTCCGCGACGACGCCGGACATCGACGCCATCGTGCGCGCGATCAACCACGAGCTGGCCGAGCCGTTCTTCGTCGACGGCCACGGGCTCGCGCTCTCGGCCAGCGCGGGTGTCGTGCACCGGCCGGACAGGGGCATCGACCCCGCCGAGCTGCTGCGCGCGGCCGACGAGACGTTGCGGCGCGCGAAGGTGCGCCGGCGCGGCCAGTGGAAGATGTTCGACCGGGAGGCCGACGCCGAGGACCGGCGGACGCAGGCGCTGGCCGTCGGCATGGCCGGGGCCTGGGAGAACGGCGAGCTCGCCGTGCGCTACCGGCCGTTGGCGAAGCTCGAGGACGGCGAAGTCGCCGGGTTCGAAGCGCGCCTGCACTGGGCCCGGCCGGCCGGGCCGGCGCTCCCGCACGAACGGTGCGCGGAGCTCGCCGAGTCGACCGGGCTCGTGCTGCCGCTCGGCGACTGGCTGCTGCGCGCGGCGGGCCGGCAGGGCGAATGGTGGCGGCAGCGCGCGGGTTCCCGGCTGCCGGTGGTCGCCGGGCTCACCCCGTTCCAGGTGTCGGACGAGGCGCTCGGCACCCGCGTGACGCGGATGCTGGCCGACACCGGCCTGCCGCCGGAGCAGCTGATGCTCGGCGTCCCGGTCGGCGCGCTGCGGGTGTCCGGCGTCGTCGAGAACGTCTCCGCGCTGGCCGGCCTCGGCGTGCGCGTCATGCTCGACGAGTTCGGCCTCGGGCCGGACGACCTGCGTGCGGCCGAGGACCTCCCGGTCGACATCGTGCGCGTCGACCGCCGGCTCGCCGAGTGGCAGGCGTGGTCCGGCTCGACGTTCCTCGGCGCACTGGTCCCGCTGGTCCGCCAGGTCGGCGCGACGCTCGTCGTCGATGGGATCCACACCGCGGACCAGGCGGCCTGGTGGCGCACCGCGGGCGCGGAGCTGGGGACGGGAGACTACTTCGGCGTCGCCAGCGCGCCCGGCGAGCTCGTCGGCAGCTTCGCCTGAGCCCGCCACCGCGTCAGGCCGACCGCCGGCAGCACGATCACCATGCCGCCGAGGACGCGCGGCGTCAGCGGCTCGCCGAGGACGAGCGCGCCGAGCGCGACCGACACCACCGGGAGCAGGTAGCCGACGGTCGCGGCCGCCGTCGGACCTTCGTCGGTGAGGATCCGGTAGTTGAGGTAGAAGGTGATACCCGTGCCGAACACGCCGAGGATCGCCACCGCGGCCACCGCGGTCAGGTTCAGGTGCGGGGCCGTCGTGGCCACCGGCAGCGCCAGCGCGGTCAACGCGGTGGCCGTCGCGAGCTGGGCCGCGGAGAGCGCGAGCGGCGCGTCTCCCGGGGGCAGTTTCCTGGCCATGTAGGCGAACGCGATCGCGTAGCTGAGGCCGGCGCCGAGCAGTGCCAGCGCGCCGCCGCTCAGGAGCCCGGACTGCTCCCACGGCGCGAAGATCACCAGCACGCCGGCGAAGCCGAGGACGAGCCCGAGCAGCCGCACCGGGCCGAGGCGGCGGTCCGTGCCGAGCAGGACGCCGATCAGCAGCGACCACAAGGGCGTCGTCGCGTTCATGACGCCCGCGATCCCCGATTCCACGGTGCGTTCCCCGATGCCGAAGAGCGCGAACGGCACGGCGTTGCAGAAGAACGCGGCGACGATGAGACGGCCCCACGTCCGGCGGTCGCGCGGGAGACGCTGGCGGGCCGCGAAGGCCATCGCCAGCAGCGTCACCGCGCCGAGGGCGCACCGGACGAGCGTGAGGTGGACCGGGCTGAGGCCGGTCAGGGCCAGCTTGATCCACAGGAAGCCCGAGCCCCACAGCAGCGCCAGCAAAACCATGCGTGTCACGGGATCCACGGTGCCGAAAGAGTCCTATCAGAACAAGCGAAGGTTCCTGCACGAACCGTTAAGCATCGCTTACATCGGATGCTCCATCCAGACGTTCGGCTCGACGTACGTGGCCGTGTCGTAGGCCGTCGACGCGTACACCGGGGCGATGCCGCCGGGGATGAAGTTCTCGCCGTCCTGCAGCTTCACGCCGGTCCACTCGCGCCAGCCGGCCAGGGAACCGGCCAGCGTCACCGCGAACGGGCACACCTTCACCACGCGCGCGCCCAGCCGTTCGTGCGTGCGCAGCCAGCGGTCGGCGAGCAGGCCGTCTTCCCGCCGGCGAGCCGCGTACTCGGCCATCGGGACCGCGGGTTCGGCCTCCTTGCCGATCGGCCGCACCGAGACGATCAGCTTGCGCAGCCCCGTTTCCGCGGCCCGCGCCTTCAACGCCTTCAGCATCGGCGTCGACAGCCCGGTGCCGCGCAGGTGCGGTGCGACCACGACTTCCAAGGCACACAACGCGTTCGGCTCGCGGCTGTCCATCACGTCCTGGGCCGCCCACTCGATGGCCTGGTCCCAGCCGTGGTCCGGCAGCTCGGTGCGGTCGTCGGCCGGGAACGCCAGCGGGACCGAGAGGGCACGGGCCACCGGGACGCCGTCGTCGTCGAGGGCGATCAGGAAGTAGCGCGCCCAGTGACGCAGGAACCGCTCGCCGGTGATCATCCGGCCGCTGGCGCCCTGGTAGATGAACAGGCCGCCGACGTCGCCGAGGTTCAGCGCCGCGTCGAGCAGGTCAGGGCGGGAGGCAAGATCGACGACGCGCATGCGCCCAGTGAAGCGAAAAGATCACCGTCCGGATAGCGGCATCCGGGCGACGCTCAGCGCAGTGCCTTCACGCGGCGGGTCAGCGCGGACGGGTCGAGGTTGGCGCGCGTGCCGGCATCGTGGCCGTCGAGGTAGCCGCTGCCGGACAGCCGCCGCGGCGCGGCCGAGCGCAGGTCGCCGTACTCGGTGTCGAAAGCGTGCTGCACCAGCTGCGCGCGGTCGCGGACGACCAGCTCGGCCGACCGTTCGCCGGGCGGGGCCGTCCGGATCGCTTCGGTTTCGGCCGCGGTGAGGCGCTCGTGCACGGCGCGGGCGAAGCCGTGCAGCCACGTGCGCCGGTACGCCGCCAGCGACTCGCCGGGGAAGAAGCCGTCCGGCCGGACGCGCGTCAGCTGCGTGCTCGCCTGCAGCAGCAGGCTCGTGAACAGCAGCTCGACGCGGCCGAGGTCGGAGCGGTAGCCGAACACCGTGACGCTCTCGACCTTCTGGCCGTAGCGGTGCAGCAGGGTCCGGCAGCGCAGCGGGTAGGCGACCGACGTCAGCAGGCTCGCCTTGTCGCGGCTGTACGGGTCGTTCATCGGGATCTTGAGCGTGCCGATCTCGTCGGCGCTCGCTCCGGCCGCGGCGAGCATGGCCTGGTCGATCCCGTACCGCGCGACGAGTTCGGCGGCCTTCTTGTTGTAGGCCTCGGCCTCCGCCTCGGTGACCGCCGGGTCCTCGGCCTTGGCCAGCAGCTTCCGGATGCGCTCGAGCTGCGGGTCCGATTCGGTCATGCCGGGGAGCGTATTCGATCAGGTGTTCGGACGGGTGCACCGGGTGGGGCGTGTCGCGTCATCGGCACACTGGAGGCATGGTGACCATTGAGCGCTTCGACCCGGTGTCCGGCGACCTCGCCGGGTACCACGCCGTGCTGGTGGCGAGCCAGGCCGCCGACCGGCCGGGCGAACCACCGCTCCCGTTCGCGGAACTGGCCGGGCGGCTGGCCCGGCCGCTGCCGGGCCTGGGACCGGCGGCGCACTGGGTGGCCCGCCGCGGGGACGACCTGGTCGCGTTCGCCGAGGCGCACTTCCCGGACGCCGAGAACAGCGGGATCGGGCTGACCGACATCGTCGTGCACCCGGCCGCGCGGCGCTCGGGAACCGGCACCGCGCTGCTGCGCGCGGTGCTGCCCGAACTGCGGGCCCGCGGCCGCCGGAGCGTCGAAGGCTGGCAGGTCGTCGCCGGGTCGGCCGGCGAGCGGTGGGCCGGCGCGCGGGGCTTCCGGCAGGTGCGCACGATCGTGCGTCAGGCGTTGGTCGTCGCCGAGGCCGATCCGTCGCGCTGGGCCGTGCCGGTCCCGGCGGGGTACCGGCTGCGCGGCTGGACGGGTGCCGCTCCCGAAGACGTGCTCGGCTCCTACGCCGTCGCGCGGGGTGCGATCCACGACGCGCCGCTCGGGGGCTCGGGCTACCGCTGGCCCGAATGGACGGCGGAGCGGGTCCGCGCCGCCGAAGCCGAGGCGCGGTCGCAGGGATTGGTGCAGCACGTCGTCGTCGCGATCCACGAGGAGACCGGGACCGTCGCCGGGCTCACCGAACTGTGCGTGCACCCACGCCGGCCGGACTGGGGCTACCAGCGGGACACCGCCGTGGTGGCCGCGCACCGCGGACGCGGTCTCGGTCGCTGCGTGAAGGCGGGCATGCTGCGCTCGTTGCTCGCCGAACGACCCGCGCTGCGCTGGATCAGCACCACCACCGGTGCCGAGAACGCGCACATGATCCGGGTCAACCGCGAGGTCGGCTACACCGAGCTGCCGGCCATGATCGCGGTTCAGCGGGACGTCGGCTGACCGAGGTACGCGTCGATCGTGACGGCCAGCGCCGACTCCGGCGACGGTGCGAAGCTGGCCCCGGCCAGCCCGCTCCACAGCCACAGCTGCGCGAGGCCGTGCAGGGCCGCCCACAGGGACGCGGCGACCAGCCGCAGGTCGGCGCCCGACCGCGCGAGCGGCGTCGGCACCGCCGCCACCAGCACGGCGAAGGTGTCGAACACCGCGCTCGCCGCCGCCGAAAGCGCCGGGTCGGCCGCGTCGATCAGGTCGTGGCGGAACATCAGCTCGAACATCGCCGGGTTGGTCAGCGCGAAGTCGAGGTAGCTGTGGCAGGCGGCGGTCAGGCGCTCTCGCGGCGACGTCTCCGGCAATGTGTCCCGGCGCGCGAGCAGCTCGGCGTACCCGCGCGTCGCGACGGCGGACAGCAGTTCGGCGCGGCCGGAGAAGTGCCGCAGCGGTGCGCCGTGCGAAACACCGGCCGCCTTGGCGATCCCGCGCAGCGTGACCGCGCCGACGCCTTCTTCGGCGAGCAGCTCCGAGGCCGTCGTGATCAGGCGTTGCCGGGTGCCCACGCGTCGTCCCGGGTCATGGGTAGCAGGTCCGGGCGCTTCGGGAAGAAGCCGTCACCGGGCTGGCGGCCGATCAGGCGGTTGCGCGTGCGCGAGACGGCGACCGGCAGCACTTCGCGCAGCAGCCAGGAGAGGTCGGCGCGCCAGCTGCCCGGGGCCGCGACGCCGGGCAGCGGCGCGAGCCACTCGGGGTCCGGGTCCAGGCCGAGCCGGCCCAGGACGTAGGCAGCGAGCCTGCGGTGGCCGTGCGCGGACAGGTGGAGCCGGTCGGCGCCGAAGTACCGCGAGTCGGCGACGGCCTGGTCGGGCCACAGGTCGATGAGCAGCGCGCCGTAGCTGACGGCGGCTTCGCGGATGGCCTCGTTGAGCGCGACGATCCGCGGCCGCATCCGCCGGCCGAGCGGCATCCGGTGGGAGACGTCGCTGAGGGTGAAGGTGACGACGACGGGCGAGATCTCGGTGCAGGCGCGGACGGCGGCGTCGACCCGGCGGGCGACGGTCCGCTCGTCCCAGCCGCGGGACATGACGTCGTTGCCGCCGCCGAAGAGGGCGACGAGGTCGGGTTCGAGCCGGGTCGCCGCGGGGATCTGCTCGGGCACGATCTGGTCGAGCCGCCGCCCCCGGACGGCCAGGTTGGCGTAGCGGAACCCGGGCTCGTCCCGGGCGAGCCGGGCGGCGACGAAGTCGGCCCAGCCCCGGTAGGCGCGCCGGTCCGGGTACGGGTCGTCGAGGCCCTCGGCGCAGCTGTCGCCGACGACGACGAAACGGTGGTAGTTCATTCCGATCTCCGTAACCCGTGGTTCACCTTCCGGACACTGTCTATCAAACATCTGTAGACGGTGTCTACTTCGGGTTCACCCGGCCGTCCACGGGCGGAGCTTGTCGGGGTTGCGCACGGCCCAGATGTGCGTGATCCGTCCCTCGGCGACGTCGAACGCGTACACCGCCGCGAGTTCGCCGCCGCGCTGGATGACCAGGCCGGGCCGGCCGTTGACCAGGCGCTCCACCAGCGTCATGGGCTCGCCCGGCCGACCCGCGAGCTCGGCGAGGAAGCTCGCGATCAGGGTGCCGCCCGTGATCGGCTCCAGCGCCGCCAGGACCTGGCCACCGCCGTCCGCGGTGAACGTGGCCGACGGGTCCAGCAGGGCGACCAGCGCGTCGATGTCCGCGGCTTCCCAGGCCTCCTTGAACGTGCGCACCAGGTCGGCCTGCGCCGCCACCGTCGGCGGCCGGGCCGTGCGGATGCGGCGGCGGGCCGCCGAGGCCAGCTCGCGGCACGCCGCCGGGGTGCGGCCGGTGATCTCCGCGACCTCGGCGAACGAGTAGCGGAACACGTCGTGCAGGACGAGGGCGACGCGCTGGGCCGGGGTCATCGCTTCGAGCGCCACCAGGAACGCCATGCTGACCGACTCGTCGAGGGTGATCCGGTCGGCGGGGTCGCCGGCCTGCTCGGGCACCGGCTCCGGGATCCACTCGCCCACGTAGCGCTCGCGCCGGACCCGGGCCGAGCCGAGCAGGTCGAGGCAGATGCGGCTGGCGACCGTCGTCAGCCACGCGCCGGGCGACGCGATCGCCTCCTGCCGCGCCCGCGGCAGCGCGTACCAGCGCGCGTAGGCCTCCTGGACGGTGTCCTCGGCTTCGACCAGCGAGCCGAGCAGCCGGTAGGCGAGGTTGACCAGGTGACGTCGTTCCCCGACGACCGGCTCCGGTGGTTTCGTCATGACTCCTCCGACGGCGCAGCGTCCCCGAACGTCAGGCCTGACGTTCCGGCGGGCCGTTTCGTCGTACCCGTCGTAGGACACATTCGACCAGGGGAGAACCATGATCAGGATCGGAATCGTGCTCGGCAGCACCCGCCCGGGCCGCCGGGGGGACCAGGTCGCGCGGTGGGTCCACGAGCTGGCGAGCCGGCGCACGGACGCCGAGTTCGAGCTCGTGGACCTGCGCGACCACCCGCTGCCGCACCTCGACGAGCCGCCGATGGCGCCGGCGGGCCACCGCAACGAGCACACCCGGGCGTGGGCGGCCGTGCTCGCCTCGTTCGACGGCTTCGTGCTGGTCACGCCGGAGTACAACCACTCCGCGCCGGGCGTGCTCAAGAACGCCATGGACACCGTGTACTTCGAGTGGAACGACAAGGCGGCGGGGTTCGTCTCGTACGGCGGCGTCGGCGGGGCCCGCGCGGTCGAGCAGCTGCGGCTGGTCTGCGGCGCGCTGCAGGTGGCCGACGTCGCCCCGCAGGTCACGCTGCCCCTGGCCACCGAGTTCGAGGGCGACGTCTTCAGGCCGGGTGAACACCACGTCGCCGCGCTGGACACCCTGCTGGACCACGTCGTCCGGTGGAGCACCGCCCTGGCCTCGACGCGGGGTGGTGAAGAGGAGATCCGGGCCCGGATCGACGGGGTCGTCGAGTCGCTCCGGGCGAAGGACCTCGACGGCCTCAGGCGGATCTACGCGCCGGACGTCGTGTCGTTCGACGTCGAGCCGCCGCTGCAGCACGTCGGGATCGACGCGAAGCTCGCGAACTGGGCGAAGGTGTTCACCTTGTTCGAAAAGGTGGACTACGAGGTCCGCGACCTGACCGTCACCGTGGGCGCGGACCTGGCCGTCGGGCACGGCTTCGGCCGGGTCAGCGGCACCCTGCGCGACGGGACGGCGGTGGAGGGCATGTGGGTGCGGGCCACCTTCGTCTTCCGGAAGGCCGGGGGCGACTGGGTGATCGTCCACGACCAGGCGTCGGTGCCGTTCGACATGGCGACCGGCAAGGGGGTCGCCGACCTGGAGCCGTGACGCGTCAGGCGAGCCGCGCGCGGTGGGCCGCGACGGCGGCGCGCCGCGGGTCGGACCGCGGGAGCGTGGCCAGCAGCGCGTCCAGCACGGCGAAGTCGTCGGCCCCGCACGCCGTCTCCCAGAACGACCACAGCACGGCCGGGTCGCCGCTGTTCAACGCCACCTGACGTACTTGCGCGGTCAGCGTTTCCCGCTCCTCGCGGATCGCGGGTGCTTCCGACTCCGGCAGCAGCGCGCCGCGGAAGTCGCGCAGGACGCCGGCCGGGGTGCCGGACCGCAGCGCGGCGCGGGCCCGGACGAAGTCCGCGTCGACCTCCGCCGCCAGCCGGTAGGGGCGCGTCTGCACGACCGACGCGCCCAGCTGGGACCGCAGGCGGTGGATCTCGGCGCGGACCGTCACCGGGTTGCCGGTCTCGCCGTAGAGCTGCAACGCCAGCCGCTCCGCCGAAAGGCCGCTCGGGTGCAGTGCCAGGAGCGTCAGGATCTCGGCGTGCCGCAACGTGATGGGGACTTCGCGACCGTCCACAGTGGTCGAGTGGGCGCCGTCGGTCAGGTACTCCAGGCGCAGCCGGGAACGGTGGCCGGTGCCGCCGCCCGAGCGCAGGCGCAGCAGGTAGCCCTCGTCGAGGGGCTCGACGGTGGCGAGCCGGCCGTCCGGCAGGGCGACCGTCCCGCCGCCGCGCCGGATGTCCACTGTGGACGGAAGAAGGCACGCCTGGGCGGCCAGCACCCGGCCGCCGGCCGAGAGCAGCGCGCCCGGCCGGCCGCGCAACGCCTCCAGGTGCGGCATGTTGACCCGGCGCAGGCGCTCGTCGCGGACCGCGAGGTGGGCGCGCAACTGGCCCTCCGCGAGCTGGGCCGTCGCGGTGACCAGGGAAAGCATCGCCGGGTGGACCGTGCGCAGCGGCCCGCTGACGTCGATCGAGCCGAGCAGCAGGCCGGTTTCGGGGTCGCGCACGGGCGCCGCCGCGCACGTCCACGTGTGGTACCGGCGGACCAGGTGCTCGGCCGAGTAGATCTGCACCGGCTCGCCGGTCGCGAGCGCCGTGCCCATGGCGTTCGTGCCGATCGCTGCTTCGCTCCACTGGGTGCCTTCGACGAGACCGACGCTGTCGCCCCGCAACAACTGGGCTGTCTCGCCCTCGCGCCACAGGATGAGGCCGTCCGCGTCGGTCACGATCATCACGTGCTCGGCGTCGTCGGCGATCGTCACCAGCATCTGCCGCAGCACCGGCAGGACCGGGGCCAGCGGATGGGCTTCGCGCAGCGAAGGGAGGTCGCCCTGCGAGTACACGAACGGGGCTTCGCCCTCGTCCGGGTCGACGCGGGCCGCGAGCGAGCGGTTCCAGGAGTCGGAAACCACGGAGCGTGGCGGCCGGGGGCCGGGAACGCCCTGGAGCACCGCCTCGCGGACGTGCTCCAGCAGCCGCGCGTACGACTCGGGGTCGCGCAGCAGCTCCGGTTCGGGCGCCTCTGCCACGTCCTCCAGCGTAGAGAGCCAGCTCACAGCGTTGCAACGCGCGTGCAACGTTGCCCCGCCTAACTTCGCCGCCATCAGCCCAACCGTCACTCCGAGCAACGAGGCAGGGAAGATGGTCCAGTACGCCGCACCGAACACCGAAGGCAGTGTCGTCAGCTACGAATCGCGCTACGACCACTACATCGGCGGCGAATACGTACCGCCCGCGAGCGGCCAGTACTTCGAGAACCCGACTCCCGTCACCGGGAAGACGTTCTGCGAGATCGCCCGGGGTAACGCCCAGGACGTCGAGAAGGCGCTCGACGCCGCCCACGGCGCCGCGCCGGCGTGGGGCCGCACCTCCGCCGAGGAACGCGCGAACATCTTGCTCAAGATCGCCGACCGGATGGAGCAGAACCTCGAGGCCATCGCGGTCGCCGAGGCGTGGGAGAACGGCAAGGCGGTCCGCGAGACCCTCGCCGCCGACATCCCGCTGGCCATCGACCACTTCCGCTACTTCGCCGGCGCGCTGCGCGCCCAGGAGGGCGGCATCTCCCAGGTCGACGAGAACACCGTCGCCTACCACTTCCACGAGCCGCTCGGCGTGGTCGCGCAGATCATCCCGTGGAACTTCCCGATCCTGATGGCGGTCTGGAAGCTCGCCCCGGCGCTCGCCGCGGGCAACGCGATCGTGCTCAAGCCGGCCGAGCAGACGCCGGCGTCGATCCACCTGCTGTTCTCGATCATCGGCGACCTGATCCCGCCGGGCGTGGTCAACATCGTCAACGGCTTCGGCGTCGAGGCCGGCAAGCCGCTGGCCTCCAGCAACCGCGTCCGCAAGGTCGCCTTCACCGGTGAGACCACCACCGGGCGGCTGATCCTGCAGTACGCCAGCGAGAACATCATCCCGGTGACCGTCGAGCTGGGCGGCAAGAGCCCGAACATCTTCTTCGACGACGTCGCCGCGCAGAACGACGACTTCTACAACAAGGCGCAGGAGGGCTTCGCGCTCTTCGCGCTGAACCAGGGCGAGGTCTGCACCTGCCCGTCGCGGGCGCTGATCCAGTCGGGCATCTACGACCGGTTCCTCGGCGACGGTGTCGAGCGCGTCCGCAAGATCAAGCAGGGCCACCCGCTCGACACCGAGACGATGATCGGCGCGCAGGCCTCGAACGACCAGCTTGAGAAGATCCTGTCCTACATCGACATCGGAAAGCAGGAAGGCGCCGAGATCCTCACCGGTGGCGTGCGCAGCGACCTCGGCGGCGAGCTGTCCGGCGGCTACTACGTCGAGCCGACGGTGTTCGCCGGCGACAACAAGATGCGCGTCTTCCAGGAGGAGATCTTCGGCCCGGTCGTGTCGGTGGCGAAGTTCGACGACTACGCCGACGCCATCAAGATCGCCAACGACACGCTGTACGGCCTCGGCGCCGGTGTCTGGTCCCGTGACGGCAACACCGCCTACCGCGCCGGGCGTGACATCCAGGCGGGCCGGGTCTGGGTGAACAACTACCACGCCTACCCGGCGCACGCGGCGTTCGGCGGCTACAAGGCGTCCGGGATCGGCCGCGAGAACCACAAGATGATGCTGGACCACTACCAGCAGACGAAGAACATGCTGGTCTCCTACTCCGACCAGGCGCTCGGGTTCTTCTGATGACACAGAGGGTCGACTTGACACCGGCTGCCGCGGATCTCCTGCGGCAGTTGGTGTCACTCCACGGGCCGGTGATGTTCCACCAGTCCGGCGGGTGCTGCGACGGCAGTGCCCCGATGTGCTATCCGCTCGGCGAGTTCAAGACCGGTGCTTCGGACGTCAACCTCGGTTCGCTCGAGGTCGAGGGGATCGAGGACGTGCCGGTGTGGATGTCCGGTCCGCAGTTCGAGTACTGGAAGCACACGCACCTGACGATCGATGTCGTGCCCGGCCGCGGCAGCGGGTTTTCCTTGGAGGCGCCCGAAGGCGTGCGTTTCCTGATCCGTTCGCGGCTGCTCACCGACGAAGAGTCGGCGGCGCTGAACTGAGGGAGCCGAACAACGCCGTGGCGAGCACCAGCCCTTCCCGGGCCACCGGGGAGAGCAGGTGCTCGTCCGGCGCGTGCTGCTTGCAGCCCGGGTAGGAGTGCGGCAGCCAGAGCGTGGCCAGGCCGAGCACGTCGGTGAAGACGTGGTTGGGCAGGCCGCCGCCGAAGCTGGGCAGCAGGGCCACCGGCTTTCCGGCTTTGGCCAGTGCTTCGCGGGCCCAGGTCACCCAGGGGTCGTCCACCGGGGTGCGGCTCGCGCGAAAGCTGCTGTCCGTGGTCACCGAAACCATCGGGAAGCCGTGCGCCGCAAGGTGTTCCTCGATCGTCTCGGTGACGTCGCCGACGTCGGTGCCCGCGACGTACCGCAGCTGCAGCACCGCGCGGGCGCGGCCGGGGATGGCGTTGACCGGGCGGTCGGCGTTCCCGGCGTCGAGGGCCAGCACCTCCAGGGTGTTCCAGCCGTAGAGCCGCTCGGCGGGGCTCAGTCGCGGGTCGCCCCAGCCTTCGTCCGCGTCGACGACCACGTCGGCCAGCGCGGCGCGCACGGAGTCCGGCAGTTCCGGCGGCAGCAGCCCGGGGACCCGGATGCGGCCGTGGCCGTCGACCAGGCTCGCGATCGCGGCGGCCAGCGTCGTGGCCGGGTTGCGCAGGATGCCGCCCCAGTTGCCGGAGTGGGCGCCGCCGGGGCGGAGGTCGACGTCCAGGTCGATCCGGATGCCGCCGCGCGCGCCGAGGAACAACGTCGGGGTCGCGGCGTCGAGGCGCGGGCCGTCGGAGGCGATGAGGACGTCGGCCTTCAGGAGGTCCTTCTCCTGCTCGGCGAACTCCGTGAGCCCCGGTGAGCCGATCTCCTCGCCGGTTTCGAAGAGGAACTTGAGGTTGAAGCCGAGCTTTCCGCGCGCTTCGAGGACCAGCCGCAACGCCGTCAGGTTGATCAGGTGCTGGCCCTTGTTGTCCGCGGTGCCGCGGCCGTACCAGTGGTCGCCCTCGGCGGTCAGTGTCCACGGATCACGGCCTTCGCCCCACTCGCCGGCCTCCCCGACGACGTCGGCGTGGCCGTAGCAGAGCAGTGTCGGCAGGTCCGCTCCTTCGGTGCGGACCCCGACCAGGAACGGGCCGCCCGCCGGGTCGGGGTTGGCGTGCTGCGTGACGTCGCAGCCCAGCCCGGTCAAGGCGGGCGTGAGGACTTCGTCGAAGTACGCCTGGATCGCGGCGCGGCCCTCGGGGGCGTCGCTCACCGTGGGGTAGGCGACCAGCCGGGCGAGTTCGGCAAAGAACGCGCCCGAGTCGACGTGGGCGCGGGCCTGGTCGAGCAGCTCCATGCTCGCCACCTTAAAGGAGGAAAAGTATACGAACGGTCGTGCTATATTCGGCCGCATGAACGTCGACAGCGTTTACGTGGGGGAACCGAGCGTCCTGGGTCACCGGCGCGAACTGCCGGTGCTGAGCGCGATCACGAAGGCTCGTGTCGCCGCGCCGGAACTGAAGCTGACCGAGCTGAACCTCGACGGCGACCGGCAGGCCGACCTGACCGTGCACGGCGGGGTCGACAAAGCGGTTTACGTCTACCCGGCCGAGCACTACGCGGCCTGGCGCGAAGACGGGCTGTCCGTGGCGGTCGCCGACTTCGGGGAGAACGTCTCGCTGAGCGGCGTCACCGAGGACGACGTGCGCATCGGCGACGTCTGGTCCTGGGGCGACGCGCTCGTCCAGGTCTCGCAGCCGCGGTCGCCGTGCTTCAAGCTCGCGATGAAGACCGGCCGCAAGGACGTCACGCCGCTGATGATCGACTCCGGCCGCAGCGGCTGGTACCTGCGCGTGCTGCGGCCGGGCACGGTGCCGACGTCGGGCGCGATCGAGCTGGTCGAGCGCGCGGACGCGCCGACGATCGCCGAGGTGTACGTGATCTCCTTCGCGAACTACGGCCAGCTGCCGCCGGAGCGCGCGGAGGCGGCGCTGGACCTCGCCGACCGCATCCTGGCGACCCCGGCGCTGTCGCCGTCGTGGAGCGTGGGCGTCCAGTCCACTGTGGACCGCTGGCGGGCCCGGCGTGCCGGCTGACGGCCGCCTCGCCCGCGGCGACGCGACCCGCCGCCTGGTGCTGCGCCGGGCGGTGGACGTCGCGTCGGTCGACGGCCTGGAGGGGCTCTCCCTCGGCCGGCTCGCCACCGAGCTGGAGCTGAGCAAGAGCGGTGTCTTCGCCCTGTTCGGCTCGAAGGAGGACCTCCAGCTGGCGACGATCGAAGCCGCCCTGGAGATCTTCCGCTCGCACGTCGTCACGCCCTCCGCCGACGTCGGCCCGGGGTTGCCGCGGCTGCGGGCGATCTGCGAGAACTGGCTGGACTACTCGGAGAAGCGCGTCTTTCCCGGTGGGTGTTTCTTCTTCAACGTCGGCGCGGAGTTCGACGCGCGCCCGGGCCGGGTCCACGACGCGGTGGCGGCGGCGAGCGGGTCGTTCGCCGCTTTCATCCGCGAGTCCTGCCACGAGGCCGTCGCCCTGGGCCACCTCGGCACCGACGCCGAAGTCCTGGCCTTCGAGCTGCACGCGCTGGGCCGCGCGGCCAACGCGGACGCCGTCCTCAACGGCGGCACCCAGGCGTACGAACTGGCCAGGCGCGCGATCCGGGCGCGCCTGGCCGGCTCGTAGCTACTTCCAGTCGACCTGCGGGCTGCGGTAGAAGTTGACGCCCTGGGCCGCCCAGCGCGGGGACTGCTTGGCCAGCCGCGCGCGGTAGGCGTCCCAATTGTGCGTCGACTTCGGGGACCAGCCGATCTCCGCGATGCCCGGCAGGCGCGGGAACGCCATGTACTCGATGTCGGCGCTGGTGCGGATCGTCTCGGTCCACAGCGGCGCTTCGACGCCCGCGACCTGGCTCTCGCCGACACCGGTGACCAGCGACGCGGGATCCCAGTTGTAGCCGTCGCGAACCTCGATCAGCGCGGCCCAGTCCTGGCCCAGCGGCGTCTGCTCGGTGTACTTCATGTCCAGGTACGCGAAGTTCGCCGGCGACATCAGGATCTTGCTGCCGCGCGCGGCGGCGGCCGCGACGCTCGGGTTGTCGCCGCCGAAGTCCCAGTACTGCGGGACCGCCGACGCGGGCGGGTCCGACTTCGCGATTTCGTGCCAGCCGGTGACCCTCTTGCCGTACTTGGCGACGATCGGCTGCACCTTCTTCTCGAACGCGACGTAGTCCGCGGGCGGCGTCGAGTGCGCCTCGTCGCCGCCGATGTGCAGGTACGGGCCGGGGGTGATGGCCGCCAGTTCGCGCACGACGTCCTCGACGAACTTGTACGTGACCGGCGAGGAGATGCACAGCGAGCTGTAGCCGACCTCGGTGTCCGTGCGGACCGGGACGGCCTTGCCGTCGCAGTTCAGCTCCGCGTACGTCGACTGGGCCGCGTTCGTGTGGCCCGGCATGTCGATCTCCGGGATCACCGTGATGTGCCGCGAAGCCGCATACGCGACGATGTCCCGGTACTGCGCCTGGGTGTAGTAGCCGCCCGGGTCGCCGTCGACGGCCGTCCTGCCGCCGACCGTCGCCAGCTTCGGCCAGCTCTTGATCTCGATGCGCCAGCCCTGGTCGTCGGCCAGGTGCAGGTGCAGCGTGTTGACCTTGTACTGGGCGATCTGGTCGACGTACCGCTTGACCTGGTCGGGCTTGAAGAAGTGCCGGGCGACGTCGAGCATCGCGCCGCGCTCGGCGAAGCGCGGGTAGTCGAGGATCGTGCCACCGGAAACCGGCCACGCCCGGTGCTGGACGCGCTTCGCGTCGATCGCCGACGGCAGCAGCTGCCGCAGCGACTGGACGCCGTCGAAGAGGCCGTCGGCGGTGTTGGCGGTCAGCGTGACGCCGTCGCGGGCGACCTTGAGCTCGTAACCCTCGGTGCCGATCCGGGGGTCGTGGCCGAGCCGCAGCGAAATCGCCGGCGCACCGCCCGCGCGCGGCACGACCGGCAGCGGGTAGCCGGTGGCCGGGCGCAGCAGGCCGCGCAGGTAGTCCGCGACCTGGCCGGCGCCGCGGTCGGCGGCGATCACGGTCGACGGCGTCAGCTTGAAGTCGCCTCTCGGGTCGGCCTTGGCGGAGACCGGCGCCGGGACGACGTCGGTCACGCTGCGTTCCGCGGTGGCGGGGGCGGCCGCCGCCGAGGCGGGCAGGCCGGCTGCCGTGAGACTCACGACAGCCGCGGTCAGGACGGCTCTGGACAAGCGCATCGGGGCACCTCCGGTCGGGGACTCCCGTCCAAAGGTACAGACCAGCCGCGGCATTTGGAACAGTCCTTAACGAAGGGCCTTCCGGATGGCTTCGAGCACGCTCGGGTCCTCGATCGTCGAGGGCACGGCCTCGTCGCGGCCGTCGGCGATCGCGCGCATGGTCTTGCGCAGGATCTTCCCGGACCGCGTCTTCGGCAAAGCGTCCACAATGGACACGTCGCGGAACGCGGCGATCGGGCCGATGTCGCGGCGGACCATGGCCACGAGCTCGTCGCGCAGCTGCTCCTCGGGGATGTCCTGGCCCGCCTTCAGGACGACGAACCCGCGGGGCAGCTGGCCCTTGAGCTGGTCGGCGACACCGATGACGGCGCACTCGGCGACGGCCGGGTGCGACGCCAGCACGGCCTCCATCGAACCCGTCGAAAGCCGGTGGCCGGCGACGTTGATGACGTCGTCGGTGCGGCCCATGACGAACAGGTAGCCGTCTTCGTCGACGTAGCCGGAGTCGCCGGTCAGGTAGTAGCCGTCGTACCGCGAGAGGTAGGCCTGGCGGTAGCGCTCGTCGTCGCCCCACAGCGTCGTCAGCGACCCCGGCGGCAGCGGCAGCTTCACGGTGATGGCGCCTTCGCGCCCGGCCGGCAGCTCCGCCCCGGCCTGGTCGAGGATCCGGACGTCCCAGCCGGGGACGGGCTTGGTCGCCGAGCCGGCCTTGACGTCCATCGGCTCGAGGCCGCGCGGGTTGGCCGCGATCGGCCAGCCGGTCTCGGTCTGCCACCAGTGGTCGATCACCGGCGTGCCGAGCTTCTCGTGCGCCCAGTGGTAGGTCTCCGGGTCGAGGCGCTCGCCGGCCATGAAGAGCGTCTTGAACGCCTTGAGGTCGTACTTCTCCAGCTCACGCGCGTCGGGGTCGACCTTCTTGATGGCCCGCAGCGCGGTCGGCGCGGTGAACAGGGCCTGGACGCCGTGCTCGGCGATGACCCGCCAGAACGCGCCCGCGTCCGGTGTCCCGACCGGTTTGCCCTCGTACAGCACGGTCGTCGCGCCGACCAGCAGCGGCGCGTACACGATGTAGGAGTGCCCGACGACCCAGCCGACGTCGGAGGCCGTCCACCAGATGTCGCCCGCGTGGACGTCGTAGATCGCGTCCATCGAATAGGCCAGCGCCACGGCGTGGCCACCCGTGTCGCGCACGACGCCCTTCGGCTTCCCGGTCGTCCCGGACGTGTAGAGGATGTACAGCGGGTCGGTGGCCGCGACCGGGACCGGGTCGGCCGGGGTGGCGCCCTCGGCGAGTTCGTGCCAGTCGAGGTCGCGGTCGCCCAGTTCGGCCGGCGCCTGGTCGCGCTGCAGCACGACGACGTGCTCCGGCTGGTGCTCGGTCATCCCCAGCGCGGCGTCGATGATCGGCTTGTACTCGACCACGCGCGTCGGCTCGATGCCGCAGGACGCGGCCAGGACGACCTTGGGTTTCGCGTCCTCGATCCGCGCCGCCAGCTCCTTCGGCGCGAAGCCGCCGAAGACCACCGAGTGCACCGCGCCGATCCGCGCGCAAGCCAGCATCGCGATCGCGGCTTCGGGCACCATCGGCAGGTAGACGATGACGCGGTCACCCTTCGTGACGCCCAGGGAGCTGAGCGCACCGGCGAACCGCGCGACCTCGTCGCGGAGCTGTTCGTAGGTGTAAACGCGGTGCCGTCCGGTCACGGGCGAGTCCCAGATCAACGCGGCCTGGCCGCCGCGGCCGGCCTCGACGTGCCGGTCGAGCGCGTTGTACGAGGTGTTCAGCTCGGCGTCCGGGAACCACCGGTAGAAGGGCGGGTTCGAGTCGTCGAGCGCCCGTTCCGGTGCCTTCGTCCAGCTGATCTTCCCGGCCGCGGCCAGCCAGAACACGTCCGGCTCGGTCAGGCTCCGCCGGTAGGCCTCGGAGTACGCGCCCATGCCCCGCTCCTTCGCGTCGAACGTCTCGCCGACCCCATCATGACCCGGGGGCGGCGGGCTCGCCGGATTCCGGGCAGGCTGAAGACCCGGCAACCTCGCGGCGCCCGGCTGCGTCCTAAGCTGGACTGCGGGAAAACGCCGCAAGGCGGTACGAAGAGAACACGGACAGTGAGGGGAGCCCGGCGGTGAACGGACTCGCGAGCGCGTTGCTCTCGCTAGCCCATTCCTTGTTCGGCCCGGGCTTCTGCCCCGGCGACTGGGTCTGGGCCACGAGTGCGGCCGGCGCGCTCGTAGCGCTCTTGCCGCCGATCGGCGCGCTGGTCGTGTCGATCATCCGGAAGGGCACCGGCAACCGCTACGACGCGACGACGCTGGGTGTCTTCGGGGTGATCGGCCTGCTCAGCACGCTGGTGCTGCCGTGGCTGCTGTCCAACGGCGTGTCGGGCGTCTACCGCGCCGCCTTCACGGGCGAGAAGTCCGGCCTGTCCAAGACCGAGCTGGGGACGCTGAACAGCGCCGGCGGCTGCTGGGTGGACAACCAGAAGGAGTACCTCGGCGGCGGCCAGACCGTCTACGACGTGCTCTTCGCCCGGAGCGGGAAGGAAATCCCGTTCTTCGTCTACCTGATCGCCTTCATCGTGCTGTTCGGCGGCTCGCTGCTGTTCGTCATGCTGCAGGGCCGCACGGCCTTCCGCCGCGGCCCGAAGTGGCCGTCGCGGTTCTTCTGGATCCCGTTCGCCGCGATGATCGTGTTCAGCGTCGGCATGGAGGCCAACACCGCGCTGCACTTCTGGCTGGGCTTCCTGCCGTTCAGCGTGCTGGGGCTGATCCCGGTCGCGATGGTCGGGCCGCCGCCGTGGTCGGTGATCAACCGCTCGGACGCCCCGCCGCGGCGTGAGCAGGAGCCGTACCGGCCGCCGCCGTCGCAGGTCCAGCCGCGGCCGACCCCGCCGCCTCCGCCGCCCCCGGTCAACAAGCCGTACCCGAAGACGGCGCTCGCGTCCGCGCCGGAGCCCCCGATGGCCGGGGCGCTGGCCGCGGCCCCCGGCCCGGTCCCGCCGCCACCCGGCTCGCGCAACGCCGGCGGCAGCCGCTACCGGCGCGTCAAGCAGCTCGGCGCGGGCGGGTTCGGCACGGTCTGGCAGGCCGTCGACACCCAGCTGAACCGCACGGTCGCGCTGAAGATCGCGCACGCGCCGGACCGCGACACCGCCGAGCGCATGCAGCGCGAGGCCCGCGCGCTGGCCGTGGTCAGCCACCCGAACTGCGTCAAGGTGTACGACCTGGCCGAGGAGCCGGACGGGCTCGCGCTGGTCATGGAGTACCTCGAAGGCCGGCCGCTGGCCGAGCTGGTCGACGGCCAGGGCCCGCTCGACGACGTCGCGGCGGGTCGGCTGTGGGCGACGATGGCGGGCGCGCTCGCCGCGGCGCACGAGAAGGGCGTGCTGCACCGCGACATCAAGCCGTCGAACGTCATCCTCGACCCGAGCGGCCTGGCCCACCTGATCGACTTCGGCATCGCCCGCAGCCAGGGCGACTCGAAGATGACGGCGACCGGCATGATGATCGGCACGCCGGACTTCGTGGCCCCGGAGCAGGCGATGGGCTCGGCGGCGTCGCCGGCGTCCGACGCGTGGCAGCTGGCGGCGACGATCAGCTACGCGCTGTCCGGCCAGCCCCCGCGCGGAACCCGTGAGACGCCCATGGCGGCCTTGATGGCCGCGGCCCGCGCCGAACCGGTGTCGCGGCTGCCGCAGCGAAGCGCCCACGCGCGGCTGCTGGCGGCGTCGCTGGACCCCGAGCCACGCCGTCGTCCGACGCTCAACGCGGTGCGCCGCGAGGTCGAGGGCTGGCTGTCGCGGGCGGGCAAGTCGCCGGACGGCCCGGTCACCCGCGTCGTTCCACGCCAGCCGCACCACCGCTAGCCGGGCTTCACCGCCGAGAAGAGCACCAGCTGCTTCGGCTCCAGCCGGACGTCGACCTGCTCGAAGCCCGCCTTCTCGAGGCGGGCCGGGAACGTCGCCGCGTCGACGACGTTCATCGTGTCGCCGAGGTGCAGCAGGCGGAACCTCAGGTTGAGCTGGCCGTCGCTGCCGCAGTACGTGCCGCCCGGGCGCAGGACCCGCGCGGCCTCGGCGAAGATCGCGTCCTGCAGCCGCCGGGTCGGCACGTGGTGCAGCATCGTGAAGCAGACGACCGCCGAGAACCGGCCGTCGTCGAAGGGCATCTCGGCGCCGCTGCCCTCGACGACGTCGGCGCGGTCACCGAACTTCGCCCGCAGCAGCTCGCTCGACGCGGGGTCGATCTCCAGCACGGTCAGCTTCGGGACGGCGCCGAGCAGCACCTTCGTGGTGGCACCGAAGCCGGGTCCGATCTCGAGCACGTCGTCGCCCAGGTCACGGCCCGCCAGCCACGGGGTCAGGCGCTCTTCGACGGTCGCCGCCCACTTGTCCGAGCTGCAGATCTTGCGGTGGATCAGGTTCATCGGCATGCGTCCGACGCTATTTCGGCGCGCGCGTGGCCGGTAGCCGATAGCCTGCCAAGTCATGTCGCCGAACAGCCAGGCCATGCTCCTCGGCGAGGTCGACCTGCCCGCCGGCACCTGGTTCCCGTGGCACGAGCACCCGGTGCACCAGCTGGTCTGGTCGGCCCGCGGGGTCGTCGCGGTCAAGGCGGGCGACGCGGGCTGGGTGCTCCCGCCGACGCGCGCCCTGTGGCTCCCGGCCGGCCTCCGGCACCGCACCGGGGCCCTCGGCCGCGCCGCCCTGCGGGGCATCTACGCGGACCCGGCGCTGTCCCCGGTGTCGTGGCCCGAGCCGCGGCTGGTGGCGGTCCGGCCGCTGCTGCGCGAGCTCCTGGAGTACCTGACCGGCGACGGCGTGGGCCCGGAGGCCCGCCTGCGTGCCGAGGCGGTGGCGTTCGACCTGCTGGAGCCGCTCGACGTGGTCCCGATCGTGGTGCCGTCCCCGGCCGACCCGCGCGCCCGCGACGTCGAGCGGGCGGTGCTGGCGAACCCGGCCGACCCGCGGACCCTGGCGGAGCTGGGCCGTGACGTCGGCGCGGCCGAGCGGACGCTGGCCCGGATCTTCGTGCGCGAGTGCCGGATGCCGTTCGGCACGTGGCGCACCCAGGTGCGGCTCCGGGCAGCGCTGCCGTTGCTGGCCCAGGGCGCGGCGATGGAGACCGTGGCGCACCGGGTGGGCTACAGCTCCGCAAGCGCTTTCGTGGCGGCGTTCCGGCGTGCTGTCGGGGTCACGCCGGGGGCGTACTTCGCCGGCTGAGCTACCGCCAGGAGGGCAGCCAGCGCTCGGCCTCCCACTGGCCGGTCGTGATCGCGACGCCGTTCAGGATCGGCCACAGCCAGGCGAAGTTCGCCACCACCAGCCCGACGTACAGGCTGACGACGAGCAGACCGGTCCCGCGTCTCTCGAACCCGCGCCGGGCACTGCCCAGGACTTGGCCCAGGCACAACGTCAGCCCGAGCACCAGGAACGCGGCCAGCGGGGTCGCGTAGAAGAAGTACATCTGGCGGTCGATGTTGGTGAACCAGAAGACGTACCCGCCGAGGTAGCCCACCAGCACGGCCGCGTAGCGCCAGTCCGCGCGGAAGAACGAACGCCACGTCGCCCAGCCCAGCATCGGGATCGCCAGCCACCACATGGCCGGGGTGCCGATCAGCATCGTCGCGCTGACGCAGCGGGACTCGCCGCAGCCGGTGACGTCGCCGTCGTAGCTGTAGAGCATCGGGCGCAGGCCCATCGGCCACGTCCAGGGTTTCGACTCCCACGGGTGCGGGTTGTCCTTGGGCGTGACCAGCGTTTCGTGGAAGTGCAGGACGTTCGCCGTGTAGTCGCCGAGCGACCGCAGCGACGCCGGCACCCACGACCAGATCCCGGGCGCGATGTCCTTGATCTCGGTGTAGTGCCGGTCGGTCGCCGTTTCGCTGGCGAACCACGCCCAGTACGCGCCGAGGTACATCAGGAACGGGATCAGCAGGATCGACCACAACGCCGGCAGCACGTCCCGGCGGATCGTGCCCAGCCACGGCCGTTCGACGCCGGCCGCGCGCCGCGCCGCGACGTCGAAGCCGACGCACAGCAGCCCGAACGCGACGATGTAGTACAGCGCCGACCACTTGACGCCGAAGGTAAGCCCGATCATCAGCCCGGTCGCGAACCGCCACCAGCGGAAGCCCAGCTTGGGGCCCCATTCGGACTCGTTGACCCAGCCTTCGCGGACCGCCGTCGCGAGCCGGGCGCGCACCTGGTCGCGGTCGACGAGCAGGCAGGCGAACGCGGCCAGCACGAACAGCGCGATGAAGATGTCGAGCATGCCCATGCGCGACTGCAGGTGCAGCACGCCGTCGCTGATCACGAGGATGCCGGCGATGCCGCCGAGCAGCGTCGAGCGCGTCAGGCGGCGGGCGACGCGGACGGTCAGCAGCACCATCAGCGTGCCGGCCAGCGCGGGCACGATCCGCCAGCCCCAGCCGTTGTAGCCGAACAGCCATTCGCCGATCGCGATCAGCTGCTTGGCCAGCGGCGGGTGGACGACCAGCTCGTAGCCGTAGTTGTCCTCGTAACCGCCGTTGCGCAGCATCTGCCACGCCTGCGGCACGTAGTGCTTCTCGTCGAAGACCGGGCTGCCCTTGTCGGTCGGCACGCCGAGGTTCTGCAGCCGGACGATGCCGCCGATCACGGTCAGGACGATCGTGACGACCCAGCCGCGCAGCCGGTCGGTCGGCATGCCTCGGCCGAGCAGGGTCGCTTCGCGGTCGGTCGGCGGCCGGAGCGCCTCGACCGGGTCCGGCCGGACGCTTTCGTCGTCGGGACGGGTCAGCACGGCGGTCACGGGGCGATCCTACGGGCGGGGCAGGGCGTGCGTCGTCCGGATCCGCTGATCAGCCTAGGCTGGGCGGGTGAGCTCACCGGTTCCTCCCGGCCGCCTGGTCCTGGCGGCGACGCCGCTCGGCGACGTCCGCGACGCCTCCCCCCGCCTGGCGGAAGCGCTGGCGGAAGCCGACGTCATCGCGGCGGAGGACACCCGGCGGTTCCGCTCGCTGGCCTCGGCGCTGGAGGTGACCCCGCGCGGGCGGGTGGTGAGCTTCTACGAAGACGTCGAGACGGCACGCCTGCCCAAGTTGCTCGAATCGTTACACGCGGGCGAGACGGTCGTGCTCGTGACGGACGCCGGGATGCCCAGTGTGTCCGATCCGGGGTTCCGCCTGGTGTCGGCGTGCGTCGCCGCGGACATCCCGGTGACGTGCCTGCCCGGCCCGTCCGCGGTGACCACGGCGCTCGCTTTGTCCGGTTTGCCGTGTGACCGCTTTTGTTTCGAGGGCTTCGCGCCGCGCAAGCCGGGTGAGCGGACCCGGTGGCTCACGTCGTTGCGCGACGAACCGCGGACGGCGGTCTTCTTCGAATCCCCGCACCGGCTGGCGTCGCTGCTGTCCGACGCGGCTTCGATGCTGGGCGAGGGCCGGCGCGCCGCCGTGTGCCGCGAGCTGACGAAGACGTACGAAGAGGTGAAGCGCGGCTCTCTCGCGGAGCTGGCTTCGTGGGCTTCAGACGGGGTGCGCGGGGAGATCACCGTGGTGCTGGAAGGCGCGGCGCCCCGGTCGGTTTCGGTGGCGGACCTCGTCGGCGAGGTCGCCGACCGAGTGGCCTCGGGGGAGCGCCTGAAGTCGGCGGCGGCGGAGGTCGCGGCGGCGGCCGGAGTGTCCAAAAAGGAGCTTTACGACGCCGTTCTCGTTGCCCGTCAGGCGAAGTAGTCCTTACGACAAAACGGAAATGTCCGGTTTGTCGTAAGTGATCGATGTGAGATCCGGATTAAGCCATTCGGCCGCTACCGGATCAGTCGATCTTCGGCAATCGTACTGCTGGGCGCAGTGCGGGTTGTCCGGCTGCGGAGTGAGGGGATTCTCCAAGTGGCTTCTTTCGTGGGTGCATCGCGCCTGAGATCCAGACGTGGCGTGCTTTTCCTCGTGCTGGCCGTGGCGTTCGGGATCCTTCCCGCCACGGCCTTTTTGCGCCCGCCGGCCGCCGCGGCCGACACCGTCGCGCAGGTGCCGGACACCGCGCCCGACGAGGCGACGGCCGCGCGGTTCGCGGGCCAGGGCCGCAAACGCGTCCAGGTCACCGGGGAAACCACCGAAACCGCGGAGACGTTCGCCAACCCGGACGGCACCTTCACCACCACCCGCCACGTCCGGCCCGTGCGGGTCAAGCAGGACGGTGCCTGGGTCACCCCGGATTCCACGCTGGTGGCGAAGGACGGCGTCGTTGCCCCCAAGGCCGCGACGACCGGCATCACGCTTTCCGCGGGCAAGCAGCGCGCGGCGAAGGCCGTGGGCGCGCAGCCCCTGCTGCGCCTGACCCGCGACGGCACGTCGGCCGGGTTCGACTGGCCGGCCGCGCTGCCCGCGCCGGTCGTCGACGGCTCCACCGCGACCTACCCCGAGGTCCTGCCCGGCGTCGACCTGCGGGTCCAGGTCGACCTCGACACCGTGCACGAGGTCGTCGTCGTCAAGACGCCCGAGGCGGCGAAGAACGTTGCGACGCTGGGGTTCGGGCTGCCCGTGCAGAACGGCAAGGTCACGAAGGACGCCGACGGCACGCTCCACGTCCGCAACGCCGCCGGCGACGAGAAGTTCACCGCGCCGCCCGCGACCATGTGGGACTCCTCGGGCTTCGACCCCGACGGTCGCGACTTCGTCCGTGGCCCGGCCCCGGGCGGCCACCAGGCGACGGTCGGTGTCGACCTTGCCGGCACGAAACTGACCCTGACCCCGAACCAGAAGCTGCTCACCGCGGCCGACGCCGTCTACCCGGTCTACGTCGACCCGACCTGGCACGACATGTACTGCCAGGCCTGCGGCCGCAACCACTACCTCGTCCAGTACGCCTGCGGCGCGAACAAGACGCCGGGCGACGCGGTGTGGGACAGCGACGACAACCTCCGCGCCGGCTACTTCTACGACACCCGCTCGAGCTGCAGCGGGCACCTGGTCACGGCCCGCTCGTTCGTCGAGATGAACCTGGGCGGCCTCGCCGGGAAGAAGATCTACGGCGCGCAGCTGAACCTGAGCCTGACCAACCCCGGCAACTGCGGTGCGAACAACAACGTGGTCTGGGCCGGCGCGATCTCGGCCGGGATGACGTTCAACAGCGCGCCGCCGTGGTGGAACACCGTCGCGACGGTGGTGGGCTGCCCCACCAATACGAGCTTTGACATCACGTCGACGATCGCGAGTGCGGTCAGCGGCAACTCGCCGACGTGGACCTTCGGCATCGTCTCGCCGGACGAAGGCGACCAGGCGACGTGGAAGCGCTACTCGCCGCAGGTCGGCTTTTCGGTGACCTACAACTCGCCGCCGAACCAGCCGAAGAACCTCGCCATCTTCAACGGCACGCAGTCCTTCCCGTGCGTCCAGGGCGCTTCGCGGCCGGTGCTCGGGCCGACCAGCACCGGCTACGTCACCCGCGCCAACGTCTCCGACCCGGACGGCTACGCGCTGGACGCCCGGTTCCGCATCTACAAGGGACTCGTCAGCCAGGGGTCGGGCCACTACAGCTGGGACGGCCGGGAGTTCGGCTCGGACAACATCCTGAGCGATGCGAACCAGGCGAACCGCAACGCGGTCACGACGTTGCCCAAGGACGAGCTGAACGCCGACGGCTTCTACTCGTGGGACGTCCACGCCACCGACGGGAAGGACACCGCGTGGGCGGTGCCGTGCGAGGTCGAGATCGAGCTGACCGCCCCGGCGGCGCCCGGCGTGGCTTCGCAGACCTACCCCTCCGGCACCTACGGCGGCGGTCCCGGCCGCGCCGGTGACTTCACCTTCACCGCGGCGGGCACCGCGGCCCCGGTCGACCACTACGTCTGGCGCCTGGACAACACGGCCGCGCCCAGCTGCGACGGCACCGAGGCCGGAACGGTGAAGCCGAAGGCCCTCAACGGGCCGGGTACCACGGCGATCGCGCCCGGCAGCTCGGGTGCGCACGTGCTCAGCGTGTGGTCGTGCAACCGGGCGAAGACGCCGTCGAACCGCGTCGACTACTCCTTCCTCGTGAAGGACGCCTCGGCCCCGGTCGCGTCCTGGCAGTTCGAAGGCGACGGCCGTTCGCAGGTCACCGGCCTGCGCTACGCGGGTGCCGGCACCGGCACCTTCGCCACCGGCAAGCTCGGCCAGGCGGCGACGCTCAGCGGGCAGGCAGGCGACTACTTCGCGACGCCGGCCCGGATCGTCGACACCACCAAGTCGTTCTCCGTCTCGGCGTGGGTGAACGCGGCCGACCTGACCGGCCAGCGGACCGTCCTCTCCCAGGACGGCGACCAGGCCAGCGGGTTCGCGCTGCAGGCCCTGTCGACGGGCAAGTGGGCGTTCAGCCTGAGCGGCTCGGACGTCGCGAACCCGGCGGTCACGTCGGCCGTGTCCACGGCCGCGCCGGCCACCGGGACCTGGACCCACCTCACGGGGGTCTACGACGCGACCGCGCACACCGCCGCGCTGTACGTCGACGGCGCCCTCCAGCAGACGGTGTCCGCGACGGCGGCCAACGTGACCGGCCCCCTGGTGCTCGGCGGCGCGAAGTGGGGCGGCGTCCGCACGTACCTGACGAAGGGCGCGATCGACGAGGCGGCGGTCTTCGGCCGCGCCCTGTCCGCGGCGGAGGTCGGCACCCTGTACGGCGCCAACGGCGTCCCGGCGGGCCTGTCCGCGGCGCGTGAGTACACATTGGACGGTGACACCCGGGACGCCACCGGCACCGAGAACACGCTGACCACGCACAACGTCACCTACGGTTCCGGCTATTCGGACTCGGCCGCCCAGTCGGCCACCGAGGACGGCATCGGCCACTCGAGCGGCCAGGCACTGGTGGACGCGGGCCCCGGCTACGCCGACACGTCGGCGCCGGTGGTGGACAGCAGCCAGAGCTTCTCGGTCTCGGCGTGGATCAAGCCGGCGGACGCGAACTTCTACACGCTGGCCGCCCAGATGGGCACCAAGGGCAACGCCTTCCAGCTCAGCATGTCCGACCTCAACGTCGGCATGGGGATCAGCGCCGCCGACACCGGCGACCCCACCGCCGCCGGCTGGCGGTGGGCGACCGGGTCGATCGCGTCCCACGTGGGCGTGTGGACCCACGTGACGGGAACTTACGACGCGGTGACCGGGAAGGAGCGGTGCTACCTCGACGGCGCGCTGGTCGCGGAGGTGTCCATCGCCGCCGGAACCACCTGGCGCGGCACCGGCCCGTTCACCGTCGGGAAGGTCGCCGACCAGAACCTGGGTGCCTACAAGGGCTCGATCGACCAGGTCCAGGTCTGGGACCGGGCGCTGCCCGCGGCCGAAGTCGCCGGGCTCGCGAACACGGCGGTGCTGCGGGCGAACTACCAGCTCGACGGCACGACGGCAGACGGCGTGGGCGGCTCGTCGGCGACGCCGGCGGGCGGGGTCACGATGACCACCGACGACGACGGCGCGAACGTCGCCCGCTTCGACAACTCGTGGACCGGCCAGCTGACCGGACAACGCCCGCAGAACCTGCGCAGTGACCGGAGTTTCACGGTCGAGGCCTGGGTGAAGCACCGGTGGACGGCCGCCGACGCGGCGGCCGCGGCACAGGCGGATCCCTCCAGCGGCGGCGTCGACCGCCCCGGGCGGCAGGCCGTCTCGGTCGATTCGGCGACCTTCTCGCCCTACATGCTCGGCTACAACGCCGACACGAAGGACGCCAACGGCGTCTACCACCCGCGGTGGCAGTGGACGCTGCCGCAGTCGACGGCGACCCCGGCGTCGCCCCAGGCGTACTTCGTCCTCTCGCCCGCCGACGTGGTGAACAACGAATGGACCCACCTGACGGGTACCTACGACGCGGTCACCAAGACGGCTTGCCTCTACGCCGCCACCGACGAATACCAGTACACACCGAACTGCCAGCCGAACGTGACCGGCTGGAACGGTGCCAACCCTCTCGAAGGTCTCCTGCTCGGGGCCACCGAGTGGGCCGGGCAGCGCGGGGGGCACTGGTACGGCGACCTCCGCGGCATCCGGGTCTACAGCGGTGTGCTCGACCAGCAGCACATCAGCGCCGACGTCGTGCTCGACCACCCCTAGCCCTCCGCCACCCACTTCGCAGAACAGGCAGATCCGTCATGCGCAGAAGTGCCAGATGGGCCCGGTCGGGCCGGTCGTCCCGGGTCACCGCGGCGGTGCTCGCGGCCGTCATGCTCACCTCGGGCGGAACGGCCGTCGCCGCGCCCGCCGCGGCTCCCGGCGGCTGGTCGGTGCCGCCGGGGCAGAAGGACAAGAGCGTTCCCGTCCACCCGGTGGTGACCGGGAAGCTGCCCGACATCAAGGTCGGCACGCCGCCCGTCACGCCGCCGGCCTGGCCCGCCGCGAAGGACACCGACGTCGACCTGGCGCCCGCCGCGCAGCAGCTGCGCGCCGCCGACACCCCGGTACGGCTCGGGCGGGCGGCGGCCGCGGCGAAGCCCGCCAAGGTGCACGTCAAGGTCGCCGACCACAAGGCCGCCGAGGCGCTCGGGCTCGACGGCGTCGTCCTTGCGGTCACCGGCGCCGCCGACGGCCCGGTGCACGTCGGACTGGACTACAGCGGCTTCGCGAACGCCTTCGGCGGCGGCTGGAGCGACCGGCTCCGGCTGTTCACGCTGCCCGCCTGCGCACTGTCCACACCGGACAAGCCGGAGTGCCGCAAGCGCACGCCGATCGCCGGTTCGGCCAACGACGCCAAGGCGAAGCAGGTCACGGCGGACGTCGCGACCGCCGGCGGGACGCAGGTGCTGGCCGCCGCGGCGACGGCGAGCGGCTCCGCGGGGTCGACCACGGCCATGCCGCTGTCGGCGGCCGGGGACTGGTCCGGCGGCGGCTCGGGCGGCGACTTCTCCTACAGCTACCCGTTCGCGGCGCCGAAGGCCCCGAACGGCGCGGCCCCGAACCTCGCGCTGAGCTACTCCTCGGGCAGCATCGACGGCCTGACGTCGGCGACCAACAACCAGGCGTCGTGGATCGGCGACGGCTGGGACTTCACGCCGGGTGGCTTCATCGAGCGCCACTACAAGGGCTGCAGCGAAGACCTGGGCGGCAACAACGGCCAGACGAAGACCGGCGACCAGTGCTGGGGACCCGACAACGCGTCGCTCGTCCTCGGCGGCCGGTCGACCCAGCTGATCAAGGTCAGCGACACGCTCTGGCGGCCCAAGAGCGACGACGGGTCCAAAGTGGAGCTCCTGACCGGGGCGGCGAACGGCGTCTCCCGCGGCCAGCACTGGCGCGTCACCACCGGCGACGGCACGCAGTACTACTTCGGCCTCAACCACCTGCCGGGCTGGACCAGCGGCAAGCCGGAGACGCAGTCCGCGTGGACGGTCCCGGTGTTCGGCAACAACGAAGGCGAAGACTGCTACAAGGCGGGCGACTTCGCGCACTCCTGGTGCCAGCAGGGCTGGCGCTGGAACCTCGACTACTCCGTCGACCCGCACGGCAACGTCAACAGCTACTACTACCAGCCGGAGAAGAACTCCTACGGGCTGAACCTGAACGTCACCTCGGCCGGCACGTCCTACGTCGCGGGCGGCTACCCGCTGCGCGTCGAGTACGGCCTGCGCCTGCAGGACGGCAGCGTCTACGGCAGCGGCCCGACGAACCAGGTCGTGTTCGACACGGCCGAGCGGTGCATCCCGGACGCCTCCTTCGACTGCGCCCCGGCGAAGCTCACGGCGGCGAACGCGGCGCACTGGCCGGACGTCCCGTTCGACCAGATCTGCGCCGAGGGCGCGACCTGCGACTACGGCGCGCCCGCCTTCTTCACCCGCAAGCGCCTGACGGCGGTCCGCACCCAGTACTTCACCGGCACGACCCCGCACGACATCGACCAGTGGGACCTCGTCCAGTCCTACCCGGGCTCGGGGGACAACGCCCCGCCCGCGCCGTGGCTGAACTCGATCACGCACACCGGGAAGACCGGCGCCACGCCGATCACGTTGCCGCCGACCGAGTTCGACCGCTACGTCTTCCCGAACCGCGTCGACACGCTCGGCGACAAGTACGCGGCGATCACCCGCAGCCGGCTCAAGGAGATCCGCACCGAGACCGGCAGCCGGATCTCCGTGGTCTACTCGGCGGAGGACTGCGTGCCGGGCACGAAGATGCCCGCGTCGCCGCAGACGGACAAGTACCGCTGCTTCGCCTCGTACTGGAGCCCGCCCGAGTCGAAGGACCCGGTGCTGGACTGGTTCCACAAGTACGTCGTCACCGACGTCACCGAGGACGACGGGCCGGGGGACGCGATCCCCGTCGAGACGCACTACTCCTACCCGGCCGACAGCGCGGCCTGGCACTACGACGACAGCCAGTTCACCCCGGACGACCGCCGCACCTGGAACCAGTGGCGCGGCTACAACGTCGTGACCACGTCGATCGGCGCGCCGGGCGCGACGCAGACCGTCACCGAGTCCCTCTACCTGCGCGGCATGGACGGCGAGGTGGTCACGGACTCCGACAACGGCACGATCACCGACGCCGACCCGCTGCAGGGCTTCCTGCGCGAGTCGCGGACGAAGCTGGCCGACGGCAGGACCGTCGACTCCGCCTCGATCAACGACCCGTGGCTGCGCGGCCCGACGGCGACCAGCGCCGACGGGCGCCTCAAGGGCTACATGATCGACACCCAGTCGGTCCGCGGCCGGACGCTGCTTTCGGACGGCAAGACCTACCGCCGCACGCAGGTGAACAAGAAGTTCAACGACAACGGGATGACCACCCAGGTCGAGGACCTCGGCGACCAGGCGGACGCCGGCGACGACACCTGCACCAACACGACGTACGTCGCGAACGCCGCGGGCATGTTCGACCGGTCCAGCGAGGTCGTGATGTTCGGCGGCACCTGCGCCGGCACCCAGACCGCGGCGAACAGCATCACCGACGTCAAGGTGGCCTACGACCACCTGGCCATCGGGGACCCGCCGACCAAGGGCGACATCACCGAGCAGGACACCCTCGACACCTGGGACGCGGCCGGCAAGCACTACGTCGCCACCGCGAAGAACGTCTATGACGACCTGGGCCGCGAAACCGAGGCGCGGGACGTCTTCGGCAACCTGACCAAGACCGAGTTCACCGGCGCCCCGGTCACCCAGGTCAAGACGACCAACCCGCTCGGCTGGACGTCGACCACGACGCTCGAGCCCGCGCGCGGCAACCCGACGACGTCCAGCGACGTCAACAGCGTCACGACGGACATCGACTACGACGCGCTGGGCCGGAAGGTCTCGGTCTGGAACCCGGGCCGGACCCGGAGCCAGCCGGCGAGCGCGACCTTCGAGTACGGGGAGAGCCAGACCGGCCCGATCTACGTGCGCACGAAGACGTTGCAGGACACCGGTTCCTACACCGACTCGTACACGATCTACGACAAGCTCGGCCGGATCCGCCAGACGCAGGTCCCGGCGCAGGGCGGCGGCCGGATCATCGCCGACACCCTGTACGACTCGCGCGGCCTGCAGTTCAAGACGAACGCGCCGTTCTACAACGACGCGTCGGGGCCGAACGCGACGCTCGTCGGCGCCGCCGACAACGACGTGATGGCGCAGACCGTCACCGAATACGACCGCCGGGCGCGGCCGACGGCGTCGATCCTGATGTCCAAGGGCGCCGAGCAGTGGCGCACGACCACCCGCTACGACGGCGAGCGGACCACGACGATCCCGCCCGCGGGCGGCTCGCCGTCCACAGTGGTCACCGACGCCCAGGGGCAGACCGTCCAGCGGCTGCAGTACACCAACGGCTACACGCCGGGCGGCGCGAACCCCGCCGACGTCACGACGTACGCGTACAACGCGGCCGGCGCGCAGACGTCGGTCCAGGACTCCTCGGGCAACGTCTGGTCGACGAAGTACGACCTGCGCGGCCGCAAGATCGAGCAGACCGACCCCGACGCCGGGCGTTCGACCTACACCTACGACCAGGCCGGGCAGCTCAAGACGACCACGGACGCCCGGAACCAGACGCTGGTCTACACCTACGACACGCTCGGCCGGAAGATCCAGGAGAACCAGGGCTCGGAGACCGGCCCGAAGCTGGCGTCGTGGACCTACGACACGCTGCTGCACGGGCTCGGGCTCCCGGCGTCCTCGACCCGCTGGGACGGCACGGACGGCTACACGAACCGCGTCGTCGCCTACGACGCGTTCAGCCGGCCGACCAAGACGGCCGTGGACATCCCCGCGAAGGAAGATGCCCTCAAAGGGACGTACGAGTTCTCCACGAAGTACTCGGCGACCGGGGCGGTCTCGGAGACGGTGAGCCCGGCGGCGGGCAACCTCCACCAGGAGCACGTCGTCCACACCTACACCGACCTGGGCCTGCCCGCGACGACGTACGCGCTCGACTCGACGACGGGCGCGCGCACGGACCTGGTCTCCTCGACCGGCTACACGTCGCTCAACGAGATGTCGACGCTGCAGCTGGACAGCGCGACGTCGGTGGCGAACGTCGGCGTGACGCAGACGTACGACCAGGTCACCCGGCGGCCGCAGACCACGACGGTGAGCCGCGAGACCCAGGTGGGTCCCGAGCTGACCAAGCGGACGTACACCTACGACCCGGCGGGCAACGTCCGCAAGATCGCGGACACGCCCGCCGGCGCGACGGCCGACATCCAGTGCTTCGACTACGACTACCTGCAGCGGATGACGGACGCGTGGACGCCGTCGTCGGGTGACTGCGGCACGGCGAAGTCGGCGTCCGCGCTGGGCGGGGCCGCGCCGTACTGGAACACGTACACGTTCGACAAGACGGGCAACCGCAAGACCCAGGTCGAGCACAAGGCGGCCGGCGACGTCACGACGAACTACACGTACCCGGCATCGGGCGCGACGGCGGTCCGCCCGCACGCACTGCAGGGCACGAACGCGGCGGGCCCGAACGGCACGTCGACGACGGGCTACACGTACGACGAAGCGGGCTCGGTCAAGACCCGCAACGTCGGCGGCAACACGCAGACGTACACGTACGACGCGGAAGGCCACACGGCGCAGGAGACGGACCCGTCGGGGACGAGCACGTACGTCTACGACGCGGACGGCAACCGCCTGATCGCCCACGACCCGACGGGCGCGACCCTGTCGATCGGCGACCTGGAGATCTTCCAGACCGCCGGCACCCACGCCGCGACGGCGATCCGCTACTACGCGCACGGCGGCACGCAGGTGGCCGAGCGCGTGGGAACGTCGGGCCTGCGCTGGATGCTGGGCGACCTGCACGGCACGAACGGCCTGTCGATCACACAGGGAACGTTGCAGCCGACGCAGCGCTACACGGACCCGTTCGGCAACGTCCGCGCCCAGACGTCGACCTGGCCGGACAAGCACGGTTTCGTGGGCGGCTACCAGGACACCACGGGCTTGACCCACCTGGGAGCCCGCGACTACGACCCGGCAACGGGCCGGTTCACGAAGACGGACCCGGTGCTGACACCGGACCTGCCCCAGACGTTGAACGCGTACGCGTACGCGAACAACGCACCGGCAACGGAATCCGACCCGTCAGGCTTGTCGGCTTGCTATTCGATGGGCTCGGACGGCTTGCTGTGCAACCAGGGCACCCCGCAGGCCGCGAGTTGCGCCCAGAGGGCGGAAAACCACTGCAACACGGTGGGACATCCGGCGGCGTCGGCGAGCTACAAGAACGCGCACGACCGATCCCTCCACGACGCGAACATCGACATGGGCAACTACCGCGCGGCCCAGGAGGTGGTGAAGAAGTCCAAGTGGGACGTGTTCGTCGAGGCTGCGGGCGAGGTCGTCAAGGGACTGATCGGCTGGGACGACATCAAGGACTGCGTAACGCAGGGCGCGTTCGGCGCGTGCGTCCGCACGATCATCAACTTCATCCCGTGGGGCAAGATCCTGAAGGCCGGCGAGATCATCGCGGACTTCTGGAAGGGCGCTCGCGCTCTGATCACCTTCGGCAAGGAGGTGGAGAAGGCCGAGAAGGTCATCGTCGACACGGAGAAGGCCCTGGTCGACGCGGACCGTGCCGCGAACGCGGCCGCGGATGCGGAGCGGGCCACGTCCGAGGTCGCGCACGGGGCCGAGGAAGCCAAGGGCGCCGAAGCGGCCGAGAGCGGAGCCTCGTGCCCGGTGCCCCACAGTTTCGTCGCGGGCACACAGGTGCTCCTCGTGGACGGCTCGACGAAGCCGATCGAGCAGGTCCACGACGGCGACGTGGTCACGACGACGGACCCGTCGACGGGTGCTGTGGAGTCCCACAAGGTGGTGGGCACGTTCGTCCACGGTGACGAGCGGCAGCGCACCGAGATCACCCTGGACTCGGGCGGCACGCTGGTCGCGACGGATTGGCACCCCGTCTGGGTGGAAGAGGCAGCCGGCTGGGTCGAGATCGGCTCGCTGACCGCAGGCGAGCACCTACACTCGGCTGATGGCCGGTCGGTCGAGGTCAAGTCGGTTCGCCACTTCGAGCAGGTGGCGCCGGTCTACGACCTCACGGTGGATGCGATCCACGATTTCTACGTGGGCTCGGCCGGGTCATCGGTCCTGGTCCACAACTGCGGCGGAACTGTCGAAGGACACTCGCCGAAATGTGAGTGCGATCCGGGAAACCCCAGGAGTGAGGTCACTTTGGACCGCAGTTCGTTCGAGCAGGCCAGAAACACCGCGTTGGAAATCGTGGGGCCGCTCGATCTTGGCAGCCGAGCCCCGTTGGTCGGTCGGCTCAGTGCGGCCAAGGAGACTCTGGGCCGGGTCACGGGTTTCACCGGTCGCAGCGGCGGCGAGTACCGAGAGTTGCGTCTGGATTTCGATCCCAAGAAGCTGACCCACATCAACGTCATGACCGGACGTGGTGCTTCAGTCCGGAAATGGGCCATTACCTTCCCCGGCACGAGTATCAGTCAGTGGCTTCGGAGAAACGCGTGAATGAGGATCTTCCCTACGGGACGAGGCCCGACCTGCTTCCTGCCTTTGTGAAGACCTCGATGGCATCAGTTCTCGACTACGTGGCCAGCCGCGAGCTCGAAGACGTCAGCCTGAACCGGTTTCCTGCGCTGGAAAGTGGTTCCCTCGACTGGGACGCAGCTGCCTACGACGAACGTAAGTGGTTCGATGACGAGGCGGATTGGGTGGCACTGGCCACAAAGCTGTTGGCGCGGTTTGCCTCGGCCGAGGAGCCCGTGGCGATCTTCTGGGGCACGCTTGTCATGCCCACGGTCTTGGCGCCGGCCGACGTCGTCGTCCGGAACGCGAGGGCGATACTCGAGGCGGGACCGCACTTCTGGCTATACGCGACTGTCGCCGAGGTGCTGATCGAGTGTCTCCAGGACGGGCAGGTCACCGTCGCGAGCACTGCGGCCGAACGGCTCGACGATGGAAGGATCGAAAGCTGAGCGAAGGCTCGGCCGGTGACTTGCGGTCGTGAAAGCTCACGTCAACAAAGCGGTCACCGCGGCATGCGCCTTCTCCGCATCGGGCGCATCCCCGGTGATCACGTCCGTGTACACGAACGACTCCCCGATCCGCACCAGCAGGTAAGCCAGGTCCGGCAGGGGCAACGGAGGTCTCAACCGTCCGGCTGAGACCTCCGTGGACAGCAGCAGCTCCAGCTCCGCCGTGGTCCGCTGTTGGCAAATGCTTGCGCGCGTCGTCAACAGCCGCAACGCCCGCTCGGGCTCCCGGCGCAAGAAGTCGCGGAACGGCGGTGAGTCGTTCGCGAACCGGACGTACCCGCTCACGAAATCCGCGATCCCGGCAGCGCCGCGCCCCGCGCAAGCCGGCCAAAGGCGCGCGATCGACGCGGCGGACAGTGACCACAGGATCTCACCCAGCAACCGATCCCGGGACCCGACCCGGCGGTGCAGCGTTGCCCGGCTGATGGACAGCGCCTCCGCCAGTTCGCCCATGTCCACCCGGCGACCCGCCAGGAACCACTCGCGGGCCAGTTCGAACTCCTGAGACATATGCCAGAATGTCTCACATCGAGCAGGTGACGGCGAGAGGGACAGCGACATGCGCGCAGTGCAGGTGACCGAGTTCGGCGGGCCCGAGGTGCTCACGCCCGTCGAGCTGCCCGATCCGGTGGCCGGGCCCGGTGAGGTGCTCATCGACGTCGAGCGCATCGGCGTCAACTACGCCGACACCCACCAGGCCGAAAACTCCTACCTCGCGCCGTCCGAGCTGCCCCTCGTTCCCGGTGGTGAAGTGGTCGGGACAAGCGGAGGCAAGCGCGTCGTCGCCCTGCTGAACGGCGGTGGCGGGTACGCCGAGAAGGCCGTCGCGCCCCAAGCCACCACTTACGAAGTTCCCGACGGCGTCGACGACCTCGCCGCGCTGTCCATGCTGGTCCAGGGGACCACCGCCTGGGTTCTGCTCCGGAAGAACGCCCACCTCGAGCAGGGCGAGTCCGTCGTCGTGCACGCGGCCGCCGGGGGTGTCGGGACCGTTGCCGTTCAGCTCGCCAAGGCATGGGGGGCCGGGCGCGTCATCGCCACCGCCAGCAGCGACGAGAAGCGCGCCCTCGCGCTCGAACTCGGTGCCGACGTCGCCGTCGACTCGCGCGCGGAGGACATGACCGAGACGCTCATCGAGGCCAACAACGGCCGGCGGGTCGACGTCGTGCTCGACATGGTCGGCGGGACGACCACCGACCAGAGCATCGCCGCGCTCGCGCCGTTCGGGCGGCTCGCCTTCTACGGCATGGCCGGCCGGGAGAACCCCAAGCCCGTCGAGATGCGCAACCTCCTCGGCCACAGCACCACCGTCAGCGGCATGTGGCTGCCGCACGTCTTCCGCCTGCCCGGCAACGTCTTCGGGACCGCGCTGAACGAGCTGTTCACGCTGGTCGAAGCAGGGCAGCTCAAGGCCATCCCGGGCGGCGAGTTCGCGCTCTCCGACGCCCGCGGCGCGCACGAGGCCCTGCGCTCCCGCAAGACCGTCGGCAAGCTACTGCTCGACCCCGGCAAGTAGGCGTTCCAGGGGGGCCGCCTTGTGGAGGCACTCCTGCCACTCCGCCTCCGGGTCCGAATCCGCCGTGATGCCGCCGCCGACGCCCAGGGAAATCGCGCCGGCGGCGATCTCGAACGTCCGGATCGCGACGTTCAGCTCCAGGCCAGCTGCCGGCGACAGCAGGCCGATCGCGCCCGTGTAGACCCCGCGGCCGCACGGTTCCAGCGCCGCGATCAGGTCCAGCGCGCGGATCTTCGGCGCGCCCGTCACCGACCCGGGCGGGAAGGTCGCGGAGAGCAGCGAAGCGTCCGAAACCGACGGGCGCAGCACCCCGGTCACCGTCGAGTCCAGGTGCCAGACGCCCGGTGCCGGACGGACCTCCAGCAGCGAAGGCACCGTCACCGACCCCACCGAGCACACCCGGCCCAGGTCGTTGCGGACCAGGTCCGTGATCATCACGTTCTCCGCCACGTCCTTGGCGGACTGCCGCAGCAGGACCGCGTTCCCGTCATCCGCGGGGCCGCGGCGGGGGAGCGTGCCCTTGATCGGCGTCGACCGCACCGAACGGCCGTGGCGCGCGAGGAACAGTTCCGGAGAGAACGAGACCACGGACCCCCACGAGCCGGCCAGGAACGCCGCCCGGCGGGGCGCCAGCGACGAGACGCCGGCCGCGAACAGCGCCTCAGGCGAGCCCGAAAACGAACCCGTGAACCGGCAGCAGACGTTCGCCTGGAACAGCTCGCCGGCTTCGATCGCGTGCACGCACGCCTTCACCGCGTCCCGGTGCTCCGACGGCAGCGGGCGCCGCAACGGCCCGGCCGTCCACGAGGAAGAAGGCACGGACGAAGTCAGCAGGGACTCCACCTCGGCCGCCGACGGCCCGCCGCCGTCCAGGGATTCGAGGTGGCAGGTGCCGTCGGCGGACCACCGCAGCACGTGGTCCGCCCAGCCCCACGCCGCCGGCGGGAGCGAACCCATGCGGCCGGACGGGTCCGCCAGGTCGTAGGACAGGTACCCGAACCAGCCGCCGCCGATCACGCCGGGCGGGGCGTCGACCTCGCCGAGAGCAGGAAGTTCGCGAGGCGAAACCGAAAGGGAAGGCGCGATCACCGCCGTGGCGGCGAACCACTCGCCCGACAGCATCGCGGGCGGCGGCAAGCCGCGGGAGGCGTTGTGGTGAGCGAATGCCGAAAACGCGCGTGCGGGCGTCACCTTCGTCCGAAGTGCCCTGCTCGTCACGCGCATGGCGCCATATCACCACACGTCAGAGCAGCAAGTCACCCAATGTGAACGGGTACACGACGGCGTTCTGCTCGACCGGCCCGTCGACGCCCGGGACGTCCGCGGCGCACGCGTGCTGGTGCACGCCGAGCCGGGAGTGGAACCAGCCCGGCCGCCCCGGGATGCCGTTGTGCCGGACCAGCCACAGCACGACTTCGCCGTCGGCCCAGCGGTCCGGGTGCAGGCGGTGGGCCCAGCAGTCGTGGTCGGCGTAGACGAGCACGCGCTCGATGCGCGCCGCGTGCCGGACGTGCTTGATCCACGTCTTGATGAACCGGTCGTCGACGCTCTGGGCGGCGACCTCCAGCGCCGGGGCCAGCGAGCCGGGCGCGAACGCGCCGAGCCGGCTGGCCGTCCGCACGAAGTGGTCCGCCTGGTCGTGCACCGCGCCGGGCCGCGCGTAGTGCCGGCCGCCGACGTGCAGGCCGGCCTCCTGGGCGCCGGCCAGGCTGCGTTCGGCCGCGCCGTTGCTCCAGTTGACGTTCTCGGTGATGGTCACGGACACGAACTTGGTCTCGGTCGCGCGGACAGCGGCCCAGTCGGTCACCCGCTCCCGGTGGGACAGCGAGATCCCGAGTTCGCTCTCCGGTTCCGTCACAATCCGCCCCCGGCACGTCGGTGGAGAGCACACCATACGTCGCCGGGGACGGACCCGCAGTGACCCACACGCGGTTGATCAGGCGTTTCTCGGCGTCTTCGAGAGCGGGACGTGGTGCTCCGGCTCACCGACGTCGGTGAGCCGGTAGCCCGTTCAGCAGCTCGCGCCGCAGCCGTGCCGCCGACGACCGGGCCTCCCTCTCGACAATGCGCGTGACGCCCTCCGTAGGCTAATAAGGTATGAGCACCCCTGTGTTGACCGCGGTGGCCTGGCCCTACGCCAACGGCCCCCGCCACATCGGCCACGTGTCCGGATTCGGCGTCCCGTCCGACGTCTTCTCCCGCTACCAGCGAATGGCCGGCAACCGGGTGCTCATGGTGTCCGGGACCGACGAACACGGCACCCCGATCACCGTCCAGGCCGACAAGGAGAACTCGACCCCGCAGGAGACGGCGGACAAGTACACCCGCCAGATCGGCACCGACCTGCAGGGCCTCGGCCTGTCCTACGACCTGTTCACGCGGACCACGACCGGCAACCACGCCGAGGTGACGCAGCAGATCTTCCTGGCGCTGCACCGCAACGGCTACGTCGTGCCCAAGACGACCCGGGGCGCGATCAGCCCGTCCACCGGCCGCACGCTGCCCGACCGCTACGTCGAGGGCACCTGCCCGATCTGCGGGTACGACGGCGCGCGCGGCGACCAGTGCGACAACTGCGGCAACCAGCTCGACGCCGCCGAGCTGATCAACCCGAAGTCGCGGATCAACGGCGAGACGCCGAAGTTCGTCGAGACCGAGCACTACTTCCTCGACCTGCCGGCGTTCACCAAGACCCTCGGCGACTGGCTGTCGACCAAGACCGACTGGCGCCCGAACGTCCTCAACTTCACCAAGAACCTGATCGACGACATGCGGCCGCGGCCGATCACCCGCGACCTCGACTGGGGCGTCAAGATCCCCCTCGACGGCTGGCGCGACCAGCCGCTGAAGCGGTTCTACGTCTGGTTCGACGCCGTGATCGGGTACTTCTCGGCGAGCGTCGAGTGGGCCCGCCGCTCGGGCAACCCGGACGCGTGGCAGGAGTGGTGGAACAACGCCGACGCGCGCTCCTACTACTTCATGGGCAAGGACAACATCACCTTCCACGCCCAGATCTGGCCGGCGCTGCTGTTCGGGCACAACGGCGAGGGCGACAAGGGCGGCGAGCCGGGCAAGTACGGGAAGCTGCACCTGCCCGACGAGATCGTCTCCAGCGAGTTCCTCACCATGAGCGGCTCGAAGTTCTCGACCTCGCGCGGGCGCGTCATCTACGTCGAGGACTTCCTGCGCGACTTCGGCCCGGACACGCTGCGGTACTTCATCTCGGTCGCCGGCCCGGAGACCCAGGACACCGACTTCACCTGGGACGAGTTCGTCCGCCGGACCAACTTCGAGCTGGCCAACGAGTGGGGCAACCTGGTCAACCGGTCCATCTCGATGGCCCACAAGAACGTCGGCGCGATTCCCCGCCCGGAGGCCCCGACGGCGGCCGACGAGGAGCTGAAGGCGCTTTCCCGCAAGGCCTTCGACACCGCGGGCGCGCACCTGGCCCGGTCCCGGTTCAAGCTGGCGGCGAGCGAGGCGATGAAGGTCGTCACCGCGGCCAACAAGTACATCTCCGACCAGGAGCCGTGGAAGCTCAAGGACGACCCCGCGCGGCGCGACACGGTGCTGCACACCGCGCTGCAGGTCGTCTCGGACGCCAACACGCTGCTGACGCCGTTCCTGCCGCACTCGGCGCAGAAGGTGCACGAGGCGCTCGGCGGCACCGGCGTCTGGGCCGCCCAGCCGGAGCTGAAGGAGGTCGAGGACCTCGACATCGACGGCCGGATCAACCCGATCCTGACCGGCGACTACGCGGCCGAGCAGGCGAAGTGGGAGTCCAAGCCGATCGAGGTCGGCAAGCCCCTGCAGAAGCCGTCGCCGTTGTTCACCAAGCTCGACCCGGCGCTCGGCGAGACCGGTCCGGAGTGGGCACCGATCACGAAGGACTAAGAGGTACGCATGGGTGACGAGAAGCGCGAGCTGCCGCCGGTCCCGGACCGGCTCCCGGTGTCGGTGGTGGACGCGCACACCCATCTCGACGCGTGCGGCGCGGTCACCGCGGCCGATGTGAAGGCCGTGGTCGACCGCGCCGAGCGCGCCGGTGTCGCCCGCGTCGTCACGGTCGCGGACGACCTCGCCGCCGCCCGCTGGGCCGCCGAGGCCGCCACCTGGGACCCGCGCGTGTGGGCCGCCGTGGCGATCCACCCCACGCGCACCAAGGAGTTCGGCGACGCCGAGAAGTCCGAAGTGGAGCGCCTGGCCGCGCAGGAGCGAGTGGTCGCCGTCGGCGAGACCGGCCTCGACTACTACTGGGACTACTCGCCGCACGACGCCCAGCAGGAGGCCTTCCGCTGGCACATCGACCTCGCCAAGCGGCTGGACAAGCCGCTGATGATCCACGACCGCGAGGCCCACGACGACGTGCTGCGCATCCTGGCCGAAGAGAATGCGCCGAACGCCGTAATCTTCCATTGTTTTTCCGGGGACGCGGAAATGGCGCGCAAGTGCCTCGACGCGGGATACGTCCTTTCCTTCGCCGGCACGGTGACGTTCAAAAACGCGAGGGGGCTCCACGAGGCGGCGCGGCTCTGCCCGCCGGGCCAGTACCTCGTCGAGACCGACGCGCCGTTTCTGACCCCCCACCCGTTCCGTGGGCGGCCGAACGAGCCGTTCGGCGCGGCTTACACCGTCCGTCACCTCGCGGCGCTCAGGGGCGAAGCTGTCCACGAAGTCGCCGAATCGGTCCGGACCACCGCCGAGCGGATCTACCGACTCCCCAGTGTCACAACGGGTTGAACGCATTGCGACATCAGGGGTGCTTGATCGTCCACCTGATGGAGTGACGGGGATCACGACACTCCGGGGGGTGTTTGCGCAACCCGGCGCGACCCGTTACTGTCCCGTGATCGTGCCGGTCGGTACTGCCCGAGCAGTTGCCGACTGTTACGCCCACAGTCACGTCAGTGCACGTCGGGGAAGCGGAACCGGGAGCGGTACGGCCTGGGACCGTGACGATGGCGCCGGCTGCGGGCCCAGACGTAAAGACGTCGCCCCGAACGGCGTCTTGGGAAAGGGAACGACCCGGTGACAGGTAGCAGACAGGCTGGAGCGCGCTCCACGGCCGTCCTCGACCGCGAATTCGAGGACACCGCGTACGGCCAGCTCGACTTCTCCGACGACCCGAACATCACGCAGCAGGACATCCTCGCCGCGCTCGGCCCCGACGCCGACGCGATGATGGCCGAGATCGACGTCGACGTCGACGAGCTGATCCGCCTCATCAACGCCGAGACGACGTACCTGCCCCCGATCGTCATCCCGGACGGCCTCGAGGAGGACCGCACCGCTTCCCCCGAAGCGCGTCGTGCGGCTCTGGACGAGGGCCTCCGCCAGACCACCAAGGTCTGGAAGCGCCGCTTCCTCAAGGGCGCCGTCCTGTCCGTGATGATCTCCATCGCCGGCGGCGGCGCGGCCGCGCTGGCGATGAACAAGAGCGTCACCGTCGACGTCGACGGCCAGCAGCAGACCGTGCACTCCTTCGGCGACACCGTCGGCGAGGTGCTCGAGGACGCGGGCCTGTCCGTCGGTGCGCACGACTCCCTCTCGCCGTCCCCGCAGGCGGAGGTCGGCGATGGCGGCGTCATCAAGCTCGAGCGCGGCCGCCAGCTGAAGATGATCGTCGACGGCTCGGAGCGCACCTCCTGGGTCCGCGCGACCCACCTCGGCGACGCGCTGGGCCAGCTCGGCATGACCGAGCTCGACAAGCCCGGCACGTGGATGTCGATGCCGAAGGACGGCGAGCTGCCGCTGCAGGGCGCCACGGTCGAGATCAAGACCCTCAAGAACGTCACGCTGTACGACGGCGCCAACGCGCCCAAGCAGGTCAAGACCACCGCGGTCACGACCAAGGAGTTCCTGGGCGAGTACAAGCTCACCCTGGGCCCGGAGGACCAGGCCGAGGGTGGCCTGGACGTCAAGCTGACCGACGGCGCCGAGGTGCACATCAGCCGCACCGGCGTCTCGACGGTCGTCCAGAAGGAGACCATCGACCCGCCCGAGCAGCGCGTCGACGACCCGGACCTGGCCAAGGGCAAGACGTCGGTCGAGGACCCGGGCACGCCGGGCGAGAAGATGGTGACCTACAAGGTCACGCAGAAGAACGGCAAAGAGGTCTCCCGCGAGAGCATCTCCGAGCAGGTCATCACCCAGCCGAAGCCGAAGATCGTCCACGTCGGCACCAAAGAGGCCCCGACGCCGGACATCGGCGACGGCTCCGCGTGGGACCGCATCGCGCAGTGCGAGTCGGGTGGCAACTGGGCCATCAACACCGGCAACGGCTACTACGGCGGCCTCCAGTTCGACAAGCAGACCTGGAACGCCTACGGCGGCGACCAGTACGCGGCCCTGCCGAGCCAGGCTTCGCGCGAGCAGCAGATCGCGATCGCGGAGAAGGTCAAGGCCGCCCGTGGCGGCAGCTACAGCGCCTGGCCGGTCTGCGGCAAGAAGGCCTGACAGCCTCACCGAACGGCCCTCACCTCACGAGGTGAGGGCCGTTTCACGTGCACCAAAAGGCATCACCCGTGATCGGGAGGGCATCACGCGTGTGCCGAGGGGCATCACGCGTGACTGCGGGGGCATCACGGTGATGCCCGTCCAATCACGGGTGATGCCTGCTCAATCACGGGTGATGCCTGCTCAATCACGGGTGATGCCTGCTCAATCACGGGTGATGCCCCGCCGGTAGGCTCGGCCGGTGGTTGAACTGCTGGGACCTGCCGAGATCCGGGGGTTGGCGGCCGAGCTCGACGTGCGGCCGACCAAGAAGCTCGGGCAGAACTTCGTGCACGATCCCAACACCGTGCGGCGGATCGTCGAACTCGCCGGCGTCGGCGAGGGGGACGTCGTGCTCGAGGTCGGGCCCGGGCTCGGGTCGCTGACGCTCGGGCTGCTCGCCACCGGCGCGCGGGTCGTCGCCGTCGAGATCGACCCCGTGCTCGCCGAGCGGCTGCCGAAGACCGTCGCCGAGCGGGGGCCCGAGGCCGTGGAACGGCTGCAGGTCGTCGGGGCCGACGCACTGCGCGTCACCCGCGAACAGCTGGGGGAGCCGACCGCGCTCGTCGCCAACCTGCCGTACAACGTCGCCGTCCCGGTCGTGCTGCACCTGCTCGCCGAGGTGCCTTCGCTCAAGTCTGGGCTCGTCATGGTCCAGACCGAGGTCGCCGACCGGATGGCCGCCGGCCCCGGCAGCCGGATCTACGGCGTGCCCAGCGTCAAGCTCGCCTGGTACGGCCCGGCACGCAAGGTCGCCGCCGTGCCACGCTCGGTGTTCTGGCCGGTGCCGAACGTCGACTCCGCGCTCGTCGCCTTCGAACGCGGTGACGCTCCGGCGTCGGACGACCGCGATCGGCTCTTCGGCCTCGTCGACGCCGCTTTCTCACAACGCAGGAAGACGCTCCGCGCCGCGCTCGCGGGCTGGGCGGGCTCGGCCGAGCGGGCCGGCGAGCTGCTGACGGCCGCCGGGATCGACCCGAAGACCCGTGGTGAGCAGCTGGACGTGCACGACTTCGCGAGGCTCGCCGCCGCGCGTTAGCACGTCCACAGTAGAGACGGCGAAAATACGCCTCCCGACGTGCGATCTCGCGATTCGGACACCTCCACTCGTGTGATCTGGGCCAACGGGCTTGCTTTCGCTCCGCGGGATCGGTTTTACTCAGTACGTCCATCCCGAGCGACTGAGAGACCTGGCTCGCCGAAGTCGCAGCAACCACCCTCCACAGGGCAGGTGCTACCGCCAGGACCGATGGAGGCCGTTTCCGATGAAGAGGGTAGCCCGCCCCCTGCTCCTGACCAGGCGTCGCGTAGTCGACGAAGGCCGCCGCTCCGTGACCGCATGTCGACGCTCCCACTGAGCTCGTCCCAGCCGGTCCACCTCTTCTTCACGCACCGTCCATAACGGACGGACTCTGCTTGCGGCCGGGCGCCTCCGAGTGAGCGCGCCCCGTTTTCTGGAGCCTTCGTGATCACCGTCGAAAACCTGTCCAAGTCCTTTGCCACCAACGGAAATTCGGTGCTGGCCCTGCGCGACGTGAGCGTCGACGTGCAGGCCGGCTCGCTGTTCGGCGTGGTCGGTCCCGCCGGGTCGGGCAAGTCCGTCCTCGCCCGCTGCATCGCGCTGCAGGAGCGGCCGGACCGCGGCGTCGTCCGCCTCGACGGCCTCAACACCGGCACGCTCGACGGCCGCCGCCTCCGCGAAATCCGCCGTCAGCTCGGCGTCGTCTCGACGAAGCCGGAGCTGATCGCCGAGCGCACCATCGCCGGCAACATCGCGTCCCCGCTCGAGCAGCTCGGCGTCGACGGCCCGCAGCGCCGCAGCCGGGTCGGCTCGCTGCTCGACCTCGTCGGCCTGACGCAGCGCGCGGCGCAGCGTCCCGGCGAGCTGTCCGCCGGGCAGCTCCGCCGGGTAGCGGTCGCGAAGGCGCTCGCGGCGGCCCCCGCCGTGCTGCTCGCCGACGACCCGACCGCCGGGATCGACCCGGAGGAGGCCGGCGCGGTGCTCACCGTGCTCGACCGCGCCCGCTCCGAGCTGGGCACCACCGTCGTCGTCACGACGCCGGACGCCGGCGTGGTCCGCCGGGTCTGCGACGACGTCGCGGTGCTCGAGGACGGCACGGTCGTCGAGCGCGGCACGGTCCTCGACCTGATCGCGGACCCGGGCAGCCGCACCGCCCAGGCGCTGCTGCCGGCCATCGAGACCACCCGCGCGCAGACCTCGCGCTACGACCGCTCGGCCGACGTCGTGCTGGTCGGCTTCGCGTCGGTCGGCGCGCTGCTGCCCGAGGCCGCGGGCCGCTTCGACGTCGAGTTCGCCACCATCGGCGGCGGCCTGACCCGCATCGGCGACACCCCGGTCGGCCGGTTCCGCCTCGGCGTCCGCGGCGAGCGGGCCGACGCGGCGCTGGCCTGGGTCGCCGAGCGCGGCGGCCACGTCACACACACCGCGCGCGGCCCGCAGGGCGTCGCCGCGGCCTGACCCCGACCCGATGACGCCCCGATGCGCACTTCGCATCGGGGCGTTTTCGCGGGCACGTAGGCTGGTCGGGTGCTCGCCGTAGTTCCGCCCCCAGTCACCGTCCGGGTCCCGGCCAAGGTCAACCTGCACCTTTCGGTCGACGACCTGCGCGAAGACGGTTACCACGAGCTGGTCACCGTGTTCCAGGCCCTGTCGCTGACCGACGAGGTGACCGTCGCCGTCACCGACGAGCCGGGGCTGGAGATCTACGGCGAAGGCGAAGGCACGGTCCCGACCGGCCCGGAAAACCTGGCCTGGCGGGCGGTCGAAGCGCTGTCCGCGCACGTCGGGCGCACCGGCGACCCGAAGGTCCGGGTGGTGCTGCGCAAGGGCATCCCCGTGGCGGGCGGCATGGCGGGCGGCAGCGCCGACGCGGCGGCGACCCTCGTGGGGCTGGCGAGCCTGTGGAACCTCGACGTCACGCGCGACGAGCTCGCCGAGATCGCGGCCGGGCTGGGCAGCGACGTACCGTTCGCGCTCTACGGCGGCACGGCGCTGGGCACTGGACGCGGTGAGCAGCTGGTCCCGGTGCTGTCGCGGCACACCTTCCACTGGGTGCTGGCCTTCGACCAGCGCGGCCTGTCGACGCCGAAGGTGTTCGGCGAGCTCGACCGCCTGCGTGCCGAGGGCAACCCGCCGCGGATCGGCTCGCACACGCCGGTCGTCGAGGCGCTGGCCTCCGGCGACCCGCGGCAGCTCGCGCTGCTGCTGGGCAACGACCTCCAGGCGGCCGCGGTTTCGCTGCGGCCGGGGCTGCGCCGGACGCTGCGGGCCGGCGTCAACGCGGGCGCGCTCGCCGGCACGGTCTCCGGATCCGGCCCGACCTGCGCGTTCCTCTGCGAGGACGCCCAGTCGGCGGTGGAGGTCGCCGCGGAGCTGTCGGGCGCGGGCGTGTGCCGGACCGTCCGCGTAGCGCACGGCCCGGTCCCCGGCGCCCGCGTGGTCGGCGGCGACGACGCGCCGCGCCCGATGCCGCCGCGGGTGCACGCATGAAGAAGGCGGAGTTCGCGTTCCCCGGCCCGTTGCGGGACAAGCTCATCGCGGCCATCCTGCGTGGGGAGAAGACGTCGACCACCGGCCTGGTCGCGGAATACGAGAAGTACGGGGAAGAACTGCCCGTTGTCGGCGAGCGCGAGCTGATGGTCGACTCGGCCGGCCACGGCGTCGCGATCCTCGAGACCACCGAGGTGCGCGTCCTCCCGCTGTCCGAAGTGGACCTGCAGCACGCGCTCGACGAAGGCGAAGGCTTCACGAGCGTCGCCGAATGGCGCGCCGACCACGCGGACTACTGGCAGAGCGCCGAAATGCGCGCGGCCATGGAAGATCCGGAATTCTCCGTGGACGACACGACGCAGGTCGTGGCGACCCGGTTCGTCATCGTAGAGAGGATCGGCTGAGCGGATGCCCAACCTGGTCAACCTGGAGGCGGTGAGCAAGTCCTACGGGGTTCGCCCGCTCCTGGACGGTGTTTCGCTCGGCGTCGCGGCCGGGCAGCGCATCGGCGTCGTCGGCCTCAACGGTGGTGGCAAGACCACGCTCCTGGAAGTCCTTTCCGGACTGACCGAGCCGGATTCCGGGCGGGTGAGCCATGTTCGCGACCTGCGGATGGCCGTGGTCACCCAGCGCACGGAACTGCCGGACGGCAGCACGGTCGGCGACGTCGTCCTCGAACGCTACGGCGCCGAGCACGAGTGGGCCGCCGACGCGCGCGTGCGGTCCATTGTGGACGGCCTTGGCATCACCGCGATCGGGCTGGACACGCCGACCGCGAACCTCTCCGGCGGTGAGCGGCGCCGCGTCTCCCTGGCCGCCGCGCTGACCGGCGAGCTCGACCTCGTCGTGCTCGACGAGCCGACCAACCACCTGGACGTCGAAGGTGTCCGGTGGCTCGCCGACCACCTCCTCTCCCGCCGGATCGCGGTCGTGGTCGTCACGCACGACCGGTGGTTCCTCGACACCGTCGCGACGCTGACGTGGGAGGTCGCGAACGGCCGCGTCGAGCAGTACGAAGGCGGTTACGCCGACTGGATCTTCGCCCGCGCCGAGCGCGCGCGGCTGGCCGCGACGGCCGAGGAGAAGCGGCAGAACCTGGCCCGCAAGGAGCTGGCCTGGCTGCGCCGCGGCCCGCAGGCGCGCTCGTCGAAGCCGCGCTACCGCGTCGAAGCGGCCGAAGCGCTGATCGCCGACGTCCCGCCGCCGCGCGATTCCGTCGAGCTGCAGGCGTTCGCGAAGCGGCGGCTCGGCAAGACCGTGCTGGAGCTGGAGGACACGACCTACCGGGTCGGCGACCGGACGCTGCTCGACCACGTCACCTGGCGCATCGGCCCGGGCGACCGGATCGGCCTGGTCGGCGTCAACGGCTCCGGCAAGACGTCGCTGCTGAAGCTGCTCGGCGGAGACGTCGAGGGCGCGACGGGCCGCCGGATCCAGGGCAAGACGGTCGCGCTCGCGCACCTGCGCCAGGAGCTCGACGACCTGCCCGGCGACCTGCGCGTGCTGCAGGCGATCGAGCAGGTGGCCGGGCGCGTCGTGTTCGGCAAGCAGGAGATGACGGCGTCGCAGCTGGGCGAGAAGCTCGGCTTCCCGCAGGCCCGCCAGTGGACGCCGGTCGAGGACCTCTCCGGCGGCGAGCGGCGCCGGCTGCAGCTGTGCCGGCTGCTGATGGCCGAGCCGAACGTCCTGCTCCTCGACGAGCCGACGAACGACCTGGACATCGACACCCTGCAGCAGCTGGAGGACCTCCTCGACGGCTGGCCGGGCACGATGGTCGTCGTCTCGCACGACCGCTACCTGGTGGAACGCGTCTGCGACACGATCGTCGCGCTCTTCGGCGACGGCCGGATCACCCACCTCCCGGGCGGCATCGAGGAGTACCTGAACCGCCGCGCGCTGGCCAAGGAACCGGCGGCGGCCGCGCCGACGGCGGCGAAGGTGGAGGCGAAGAAGTCGGCTGCCGACCTGCGCGCGGCGCAGAAGGAGCTGGGTCGGCTGGAGCGCAAACTCGACCAGCTGCACGCCAAGGAGGAGAAGCTCCACGCGGCGCTCCTGGAAGCGGCGACGGACCCGGCGAAGCTGATGGAGCTCAACGCCGAGCTGAAGGGCGTCCAAGGCGAGATCGAGGACGTCGAAGGCCGGTGGCTGGAGACGTCCGAACTGCTCGAGTGACACCGCTGCCAGTAATGTCTGCGCCATGAGCAGGTTCGTGGACACGCTCGTCGCCACCGCGACGGGGCGGGGTCAGCAGCGGGGCATGGTCACCGGGGAGCCGAAGGAGCCGGTCCGGCGGACCTGGGCCGAGGTGCACGAGGAGGCCCGGCGGATCGCCGGCGGGCTCGTCGCGGGCGGGTTCGAGCGCGGGGGTGCCGTCGCGGTGCTGGCCGCGGCGCCGGTGCTGATCGCGCCGACCGTGCAGGCCGTCTGGCTGGCCGGCGGCAGCGTCACCATGCTGCACCAGCCGACCCCGCGCACGGACCTCGCCGAGTGGGCCGAAGACACCGTGCGCGTGCTCGGGATGATCGGGTCCGACCTGGTGCTGCTGGGCGAGCCGTTCGACCAGCTGGCGCCGGTGCTGGAAGAGAAGGGCATCGGTTTCCGGCTCATCACCGGCCTCGCCGCGGGCGAGCCCCTCGACGGCGTCGTCGCGACCGACGAGGGCGACACCGCGCTGCTGCAGCTGACCAGCGGTTCGACCGCCGACCCCAAGGCCGTGCGGATCACCTACGGGAACCTGTACTCCAACGTCAAGGCCATGGTCGACCGCGCGGAGTTCGACTTCGACACCGACGTGATGGTGTCGTGGCTGCCGACGTTCCACGACATGGGGATGGTCGGCTTCCTGACCGTGCCGATGACGTTCGGCGTCGAGCTGGTCAAGATCACGCCGGTCGAATTCCTTTCGGGGCCGTTGATCTGGCCCGAGCTGATCACCAAGTACGGCGGCACCACGACGGCGGCGCCGAACTTCGCGTACGCGATCGTCGGGCGCCGGATGGCCCGCGTCGACGACGCCAACGCCTACGACCTCTCGAAACTGCGCATCGCCTTGAACGGCGCCGAGCCCATCGACGAGACGGCCGTCCAGACCTTTGTGGACGCCGGCGCGCGGTTCAAGATGCCGGCGGAATGCGTTTTCCCGGCCTACGGTATGGCGGAGGCGACGCTCGCGGTGTCGTTCGCGCCGCTGTTCACCGGGCTGACGCTCGACATCGTCGAAGCGGACGCGCTGGAGGCGGACAACCGCGCCGTGCCGGTGCCCGAGGGCGACCCCCGGCGTGGCACCGACGACGTCCGGTCGTTCGCGGTGCTCGGCCGTCCCCTGGACGGGCTCGAGGCCGAGATCGTCGACGAGGCGGGCGCCCGGGTCGGCGACCGCCGGGTCGGCGAGATCCGGCTGCGCGGCGAGGCCGTGACGCCGGGCTACCTGACCATGGACGGCCCGGTCGCCACCCAGGACGAGCACGGCTGGCTGAACACCGGCGACCTCGGCTACCTGGTGGACGGCCAGATCGTCATCTGCGGCCGCCGCAAGGACGTCATCATCATGGGCGGCCGGAACCTGTACCCGACGGACATCGAGCGCGCGGCGACGTCGGTCGAAGGCGTCCGCGCGGGCAACGCGGTGGCGGTCCGGCTGGACGCGGGCAGCCGCCGCGAGCGGTTCGCGGTGGTCGTCGAGTCGAAGCTGGCGGGCGACGCCGAGGCCGAGAAGAACCTGATGAAGCAGGTTGCGGCGCGCGTGCGCGACGCGGTGGACATGCGCCCGTACGCGGTGGTCGTGCTGCCGGCCGGGAGCCTGCCGAAGACGCCGTCGGGCAAGGTCAAGCGCGCGGCGACGGCCCAGCAGTTCGCGGACAAGATCAAGCGGAACGCCGACGCCTGACGGTCGCTTTCCCGTGGAAGTGCCCACCAGGAGGCGGCACTTCCACGGGAAAGCGGTGTCTTAGCGCTGTTGGAGGCGTTCGGCGCGGAGCGTGGGCGGGGTGGCGCGCTCGGAAGTGGCTTCCGACGCCGTACGGGCGCCCGGGAGGTCCGGGGCGTGGCCCGTGCGGGCGGCGAGCTGGTCTTCCACCTTGTCGAGGAACTCGTCGACCTCGCGTTCGTCGTAGCCGCGCTTGCCGATCAGCGGCTTCGCGAACATCACGTGGTGGACTTCGGCGGCGGTCAGGTCGTCCTCCTCGGCGATCGTCTTGGCGACGCGCCGGACGAACTCGTCGACCTCGTGCTTCGCGTAGCCACGGCGGCCGATCGGGGCGTTACCGAAGGTGACCTCGGCGAGGTCTTCGGCGGTGAACGACATGCAACTCTCCGATTCGGGGTTGAGCGGTGCGAACTGCCGTACACCGTCCTAACCCGCGGACAGGCTCCCCCGGAAGGGTTGAAGCCCGAAGCTCACCCCGACGGGCGGTCGCCGTCCGCCTGTGAGTGAGCCGGGACTACGCAGCGCTGTGTGGCCGGTCTCACAGCGTCAGGTGCGGCCGAACCACTTCCGCGGGCCCTGCGGCCGCGGCTCCTCGGCCGCCGGCCGCGGGTTCCGCAGCGCCACCAGCGCGGCCTCGGCCTCGTCCAGGAACAGGTCGACCTGGGCCTGGTCGTAGCTGCGCATGCCGACGGGCATGATCGTGAAGTCGACGTAGTGGATGTCGTCGGGAGTGAGGATGTTCCGCCCGGACAGTGCTTCCGCGATCAGGTCGAGGAACGCGTCGACCTCGTCCTCGTTGTAGCCGCGCCGGCCGAACCGGGGTTTGCCGAACGCGATCGCCCGGACTTCGTCAGGGGTCATGGCTTCACCTTGCCACCGATGTCAGCCCGCATGGAAGGCGTTCTGCGCGGCCGCGAGGCCGGTGCCGACCAGCGCCTCCGTCGCGTCCGCGCAGCGGTCCACCTCGAACGGGAGCTCCTTGCGCTCGACCGTCGAGAAGTCCTTCAGCACGAAGTCCGCCGGGTCCTGGCGGCCGGGCGGGCGGCCGATGCCGAACCGGACCCGGTAGTAGTCGCGGGTGCCCAGCGACCTGGTGATCGAGCGGAGTCCATTGTGGCCGTTGTCGCCGCCGCCGAACTTCAGCTTCAGCGCGCCGAAATCGACGTCCAGCTCGTCGTGCACCACCACCACGCCGGACGGCGGCACCTTGTAGAACCGCGCCGCGCCGACCACCGGCCCGCCGGAGAGGTTCATGTAGGACCGCGGTTTCACGAGCACCACGCGGCGGCCGCCCAGCCGGCCTTCGAGGACCTCGCCACCGGTCTTGTGCGCCTTGAACCTGCCGCCGATCCGCGCGGCGAGCTCGTCCAGCACCATGAACCCGACGTTGTGCCGGTTCCCGGCGTACTGGGGCCCGGGATTGCCGAGGCCGGCGAGCAGGATCAGCTCGCCGGCCCCGGGGAGGTCTTCGGTCATGCGGAGATGTTATTCGGCCGCTTCGGCGGACTCTTCACCCTCGGTCGAAGCCGCGGCCTCGTCCTCCGGCAGCTCCTCGCGCTGCGGCTCGGCGATGGCCACGATCAGGGCCTCGCCGTCGGTGACCAGCGTCGCGCCCTTCGGCAGGGCGACGTCGGCGGCGGTGATCTGGGTGCCCAGCTCGGCGCCCTCGACGGAGACCTCGACCTGGTCGGGGATGTGCAGCGCCTCGACCTCGATCTGGATGGCGTCGAGGTCCTGGTTGACCAGGGTGCCCGGAGCCGGGGTGCCGGAGACGACGACCGGGACGTCGACAGTGACCTTCTCGCCGCGCTTGACGACCAGCAGGTCGACGTGCTCGATGTAGTTCTTCAGCGGGTGCACGACGATGGTCTTGGTGAGGGCCAGCTCGCTGTTGCCCTCCAGGTCCAGCGTGATGACGGCGTTGGAGCCGTTCTCGCGGACGACGCGGGCGAACTCGATGGCCGGCAGCGCGAAGTGCCGCGGGTCCGAGCCGTGGCCGTACAGGACGGCGGGGATCTTGCCGGCGCGACGCGTGCGACGCGCGGCGCCCTTGCCGAACTCGGTGCGCGGCTCGACGGACAGACGTACCTCGGACACGGTGTGGCACTCCTTCAAATCAAGACAGCATGCGGCGGCGGGGATGGCCGGTGTTTTCTTCTCAGGCGGTTGCGTTCGGCGGCGAGTTTCCGGGCGTGCACGACGACGGGGGCTACTCGAGCCGCCGCGTCGATCACGCCGGGCACCCCAGAAGGGCCCCGCCTCGCCGAGACAACCTCAAGAGTGTAAACCAACCTCATCACGGTGGGTTGCGGCGGGGGCCCGCGCCAGGCTAGAACCCTCCCAGAAACCCGGGCGCGTGACGACACGAATCCGGTGGCGGGACCGAACCGGCCGAGGTGTTCTCGGGTACGGCGGGAGAGCAGGGGGCGGAAATGCGGGCACGACGGGCCACGGCGGCGGCGGTGCTGCTGCTGGGCGGACTGCTGGCCGGCTGCCAGGTGGCGGTCCCCGGCAGCGCCGGTGTCTCCGCCGCGGGCCGGCAGACGGCCGACCGGCGCGCCGAACAGCGCGCCGCGGTCGACGCGGCCCTGACCGCGCTGGGCCAGGCGCCCGCGCTCTCGCTGAAGGCGACGACCAACGGCGCCGAGCAGCAGTTCCGCGTCACCCGCGGCGGGACCGCGGCCGGTGGTTTGCCGATCGAAGGCCGGGTCGTCCAGGTGACCGCCGCCGCGGGCCAGTTCTACCTGCAGGCCGACCCGGAGTACTGGAAGGCGCACGCGATCGACGAAGGCACCCAGTTCGGCACGAGCTGGGTGCGGTCGCTCGGCTCCGAGCTGCCCTTCGACCCGGCGGCCCGGTTCGCGCCCCAGGCCCTCGCCGACGGGCTGCGCAAGGCGCTCCCCGGGCTCGACCGGCTGAGCGACCCGGTCATGGCGAAGCTCCCCGACGGCACCGAGGTCTACCAGCTCGGTGCCGCCCCGAGCGTCCTGCGCGTCACCACGGCCAAGCCGAACCGGGTCGTCAGCTTCGCCCCGGCGCTGCTCGACCCGCAGAACGGGCCGAAGTTCGGCGCCGAGTTCCGCGTCGCCCCGCTGGCCGGCGACGCCCTCAAGACGTTCCACACCGACCTGGACGCCGCCGTCGCCGGGCTGGGGCAGCCGTTCGAAGGGTTGGTGCAGGCGAGCGCAGTCGTCACGAACGACAAGCTCGACTGCAAGGACTTCGTCGGCTCCTGCACGACGACGGTCGACGTCTCCACCAGCGTCGTCGGCTCACCGTCCTCGGGCGGCAAGAGCGTCATCCACATCAACCTCTCGGTCGAGGTGAGCGCCGACGCGCTCGGCTCGCAGACGTGCACGACGACGGCCGACGCCGAGCCGTACGCCACGGTGAAGATGTCCTGCACGGTCAACTTCAAGCTGCCCAACCGCACGGCGAGCTACCAGGTGCTGTCGAAGCCGAACGCCGTCGCGGAGGTCCGCGCGGCCCTCGACGTCAACGCGGTGAAGCAGCAGGTCGCGGCGGAGTTCGCCGGCCTGGGCGGCTGAGCTGGACACCTACCCGGGGGTGCGTTGCTCCCGTTGAAGTAGGGGATCTTCCGTTCCTACCATCGGCCTCGAAGGCCGACTACGAACAGGGAGATCCCATGGCCAAGCTGGTGGTTTTCGGGGGGACCGGGTACGCCGGTGGCAAGATCGGCGCCGAGGCGGTGCGCCGCGGTCACGAGGTGGTCGGCGTCGCGCGCCACCCGGGTTCGGCGCCCGAGGGCGTCGACGAGCGGCAGGGTTCGCTGCACGACGAGGAGCTCGTGGCGGAGCTGGCGAAGGACGCCGACGTGTTCGTCGTCGCCACCCCGGCCCGCGCGCTCGACGGCAAGAAGCTCATCGAGGCCGTGCCGGCGCTGGCCCGGATCGCGCGGGAGCACGAAGTCCGGCTGTCGTTCGTCGGTGGCGCGGCGAGCCTGCTCGTCGCCGAGGGCGGCCCGCGGCTGTTCGACACCCCGGAGTTCCCGGCCGAGTACAAGGACGAGGCCGGCAGCCACGCCGAGGTGCTCGGCCTGCTGCGCGAGCAGCCCGAGGGCCTCGACTGGTTCTACGTCAGCCCCGCCGCCGAGTTCGGCGCCTGGACCCCCGGGGAACGCACGGGCACGTACCGCGTCGGCGGCGACGTCCTGGTGACCGACGAGAACGGCAAGTCCCACATCGGCGGCGACGACTTCGCGATCGCGTACGTCGACGAGATCGAGCAGCCGAAGCACCACCGCGCGCGGTTCACCGTCGCTTACTGAAGTTCCCGGATCACCGGCGCGAAGGTCTCGAGGAACGGTTCGAACACCGTGATGTACGAGAAGCCGTAGCGCTCGCGCCGCTGTTCGAGCTGCCCGGCGATCTCCCCGACGGTGCCCAGCAGGAGCTGGGGCGCGTCGAGGAGGTCCCGGGCGTCGGCGACGGCGCTGCGCTCGGTCAGCTCGTGCCACGCTTCGGCGGCTTTCTCGCGGTCTTCGGTGACCTCGACGTGCTGGACGAGCATGTTGTGTTCGACCTCGCGGCTGGTCCTGGCCCGGAAGTACCGCACCCGTTCGTCCATCGCGGTGTCGAGCTCGAACGTGCCGGGCGGCTTGCCGGGCTGCTGCTTCAAGCCCGCGAAGCCGACGACGTCCGCGTGCTCGGCGGCCAGGTCCAGGACGCCGTCGCTGTTGCCCGCGATCAGCAGCCGCGGGTGCGCGATGCCCTCGTCTTCGAAGTGCCTGCGCAGGTGGCCGAGGCTCTCTTCGAGGTAGGCGATCCGGTCCGCGGCCTGCCGCCAGGGGAGGCCGGCGTTGTCGAACTCGGCCTTCATGTGCCCGGCGCCGAGGCCGAGGTCGAGGCGCCCGTCGAGCAGCGCGGCTGTCGAAGACGCTTCGCGTGCGAAGAGCGCGAAGTTGTAGAAGGGCACATTGGACACGAGCGTGCCGAGCCGCGGCCGTTCGGTGACGGCGGCCGCCATGGCCAGCACCGGGAACGGCGCGAACCGCCCGGTGCCGAGGTGGTCGGGCACGGTGATGACGTCGTAGCCGAGTTCCTCGGCGCGGCGGCACTTGGCGATCCACGCGTCCCGGCTGCCGATCTCGCGGAAGCTGACGCCGAACTTGAAGTTCCCCATGCCGGCGACGGTAGCGCCGGAAACCCCCGCCGGGCGCGGAGTTTCGCGCCCGGCGGACGGGTCGTCAGGCGTTGCCGTCGAAGAGGGACGTCACCGAGCCGTCTTCGAAGACCTGCTGGATCGCCTCCGCCAGCATCGGGGCGATCGACAGGACCGTCAGGCCCTCGAACCGCTTCTCGTCCGGGATCGGCAGTGAGTTCGTCACGATGACCTCGCGCGCCTTGCACTGCGAAAGCCGCTCGGTCGCCGGGTCGGACAGGATGCCGTGGGTCGTCGCGATGACGACGTCCGCCGCGCCCTCGTCGATCAGCGCTTCCGTCGCCTTCACGATCGTGCCGCCGGTGTCGATCATGTCGTCGATCAGGACGCAGAGCTTGCCCTCGACCTTGCCGACCACGCGGTTGGCCACGGCCTGGTTCGGCTTGTCCGGGTCGCGCGTCTTGTGGATGAACGCGATCGGGCGGTCACCCAGCTGCTGGGCCCACTTCTCCGCCAGCCGCACGCGGCCCGAGTCCGGGGAGACGACCGTGATGTCGGCGTCGCCGTAGGTGGCCTTGATGTGGTCGGCCAGCACGGTCTGCGCCATCAGGTGGTCGACCGGGCCGTCGAAGAAGCCCTGGATCTGCGCGGTGTGCAGGTCGACCGTCATGATCCGGTCGGCGCCCGCGGTCTTGAACAGGTCCGCGATCAGCCGCGCCGAGATCGGCTCGCGGCCCTTGTGCTTCTTGTCCTGGCGCGCGTACGGGTAGAACGGCATCACCACGGTGATCCGCTTCGCGCTCGCCCGCTTGAGCGCGTCCACCATGATCAGCTGCTCCATCACGTACTCGTTGATGGGCGTGGTGTGCGCCTGGATGACGAAGGCGTCGGTGCCGCGGACGGACTCCTCGAAGCGGACGAACAGCTCGCCGTTGGCGAACGTGTGCGCCGTCTGCGGGGTGATCGTCACGTTGAGGTGCTTGGCGACCTCTTCGGCGAGCTCCTGGTGTGCACGCCCGGAGAAGAGCATCAGGTTCTTCTTCGGCGTGCCGGACTTCGGACTCATGCTGGCGACTCCCCGTCGGTTCCTGCTTCTGACTCGGCGTCGAGCGCGGCCTGGGCCGCCTCGGCCGCGGGCGTGCCCGGCCTGCGCCGGACCGCCCAGCCTTCGATGGTGCGCTGCGGCGGCGCGGACACCGCGAGAGCGCCCGGTGGGACGTCCTCCCGGATCACCGCGCCGGCTCCACTGTAAGCGCCGTCGCCCACCTGCACCGGGGCGACGAAGGTGTTGTCGGCACCCAACCGGACATACGACCCGATAACGGTCCGGTGCTTGTTCACCCCGTCGTAGTTCACGAACACGCTGGAGCAGCCGATGTTGCTGTGCTCGCCGATCGTGGCGTCGCCGACGTAGGTCAGGTGCGGCACCTTCGTGCCGGCGCCGATGTCGGCCGCCTTCGTCTCGACGAACGCGCCGAGCTTGCCCTTCTCACCCAGCTTGGTGCCGGGCCGCAGGTAGGTGAACGGGCCGACGTTGACGCGGTCGCCCAGCTCGGAGTCGGAGCCGTGGACCCGCACGACCGACGCGCCGGCGCCGATCCGCACGTTCGTCAGCGTGCTGTCCGGCCCGACCGTGCTGCCCTCGCCGACCGACGTGGTGCCCTTGAGCTGCACGTTCGGCTCGAGGACGACGTCGCGGGAGAGGGTCACGCCCGCGTCGATCCAGGTCGTGGCCGGGTCGACGACGGTGACGCCCTCGCGCTGCCAGCGCCGCACGATCCGGCGGTTCAGCTCGGCGCCGAGGACCGACAGCTGGACGCGGTCGTTCACGCCTTCGGTCAGCCACGGGTCGTCGACGACGAGCGCGCCGACGTGCAGCCCGTCGCCGTTCGCGATGCCGAGCACGTCGGTGAGGTACAGCTCGCCCTGCGCGTTGTCGGTCGACAGGCGCGAAAGGCCGTCGCGCAGCACGGCGGCGTCGAAGGCGTACACACCCGAGTTGATCTCGGTGATCTCCGACTGCGCCGGGGTGGCGTCCTTGTGCTCGACGATCCCGGTGACCTTGCCGTCGCCGTCGCGCACGATCCGGCCGTAGCCGGTCGGGTCGGCGACGACCGCGGTGAGCACGGTGACCGCGTTCTTCGCCTCGGTGTGCTCCTCGAGCAGCGAGCGCAGCGTGTCGGTGTCGAGCAGCGGGACGTCGCCGTAGCTGACGATCACCGTGCCCGAGAGGTCCGCCGGCAGCGTCGCGAGCGCGCAGGACACGGCGTGGCCGGTGCCCTTCTGCTCGGCCTGGACCGCGGTGCCGACCTCGCGGCCGAGCGCGGTGGCGACCTCGGCGAGCCGGGCGCCGACGGCTTCGCGGCCGTGGCCGGTCACGACGACGAGGTGCTCGGGGGACAGGCCGGCGGCGGCCCGGACGGCGTGCTCGACGAGGGGCCGCCCGGCGATCGGGTGCAGCACCTTCGGGGTCGAAGAACGCATGCGGGTGCCCTCACCCGCGGCGAGGATCAACGTGCTCAGCGGGCCGGTCAACGGCGCTCCCAACGGTTACCAACGTGTGGCTTCTGTCGGGCACCGATCCTAACCGGGCTCTTCGGCGTCCCACGCGGGGTCGGTGGGAGGGCCTTCGCCCGCCCACGCCGCGGCCGGGTCGGCGGCCATCGAGTTGGCCGACGCGACCTGGTTGCCGCCGCCGCGTTTTGCCTGGTACATGGCCGCATCCGCGCGCGCGAGGACCTGTTCGCCGCGCTCCTGCGGCCGCAGCGAGACGAGCCCGATCGAGAGCGTGACGCCGTGCGAGAGGTGGTGCGGCAGACCTGCGACGGACTTCACTGCGCGGCCGAGCGCCATCTTCGCCGCCGACGCCGGCGTGCCCGGGAGCAGGACGATGAACTCGTCGCCGCCGTAGCGCGCCACGAGGTCGTCACCGCGCAGGGCGTCACGAAGCGTGCTCGCGACGACGCGCAGCACGTTGTCGCCTTCGGCGTGCGACTGCTTGTCGTTGACGCCCTTGAACCCGTCGAGGTCGACGAGCGCGACGGCGAGGGGCTGCGCGTCGGCCGACGACGCGAGCTGGCGCAGCTTCTCGTCCAGCGCGCGCCGGTTCGGCAGGCCGGTGAGCGGGTCCTGCAGCGCCTGCTGGGTGATCGCGCCGTGCTCGGCGGACAGCCGTTCGTGCTCGCGGCGGGCGTTCAGCGTGGCGATCTGCGACTCGCGCAGGCTCCACATCTCGGTCTCGAGCCGGGTCGCGTAGTCGATCAGCGACTGGCTGGCGCCGGACGCGTAGTCCGGGCTCGTGTCGAGCCGGGCGAGCTCGCGCGCGATGTTCAGCCGCATCGACGGCTGGGACGTGTCGTCGGTCAGCGACTCGCGGGCCGACCGCAGGACGCCGAGCGCCTCCTCGCGGTGGCCCGCCTTGTCCAGGCAGCGGGCCAGCGCGATCGTCACGATCTCGCGTTCGCCCGGGTAGGCGGTGCCTTCGTGGAGCCGCCGGAGCCGGTCGACCTGGTCCTCGCTGGGCCGGTGCAGCGCGAGCGCGGCGGCGAGCACGCCGACCTGCTCGACGGCTTCGACGCCGGCCCGGCGCGGGAACAGCGACTCGCTGTAGGGCCCTTCGATGGCCATCGACATCGACGCGGCGGTCCGGAACTTCTCGGCGCTCTCGTCGTACTCTTCGATCCGCTCCAGCCGCAGGCCCCAGCCGAGCAGCATCTTCACGCGGTTCAGCAGCTGCAGGGTGATCTCGTGCGGGCTGGCGCTTTCGCGGATCGCGGCGGCGGCGCGGCTGCTGACCTCTTCGGCGGACTCGTACACGCCGAGCTGGTTCAGCACGATCCAGCAGTCGTTCAGCGTCGACCACAGCATCCGGTTCCACGCGCGGACCCCGACCTGCCGGTCCGGCGTCGCGGAGTCGTCGAGGATGGCGAGCGCGCGGGCGATCTCGGTGAGCGCGGCGTCTTCCTGCGCGGCGAGCACGAGCCGGCGCCCGCGCAGGGCGTGCGCGTCGGCGCGCAGCAGGGCCAGGCCGTGCCGCCGGGTGTGCGCGAGCATTTCGTCGAGCCGCGGCTCCGCTTCGGCGGCCAGGCCCTTCGTGATCAGCCGCGCGGTCGCGGACGCGCGCAGCAGCTGCGCGACGAGCAGGGGTTCCCCGCGCCGCTGGGTCTCGTCGAGCAGCTCGTCCATCAGCGAGACGATTTCGAGCTGCTGCGGGTATTCGGAGCGCTGGATCGCGGCGGTCAGCTCGCGCGCGCGCCCGACGAGCCACGCGTCGGACATCTCGACCAGCGCGGGCCGCCTGGCCGATACCGGGTCGGTCGCCTCTTCGGTCAGCGCCAACCTCCCGGTGTCGTGGGTTTCGGGGTTCTCGTGCTGCTGCTCCGCCGCCAGGATTCGAACCTGAACTGTCAGAACCAAAATCTGAAGTGCTGCCGATTACACTACGGCGGATCGAACCTGGTCAGGATAGCGACGATCGGGTGTCGTCCGCGCGGGGGATGCGTTACCGGGCCGTCCGCGGGGTACTTCGCTCCGAAGCACCGGTGTGAGCGTTCAGGCACTCCCCAGGCACCCGAACCTCCTGTACCGTAACTTACGGCATCGTAGGTTAGGTCACCCTTCGTAAAGGGCACCCTGTAGGAAGAAGTGAAGCGTATGACGGCCACGCTCGACCGATCGCAGCCCACCGGGGAGCCACCGGCTCCGAAGGGGCCCAAACCCGTCATCGAAGGCACGCGCGGGATCGGCGTGCAGCTGTCGGTCTACTTCGGCGTCATCGCGCCGCTGGTGGCCCTGCTGGTCGCCGTGCCGTTCGCCTGGGGCTGGGGACTGAGCTGGGTCGACGTCGGCATCTTCGTGGTGTTCTACGCGATCAGCGGGCTGGGCATCACGGTGTCCTACCACCGTTACTTCACGCACGGCTCGTTCAAGGCCAAGCAGTGGCTGCGCGTGGTCATGGCCATCGCGGGCAGCATCGCCCTGCAGGGCCCGGTGATCACCTGGGTGGCCGACCACCGCCGCCACCACGCGTTCTCCGACCGCGACGGCGACCCGCACTCGCCGTGGGCGTTCGGCACCTCGCCGTGGGCCATCGCGAAGGGCTTCTGGCACGCGCACATGGGCTGGCTGTTCGAGCGCGACCAGACCAACGCCGAGCGCTTCGCGCCCGACCTGGTGAAGGACCCGGCCATCAAGAAGGTCGACGAGCTGTTCTGGCTGTGGTCCCTGGTGAGCCTGCTGCTGCCGGCGCTGCTGGGCGGCCTGATCTCGTGGTCGCTCTGGGGCGCGGTCACCGCGTTCTTCTGGGCCGGGCTGGTGCGCATCTGCGTGCTGCACCACGTGACGTGGTCGGTCAACTCGATCTGCCACATGATCGGCGAGCGCCCGTTCGCCGCGCGCGACAAGTCGGCTAACTTCTGGCCGCTGGCGATCTTCAGCTTCGGCGAGTCGTGGCACAACCTCCACCACGCCGACCCGACGTCCGCGCGCCACGGCGTCAAGCGCGGCCAGATCGACATCTCCGCGCGGCTGATCTGGATCTTCGAGAAGTTCGGCTGGGTGCACGACGTCCGCTGGCCGACCCCGCAGCGGCTGGCCCGTATCAAGATGGAAAAGGGCTAGTCAACTAGGCTGCTCTGGTGGCGGGGAGACGACGGTCGAAGCGTGAGCAGCAGGTCACCGGGGCGCGTCCGGTCGCCCCGGTGACCCGGGTCCGGATGACCGGCAGCGAGCGGCGCCAGCAGCTGCTCAACGTGGCGCGGGCCCTGTTCGCCGAAAAGGGGTTCGACGGCACGTCGATCGAGGAGATCGCGCACCGCGCCAACGTGTCGAAACCCGTGGTGTACGAACACTTCGGCGGCAAAGAGGGCATCTACGCGGTGGTCGTCGACCGCGAAACCCAGCTCCTGCTCGACCGCATGGTCTCGACCCTCCACGGCGGCCACCCCCGCGTGATGCTGGAGCAGGCGGCGACGGCACTGCTGTCCTACGTCGAGGATTCCCACGACGGCTTCCGCATCCTGGTCCGCGACTCCCCGGTGGCCAGTTCGACGGGCACGTTTTCCACGGTCCTCAACGACATCGCGAGCCAGGTGGAGCACATCCTGGCCCAGCAGTTCGCGGCCCGCGGCTACGACGAGAAACTGGCTGCCCTGTACGCGCAGGCACTGGTGGGCATGGTCGCGCTGACGGGCCAGTGGTGGCTGGACGCCCGCAAACCGAAGCGCGACGAGGTCGCGGCGCACCTCGTGAACCTGGCTTGGAACGGCTTGTCGCACCTGGAACACAAACCGAAGCTGCGGCTGGGTTAGCGTTTCCGGCGCGGGGCCGGGCGTGCGGGAACTGCGCCGGCTCAGCGCGGACCTCGCCGGGTTCCTGGCTACTCGAGCCGGCCGGTCTCACGCAGGTGGTCGAAGATCAGCTGCGCCACCAACGACACCCGCGGCCGGTCCGCGTGGGTCAGCCAGGCGATCTCCTCGATCTCGCTGTTCGCCCGCAGTGTCCCGCTGTACTCCGCCCGGTAGGCCGTCGTGCGGACCACGGTGCCCGCCGCCTTGCCGTGGGCCTGGCCTTCGAACGTGCCCGCCGGCTCGATCGTCGACGGGGTGATCTCGACGTCCAGCTCCTCGCGGATCTCCCGCACCAGCGTCTCGGCGTCCGTCTCGCCCGGCTCGCGCTTGCCGCCCGGGAGGTAGAACTTGTCCTTGCCGCGGGAGCGTGCGGCCAGGACGCGGCCGTCCACGACGTGGATCCAGGCGATCTTGTCGATCACGGTCATGGCCCGATCCTAGGCGCGGGGTGGGAGCCGTGGGCAGGTGGAGCTGGAGGCCGGTCCCCGTCCGCCAGGTCGGCGGTGGCGCACGGGGACCGGCGCGGTGCTGCCGCGGGAAAACCATCTTCGGACCGCGTCCAACACTCGTCGGGGGCGGGCGAAACTCTTGGTGTGAACCATGTTCCGCGATCCGCCACCCGCGGCGGAAGTGCCCACGGCACCGGACGGCCGTGGCTTTCTCACGGTCAGGCGGGGGTGACCTTCAGGAGCTTGTCGTCGGTGCCGTCCGACGTGGTCACGTACAACGCCCCGTCCGGGCCGCTGCGGACCGCCCGCAGGCGGCCGAACTTGTCGTCGAACTCCGGTGGCAGGGTGACGTCGAGGACCTTGCCCGCCGCGTCCAAGTGGTACAGCAGCAGCTTCTGGCCCTTCAACGCCACCACGACGAGCGCGCCGTCGTCCTTGCCCCACTGCGCACCCGTCAGGAAGGCGTCGCCGCTGATCGCCTCGGTGATCTTGCCGGAAGTCCACAGTGGACTGACCGCGTCCGGGAAGCGCTTGAGGTCGGTCATCGGGACGCTCTCGTCGTAGCTGGAGTCCGTGCCGCCCTTGGACGGGTCCCAGCCGTAGTTGGCGCCCGGCTTCAGCAGGTTGACCTCGTCGTCGAAGGTCGGCCCGTGCTCGGCCGTGATCACCTGGCCGCTGCCCGGGCGGATCGCCACACCCTGGACGTTGCGGTGCCCGTAGGTGTAGATCAGCCGCTCGTGCGGGTCGGCCGAGGTGATGAACGGGTTGTCCGGCAACGGGTTCCCGGTCTTCGCGTCCAGCCGCAGCACCTTGCCGCCGAGGGAGTGGCGGTCCTGCGCGACGGTCGAGCGCGCGGTGTCGCCGGTGCCGACGAGCAGCGCGCCGTCCGGCGCGAACGTCGGCCGGCAACCGGAGTGCCGGCCGCTCGGGTTCACCGGCAGCCCGGTGAGCAGGTTCTTCACCTTCGTCGCGCTGGCGCCGTCCTCGGCGAGCTTCCAGGTGACCAGCCGGATGTCGACGGCCTTGCCACCCTCCTGGTGGTCCTGGCAGGTGATGAACTCGCGGCTGGTCGCGAAGTCCGGGCTGATGACCATGCCGAGCAGCCCGCCTTCGCCCTGCACGAGGACGTCGGAGAAGTCGGCCCGGACGTCGGCTGCCTTCCCGCCGCGGATCAGGGCGAGCTTGCCGGGCCGCTGCGGCACGAGGATGCCGCCGTCGGGCAGGAAGCCGATGTCCCAGCCGTGCTGCAATCCGGCGGTGACCGTCTCGACCTTGAACTTCCCGGTCGACGCCGCCGGCGTGGCCGCGGCCGGGACGCTCTGGACGGGCGCGCTCGACGCGCCCGAGCAGCCCGCGACCAGCAGGGACACCGCACCGATGAGACCCAGCACACGCCGCATACGGTTCATCCTGCCATCAAGCGGTGAAATCGCCGTTCGCCGCGACCGCCGTGAGGAAGTCCAGGTCGCGCGAGCCCGGGAGGTAGTGCCCCGTGCCGGGCACCAGGTCCACTTCGGCGCCCGCCGCCTCGAGCCGGCGGTGCGTCGTCGCGGAGTCGGCCATCGCGTCGTCCGCCCCGGCGACGGCGTACACCGGCATGGTCAGCCGGGCCAGCGCCGCGTCGCCGAAGACCGGGAACGGCCCGGTGCGGTACCGGTAGTGCGCGGACACCAGCAGCTGGTGCTCGACGATCGGCGACGTCCCCGGTTCGCCGAGCACGCCGGCCACCGACTTCCGCCGTCCCTTCTCGCCGAGCAGTGAAAGGAACACCGCCTTGACGACGAAGCCCTTCTTCATCGGGCCGAGGCCGATCGGGCACCGCAACGCCAGCGCGGCGACGCGCTCGGGCCGCCGGGTCGCGTAGTCCAGGGCGAGCCAGCCGCCGAACGACGACGTCAGGAAGGCCGCCCGCGCCACCGCGAAGTGGTCCAGCACCGCGTCCAGCCACCGCGCGTACCGGTCGCCGTCCAGTGGCGGCCGCGTCTCGGCGCTCAGTCCGGGCTCGCCGATGATGTCGACGGCGTGCACCCGGAACCGCTCGGCGAGTGCCGGGATCCGCTCGGCCCATTCCGCGGAGTTGCTGCCGGAGCCGTGCAGCAGCACCAGTGGTGGTGCGCTCGCCGGGCCCGTGACCAGCACGAACGTCTCGCCTTCGGGGGTCGGCACGCGCACCTGGTCGTGGGCGGGCCACGCCGTCAGGGCGTCGAGGTAGCGCTCACGCAGCAAGCGCGCTCCGGCTTCGGAGTTGTATATCGTCATGCAAAGTACTCTAACGCTCCCTATCAAGAGGATAAATAAGGAGTGATCAGGAGTCGGGTCGTACCAGCCCGGATTCGTAGGCGAACACCACCGCGTGCACCCGGTCGCGCAGGCGCAGCTTGCCGAGGATCCGGCCGACGTGCGTCTTCACGGTCGTCTCGCCGATGTAGAGCTTCGCGGCGATCTCGCCGTTGGACAGGCCACGCGCGATGAGGCCCAAGACGTCCTTCTCGCGTTCGGTCAGCACCTCGAGCTTCGCGACGTCCACCGGGTCGCGGTCGTCGGCGAGGTAGCGGTCGAGCAGCCGCCGCGTGACCGAAGGCGAGACCATCGCGTCGCCGCGCAGCACCCCGCGGATCGCCACGAGCATCTCTTCGGACGGCGCGTCCTTCACCAGGAAGCCGCTGGCGCCGGCGCGCAACGCGGCGTACGCGTACTCGTCGAGGTCGAACGTCGTGATGATCAGGACGCGCACGTCCGGCAGCTCGGCGCAGATCCGCCCGGTCGCCGCGACGCCGTCGAGCACCGGCATCCGGACGTCCATCAGCACGAGGTCCGGCTGCAGCTCCCGGGCCTTCGCGACGGCCTCCTCGCCGTTCGCCGCCTCGGCCGCGACGACGAGGTCGTCCTGGCTTTCGACGATCATCCGCAGCCCGACGCGCACCAGCTCCTGGTCGTCGCAGAGCAGGACCCGGGTGCTCACGGCCGCACCACCAGGCTCGCGCCCACGCGGTAGCCGCCGTCCGGCCGCGGGCCGGCCGCCAGCTCGCCGTGGAACATCTCGACGCGCTGGCGCATCCCGGCCAGCCCGCGCCCGGACGACGGCAGCGTCGCGACGGGCGCGGCGCGGCCGCCGGTGTTCGTCACCTCGATCCGGATCCCGTCCGGCTCGAACGCGACGTCGACGCGGCCGGTCGCGTCGACGCGGCCGGTCGCGTCGGCGGGGGCGTGCTTGATCATGTTGGTCAATGCCTCCTGGACGATCCGGTACGCCTGCAGCGCGGCGCTCGCGGGCAGCCCGGCCGGGTCGCCGGTGACCTCGAGCGTGACGGGGCGGCCGCACTGCTCGACGAGCCCGCGCAGCTCGGCGACGGTCGGCTGGGGACGGCGCGCCCCCGGGCCCGCGTGCAGCACTTCGAGGAGCCGCCGGAGCTCGGCCAGCGCGTCCCGGCCCGTGCGGCCGATCGTGTCGAGCGTCCGGTCGACGGCTTCGGGGTCGCGGTGCCGCGCGAGCTTCGCGCCCTCGGCGTTCAGCACGATCACGCTCATGCTGTGCGCCAGGACGTCGTGCAGCTCGCGCGCGATCCGGGTGCGCTCCTCCGCGATCGCCGCCCGGGCCTGCGCTTCGGCGCGCCGGTTCTCTTCCGCGGTCAGCTGCGCCTTCGCGTGGAAGAACTCCCCGAGCGCCCACGCGGCGAAGTGGATCGGGAGGATGATGACGACGTTCAGGACCGGGTTCTGCGTGTCGGGGCCCCGGCCGATCCCCCACAGCACGTCGAGCGCGAGGATCCCGGCCGCGGTCAGCGCGGCGAACCGCCGGTCGCCTCGCTGGACGAGGTTGAACAGCACGACGGCCATGCTCAGCTCGGCGCGGCCGCGGTCGTACGCCCAGACCCCGTTCGCGTAGGCGGCGAGCGTGGCCGCCAGGACGAGCACCGCGACCGTGCGCGGGTACCGGCGGCGGACCAGCAGGGGGAGCAGGAACAGCATCGGGATCGCGCGCAGCACCCACGGGTCCTGGCCGGTCCAGCCGGGCGCGAGGAAGACGAACACGGCGTACAGCGGCAAGTCCACCGTCCACCGGTGCCTGCGCACCCACTTCACGAGCCGTTCCACGCGCCGAACGTAACGCGGCGACGCGGCCCACGGCGTCATCCCGGCGGCTCGACCTGGTCCTCCCGCGGGAGGAGGGAACCGGTCGCTCCGACGGATTCGCGGCCACCCCCGGCGAACCTAGCGTCGGGGTCATGTCGATCACCAGGGAGTTCTTCCGCCACCCGATGCTGACGGGCGCCATCGCGCCGAGCTCGTCACGGCTGGCCGGGACGATGACGGCGGGCCTCGGCCTGGAGCGCGCGGCCCGCGTCGCCGAACTCGGGCCCGGTACCGGCGTGTTCACCGAAGCGGTCCTCGCGCTGCTTCGCCCCGAAGCGCGGCTGACGGCCGTCGAGATCAACCCGCGCTTCGCCGACGGGCTACGCCGGCGGTTTCCGCAGGTCGACGTCGTCGCGGGATCGGCCGAACACCTCGCGCCGGACGGCGCCGACGTCGTCGTCTCGGGCCTGCCGTGGACGGCGATGGCCGCGGACCGGCAGCACGGCATCCTCGACGCGGTCACGGCGGCGCTGGCGCCGAACGGCCGGTTCACGACGTTCGCGTACGCCCACGCGGCCTGGACGCCACCCGCGCGTCGCTTCGCCGCTTCGCTGCGAAGCCGTTTCGCAGTCGTAGAGCGCACTTCGGTCGTCTGGAGGAACCTGCCGCCCGCGTTCGTCTACCGTGCGGCGCTGCCGGTGGCGGTGGGGAGGACCCGGCGTGGACAGCCTGCTGCGGCCACTGCTTGACGCGCCGCCGGCGGCCGTCTACCTCGTCTGCGCGCTGCTGATCACCGCGGAAACCGCGCTGCTGCCGGGAATCGTGCTGCCGACGCTGTCGGCGCTGCTCCTGATGGGCTACCTCGCGCAGCGGGGCACGCTCCACCTCGGACTCGCGCTGGCCGTGGCCGTCGCGGCCGCCGTCTTGGGCGACCAGCTCGCGTACTTCGAGGGGCGGTGGTGGGGGCCGCGGCTGGCGCGGCGCGTCGGCCGGGACCGCTGGGCCCGCGCCGAAGCGGCGATCGCGCGCTACGGCGTCCCGGCGGTGGTCGCGGGCCGGTGCCTGGCCGGGCTGCGGACGGTGGTCCCGCGCATCGCGGGTTCGGCGGCGATGCCGTACCGCCGGTTCGCCGCGGGCAGCGCGGGCGCGGCGGTGCTGTGGGCGAGCGCGGAGCTGCTGGCGGGTCAGGTGACGGCGATGGTGGTCTGAAGGCGTTCCGCGGTCTCGGCGTCCGCGGGCAGGAACGTCTCCAGCTTCAGCTCCGACACCGTGACGTCGGCCGCGGTCGCGAACGTCGTGATCGCGGTGATCAGCCGCAGCTCACCGACCGAAGTGGACAGTCGCACGGGGACGGCGAAACCGAGGTGGCCGTCGCCCGGCGGGTGGTGCGGCGGCAGGTAGCCCGTCAGCTCGGCGAGCTGCGCGGCCAGCCGGTCGTCCGGGGTGCGCGCGAGGTCGTTGCGGAGGCGCTCGAGGATGTGCCGGGCCCAGTCGTCGAGGTTGCGCACGCGTGGCGCCATCCCGCGCGGGTGCAGCGCGAGCCGCAGCGTGTCGACCGGCTCGCGCAGCAGTTCGGGCGCGACGTCTTCGACGAGCAGGGCGAACGCGTCGTTCTTCGCGACGAGCACGCCGTAGCGGTCGACGACGATCGCGGGGTAGGGCCGGTGGCCGTCCAGGAGCCGCCGCAGCCCGTCGAGCACCGGCCGGATCGCGGGGTCGTCGAGCCGGGTTTCGGGGTACGTCGGCGCGTAGCCGGCGGCGTGCAGGAGGCCGTTGCGCTCGCGCAGGGGGAGTTCGAGCGACTCCGCGACGCGCAGCACCATGCCGCGGCCGGGCAGCGAGCGCCCGCTCTCCATGAAGCTGACGTGCCGCTGCGTCGTCCCCGCGCGCAGGGCGAGGTCGAGCTGGCTGAGCCGGCGCCTCGTGCGCCAGTCCTTGAGCGCGGTTCCGAAGTCCACGGGTCCATCTTCGTCATTCCCCGCGGGGAATTGAGCGGATTCCCGGATTCGGCGAGGGTCCGGGTATGACGAAACACGGCCTGGTCGTGCCGACCTACCAGCCCATCCTCGACGCCGGGCGGACCGCGCCCGAGCTGGTCGACGTCGCGGTCGCCGCCGAAGAGCTCGGGCTCGACTCGGTGTGGGTGGGCGACACCCTCGCGCGCGCTCCGCTCGACGCCTTGACCGTTTTGGGGGCCTTCGCGGCCCGGACCTCACGGGTGACGCTGGGGACGTCCGCGCTGCTCCCGGCCCTGCGGGACCCGGTGCTCTCGGCGAACCAGCTGCTGTCGCTCGACCTGCTGAGCGGCGGCCGGCTGACGGTGGCCGTCGGCGCCGGGTTCGCCGGGCGGAGCGAGCCCGAGTTCGCGTTCGCGGGCGTTCCGTGGGCGCGGCGGCGGGCCCGGCTGGACGACATCGTGGGGCTGTGGCGGGCCGCGTGGCGCGGGGAGACGTCGTTCCACGGGTCGGTGCTGCACTACGACTCGCTGCCGTCCTACCCGGCGCCCGCACGCGCCGGCGGCCCGCCGGTGTGGCTGGCGGCGGACACGCCGGGTGCGCTGGAGCGCGTCGGCCGGCTGTACGACGGCTGGCTGCCGTACCCGCCCGACCCGGCGGACTACGCGTCGGGCCTGGCGCGGATCCGGTCGTCGCGCCCGATGACCCCGGCCTTGTTCGCGACGGTGCTGGTGGAGGACGACCCTTCCCGCGGCCGCGCGCTGCTCGAGGAGTACTGCCGGCGGAACTACGGCATGCCGGCCGACTTCGTCCAGGGGATCCAGCTGCAGGTGACGGGATCCGCGCCGGAGGTGGCCGCCCGGCTGCGGGAATACGAAGGCGCGGAGCACTTCCTGCTGCGGATCGCGAGCACCGACCCGAAGGTGTTCGACGAGCAGCTGCCCCGGCTCGCGGAGGTGGTGGAACTGCTGCGCGACCAGCCGTGATCGGAAACCTGTCGGGGGTGGCACGTAGGCTGGGACCGTGACCGACGCTCCACTGTCCGGACTCCTCACCGCCATCCTTCCCGACCCGGCCCTGCGCGGCGTGGTCGAGCGCGCCGGTGCGCCGCTGCTCGAGCTCCAGGGCCCGATCGCCGCCCGTCAGCTCGTCGCCGCCGCCCTGGCCACCGACGAGGGCGCGGCCAAGCCCGTCCTCGCCGTCACCGCCACCGGCCGCGAGGCCGACGAGCTGACCGCGTCCCTCGGCGCCCTCCTCGGCAAGTCGAGAGTCGCCGATTTCCCCAGCTGGGAGACCCTCCCGCACGAACGCCTCTCGCCGCGCGCCGACACCGTCGGCCGCCGGCTGGAGGTGCTGCACCGGCTGAAGACCGAGGACGACACCCTGCGCGTCGTCGTCGCGACCGTGCGCAGCCTCATCCAGCCGATGGCGCCCGGCCTCGGCTCGCTCGAGCCGATCGACCTGGTCGTCGGCGAGGAGCAGCCGTTCGAAGCGCTGCTCGAACGGCTCGTCGAGCTGGCCTACACCCGCGTCGACATGGTCGAGAAGCGCGGCGAGTTCGCGGTCCGCGGCGGCATCCTCGACCTGTTCGGGCCGACCGCGCAGCACCCCGTCCGCGTCGAGTTCTGGGGCGACGAGGTCAGCGAGATCCGCGCGTTCGCCGTCTCCGACCAGCGGTCGCTGCCCGGCGAGATCCCGCGCGTCACCGCGCCGCCGTGCCGTGAGCTGCTGCTCACCGCGCCGGTCAAGGAGAAAGCCGCGGAGCTGGCGAAGACGTACGAAGCGGACGCGCACCTGGCCGAGATGCTCACCAAGCTCGCCGACGGCATCCCGGTCGAGGGCATGGAAGCCCTCATCCCGGTGCTCTGCGAAGACGAGCTGGAGCTGCTCACAGACGCGATGCCGGTGGGCACCCACGTCCTGCTCACCGACCCGGAGAAGATCCGCGCCCGCGCCGCCGACCTCGTCCGCACCGGCCAGGAGTTCCTCGAGGCGTCGTGGACGACGGCCGCGGCGGGCGGCCAGGCCCCGATCGACCTCGGCGCGTCCGCCTACCGCGGCCTCGAAGAGATCGCCACGCACGCCCAGGACACCAAGCGCCCCTGGTGGACGCTCACCCAGCTGACCAGCGAAGACCCCGACGTCTTCCGCGTCTCCGTCGAGGCCGCGCCGTCCTACCGCGGCGAGCTCGAGCGCGCGATGGCGGACCTGCGGGCGCACACCGCGGCGGGCGGCACGGCGGTGCTCGTCGTCGCCGGCCAGGGCACCGCGGCGCGCGCGGTCGAGCAGCTGAGCGGCGCCGACGTCCCGGCGACGCAGGCGGGCGACGGTCTCACCGGCGCCCCGGCCCCGGGCATGGTCACGGTCACCTGCGGCGGCCTCACCGACGGCTTCGTCTCGCCGGAGCGCGCTCTGGTCGTGCTGAGCGAAGCGGACCTCACCGGCCGCGGCGCGGGGGCCGGAACGTCCACAAAGGACCTCAACACCAAGATGCCGTCCCGGCGGCGCAACGCGGTCGACCCGCTGGCGCTCAAGGCGGGCGACTACGTCGTGCACGACCAGCACGGCATCGGCCGGTTCGTCGAGATGGTCCAGCGGACGGTCGCCGGCGCGACGCGCGAGTACCTGCTGCTCGAGTACGCGTCGTCCAAGCGCGGCCACCCGGGTGACCGGCTGTTCGTGCCCACCGACCAGCTCGACGAGGTCTCCCGCTACGTCGGCGGCGAGCTGCCCACGCTCAACAAGCTCGGCGGCTCCGACTGGAAGAACACCAAGGCCAAGGCCAAGAAGGCGGTCAAGGAGATCGCGGCCGAGCTGGTCCAGCTCTACGCCGCGCGTCAAGCCGCGCCCGGGCACGCCTTCGGCCCGGACACGCCCTGGCAGCACGAGCTGGAAGACGCGTTCCCGTTCACGGAGACGAACGACCAGCTCGCCGCGATCGACGAGGTCAAGGCGGACATGGAACGCGGCGTCCCGATGGACCGCGTCATCTGCGGCGACGTCGGCTACGGCAAGACGGAGATCGCCGTCCGGGCCGCGTTCAAGGCGGTGCAGGACGGCAAGCAGGTCGCCGTGCTGGTCCCGACGACGCTGCTCGCCCAGCAGCACCTGAACACCTTCCACGAGCGGATGCGCTCGTTCCCGGTGACGATCAAGGGCTTGTCCCGCTTCACGAACAAGGCGGAGTCGGACGCGATCCTCGAGCAGCTCGCCGGCGGCGAGGTCGACATCGTGATCGGCACGCACCGGCTGCTGCAGACGGGCATCCGCTACAAGGACCTCGGCCTCGTGATCGTCGACGAGGAGCAGCGGTTCGGCGTCGAGCACAAGGAGCACATCAAGGCGCTGCGCACGCACGTCGACGTGCTCACGATGTCGGCGACGCCGATCCCGCGGACGCTGGAGATGTCCCTGGCGGGCATCCGCGAGATGTCGACGATCCTGACCCCGCCGGAGGACCGGCACCCGATCCTGACGTACGTCGGCGCGTACGACGACAAGCAGGTCGGCGCGGCGATCCGCCGTGAACTGCTGCGCGACGGCCAGGTCTTCTACGTCCACAACCGCGTCTCCTCGATCGAGAAGGCGGCGCGGCGGATCCGGGAGCTGGTGCCGGAGGCGCGGGTCGTCACCGCGCACGGCCAGATGAACGAGGAAAAGCTCGAAAAGATCATCCAGGGCTTCTGGGAGAACGAGTACGACGTCCTGGTGTGCACCACGATCGTCGAGACCGGCCTGGACATCTCGAACGCGAACACGCTGCTCGTCGAGCGCGGTGACCTGCTCGGTCTGGCCCAGCTGCACCAGCTTCGCGGCCGCGTCGGGCGAGGGCGGGAGCGCGGGTACGCGTACTTCCTGTACCCGCCGGAGGCGCCGCTGACGGAGACGGCGCACGACCGGCTGGCCACGATCGCCCAGAACACCGAGCTGGGCGCGGGCATGGCGGTCGCGATGAAGGACCTCGAGATCCGCGGCGCGGGCAACATCCTGGGCGCGGAGCAGTCCGGGCACATCGCGGGCGTCGGGTTCGACCTGTACGTGCGGTTGGTCGGCGAAGCGGTGGACGCGTTCCGCCGCCACGCGGGCGCGGAGCCGGCGGAGGACGAGGAGCTCGCGGAGGTCCGCGTCGACCTCCCGATCGACGCGCACATCCCGCACGACTACGTCCCGGGCGAGCGGCTACGGCTGGAGGCGTACCGCAAGATCGCGGCGGCGCCGGACACCGAGGGCCTGGACGCGGTCCGCGAAGAGCTGATCGACCGCTACGGCCAGCCGCCGGCACCGGTGAACCGCCTGCTGGCGGTGGCGCGGTTCCGGCACACGTGCCGCGAGGCGGGCGTGACGGAGGTGGCGGTCCAGGGCACCACGATCCGCTTCGCCCCGCTGCCCCTGGCCGATTCGCAGATGGTCCGCTTGAAGCGGCTGTACCCGAAGGCGATGTTCAAGGCCGTGACGAACACGGTCTCGGTCCCGAAGCCGACGGAGGGCCCCGCGGGAGGCCGCATGGGCGCCCCCACCCTGCGGGACGAGGAACTGCTGGACTGGTGCACGAAGCTGCTCACGCAGCTCACGAAGAAGCCGGCGGCGGTGAGCTAGACGGTCACGGCCCGGTGCAGGAGACCGAGAACGCGTTGCCGCCGGAGGGGCCGGAGGGCGTCGAGTAGGTGACGCCGTTCTGCACCAGCGAGATCTTGTCGTTCGCGGTGAGGCCGGGATTGGCGCCGTCGGCCGTGGCGCCGCCGACCGCGGGCGTGTCCTCGATCCACTCCACCGACGCGTCCGGGCCGGCGTGGTCGAGGGCGCCGCGGAAGGCTTCGCCGGTGGTGTCGTCGGTGAGCGTGATGCGCCACGCGGTGCTGGTTTGCAGCAGGTTCGCATTGGCGAACCCGTCGATGCCGACCCGTACCGTCGGCTGCCCCTGTCCTCAAGGCACGACGGCACGCGAAACGGCGGTCGTGCTGCGCTCAGCCGACTTCGCTGAACATCGGCGGCAAAGCCTCCGCCAGCCCCATCTTCACCGACTCCACCGGCACCGGAACGGCGCCCGCCCCGGCCATCGGCAACGGCCGGGGCTTCCGCGGCATCCGGGATCCCGCACCGCCGCCGCGTCCCGGGTACACGAGCAGGCCGCGCGCCGGGTCGGGCACCGCGTCCAGCGCCGCCGTCACGACCGGCAGCGTCCGGAACGCGTCCCGCCAGGCCTCCGCCGTGAATTCGATCTCCAGCACCACACCCCACCGGTGTTCGTGCCAGACCCACTGCTCCGCGCCGTTCGTCAACGCGGCTTCGGTGAGCGCGTCACCGTAGGCGAGCCGCCACTTCGTGGCCGAGTGCTCACCGTCGAACACCTCGATGGTCAGCCAGTGGTCCATAAGTCGACATTACCGCCGGCGACATCCCATGGGTGTTGCGTTTCGGGTGCGATGGTGTGAGAGGGTATGCGCTGTGATGCGGATCATGGGGCGCCCTCGCGCGCTGGTCGCGGTCGTTGCCGGTGCTCTTCTGCTCGCCGGGTGCGGTTCGGGCCCCAGCCAGGTCGGCAGCGCGGTCATCGTCGGCGACCGGTCGGTGGGGCTCGACCAGGTCCAGTCGATGATCGACCAGGCCGTCCGCGAGCAGCCGTACGCGCAGAAGCTCGCCCGTGAGCACAAGCTCGACCTGCTCGGCCGTGAGATCGTCCGGCAGACGGTCCTCCACGAGCTGACCTTGCGTGCCGCGCAGAAGGAAGGCCTCGTCGCCGACCAGGCGAAGATCGCCGGCCTGGCCGCGCAGGAGAACGCCACGCCGGTTGGTGACACCGGGCAGGGCGACGGCGTCGCGGTCACGCAGATCGTCTCGAAGCTGCGCGACCGCAACGAGGTCGCGAGCGACGTCGTCCTCGAGATGCAGATCGCCCAGAAGTACCTGCCGAAGCTGTCGGTCAGCGCGGACTACGTCGGCATCAGCGCGACGAGCGACACCGACCCGGAGGCGCGTGCCCGCGCGCTCGACCTCGCGAAGCAGTTCGCGGCCGACCCGGGCAAGATCCAGGGCACGATCCAGCAGGCCGGCCAGGAAGCCCAGCAGGCGCAGCAGACCGGCGCGCCCGGCGCCGGCGGCTTCTCGGACGCGGGCATGACCGAGCTCTTCGGCGCCGCGCAGTACCTCGCGCTCGCGCAGACCCCGCTCTTCGGGTCCCCGGCGAACAGCGTCGTCGCGTTCCAGGCGCGGATGCCGTCGAAGCCCGACTGGTACATCTTCGTCGTCCGCGCCCGCGGTACCGACAAGCCCGTCCCGGCCGACCAGGAAGCGCAGAAGCCCACCGACCAGCAGCTGACCTCGATCGGCACCCGCTTCCTGCAGGCCTACCTGCCGGACGCCGGGCTGCGCGTCAACCCCCGGTACGGCGTGTGGGATGTTGTGGGCATGAACCTCGTGCCGAACCAGGACGCCACCAAGGGCGCGGTGCTGCCCTTGAGCGGTGCCGCACCCGCGAAGCAGTGAGCACGGGCGTCGTCGTAGTCGTCTGTGGGGCGACGTTGCCCGCCGCGGCGCTCAAGATCCTCCGTGACTCCACCGCCGTGTACGCGGCGACCGACGTCGACGCGAGCGTGTTCGGTGTCCCGGCCGTCACGGAGGCCCTTTCGCTGAAGGACATCGTGCTGCTCGCCGGATCCCGGGACGAGCCCGCGGCGTCCCTGCTCATCGCGACCGGTGCCGAGGTCATCGAGACGCCGGCGCCGGCGCTCGTCGAGGCCGCCGACGTCATGGACCGCCTCCGCTCGCCCGGTGGTTGCCCGTGGGACGCGGCCCAGACGCACGAATCCCTGCGGCAGTACCTGGTCGAAGAAACCTACGAGCTGCTCGACGCCATCGAGTCGGGCGACCGGGAAGCGCTGCGCGAAGAGCTCGGCGACGTCCTGCTCCAGGTGCTCTTCCACGCCCGGCTCGCCGCGGAAGACGCCGACAACCCGTTCGACATCGACGACGTCGCCGGCGGGCTCGTCGAGAAGCTGGTCGGCCGGCACCCGCACGTGTTCACCGACGCCGACCGGGTGCACACGGTCGAGCACCAGAACGTCAAGTGGGAAGAGCTGAAGCAGCAGGAGAAACGCCGTTTGTCCATTGTGGACGGCGTCGCGCTCGGCCAGCCCGCGGTGGCGCTCGCCGGCAAGCTCGGGCAGCGTTCCGGGCGCGCGGGCATCCCGCTCGACCTGTTCCCGGCCGGTACCGGCGCCGCCGCCCAGCTGTTCCGCATCGCCGCGACGGCGCGCCGCGCGGGCGTCGACCCGGAAGGCGAGCTGCGGGCGCTGGCGAAGCAGTTCGCGGCCGACGTCCGGGCCGCCGAGCAGGCCGCCCGCGACGCCGGGCTGGAGCCGACGACCCTGGAGGCCGACGGCTGGCGGAAGTTCTGGCCGTCGAACTGAGTGTGACGCAGCACACATTCGGGTGAGAACCGTTTCCGATCACCCGGCGTCTTGCCTGGTGTGAGCCGACAGCAGCCACCCGAAGGCGCCGACGAGGAGCACCTCGTCCGGCGCACGGCGAAGGGCGACCGCGCGGCGTTCGAGGAGCTCTACCGCCGCACGTCGCCCTGGCTCGCCGTGCGCCTGCGCCGCCGGTGCGCGGACGAGCAGGTCGTCGCCGAAGTCATGCAGGAGACGTACCTGGCCGTCTGGCGCGCGGCCGGCTCGTTCGCGGGGGCCGCGACCGGCGGCAGCGCGGTCGGCTGGGTGTGGACGATCGCGGCGCGCCGGCTGGTCGACGCGTTCCGCCGCCGCGCGCACCACGCGCAGCCGCCGCCGGTGGCGGCCTTCGACGTCGCGCCGGTGCCGGCGGCGGAGGACGTCGCACTGGCGGTGACGATGGGCGACGACGTCGGGGACGCGCTGCGCGACCTCGCGCCGGAGCTGCGGGCGGTGCTGCAGGCGATGGTGCTCGACGGGCTGAGCGTCCGCGAGACGGCCGTCCTGCTCGGCCTGCCGGAAGGAACCGTCAAGACGCGTGCCCGCCGGGCGCGGATCGCGTTGCGGGAGGCACTGTCATGAACCATGCGTCGGACCGGCTCATCGCCGGGTACGCGGCGGGCGACGACCTCCCGGGCGACCAGCTTTGGGGCCTCGAAGCGCACCTCGAGACCTGCCCGGGGTGCCGGGCGCGGCTCGCCGAGGTGGCGCCCGTCCAGCCGGTGGTCGACGTCGTCTGGAACCGGCTGCGGGTCGAGATCGAGCTCCCGGGCGAGCCGTTCCACGCGCCCGGGCCGCGGCCGCGGCGGCACCGGTGGCTCGTCACTTGGGTCACGCCGGCGACGGTGCCGTGGCTGGCGATGATCGGGCTGGTCACGCTGCTCGCCGTGGTGCTCGACCAGGTCTGGAATTCGGTGTTCGACGTGACGGGGGTGCAGCTCTTCGCGCCGGTGCTGCCGGTGTTCGGGGTGGCGGCGTCGTGGGCCCGGGGGCTCGACCCCGCGTACGAAGTCGTCGCCGCGACGCCGCGGGCCGGGCTCTACCTGGTCGTCCGGCGGACGGTGGCGGTGCTCGCCGTCGTCCTGCCGGTGCTCGGGGTGGCCGGCTGGCTCACCGGCACCGCGCCGGCGCTCTGGCTGCTGCCGAGCCTGGCGTTCACCACGGGAACGCTCGCCCTCGGCGGGCTGATCGGGATCAGCCGCGCGGCGTACGCGCTGATCGCGCTGTGGGTCGCGATCGTCGTGCTGCCGACGTTCGCGGTCCCGGGAAAGACGTTCGCGCTCGGCACCGGCGCGCTGCCGGTCTGGGCCGGGATCTTCGCGCTGACCTCGGTGGTCGTCGTCCTGCACAAGGCGGCGTTCACCCGGCTCGGCGCGTACCACTAGGGAGGAAGACATGCGGGCTGTGGGAGCCGCCGAGGTGGCGCCGACGACCTACGCCTGGGAGATCCGGGCGGAGGGGCTGAAGGTGCGGGTGGGGCGGCGGAAGATGGCCGTGGACGGGCTGGACCTGTCGCTCGGCAAGGGGGTGCACGGCTTGCTCGGGCCCAACGGCGCGGGCAAGACGACGCTGATCCGGGCGCTGGCGACGGTGCTCCGGCCGGCGGAAGGCCGGCTGTCGCTGCTCGGCGCGCCGGCCGGGGGACGCACGGGCCAGCGCGGCCTGCGCCGCCGGATCGGTTACCTGCCGCAGAACTTCGGCTATTACAAGCGGTTCACGGTCCGCGAGTTCGTCGAGTACATGGCGTGGCTGAAGGAGATGTCTAAAGAGGACGTCCCCGGAGCGGTCCAGCGGGCGATCGAGCGGGTGGGCCTGGCGGACCGGGCGGACGACCGCATGAAGACGTTGTCGGGCGGCATGATCCGGCGGGTGGGCATCGCCCAGGCGATCGTCAACGACCCGGACATCCTCCTGCTGGACGAGCCGACGGCCGGCCTCGACCCGGCGCAGCGCGTCCGGTTCCGCGAGCTGGTGCAGGAGCTCGGCCACGACTCGTGCGTCCTGATCTCGACGCACCTGGTGGAAGACGTCGCGACGGCGTGCACGGACGTGGTGCTGTTCGCCGAGGGGAAGCTCGTGTTCCAGGGAACTCCCGGCGAGCTGGCGGCCGCGGGGACGGCGGAGCACGTGGGGGACAGCCCGATCGAGCGAGGGTATTCGGCGCTGCTGAACCACGAACCGGGCAAGGGGGCGTGGTGATGACGAGCCGGCGCACTGCGCGGGTGCCGAGCCGCCCTGGGGGCGTCCGATGATCCTGCGCATCGAACTCCGGCGGTCCATCGCGCCCTGGGCGGGTCTCGCGGTCCTCGCCGTCGCGCTCGGGTTTCTCTTCCTGCTCTCCGGGCCGTGGTGGAAGGTGCCCGCGCCGTGGACCGCGCACGCGACGACCACCGCCCTGTGGGTGCGGTACCTCCTGCAGTTCCTGTGGCCCATCGTGGTCGGCGCCGGCGCGATCCAGGGCATGCGAGACAGCCGCTCGGGCATGGTCGAGCTGCTCGGCACCACTTCTCGGCCGGGCCGGCACCGGGCGGCGAGGCTGGCCGGGGCCGTCGGCGGGCTGAGTGCGCTCGGGTTCCTGCTGGTCTTCGCCGTCGGTGCGGTCGAAGTCCTGGTCCACGGCGGGTTCTTCTCGGCGGGGTTCGTGCCCGTGCTGGCCGTCGGGCTGCTCGGCGTCGTCGCCGGGAGCTGGGTGGGACTGGCCGTCGGACGGCTGCTGCCGCACCCGCTGACCGCGCCGGGGCTGGCCGTCGTGACGCTGGTCCTCTCCGTGCTCTGCTGGATGGCGCTCGAACCGGGCGTGTACTCGGTGCTGTCCGTGCGGGCCGGGCTGCTGGCACCGGCGCTCGCCGAGCCGCGGGGCACGCTGGTGACGACCACGGCGTCGCTCGACGCCGGGCAGGCCGTCTGGTTCCTCGGCCTCGCCGCGACCGGGTTCCTGGTGCTGGCGGCGGAATCCGTGCGGGCCCGGCTGCTGGCGCTGCTGCCGGTGGTGGCGGGCGCCGCCATCGCGGTGCCGCTGTTCCCGGCCACGCAGGCGGAGGTCCACACCACGGACGGCTTCGCCGCCGAGAAGGTGTGCGAGGGGCCGATCTGCCTCAGCCGGCTGCACGCCGGCCGCTTGGCCGCACTGGCCGGACCGGGCCGGGAAGCGTTGGCGCTGCTGGCAAAACTCCCCGGCGCGCCGACGCGGATCGAGGAGCAGACCGCGCCTTCGGTCCCCGACCAGCCGCCCCGGCGGGCCGCGGAGGTCGTCTACCTGGACTTCCAGCGCAACGACGCCCTCCTGACGGCGGACGCGCCCACGCTGCGGCTCGCGGTGCTGGCCGGTGCCGGGCTGCCGTCGTGCGACCGGCCGAGCACGGCCGACCTCCCGGACCAGGCCGCACGCATGATCACGGCCGCGTACTTCACCGGCGAAGTGCGGAAGCTGCCGGAGTACAACGGAAGCTGGCTCTCGGACCAGCGCGGCACGGTCGATCGGCTGTGGGCGACGTTCCACGCGCTGCCCGCGGACGTCCAGCTCGCCCGCGTCGCGGCGGCCCGGCAGGTGCTGCTGACCTGCCAGGGCGATCCGCTCGCGAAGCTGGTGTCGCCGTGAGGTGGGCGGTCCTGTACGCGCGCTCGCGGCGGCTGCCGGCCGCGTTCACCGCGCTGGTGGTGAGCACGGCGCTGGTGTGGCTGCTGGCCCGCGACGCCTGGGCGGCCCCGACGGCGCTGCTGGCCCTGACGGCGTCGATCGCGGCGGCGGCGACCGGCCTGACCGGCCAGGACCCGGACCTCGACCGCACTGCGGCGCTCCCGTGGCCTTCCCGTCGCTTCGCGCACCTCGTCCTGATCGGCCTGGCCGCGGCGGGCGCGGTGCTGGCGGTCCAGCGGCTGGGCCCGCCGGGTGTCGGGCCGCCGATCATCCTCCGCGACACGGCGGGCCTGCTGGGCCTGGCGGGCCTGGCCGCGACGACGGCCGGCGGCCAGTTCGGCTGGACGCTCCCGGTCGCCTGGTCGGCGGTGGCCCTGTTCGTCCGGAACGACGGCTCGACGGCCAGTGAGATCGCGGCCTGGATGCTCCAGCCGGCGGGAACGCCGGTGGCGACGGCCACGGCGGTGGTCCTGGCCGTCACCGGCGTGGCCGCGTACACGGTCCGGGGCGGGCGCCGCTGAACCCGGCTCAACCGAACCCCGCCCCCGCGCGTGGAGTACGCGGCCGGTCGCCGTGACCGGCCGCGTCTTCAGGGGAAGGAACCTCCATGCGCATCTTCAAGACCGTCCTGGCCACCGGGCTGGTCGTCGGCGGCCTCGCCGCCGGCGCCACCGCGGCCGACGCGGCGACCACGACGTCGTGGCGGATCGAGTACACGGCGACCGTGGCGGCGGGCACGATCTCCTGGGGTGACGGGCGTTCGGCGACGGTCACCGGCAGTCTTCACGCCGGCGGTGGCGTCCGCGAAGTCTGCTCGTGGGGGGTCAACGGCACCGACGCCAGCCCGGTCAAGTGCACTACCGCGGCCGCGGGAACCACTGCGCCCATCTCCCACGGGCACACCATCGACAAGGTCGGTGGCGTGCAGCTCATCCACATCAGCCTGTACGACGGCTCCAACCACAAGCTGGGCCAGCGCGGCTGCACCCGGACCGGCTGCGTCGCCGAGTGACGCCGGCGGTGGGGCGCCGGCCGGCGCCCCACCGCGTCAGACGTTGCGGATGTTGGCCTCCAGCTCCAGCGGCTCGCGGTCCCAGTCCTCCACCCCGAACGCGATGATCCGCTCGGGGTGGATGCGGATCACGGCGTCGTCGAAGTGGCCGTCGGCCTCGTTGACCCCCGTCAGGGCCTCCGCGCGGCCGCGGATCTCCAGGCACCGGACGCGCCACGGGTTCGTCGACGGCAGGTCGTCGACGACGAACGCGACGCGGCCGTTCGCGCGGACGTTGCGGAACTTCTTGCTCCCGGCCAGGTTGTGCCCGGTGACGTCGATGGCCTTCGCCTCCGGGTGGTACCGGAAGCCGACCGGGCTGACCTGCAGGGTGCCGTTCGGCTGCTGGGTCGCCAGCCGGCCGAGGGGCTGGGCCTCGAGGTACGCGAGCTCTGCTTCGGTGAACATGGTCCCAGCCTTCAACTTCAAGCGAGGTTGAAGTCAAGCAGTGGCGCGAACCGCGCCGCGATGCGTTCGTGGGCGGGGCCGTCCGGGTGCAGCTCATCCGGCAGGGGGAACTCCGCGTAGTCGGCGGGTCCGTACAACGACAGCCCGTCCACGTAGTGCAACGCGGGATCTTCGCGCTGCGCCACGATTTCCGCCAGCGCGTCGCGGATCACCTCCAGCGTCAGCTTGTCGTCACCAGGGACGCCGGTGGCCCGGAACCGCACGACCCCCGCCGCCAGCGCCTCGTGGTCGAAGTCGCCGGGCCCGGGCGTCCGCTCGTGGATCGGGCAGTACAGCGGCGAGACGACCAGCAGCGGCGCCGACGGGTGGCCCTCGCGGATCGTGTCGAGGAACCCGTGCACCGCCGGGCCGAACGCGCGCAGCCGCATCAGGTCCGCGTTGACCACGTTGATGCCGAGCTTGACGCTGACGACGTCGGCCGGGGTGTCCCGCAGCGCGCGGGCGGTGAACGGGTCCAGCAGCGCGTTGCCGCTGAAGCCCAGGTTCACCAGCTCCACCCCGGCGGCCACCGCGGTCAGCGCGGTCCACGTCGTGGACGGGCTCAGCGCGTTCGAGCCCTGGCTGATCGAGCTGCCGTGGTGCAGCCACACCCGCCCGGACGGCGGCACGGGCGTGACCGGCGCGTCCGTGCGCAGCGCGACCAACGTCGTGAGTTCGTTGTGCGGTAACCAGATCTCGACGTCCTTGTCGTGCCCGGGCAGGTCCGCGAACCGCACGCCGGCGGGCACGGTCGCCTGTGCGGCGAGCTTGCCGTCGAGCAGCAGGTCGTACACGCCGTCGGGCCGCGGCGGCGCGCCCGGGTACTCGACCTTGGTCGCCAGCGTCTCGAGTTCGACCAGGCGGGCCGTCGTGCGGAACCGCACGCGCACGCCCGCGGGTTGCGCCTCGGCCATCGCGAGCCGCGGGTCGGTGTTCTGGGCCCGCGCGCGGGCCGGCAGCCGGTGCGGGACCAGGCCGCGCGGGGTCGCTTCGAGTTCGAGGGCGCCGTGGACGAGGCCGGTCAGGGGGGTGGTGATCAAGGCTGTGGCCAATCGCGGAGAAGGGAGTCGAGGACGTCGAGGAGGCGGGTCCAGCTTTCGCCCGGCGGCGGCGAGCTGTGGTCGAAGCCGCCGTCGGCTTCGAGGGCGACGAACCCGCGGACGAAGCTGCCGAGCAGCCGGACGGCGTGCGTCTGGTCGGGCCCGGTCACGTCGTAGCCGCGCAGGATCGCGCGCATCAGCTGCGCGTGCCGCACGCCGGCGCTCGCCGCCGCGGTCTCGGGGTCCAGCCGCAGCTGCGCCGCGGCGAACCGCCCGGGGTGTGCCCGGGCGTAGTCGCGCTGGACATCGGCGTACGCGACGAGCGCCGCCCGCCCGGACCGCCCGGCCAGCGCGGCGGCGGCCCGCTCGGCGAGCTCGTCGAGCGCCAGCAGCGCGATCCGCGTCCGCAGGTCGTGCGCGTTCTTGACGTGCGAATACAGGCTGGCGACCTTGACGTCGAACCGCCGCGCCAGCTCCGACGGCGTCACCGCGTCGAACCCGATCTCGTCGGCGAGTTCGGCTCCGGCGAGCACCACGCGTTCGGTGGTGAGTCCGGCACGAACCATAGCTACACTCCTTATTGCCTAAAAGGAGTGTAGCTCAGCCTAAAACTCTTAGGCAAACAGGGCGTCGCCCCAGGAGGCGGTTTTCGAGACGCCCGGGGGGATCGCGAAGTGCGCCGAGCCGGTGTGCTGGACGTACTCCATCATCGCGTCCTTCGACGACAGCGCCTGCTGCATCGGCACGTACTGCTTGCGGGTGTCGCGGTTGAACGCCAGGAAGAACAACCCCGCCTCGAGGTGCCCGACGCCGTCCGAACCGTCGACGAAGTTGTAGCCGCGGCGCAGGATCCGCACGCCGTTGAGCGCCTGGTGCGAGGCCAGCCGGACGTGCGCGTCCTCCGGGATCACCTTCTCGCCGCCCGCGCCGCCGACGTCGAGGTCCAGCTCGTCGAACTCCGCGGTCTGGCCCAGCGGGGCCCCGGTGCCCTTCGTGCGGCCGATGATCTTCTCCTGGCCGTCGAGGGTTTCGCGGTCCCACGTCTCGATGTGCATCCGGATCCGGCGCGCCACCAGGTACGAGCCGCCGGCCATCCAGGCCTGGCCGTCGCCGGGCTCGGCCCACACCTGGTCGCGCAGGATGTCGGTGTCCTCGGACTTGACGTTGTTCGTGCCGTCCTTGAAGCCGAACAGGTTCCGCGGCGTCGCCTGCGCCCGCGACGTCGACGAGCTGCGGCCGAAGCCGAGCTGCGACCAGCGGACCTCGGTGACGCCGAAGCCGAGCCGCACCAGGTTGCGGACCGCGTGCACCGCCACCTGCGGGTCGTCCGCGCAGGCCTGGATGCACAGGTCGCCGCCGCTGCGGGCCGGGTCGAGCTTGTCCTTCGGGAACAACGGCAGGTCGATCAGCTGCGGCGGCCGCTTCGCCGCGAGGCCGAACCGGCCGTCGAACAGCGACGGCCCGAAGCCGATGGTCAGCGTCAGGTTCGACGCCGGCAGGTCGAGCGCCTCGCCGGTGTCGCCGGGCGGCGCGTACTCGCCGCCGCCGATCGCGCCGTCCGCCACGACCTCCTGGCCCGCCGTCATCCGGCGGGCCGCGTCGGTCCACGTCTTCAGCAGCTGCCGCAGCTTCTCGCGGTCCTTCGTGATGACGTCGAGGGCCGCGAAGTGCAGGTTCGCCTGGGCCGGCGTGACGATGCCGGCCTGGTGCTCGCCGTCGAAGCCGACGATGTTCACCGCGGCCTCGGCGCTGCCCGTCGCCTTGTCGATCCCGATGCCGGCGGCGGCCCCCGCGCCGGCGAGCGCGACCCCCGCGCCCGCCAGGCCGAAGAGCTTCCGCCGCGAAACCCGGGTGCCCTCTGTCGACGTCACTTCGAGACGACCTCCGCAACCTTGCTCAGCGGTTCGCTCAGCGCGTCGACGGCCGAGGCGAACTCCTTGACCTGGTCCTGGGAAAGGTCCGTGTAGGACTTGAAGCCGTCACCCGCGCGCTGCTTGTCGAGCAGGCCCTGGACGTTCGCGAACTCCTTGTCCAAAGTGGACACCAGGGCGGCGTCCTTCGCCTGCAGGATCGGCCGCAGCGACGTGATCGCGCCCTTGGAGCCGTCCAGATTGGCCTGGAAGTCCCAGAGGTCGGTGTGCGAGAAGATCTCCTCCTCGCCGGCGATCTTCTTGGTGGCGACCTCGTCGAGCAGGCCCTTCGCGCCGTTCGCGAGGTCGAGCGCGGTCAGCTGCAGCGTCTTGGTCTTCGCGACCAGGTCCTTGACGTCGGTCAGCAGCTTGTCCGCGATCTGCGGGCTGTCGGGCTGCAGGCCGGTCTTGAACAGGTCCTTCTCCAGCCGGTGGAACCCGGTGAACTGCTGGCCCGGCTCGAGGTCGGCCTCGCGGACGTCGATGGCCGGGTCGAGGTCGCCGAACTTCTCGGCCACCGGCTCGATGCGCTCGTAGTAGACGCGGGTGCGCGCGTACGCGGCCTTCGCCTCGTCGACCTTGCCCGCCTTGACGAGGCCGACGAACTTGCCGGTCTCCTCCTCGAGGGCCGCGGTGTTGTTCGCGATGTAGTCGTTGTAGCTCTTGGTCGCCTGGGCCTTCTGCGCGTTCGCGTCGCCCTGTTTCGGCGCGCCGCCGGTGACGGTGAAGTCGCCGCGGATGCCGTCGCCGGCCATGCCCGGCTTGCACGCGGTCTGGTACTTGCCCGCGTCGGCGACCTCGACGATCAGCCGCCGGTTCAGCCCGGGCGCGATGTTCTCGACCTCGCCCATGATCCGGTCGCCCTCGGCGTAGAGGTAGAACTCGGTGACCTTGGTGCCCTTGTTCGTGATCTCGAAGGTCAGGTTGCCCGCGCCCGCCGTGTTCGCGGAGACCTCGCACGCGGTGTCGGACGCCGACACCTTGATCGGGCCGCCGGCCGCCGCGGCACCGGCGGTGTCGCTCTTGCTGTCGCAGGCGGACAGCGCCACCAGGGCGGTGGCACCGGCCAGGACGGCCAGCGGGGTGGTCTTGCGCACGGTCACTCCTTCGAGGCGGCCGCGGCGGCGGGCGCCGGCGCGGTCTTCTTGCTGGGCTTGAGGAACAGCGGGAGCACGACGACGACGTAGGCGACCCACGCGACGGCCTGCAGCACGGTCGTCTGCTGCGAATAGTTGAAGATCCCCTTGAGCAGCGCGCCGTACCAGGACGTCTCCGGCAGCGCGTTCGACGCGTCGAACGCGAGCGTGCCGATACCCGGCAGGAAGGCGGCTTCCTGCAGGTCGTGCAGGCCGTAGCCGAGCACCCCCGCGGCGACGAACACGAGCAGGACGCCGGTGATCGTGAAGAACTTGCCCAGGTTGAACCGGACCGCGCCCTTGTAGAGCAGCCAGGCGAGCACGACGGCCGCGGCGATGCCGATGGCGAAGCCGATCAGCGGCTGCACGGTGTCCGACTGCGCGGTCTGGACGGCGGAGTAGAAGAACACCGCGGTCTCCAGCCCTTCGCGCCCGACCGCGAGGAACGACAGCAGCAGCACGGCCAGCGGGCCGACGTCCAGCGCGTCGTCCATCTTCCCGCGCAGCTCGGCGGCGATGCTCTTCGACGCCTTGCGCATCCAGAAGATCATCGCGGTGACGAACACGACCGCCACGATCGACAGGCTCCCGCCGAGCAGCTCCTGGTGCTCGAACGACAGCTGGGCGGTCGTGTAGGTGAGGATCGCGCCGACCGCGACCGACAGCAGCACCGCGGCACCGACGCCGGGCCACACCCAGCGCAGCGCGTGCCGCCGGTCCGTCTTGACCAGGAACGCGACCAGGATGCTGACGACCAGTGCGGCCTCCAGGCCTTCGCGCAGCCCGATCAGCGCGCTCGAGAACAACACCGGTCCGCCTCCCTGAGTTTTTCTGGCTCCAGGAAGTTTTTAGGTAAGGCTCACCTGTAAGTCCAGCGGACCCGGCCCGGCTCGAAACGATGCAATCGGACAAACAGGGCGCGACGCTGAAGTTAGGTTAGGGTAACCGCAGGTCAGGGCCTTGCGCGTCGACTCGATAACGAATTCTGTGACGTCGCTGGCAGCGGACCTGTTTTTACCCTCCGCTTGCCTGGTCAGGCTGTCGGGGGACCCCCTTGAGTGCCTCCGTAACCTGATCGGGTGGCCGATACCGCTCAGCCGACCGTCACGCCTCCGCACTCGCCCCCGGGCGGTCCGCCGCGGCGCTATCTCGGCCGGGTGGCCCTGACGGTCGCGCTGGTGGTGACCGGCGTGGTCCTCGTCGTCACGATCGGTGTCCGGAACCCGGACACCCCCGCCGCGCCCCCGCCGGCGCAACCGGCGTTGCCGATCCCGGAGCAGCGCCCGCAGCCCGGCGCCGAATCGCCGCGCGCCGGGCTCGCCGCCCCGGTCGACCGGCCGGAGGTGTCCGACCAGGCCGAGCTGGACGCGTGGGCGACGCGCGTCGCGGGCAAGACGCACCTCCCGGCGCGCGTGCTTTCCGCGTACGGCCGGGCGGAAATGTGGATGCAGCGCCAGAAGCCGACGTGCCACCTCTCGTGGGCGACGCTCGCGGGCATCGGCCGGGTCGAGGCGGAACGCACGGGGTTCGACCTTTCGGCGATCACCGCGAACGGCCGCGTCGCGAAACCGGTGGTCGGCCCGCCCCTGGACGGCTCGCCGGGCGTCCCGGCGGTGCACGACACCGACGGCGGCAAGCTCGACGGCGACAAGTCGTGGGACCACGCGATCGGCCCGATGCAGTTCCAGCCGGCGACGTGGAAGAAGTACCAGGAGCGCGCGAACGGCGACGGCGGCGCGCCCGACCCCCAGAACATCGACGACGCGGCCTTCACGGCGGCCCGCTACCTCTGCTCGGGCGGCGACGACCTGGGCACCCCGGCCGGCTGGTGGCGGGCGATCCTGTTCTACAACCAAGGCGTGACGTACGGCCAGGACGTCTTCAGCGCGGCGGACGCCTACGCGGAAGCCAGTGTCGCGCCTTAGAGCTCCCGGTCGGCGAACAGCGGCGTGACGGCCACGATCACCAGCAGCAGCAACCCCGCGTAGGCACCCAGCGTGGCGAAGATCGACATTTCCGGTTCCTCCCTGGTTCGGTCTGGAACCAGCTTCGCCGGAACCGGGGGTCCCGCGGATCGGCCGAGGGGCCCGGCCTCATCAGCCGAAAGTCCGAGGCCGCGGGGGCCGTTCGGCCCTGGCCTCAGGGCTCGCGCAGCGCGATGTGCGCCTTGACCTCGCTGATCGCCTCGAGGTACTCGGGCACCGGGTTCATCGCCGAGGCCATCCGCATCTGCGCCAGCGCCTCGACGAACCGGCCGAGCCGCTGCAGCGTCCGGCCCAGGATGAACCGGGCGTAGTGGTCGGTCGGGTCCAGCTCAAGCACGCGCGTGAACGCCTGTTCGGCGCGGCGCAGCTGGGCGGAGTGGAAGTACGCGCGGCCGGCGAGCAGGTGCACCGACGGCTTGTCCGTTTCGGACTCCAGCAGGGGTTGCAACGCCTTCAGCGCGTCCAGCGGACGGCGGCGGCCGACCAGGTCTTCGGCCTGGCGGAAGGCGTGGAACCGCGACTCCTCGGGAGGCTGCGAAGCAGCTGCGGCGTCCGTCATGGTCATTCCCACGTTACCTCGGGAAGAGGGGGTTGCACACGCCGCCGATCGGGACGTGATGGACTGTGCCGCCATGAGCAGCCCGTACCGGGGCCTGGCGCCCTACCTCTACTACGCCGACGCCACCGAGGCGCTCGCCTGGCTGACCAGGGTCTTCGGGTTCACCGAGGAGGTCCGGTTCAGCGACGGGGCCGGCGAGGTGTTCCAGGCGACGCTGTGCGTGGGCGACGCGCGGATCCAGATCGCGGGCGTCGGCGCGGAGTACTGGCAGGCCAAGGGCGTGGACGGCCCGGTCGGCCAGCTGAACATCGTCTACGTCGACGACGTCGACGCTCACTACGAAGGGGTCGTCGCCGCGCTCGGGGACGACACCGAGCTCGACCCGCCGCAGGACCAGCCCTACGGCGCCCGCGTCTACACCGTCGGCGATCTCGGCGGGAACAGCTGGACGTTCTGGCAGCAGACGTCCGACGACGTCGAGCTGCCGCCGGGCTGGCAGGCGGTCCGCGCGGGCGGTGAGTCCTCCAACGGGTGAACAGCCACGACGGCTAGGCTGGGTGCGTCATCGCAGGCAAGACGCACCGAGGAGCATGGCGTGGCTCTCATCGAGCAGGTAGGCGCGCGCGAGATTCTGGACTCGCGTGGCAACCCGACGGTCGAGGTGGAGGTGGCTCTCGACGACGGCACCCTGGCTCGGGCCGCCGTCCCGTCGGGGGCGTCGACCGGCGAACACGAGGCGGTCGAGCTGCGCGACGGCGACACCGGCCGCTACAACGGCAAGGGCGTCGAGCGCGCGGTCGCCGCGGTGCTCGACGAGATCGGCCCGGAGATGGTCGGCATCGAGGCCGTCGACCAGCGGATCGTCGACCAGAAGCTGGTCGACCTCGACGGCACGCCGGCGAAGTCCCGCCTCGGCGCGAACGCCATCCTCGGCGTCTCGCTGGCCGTCGCGAAGGCCGCCGCCGAGTCGGCCGAGCTGGAGCTCTTCCGCTACCTGGGCGGGCCGAACGCGCACGTGCTGCCCGTGCCGATGCTGAACATCCTCAACGGTGGTTCGCACGCCGACAGCAACGTCGACGTCCAGGAGTTCATGATCGCGCCGATCGGCGCCGAGACCTTCCGCGAGGCCCTGCGCTGGGGCGCCGAGGTCTACCACTCGCTGAAGTCGGTCCTGAAGGGCCGCGGCCTGTCGACCGGCCTGGGCGACGAAGGCGGCTTCGCGCCGAACCTGGCGAACAACCGCGAAGCGCTCGACCTGATCCTGCAGGCCATCGAGAAGGCCGGGTACGCCCCGGGCCGCGACGTCGCGCTCGCGCTGGACGTCGCCGCGACCGAGTTCTTCGCCGACGGCGCGTACACCTTCGAGGGCAGCAAGAAGAGCGCCGAGCAGATGTCGGCGTACTACGCCGAGCTGCTGCGCGACTACCCGCTCGTGTCCATCGAGGACCCGCTGAGCGAGGACGACTGGGACGGCTGGGTCACGCTGACCGCCGAGATCGGCGAGAAGGTCCAGATCGTCGGCGACGACCTGTTCGTCACCAACCCGGACCGCCTCGAGGAGGGCATCACCCGCCGCGCCGCGAACGCGCTGCTGGTGAAGGTCAACCAGATCGGCACCCTGTCCGAGACGCTCGACGCGATCTCGCTGGCCACGTCGTTCGGCTACAAGTCGATGATGAGCCACCGCTCCGGCGAGACCGAGGACACGTTCATCGCGGACCTGGCGGTCGCCACCGGCGTCGGCCAGATCAAGACCGGTGCGCCGGCCCGCGGCGAGCGCATCGCCAAGTACAACCAGCTGCTGCGCATCGAGGAGACCCTCGGTGACGCCGCCCGCTACGCCGGCGAGCTGGCCTTCCCGCGGTTCAGCGCCGAGGGCTGATCGCCGGTGGCGGATCGGGGGAGGACGACGCGCAACCGCCGGAGCGGCGGCGGGGCTTCGCGGGCCAACCGGCCCGCGCCGGCCCGCCGCCCCCAGGCGGGGCGCCGCACCGGCGACGTCGAGACGACCCGGGCCCGGCTGCGCCGGAGCCTGGCGGCGAAGCGCGCGTCCGGGGCGGCGAAGGTGCTCGGCATGTCCACCACCCGCCGGGCGGCGGTGGTGGCGATCGTGGTGTGCGCGCTGGCGTTCACCATCGCCGTGCCCCTGCGCACCTACCTCGCCCAGCGCACCGAAATCCGCGACCAGCAGGCCCAGCAGGCGCAGCTGCAGCAGACGGTCGCCCAGCTCCAGGGTCGCAAGGCGGAGCTGAGCGACCCGGCGCAGATCGAGGCCGAAGCCCGGCGGCGGCTGCGCTACGTCAAGCCGGGCGAGACGCCCTACATCGTCCAGCTGCCCGAGGACAAGGCGCCCGACGCGGCCCCGCAGCAGGGGCAGCAGCCGGCCGCGGCCGGCTCCTGGTACGAGAACCTCTGGAACCAGGTCTCGGGCGGCTGAACTAACCTGGTGCGCGTGAACAGCACGCAGCAGCACCGGTTCGAGCCCGTCACCGAAGCCGACCGCGAGATCATCGCGGAGCAGCTCGGACGGCCGCCGCGCGCGCTGCGGGCCGTCGCCGCCCGGTGCCCGAGCGGGCACCCGTCGGTGGTGCAGACCAGCCCGCGGCTGGAGAACGGGACGCCGTTCCCGACGCTCTACTACCTGACCTGCCCGAAGCTGAACTCGATGATCGGCACGATCGAGGCGTCCGGGATCATGAAGGAGATGACCGAGCGGCTCACCACCGATCCCGAGCTGGCCGCGCACTACCAGCGCACGCACGAGACGTACCTCGCCGAGCGCGACGCGATCGAGCCGCTCGGCCACCAGGTCACCGCCGGGGGCATGCCCGGCCGCGTCAAGTGCCTGCACGTGCACGTCGCGCACGCGCTCGCCGTCGGTCCGGGGGTGAACCCGTTCGGTGACGAGACGCTCGAGCTGCTTAAGGCGAACGGGTGGCCCACGGGAGACTGTGCCGAGTAACGCTCGCGCGTCGTCAACAGATAACTGGGCTGGGTGAGCGAAAAGCCCCGTCCGGCGAGATCCAGACTCCCGAAGGGGTGAAACCACGCCCCGGGTACGGCAGGCTGTCACCGAGGGCGGGTGGGACAAGGCGGCCAGGAGGGTTTCGAGCGATGCGCGTGCGGCGACTGCCTGACGCAGTCGGGAGCCACACCCGAAGATTCGGGCTCCGCCACCGCACCGCCTACCCCTTGATGACCGGCATCTTCGCGGTGGTCCCGGCGCTCGTCGCCGGCGGCGTCACCCTCGCGTGGCTCGGCGGCAGCGGTGACCACACCCGCGACGTCGCGCTCGGCCAGGGCTACGACCCCGGCCACGCCGCCATTCAGCAGGTCGCCGTCGACGGCACCCTCCCCGGCGCCCCCACCCCGCTGCCGCTCCCGGCCTACGAACTCCCCGACGGCCCCCTCGGCATCCCCGCCACCGCCCTCGCCGCGTACAAGAACGCCGCCGACATCCTCGGCCGCGAACTGCCCGCGTGCCACATCGACTGGGCCCTGATCGCCAGCATCGGCCGGATCGAGTCCAACCACGCCCGCGGCGGGTACGTCGACGCGAACGGCACCACCCGCGAGCCGATCCTCGGCCCCGAGCTCAACGGCCAGGGCGGGTTCGCCGCGATCCCCGACACCGACCACGGCGTCCTCGACACCGACCCGGTCTGGGACCGCGCGGTCGGCCCGACGCAGTTCATCCCGGCGACCTGGCGGGCGTACGCCTCCGACGGCAACGGCGACGGCAAGTCCGACCCGAACAACATCTTCGACGCGGCGCTCGCCACCGGCCGGTACCTCTGCTCCGGCGGGTTCGACCTGGCGAAGCCCGACCAGCTGCGCGGCGCGATCTACCGCTACAACAACTCCGACACCTACGTGAACACCGTGGTCCTGTGGGCCGAGGCCTACCGCAACGGGATCATGCAGGTCCCGGACAGCACGGTCCCGATCGGCGCGCCGAACGCGGCGGCGATGCCCGCACCGCCGGCGATCCCGCCCCCGCCGACCCCGACGACGACGCCGGCCGGCCCACCGCCGACCACGGCCTTGCCGCCGACGACGTCGAAGCCGGTGTGCGCGCCGCCGACCACGAAGGTGATCGAGACGACGATCACGAGCGTCACCACGACGACGACCCCGCCGCCGTCCACGACTCCGACCACGACGACCACGGAGAAGACGACCACCCCGACCACGCCGCCGGACCCGACCTGCGGGGAGACGGTCACCTCGGTCAGCACGTCGACCACCCCGACGACGACCACCGTGGGTCCGCCGACCAGCTGAGCGCGCCGCGCCGGTTAGGGTGATCGCATGCCTCGTGTTGCCGCGATCGACTGTGGGACCAACTCCATCCGCCTGCTCGTCGCCGAGCTGACGCCGCGCCACGACGGCACGGTCGACCTGCGCGACCTGCACCGCGAGATGCGGATCGTCCGGCTCGGCCAAGGCGTCGACGCCACCGGCGAGCTGGCCCCCGAGGCTCTCGAGCGGACCCGCGCGGCGCTGGCCGACTACACGATCGCCGCGCGGCGCAAGGGCGTCGAGAAGGTGCGGATGGTCGCCACCTCCGCGACCCGCGACGCCAAGAACCGCGACGAGTTCTTCCGCATGACGCGCGAGACGCTCGGCGTCGAGGCCGAGGTGATCAGCGGTGACGAGGAGGCGCGCCTGTCCTTCACCGGCGCGGTCGGGGAGCAGGACCCGGACGACGGCCCGTTCGTCGTCTGCGACGTCGGCGGCGGCTCGACCGAGCTGGTCCTGGGCACCTGGGACGGCCGGCAGGCGGAGGTGCTCGCCGCGAAGTCCGTGGACATCGGCTGCGTGCGGATCACCGAGCGCGCGCTGAAGAGCGACCCGCCGACGGCCGACGAGATCGCCGCCGCCCGCGACCTGGCCGGCAAGGTGCTGACCGAGGCGTTCGACGTCGTCGACGTCGCCCGCGCCCGCACCTGGGTGGGCGTCGCCGGCACGGTGACCACGCTCTCGGCGATCGCCCAGGAACTGCCGGAGTACGACCCCGAGCGGGTCCACCTGTCCACATTGGGCGCCGCGGACATCGACCGGCTGGCGACGCGCCTGCTGGCCGAGGACCACGCGGCGCGCGCGGCGAACCCGGTGATCCACCCGGGCCGGGTCGACGTGATCGGCGGCGGCGCGGTGGTGGTCCAGACCCTGGCCGAGCAGCTGGCCGCCCGCGGCGGCCCGACCGAGCTGGTCGTCAGCGAGCACGACATCCTCGACGGCATCGCACTGGCCCTGGCCTGACCGCCGTGGTCCGGGCCCGGCTCCCTCGACGGGATCGCGCCGAACCCGGCCCGACCGGACACCGTCCGCGACCTGACCGACCGTTCGGCCGCCCCAAAGGGCTTGTGGCGCAACGGAACCGTGGGTGAGCGCGCGATGACCTGCAGTCCGCGCTGGGCCGTCCGGAGTACCCGGTTTCCTACCTTGGTTGTGCTCCAACCAGGTGGTCCCGACGGTCGTCACACATTTGCAACACCGCAGTCCTGTGATCGGCTTCCCGCCCCCCGATAGCGTGCGTCTCACCTTTCGGACACACCGGATATGGAGGGGATCATGCGTCGTTCGCGCAGGCTCTGGGGACCCACGGTGGTGATGACTTCGCTGGCACTCGTGCTCGCCGCGTGCGGTGGCGGGTCGGGCAGTTCCACGGGGGCGGGCCAGGCGGACCCGGACGGCACGGTCAGCGTCTACGGCACCGAACCGCAGAACGCGCTGGTCCCGACGAACATCAACGACCTCGGCGGCACCAAGGCGATCCAGCCGATGTTCGCCACGCTGGTCGGCTTCAAGGGCGCGGACGCCAAGCCGTTCAACCTGATGGCCGAGTCGATCACCACGACCGACTCCAAGGTGTACGACATCAAGATCAAGCAGGGCTGGAAGTTCCACGACGGCACCGAGGTGAAGGCGCACAACTTCATCGACGCCTGGAACTACGGCGCCTACGGGCCGAACGGCCAGCTCAACACCGACTTCTTCTCGAACATCCAGGGCTACAAGGACGTCCACCCCACGGACGAGAACGCCAAGCCCGCCGTGGACAAGATGTCCGGCCTGGTCGCCAAGGGCGACTACGAGTTCCAGGTGACGCTCGACGCGCCGTTCTCGGTGTTCGACATCAAGGTCGGCTACCAGGCGTTCGCGCCGCTGCCGGACTCGTTCTTCAAGGACCCCAAGGCCTTCGAGCAGCACCCGATCGGCAACGGCCCGATGAAGTTCGTCTCGCGGACGCCGAACCAGGACATCAAGCTCACCCGCTTCGACGACTACAAGGGTGACGACAAGGTCCACTTCAAGGACCTCGACATCAAGATCTACTCCAGCCAGGAGACCGCCTACCAGGACCTGCTGAGCGGGCGGCTGGACTTCATGGAGGCGCTGCCGCCGTCGGCGGTCGCGGGCGGCAAGTACAAGAACGACCTCGGCGACCGGCTCGTCACCGGCCACCTGCTCGGCGTCAGCACCATCGCCGTGCCGTACTACGTCCAGGGGTACAACAACCTCGAGTTGCGCAAGGCCATCTCGATGGCGATCGACCGCGCGCAGATCACCAAGACCGTCATGAACGACACCTACGTCCCGCTCGACGGCTACGTCGCCCAGGGCATCACCGGTGCGCGCTCCGGCGTCTGCCAGTTCTGCAAGTTCGACCCGGCGGCGGCCAAGGAGGCCTTCGCGAAGTCCGGCTTCAAGGGCAAGCTGACCATCGCGTCCAACGCGGACGGTGGCCGCAAGGAACCGCTGACCGCGGCGTGCAACAGCATCAAGAACACCCTCGGCGTCGAGTGCGACTTCGTGCCGGCCACCGACTTCGGCCAGTGGCGCAGCATCGTCACGGGCAAGAAGCTGACCGGCATGGGCCGGTCGGACTGGTCCGCGGACTACCCGTCCATCGAGGACTTCCTCAACCCGATCTACAAGACCGGCGGGTCCTCGAACGACTCCAGCTACTCGAACCCGCAGGTCGACGCGATCCTCGCGCAGGCCGACGCGACGGCCGACAAGGACGCCGCGGTCAAGCTGTACCAGCAGGCCGAGGACCTGGTCGCGAAGGACCTGCCGTCGATCCCGGTGTGGGACGAGAAGGGCGTCGCGGCGAAGTCGAAGAACCTCAAGTCGGCCGCGCTGGACTTCCGGCGCATGCCGGACTACCCGTCCATCGAGGTCCTCAAGAAGTGACGCGCTGACCGGCCGTACCCACCACCACGCCGTCGTGGGTGGCTAGGGCGGTTCCCACCGCCCTGACCACCCACGACGGCCGGCGCGCACTAGGAACGTCATGATCCGCTATGTTCTGCGACGGCTGCTCCAGCTGGTCCCGGTGTTCTTCGGCACCACCTTCCTCATCTACGTCCTGGTCTGGGCGGTGCCCGGTGACCCGTTCTCGGGCAAGTGCGGCCAGGCCGCCTGCCCGCAGGCCTACATCGCCCAGATGACCGAGAAGTTCCACCTGAACGACAACATCTTCGTCCAGTACTTCAAGTACCTCGGGAGCCTGTTCACCGGCGACTGGGGCGAGACCTTCAACGGCACTTCCGTCGGCGAGCTGATCGCGACGTCGTACCCGATCACGCTGCGCCTGGCCGTGATCGCGGTGGTCATCGAGGCGGTCATCGGCCTCACCGCCGGCGTGCTGACCGGCCTGCGCGGCAAGGGTTTCCTCGACAACCTGGTGCTGGTCTCGACCACCTTCCTGATCTCGCTGCCGGTGTTCGTCACGGCGATCGTGCTGCAGCTCGCGCTGGGCAGCAACGGCCTCGGCCTGATCGAGGCGAGCGTGTCGGACGACCCGGGCATCGGCGAGCTCATCGTGCCCGGCATCGCGCTCGGCAGCCTGTCCATGGCCTACGTCGCCCGGCTGTCGAGAACGAGCATCGCCGAAAACCGCCACGCCGACTACGTGCGGACGGCGATCGCGAAGGGCCAGCCGCAGAGCCGCGTCGTCGGCGTCCACCTGCTGCGCAACTCGGTGATCCCGGTGCTCACCTTCCTCGGCACCGACCTGGGCGCGCTGATGGGCGGCGCGATCGTCACCGAAGGCGTGTTCAACATCAACGGCCTGGGCGGGCTCATCTTCCGCGGGATCCAGAACCGGGAGAGCGCGACCGTCGTCGGCGTCGTCGTCCTGCTGGTGCTGGTGTACCTGCTGATGAGCCTGATCGTCGACCTGCTCTACGCCGTTCTCGACCCGAGGATCCGCTATGACTGACCCGAACCTGGTGGGCGGCGGCGGGGCCGACGCGGCCGAGCTGTCCCGCGTCGACGACTCCGCCACCGGCCCGCAGAAGCCCCGCAGCCTGTGGAGCGACGCGTGGCGTCAGCTGCGGCGCAAGCCGGCGTTCGTCGCTTCGGCGGTGATCATCGTGCTGATCGTGCTGATCGGGATCGCGCCGGGGCTGTTCAGCTCGCGCGACGCCGGCTTCAGCGACCTGTCCCACGCCAACGAAGGCCCGTCGGCGGACGCCTGGTTCGGCTACGACAACCAGGGCGCCGACGTCTACGCCCGGACGATCTACGGCACCCGCGCGTCCCTGCTGGTCGGGGTGTTCGCGACGCTGCTGACGGTCCTGATCGGCTCGGTGATCGGCATCCTCGCCGGCTACTACGGCCGGTTCGTCGACAGCATCCTTTCGCGCTTCGGCGACATCTTCGCGGGCCTGCCGTTCGTGCTCGGCGCGATCGTCATCCTGACGACGTTCAACGCGCCCGGCTCGAACCCGGGCGCGGTCACGATCATCGTCCAGGTGGTCTGCTCGATCGCGGTGCTGAGCTGGCCGGTGGCGATGCGGATCATGCGGTCGGCGACGCTGGTGGCCAAGCAGCTCGACTACGTCAAGGCCGCCCGCGGCCTCGGCGCGAGCACGCCGCGGATCATCTTCCGCCACCTGCTGCCGAACACCCTCGCGCCGGTGCTGGTGTACGCGACCATCGCGCTCGGCGCGTTCATCGGCGCCGAGGCGACGCTCGCCTACCTCGGGATCGGCGTGCGCCCGCCCGTCATCTCGTGGGGCGTGATGATCAGCGACTCGCGGGACTACTTCCGGAACGACCCGCACATGCTGCTGTTCCCCGGTGCCTTCGTCACCCTGACCGTGCTGGCCTTCGTGATGCTGGGCGACGGCATCCGCGACGCGCTCGATCCGAAGTCGAGGTAGATCTCCTTGTCCGACCACGAACTCCTCCTCGAAGTCGAAGACCTGCACGTCGAGTTCCGGACGTCCGACGGCGTCGCGAACGTGCTCAACGGCGTCGGCTACGCGGTGCACGCGGGCGAAACCCTGGCCGTGCTGGGCGAATCCGGCTCCGGCAAGAGCGTCACCGCGCAGACCGTGATGGGTATCCTCGACATGCCGCCGGGTGTGATCACCGGCGGCGCGGTGCGCTGGCGCGGCGAGGACCTGCTGACCGCGTCCGACGAACGCCGCCGCGAGGTGCGCGGCAGTGAGATCGCGATGATCTTCCAGGACGCGCTGTCCGCGTTGAACCCGGTGTTCACCGTCGGCTTCCAGATCGAGGAACAGCTGCGGGTGCGGCTCGGGATATCCAAAAAGGACGCCCGGAAGCGCGCGATCGAGCTGCTCGACACCGTCCGCATCCCGGCCGCCGAACGCCGGATCAAGGACTACCCGCACCAGTTCTCCGGCGGCATGCGCCAGCGCGCGATGATCGCGATGTCCCTGGCGCTGGACCCGGACCTGCTCATCGCCGACGAGCCGACCACCGCGCTCGACGTCACCGTGCAGGCCCAGATCATGGACCTGCTGGCCGAGATCCAGGCCGAGCGCAAGATGGGGCTCGTGCTCATCACGCACGACCTGGGTGTCGTCGCCGAGGTCGCCGACCGGATCGCCGTGATGTACGCGGGCCGGATCGTCGAACAGGCCGACGTCGTCGAGCTGTTCCGCGCGCCGGCCCACCCGTACACCGCCGCCCTGATGGACTCCCTGCCCCGGCTCGACCTCAAGGGACAGACCCTCGAAACCATCAAGGGCCTGCCGCCGAGCCTGCTCGACATCCCGCCGGGCTGCCCGTTCCACCCGCGGTGCAAGCGAGCCGAAGCCCGTTGTTCCGAAGAAGTGCCGCCACCGCGCGGGATCGGCTTCGGCCGGACGAGCGCGTGCCACTTCGCCGAAGAGGTGGTGAACTCCCGTGCCTGACCCCATCCTGTCGGTCACCGACCTCAAGAAGTACTTCCCGGTCCGCACCGGAATCCTGTTCAAGCGCACGATCGGCCAGGTCAAGGCGGTCGACGGCGTCTCGTTCGACCTGATGCCGGGCGAGACCCTCGGCGTCGTCGGCGAGTCCGGCTGCGGGAAGTCCACTTTGGCCCAGGTGCTGATGCGCCTGGAGGAACCGACCGCGGGCAGCGCGACGTTCGAAGGCCGCGACATCTTTTCGATGAAGGGCACCGAACTGCGGAAGCTGCGCCGCGAAATCCAGATCGTGCTGCAGGACCCGTACACGTCGCTGAACCCGCGGATGACCGTCGGCGACATCGTCGGCGAGCCGTTCGAGATCCACCCCGACGTCGCGCCGAAGGGTTCGCGCGCGGCGAAGGTGCAGGAGCTGCTGGAGGTCGTCGGGCTCAACCCCGAGCACCTCAACCGCTACCCGCACCAGTTCTCCGGCGGCCAGCGCCAGCGCATCGGCATCGCGCGGGCGCTCGCGCTGCGGCCCAAGGTGATCATCTGCGACGAGCCGGTGTCCGCGTTGGACGTCTCGATCCAGGCGCAGGTGATGAACCTGCTCGGCGACCTGCAGACCGAGTTCGGGCTGTCCTACGTGTTCATCGCCCACGACCTGTCCGTGGTGCGGCACCTGTCCAACCGGGTCGCGGTGATGTACCTCGGCAAGATCGTCGAAATCGGTACGGACGAGGAGATCTACGAACGACCGTCCCACCCGTACACCCAGGCGCTGCTGTCGGCGGTGCCGGTGGCCGACCCGGCGGTGCGCGGCCAGCGGCAGGTGATCCGGCTGACCGGGGACGTGCCGAGTCCCCTGGATCCCCCGTCCGGGTGCCGGTTCCGCACGCGCTGCTGGAAGGCGCAGGACAAGTGCGCCACCGAGGTGCCGGAACTGGTGCCGAGGACGGACGGCCACTTGTCAGCTTGTCACTTCGCGGAGCAGAAGTCGGTTGTTCCATAACGTACTTTCTGCCGTTGTAAGTGCAATGTCCGATCTATACGGTGCAGGAACCGCTTTCCCGAGGAGGAGAATCGTGAAGAGACCCAGGCTTCTCGCCGCGGCCATGGCCGTCCCGCTGTTCGGGGCGATCTCGGCCGTCGCGGTCCCGGTCGCGTCGGCGCAGCCCGCCCTGTCCGGCCCGGCGACCGAGTTCACCGTGCTCGCCAAGGACGTCCAGAGCATCGGCGCCACCCAGCAGGCCATCAAGGCCGCGGGCGGCACCGTGCTGGAGACGAACACCGCCGTCGGCCTGATCAAGGCCAGCGCCCCGGCCACCGGCTTCGCCGAGCGCGTCAACGCGAACCGGGCCGTGTTCGGCGCCGCGAAGGAACGCGTGATCGGCAAGGCGCCCAAGGACGGCGCCCCGAAGACCAAGCCGGACGCCGTCGAGAAGGAGGGCCAGGGCACCGCCGCCGCGGCTCCGAAGGCCGCCGCGAAGAAGCCCCAGCCGATCAAGACCGACCCGCTAGACAGCCAGCTCTGGGGGCAGCAGGCCGTCCGCGCCGACCTCGCGCACACGGTGCAGCGCGGCGACAAGCGCGTCAAGGTCGGCATCATCGACACCGGCGTCGACGGCACGCACCCCGACATCGCCCCGAACTTCGACTACGCCGACTCGCGCAACTTCACCAAGGACATCCCCACCGACGTCAACGGCACCGTCGTCGACGGGCCCTGCGAGTTCCGCGGCTGCGTGGACCCGGTCGACCACGACGACAACGGCCACGGGACGCACGTGGCGGGCACCATCGGCGCCGCGTTGAACGACTTCGGTGTCTCCGGCGTCGCGCCGAACGTGACGCTGGTGAACGTCCGCGCCGGCCAGGACTCCGGGTTCTTCTTCCTGCAGCCGACCGTGGACGCGCTGACCTACGCCGGCGACGCGGGCATCGACGTGGTCAACATGTCCTTCTACACCGACCCGTGGCTGTACAACTGCACCGCCAACCCGGCGGACTCGGCCGCCGAGCAGGCCGAGCAGCGCACGATCATCGAGGCCACGACCCGCGCGCTGAACTACGCCTACCGCAAGGGGGTCACCTCGGTCGTCGCGCTGGGGAACCAGCACACCGACCTGGGCGCCCCGCAGCCGGACACCACCAGCCCGGACTACCCGAGCTCCAGCACGCACCCGCGTACCGTCGACAACGCGACCTGCCTGAACCTGCCGGTCGAGGGCCCGCACACGATCGGCGTGAGCGCGTTCGGGCCGTCGCAGGCGAAGGCGGACTACTCGAACTACGGCACCGAGCAGATCTCGGTTTCCGCGCCGGGCGGCTACTTCCGCGACGGCTTCGGCACTCCGTGGTTCCGCACGCTGCAGAACGAGATCCTTTCGACGTACCCGAAGAACGTGGGGGTGGCGGCCGGGAACATCGACGCCGACGGGAACATCACCGCGGCGGGCACGACGGCGGGCATCCAGAAGGCGACGGCGCCCGACGGCCGCGTCGGCTACTACCAGTGGCTGCAGGGCACGTCGATGGCGACCCCGCACGCGACCGGCGTGGCGGCGCTGATCGTTTCGCAGTACGGCAAGCCGTCGCACGGCGACTTCGGCCTCTCGCCCGACGCGGTCCAGCGCGTGCTGGAGGGCACGGCGTCGAAGATCGCCTGCCCGGTCCCGCGCACGGTGGACTACCTGAAGGAAGGCCGCGACGCGACGTTCACGGCAACGTGCACCGGCGACGCGTCGTTCAACGGCTTCTACGGCCACGGCGCGGTCGACGCCTACTCGGCGGTGACCCACGGGGCGCAGTACCTGAAGTAGTGTTCGCGGAACGGCCCACCTCCGTGCGGGGGTGGGCCGTTTTTCCGTGGTGGGGGAAGGCTCTCCGAAGCCCGCGCCGGGAGACAACCTTCCCGGGGCGGTCGGCGTGGTACCGGGCACAGGGGGAGGTTCCGGTGGTGGTGCGTGAACCGGCGTTGCCGGTGGATCCGAGGCTGCCGGGCGAGCCGACGGTGCTCGAGGTGGGCCGCGCGCGGATGTGGCTGGCCCGGCGCGGGGTGAGCGTGTGGCTGCCGACCCGGCTGCTGGCCCTGCGCATCGGCGGCCGCGGTGCCGCGGGGCGGGGGATCCCCGCCTACACGCTCGGCGTGGCGTTCGTGTGGTTGTTCGCCGGAATCGCGTTCACCACGGTGGAACTGCCCGGGCGGACCGCCGCCTACGCCGTGATCTTCGCGGCCTACCAGGTGCTGCGCTGGCGGACGGCGCAGCGCCGGGAACGGCTCGCCGAGAGCCTGGCCGGCGGCGCACCGCTCCCGCTGCGGACGGCCGTGACGCAGGTCGGCTGGTGGTACCTCGTCTCGACGGCCCTCACGTTCGCCGGCGGCGCGGTGCTGTGCGCGGCGGCGTTCGTCACCGAGCCGCAGTTCACCTGGAAGCACTGGTACTCGCCGTCGGTGGAGGCCGGGGTGCACACGGTCGCGTTGGCGGCCGGGGCCGGCGCGACCGCGCTCGTGCTCGGCCGGGTGCTGCGCGGCCCGGTCATCGCGGAGGACGCCGCGTCCCTGCGGGTCGACGAGGTGCTGCGGGCGGAGGACGCGTACCGGTTCGCGCCGAGCTTCCTGTACGCGTTCTTGGCGATGCCGGTCTTCGTGGTCGACTGGGCGACGCCCGGCTGGCTCGGCGGGCTGGCGCTGGCCTACCTCGTGACGGTCGGTGTCCTGCAGCTGACCGGCTGGCTGCTGGTCCGCCGCCGCTACCGGCGCCTGCCGCCGGGCTGCTACGGCCGGTGACCGACCGCCGTCGAACGCACGTCACCGGTCCCCGGGCGCCGGCCTGACCCCCGGGGACCGGCGGACCTCAGCGGTTCGACGCCTTCTTGACGAACTTCGCCAGGTCCTTCGACTGCTGCACCCGGGTCGGCTCGTGGACGTACATCATGTGCCCCGCCGGGTAGTACGCCGTGTCGATGTTGTCGCGCAGCTCCTCGGGGATCTGCAGGTGGGCCAGCACGTGCTCGGCCGCGAAGTACGCCGTCGCGCCGTCGTAGTGGCCGAACGCCACGTGGACCTGCAGGTGCGGGTTCGCGCGCATCGCGGCGCTCACCGAGTCCACCACCGACACCGAGCGGCCCTCGAAGTCCGAGTACGACCACGCCTTGAACGTGTCCTCGTGGATGATCTCGTAGGGCAGGTCGTTCTCGTACCCGAGCTCGGCCCGCACGTAGTGGTTGAACGCCGCCGCGTACGCGCCGACCACACGGGAGATCGACGGGTCGTCGCTCATGTGCTCGCGGCCGCCGTCCGGCTCCCACGTCGTGAACCGGCCGTCCATCCGGCCGACCGTCAGGCCGCGGTCGCGCAGCAGCTCGGTGAAGAACCGGACGTGCTCGATCCGCAGGTTCACCCGGTCCACATAGGACTCGGTGAGCCCGGTCAGCGACGCCAGCGTGGCCACCGCGTCCGCCCGGTCCTGAGTGGACAGCCGCGCGCCGCGCGAGAGGGCCCACGGCAGCTCCTTGGCCGCGAAGTCCTCGGCGTCGGCGAGGACGTCGTCGAGCGGGCGCTCGCCGTGCAGGCCGTGGTAGTGCGCGATCGCCGCGTACGTCGGCACGTACAGCGAGTACGGCAGGTCGTTGCCCTCGGTGAACCGCAGCGTGCCGAGGTCGAGCACCGACGAGATCAGCAGCAGGCCGTTGAGGTACAGCCCGTGCCGCTCCTGCAGGTGCGCGGCCAGCCCGGCGGCGCGCAGCGTGCCGTACGACTCGCCGGCCAGGAACTTCGGCGACAGCCAGCGCTCGTGCCGCGACACCCACAGCCGGATGACCTCGCCGACCGACTCGATGTCGCCCTTGAAGCCGTGGAAGTCCTTCGTCTCGCCGCCCTCGGCCGCGCGCGAGTAGCCGGTGGACACCGGGTCGATGAACACCAGGTCGCTGTGCGCGAGCAGCGTCTCGGGGTTGTCGGCCAGCCCGTACGGCGGCGGCACCAGGTCGTCGACGTCGCCCGAGAGCACCCGGCGCGGGCCCAGCAGGCCCATGTGCAGCCAGATGCTCGACGAGCCGGGGCCGCCGTTGAAGGCGAACGTCACCGGCCGCGAGCCCGGGTCGGCGTCGTCGAGGGTGTAGGAGGTGACGAACACCTCCGCCTTCGCCTTGAAGCCCTCCGACTTGCCGTCCTTGACGACCTCCTTGCGGAGCACGATCCGGCCCGCCTTCGCCGTGTACGCGAGCTTCTTGCGCTTCACGGTGATGGTGTGCTGGGTCGTGACGATGTCGTCGGTCGGCTCGGCCGGGACCTCGGTGGTGTCCTCGGCCTTCTTCTCGGGGGCCTCTTCGGGGGTCGTGTCCGCCATGGCCCCAACCTAGTTGTGGCAGGGTGACTTGGTGCACACCGGGGACTGGCCGGCGACGGCGGAGCAGGCGCTCGCCGTGCAGGAGCGCCTGCGCGGCCGGGTGGACCTGACCGACGACGGCCCCGAGCTGCCGCCGACGGTGACCGGCCTCGACGTCGCCTACGACGAGGACGGCGTGATCGCCGCGGCGGCCGTCACGCTCGAGACGGCCGGGCTGACGGTCGTCGAGGAGCGGACGCACCGCGCGAGGGCCGTCTTCCCGTACGAACCCGGCCTGTTCGCCTTCCGCGAGCTGCCGCCGCTGCTGGCCGCGCTCGAGCGCCTGGACCGCGAGCCGGACGTCCTGGTCTGCGACGGCCACGGCCTCGCCCACCCGCGCCGCTTCGGCCTGGCTTGCCACCTCGGGGTGCTCACCGGGCTGCGCGCGTTCGGCGTCGGCAAGACCCGGTTCGTCGGCACGCACGACGCCCCGGGGGCGGCGCGCGGCTCGTCGGCGCCGCTGGTCGACGCGGGCGAGGTCGTCGGCTCGGTGCTGCGGACCCAGGACGGCGTCAAGCCGGTGTACGTCTCGGCCGGGCACCGGATCGGCCTGGCGCACGCGTGCCGGCTGACCCTGGCGCTGACCCCGCGCTACCGCCTCCCCGAGACGACGCGCCGGGCCGACCGGCTGTGCCGGGCGGCGCTGCGATGAGGTCACTGGCCGAGCTGGACGCCGCCGTGGCCGGGTGCCGCGCCTGCCCGCGGCTGGTGACCTGGCGCGAAGGCGTCGTGGGCACGAAGGCGGCGTTCCGCGGCGAGGAGTACTGGGCGCGGCCGGTGCCGGGCTTCGGCCCGCCGGACGCGTCGCTCGCGGTCGTCGGCCTGGCGCCCTCGGCGCACGGCGCGAACCGCACCGGCCGGATGTTCACCGGCGACCCGTCCGGCGACTTCCTCTTCCGCGTCCTGCACGAGGTCGGGCTCGCGTCGCAGCCGACGTCGGAGCGGCTCGGCGACGGCCTCGAGCTGTACGGCACCCGGCTCGTCTCACCGGTGCGGTGCGCGCCGCCGGACAACAAGCCGACGCCGGCCGAGCGCGACACCTGCCGCCCGTGGCTCGCCGAAGAGCTGACACTGTTACGTCCGACACTGCGCGCGATCGTGGTGCTCGGGGCGTTCGGCTGGCAGGCGTTACTGCCCGTGCTCGCCGCGGCCGGCTGGCCGGTGCCGCAGCCGCGCCCGGCCTTCGCGCACGGAGCGGTCGTGGAACTGGACGACCTGCGCCTTTTCGGCTGTTATCACGTGTCGCCGCGCAATGTCCAGACTCGCCGCGTGACCCACGCCATGGTGGCCGGGGTGTTCCGGGCGGCGACCTCGGTGACAGCGTCGGACTGAATCGTTACGGAAACGGCCGCGACGCTGGTCACAGCCGGATGGGGTCCCCGAGCGAGCCGCCCGCGAAGGTGTCACCATGAGGACATGGCTGCTGCGAAGTCGAAGTCGGAACCGACTCGGATCCTCGTCCTCGGTGGTGGGTACGTCGGGCTCTACACGGCGTACGGCCTCCAGAAGATGCTCCGGGCCAACGAGGCCTCCGTGACCGTCGTTGACCCGCAGCCCCACATGACCTACGCGCCGTTCCTCCCGGAGGCCGCGGCCGGCGCGATCGAGCCCCGGCACGTGGTCGTGCCGCTGCGGCGCGTTCTCAAGCGCTGCCACGTGCTGACCGCGCGCGTCACCAAGATCGAGAACGAGAAGAAGTCCGTCACGGTCGAGGCGGCCGACGGCCACATCGAGCAGCTCGGCTACGACGTCCTCGTCGTCGCGCTCGGCGCCGTCGCGCGCATCCTGCCGATCCCGGGCCTGGTCGAGCAGGGCATCGCCTTCAAGACCATCGGCGAGGCGATCTACCTCCGCAACCACATCATGACGAAGCTCGACGAGGCGGCCAGCACGCTCGACCCCGAGCTGCGCAAGCGCCTGCTGACGTTCACCGTCGTCGGCGGCGGGTTCGCCGGCATCGAGGCGCTGGCCGAGCTCGAGGACATGACCCGCTTCGCGGTGGAGAACTACTACCCGAACATCCAGCCTTCCGACGTCCGCTGGGTGCTCGTCGAGGCCGCCGGGCGCATCCTGCCCGAGGTCCGCGAGACCCTCGGCGTGTACACGGTCGAGCAGCTGGAGAAGCGCGGCATCGAGGTGTACCTCTCGACCGCGGCGAAGTCGTTCGAGAACGGCCACGTCGTGCTCTCGGACGGCACGGAGTTCGACACCGACACGCTGATCTGGACCGCCGGCGTGAAGGCCAACCCGGTGCTCGCCGACTCGGACCTCCCGCTCGACAAGCGCGGCCGCGTCGAGGCGACGGCGGCGATGCAGGTCGTCGGCCACCCGGACGTGTGGACCGCGGGCGACAACGCGGCGATCCCGGACCTCTCGCGCACCGAAGAGGACCCGACGGCGACGTGCCCGCCGAACGCCCAGCACGCGGTCCGCCAGGCGACGCTGCTGGCGAAGAACATCATCAAGGTGATCCGCGGCGGCAAGCCGAAGGACTACTACCACAAGAACCTCGGCGCGGTCGCCAGCCTCGGCCTGCACAAGGGCGTCGCCGACGCGCTGAACCTGAAGATCAAGGGCTTCCCGGCCTGGCTGTTCCACCGCGCCTACCACCTCAAGGCGATGCCGACCTGGAACCGCAAGATCCGCATCCTGTTCGACTGGATCCTGGGCGGCCTGTTCCGGCGTGAGGTCATTTCGCTGGGCCAGATCAACAACCCGAAGGACGAGTTCGCGCGCGTCTCGAAGTCCTGACCTCCGTTCGCTGAACGCCCCCGGCCGGTTTCGGCCGGGGGCTTTTTGCTGCTGTTGGGGCGTTTTGGCGGCGGATGACCGGCTGTGTGCCGGTGAGCGACATGGTCTGGACAACTGGGCCGATGAGCGGGTAAACCCTTTCTTCACAACGCGGAATAAGTCCGCCCCCGCTCCTCCCCACAGTCCCCTCCGGGAGCTCCCATGCGCATTTCCCGTGCCCTCGCAGCGGCTTTGCCCGCGTTCGTGAGTGCCGCCGTCCTCGCCACGACCCCCTCGACCGCCGCCGCGGCGGGCGCCGCGTTCCCCGCCCACTACGCGGCGCCGTACCTGCAGATCAGCGACGCCGACGCCGGCCAGCTGGCCGCCGACCTGAGCGCCACCGGCACGAAGTTCTACACGCTGGCGTTCCTGACCCCGCAGTCCGGCTGCACGCCGGTGTGGGAGGCGAACGGCACCGGCGTCGGCTCGTTCAGGTCCCAGATCAGCTCGCTGCAGGTGGCGGGCGGCAACGTCATCCCGTCGTTCGGCGGCGCCGAAGGCGGTGAGCTGGCCCAGACCTGCACGAACACGTCGAGCCTGACGGCGGCGTACGCGAACGTCGTCACCACGTACGGCACGCCCCGCCTCGACTTCGACATCGAGGGCGGCGTCCTGAACGACACGGCGTCCAACCAGCGCCGCAACTCCGCGCTGGCCGCGCTGCAGCAGCAGAACCCGGCGGTCCAGGTGGACTACACGCTGGCGGTCGACCCGACGGGCATCCCGTCGAACGAGCAGGACCTGTTGCGCGACGCCAAGAACAAGGGCGTCAAGGTGAGCGTGGTCAACCTGATGGTGATGGACTTCTACGACGGCCAGCCGGTCCTGGGCGACGCCCTCTCGGCGGCGCGCGCCTCGGCGTCGCAGCTGGCGAGCCTGTACGGGATCTCGACGTCGGCGGCGTACGCGATGATGGGCCTGACCCCGATCGCCGGCCGCAACGACGACGGCGCCCAGTTCAGCCAGTCGGACGCCCAGCAGCTGGAGACGTTCGCCGCCCAGAACGGCGTCGCGGAGCTGTCGTTCTGGGAGCTCCAGGACTACGACCGCGCAACGGGCTACGCGTACTCACGCATCTTCAACGCGATCACCGGCGGCGGCACGACAACGCCCCCGCCCTCGGGCGCCGGCACGATCACGGGCTACGGCGGCAAGTGCGTCGACGTAGCGGGCGCGTCACCGGCGAACGGCACGACGATCGACCTGTACACCTGCAACGGGACGAACGCCCAGCAGTGGACATCGACATCGGGCACGCTGCAAGCGCTGGGCAAGTGCCTGGACGTGACGGCGGCCGGCACGGCGAACGGCACGAAGGTCCAGCTGTACGACTGCAACGGAACGGGCGCCCAGCAGTGGACGCACTCGTCGTCGAACCAGCTGGTGAACCCGGCATCAGGCAAGTGCCTGGACGCAACGGGCCCCAGTTCGGCGGACGGAACCCCCTTGCAGATCTGGACGTGCACGGGCAGCGCGAACCAGTCGTGGACGCTGCACTGAGGTCCATAACCTAGAGTGTGCGGTGCCCCCGTAGCCCAACCGGCAGAGGCAGTCGACTTAAAATCGATTCAGTGCGGGTTCGAGTCCCGTCGGGGGCACCACGCAGACCATCATCGCCTGATCGGCCCCGTCTGACCGGCACGCTGGTCATCGAGGGCCAGGCGCGGCGATCGATCAACGCAGCCCGGCAACGAGCGTCTTCAGCTCCGCGCCCAGGGCTGGGGCGGCGTAGGTTTTCAAGACCTCGACGCGCGCTGGGCAGACGTCCAGGTCGGGGCAGACCAGCGGGATCATGACCCGAAGGGTCTTGGCGAGCTGGGCTTGGGGCAGCGCGCCGAGGATCTGCTTGACGCCGAACGCCGTCGTGGCGCTCAGAACTTCGGCGAGGACCGGCGGGAAGCCCAGACGAAGCAGGCCCGCTCGAACCGGCAGCTGGGTGAGCTTGGCGTACGTGCCGGGGTCCAGACTCTTCGCCGAGTCGTCGAGACAGATGCAGAGACCATGGTTGCGTCGACGGATCGGCATGCGCCAGCGCGACTTCTCGAGCACGCGGTTCGCCAGCCGGACGTAGAAACCGTTCTCGTCGAAGACGAACGCCACCGCATCACCGGTGATCACCGACGGATCCCGGCTCAGCGACTCCTTGGCGCGCTGGCGGCGTTCGCTTCTCCGGTCCGGTTCGGGGGTGGCCGCGCGTTGTGGCCGGGGCGTCCGAGCGGGCGGTGTGGGTACTCGAGGTGTCGCGTTCTGCGCTGACGACGGTGTGGTCCAGCTTGGGCGGTGCACCGGCGCGCGGCCGGAGCTGGACCTTCCGGAGCGGGCGGGCCGGCTCGGAGTTTGCCCGCATTCGCGTCCCCGCTGGGACCCGTAAATATGGGGCTGTCCGCACGTCGCACAGAGGTATTGGTTACGGGGAAGTCGCCGGTGAGCTGCCACGATTCCACGCTAGGAAGCGTGTTCGGCCCGGTCACTCGGCTGATCCGGTTCAGACCGCGCAGCTGAGATCACGCCCCGCGTTGTAATTCGTCCTTGTGAGTCAACGCAGATCACCCCCGTGAGTGGCATGCCGCCGGGAGGGCTTTGACGGGCGCCGCAAGTGAGGACGGGTTGCGGCAAAACGCCGCGCGGACGAGGCAGATACGTGAGACTGCTGGGATGGCTACCGAATACGTCCAGAGCGACCAGTTCCGCGGTGCTCGTGTCCACCTGTGCGACCTCGCCGGCCTCGAGATCCGCGATTGCGAGGTGGACGGCCTGAAGATCGTCGACTGCTACGGCAGCGATGTCTACCTCGGTGGTGACTTCGGGCGCGTTGTCGTCAATGACGTCGACGTGACCGCCTATGTCGAGGCTGAGCTCGACGCCCGGGAGCCCGCGCGGGCGCTGGCGCGGGATGCCTCTTCTCCCGAGGACTACCGCGCTGCTTGGGGCGCGGTCGAAGCCATGTGGAGCGCGACGCTCGAGCGGGCGCGGCGGCTGCCCGAGGCCGAACTGCACGAGCGGGTCGACGGCGAGTGGTCCTTCGTCGAGACGCAGCGGCATCTTCTGTTCGCCTGCGACGCCTGGTTCGGAAGCGCCGTGCTCGAGGAGGACGCGCCCTACCACCCGCTCGGCTTCCCGGCCGGAGGGACGCCGCCGGAGGAGGCCGCGAAACTCGGCCTCACCCTTGACGCCACTCCGGCGCTGGAGGACGTGCTTGCGCCGAGGCTCGCCCGGATGGCCGCGATGCGGCGGTTCGTCGGCGGGCTGACCGTCGACGAGCTTGACCGGGTGTGCGGTCGCAAGCCGGCCGAGATGTATCCCGATCAGGAGTACCTCGTGCGTCGGTGCCTCAAGGTGGTGCTGAAGGAGGAGGCCGAGCACCACCGTTATGCGGTGCGTGACCTCGCGGTGCTTGAAGCAGGTGTGCCTGAACCGCGCCGATGACATCTGAGCCGCAATGGCGGGAGCGCCTCAGGCGCGCACGGTGACCGGGAACTTCGCCGGCCCGCGGAGGTTGATCCGGCCGTTCCACGTCAGCTCCCCGGCGAACCCCAGGTCGGGGAACCGCTGCACGAGCCGGCCGACCGCGACCTGGCCTTCCAGCCGGGCCAACGCCGCGCCCAGGCAGTGGTGCGGGCCCGCGCCGAACGAAACCTGGTGACGCGCTTCGGGGCGGTCCAGGCGCAGTTCCGCCGCGTCGGGGCCGAAGAACCGCTCGTCGCGGTTGGCCGAGCCGAGGCAGGCCAGGACGAACGTGCCCGCCGGGATCTCCTTGCCCGCCACCGTGTGCGGGGACGTCGTGACGCGGCGGGTCTGCTGCACGGGGGAGTCGTGCCGCAGGAACTCCTCCACCGCGTTCGCCGCCAGGTCGGGCCGCTCGCGAAGCAGCGACAGCTGCGAAGGGTTGCGCAGCAACGCGTTCACGCCGTTCGCGATCAGGTTGACGGTCGTCTCGTGGCCGGCCACGTACAGCAGGACCACCTGGGCCACCAGCTCGTCGCCGTCCAGGACCTGGCCGTCGTGCTCCGCCTGGATCAACGCCGTCAGCAGGTCGTCCGCCGGGTGGTCGCGCTTCCACGCGATCACTTCGCGGGTGATCGCCGTCAGCTCGGCGTCCGCCGCCATGATGGCGCGGGCCGTCTCCTCGTCGGCGACGATCTCCAGCGAGCGCACCAGGGTGCCGCTCAGTTCGCGGACCCGCGAGTGGTCGGTCGGCGGCATGCCGAGCATCTCCGAGATCACCGCGAACGGCAGCGGGAACGCCAGTTCCTCGACGAGGTCGGACTCGCCCTTGTCGGCCATCCGGTCCAGTGCTTCGTCGACGAGCCCGGCGATCTTCGGCTCCAGCGCGGCGATCGCGCGGCGGGTGAACACCTTCGTCACCAGCGAACGCAGCCGCGTGTGGTCGGGCGGGTCGCGGTCGAGCATCGAGCGGTTGAGCGCGCCCGCGTCCTCGTCGACGCCGGAGAACTCGAACGGGGACTCCGCCAGGTTGGTGACGTCCACGGACAACCCGGCGCGAAGGAGCGCCGACACGTCCTCGTAGCGCGAGACGAACCAGAACCCCAGCGGGTGGTCCTGCACCGGGTCTTCGTCGCGCAGCATCTTGTACTGCTCGTACGGGTTTTCGAAGAAGCCGGGCGCGAACGGGTTGAACAGCAGTTCCTCGGACACGGTCATGGGTACCCCACCTACACGACGTCTGTGACATACGCAGTGTATGTCCTATGCTGTGCGCATGTCGACGGTCAAGAGCCGGCGGGAGCAGTACTCCGAGGCCACCCGCGCCGCGTTGCTGGCGGCGGCCACCCGCCGGTTCGCCGAGAACGGCTTCGCCGGCACGGCCCTCGAAGACATCGCCGCCGACATCCAGGCCACGCGCGGCGCGATCTACCACCACTTCGCCAGCAAGAAGGCGTTGTTCGAAGCCGTCTTCCAGCAGCTCGAGACGGACGCGATGGAACTGTCCGCGAACGCGGCGGCCCGGGCGGCGGACCCGTGGTCGGCGGCGTTCTCGGCCCTCGACGCGTTCCTCGACCGCTGCTGCGACCCCGTCTACGGCAAGCTCGTCTGGCAGGAAGCGCCGCTCGCGCTCGGCTGGGTGCGCTGGCAGGCGGCCGAGGAGCAGTACGCCTACGGCCTCGTCGAGCAGCTGATCAAGGCCCTCGTCGACGGCGGCGACATCGACGAGCAGCCGCTGGAGACGACGACGCGGCTGGTGTTCGGCATGGTCGGCACGGCCGGGATGGCGCTGGCCGAGGCGTCCGATGTGGACAAACCCCGCCTGAAGGCGGAGTACGCGGGGGTCATCGGCCGGATGGCGGCGGGGCTCCGTTCCGGGCCCGCCGAAGTGCTTGAATCTTGAACCGATTTAATCGCGACCTGCGCTTTTTCCGCTGACCGTTTTAGGCAGGTTTCTCACCCATTCGAGATAACAGGGACACCCTGTGTAGCACGTGTGGGCTCCGTGTAAGCTCCGGTCTCGCTTGACCGGGTGATCACTCACCCGAATCGGCGGTCGTGTGGTCGGGGATTGGCAGTCCCACGCGACCCCAACGTCGTGGTTCGGGCTCGGATAGGAGATTTATGCAGGTCAGGTCCACTCTCGTGCGGGGCGGGATCGCGGTCGTCGCCGCGGCCGCCGCGGTCATGATCGGTGCCCCTTCGGCGCTCGCGGACGACGGCGCCGCGCGCGGCCGCGTCAGCGACCACGGCACCTACGGCTACTCGGTCAACCTCGAAGGCGGCGGTCACGCGGCCACCGAGCTGTTCGGGTTCAAGCTGTCCGACGGCAGCGCCCTCAAGCTCTACTGCGTGCAGATCACCGTCCGCATGCGCAACGACGTCGACATGGTCGAGCGCCCGTGGAACAAGTACCCGGACGCGAAGTCGCCGTTCAACGACAACCGCGACAAGATCAACTGGGTGCTGCACCACGGCTACCCGGGTGTCGGCCTCGACGCGCTCGGCGCCAAGGCGGGCGGCGTCAAGCTGAGCGACCGCGAAGCCATCGCCGCGACGCAGGCCGCCGTGTGGCACTACAGCGACGGCAAGAACCTCGACCACGGCAACCCGCTCGGCGACGGCGACAAGGCCGCCGGCGCGGACGTCGCCGCGCTGTACGACTACCTGACCGGCAAGGACAACACCGGTATCAGCGCGCAGCCGAAGCCGACGCTGAACATCGCCGCCCAGAAGACCGAAGGCGCCGCCGGCACCCGGATCGGCCCGTTCGACGTCGCGACCACCGGCTCGGTCACCTCGCTCACCAGCGAGCTGCCCGAGGGCGTCAAGATCACCGACGCCGACGGCAAGGAGCTGAAGGCCACCGACGTCAAGGACGGCAGCAAGCTGTTCGTCGACGTCCCGAAGGACGCCAAGCCGGGCAACGGCTCGTTCTCGCTCAAGGTCAGCGGCCAGCTCGACACCGGCCGCCTGTTCGTCGCCGAGGACTACGACAAGCAGCCGGCGCAGTCGCTGATCGTCGCCGACTCGGAGAAGACCGCGGTGACCGCCAAGGCGGCCGCGAAGTGGACCGAGGCCGGCACGGCCCCGAGCACCACCGCGCCGAGCACCCCGGCCGGCTCGACCGGCGGTGGCGGCGAGCTCGCCAACACCGGTGTCGACGCCGCGGTTCCGTTCACCATCGGCGGCCTGCTGCTCGGCGGCGGCGCGCTGGTGCTGCTGCTGAACCGGCGCCGCAGCCGCGCGTAAGCGACGCTGCACCCGCGAACGGGGCCGGTCCACTGTGGACCGGCCCCGTTTTCGCACCCGACCATCGTCGTGGGGCCAACGGGGCAAAAGCGGCGAACCACGCGTTAATTGGTCTAGACTTTTCGGCCATGCGCGGTACCACTGTTCCGCCCGGGACGCCCTGCCCGCCACCGCGGGCCGGGGAGCTGCCGATGCACCGGCTGGAGGTGCCCGCCCCGCACGCGCCGCCGTTCGCGGTCGGCACGTTCGACGAGATCGGGCCCCTGTCACGCGCGGAGTTCCCGCACCGGCACACCTTCCACGAGCTCGTCCACGTCACCGGCGGCACCGGCGCGCACGTCGTCGACCTGACGCGCCGGCCGCTGCGGCCGCCGCACTTCGGCGTCATCGCGCCCGGGCAGGTGCACCAGTGGGCGGGGGTGCGCGGCCTCACCGGGCACGTCGTCGTGTTCACCGACGAGTTCCTCCTCGACCACCCCGGCGACCGCGAACAGCTGCGGCGCTTGAGCGAACGGCCGTGGCTCGAGCTCGACGCGTCCGCCGACGCCGGCGTCACGCGGCTGATCGCGGACCTCGTCGAGGAGCACCGCCACGGCGAGGAGTCGGTGCTGCGGGCGCTCGTGCACGTCCTCGTCGCGCGGGCCGGACGGCTGCTGGGAGCGCCGCCGCCCGCGCCCGCCGGGGCCGTCGCGGCGGAGTTCGCCCGGCTGGCCGGCCGCGCCGACCTCGGGCTGTGGTCGGTGACCGCGCACGCCGCACGCCTGGGCGTCACCCCGGACCACCTCACCGAGGCGGTGAAGGCCGCGACCGGGCGCACCGCCGCGCAGCTGCTGCGCGAGGCGCGGACCCGGGAGGCCCAGCGGTTCCTGCTCCGCACGGACCTCACCGTGCGGCAGGTCGCGAGCCGCGTGGGGTTCGCCGACCCCGCCTACTTCTGCCGGTTCTTCCGCCGGGAGACCGGGCTGAGCCCCGGCGACTTCCGGCGCGCCGGGGAGAATCACCACGACTGACCGGTCCAGTCCATCGCCGCCCACCCGGTGCGCTGCCTACGTTCGAGGGGATTCCCGACGCCCCCACGAGGAGCAGGCATGGACGAAGACAGCAAGCTCACCCGCAAGACGGTGCTGCGCGCCGCGCTGGCCGCGGGCGTCGCCGCGCCGGTCGCGCTGATCGGCGGCCCGGCGCTCGCCCGGACCACGGCCGCGGGCGGCCAGGCCCCGGACCTGACGCCGTCCTGCCACGACGGCGACGACCCGACGCCCGACCAGATCGAGGGTCCCTACTTCAAACCCGACTCGCCCGAGCGCACCGACCTCACCACGCCCGGCACGCCGGGCACGCGCCTCACCGTGACCGGTTACGTCTTCGGGCTCGCCTGCCAGCCGGTGACCCGCGCGCTCCTGGACTTCTGGCAGGCCGACGTCAACGGCGCGTACGACAGCGCCGGCTTCGCCTTCCGCGGCCACCAGTACACGAACGCCCAAGGCGCCTTCACGCTGACGACGATCGTGCCCGGGCTCTACCCCGGCCGGACCCGGCACATCCACGTCAAGGTCCAGGCCCCGGGTCGGCCGATCCTGACCACACAGCTCTACTTCCCGAACGAGCCGCGCAACAACACCGACTCGCTCTTCGACGCGCGGCTGCTGATGACCGTGCGGGACAACGGCCCGGCGAAGGAGGCGGCCTTCGACTTCGTGCTGAACGTCCCGCAGACCCCGCCGACGTCCACGCCTCCGACTTCGACGCCCCCGACGTCCACCCCGCCCGGGGGCACCACCTGGGCGGCGGGCACCACGTACGCGGCCGGCGCCCGGGTCACCTACGGCGGCAAGAGCTACGTCTGCCTGCAGGGGCACACGGCCCAGGCGGGCTGGGAACCCCCGGCCGTCCCCGCGCTGTGGCGGGCCGAGTGACCCCCTGAGGAGGGAGGAACGGGCGGGTCCGGGCCCGGGCGCCGGGACCCGCCCGGCTTCCGCACGATAGGCGACGACCCGGGCCCGTCCGGTCTGGGACATTCGCCGGTATGACGCGTTCCCGACTGTGGCTCCGGCGCTTCCACCCCGCCGCACCCGGCGCGCCGCGGCTCGTGTGCTTCCCGCACGCCGGCGGTGCGGCGAGCTCCTACCACGCGCTTTCGGCCGCGCTGACCCCCGCGGTCGACGTGCTGGCGGTGCAGTACCCGGGCCGGCAGGACCGGCACGCCGAACCCCTGGTGGACGACCTGTTCGTGCTCGCCGACCGGGTGGCGGAGGTGCTCGCCGCCGAGCCCGCCGGACCGGTGGCGTTCTTCGGGCACAGCATGGGTGGCAGCCTGGCGTTCGAGGTGGCGCGGCGGTTCGAGGCCCCGCTGCTGGGCTTGTTCGTGTCCGGGCGCCGGGTGCCGCCACCGCCGGGGCCGGTCCAGGAGCGGACCGACGACGAGCTGCTCGCCGACCTCCTGCGGCTCGGCGGCACCGACACGCGGGTGCTGGAGGACGAGCCGCTCGTCAGCATGATGCTGCCGGTGCTGCGCAACGACTACCGGGCCGCGGCGGCCTACCACTACCGGCCCGGGCCCGACGTGAGCTGCCCGGTCGTCGCGCTCATCGGCGACCGCGACCCGCGGATCGACGAGGCGGAGGCGCGGCGGTGGGCGCCGTTCACGTCCGGCGGGTTCGACCTGGTGACGTTCCCGGGCGGGCACTTCTACCTGAACGACCAGCCGGCCGCGGTGGGCCGCCTGCTCGGCGAGCGGCTCGCCCGGTGGACGGGCGAGCCGCTCGCGGCACGTCAGCAGTAGAGGTTCGCGCCGGGGTCGACGCCGAGGACGGCGCTGATCTGGCGGTACTTCGAAACGCGGCTCTCGACCTGGGCGGGGTTGCCGCCGTTGCACTCGATCGAGCCGTTGATGCTGCGGATGGTCTCGCCGAAGCCGCGGCCGTTGACCATCGCGTTGTGCGGGGTCATCGTGCCGGGGCCGCTCTGGGTGTTCCAGTACCAGAGCCCGGTCTTCCACGCGACGGCCGCGTTCTGCTCGACCTGCCAGGGGTTGCCCAGCAGGTCGATGCCGAGGGCGTCACCCGCGGCCTTGTAGTTGAAGTTCCAGCTCAGCTGGATCGGCCCGCGGCCGTAGTACGCCGCTTGGCCCGCCGGGCAGCCGTAGGACTGGCCCCAGTCGCAGTAGTGCGGGTAGTTGGCCGTGTTCTGCTCGACGATGTAGACGAGCCCGCCGGTTTCGTGGTCGACGTTCGCGAGGAACGCCGCGGCCTCCTGTTTCTTCACGGTGTCGCTGCCGGTGGTCGCGAACCCGGGGTAGGCCGACAGGGCCGCGGTCAGGCCGCTGTAGGTGTAGAAGCTGTTGCGGCCGGGGAAGATCTGGTTGAACTGGCCTTCGCTGACGACGAACGCGCCGGGGTTGCCGGGGTCGGTGCCGCCACCGCAGGTGTAGGGCTCCCAGTACCAGGTGCTGATGACCGGGTCGTAGCCCGGGTTGGCGTTCTTGGCGCGGTAGTAGCCGCCGTTGGTGTAGCGGACGATGGCGCCGACGTCGTACCACTGCCCGGCGACCCAGTTCGGGTAGCTGCAGGAGGTGCCGCCGCCCCCGGTGTCGCAGCTGTAGGGCTCCCAGTACCAGGTGCTGATGACCGGGTCGTAGCCCGGGTTGGCGTTCTTGGCGCGGTAGTAGCCGCCGTTGGTGTAGCGCACGATCGCGCCCACGTCGTACCACTGACCCGCGACCCAGTTCGGCGCGCTGCAGGCGGCGGCCGCGGCCTGCGGGGCCTGGCCGGTCGCGGCGGGCACGCCGAGCACGAGCCCGGCGACGGCGGCGAATGCGGACAGGACCGCGACAAGACGTCTTCTCAAGACTGGCTCACTCCTTCGGCCACGACGGAGCCCGGGCGCGGGGCGCCCGGTGTCGGAGGGGGTGTGCTCATCCGGCCGGGACGAGGGTGACACCGGTCACTAGAGCAGATTGGTCTAGTCCAGTCAAGAAACCGGGTGATCCGGGCAGAGGGTGTGCGCGTTCGTCTCCCGGGTTGAACCGCCTGCGCCGCACTCCGGATTCGCCGCGCGCGTCCCGGCTTTACGCCGGTTTTCGTGCCTGCGCGCGGGCAATACCTGGAAAACCGCAGGTCTTCGTGGTCCTAAGTGGACTCGGCGCGGCCGAGGTGGTCGAGCATCGAGCGGACGGCCTCGAACTCGCGGACCTCCTGGCGGCAGTCCGAGCACGCCGCGAGGTGCCGCTCCACCCGTGCCGCCTCCGCGGCTTCGAGCAACCCCAGGCTGTACGCCCCGAGGTCGGTCCGGTCGTACCGGGCCATGGATCGCGTCTCCGTTTCCGCGTCCCGCAAGGGAACGCCCGCACTACCGGACGTCTCCAGCGTCCTGTCCCGTACGCGGCACGGGCGAGGTTCCCCCGTTTTCCACCCGATCGGCCGACAACTTGCGGCGGCGAACAGCCCATGTGAGTGACACGGAACGGTCACGGATTTCACCGGACCGGACACGGAAAGCGTTTGTGCCACCGATTTCCGCGATTCGGCGTCATGGCTCGCGAGTCACTTCGTCGGACCTGCGTCGGACCGGGATTTTCCGGCCCCGACCTGGGTGAAGGCGACCCGAAACGAGGAGAGCGAGCGATGACCGTTAGGAGCCGGCCGGCTGACGTCGTGGACGAGGTCGGGGTCTGGCTGGCCGGGGAGTTCGCGGGACGGCTCCCGGCCGCGGAGATCGACCGCGTCGTCAAACTGACGCGGCTGGACCTCGAAGGCAGTATCGCGCCGGAGGAGCTGGGGGAGATGCTCCACCGGCTGGGCCGCGCCCGGCTGCAGCGGATCCTGCAGACGCCGGCCGTGAGAGTGCGAATTCCGCAGGCACGCTGATCGAGTGCGGCCGGGGCGGCCACCGCCGCCCCGGCCCCCCGCGGGCGGCCGGGCGCCGTTGGGTGCGCGCGGCGGCTTTGGCGTGGGCTCGCCGCCCGCTGGGCCGCGATGGCTTTGGCCTGGGCGAGCACCTGCGGCCCGCTGGCGGGCGGACCGCGTCGGGTACCCGGCGCGGGCACTCACCCGCAGGTCAGCGGGTCGCGGCCGCGGTGACGACCCGGGCTGACGTTCCTCGTCCCGTTGCGGCTGCACCGCGTCCGGCCGCACGAGACAGGGGTCGGCCGCCGGGCTGCTCGACGCGGTGCACGGCGGCACCCTGGGCGTCGCCCTGCTCGGCGGCCTCTGCCTGGGCAGTGGTCCCGCTCAGTAGTCGTCGCGGCCGGTGAACTGCTGTTCCAGCTGCTCGGCCGCGCCCGCCACCAGCTCGAGCGGGTCGATGAACTCGTTGATGTCCAGGTTGATCAGCGGCAGCGAGTGGCGCAGCACGAGGTGGTCGCCCATCACCGCGAGGCCGCCGACGACGGTCGAGTTGCCCACCTCGGTCAGCACGTCGAGGAGGTCGACCTCGTCGTGGCGGGCGAACGGCGTCGCGATCTGGACCCAGTCCTCGCGCTGGTCGAGGATCTCGCGCGCGATGACCACGACCTGCGCCCGCTGCTCGGTGTCGGGGTCGTCGCCGAAGATCAGCCGGATGCGGATCTCGTCGGGATCGTCGCGCACCACGCGGTATTCCTGCCTGATGTACGCGACCAGGTCGCCCCACTCGGCCATCAGGCGGCCCCGATCCGGTCGAGGTCGGCCAGGACGTCCGCCGGCAGCTCGAGCGAAGCCGCGGCGAGGTTCTCGCGCAGGTGCTCCAGCGACGACGTGCCCGGGATGAGCAGCATCGACGCCGACCGCCGCAGCAGCCAGGCCAGCGCGACCTGCATCGGCGTCGCGCCGAGGCGGGCGGCGCACTCGTCGAGGATGCCCGACTGCAGCGGGCTGAACCCGCCGAGCGGGAAGTACGGCACGAACGCGATGCCCTCGGCGGCGCACTTGTCGACGAGGTCGTCGTTTTCGCGGTGCGCCAGGTTGTACTGGTTCTGGACGCAGACGACGGGTGCGATCGCCTTCGCCTCGTCGAGCTGCTCCGCGGTGACGTGGCTGACGCCCAAGTGCCTGATCAGGCCCTGCTGCCGCAGGTCGGCGAGCACCCCGAACGGCTCGGCGAGCGACATCCGCACCGGGTAGTCGCCGGCGGCGTTGCCCAGGCGCAGGTTCACCACGTCGATGGCCTCGACACCGAGGTTGCGCAGGTTGTCGTGCACGGCCTCGGTCAGCTCGCCGGCGGACAACGCGGGTGGCCACGCCTTGTCCGGCGTCCGCCGCGCGCCGACCTTCGTCACGATCGTCAGCGCCTCCGGGTACGGGTGAAGGGCCTCCTTGATCAGCGCGTTGACGGTGTGCGGGCCGTAGTAGTCGCTGGTGTCGATGTGGGTGACACCGCTTTCGACGGCTTCGCGCAGCACGGCGACAGCGGTGTCGTGGTCGCGCGGCGGGCCCCAGACACCGGGGCCGGCCAGCTGCATGGCCCCGTACCCCATCCGGGTCACGGGGACTTCCCCGCCGAGGCTGAAAGTGCCGCCCAGGTTTGCCATTCCGCTCCTCAGGTAGGTGGCGTTCCGCCGAGGAGTTTAGGGAGGATCAGCCGCACGCGCCCTTGCTGCGCAGCACCCGCGTCACCGACTCCTGCACGCGGGCCTTCGGCAGCTCCCCGGACTGGACGGCCCGCACGAGCCGGTTCAGCACCTCGTCCACCCGGCCGCCCGAGGACCACAGCGCCTCGTCCGCACCGGCCTGCAGGGCCTTCAGAACCGCGTCCGGCAGCGGGTACTGCGCCGTGATCGCCTTCATCGCCCCGAGGTCGTCGGTCACGACCGGGCCGGTGAACCCGAATTCGCCGCGCAGCAGCTGGTACGCGGCCGGCGACACCGACGCCGGGACGCCGTTGGTCAGGTCGGGCACGTCGAGGTGGCCGACCATGACCGACACCGGCCCGTAGTCCGCGAGGTCGCGGTACGGCACCAGGTCGACGGCTCGCAGCTGCGCGAGAGGCGGCGTCACGACCGTGCCCTGGTGGGAGTCGCCCGAGCCGTGACCGTGGCCCGGGAAGTGCTTCAGCACCGGGTGGACGCCCGCGTCGCGCAGGCCCGCGGCGAACGCCGTGGCGTACGTCTTCACGCGCACCGGGTCGGGGCTGAAGGAGCGGTCGCCGATGACGTCGTCGTCCGGGGCGTCCGTGACGTCGGTGTCCGGGGCGAAGTCGACGGTCACGCCGCGGGCGCGCAGCTGGCGGCCGCGGTCGGCGGCCAGCGTGCGGACCTCGGCCGGCGACTTCGTCGCGGCCATCTCGCGCGCGGACGGGATGTCGCCGTCGAGGTCGTCGATGCGCTGGACGCGGCCGCCCTCCTCGTCGACCGAAACCGCGACCGGGAGCTGGGCCGCGGCCTGGACGGCGTCCAGGGCACGCTCTTTCAACAACGCTGTTGCGTTACCGCCGATGAAGATCCCGCCGACCTGGTTGTCGCGCACCAGCGACACCGCGGCGCCCGGGTTGTCGCCCGACACCCCCACGACGACCAGCTGCGCGACCTGGCGGCGGACATCGAGGCCGCGCACCAGGGACGCGCAGTCACCGGGCCGGGCCAAGCCGGACGTCGGGGCCGGCGCGGGCGTCGAAGCCGGGAGGGCCCGGGGCGACGGCGCCGACGGAACCGCCGAACCCGGCACGGACGCCGATTGGCAGCCCGTGACCATGAGGGATGCGAGGACGGTGCACAGCGCCACCCCGGAGGTGGCTGGACTTCGGCGGTTCATCGGTCCCTTCACGCGTTTCGCTTGCGCCTCGACGGTAGACGACGGGCCGACTTCACGGCGTGAAGAATGGCTCCACGCGAGCTAGAGAATTCGTGAAGGCGGCCTCAGCAGACTGACACCACCAGGACACGGACAGTGGGGAGGGGCCTCGATGGACCAGGTGCGAGTGACCGCGTGGGCGTCGGACCCGATCGCGCTCACGGGGCTGACCAACCACCTGAAGTCGCGGCCGGAGCTGCTGGTCGTCCCGCGTGCGCGCCGCGCCGAGGCGTCGGTGCTGGTGTTCGCCGTCGGGCAGGTCGACCGCGACGTCGTCGCCGCGTTGCGGGCCGCCGCCACCGAGTCGCCCGCCGCGATCGTGCTCGTCGCCGCGCACGTCGACGAGGGGCACCTGAGCCTGCTGGCCGACTGCCACGTCTCCGTGGTGCTGCCGCGGACCGCGCTCGACCGGCTCACCGACAGCGTGCTCGCCGCCGCGCGCGGGCGCACGGCGCCGCTGCGCGACCAGGTCGAAGCGCTGGCCCGCGAGGGCGCGGGGGCGTCGCTGACGCCGCGCGAGGTGGATGTGCTTCGCTTGATGGCGGAAGGCTGGGACACTGCCGAGATCGCGGGCAAGCTCTGCTACTCGGAGCGGACCGTGAAGAACGTCATCTACGCCATGACCAACCGGCTCAACCTGCGCAACCGGCCGCACGCGGTCGCCTATGCCGTGCGGGCCGGTGTGATCTGAGGGAAGCTCACGCCTGTGCGAACGCTCACCCGCCGGACGGCCGCCGTGGCCGCCGCGTTGGTCCTGCTCGCCGCCTGCAGCCCGAGTGACGCCGGTGGCAAGACGAAGCTCACCATCGCCACCTTCGGCGAATTCGGCTACGCACCCCTGATCGCGGAGTACCAGAAGCTGCACCCGGACATCACGGTGCAGAACCGCGTCACCGACTTCGACACCCACCACAAGGGTCTCGCGACGCAGCTCGCCACCGGGCACGGCGCCGCCGACGTCGTCGCCATCGAAGAGCAGTACATCCCGCAGTACCGCAAGGCGAAGGACAAGTTCGTCGACCTCGCCCAGTACGGCGCGCGCGACCTCGAAAAGCAGTGGGCGCCCTGGAAGTGGGCGCAGGGCACCGACGGCGCGTTCGTGCTGGGCCTCGGCACCGACATGGGCAGTCTCGCCCTCTGCTACCGCCGCGACCTGTTCCAGGCCGCGGGCCTGCCGGCCGACCGCGACGAAGTCGCGAAGCTGATGCCGGACTGGAACGCCTACGCGGCCACGGCCGAGCGCTTCACCGAGAAGACGCCGAACGTGAAGTTCGCCGACTCGGCGGGGACGGTCTACACGGCGATGCTCAACCAGTCGCCCGAGAACTACTTCTCCGCGGCCGACGACTCCTTCATCGCCGACCGCAACCCCAGCGTGCGCACCGCCTTCTACCTCGCCGGCGGCATCGCCGCGAAGGGCCAGACGGCGGCCGCGACGACGTTCACGCAGGCCTGGAACGTCGCCATCAAGCAGGGCAGCTTCGCGACGGTCGCCTGCCCGGCCTGGATGCTCAGCCAGATCAAGGAAGCCGGCGGCGACGCGACCAAGGGCAAGTGGGACGTCACGACCGTGCCCGGCAGCAGCGGCAACCAGGGCGGCTCGTTCCTGACCGTGCCGAAGCAGAGCGAGCACCCGAAAGAGGCGTACGAGCTCGCGCGCTGGCTGACCGCGCCGGAACAGCAGAAGAAGCTCTTCCTCTCCGACGGCATCCTGCCCAGCGAGCCGTCGGTGTACACGGACCCGCAGGTCGTCGCGCACACCGACCCGTACTTCGGGGACGCGCCGATCGGCCGGATCTTCGCCGCGTCGGCCGACAAGCTGCGGCCCAACTACCGCGGCCTGCGCGACGCCGACGTCCGGCCCGAGTTCGGCCGCGCGCTCGGCCGGATCGAGGACAAGACCGACCAGAGCGTCGACCAGGCCTGGGCGGAAGCCGTCCAGCAGGCGCAAGCCGTCCTGAAGTAGCCACGCGTGCACCACCGGCTCGCCCGCTTCGACCGCAAGGTCACGCCGTTGCTGCTCGTCGCGCCGTTCTTCGGGCTGTTCGTCGTCTTCGGCGCGTTCCCGCTGCTGTACACCGCGTGGGTGTCGCTGCGGCACTGGAACCTCCTCGAGGGCGACCAGGGCTACCTCGGCCTCGCGAACTACGGCGAGCTGCTCACCGACCCGCGCTTCTACAACGCGCTCGGCAACACCGTCGGCATCTTCCTGATGGCGGCCGTCCCGGAGTTCCTGCTGGCGCTGGGCATCGCGGCCCTGCTCGACCGGCCGCTGCGCGGCGCGACCTGGTGGCGCACCGGGATCCTGCTGCCGAACGTCGTGTCCGTCGTCGCGGTCGGCCTCGTGTTCGGGCAGCTGTTCAGCCGCGACTACGGCGTCGTCAACGAAGTCCTCGGCTGGTTCGGCGTCGCGCCGGTGAACTGGCAGGCGAAGACCTGGACGTCGCACTTCGCGGTGGCGTCGATGGTGCTCTGGCGCTGGACGGGCTACAACGCGCTGATCTACCTGGCCGCGATGCAGGCCGTGCCCGGCGACCTCTACGAGGCCGCGGCGCTGGACGGCGCTTCGCGGTGGCGGACGTTCTGGTCGGTCACCGTGCCGGGCATCCGGCCCGCGCTGGCCTTCACCGCGATCGCCGGCACGGTCAACGGCCTGCAGCTGTTCGCCGAGCCGCAGCTGTTCGACGCCGGCGGGTCCGGCGGGACCGGCGGCAACGACCGCCAGTTCCAGACCCTCGTGATGTACCTGTACGAGAAGGGTTTCACGCACTTCGACGCCGGTTACGCGGCCGCGCTGACGTGGGTGATGTTCGTGATCTGCGCGCTGTTCGCGCTGGTCAACTACCGGCTGGTGCGCCGGTTCGTGAGGGCCGCGTGAAGCGCCCCGGCGGCTGGGTCTACGTCGTGCTCGTCGGCGTGCTCGGCGCGTCGATCTTCCCGCTGTACTGGTCGTTCGTGGTGTCCACAAGGGACAACTCGGCGATCGGCGAGACGTCTCCGCTGCTGCTGCCGGGCGGGCACCTCTTCGAGAACGTGCGCCGCGTGTTCGACACCGTCGACTTCTGGCTCGCCATCGGGAACTCACTGATCGTCGCGGGCACCGTGATGGTGTCCAACGTCGTGCTGGCGAGCCTGGCCGGGTTCGCGTTCGCGCGGCTGCGGTTCCCCGGCCGCAACACGCTGTTCCTGCTCGTCGTCGGCTCGGCGATGGTGCCGGCCCAGCTCGGCGTCATCCCGCTGTACCTGGTGGTCGGCGACCTCGGCTGGTACGGGCGGCTGGAGGCGGTGATCGTGCCCGGGCTGCTCAGCGCGTTCAGCGTGTTCTGGATGCGCCAGGCGTGCGAGAACGCGATCGACGCGGACCTCGTCGACGCCGCGACCGTCGACGGCGCGTCGATCCTGCGCACGTACTGGCACGTCGCGGTGCCCTCGCTGCGCCCGGCGGCCGCGGTGCTCGCGATGCTCACGTTCATGGCCACCTGGAACGACTACTTCTGGCCGCTGGTGGTCCTCGACCCGAACGAAACCCCGACGGTGCAGGTCGCCCTGTCCCAGCTGGCCAGCGGGTACTACACCGACTACGCGCTCATGCTCACCGGCGCGACCGTGGGCGTGCTGCCCGTGATCGCGCTGTTCCTGGTGCTGGGCCGCCACATCGTCCGGGGGATCCTGAGAGGAGCGCCAGTATGACCGAGCTTTCGTTTCCGGCGGGCTTCCTGTGGGGCGCGGCGACCGCGTCCTACCAGGTCGAGGGCGGGGTGCGGGAAGGTGGCCGCGGACCGTCCATTTGGGACACCTTCGCGGCGGTGCCGGGCAACGTGCAGGACGGCGCGTCCGGCGAGGTCGCCTGCGACCACTACCACCGCTACGCCTCGGACGTCGGGCTGCTCGCGGACCTGGGCCTCGGCGCGTACCGGTTCTCGGTGGCGTGGCCGCGGGTGATGCCGGACGGGCGGACGGCGTCGGCGGCCGGGCTCGCGTTCTACGACCGGCTGGTGGACGAGCTGCTGCGCCGCGACGTCGTGCCGGTGCTGACGCTGTACCACTGGGACCTGCCGCAGGCGCTGGAGGACGAAGGCGGCTGGCCGGCCCGCGACACGGCGTACCGGTTCGCCGAGTACGCGGCGGTGGTCCACGACGCCCTCGGCGACCGCGTCAACCAGTGGACGACGATCAACGAGCCGTTCTGCGCGGCGTTCCTCGGGTACGGCAGCGGGGTGCACGCACCGGGGGTCCAGGACTACGACACGGCCCTGGTCGCGGCGCACCACCTGCTGCTCGGGCACGGCCTGGCGACGCGGGCGCTGACCGAGCAGGCCCGGCCGGGGCACGAGTTCTCGCTGGCGCTGAACTTCGCCCCGGCGCTGGCGGACGGCACGTCGCCGGCGCACGAGGAGGCGGCGCGGAAGTTCGACGGGATCCACAACCGGTTCTTCCTCGACCCGGTGCTGGGCCGCGGCTACCCCTCGGACATCGTGGCCGACGTCGCGCACCACGGCGGCCGGTTCGCGGCCTCGGTGCGCGACGGCGACACGGACACCATCGCGGCGGCGATCGACTGGCTGGGCGTCAACTACTACGCGCCCGCGCGCGTCACGCCGCTCGAGGACCCGCTCGGGCCGAGCAACTGCCCGCTGCCGGGGTTGCGGGGGCTGGACGTCCTGCCCGCTCCGCCGCCGCTGACGGCGTTCGGGTGGGAGCAGTCGCCCTCGACGCTCACTTCGCTGCTCGACTGGATTTCCACGCGGTCCGGCAGGCTGCCGCTGGTGGTGGCCGAGAACGGCGCGTCCTTTGTGGACACCGTGGTGGCCGGCCGGGTGCACGACGCCGCCCGCGTGAACTACTTCCTCGAGCACCTGCACGCGGTCCACGACGCGATTCGCGGCGGCGCGGACGTCCGCGGGTACTTCGCCTGGTCACTGCTGGACAACTTCGAGTGGGCGATGGGCTATTCGCAACGCTTCGGCCTCGTGCACGTGGACTTCGAAACCCAGGAACGCACGGTCAAGGACTCGGGCCGCTTCCTGGGCCGGATCGCGAAGGCCAACGCCCTTCCGGACTAGCCGTGTCGACCCCCCAATCACGCGTGATTCGAGGGTCGACACGGGTCAGGGGCGTCGGCGGAAGGCGTCGGCGACGCCCGAGCGGGACGGTGTTTCCAGTTTGCCCAGCAGGCGGGCCACGTGGGCCTGCACCGTCCGGCGGGGGAGGGACAGCTCCGTCGCGATGTCCGGGTTGGACCGGCCCTCGGCGACCAGGCTCGCGATCCGGACCTCGATCGGTGTCAGGGACTCCCAGCCGTGGCCGGGGCGGATCGCGGCGAACATCGCGCCGCGGCGGACCCCCAGCCGGCGCAGCCGGGTCTCCGCCCGGCGCAGGTCCCAGCGGGCTCCCAACGCCGTGTACAGCTCCGCGGCCTCCTCGAACGCCGCGTGGGCCGCGTCCAAACGACCCGCTCGAGCGAGCAGGACCGCCGCGTCTTCCAACGCCGTCGCCAGCTCCGGGCGACGGCCGACCGCCCGGAAGTGCTCCGCCGTCGCCAGGACCGCGGCCGGGTCCTCCTCGATCAGCCCGCGGCACCACGACGCCGCCGCGTGCGCCCGGGCCGGCCGTCGCTCCTTCGCCGCTTCCTCTTCGCACACCGCCAACGCCCGGCCGGCGCGGACGCGGTCGTCCTGCTCCATCGCCAGGCGGACGAACGTCGGCAGCCACTGGTGCCGCAGCATCATCTGCGCGTACGTCGGGTTGAGGATCGGTTCGAGGACGGTCATCGCGCGGGCCCGGTCGCCGCGCTGCTCCGCGGCGAGGGCGTCCGCGACCAGCAGGAAGTCGAAGCTCTCGCGCTCGGCGCCGGTCGCCGGGGCGTACTCCTCCGCCGCGTCGAGGTGGGCCGCCGCCTGCGCGCGGTCGTCACGGCGGCCCGCGATCAGCGCCGCGACGCCGTGCAGCAGCAGCGCCGCCGGGCCGGGCTCGCGCAGGCCGTAGAACGTGATCGCCGGGCCGTCCTCGGTGACGGTGTCCAGCTCGACCAGCGCCTCGTCCCAGCGGCCCTCCCAGTACCGGTGGACCGCGACCGACACCTGCAGGCCGACGGGCATCGCGTGCCGCGCCGCGACTTCGCCCGCCGCGCGCAGGGCCTCGTTCGCCTCGGCGAGCCGGTCGAGGTTCTGCAGCGTGAAGACGCGGTTGTCGAGCAGGTCGAGGTGCAGGTCGGCCAGCTCGTGTTCGTCGCCGACCGCGTCGATCGCCGCGTCGATGTGCGCGAGCGCGGAGTCGTGCTCGCGGCGCACGGAATCGACCAGCCACAACGTCTGCAGCGCGTGCGCGGTCAGGTACCGGTCGCCGCCGGCGAGCGCTTTCGTCTCGTGCGCCGCCTTCTCCGCGGTGTCCAAATCGGACAGGTCGCCCCGGCGGAAGTTCGCCAGCAGCTGCCGGTGCCGCACCCGCCAGAGCTCCGGCACGGCCGGGTCGTCGGGTGACGCGCCGAGCGTCGCGACCGCGCCCTCGGTGTCGCCGCGGCGGTGCTTCAGGGCCGCGAGCACGTGCCGCACCTCCTCGACGGAGTCGGGGTCGGTGGCGACTTCGAGGGCCTGCTGCGCCAGGCTTTCCGGGTTGCGCTCCAGCCGGAACAGCACCTTGACCAGTGCCACCAGCAGGATTTCGCGGCGCGGATCGTCGCTGGGGCACGTGGCCAGCGCCCGCTCCAGCAGCTCGACGGCGATCAGCGGCGCCCGGTTCGACACGGCCGCGTGGTGGCCCGTCAGCCAGTCCAGCACCCATTCGTCCACAGTGGCCGGTGCGGCCACCAGCTGCTCGGCGACGCGCTTGACCGGCGCGCCGATCCCGGCGAGCGCCTCGGCGGCCTGGCGGTGCAGCGCCGCGCGCGTCCCGGCGAGCAGCCGGTCGTAAAGCGCTTGCCGGAGCAGGGGATGCCGGAACGCCAGCTGCGTCCCGGTGTCGATCAGGACGTTCGCCGCGACGGCTTCTTCCAGCGGCTCCAGCAGGTCCGACGGCCGCGTGCCGAGCACCGCGGCGATGTCCCCGACCGCGAACTCCATGCCCAGCAGCGCGCCCCAGCGCAGCACTTCCTGCGTCCGCGCGGGGAGGAAGTCGAGCCGCCGGTCCACCGCGGCGACCAGCGAGCGCGGCGCCTCGAACTCCTCGCGCTCGTCGACGTCGGCCTGGCCGCCACTCAGCTCGACGGCCCCGGCCTGCACCAGGACGTCGACCATTTCCTTGACGTACAACGGGTTTCCCGCACCACGGGCGGCCAGCTCGCGCAGTCCCGGCCCGGGGGCCGCGCCGATCCGGTCCTCGATCAGCCGCTCGACGTCCTCGCCGGTCAACGGCCCGAGGTCGAGCACGACGCCGTCGCGCGCCTGGACGCCGCGACGCAGCTGGGCGAGCTCGGCGCGGTCCGGCGCCGGCCGGGTCGCGGCCACCAGCAGCAGCGGCAGCTGCCGGGTCGCCGCGCACAGGCGGTGCCAGACCAGCACGGACGCCTCGTCGGCCCACTGCAGGTCGTCGAGCACGAGCACCTGCGGCGAGTCCGCGCACAGCTCGTCGACCAGGGCCAGCAGCCGGTCGACGGCGCCGAGCACCGGGTCGGCCGGGCCCCAGCTGCGCCGGACCGGGCCTTCGCCGGCGAGCTCGTTCGCGACCCGTGCGCGCCGCGGGTCGGCCGAATGCGCGTCGATCGCCAGGCACTCCAGCATCACCTGCAGCGGGAACCGGGTGCTCAGCTCGTCGGCCGCGGCCGCGAGCCGCTGGAAACCGGGGCCGTCCGGCAGCGAGCTGGCGAGCAGCTCGGACTTGCCGATCCCGGCCTCGCCTTCGATCCACACGGCCCGGCCGCGCCCGGCCCGGACGTCGGCGACGAGCTCGGCGAGCTTCGCCGTCTCGGCTTCGCGGCCGAAGAGCCGGTGCCCGGTGACCTCGACCGGCGCCGCGGGCGCGTCGAGCGCCGGGTCCTGGGCGAGGATCTGCTGGTGGAGCCGCTGGAGCGCCGGGCCGGGTTCGACGCCCAGCTCGTCGACGAGGGTGGCGCGGGCGTCGCGGAAGACGTCGAGCGCGTCGGCGGGCCGGCCGCTGCGGTAGAGGGCGACCATGAGCGACTCGCGCAGTGACTCCCGCAACGGGTGTTCGCCGGCGAGCACCGCCAGCTCCGGCGCGAGGTCGAGGTGCCCGCCGAGGGCCAGCAGCGCCTGCGCGCGCCGCTCGAGCGTGTTGAGCCGCAGCTCGGCGAGGTATTCGCGGTGCCGCTCGGCGAACTCGCCGGGGACGCCGGAAAGCGCTTCGCCCTGCCAGAGCGCGAGGGCGGCGTCGAGCTCGGTGACGGCCGCCCGTGGGTCCCCCCGGTCGAGGAGCAGCTGCGCGCTTTCGCGATGCCGTTCGAAGACGGCCGCGTCGAGGGCGTCTTCACCGAGCAGCAATGAGTACCCGGCGGGGTCCGACACCAGGACGCTGGCGGCCGACCAGCGCGACCGGTCCGGTTCGAGCGCCCGCCGCAGCCCCGAGACGTACGTGTGGACGCTGCCCTCGACGCTCGCGGGCGCGGCGTCGCCCCAGACCCCGGCGATCAGCTCGGCCCGCGGGACCGGACGGCCGGCGTTGACCGCGAGCACGGCGAAGATGGCACGCTGACGAGCGGGGCCGAGGCCGATTTCGGCCGCCCCGCGCCAGGCCCGTAGCGGGCCGAGCAAGCCCACTCGCAGACTGGTGTCCGCTTCCCCTAGCATGCCGTTCCGTTCCCTCTGGGGACGAACCCGCCGGGGGCGGGCCCCCAGGACCCCGGCGGACATCTCTCGGTGCCGACTTCTCCGGCAGCTTACTGACGTGGCAAGCCCGGAAGGGTTGCGCGGTGGCCGGATGATCCCGGCTTCGGGCGGGCCGAGTACCGATCACCCGATCGATATGCCCGCGGCGGACCTACTCCCCGGCGGCGGCGCGTGGCCGGACCGCGTTGGCGCGCCGGATGCCGAACGGCTGCATGCGGCTCTCCGCGCGCCGGACGTCCCACACCGCGCCCATGCCGGTGTACGCGGTCAGCGCGGCCCGGAACTCCGTCCGGGCGGCGTCGAGCCGGCCCGTCCGGGCCAGCAGGATCGCCGCGTCCTCGCTCGCCTTGGCCTGCTTGAGCAGCCGGCCCGCGACGCGGTAGTGGGAGACCGCCGTCAGCACCGGTTCGGGGTCGCCGGTGACCAGGCCGCGGCAGTGCGCGGCCGCCGCCGCGTGCGCGGGCGGGACTTCGCCGTCGGTCTCCAGCAGGCGCAGCGCCTGGCGCGCGCGTTCGGTGTCGCCGAGCTGCCCGGCGAGCCGCACGAGGTCCGGCAGCCACTGGTGCCGCGCGGCGGGCGGGTAGTTCTCCTCCAGCAGCGGCAGCAACGCGGCCAGCGCGGCCTCGGGCCGGCCGTCCTGCTCGGCCAGCAGGGCCCGGGCCGCGAGCAGGAAGTCGCCGCCGTCGGGCTCCAGCCCCTGCGGCCAGTGCTGCCGCCCGGCCAGGTCGACGTGGGTCCGGGCCTGCGCCGGCTCGCCGCGGTGCCCGGCGATCAGCGCGCCGACGCCGTGCACGAGCAGGAGCGAGCCGGGGCTGCGCAAGACGTACGACGTCGTTTCCGCGCGATCGCGGATCACCGCGTCCAGCTCTTCGAGGGCTTCGGCCCAGCGGCCCAGCCAGTAGTAGTGCACCGCGCCGGCCAGGTGCATCTCGCCGGGCACCGCGCGGGTGGCGGCGATCCGCCGGGCCGCGTCGAGGGGTTCGGCGGCTTCGTCGAGGCTGTCGATGGTCGGCACGGACAGCGCCGCGTCGTCGAGCGGGTGCAGTCCGGCCGGCACCAGGTCCGTCTCGTCGCCGAGCTTTTCCAGCGTCGCCAGCAGGGATTCGTGCCGCCCGCGCCACGTCTCGGGGACGTCGGCGTCGTCGAGGGTCCGCTTCAGCTCGGCCGTCGCCTCGGCGAAGTCGCCTCGGCGGTAGTAGACGTACGCCAGGATCCAGCGCATTTCGGCCGCACGCCTGCTGTCCGACGTCCGCGCGACGACCGAGCGCGCCTCGGCCTCCGGCTCCCGGCCGAGCCAGAACAGCAGCCGGGCCAGGGTCGCGGTCAGCGTCTCGCGCGCGTCCGGCGGCAGCGCGCCCTGCGTGACGGCGTGGCGCAGCAGGTCGACGGCGACCCGCGGGGTCTCGGTGGCGACCGTGCCGATGTTGTCCAGCAGCCAGGCGGTCACCCACGGGTCGACCTGCGCGGGCGCGGCGGCGAGCTGCTCGGCGACGCGGTCGGCGGGCGCGCCCGCGGCGGTGAACGCCTCGGCCAGCTGCCGGTGCAGCGCCACCCGCATCGCCGCGGGCGTCTTTTCGTAGAGCACGCGGCGCAGCAACGGGTGCCGGAACGCCAGCCGGTCACCCGACTCGACGAGCACGCCGGACGTGATCGCCTCGTCGACCGCGCCGACCAGCGCCGTGGGCGGCCGCTCGGTGGCGACGGCGATGTCCGACAACGAGAACGCCCGCCCCAGCAACGCGGCCCAGCGCAGCGTGTCGCGCGTGCCGCTGGAGAGGAAGCTCAGGTACAGCGTGATCCGCGACCCCAGCGGCGCCGGGATGGTCTGGCAGGAGTTGCCGTCCAGGTGCGCGTGGACGCCGTCGAGCACGATCATCGACTGCGCCAGCAGCGTCTCGACGATTTCCCTGGCGTAGCGCGGGTTCCCGGACGCGTACGACACGAGTGTCCGCAGGCCCGGCCCGGGTGGCGCGCCGACGAGCTCGGTGGCCAGCTCGTGCGTGTCGGCCTCGGTCAGCGGCGGCAGGGCGAGCACGGTGACATCGTTGTCGAGCTCAGCTCGCAGCTCGTCGAGCGCGGCCGGCCGTGGCACGGGCCGCGAGGCGCCGACGAGCAGCAGCGGCAGCTGCCGCGTCTCCCGGCTCAGGTAGCGCCAGACGCGCAACGTGGTGTCGTCGGCCCAGTGCAGGTCGTCGATCGCGAGCACCAGCGGCGCTTCCGCGCACAGCTCGCGGACCAGCCCGAGCAGGCCGTCGACGGGGTCTTCGCCGGACTGCTCGCCGAGCCGCGCGGCGAGGTTCGCGCGGCGCTCGTCGGTGGCCCGCGGGTGCACGCCGAGCGCGTCGAGCAACGGCCGCAGCGCGAACCGCTGGTCGAGCGCGTCCGCCGCGGCGAAGGCGGGCTTCAGGTCCTGGGCCATGGTGAGCAGTTCGGCCAGCAGCGCGGTGCGGCCGCTGCCCGGTTCGCCTTCGAGCCACAGCGACCGGCCGGCGCCCGCCTCGAGATCGGCGACGGCTTCGCGCAGCCGGGTCAGTTCGGCCTCGCGGCCGACGAAGACGTCCGCGCGATCCGGAAGTGACGTCACGGGGAACCGTGTCACGCGCACGGGGGCCGGCGGCGGCTTCGGGGCCGGTTTTTCCAGCAGCTGCTCGTAAATCCGCCGCAGTGCGGGCCCCGGCTCGGTGCCCGACGACTCGACCAGCTTGTCCCGGACGTCGGTGTACACGGCGATCGCCTCGGTGCGCCGGTCCGAGCGGGCCAGGGCGCGCATGAGCAAGCCGCGCAACGTTTCGCGGTAGGGGTGTTCGCGGGTCAGCGCGGTCAGCTCGGCGACGAGTTCGGCGTGCCCGCCCGATTCCAGCACGATCTCGGCACGCCGCTCGATCGTCGCCAGCCGCACCTCGGCCAGCCGGGCGCGCTGCGCCGCTGCGAACGGCCCGGGCAGCCCGGACAGCGGGACGCCGTGCCAGAGGTCCAGTGCCTCGTCGAGGATTTCGCGCGCACCCCGCAGCTCGCCGGCGGATTGCTTGCGCTGGGCCAGCTCCCGCAGCGCTTCGAAGCGGTGGACGTCGATCGCGCCGGCGTCGAGGCGCAGCGAATAGCCGGACCCGATCGACGCGAGCAGCTGCGGGCCCTCGCCCTTGGCGCGGCCGGGTTCGAGGGCGCGCCGCAGGCCGGAGACGTAGGTGTAGATGGATCCTTGCGCGCTCTGCGGCGGCGCCTCGCCCCAGACGGCGTCGATCAGCTCCTCGCGCGAGACCGTGCGGTTCGGGTTCATCGCCAGTGCCGCGAGAACCGTCCGACGGTGCGCGGAGCCGAGGTCGAGCTCCGTGTCCCCCTGCCAGGCTTTCACCGGGCCGAGCATTTGGAGTCTCGGTGCGGAGCCTTCCGCAGCCGACATCGATCTCCCTTCGTGCGCTGACGAACCGTCACGCGCCGGATGCCTGACGTGAGCATACGCGGCCGCGGTGAACCGGCAGGCAAGGATGGCGGACATTCGGGCAACGGGGCACGGGCCGGGGTTCCGCCGCGCCGACGGCGTGCGCCACCCTCGGGACGCCCCCGAGACCCGAGGAGCCCGAATGGCCACAGCCGCGCCGACGGAGGACATGAAGCGGGCCGCCGCCCGGTTCGCGTACGCCATCGAGACGGCGGGTGCCCGGCTGCGCGCTGTCGACAGCGGGATGGCGATGGTCCAGGCCTCGTGGCGCGGCGAGGCGTCCGTGCGGCTGGGCCAGGCGATGAGCGACTGGGAGCAGGAGTTCGACGTGATCCTCGCGAGCTTGGCGCGGCTGGTCGAGGCGACCGGCGGCCGGGTGCCGCGGCCCCGGCGGTCATGACCCGGCACGAGCTCGAACTCGGCTTCGCGGACCTGGTGCTGGACCGGATGGGGGCGATCACCGGCGAGCTGGGCGACCTGCTCGCCGAGCTGGAGTCGTCGGTGGAGCCGGAGCTGGCCGGCTGGACGGCCGAAGCGCGGGAGGAGTACCTGCGCGCGAAGCGGGACTGGGCGCGGGCGGCCGCGCGGATGCCGGCGTGCGTGGCGCGGGCGCGGGCGGCGTTCGGCGAGCTCGGCCGCGGGGTGCGGTGATTCCTTCACGCGCGTGAAGACGGAATAGGGAAGGCGTGAAGACACGCCGTTCACACTGCTGTCATGAAGCCCGTCGAAGTGGCCGTCCTCGCCTCGGACCCGATCACGCACGCCGGCGCGGTAACCCTCCTGCAGTCCCATCCGGACGTCCGGGTCACCGACCTCGTGCCCGACGTGCTGCTGGTGATGGAAGAACACGTCACCGAGGCGGTGCTGGGGGAGATCCGCGCGGCCAAGGCGTCGCACGTCGTGCTGGTCGTCGAGCACTTCCGCGAGAGCGACCTGATGGCGGTGCTGGAGAGCGGCGTCGTCGCGATCCTGCCGCGCCGCGAGACGGGCGGCGCCGAGCTGGTGACGGCGGTGCTCGCCGCGGGCGACGGCACGGCGAACCTGCCGCCGCGGCTGCAGGGCGCGCTGCTCTCCCAGGTCCAGCGGATGCGCAAGGACGTCCTGGAGCCGAACGGGCTCACGCTGTCCGGGCTCGCCGCGCGCGAGTGCGACGTGCTGCGGCTGGTCGCCGAGGGCTTCGGGACCGAAGAGATCGCCGCCAAGCTGTGCTACTCCGAGCGGACCGTGAAGAACGTCCTCTACGGCCTGATGACGCGCTGTGGCCTCAACAACCGCGCCCACGCCGTCGCCTACGCGCTGCGGGCGGGCGCCATCTGACCCCTGGTGCGGCTAGGGTCACGATCATGGTGTTGACCGCAGCGGAGATCGCGGCGTCCGTCCGGGCCGGGCAGCTCGACCCGGTGGACGTGACCAAGGAAGCCCTCGACCGGATCGCGGCGGCGGACGGCGTCGTCGGCGCCTTCCGCCGGGTGCGTGCCGACGAGGCGCTGGCGGAGGCCGCCGAGGTGGCCGGGCGGCCCGATCTCGCGTCCCTGCCGCTGGCCGGGGTGCCCGTGGCCGTCAAGGACGTCACCGCGATCGCGGGCGAGTTCGCCTCGCACGGTTCCGAGGCGGGGCCGTCCGCGCGGTTCGAGGAAGACGGCGTGGTCGCGGCCCGGCTGCGCGCGGCCGGCGCGGTGCTCGTCGGGCTGACGCGGGTGCCGGAGCTGTGCGTCTGGCCGATGAGCGACACCCCGGACGGCATCGCCCGCAACCCCTGGGACCCGACGTACGCGTCGGGTGGCTCGTCCGGCGGCAGCGCGGCGGCCGTGGCGGCCGGGCTGGTCCCGCTGGCCCACGGCACGGACGGCATGGGCTCGGTCCGCCTCCCGGCGGCGATGTGCGGCCTGGTCGGGCTGAAGCCGGGCGCGGGCCCGCTGTCGGAGGGCGGCTGGTTCGGCATGTCGGTGCACGGCCCGCTGGCCACGACGGTCGCCGACGCGGCGCTGCTGTTCTCGGTGCTGGCCGGCGCCCCGGACCTGGCCGCGGTGCCTTCGCCGTCGTCCGTGCGGATCGGCATGACGACGACCGTGCCGCTGCTGCGCACGCCCGTCCCGAAGGAACTGGTCGCGGCGGTCTCCCAGGCGGCGGGCCTGCTCGCCTCGGCGGGCCACGCGATCTCGCCGTCGGCCCCGCGCTACCCGGCGACGATGGTGGCGGGCATGACGGCCCGCTGGTGCGCGGGCCCGGCCGTCCAGGCCCGCGACTTCGACTTCCGCCGCTTCCAGCGCCGGACGCGCACGCACGTGCGGGCGGGCCGGCTGCTGATGCGCGCGGGCCTGATCCGGTCGAGCACCCGCGACCGGTGGGTCGCCCGCGCGGAGGAGTACTTCGCGGCGCACGACGTCCTGATGACGCCGACGCTGTCGCACTGGCCGGTGAAGGCGGGGCGCTGGCACGAGCGGCGGTGGCTGACGAACGTCCTGCCGTCGACGCGCCTGGCCGGCTTCACCGGGCAGTGGAACCTCGCCGGCTACCCGGCGATCACGGTCCCAGTCGGCCGGTCGGTCCGGTCCGGGCTGCCGACGTCGGTCCAGCTGATCGCGCGGCCGGGCGAGGAGCCGCTGCTGCTCGGCCTGGCGGCCCAGCTGGAGTCGGCCAACCCCTGGCCCCGCACCGCCCGCGGCTGACGCCCCCGGACGCCGTGAAGCCCACCTTGCGGAACTCGCAAGGTGGGCTTCACGAACTGCTCAGGAGCCGGGCTTGCTCGCCGTCGGCGACAGCGGCTTGGCGCCGTTGCCGTTCCCGTTGGCCGGCTTGGTCGCCGGGCCGTGGGAGTTCCCCGGCTTGACCGCCGGCTTGGGGGCCGGCGCCGCGGCCTTGACCGCCGGCTTCGCCGCCGACGGGATCGACGGCTGCACCACCGGGACCACCGGCGCGGCCGGAGTGGTCTGGGATTCGGGCGTGTCGCCGCCCACGAGCTTGGACGCCTGGGGGATCACGGCCTCCTCGGGCAGCGTCGCCAGCTGCGTCTCGCTGCGGTTGAGGATGTCCTCGGCCTGCGCCAGGCTCTTGCGGGCCTGCTCGCGGATCTCCGCCAGCCGCTCGACCTTGCGGTTCGCCGCCGTCGTGCGCTGGGCCGCCTGGGTGGTCGCCTCGTCGAGGCGGCGCTTCGCCTCCGCCGTCGCCTCGTCGAGCCGCCGCTTGGCCTCCGCGGTCGCTTCCGCGAGCCGGCGCTCGGCCTGGTTCTTGCTCGCCGTGCGCTGGTCCGCGACGTGCTTCTCCAGCGCCGCCTTCTGGGCCGCCTGGGACGCCTCGAACTCGCGCTCCAGCTTCCGCCGCTTGCGCTCCGCCTCGTTGTCGAGCAGTTCCCGCCGCTGGGCCGCTTCGACCGTGAGCCGCTGGACCTCGGCGCGCGTCTCGGACAGCGCCTTCTCGTGCTCCGAGTGCAGCAGGTCGGCCTGCTTGTCGAGCTCCGCGACGAGCTTCGAGTAGCGCTCACGCAGCTTCGTCGACGCCTCGGTCGAGCCCGCCCACGTCTTCTCCGCGGCGGCCTCGGCGCGCTTGATGATCTCGTCCGCGCGGGCCTGGGCGAGGGTCACCGTGCGCTGCATCCGCTCGTCGAGGTCCTCGAGCCGCTCCGGCGGCTTCTTCAGCTCCTCGATGCGGGCTTCGAGGGACGCAACCTGCTGCCGGACGGACTCGGCTTCGCGGGTCGCGGCCGCGGCCTGCTGCACCGCGGTGTCGCGCTCGCTGAGGACGCGGCGCAGCTGCGCCTCGACGTGGTCGAGGTACTGCCGCACCTCGTTGCGGTCGTAGCCGTGCCAGGCCTGCGTGTACTCACGACGAAGGGGGAGGAGGCCGTTGAGGGCGCTTGCGGCGGGGTCGCGCTCAGGAACCATGGGCCCGACCGTACCCGGGCACGCACCGCTTACGCCCTTCGGCTTAACAAATCACCAACACGTGTCGCCGTTCCGGCGGCGAGTCGCCGGAACGGCCGCACCCGGGAAACGCAGAGTCACCAACGGCAGGGTCACCAATGGAAGCCGCGCGAAAGCCGGGCCAACGCCATCGCCGCGCGCGAGAGGTGTTTCTCGCCACGTCCGATCTTGAGCCCGCCCGAACCGCCCGCCGCGGCCGAGTCCGGGAAGATCCGGAACCCCTGGTACGCGATCGCGTCCGTGAGGCCCGGCGTGAGCGTGTAGGCCAGCCCGATCGCCTGCCCGGCGGGCGTGCCGATGTGCTTGGGCCGCTCGACGAGCGCCTTCAGCACCATGTCCGCGGCCTGCTCCGGCGACTTCGTCGGGAAGGCGTCGTAGATCTTCGTCGGGCGGATCATCGGCGTGCGCACCAGCGGCATGTGGATCGTGGTGAAGGTGATCCCGTCGCCGTGCGTCTCGGTCGCCGCGATGCGCGAGAAGTAGTCCAGCGCGGCCTTCGACGCCGCGTACGCCGAGAAGCGCGGCGCGATGCCCTGGACGCCGATCGACGACACGTTCACGATGTGCCCGAACTTCCGCTCCGACATGTGCGGCAGCACGGCGAGGATCAGCCGGACCGCGCCGAAGTAGTTGATCGCCATCGCGCGCTCGTAGTCGTGCATCCGGTCGTACGACAGCCGGATCGACCGGCGGATCGACCGGCCGGCGTTGTTGACCAGCATGTCGATCCGGCCGTGCTCGGCCAGCATCGCGTCGACGGCCTTGTGCACCGAGTCCTCGTCGGTCAGGTCGGCCGGGTACACCGACGCGGTGCCGCCGGCGGCGACGATCTCGTCGCGGACCTCTTCGAGCTCGTGCTGGCGGCGCGCCACGAGCAGCGGGACACCGCCGGCGGCCGCGACCTTCAGCGCCGTCGCCCGGCCGATGCCCGAAGACGCGCCGGTGATGATCACGCGGCGGCCGTCCAGCTCGCCGCGGGGGCCGTGCTTGCGCGCGCGGAACGGGTCGAGGTGCTCGCGCCAGTAGCGCCACAGCGCCGGCGCGTACTCCTCCAGCCGCGGGACCTCGACGTTGCCCGCGAGCGCCTTGCGCGTCTCGGCCGAGGAGAACACCGACGGGAACGCCATCGTCTCCAGCAGCACCGGCGGGATGCCGAAGCGCTCGAGCACGGCGTCGCGCGCGATGGTGACGCCCGGGATGTGCTCGGTCAGCTTGACCAGCCCGACGATCCGCTTCGAGAGGCCTTCGCCGAGCTGCGCGGTGATCGTCGGCGCGCCCGCGGCCTTCGCGAAGGCGTTGTAGACCGAGACGACCGGCTGCGGCTCGGGGTTGACCAGGTGGAACGCGCGGCCGTCGAGCCCGGGCTTGACCACCAGCTCCAGCAGCGCCTTGGCGACGTAGTCGACCGGCACGATGTTGGTGTCGCCGAGGTCCGGGCCGACGATCGGCAGCACGTCCGGCAGCCCGGCGAGCCTGCTGATCGCGGGGAAGAGGTAGTAGGGGCCGTCGACCTTGTCCATCTCGCCGGTCTCGGAGTTCCCGACGACGACGGCGGGCCGGTACACCCGCCACGGCACCCGGTCCTGTTCGCGGACGATCTTCTCGGCCTCGAACTTCGTCCGGTGGTACGGCGTGACGAGCCGCTGCCCGGCGTCGAACATCTCCTCGGTGAAGACGCCTTCGTGGTCGCCCGCGACGGCCACGGAAGAGACGTGGTGCAGGCAGCCGGCGCGCAGGTCCGCGGCGAGGTCGACGACGCTGCGCGTGCCGTCCACATTGGCCTTGATGCTTTCCTCGTCGTCGGCGGTGAGGTCGTAGAGCGCGGCGAGGTGCACGACGTGGTCGACGTGGCCGCGCAGCTCCTCGCGGTCCGCTTCGGACACCCCGAGCAGCGGCTCGCCGAGGTCCCCGGTGACCAGCGTGACGCGGTCGGAGTGCGGCCACTGGTCGACCAGCGCGGCCAGCTTGGCCCGGCTCGATGCGCGCACCAGCAGCGCGACGCGGTCGGCGTCGGGCCGGGAGAGCAGCAGCCGGGTGAACTGGCGCCCGATCAGTCCGGTCGCCCCGGTCACCAAGAACGTCGCCATCGTCTTCACACCTCTCACCGCCGCTGCCTGACCCTGGGCATTGTGCTGCATGCGGGCGTCACTGACCACCGTGGCGGGACGTGAAGTTACTCACCGGTAACTTAGGCTGGGTCCGCGACGACGACGCGGTTCTCCTCGTAGCCCTCCGCGCCGCCGACCCAGCGGCCGCCGCACGTCACCAGGACCACCCGGTGCGGGCCGGACTGGCCGAACAGGTCGTCGGCCCGGGCGGCCAGGTCGTCCTTGTGCACCGTGAGCAGCTGGGAAACCCGGTAGCGCCAGGTCCGGCCCGCACTGTCCACAATGGTCACCAGGCCGCCGATGTCCATGGTCCAGAGCTCGGCGAACGGCCCGGTCGCGCCCCGCCAGTTGACGTGCCCGGCGAAGACGCTCGCGCCGCCCGCCGCGTCGAGCCTGGCGCCCCACCACGTGGCCTGACCGAGGTCGGCGGGGATGGGCAGCTCGCCGCCGGGGCCGAGGTCCTTGCGCACCAGCGTGGCCGTCCCGCCCGCGGGCAGCCGGACGGTGCCCCGCCCCTGCGGCGGCGGAGGCGGAGGCGGCGCCGGCGGGACCGACGTCGGCGTCTGCGCCGCCGGGGCCGCGGGGGTCACCGGCGGCGGGGCGGGCGAAGGCGATGGTGCAGAGAGCGCGGCGGGCAGCGCCGTCCCGGCCACCACGCTCACCGGCGGCGAGCCGGCCACGGACGCGCCGAACTGGACGGCGAGCACCGTCGCCGCGCCGAGTGCGAAGCCGGCGGCGAGCCGGCCCTTGCCTGCCACGCCGGTTACCTCCGCGACGCCCGCCGCGCGGCGAAGCCGACCAGCCCGGCGCCCAGCAGCACCAGCAGGCCGAGCCCGGCCAGGCCCGGCACCGAGTAGCTCGTCTCGACCGCGCCCCGCGCCTGCGCGACCGGCCGGTCGCCGGCCGGGATCGCGCGCGGCACTTCGTTCGGCTTGTTCACCACGGTCAGCGCGAGCGTCTCGCCCGGCTTGACCGTGCCGCACGCCGAAGGCGGGTTCTGCGGGTCGTAGGCGTTCGTGTACCCCGGCGGCGGCCCGGCCTCGACGACGCAGATCTCCTGCGGCGCGCGCAGGTTCTCGACCGTCACGCCGCCGGTCGCGCCGTCGGTGGTGACGACCGCGGGCTTCCCGTCGGCGCCGGTGAGCGGCTTGCCGTCCTGGCCGAGCGCGGGCGAGGTCCTGTCCTTGCCGGTGACCCGCAGGACGGCGCCGCCGACGCCCTTGCCGGTGTTCGCGTCGGTCTTGGTCACCTGGACCTTGCCCGGCTTCGCGACGTTGACGACACCCTGCGCGGTCAGTTCCTTTTCACCGCCGGTGGAGACGACCCGCTGGACGCCGGTGTTCACCGGCACCCGCACGTACGGCCGGTCGGCGGGCGCGGCCAGCGACGCCACCAGCTTCGGCTGGTCACCGGCCGGGGTCAGCTTCACCTTCACCGTGCCGTCGGCGCCCGTCTTGAGGGTGACGTCCTTCGCGGCGCCCTGCGGGCTCGGGTTGCCCGCGCTGCCCGCGGTTTCCGCTTCGCCGAGCGTCGCGGCGGTCGCCGTCAGCTTCACCGGGACGTCCGGGACGCCCTTGCCCCCGGCGTTCTTGACCGTGACGGTCCACTCGGCGGGCTCGCCGAGGTGCTGGTCGCCCTTCGGCGTGGTCATCGACGCGGTCCACGGGCCGCGGTTGGCCTCCGCTTCGGCCTTCAGCCGGTCGACCGCGCTCGCGGCGCCGGCGAGGTTCTCGCGCAGGTACGCGAGGTGCCCGGGCGCGTCGTAGGCGATCTTGTCGACGGGCAGGTCCGGGTTCAGGTCCGCCGGCGTGCGCGGCGCCGCGGTCCACGAGTGCAGCAGGTGCGCGAGCGCGGTCGCCTCGTCCGGGTTCTTGGTGTCGCCGTAGCGCAGGAGCAGGTAGGAGATGTTCGCCGCCTGGTCGGCGGGCAGCTTGGTGCCCCACTTCGTCAGCAGCTCGTCGCCGGGCTTGTAGACCTCGCCGGTGTCGGGGGCCCGCAGCAGGAAGCTCACGCAGAAGACCTGCTGCCCGCCGACGACGTAGGACCCGAGCCAGACCTTCTTGTCCGTGCCCTGCTGGCCGCCGGCCCGGTTGCCGATCCCCTCCTGGACGCCGGCGGACGCCGCGGGGGCGCCGGCCGTCACGGAGAGCAGGCCCAGCAGGACCGTGGCGATCAGTCCGGTGAGCACGCGGCGAACCGCGCGCGGATGTGTCGACCACCCCATGGTGTGCAGGCCCCTCCGTCGGGACGTGCGGCGACGACGGTCCGTCTCCGCAGGTCACGCGATTGATCAACTCCCCGGCACGCGTTCGGTGAACGATCGTGCACGCCTGGTGAGCGTGGCCCGAGCGGGCCCGGACCGTCTACCGCCCTTCGGGTGGCGGTCGCCGAACGGTCGTGATCTCCGTCGCATACCGTGTCCACCGAGGCCAGTGGCCCGCCGTCGAGTAAAGTCGTCTTTACTCGACGGGAACCGCCCGGCTCCGGCGGTCGTTGAACCCCATGCAGCGTCGATCCACGAAGCAGCAGATCCAGGAGGATCAGGTGCGTTCCAGTAGCAACCCGGCGTTCCGCAACCTGCCGCACGGCGGAACGCAGACATACGGCCAGTACGGCCCCCCGGTGGGCTTCAACCAGACCCAGGGCGGCGTGCCCGGGTACGGACCCGGCCAGGTCACCTCCGGCGAGGGCGACCGCCCGATGACCGTGGACGACGTCGTCATCAAGACGGGCATGAGCCTCGCCGTCGCGCTCGTCGTCGGCATCATCACCGCGATCTGGGCCCAGAACACGCTGGCCGAGACCGGCCGGCTCTCCGGCGCCCTGATCGGCGCGATGATCGGCGGCCTGCTCGTCGGGCTCGTCATCTCGCTGGTGATCATCTTCAAGCGGAAGCCGAGCGGCCCGCTGACGCTCGTGTACTCGGCGGCCGAAGGGCTCTTCCTCGGCGCGCTCAGCGGCGTGTTCGAGGTCGTCTACCCGGGCATCGCGCTGCAGGCGATCATCGGCACCGTCGGTGTCTTCGTCGGCATGCTGGTGGTCTACAAGACCGGCGCGGTCAAGGTGACGCCGAAGCTGACCAAGTGGATCGTCGGGGCCGTCTTCGGCGTCGCGATCCTGATGCTGTTCAACCTGATCAGCTCGTTCGCCTTCGGGTTCAACCCGCTGCGCGACGGCAGCCCGCTCGCCATCGCCTTCAGCATCCTGTGCATCGGCATCGCGGCGTTCAGCTTCCTGCTCGACTTCGACCAGGCGGACCGGATGATCCGCGAGGGCATGCCGTCGAAGTGGGCCTGGTACACCGCGTTCGGCCTGATGACGACGCTCGTCTGGCTGTACCTGGAGATCCTGCGGCTGCTGTCCTACCTCCGCGAGTAACCTGGCTCACAGTCCCGCAGTGAAGGCGCTCCGTAACCAACGGGGCGCCTTTTCTGTGGGTAATTCATGCATTTGGGGACCCCGCCGCCGTTCATGCTCACCCTGCGTGTTTGATGTGCCGGTCGGTTCTTCATTTCACATGTGTGAGGTTCACAGTGAGCGTTCCCCCTCCGGCCCCCGGGGGCCAGCAGCCGGTGGGTCAGCCCGATCCGTACGGGCCGCCTCCGGGCGGTCAGCCGCAGCAGTTCGGCCAGCCGGGCCCGTACGGCCCGCCGCCGGGCACCCCGCCGCAGGGCCAGCCCGGCCCGTACGGCCCGCCGCCGGGGCAGTTCCCGCCCGGGCAGCCGGGCCAGTACGGTCCGCCGCCGGTGCCGAAGAAGTCGAAGACCGGCGCGATCATCCGGTTCGGCATCATCGGCGTCGTCGTGATCGTGGCGATCGTCGTGGGCATCGTGTCCTTCAGCAACTCGCCGGCCAGCTCGGCCGTCGGCGACTGCCTCTCGATCACCGAGTTCGTCCAGGGCGGCGACGACCCGGCGAAGGCCGACTGCGCCGACCCGAAGGCCAACGTCAAGATCGGCGTCAAGCTGGACAGCTCGAGCCAGGCCTGCCCGGGCGGCGCCGACTCCGGCTACGACACCTACTCGGTGAGCGGTCGCAGCTCGTACAAGCTGTGCCTGATGATCAACGCGAAGCAGGGCGACTGCCTGGCGAACTTCAGCTCGAAGACCAAGGGCTACCAGAAGGTCCCGTGTGCCGACCCCACCAAGGACGCGGAGATCGTGAAGGTCGCCACCGGTCAGGCGAGCGAAAGCGCTTGCGAGGGCACGGACGCCACGCGCGTCGCGATCTACCCGGAGCCGGCGACGACGATGTGCGTCAAGACCAACGAATAACCCCCGTTCGAAGGCCCCTTCGCGCGCTCGCGGAGGGGCCTTCGGCGTACCCGGATTGCTCCGTTCGTCCCACACTGTGCGACGGGCTGCGCCGAAGCGATCACCGGACCTAATTTGAGTCGTCCTGCCCGTCCTAGCCTGGAGTTCCGGTGGCGACGACCGAATCCCCCGCCGGGGAAAAGAAGTTCCTCGACTTCCCCACCTCCTGCGCCGCGCCCGTGCCGCGGCCGGAGGAGCCCGCCCGCGTCGTGCCGCTGGCCGTCGCCGGCGTCCTCGCGGTGGGCCTGACCTGGTACGTGTGGGCGTCCTACGGCGCCAAGTTCGGCGTCCTCCTCCTGCTCGGCCTGGGCCTCGGGCTCGCGTTGTTCCATTCGCGGTTCGGCTTCACGTCCGCGTGGCGGCAGCTGATCGCCGTCGGCAACGGCCAGGGCCTGCGGGCCCACACCGTCCTGCTCGGCACGGCCGCGACGCTGATCGCGCTGATCGCCGGCACCGGCAGCGGGCTCTTCGGCAGCAAGCCCGCCCCGGCGGCCAGCCCGCTCGGCCTCGCCCTCTTCGTCGGCGCGACGCTCTTCGCGATCGGCATGCAGCTCGGCGGCGCGTGCGCGTCCGGCACGTTGTTCGCGGTCGGGTCCGGCCAGTCGGCGATCGTCCTGACGCTGGGCGGGTTCGTCGCCGGGTCCGTGCTCTACACCTGGGCGTACCCGGTGCTGAGCGGGTGGCCGGAGCTGAAGGGCGTGCTGCTGGCCGACCACGTCGGCTGGTTCGGCTCGTGGGCGATCACGATCGCCGTGCTCGCCGGGATCGTGCTCGTCACCCGCGTGGTGCAGCGCCGTCGCACGCCGCCGCCGGTGGACGCCGTGCCGACCGCGCGCGGCATCGCGCGGATCTTCCGCGGCTCGTGGCCGATGCTCACCGGTGCGGTCGTGCTCGGTGTGCTCGCGGGCGCGGTGTTCCTGGTGTCCGGCGGGATCTGGGGCGTCACGAGCGCGTTTTCCCTGTGGGGAGCCAAGATCCTGCAGGTGTTCGGACTGCACCCGGAGACGTGGGAGTTCTGGCGGCAGAAGGCGAACGCGACGTCGCTGGCCGGCCCGATCTGGAAGGACAAGAACAGCCTCACCGACATCGGGATCATGATCGGCGCGGCGGTGGCCGCCGCGGCCGCGGGCGCCTGGAAGATCCACAGCTCGATCCCGTGGCGCACGGCCGTCGCGGCGATCCTCGGCGGGATCATGATGGGCGTCGGCGCGCGCATGGCCGGTGGCTGCAACATCGGCGCGTACCTCGGCGGCATCTCGACCGGCAGCCTGCACGGCTGGCTGTGGGGCGTGTTCGCGCTCGGCGGCACGTGGATCGGAGTGAAGCTGCGGCCGCTGTTCGGGCTGGCGAACCCGGTGCCGACGGACAGCATCTGCTGAGCGGTTTTTGTCGGAGGCCCCCGGTACGCTCGCGGACGAATCCACGAAACCGGGGGAAATCTCCTTATGACTACGCAAAGAACCGGCTCGGCGCCGAACGGTGACGCGCTCGACGCCGGGGTGCTCAAGGTGGCTTCCGTGGTCGTCCTGGGCGCCATCATGGCGATCCTCGACACCACGGTCGTCAACGTCGCGCTGCAGAAGCTGACGATCGAGTTCTCGACGTCGTTCGACGTCATCCAGTGGGTCGCCACGGGCTACCTGCTGGCGCTGGCCACCGTGATCCCGGTCACCGGCTGGGCGTCCGAGAGGTTCGGCACCAAGCGGCTCTACATGGTCGCGATCGTGTTGTTCCTGGCGGGTTCGCTGCTCGCGGGCGCGGCCTGGAACATCGAGACGCTGATCCTCTTCCGCGTCCTGCAGGGCTTCGGCGGCGGCATGCTGATGCCGTGCGGCATGACGATCCTGACCCGCGCGGCGGGCCCGCAGCGGATCGGGCGCGTGATGGCGGTGCTGGGCGTGCCGATGCTGCTCGGCCCGATCGGCGGCCCGATCCTCGGCGGCTGGCTGGTCGACGCGGTGAGCTGGCGCTGGATCTTCTTCATCAACGTGCCGATCGGCGTGGTCACGCTGCTGCTGGCGTGGCGGGTGCTGCCGAAGGACGAGCCGGAGGCGGCTTCGCGCTTCGACTTCGCGGGCATGCTGATGGTGTCGCCGGGGCTGGCGGCGCTGATCTTCGGCGTCTCGAAGATCCCGTCCGCGGGCGGGGTCGGCGCCGTCGAGGTGTGGCTGCCGGCGCTGGCCGGGCTGGTGCTGCTGGTCGCGTTCGTGCTGCGCGCGTTGCGCGTGGCGAACCCGCTGGTGGACCTGCGGCTGTTCAAGAACCGGTCGTTCGCCGTGGCGATGGTGACGATGTCGCTGTTCTTCGTCGCCTTCCTCGGCGGGATGATGCTGCTGCCGACGTACTTCCTGTTGGTGCGCGGCGAAACGACGTTGCACGCCGGGCTTCTGCTGGCGCCCCAGGGCTTCGGCGCGATGCTGATGATGCCGGTCACCGGCCGGCTGGCCGACAAGGTGGGCGCGCGCAAGATCGTGCTGCCGGGCCTGGTGCTGATCATAGGCTCGATGGCGGTGCTGACGCAGGTCACGGCGACCACGCCGTACTGGGCGCTGCTGTCGGCGCTGTTCGTGATGGGCCTGGGCATGGGCTGCACGATGATGCCGATCACGACGTCGGCCCTGCAGACGCTGCAGCCGAAGGACATGGCCCGGGCCTCGACGGCGACGAACATCGTCCAGCAGACGGCGGGCGCGATCGGCTCGGCGGCGATGGCCACGGTCCTGGCGGCGCTGCTGGCGGGCAAGTTCGGCGTCCCGACGGCCCAGGGCCAGCTCGCGGCCACGGCGGCGATCATGAACCCCCAGTCCCACACGGCGGCGACGGTGCTGGCAGCGGACGCGTTCTCGACGACGTTCGTCTGGTCCCTGGTCCTGGTGGTCCTGTGCGTGATCCCGGCGCTGTTCCTGCCCAAGACGAAACCGGCCACCCCGGCCGGCTCCGAAGACGGCGAGGTGGCCGCCCCGCCGGCGATGGTCCACTAGCGGGGTCTGCCACGGCTGGTCGTGAGTGGTCAGAGCGGTTCCGACCGCCCTGACCACTCACGAGGCCGGGGTCAGGAAAGGCGCTCCAGGATCATCGCCATGCCCTGGCCGCCGCCGACGCACATCGTCTCCAGGCCGAACTGCTTGTCGTGGTGCTGCAGGGAGTTGATCAGCGTCGAGGTGATGCGCGCGCCCGTCATGCCGAACGGGTGGCCCACCGCGATCGCGCCGCCGTTGACGTTCAGGCGGTCCAGCTCGATGCCCAGGTCGCGGTACGACGGGATCACCTGCGCCGCGAACGCCTCGTTGATCTCCACCAGGTCGATGTCGCCGATCGACAGCCCCGCGCGCGAAAGCGCCTGCTTCGACGCCTCCACCGGGCCGTAGCCCATGATCTCCGGCGAAAGGCCCGTGACGCCCGTCGAGACGATCCGCGCCAGCGGCGTCAGGCCCAGCTCGCGCGCCTTCACGTCCGACATGACGACCACCGCGGCCGCGCCGTCGTTGAGCGGGCAGCAGTTGCCCGCCGTGACGCGGCCGTCCGGGCGGAACACCGGCTTCAGCCCGGAGACGCCTTCGAGGGACACGCCCGCGCGCGGGCCGTCGTCCTTCGAGACGACCGTGCCGTCCGGGAGCGTCACCGGGGTGATGTCCTTGGCCCAGAAGCCGTCCGCGATGGCCTTCTCGGCCAGGTTCTGCGAGCGGACGCCGAACTCGTCCATGTCCTCGCGCGTGACGCCCTTCAGCCGCGCCAGGTTCTCCGCGGTCTGGCCCATCGCGATGTAGACATCGGGGACCAGGCCGTCTTCGCGGGGGTCGGTCCAGCTGTCGGTGCCCGACTCGGCGGTCGCGACGGTGCGCTTCTCGGCGTCGGCGAACAGGGGGTTGTGCGTGTCCGGCCACGAGTCCGAGCTGCCCTTGGCGAACCGCGACACGGTCTCGACGCCGGCCGAGATGAAGACGTCGCCCTCGCCCGCCTTGATCGCGTGGAACGCCATCCGCGTGGTCTGCAGGCTCGACGAGCAGTAGCGGGTGATGGTGCAGCCGGGCAGGTGGTCGTAGCCGAGCTCGACGGCGACCGCGCGGCCCATGTTGAACCCGGACTCGCCGCCCGGCAGGCCGCAGCCCAGCATCAGGTCGTCGATGTCGGCGGGGTCGAGCTGCGGCACCTTGGCCAGCGCCGCCTGGATCATCTGCACGGTCAGGTCGTCGGGCCGCATGCTGACCAGCGAACCCTTCCCGGCGCGGCCGATCGGCGAGCGAGCGGTGGAGACGATGACGGCTTCGGGCATGGCGGACACATCCTCGTATCGGCGAGCTAAGCGTGCGCTCACCATAGTGCCGCGCCGGACGCCGCCGGCAAAGTCGAACGCGATCTGCGCCACTCCTGGCACTATCGACCTCTGTGGCGAACGAGGTCGAGCGCGTGCTGAAGACCCGGACGATCCTCCTGTGGGGCGCCGGGCTGCTGCTGACCGCCGCGCTGGCGGCCACGCTGCTGCTGGTCCTGCTCGGCAGCGGCCGGCCCGAGGACTCCGTCCGGCTCGACGCGCTGAGGACCGCGGCCAACATCGTCGTCGGCGCCGGGGGCGCCGCCGCGCTGCTGCTCGCCGCCCGCCGGCAGCGCTCGGCGGAGCTCGACCTCGTCCAGAAGGACCACGACGCGACCGAGCGCCGCGTCACCGAGATGTACAGCAAGGCCGCCGACCAGCTCGGCAGCGACAAGGCCCCGGTCCGCCTCGCCGGCCTCTACGCGCTCGAACGCCTGGCCCAGGACTACGAGCCGCAGCGGCAGACCATCGTCAACGTCCTGTGCGCGTACCTTCGGATGCCCTTCGACCCGGACGACGAGTCGCCGGAGACGCCCGGCGAGCTGCAGGTGCGGCTGACCGCCCAGCGGATCCTGATCCTGCACCTGCGTCGCGAGGACCCGGCCTTCTGGCCGGACATCGACCTCGACCTGGTCGGCGCCACGCTGGTCAAGCTGACGTTCACGCACTGCCGGGTGCGCTCGGCGGTGTTCCTCGACGTCACGTTCACCGGCGCCACGGCGTTCCGGAACACGACGTTCACCGGCAAGGCCGATTTCAAGAACGCGGAGTTCCGGGAGACGGCGGACTTCCGGTCCGTGGTTTTCGAAGGCACCGGGGAATCGTTCGCGGGGGCGCGGTTCGCGGGCGGCGTCGACTTCGGGCGCCGCACGGAAGTGCGCCTGACCGGTGCGTTCACCCGCGCCGACCGCGGGCCGCGCCGCCGCTGGCCGCCGGGGTGGCGCGCGGAACCGATCCCGGACGAGCCGGAGTGGGCCGCCCTCGTCCACGAAGAACCCGGCTGACTTCCGGAACGGGGGCAACCTGTGAGCCGGCGAGATCGTCCCGTCAAGGAACGGGATCGCCCTTCCTGACCGGGAGGTGAACGGCGATGACCACGCTCCTGCGGACGGGGTGTCGGAGCACGGCCGGCACCGGGTGGCACCTCCGGGACGGGATGACGGCTCGGCGTGCGGCGGCCCTCGGGCCGGAACCGGCGTGGACGCGCGGCTTGGTGGCCGCTTCGGGTTCTTCGCCGGGCGGTCCGACCTCGCGGCTCGCGGCCCGGCATCGCCGGCGCGCACCCGGAGACCCACCCGGGCCGGCGCCCACGAGTGGACAGGGCCACGGGTCGGCCGTTTAGGCTGGCGCCGTGGAGTACGCAGAGCACATCGCAGACCTCGTGGGCAACACCCCGCTGGTCAAGCTGAACTCACTGACCAAGGGGCTCAAGCCGCTCGTGCTGGCCAAGGTCGAGTACCTGAACCCGGGTGGCTCGGTCAAGGACCGCATCGCGCTGCGCATGATCGAGGCGGCCGAGCGCTCCGGCGAGCTGCGCCCCGGCGGCACGATCGTGGAACCGACGTCCGGCAACACCGGGGTCGGTCTCGCCATGGTCGCGCAGCGCAAGGGCTACCAGTGCGTGTTCGTCTGCCCGGACAAGGTCAGCGAAGACAAGCGCAACGTGCTCAAGGCGTACGGCGCCCGCGTCGTGGTGTGCCCGACGGCGGTCGCGCCCGAGCACCCGGACTCCTACTACAACGTCTCCGACCGCCTGGTCCGCGAGATCGACGGCGCCTGGAAGCCCAACCAGTACGCCAACCCGCAGAACCCCGAGAGCCACTACCTCTCCACCGGCCCGGAGCTGTGGACGCAGACCGAAGGCAAGATCACGCACTTCGTCGCGGGCGTCGGCACCGGCGGCACCATCTCCGGCACCGGCAAGTACCTCAAGGAGGTCAGCGACGGCCGCGTGCAGGTGGTCGGCGCGGACCCGGAGGGCTCGGTCTACTCCGGCGGCAGCGGCCGGCCGTACCTGGTGGAGGGCGTCGGCGAGGACTTCTGGCCGGACACCTACGACCGGAACATCGCCGACGAGATCATCCCGGTCTCCGACGCCGACTCGTTCCAGATCACCCGGCGGCTCGCGCTCGAGGAAGGCCTGCTGGTCGGCGGTTCCTGCGGGATGGCCGTCGCCGCCGCGCTGAAGCTCGCCGAGCGGCTCACCGAGGACGACGTCGTGGTCGTGCTGCTGCCCGACGGCGGCCGCGGCTACCTGACGAAGGTCTTCAACGACACCTGGATGTCCTCCTACGGCTTCCTGCCGCCCGACTCCTCGGGCGCGACGGTCGCGGACGTCCTCACGAAGAAGAGCGGTCACCTGCCCGCCCTCGTGCACTCGCACCCGAACGAGACGGTCGCCGAAGCCATCGCGATCCTCGCGGAGTTCGGCGTCAGCCAGATGCCGGTGGTCAGCGCCGAGCCGCCGGTGATGGCCGCCGAGGTCGTCGGCGCGGTCAACGAGCGCGACCTGCTCGACGCGCTGTTCACCGGCAAGGCCCAGCTCGCCGACCGGCTCGACCGGCACATGTCCCCGCCGCTGCCGACCATCGGCGGCGGCGAGCAGGTGGGTGCCGCGATGACCGCGCTCGAGGGCGCGGACGGCGCGCTCGTGCTGGTCGACGGCAAGCCGGCCGGGGTCGTCACCCGGCACGACCTCCTGGGCTTTCTGGCCGGCCGGTGAACGGCTGCCCAGAAAAGTCTTAATCGGCGGACCCGGCAGGGGCGTTACGAGCGACCTGCCGGGTGATCCGATAGCGTGGACGCGAATAGAACACTTTCGCGTCCTCGTCAAGGGGGTTCAAGACCCACATGAGTGCACCGCAGCCACCGAACCAGCCGTGGGGTGGCGGCCAGCCACCTCAAGGCCCGCCGAGTGGCCCCCAGCCGCAGCAGGACGACCCGTTCGGCAGCCCGGAACCGACGCAGGTCGTGCAGCCGGGCCAGCCGCACCAGGGCGGCTCGCCGTTCGGTGAGACGCCGGAGCCGACCCAGGTCGTCCAGCCGGTCCAGCCGGGTGACGGCGGGGCGGGCGCGACCCAGGTGGTCCCGCCGGTCGACGCGAACGCGACCCAGATGGTGAACCCGGTCGGCGGCGGCGACGCCCCGGTCGCGGACTCCACGCAGCTGGTCCCGCCGGGCTCCCAGCCGCCGGCGATCCCGTACACCCCGCCGCCGAGCGCGGCCGACAACCCGGCCGCGGCGTTCGGCCAGCAGCCGGGCGGCTTCGGCCAGCCGGGCGACCAGGGGGCCTACGGCCAGCCCGGTCAGCCGGGCGGGTTCGGCCAGCCCGGCCCGCCCCCGGGCTACGGCCAGCCGGGCCAGCCCCCGCAGGGCTTCGGCGGCCCCGGCTTCGGCGGACCGCAGCAGCCCGGGTTCGGTGGTCCGCAGCAGCCGCAGTTCGGTGCGCCGGCTTCAGGCGGCGGCCCCGGCATGTTCGGCTTGATCGCCGGCGGTGCCGTCGCGGTGTTCGCCCTCGTCGCGCTCATCTTCACGTTCGTCTACATCGGCGACGTCAGCGACTACGCGAAGGGGCTGGAGGGCGCGCCGAGCGAGGACGCGCTCAACAAGTTCCTGGACCAGGCGGGCACCGCCTCGCCGGGCACGCTGTGGTTCTACGTGATCCTGCTGCTGGTCTTCAGCCTGGTCGCGCTGGCGGCCGGCGCCGGCCTCGCGCTCGCCGGGAAACTGCCCGCGTCGCTGAAGAAGATCCTGCCGATCGCGGTCGCCGCGAGCGGTGCGCTGGTCGCGCTCTTCTCGGTGCTGCTCCTCGTGGGGACCACCCCGAACGCCGCTTTCCTCGACCAGCTCAAGGGACTCGGCGCCGACATCGAGAACGCCACGGGCATCGGCCTCCCGCCGTTGATCCTCGGCGTGCTCATCCTGATCGTCGGCGTGCTCGGGCTCCTGCCGGCGACCGCGAAGTTCGTCGGTCTCGACGGCGGCGCCGCCGCGCCGGCCGGGCCGCAGGGCTTCGGCGGCCCGCCTCCGGGCTTCGGTGGTCCGCAGCAGCCGGGCGGGTTCGGCCAGCCGGGGCAGCCCGGTCCGCCGCCGGGCTACGGCCAGCCGGGTCAGCCGGGTGGCGGCTTCGGTCAGCCGGGCGAGTTCGGTCAGCCGGGCCAGCAGGGTGGCTACGGCCAGCCGGGCCAGCCGGGTCAGCCGGGTGGCTACGGCCAGCCGGGTCAGCCGGGTGGCTACGGCCAGCCGGGTCAGCCCCCGCAGGGTTACGGCCCGCCGCCGGGGTACGGCCAGCCGGGCGGGCCCAACCCGTCCAGCGGCGGGTTCCCGCAGCCGTCGAGCGGTGGTTTCCCGCCGCAGCCGCAGCCGCACCAGCCGGGCGGGTACGGCCAGCCGGGCCAGCCGCCGCAGGGCTACCCGCAGCAGCCGGGGCAGCCGCCGCAGGGCTACGGCCCGCCGCCGGGCCAGCAGGGCCCGCCGAGCGGGGGCTTCGGCCAGCCCGGTCAGCCACCTCAGCAGCAATGGTGAACTAGTACACCGCTTCTCGTGCCCCGGAGCCATTCGGCTCCGGGGCACGCTGCATTTATAGCCGAATTCGCAATTGTCCGAACAGGACAAAAACGGGTTGGCGCGGTCGCGGTGATCGCGTGACAGGATTTCTGCCGCTACCGCACAAAAATGATCTTGGGTTCCGCCGTCCGGCCGAATTCCGTTGTTTTTCCGTTCCACCTCCCGTTTCCGGACTAGGGTGAGCGCCGTCGTCCCGTGTTCTGCCCGATGGGGGAGTTGTGACCGGTCCGCATTACCCGGTGTCGCATTCGCATTCGTATTCATCGGCTCGGCCATCCGGAGTAACGGCGGTTCTCGCGGCGCTGCTCGGCCTCGCGGCCGCGGCCGGGTCGGGATTCGTACCGGTCCGCACTTTCCTCGACATGCCCGCCGAATTCAGCCTCGGCGCGTTGCCGGCTCTGGTGCTGGTGGACCTGGCCGGCTACCTCGTCGCCGGGCTGGTGTTGTTGCTGGGGGCGCTGGTGACGCTGTTCCGCGCGACGGCGGGCGCGGTCCTGCTCGGCGTCGGCGCGCTGCTGGCGATGGGGGCGCTGCTGACCGAGCCGGTTTCGGTGGGGGTCCCGCTGGCCCGGTTCACGGACGCGATGTTCACCCACGGCGGTTTCGCGATGGTGGACCGTGTCGGTCTCGCCGGGCTGTCAGTGCTCGTCCTGGTGCTGGCGTTCCTGCCGCCGACGTTCCGCTACCTGAGGTACCGCACGCCGACGCTGCCGGTGCTGTCGGGCCAGGGCGCCTATTCGTCGCGGACCTGGTGACCGGGCCGCTCCGAACACGGACGGTGACCGGCCGTATCCTCGGTGGCCATGACCGGGACCGAAGGCCGGACCGCCATCGCCGCGGCGGTGCTCGCTCTGCTCGGCGGGCTGCTCTACCTCGTCGGGCTGGTCCTGGACGTCGTCGCACTCGTGCGGTTCCCGGAGGACGCAGGCCGGGTCGGCGTCCACGCCGCGGTCGACGTCGTGCTCGCGTCCGCGCTGGTTCCCGGCGGTGTCCTGCTGCTGCGCCGGCAGCCGGCCGGCCGGATCGGCTGCATCGCCGGCAGCACCGCCGCCCTGCTAGCCACCCTGACGTCCACGGCGCTCGCCGCGGCCGGGCTCACCTTCGTCGACTTCGGCGGCCCCGGCGACCTCGCGATGGGCGGGCTGACGGCGCTGGCGCTCGTGGTGCCGCCCGCGCTGGCGACGTTGCTGCTCTCCGTGTCCGCGCCCACCGCGCGGTGGTGTGGTGCTGAGATCCATCCCACCTGACGGGAATGTCAGGGCGTCGCCGTACGCTTAGCCAATGGTGGACGACTACTCCGTACTGGGATTCGAGACCCGCGCGATCCACGCCGGTCAGAAGCCCGACCCCCGCACCGGCGCCGTCATCGTGCCGATCTACCAGACCTCGACCTACGCGCAGGACGGCGTGGGCGGGACCCGCGAGGGCGACTACGAGTACTCGCGCACCGCGAACCCGACCCGCTCGGCGCTGGAAGAGGCGCTGGCCTCGCTGGAAGGCGGCCGGCACGCGCTGGCCTTCGCGTCCGGCATGGCGGCCTCCGACGTGGTGCTGCGCAGTACCCTGCGCCCCGGTGACCACCTCGTGCTCGGCAACGACGCGTACGGCGGCACGTTCCGCCTGATCGACAAGGTGCTCAGCCTGTGGGGCGTCGAGCACACCGTCGCCGACCTGGCGAACCTCGACGAGGTGCGCGCGGCCATCCGGCCCGAGACCAAGCTGATCTGGTGCGAGACGCCGACCAACCCGCTGCTCGGCATCGCCGACATCGCGGCGCTGGCCGGGGTCGCGCACGAGGCCGGCGCGCGCCTGGTGGTCGACAACACCTTCGCGACGCCGTACCTGCAGAACCCGCTATCGCTGGGTGCGGACGTGGTCCTGCACTCGACGACGAAGTACCTCGGCGGCCACTCCGACGTCGTCGGCGGCGCGGTGATCACGAACGAGGACGAGCTGCGCGAGCAGCTGTTCTACCTGCGCAACGCCGCGGGCGCGGTGCCGGGGCCGTTCGACGCGTGGCTCACGCTGCGCGGCATCAAGACGCTCGCCCTGCGCATGGAGCGCCACAGCGACAACGCCGAGCTGGTCGTGCAGGCGCTGCTCAAGCACCCCAAGGTCGCGAAGGTCTACTACCCGGGCCTGGCGGACCACCCCGGCCACGAGACGGCGGCGAAGCAGATGCGCCGCTTCGGCGGCATGGTGTCGTTCAGCCACGCGGACGGCGAGGCGGCGGCGCTCGAGGTGGCGTCGCGCACCAAGCTCTTCATCCTGGCCGAGTCGCTCGGCGGCATCGAGTCGCTGATCGAGCACCCGGGCAAGATGACCCACGCGAGCACGGCGGGCTCGACCCTCCAGGTGCCCGCCGACCTGCTGCGCCTGTCGGTCGGCATCGAGGACGGCCGCGACCTGGTCGCGGACCTGCTCGAAGCACTGGGCTGACCCTCGCCCGGGTCAGCTCACCTCGAGACCGCCGCCGTAGAGGCGCTCCACCCGGAGCGTGATCACCACGCGGCGGTCTTCGACCATGTTCCGCAGGAACACGGCTTCGTCCGCGGGGTCGGTGAAGGGCGCCTGCATCGCGAGCAGCGCCCGCCCGGTCTCGTCCCCCGGCACCACGCTCACCGGTGACACTTCGGCCACGCCTTCCGCGACGGCGAAGGCCAGGTGGTCGTCGCTGCCGACGTACAGCGAGGCGTGCGGGTCGCGGGCGAGCTGGCGGACCTTCGCCCGGCCCGCCGTCGAGCCGATCCGCACGACCCGCTCCCCGGGGTCCCAGGCGTAGGCGACGGTCGACAGGTGCGGGAAGCCGGCGCGGTTGACCGTGGCCAGAGCCCCGAAGCTGTGGCCACGGAGCAGTGCGCTCAGCGCGTCTTCGGTGGGCTTGGCGGGTCCCGGACCGCGGCCGGGCTCGTGGACGGTGGTCACGAGGTGATCATCGGGGACGCGGGAACCCCGCGGAAGAAGGCACTTTTCTGTTCCGGGGGCACACCGGGGTAACCCACCTGGTCAGGGGTTGTAGTTGTCGTGCACGACGCCGCCCGTCTTGGGCGTGCCCGCCGCCGGCAGCTTCGAGCCGTCCACGCAGCCGCCGACCAGCTCGACGTGGCTGTCGTGGCGGATGTACTGGGCCGGGGCGCCGCACGAGGCGCTGTCCACGGTGAAGTACGCGGCACCGGTGAGCGCGGCCGCCGAGGCCACGCCGATCACGAGCGGGAGCAGGCCGGCCGACCGGGTCGCGCGACTCCGTCGGGCGGCGTCCGCGTCGTTCCCCCGTGCCATGGTTGCTCCCTGTTTACCGTGCGTTGACACGCCCAGGGTACCCGGCCACCCGCCCGGTCAACCTGTGGAGTTCCTGAGTGGCATCATCCCGGCCATGGAACTCGTGACCATCGAGCGGATCCAGGCCGCCCGGGAACTCCTACGCGGAGTGACCCGGGTGACGCCGATGGAGCACGCGCGCGACCTGCGCCGGCTCCACGGCGGTCCGGTGCACCTGAAGTGCGAAAACCTGCAGCGCACGGGGTCGTTCAAGATCCGTGGCGCCTACACCCGCATCCACGGGCTGAGCGAGGCGGAACGCGCCCGCGGCGTCGTCGCCGCCAGTGCCGGCAACCACGCGCAGGGCGTCGCGCTCGCGTCGTCGCTGCTCGGCGCCCAGTCGACCGTCTTCATGCCGCTGCGGGCGCCGCTGCCGAAGCTCGCGGCCACCCGCGGCTACGGTGCCGACGTCCACCTCCACGGCGCCCTGCTGGAGGAGACCCTCGCCGCGGCGATCGAGTTCGGCGAGCGCACCGGGGCGGTGTTCATCCACCCGTTCGACCACCCGGACGTCATCGCCGGTCAGGGCACGGTCGGCCTGGAGATCCTCGAGCAGGTACCCGGCGTCAAGACGATCCTGGTCGCCACCGGCGGCGGCGGACTGGTCGGCGGGGTCGCGTCGGCGGTGAAGGCGGTGCGCCCGGACGTCCGCGTCGTCGGGGTGCAGGCCGAGGAGGCGGCGGCGTACCCGCCGTCGCTGGCCCAGGGCGCGCCGTTCCGGCTGAGCTCGACCTCGACGATGGCCGACGGGATCGCGGTCGGCGAGCCCGGCGCCGTCAGCTTCGCGCACGTCGCGTCGCTGGTCGACGACGTCGTGACGGTGACCGAGGAGTCCCTCTCCCGCGCGGTGCTGCTGTGCCTGGAGCGCCGGAAGCTGGTGGTCGAGCCCGCCGGCGCGGCGACGGTCGCGGCGCTGCTGCAGCACCCCGGCGTCTTCGAGCCCCCGGTGGTCGCGATCCTCTCGGGCGGCAACGTCGACCCGGTGCTGCTCCTGCAGATCATCCAGCACGGCATGACCGCCGGCGGCCGCTACCTGCGGCTCCACCTGCGCGTCCCGGACCGCCCGGGGTCGCTGGTCGGCGTGCTGTCGTGCGTGAGCGGGCTGGGCGCGAACGTCCTCGACGTCGAGCACTCCCGGATCTCCGGCAGCCTCGACCTCGGTGAGGCGGACGTCGTGCTGGCGCTGGAAACCCGCGGACCCGAGCACTGCAAAGAGGTCGAAGCCGCGCTCATGGACGCCGGCTACACCGTCGTCTGAGGCTGTTCTCCCGTGATCGCCGCCAGGGCGAGGTCCTTGGCGGGTTCGGGGACTTCCGCGGGCGCGGCGAAGCGGCGGGCCCGGATGTGGGCGACCAGGTCCGGGTCCGGCGGGACGCCGTGCTCGCGCAGGTAGTACGCGACCGCGCCGGGCCAGGCCCACGCGCCGTCGGTGCGGAAGTTCATCGGCACGGCGTCTTCGCGGTCCGGGGCGAAGGCGTCGGGGCCGTGGCTGCGTGAGGCCAGGATGACCGGCGCCGCGTCGAGGTACGCCAGGACCCGTTCGGCCTCGGCCGGGACGAGCGGCTGACGGCGGACGAGCGGCTTGCCCGACGCGTCGAGGCCGTCGTAGATCCGCGGCGTGCGGACCTCGCCGTCGGCCACCGGCGGGGCGGCGGGGGCCATCCCGGCCCGCTCGCGCAGCCACGCCGGGATGTTCTCGTCGGCACGGGGGAAGAACCGCAGCTCGTCCTGGAACCCGATCGCCGGCGGCCGCTGCCGGAACGGCGGCTCGAGGTCCGGCCGCACGAAGTCGACGTCCGGGGCCTGCGCGGGGTCGAAGACGAGGATCGCGCCCAGCCAGGTGCCGAAGCCCGGCCGGTACATCCCCGACCGCAGCACCCCGAGCAGCCGTACGGCTTCCGGGTGCGGCTGCGCCGGCCGGGGCAGCCCGTCGGGGCCCGTCACGAGCAGGTCGGCTTCGACGTGCCGGCCCGCGGCGCGGTACTCGACGCGCAGCTGCCGCCAGTCCGGCGGCGCCTGCGAGGCGAGCGCCATGCCGATCTGCCGGACGATCTCCTGCTGCTGGTCCGGGCGCGGCGGCCCCGGTGGCTGGCTCACGGTCATCCCCTCCGGTTCGGCCGGCTCACGACGGCAGCTTCGCCCGGAACCACTCCGGCATGTTCTCCGGCGTCCGCGGGAAGCGCTCCTGGTCCAGCGCGTACTGCTCCGGGGCCGGCGGCGTCTGGAACGGCGGCTCGTTGTCCCGGTTGAAGCGCGCGTGGAACCGGTCGGGCCGGTCGATCACCATGTCCATCGAGTACCACGTGCCGAGGCCGTCGGCGTACATCCCGCGGCGCAGCTTGGAAAGCGGCTTCGACAGCTCCCGCGGCGCGGGCACGGACTGCCGGGCGCCGTTGTCCAGCGCCGCACCCATGCCGACGTTCACGTGCTTGCCGACGGCCATGAAGTCGAAGATCAGCCGCTGCCAGTTCGGCGGCGCCGCGTCGATGAGCATCTTCGAGATCTCGCCGAGCAGCTCGTTCTGCTCGATGGGGGTCAGCGTCATGCTGTCCGGTCCTCCGTTTTCGTCCACCGGTGCGAAGATTCGTCGATCCGACCTTAGTCTTCCGAACCCGGCGCCATGGCCGCCGCGTCGGCCAGCACCCGGCGCAGCCAGTCCGGGATCCACTCGTCCGCGCGCGGGAACGCGGCGAGGTCGCGCGCGAACGCCACCGGCGGCAGCTCCGGGAACCACCGCGGGTCCTGGTCGTAGTTGAACGTGGCCTCCGGCTCTTCGCCCGCGCGCAGCGTGAAGACCGCGGAGAACCAGGTGCCGCGGCCCGGCTGGTACATCGCCTCACGCAGCGCCGCGAGCACGTTCGTCACCGCCGGCGGCGCGACCTCGGGGGAGCTGCCGTCCGCCAGGACGACCGTCAGCTCGGTCTGGTACGCGACGACCGTCGCCCAGACCCGGAACGTCGCGCGCCGCCAGTCCGGCGGCAGCACCCGCTCGACCTCGGTGAAGATCGCCGGGATCAGCTCGTCAGGGCTCGCCATAGCGCCTCACCGTCGCGTTGGGGTCGATGTTCTCCGGCACGTTGACGAACACCCTTTCGTAGACCCGGGAAACCCGCTGGCCCGTCTCCGGGTCCACCTCGGTGACCCGCCACCGCATGACGTCCTCTTCGGACAGTCCGTCGGCCCGCCGCGGCGTGCTCACCTGCAGCAGCTCGACCTCGCGGTCGGGCGGGTTGTGGTACGCGGCGAGCTGTTCCTCCTGCCGCCGCCAGGTCTCCGGCGGATCCCAGCCGTCGCGCGCGTGCCCGCTGTTGGACGCGGCCATCTGCCCGTGCATGTTGCCGTAGCCCGGCGCGCCACCGGCCTCGGTGGCGATGAGGTGACCGCCCGCCCACCGGACTTCGCCGTGCTGCGGGTCGCCCCGGTAGGCGTTCTGGCCTTCGTGCCCGGCCCGGCCCTGGCCGGTGTACTTGCCGCCGGCGTCGCGGTAGTCCTCGTTCGACGCGCGGTATTCCGGCTGGCCGGTCGCCGCTTCCGTCTGGCCGCGGGCGTCCGTGTGGTAGTCGAGCTTCTTCGACGGGTCGTTGAAGTTGTCGACGCGGTACTGGCAGTCGGGCAGCAGCGGGTAGTTGAAGTCCGGGTTCGCCTGCAGCTTCGCGCCGGTCGCCGTCCGCCCACCGCCGGGCGTGGCCTCCACCCACTTGATCTTGCCCTCGGCGTCGGTGTAGAAGCGCGTCTCGGACGCGATCTCGCCGCTCCTGGTCCGGTTGACCACGTGGTATTCGGTGTTCGGCTTCAGTTCGTGGCCGGCGAGGACCTTCGGGTGGGTCGGCACCGGCGTCGAGAAGTCGCCCGGCTCGGTGCGGTCCCGCCCGCGCGGCCCGGACGCGATCTCCTGCGGCGACTCGGGCGGCCGGTGGTACGGGTTCTCCGGCGAGTCGTGCGGGTGCTCGTGCCCCGGCCGGTCGTAGTCGACGAACTTCTCGTCGAACTTCGGGTCGGTGCGCGGGACTTCGTAGTCGTTCCAGGCACTGCTGTCGAAGAGGTCGTCGTCATCTTCGTCCGCGTGCGAAGGCGAACCGTCGTCGTCGCCGCGGTGCCGGGCACTGTCGGCGTCGACATCGTGCTGGTCGCCGTGGTGCGAGTCGGGAGCGAAGCCGTCTTCACCGGCACGGTGCGACGAGCCGTCCGGGTGGTGGGTGTTCCACTCGCCGTCCGGCGGGATGCGCGGCCGCATCTTCCCGTCCGGCCCGATCTCGTAGTCGGAGGAGAAGACCCGTCCGTGCGAGTCGGTCCAGGCGGGCTTGGTCGGCGCCATGACCTCGGTGTCGAGCTCCCGCGAAAGCCGGTGCGCGAAGTCGTTCGAGCTGGCGTCACAGCCGATGAGCCGGATCGGCCGGCCGTCGTAGTCACCGTTGCGGCGCAGGATGTCCGCGAACTCCTCGGGCGTGTAGAGCCGATCACCGATGCGCGCGTGCCCATCGGGGGTGACGTGCACGTCGACGGTGTAGCGCCCGTCCGGGTCGGGCAGCACGCGGTGCGGAAGGTCGCCCATGTCCGGATCGCCGGCGTGGTAGGAACTGCCGGACGGCGTGCTTTCCGCGTGCCGCGCGTTGACCTCGTCCGGGGTGAGCGGTTCGGAGTCGTGGTGCGGAGTGCCGCCGTCCGGGTCGTGGTGGCCGGGGCCGTTTTCGTGGGTGCCGTGCTCGTGGGTGCCGCCGGGACCGGTGTGGCCGGGACCGCCGGGCCGGGTGTCGGGGCCGTGCGTGCCGGGCCCGAAGCCCCGGGCGGCGGGTTCCGGCGTGTGCGGCCGATCGGGCCCACCGGTGCGTGGGCGGCCGGGTGCGTCGGGTCCGCCGGTGCGTGGACGGCCGGGTGCGTCGGGTGCGCCGGTGCGGGCGTCGGGGCTGCCGGTGCGTGGGCGGCCGGGTGCGTCGGGGCTGCCTGCGCGTGGGCGGCCGGGTGCGTCCGGGGTGTGGCCGGGACTGCCGGGGGTGCCGGTCCAGCCGCCACCGCCGCCGGTGCGCGGGGAGCCGCCGCCGAGGCCGCCACCGGGAGTTCCGCCGGGCGGCATACCGCCCCCCATCATCGGGCTGCCACCCTGCGCCGGGACGGAAGAGGCCCCGTCCCCACCACGCGGCGACGGAACCGTGCCGGGATCGCCGGTCCGCGGTGCGGTCGGCGCGGTGCCGCTGGCGGTGGTGGCACCGTCGGTGCGCGGAGGTGCGGCGCTGCTGGGGGTTTCGTGCGAGCCGGGGGCATCGGACCGCCCGACGGGCGAGGAACCACCACCCTCGCCGCGACTCGGCGCCGGACCGTTGTCGGCGGCGCGCGAGGGAGTGCTGTCCCCGCCGTGAGCGGGGGCGCTGTCACTTCCGCGAGTGGGCGACGGGCTGCTGTCGGTGGCTCGCGAAGGTGCGTTTTCCCCGCCGTGCGACGGGCTGTCAGCGGCGCGCGAAGGGGTGCCATCCCCACCGTGCGTGGGGGCGCTGTCGCTGCCGCGGGTGGGCGACGGGCTGCCATCTCCGCCGTGCGTGGGGGCGCTGTCGCTGCCGCGGGTGGGCGACGGGCCGCTATCTCCGCCGTGCGTGGGAGTGCTGTCGCTGCCGCGGGTGGGCGACGGGCTGCCATCTCCGCCGTGCGTGGGGGCGCTCTCGCCGCCGCGGGTGGGCGATGGGCTATCAGCGGCGCGTGACGGATCGCCATCCCCGGAACGGGTGTGCGGCGCACTGCCGTCACCGTCCGAGCGAACGGCCGACGGGCTGCTGTCCGGCGAGCCGTCGTCCGCGTGCGTGGACGGCGAGCTGTCCCCGGAACCGTCGCGGCTCGAACTCCGGCGGGACCCGGAGTCCGTGTTCATCGGGTCGGAACTCGGCGAATCCCCGTTCGCGTGGCTCGGATCGCCGCCGTCGCCCGCCGACGTTTCCCCGGAAGAACCCTCCCCACCGTGGGCCCTGGCGTGGACACCGCCACCCTCCCCCTTGGGGATCTTGTGGACGAAGCCACCCTCCTTGACCTTCAGCCCGTCCAGGCCGCTGACCTTGCCCAGCACCTTGCCGAAGACCTTCGCGATCTTCTCGAAGATGTCGACCAGCTTCGACAGCAGCGGTGACACCTTGCGGATCGTGTCGGTCAGCTTCTTGAGCAGGTCGCCGATCTTCTTGCCCCACTTGGCGATCGCGGCCGATGCCTGTGCGACGACGACCGGGGTGCCGAAGCCGAGGGAGAAGACCTCCTCCATCACCCAGGAGATCAGTTTGCCGACCAGGTCCGCGATGAGCTGCCGCACGGTCTCCCGCACGAACGACACGACCTGGCCCATGATCATCGTGACCGTGCTGATCGCGCCGGCCACCGTCGCCGCGCCCGAAAGCGCCTCGGAATGCTCCGCCGCAAAGGCCCGGTAGGCGTCGGCGCCCGCGCCGGTCCAGCCCGTCGTGCCGTTCTTGACCGCGTTGTCGAAGTCGGTCTTGCGCTCGCCCAGCGCTTTCGAGACGTTGCCCCACGTGTCCGCGTACGACTGGATCACCGGCGGGTTGCCCGCCACCGAATCCAGCATGTCCTTCAACGGCTGCACGTGTTCCATCAGGAACGACGCCACCGACGACATCAGGTAGCCGAACGGGTCGACCGCCGCCCCGGCGATCTCGCCGGCCAGGCTGAGCACGCCCAGCCCGCCGGAAACCCAGTCGCCGTCCTTGATCCCGTTGAACGCGTCCATCGAGGACTCGGCGATGCCGATGCCGCCCGCCCAGCCGTAGCCGCTGTTGCCCGCCGTCAGCGGCCCCGGTCCGTTCGGATCCTTCTCCGCGTCCGCGACCAGCGGGTTGCCGTCCGGCATCACGCACCGCCCGCGGACTTGTTCAGGTCGTCGGCGACGCCGCTTTCGTACTTGTGGTACGCCGCCGCGGCTTCGCGGACCTTGCCGGAGACGGCGGTCATCGCCTGCACGGCGTCCTTGAGCGCGTCGATCCCGTACTGCTCGACCGGGTCGAGCATCATCCGGAACGGCTGGCAGAGGATGCCGTACGCGTCGGTCGGCATGCTGACCTGGTTCGCCGCGTCGACGGCCTGCTGCAGCCCGTCACCGATGGCGTCGAGCTGCTTCGCGTGCGCGGTGAGGTCGGTGCTGAGTTCCACATCCGTCATCGGTTCCCCCTCAGGAAAGAATCGGCCCGCCGAAGTCGTCGTCATCGTCGTCCACCGGACGGCGGCGCCGCGGCGGTTGCTGCTGCTGCGAAGGCGGCGGAGGCGGCGGCGGGGTCCGCGGCTGCTGCTCCTCGGTGTCCTCCGGCAGGAAGCGGCGGACGCGGTCGGGCTCCGGGAACGCGGGTTCGGGCTCCGGCGGCGGCTCCGGGAAGGTGCTCTGCGCCTCGCGGACGATCTCCGCGGCGGCCTGGTCGCCGGTGCCGGTCGTCTCGGTCATGGCCTGCTGCAGCAGTTCCGGGATCCGCGCCTGCGCGCGCTGCACCAGCTGCATCACCTGCGCCGACACCTCGGCCATCCGCTTCCCGGCCGCGGTTTCAGCGATGACCAGGTTCTTCAGCAGGCCGCGCGAGTCGATCGTCACCTGGACCGTGCCGTCCTTGGACCGTTCGGTGACCTGCTGGCCCTGCATGCGATCGGCCAGCGCCTGGTACCGGGCGGCGTTCTCCTCGAGCCGCTTGGTCCAGTTGTCGATCATCGCGTCGCTGGCGTCGATGCTGTCCGGCATCCCGGCCCCTTCTCTCTGCGTCTCCACACTGACGTCGCCGGGGCTCGTTCGGTTCCCCCCAAAAAACGCCGTGAAGGCCACCATAGGGGACTTCGAGTCCCTCATGGTGGCCTTCACGGCGGTTGAGCTACAGGTTGCCGCGGCGTTCCTGCTCACGCTCGATCGCTTCGAACAGGGCCTTGAAGTTGCCCTTGCCGAAGCCGAGCGAGCCGTGGCGCTCGATCAGCTCGTAGAACACGGTCGGGCGGTCGCCGATCGGCTTGGTGAAGATCTGCAGCAGGTAGCCGTCCTCGTCGCGGTCGACCAGGATGCTGTGCTCCTTGAGCGTCTCGATCGAGACGCGGACCTCGCCGATCCGGGCGCGCAGTTCCGGGTCCTCGTAGTAGGACGCGGGGGTGTCGAGGAACTCGACGCCCGCGGCGCGCATCGCGGTGACCGTCGCGATGATGTCGTTGGTGGCCAGCGCGATGTGCTGGCAGCCGGCGCCGCCGTAGAACTCGAGGTACTCGTCGATCTGCGACTTCTTCTTCGCGACGGCGGGCTCGTTCAGCGGGAACTTGACCCGGTGGTTGCCGTTCGAGACGACCTTGCTCATCAGCGCCGAGTACTCGGTCGCGATGTCGTCGCCGACGAACTCCGCCATGTTCACGAAGCCCATGACGCGGTGGTACCAGTCGACCCAGTAGTCCATCTTGCCGAGCTCGACGTTGCCGACGCAGTGGTCGACGGCCTGGAACAGCCGCTTCGGCGCGCCTTCGGGCCGCTTGATGCCGCTCTCGCGCGGCTCGTAGCCGGGCAGGTAGACGCCGGTGTAGCGCGAGCGGTCGACGAGCGAGTGGCGGGTTTCGCCGTAGGTCGCGATCGCGGCGACGCGCACGGTGCCGTGCTCGTCGGAGACGTCGTGCGGCTCCTCGAGGATGGTCGCGCCCTGCGCGCGGGCGTGCTCGACGCACTTGTCGACGTCGGTGGTCTCCAGCGCCAGGTCGATGACGCCGTCACCGTGCTTGCGGTGGTGGTCCAGCAGCGGCGAGTCCGGCTGCACGCCGCCGGTGATGACGAACCGGGCCGAGCCGGACTTCAGGACGTACGACTTGCGCTCGAAGACGCCGGTCTCGGGGCCCGAGTACGCGACGAGCTGCATCCCGAACGCGATCTGGTAGTACCAGGCGGTCTGGGTGGCGTTGCCGGCGATGAACACCACCGCGTCCATGGCCTTGACCGGGAACGGGTCGGTCGAGGCGTCGTGGTCGACGAGCCCGACGAGCTGACGCAGCTGGTCGTAGCTGACGTCGTCGAGGCCGCTCTGAGGTTCGGCAGTCTGGGTCATACCCGAAGGATCATCCCTTCGAGGCAAGATGCGCAATCGTCGGTGTTTTCACTGGGCAATCTGCCGAGTCATCGCCGGACACCGGCGGTCATCGTGGACAATCTGTGCATGCCGGAGAACCTGGATGCGCTGGACGCGCGACTGCTGCTGTTGCTGACCGATTCGCCGCGGCTCGGGGTGCTGGAGTGCGCGCGCCGGCTCGGGGTGGCGCGCGGGACGGTCCAGGCCCGGCTGGACCGCCTGACCGAACGCGGCATCCTCGGCGGCTTCCCGCCGGAGCTGGACCTGGCGGCGATGGGCTACGGCCTGACGGCGTTCGCGGTGCTGGAGATCGCGCAAGGCCGTCGCGCGGAGGTGGCGGAAGCGCTGTCGGCGATCGACGAGGTCTGCGAGGTCCACGCGACGACCGGGCAGGGCGACCTGTTCGTCCGCATGGTCGCGCGCGGCAACGACGACCTGCAGCGGGTGATCGACGAGGTGGTCGGGGTGCCGGACGTGCTCCGGACGTCGACGTCGATCGCGTTGTCGACGCCGGTGCCGCCGCGGGTCCGCCCCCTGCTGGAGCGGACCGCGCGGGGCTGACGTCAGCCTTCGTCGGCGACGTGGGCCAGGTACCGCCCGGCCGACCGCTGGACGACCTCGAAGCCGCCGGTGCGGACGATCGCGTCCCACCAGGCCCCGTAGATCGCCTCGAACCGGTAGCCGGCCAGCAGTTCGGCCGCGCGGCGGACGACGTGCGGGCGTTCCGGGACCAGGTTCGGGTAGCTGTACATGAAGCCGACGTGCGTGCGGTCCGGGATCACCTGCACGATGTCGCCGGAGAGCAGCGCGCCCTGGCCCTCCTCGCCGTCCGGCCAGTGCAGCACGGTGCCGCCGGTGAAGTGCACGCCGAGGTTGATCAGCCGCAGGTCCTCGGCGACGTCGAGGGTGGTGCCGGACCACAGCTTCACCGCCGGGTCGGGCCGGCCGATCCACTGCTGGTCGCCCTCGTGCAGGTAGATCGGCACGTCGAACGCGTGCGCCCACTCGACCATCGTCGTGTAGTAGTGCGGGTGGCTGATCGCGATGCCGGTGATCCCGCCCAAGTCGCGGACCTGCTGGACCAGCGCGTCGTCGAGGTACGCGGCGCAGTCCCAGAGGAAGTTCCCGGAGCGCGCCTGGACCAGCAGCGCGCGTTCGCCGATCGCGAACCCGGGGGTCGAGCCCACGCCGATGATGCCCCGGCCCTGCTCCTCGATCCGCGGCGTGTACGTGCCGCTCGCGCGCAGCGTGTCCAGGTTCGTCCACTGCTGCCCGGACTGCGGGACGTACTGGCGTTCGTCCTCGCAGACCGGGCAGTCGTCGCGGGCCACGGCGTACTGCATGCCGCAGGCCTGGCAGATCGGTTCGGTGCTCACGGCGATGTCCTCCCAGAATGTGGATCCTGGGAGGACACGCTAGCCGGGGTTATTTGGCGTCGGTGTACGGAACCGCCTTGACGAGCGTGACCTTCTGGGTCTTGCCGTTGGGCAGCTCGTACTCGCGCGACTCGCCTTCCTTGGCGCCGAGCAGGGCCTTGCCCAGCGGCGACTCCGGGGAGTACACGTCGAGGTCGCCCTCGGCGCCCTCTTCGCGGGTGGCGAGGAGGAACTTCTCCTCGTCGTCGTCACCCTCGTAGCGCACGGTCAGGACCTTGCCCGGGCCGGCGGTGCCGTCGTTCGCGGGCGCTTCGCCGACCTTGGCCGAGCGCAGCAGCTCCTGCAGGTGCCGGATGCGCGCCTCGGCCTGGCCCTGTTCTTCACGGGCGGCGTGGTAGCCGCCGTTCTCCTTGAGGTCGCCTTCTTCGCGGCTGTCGTTGATGCGCGCGGCGATGACCGGCCGATTCTCGATCATTTCGTCGAGCTCGTGCTTGAGCCGGTCGTAGGCATCCTGGGTGAGCCAGGTCACCTTGGTGTCGCTCACGGTCACCATCTCCTCGTCGGGCCTGCCAGGCTTGCGTGTTCAAGCCGGCCCACGCGGGCGTAGGTGCCCGCGTGGCTGAGATAAAGGAAAAACACGGCCCGTCTCGGGCCGTGCTGAAGGATCAGAGTATCACGGCGCGACAGGCCGACGCCCGTTAAATCCGCACGCCGTGGGCGTTGGGCGCGCGGTTCACCCCGTTGGCCGCTATGGGGTTGACAAATACTGTGGTACGTCGTACGAGCAGCCGTACACGTCGGCCGTCACCGGCTCCCCGATGCTCTTGATCGTCGTCGTCATCCTGCTGTACTTCGCGCCCGCGGGGATCAGGAGCTCTTTGCGGCCGCTCTCGGCGCCGGTCTTGTCCCGGACGCGCACGATGCACACGCCCGGCCGGTCGTCGTCGTCACGCGTGACGTTGATGGTGATTTCCATCGCATTGTCCGGTTTTCCGCTGAACGCGACCCGCTCGGCGTCGATCGGCGCGGACCCGAGGTTGACGTACGCGACCCAGGCGATCACGCCGCTGACCAGCAGGGCGAGGGCCAGGAAGAGCCAGCGCCGCCAGCGCTTGGGCGTCTTGGTCCGCGCGGTGCCGTACCGGCCTTCGGGCAGCACGGGTGCTGCCGTTTCCGCCGGTCCGCTCGCCAACGCGGGGCCTCCTGCTCGTTCTTGTCGTACCCGCGGGGACAATGGTGGGGCGGGTACGGCTTCGAGTATCCGCCCGCTGGGTGGGCGGCCCGCACGTGGGTCGCGGAATACGGGTAGAGAAGGAGTCGTTCGCAGCATGGTGGACCAGCTGACGAAGCCGCGCTTGCGCATGATGGCCGTGCACGCACACCCGGACGACGAGTCGAGCAAGGGTGCCGCCACGATGGCGCGCTACGCCGCCGAAGGGCACGAGGTTCTCGTCGTCACGTGCACCGGGGGTGAAGCCGGCAGCATCCTCAACCCGGCGATGGACCGGCCCGAGGTGCTGGCGAACATGTCCGAGATCCGCCGGGAGGAGATGGCCCGCGCGGCCAAGATCCTCGGCGTGAGCCAGCGCTGGCTCGGGTTCGTCGACTCCGGCCTGCCGGAGGGCGACCCGCTGCCGCCGGTGCCCGAGGGCTCGTTCGCGGTCGTGCCGCTGGAGGAGTCGACCGAGGCGCTGGTGCGCGTGATCCGCGAGTTCCGCCCGCACGTCATCACGACGTACGACGAGAACGGCGGCTACCCGCACCCCGACCACATCCGCACGCACGAGGTGACGATGGCGGCGTGGGACGCGGCGCCGGACCCCGGGCGCTTCCCCGACGCCGGCGAGCCGTGGCAGCCGCTGAAGCTCTACTACATGCACGGCTTCTCGAAGGCCCGGATGGTGGCGTTCGACGCCGCGCTGAAGGAGGCCGGGCTCGAGTCGCCGTACACCGAGTGGCTGGCCAAGTGGGACCCGGATCGCGCCGATGTGATGGAGCGGGTGACGACCCGCGTCGAGTGCGGTGAATACTTCGAGGTGCGGGACGAGGCGCTGAAGGCGCACGCCACGCAGATCGACCCGAACAGCCGCTGGTTCTTCGTCCCGTTGGAGATCCAGCGCGAGACCTGGCCGACCGAGGAGTACGAGCTGGTCAAGTCGCAGGTCGACAGCACGTTGCCGGAGGACGACCTGTTCGCCGGCATCGGCATCGAGGAGAAGGTGAACACATGAGTCTGACGCTGCCGGCCGGCGTGGCGCTTCCGGTGACCGCGTCGGCACTGGTCCTGACGCAGCAGCCGGGCAACGGCGACAACGGCGGGCAGGGGGAGGACTTCGGCAAGTCGTCCCCGGTCGGCTTCCTGGTGCTGATCCTGTTCCTCATCGCGGTGGCGTTCCTGGTCCGCTCGATGACGAAGCACCTGAAGCGCGTCCCGGCCAGCTTCGACGAGCCCGCCTCCGAGGAGGCTGCCGAAGCTCCGGAGAAGGCCGAGCCCGAGGCGGCCGAGAAGCCCGCGAAGGACTCCTCGGCCACCAAGGCCGACAGCTAGAGCCGCGGGTCCACCGGATCCGACTCCAGGGCGAGCACCGCGAACACGCACTCGTGCACGCGCCACAGCGGCTCGCCCCGCGCGACGCGCTCCAGGGCCTCCAGGCCCAGCGCGTACTCCCGCAGCGCCAGCATGCGCTTGCGGTTCAGCCCGCGCTTGCGCAGCCGCTCGAGGTTCGCCGGCAGCGTGTAGTCGGGGCCGTAGATGATCCGCAGGTACTCGCGCCCGCGCACCTTCACCCCCGGCTGCACCAGCCCGCGCGTGCCCCGCGTCAGGTTCGCCGACGGCTTGACGACCATGCCCTCGCCGCCTTCGGCCGTCAGCTCCTCCCACCACGCGACGCCACGGGCGACCGACGCGTCGTCCAGCAGGTCGACCGCGAGCGTGCGCGTCCGCTGGAACCGCGGGCCGGTCAGGCTCTCCAGCCGCGCGAGGTGCCACGAGTGCGGCCGGTCGTGGTAGGCCGCCCCCTCCGACGCCAGCAGCTGGAACGGCGCCAGCCGCACCCCGTCCAGCCCGGCCGTCGGCCAGCAGTAGCGCCGGTACGCGGCCCGGTAGGACTCCACTGTGGACGACCGCGAAGCCGTGCGCGTCACCAGGTCCGAGACGTCGATGCCGCGCGCGGCCGCCGTCGTCAGCGCCGAGACGGCCGCCGGCAGCACCGCCTGGGCCGCCGCCCCGACCGACGCGTACTGGTCCGCGATCAGTGAGCCCGCCTTCGCGCTCCACGGCAGCAGTTCGGCGTCGAGCAGCAGCCAGTCCGACCCCAGCTCGTCGAACAGCCCGGCCGCGGCCGAGCGCACGTCCGCGAGCAACGCGTCGTTCTGCTCCGCCGGGAAGAACGGCCGCCCGGTTCGCGTGTACACCGCGCCGCCGCCCTCGATGCCGAAGCGGGAGACGCCGCTGTCCCGGCACACGAGCACCACGGCCCGCGAGCCCATGTGCTTCTCTTCGCACAGCACCGACTGCACGCCGGCGGCCCGGTACTCGGCGAACGCCTCCTCCGGGTGCTCCAGGTAGCCGGGCCGCGCCGACGTCGAGCACGGCGCCATCGTCGGCGGCAGGTAGGCGAGCCACCGCGGGTCGACCGCGAACCGGCTCATCACCTCCAGCGCCGCCGCCGACTGCTCCGCCGAGACGCCGACCCGGCCGTGGTGCGCGGTCTGCACGATCCGCTTCCCGGTGACGTCGGTCAGCTCCAGCACCGCCGGCTCGCGCCCGCCCAGCGGCCGCGACGAATCGAGCGGCTTGGCCGGCTCGTACCAGACGCGATGCGCCTTCACCGAGACGACTTCACGCTCGGGGTAGCGCAACGCGGTCAGCTTCCCGCCGAACACGACGCCGGTGTCGAGGCACATCGTGTTGTTGACCCACTCCGGCTCGAGCGTCGGCGTGTGCCCGTAGAGGACCATCGCGGACCCGCGGTAGTCGCGTGCCCACGGCAGCCGCACCGGCAGGCCGTACTCGTCGGTCTCGCCGGTGGTGTCGCCGTAGAGCGCCATGCTGCGCACCCGCCCGGACGCCCGCCCGTGGTAGCGCTCGGGCAGCCCCGCGTGCGCGACGACGAGGTCACCGCCGTCGAGGACGTAGTGCGCGATGAGCCCGTCGCAGAACTCGTGCGCCTGCCGGCGGAACTCCTCGCTCTCCGCGCCGAGCTGCTCCAGCGACTCGGCCAGCCCGTGCGCGACGTTGACCTTCCGCCCGTGCAGCGCGCGCACCAGCTTCTGCTCGTGGTTCCCGCAGACGACCAGGGCGTTGCCCGCCGCGGCCATTCCCATCACGCGCCGCAGCACGCCGGGGGTGTCCGGCCCGCGGTCGACGAGGTCGCCGACGAACACCGCCGTCCGCCCGGCCGGGTGGACGCCGTCGACGTACCCCAGTTCGGCCAGCAGCTCCTCGAGCTCGGCCGCGCAGCCGTGGACGTCGCCGATCACGTCGAACGGGCCGGTCAGGTCGCGCTTGTCGTTGCGCAGCGGCTCGACGACGATCTCCGCCTCGGCCACCTCGGCCTCGCCGCGCAGCACGTGCACGCGCCGGAAACCCTCGCGCTCCAACGACTTCAGCGAGCGCTGCAGCTCGCCGCGCTGCCGCCGGATCACGTGGTCGCCGAAGTCGCGGTCGGGCCGCGACGCGTTGCGCGCGACGCAGACGTTCAGCGGCAGGTCGAGCACGATCGCCGTCGGGAGCACGTCGTGCTCCTTCGCGAGCTTCACCAGGCTCGCCCGCGAAGCACGCTGGACGTTCGTCGCGTCGATGACGGTCATCCGCCCGGCCGCGAGCCGCTTGCCCGCGACGTAGTGCAGCGCGTCGAACGCCTCGGCCGACGCCGACTGGTCGTTCTCGTCGTCGGCGACGAGCCCGCGGAAGAAGTCGCTCGAGAGCACCTGCGTCGGCGCGAAGTGCGTGCGCGCGAAGGTCGACTTGCCGGAGCCGGAAGCGCCGACGAGCACGACGAGCGACATGTCGGGAACGGTCAGCTTCACGCGGCCACCTCCTTGCTGGTCGTGAAGACCGCCATCTGGGTCGGCGGTCCCGATTCCTGGTCCACCGGTCCGATCGGCACGTACCGGACCTCGTAGCCGCGCCGGGTCGCGACGCCGTCCGCCCAGGTGCGGAACTCGGCTCGCGTCCATTCGAACCGGTGGTCGGCGTGCCGGAAATGCCCCATCGGCAGGAACTCGAACAGCCGGTTGTACTCCGCGTTCGGCGTCGTGACCAGCACCGTGCGCGGCGCCGCGACCCCGAACACGGCGTGTTCCAGCGCGGGCAGCCGCGCCGGGTCGACGTGTTCGACGACCTCCATCAGCACCGCGGCGTCGTAGCCCGCCAGCGCCGGGTCGGCGTAGGTGAGCGCGGACTGCCGGAGCGTGACGCGGGAGTTGTCCTTCAGCCGTTTCTCGGCGACGTCGAGGGCGCCCGCGGCGACGTCGACGCCGACGATCTCGGTGAACGTCCGGTCCTTCTCGAGGACGCGCAGCAGCGCGCCGTTCCCGCAGCCGAGGTCGAGCACGCGCCGCGCGCCGGCGGCCCGCAACGCGGCGAGCACGCTGCCGTGGCGCTGCGACGCGAGGCTCTCCGGCTTGTCCGGCAGCTCCGTGACGAGCGCTTCGGCGTCCGCCGGGACGTCGTCCGCCTCGGCCAGCCGCGAAAGCGCGTAGCGCACGATCCCGCGGCGCCGCTCGAGGTAGCGGCTCGTGATCAGCGTCCGCTCGGGGTGCGCGGCGAGCCAGCCGTCGCCGGCGCGCAGCAGCTTGTCGGCCTCGTCCGGGCCGACCCAGTAGTGCTTGCCGCCGTCGAGCGCGGGCAGCAGGACGTAGAGGTGGCGCAGCGCGTCGGCGACCCGGTGGGTCCCGGTGAGCGTCAAGTCGACATAGCGGCTGTCGCCCCACTGCGGGAACTCCGGGTCGAGCGGGATCGGCGTCGCCGAAACGCGCCAGCCGAGCGGTTCGAACAGCTTGTGCACGACTTCGGCCCCACCGCGCGCGGTCAGCGACGGCACGTGGACCGCCAGGTCGAACGGCTCGTCGACCAGGTCCGGCCGCGCCGAGCAGCGGCCCGCGAGGGCGGTGGTGAACGCGGCCCGCAGCGCCACCGCGAGGTACGAACCTCCGGCGTACGGCCGGTCGTTGACGTACTGCGTCAGCGACGTCCCGCCGCCGCGGACGAGCTCGACGGGGTCGATCTCGACGAACAGCGCGACGGTGCACCGCTCGGGCGAGGCCTCCGGGTAGAAGACGTGGGCGGTACCGGCGGAAAGCGCGACCGACTGCGCCTTCTCCGGGTGCTTGTGCAGGAGAAAGCCCAGCTCGGTGGCGGGAGCGCGGGTGGTGGTGATCGTCAGCAGCACCGGCTCAGTGTGGCCGAGGGACGGTGACCGCGCGCCCGGTTTTCGCGGGTGCCACCCTGGAGGCATGAACCGCCTCGCGAGCGCGACCAGCCCGTACCTGCTCCAGCACGCGGACAACCCGGTCGAGTGGTGGCAGTGGGGTGCCGACGCGCTCGCCGAGGCGAAGCGGCGGAACGTGCCGATCCTGCTCTCCGTGGGCTACGCCGCGTGCCACTGGTGCCACGTCATGGCGCACGAGTCCTTCGAGGACGCCGAAACCGCCGCCGTGATGAACGCGAACTTCGTCAACATCAAGGTCGACCGCGAGGAACGGCCGGACATCGACGCCGTCTACATGGCCGCCACGCAGGCGATGACCGGGCAGGGCGGCTGGCCGATGACGTGCTTCCTGACCCCGGACGGCGAGCCGTTCCACTGCGGCACCTACTACCCGCCGGCGCCGCGGCCGGGCATGCCGTCGTTCGGCCAGCTGCTCGCCGCCGTCTCCGAGGCGTGGCAGGAGCGGCCCGCCGAGCTCGTCGACGGCGCCAAGCAGATCGTCGCGCACATCGCGGAGCAGACCGGCCCGCTCCAGGAGTCCGTCGTGGACGAAGCCGTGCTCGCGGGCGCGGTCGAAAAGCTGCAGCAGGAGGCGGACCCGGTCAACGGCGGGTTCGGCCGCGCGCCGAAGTTCCCGCCGTCGATGGTGCTGGAGTTCCTGCTGCGCCACCACGAACGCACCGGCTCCGCGGCCGCGCTGTCCCTGGTGGACAAGACGGCCGAGGCGATGGCGCGCGGCGGCCTCTACGACCAGCTCGGCGGCGGCTTCGCGCGGTACTCCGTCGACGCTTCGTGGATCGTGCCCCACTTCGAGAAGATGTTGTACGACAACGCCTTGCTCCTGCGCTTCTACGCCCACCTCTGGCGGCGGACGGGCTCCGCCACGGCATTGCGCGTGGCCACCGGGACCGCGGAGTTCCTCTTCGAAAGCTTGCGGACGCCCGAAGGCGGCTTCGCGTCTTCGCTGGACGCGGACACCGACGGCGTCGAAGGCCTGACGTACGTCTGGACACCGGCGCAGCTGCGTGAAGTGCTCGGCGACGACTCGGCGGCTTCGCTCTTCGGGGTCACTCCCGAAGGGACGTTCGAGGACGGCGCGTCGACGCTGCGCCTGTTCGGGGACCTGCCGGAAGAGATGCGCGTCAAGCTCCTGGAGGCGCGCGCGAAGCGGCCGCAGCCGGGCCGGGACGACAAGGTCATCGCGTCCTGGAACGGCCTGGCGATCACGGCGCTGGCCGAGGCGGGCGTGGCCCTGGATCGTCCACAGTGGATCGACTGGGCGCGTGACGCGGCCGAGCTGCTCTTGCGGGTGCACGTCGTCGACGGCCGGTTGCGGCGCAGTTCGCGCGACGGCGTCGTCGGGGAGTCGGCCGGGGTGCTCGAGGACTACGCCTGCGTCGCCGACGGGTTCCTGGCCCTGCACCAGGCGACCGGCGACGCGAAGTGGCTCACGGAGGCGACGAAGCTGCTCGACCTGGCGTTGACGCACTTCGCGTCCCCGGACGTCCCCGGCGCGTACTTCGACACCGCCGACGACGCCGAGGCGCTGGTCCAGCGCCCGGCCGACCCGGGCGACAACGCGAGCCCGGCCGGGGCGTCGGCCCTGGCGGGGGCCCTGCTGACGGCATCGGCGCTGGCGGGGCACGATTCGTCGCGCTACCGCGAGGCCGCGGAGCAGGCGTTGCGCCGGGTCGGCGTGCTGGCCGCGCGGGTGCCGCGCTTCGCCGGGCACTGGCTGTCGGTCGCGGAGGCGCTGCAGGCCGGTCCGGTGCAGGTCGCGGTGGTCGGCGCGGACCCGGCGTTGCGGCTCGCCGCGGCGCGGGGCGTCCACGGCGGCGGCATCGTGCTGGCGGGCGAGCCGGACGCGCCGGGCGTGCCGCTGCTGGCGGACCGCCCGCTGGTCGACGGCGCCGCGGCGGCCTACGTGTGCCGCGGGTACGTCTGCGACCGGCCGGTCACGTCCGCGGAGGCGTTGTCGGCCCAGCTCTGATCGCCCTGGGTGAACGTGGTCCCCCCTGTCGTGCAATCCGCGTAGCGTCAGTAGCGATGTAATCATGTAATCGCGGAGGTGCGACATGGGACGGGGATGGCGAGGAGGCCGCGGCTGGCAGCAGGCCGAGGTGCCCCCGGCGGACGACGCGGCGGCCTGGTTCGGCGGCCGCCTGCCCGACGGCTGGTTCACCGGCGCGCCGGAGATCACGGTCGACCGCGAGGAGATCATCGTGGTCGGCGAGCTGCAGCCATTGACGGAGGAATACGCGGACGACGCGGCCCGCGCGGCCGCCGAAGACGGCCGGATCAGCCGTTTCCGCGAGGAGACGCGCGACGAGCGCATCGAGATCGCGCGCCAGGCCGAGCACCGCTACCAGCGCAAAGTGGCATGGGGCGCCCGCCTCGGCGGCACGAAGGTGTTGTTCACGACGCACTCGGCCCCGGTGATGACGAGGTTGCGCCAGCCGGAGCGCCTGGTGCTGGACACCCTGGTGGACGCGGGCGTGGCGCGTTCGCGCTCGGACGCCCTGGCCTGGGCGGTGCGCCTGGTGGGCGAGCACGCGGACAGCTGGCTGGGCGACCTGCGCCAGGCGATGAGCAAGGTCGACGACCTGCGCTCGAAGGGCCCCGACCTGGCCTGACCCGGAGCCGCGGGGTGCCGTTGGCCGCCGAGCCCGGGCCTGACGCAGGCCCGGTCCGACCACGCGGGGTGCCGCCCCCTCGACGGCACCCCGCGCGCTCTGCCTTGATCCGCTCAGTCGGCGATCAACACCGCTTCGCCCCGGTGCACCCCCGGGCCCGAAGGCCGGTACCCGCCGTCCTCCCGCTGGCGACGCACGAGCCAGAGGCCCGGCGCGATGCCCGTCGCGCCGTGTTCCGGGTGCACCAGGTACACCGGTGCGGCGTTGCGGATGATCGCCACCGCGAGCCGCTCGGTGTCGAGGACCGCCATCGTCAGCTCGCACGAGCCGACCAGGGTGTGCGGGTTGGTTCCGTCGCCGCCGCGGACCAGTTCGATGCCGTCCGCGGGCGGCGGGCGCCACAGGCCCCGCGGAGATGCGTCGGTCGTTTCCATCGGGATGACGATCAGGTCGCCTTGGGCCTGGAGACCGTCGATCACCGGGACGTCGACCTGCCGGTCGAGGTGGGCGAGGACGTCGAGCCCGGTCGAGTCGAGCAGTTCAGCGAGATACACGTGGGTCACCTCAAGGGGTTCAGGTCCGGCGCCGCAGCTGCGCGTACTGGGCTCCGCTGAGCCCGTACGTCCAGCCGGCGGCGTCGAGGGGATGGTCGATGTCGGCGGGCACGCGCAGTCCGTAGTGCCGGCGCGTGCCGTCGCGTTCGACGGAGCCGTTGACCACCAGCAGCAACCGGGCCGGGTGCCGGGCGGTTCCGTCGTAGAGCCGGAGTTCGAAGCCCGGGTTGCCGGGATCGCCGGCCCGGCCGAGCAGGCGCAGCCCGGCCTGCTCGACGAACGCCGGCCAGCCGACGTGCTCGAGCGCGCACCGGCGCACCTCGACGTTGCGTTCGTTCACGATCCGATCCGCGGTGGGGTCCGAGATCACCCAGGACGGCACCCGCGTTCCGTGCCACGCGTGCACGGTCCAGCCGTCGGGGAACGCCACGGCGGGGCCGCTGTCGTGGTGCAGGCGGATCCCGCCGTAGTCGTCGTCCGCGCGTTCGGTGCGCAGGACCAGCGGCCGTTCGGCGACGACGCAGACGTCCGAACGCGGCCACCACCAGCCGCAGGACCGAGCGAGCGTGGCCCACAGCTCCAGTTCGCCATCGTCGGCCGGGTCGAACCGCACGTCGTCGACCCGCCAGTGCAGGTCGTACCGGGCGACCCAATGGGCTTCGTGCTGACCGCCCCAGTGCAGCCCGGCCCGTGTCGTGAGCCCACCGCGCAGGGCACCGGCGACGGAGTCCCGGATCGACCGCTGCAGCACCGGCCCCAAGCCGTTGTTCAGCAACGCCCGCAGCGGAACGCTCAGGGGGTCCGGGGGCGGCCGGTCCGGCAGCCGGTACCGGTCGCGCCAGCCGCCGGTCCGCTGGTCGAGCCGCTCCCGAAGCGCCCGGACGCGGGTCGCCAGGCGCGCCTCGAGCGGCAGATCACCGGCCCAGGAAAGCGCTTGCCCGACCGGCACCACCTCGACGGCCGCAGCAGGTGAAGCGACCCACGAGAACGTCGGCGGTGCCGCACCGGCCAGTTCGTAAAGCCGCGAGATGGCCGCTTCGGCGGCCGGGCGGTCGGCCGGTTCGGTGCTCAGCGCGTGGCTCAGCCAGGAATTCGCGATTTCGAGGGCACGGGACCACAGCCCGGGTCCGGGGGAACGGCGGGACTCCCGCCGTCGCGTGCTCACCGCACGAGGGCGCGCACGCCCTTTCGCATAGCCATGTCCCGATCATGACAGCAGTTTCACCGCCCGCGCAAGCCTGGACCTGGAGCCGCTTCCGCGCCTAGAGTTCGTCGTGCCCACGGTCCGTGCCGTGGTTCCGCCGTCGCACAGGGTCTTTCCCGTGAAGGAAGGCGTCCATGGACGGCAGGTTCACCCGGCGGCAGCTGATCAAGGGCACGCTGGCGGTCTCACTGGTCCCCGGCATCCCGGCCGCGCCCGCGCGCCGGAACCGCGTCGACGTCCCCACGCTCCCGTGGCCGGCGGCGAACGACATCGTCGCGAACACGACGATCCCCGCGTTCCCCGACCGGAGCTTCCCGATCACCGGCTACGGCGCGAAGAACGACGGCAAGACCGACAACACCGCGGCGATCAGGAAAGCGGTCGACGCCTGCAACGCGGCCGGCGGCGGGCACGTGATCGTCCCGGCCGGCGGCAGTTTCCTCACCGGCGCGATCTACCTCAAGAGCAACGTCGACCTGCACCTCGAAAAGGGCGCGACGCTCAAATTCAGCGGTGACGCCTCGAAGTTCCCGAACGTGCTGACGCGCTACGAAGGCATCGAGTGTGTCAACCGTTCGCCGATGATCTACGCGTACCGGGAAAAGAACATCGGCCTCACCGGCGGCGGCACGCTCGACGCCGCCGCGACGTCGTCGTGGAACAAGGGCACCGACCGCGCGTACCTGGAAACGCTGGTGGCCAAGGGAACCCCGCCGGAGAAGCGCGTCGTGCCGGGTTCCGGGCACACCATGCGCTCGACGTTCGTCGAGCCGTACGCCTGCGAAAACGTGCTGATCCAAGGCGTCACGCTGAAGAACTCCATGTTCTGGCAGTTGCACCCGACGCTGTGCCGCAACGTCACGGTCGACGGCGTCAGCACCGACCCCAGCACCGCGCACTCCAACACCGACGGCTGCGACCCGGAGTCGTGCGACCACGTCGTCATCGCGAACTGCGACCTCGGCGCGCACGACGACAACATCGCGATCAAGTCCGGCCGCGACGCCGACGGGCGCCGCGTGAACGTCCCGTGCCAGAACCTCGTCGTCGTGAACTGCGTGATGAACGGCAACTGGGGCGCGATCACCTGCGGCAGCGAGCAGACCGGCGGGATCCGCAACGTCTACGCGTACAAGCTCACCGTGAAGGGTGACACGAAGTTCGCGCTGTACGTGAAGTCGAACACGCTGCGTGGCGGGTTCTCGGAGAACATCAACCTCGACAGCGTCAACGGCACCTTCGCCCGCAACTACGTGTTCGTCACGGCGACGTACAACAACCAGACGGGGAGCACCCCTCCCTCCTTCGGGCCGTTCACGATCAGCAACTGCTCGACCACGAAGGTCGCGGGCAAGACCTTCGACGTCAGCGGGCTGGCGAACGCCCACGTGCACGGCTTCAGCGTGGCAAACTCCACGTTTGACGGCGTCGCGGACACGTCCGACACGCTGAAATACGTGGACAACGCCCGGTTCTCGAACACGACGGTGAACGGCAAGCCGATCTGAGACCTGCGGAACCGGCGCGGCTGCGGCAGGCTTACCACCAAGTAGCAAGCCTGCCGCACGTCCTATCCGGAGGTAGCCGTGGACGTCCCCGAAGTGCCCGCGAAGGTGGATCCGGACGCGCTGACCACCGTCCTCGACGGCCGTTGGGCCGAGCTGCGCCGCGGCGTGCGCGCGCAGATGACCGGCACGGAGTTCCGGGACCCGGTGGCCCTCGACGTCGAGGCGCACCGCGCCCAGGTGCTCGACCAGCTGCGCGCCCTCGCCGAAACCGACCGGCCCGGCCTGGGCTTCGACCCGGCCTACGGCGGCGGTGGCGACGTCGGCGGCTCGGTGACGTCGTTCGAGATGCTCGGCTACGGAGACCTGTCGCTGATGGTGAAGGCCGGGGTCCAATGGGGACTGTTCGGCGGCGCCGTCCAGCTGCTGGGCACCGAGCGCCACCACGAGCGGTACCTCCGCGAGATCGTGAACCTGGACCTGCTGGGCTGCTTCGCGATGACCGAGCACGGCCACGGCTCCGACGTCCAGCACCTGCGCACGACGGCGACCTTTGTGGACGGTGGCCTCGTCGTCCACACACCGGATGCCATGGCCACCAAGGAGTACATCGGCAACGCGGCCCGCGACGGCCGGATGGCGGTCGTGTTCGCCCAGCTGGTCACCGGGTCCGAGGAGCGCGGTGTGCACGCGTTCCTCGTCCCGATCCGCGACGCCGACGGCGCGCCGATGCCGGGGGTGTCCATCGAGGACTGCGGCCCGAAGGCGGGCCTGAACGGCGTCGACAATGGACGGTTGAGCTTCGACCACGTCTGCATCCCGCGCGAGGCCCTGCTGAACCGCTTCGGCGACGTCGCGGAGGACGGGACGTATTCGAGCCCGATCGAGAGCGACAGCCGCCGGTTCTTCACGATGCTGGGCACGCTGATCCGCGGCCGGGTGAGCGTCGGCGGAAGCGCCGGGAGCGCGACGAAACGCGCGCTGGCGCTCGCGATCCGCTACGGCGAGCGGCGTCGTCAGTTCATGACGCCCGACGGCGACGAGGTCGTCATCCTCGACTACCTCGGGCACCAGCGGAAACTGCTGCCGGCGCTGGCGAAGACCTACGCGCTGCACTTCGCCCAGGAAGAGCTGGTGGCGAAGCTGCACGACATCGACTCGTCGGCGCCGGAGGAGGAGCAGCGCGAGCTGGAGGCCCGCGCGGCCGGGATGAAGGCGCTCAACACCTGGCACGCGACGGCGACGATCCAGGCCGCGCGCGAAGCCTGTGGTGGCTCGGGCTACCTGGCGGAGAACCTGCTGCCCGGGCTGAAGGCCGACACCGACGTCTTCACGACGTTCGAGGGCGACAACACGGTGTTGCTGCAGCTGGTCGCGAAGGGCCTGCTGACCAGCTACAAGCACGACTTCGAGGACCTCTCGCCGCTGGCGACCGCACGGTTCTTCACCGACCAGGTGGTCAGCACGATCCTGGAGCGGACGTCCGTGCGCAAGGCGCTCGAGTCGCTCACCGAAGGGTCCGATTCGGACGTCTTCTTCCGCCGCGAGTGGCAGCTGAAACTGTTCGAGGACCGCGAAGAGCACGTTGTCGAGGGGGTGGCGAAGCGCCTGCGCAAGGCGGCGTCGGACCCGTTCGGCGTGTTCAACGCGGCGCAGGACCACGTGCTGCGCGCGGGCCGCGTCCACGTCGAGCGGCTGGTCCTGGAGGCGTTCGCGGCGGCCGTCGAGCGGTGCGAAGACCCGGACGCCCGCACGCTGCTGGAGCGCGTCTGCGACCTCTACGCGCTGTCGGCGATCGAAGAGGACCTGGCGTGGTTCCTGGGCCACGGCCGCCTGACGGCGTCGCGCGGCAAGGCCGTCACGTCCGCGGTGAACAACCTGTGCGCGCAGCTCCGCCCGCACGCGCGGGTGCTGGTGGACGCGTTCGCCATCCCGGAGCAGTTCCTGGCGGCACCGATGCTCGAGTCCTGATTGCCGGGTTGGCCCGGTTTCCCTTGCCGGGGCGGGGAAAGGGGGCGGTTCGCGTGATCTACGCTTGCGCATCCGCTCCCGCTCCCCGAAGGAACCGCCATGGGCTCACGCCGTGAAAGACGCCTGCTCGAACTCGCCGCGCCGATGATGCAACCGGGCGAAACGCCCGAAGTGATCTCGATGGCCAAGGTCGGCTCGGTCCGCCAGGTCTTCGGCGAAGGCGTCGCCCTCGGGCTGGCCACGGCCGTCCTCAGCGGCGGCATGCTGTTCTCGATCACCACGCAGCGCGAGCTGTACCTGCTGCTGACCGACCGGCAGCTGATGTTCTTCGAAGCGGACCCCTCGACGGGCGGCCCGCGCAAGGCCCTCTTCGGCGTCCCGCGGGGACAGGTGGCGATCACCGAGCCCACGAGCGGCTTCCTGGTGAAGTTCGAGCTGTACGTCCAGGGCTGGGACCGCGCGCTGACGCTGTCGATGCCGCCGATCCCGCCGTCGATGCGGAAGAAGGGCCTGCGGCTGCTGGCGGGGCTGCCGCGCCTGCAGGCCGCGCCCGCCTGAACCCGGGGGCGGCCGGGATCGGGGCCCGGCCGCCCGCTCCGGGCGGTCAGGACCGGCGGTGCTTGCCGTTGTCGTCCGTGACCTCGAACTGCTCCTTGCGCACCTTGCCGGACACGGTCTCCTCGTCGGTGACCGTCTCGGTCCGCAGCCGCGCCCGCTCGACGGGCACGGTCTCCTTGCTCACCACCGGCTTTTCGGCGTGCAGTACGACGTCCTGCTCGGCCTCGCCGATCTCGGCCTTGCCGCGGCCGCCGTCCTTGATCGGCTCCCGCTCGATGCGCACCTCTTCGTGCGACACCGGGACCGTGACCTGCTGCTCCTCGGTGACGACGTACTTGCGCAGCCGCACGTGCCCGGTCTCGACCTGCTCGGTGCCGACGTTGAGCCGCTCCTCCGAGCGCGTCATGGCCTGGTCGTCCCGTTCGGACTTGCCCTTCGCGCCCGCATGACCGCGGCCGGCCATGGCCTGGCCCGTGTCGGCCATTCCGGCCTGGCGACCGGCCTGCCCTTTCCCGGTGCCGCCCATCGCCGGGTCGCGGCCTTGCGTCCGGTCGCCCATCCGGCCGTCGGGCGAGGTCCGCGGCATCGGCAGGCCGTAGTGCTGGTAGAGCCGCGCGCTCTCCTCGGGCGAGAGGTGCCCGTCGGCGTCGATGCGCGGCGCGTCGGAGACGGCGTCCTTGTCGACCCGGACGTGCACGCCGTCCTTGTCGGTGTGCGCGCCCGAAAGCGGGACGAAGCTTTCCTTGGTGCCGAACAGGCCGGTCTTGACGGTGATCCACTCGGGCTGGTGCGTGGCGTCGGCGAGGTAGACGTTGCCGACCTTCCCGAGCTTGTTCCCGGCCGGGTCGACCACGGCACTGTCGATGAGCTCCTGGGGCTGCATGGTCTTGGCCATCGCGGTGCTGCTCCTTTCGCGCGTCGGTGTGTGTGAGGCCACCGTCGGCCGGGTTGTTGATCACGGCAACCGCCGTGGTGCACCCGTGGGTGACCCCGGAAAGTGGTGGTTTGAAGCGCGTCCCGCTGGCGAGGTACGGGGTGTCGTCGCAGGTCGGAGGGGGCGTCCCGGGCGCGGCCGGAGGCGTGGGGGATGGCGCGAAGGTGTGTAACCGCGCCGGGCTGGGAAGGAGAGGGCATGGACCAGTGCGAAGTGATGTGGCGCGTCCCGGCGGACGCGGACGTGGTGATGCAGTTCGTCGGCTGGGACCACCCGCTGCCGGCGGTGGTGCTGCACCTGGGCGGCGTGACGGTGACGCTGGCCCCGCCGCGCAACCGGGCGGAGGAGGCCGAGTTCGCGCGCTTCATGGTGAAGCTGTCGGCGGCCGCCCGCGACGCGGCCGAGCAGGTCCTGCCGGTGTGACGGGTGCCACTGGCCGTGCTGTCACAACGGCGACGCGCTCGTCGTCAATGCGGTGACACCGACGAAGGGAACGGTCATGGAACCGCGGTTCAACATGTTCGAGAACGAGCTCGCCGGCAAGTTCGTCAAGCGCCTGATCGCGGCGGCGCGCCCGGTCGAGGAGTCGTCGCTGCCGCACGCCACGCAGGAGCTGGTGAAGATCCGCGCGAGCCAGATCAACGGCTGCGGCATGTGCCTGGACATGCACACGAAGGACGCGGCCGCGGCAGGAGAGACCCCGGTCCGCCTGGCGATGGTCGCGGCGTGGCGCGAAGCGGTCGTGTTCACGGAAGCCGAGCGCGCGGCACTGGCGCTGACGGAAGAAGGAACCCGTCTGGCGGACGCCCACACAGGCGTCAGCGACGACACCTGGGCCCAGGTCCGCAAGCACTACGACGAGGAGCAGATCGCGGCCCTGACGTGCCTGATCGCGATGATCAACGCGTGGAACCGGCTGAACGTGATCGCGAAGAACCCGGCCGGCGAATACCAGCCCGGGATGTTCGGCTGAGGGTTTTCCCGCGGAAGGGGCTTCGCTGAATCGGCGAGGCCCCTTTCGCGTGCGGATCTCACCCCTGACGGGCGAGCCGGAACCGCTCGCCGGGCCGGAAACCTGTGGGCGCCATCGGAAACTCCTGTCTGGGGGCGATGCCCATGAGCGGTGAGCAGCACCAACCCGGCCGGCCGGCGAGCCCGGCCCCCACCTGGATCTCCTGGGTGGCACTGGCCTTGATGACCACGAGCTCGGTGGCCAGCCTGCGGCCGTCGCCGACGATGGCCGTGTACGGCCTGGCCTGCGTCCTGCTGTACCTCATCCCGGCGGTCGTGTTCCTGCTGCCGACCTCCCTGGTCTCGGCCGAGCTCGCGTCGGGCTGGCCGGGCGGCGTCTACAACTGGGTGGCGCAGGGCCTGTCCAAACCACTCGGGTTCCTGGCCGTGTGGTGCCAGTTCGCGATGACGATCTTCTACTACCCGAGCCTGCTCGGGTACGTCGCGAGCACCCTCGCCTACGTCTTCGACCCGGCGCTGGCGGGCAACGGCGTGTGGACCGCCGTGGTGATCGTCGTGTCCTACTGGTCCGGGGTGTGGATCTCCTCCCGCGGCACGAAGGGCGTCGCCGGCCTCGCGAGCGGCGGGCTGATCGTCGGGACGCTCGTCCCCGGCGCGGTGCTGGTGGTGCTCGGGATCGTGTTCCTGGGCCGGGGGAACCCGTCCGCGGCGCCGATGACCGCCGGCCACCTCCTGCCCGCGTGGACGGGACTGGCGAGCCTGGTGCTGATCGTCAACAACTTCCTGTCGTACTCGGGCATGGAGATGAACGCGGTGCACGTGTCGTTCCTGCGCAGGCCCGGCCGGGAGTTCCCGCGCGCGATGTTCCTCGCGATGGCCCTGGTCCTGGTCATCTTCATCCTGCCGGCGCTGGCGATCAGCTGGGTCGTGCCGGGCGAAGAGCTGTCGCTGACCGCCGGCGTGATGCAGGCGTTCGACGCGGTGTTCGCCGAGTTCGGCTGGCAGGCGCTCACCCCCGTCGTCGGGATCATGCTCGTGGCCGCGTCCCTCGGCGGCATGCTCACCTGGCTGGCCGGCCCGTCGAAGGGCCTGCTGCTGATCTCCCGCCAGGAGGGCTACCTGCCGCCGTTCCTGCAGCGGCTCAACAAGCACGGCGTCCAGCAGAACATCCTGGTGGCGCAGGGGCTGATCACCACCGGGATCGCGCTGCTGTACGCGTTCATCCCGGACGTCTCCAGCGCGTACTGGATCTTCTCGGTGATCACGAGCCAGGTGTACCTGATCACGTACCTGCTGATGTTCGTGGCCGCGGTCCGGTTGCGCCGCACCAGTCCCGGGCACGCGCGGGGCTTCCGCGCGCCGATGCTGAAGTCGTTGTGCGGCATCGGTTTCACGGCGTCGCTGGCCGCCCTGGTCGTCGGGTTCGTCCCGCCGTCCCAGTTCGAGTCCGGCAACGCCGGCGGCTACGTCGTGGTGGTGGCGGCCGGCGCGCTGGGGCTGGGCGTCGTCGTCCCGATCCTGTTCTACCGGTTCCGCAAGCCGTCCTGGAAGCAGGCGGAGGTGACCGCGTGAGCACCCGCCAGCGGTTCGTCGTGTACGGGGTGGCTGCCGCCGTCCTGGTGCTCCTCGTCGTCGTCGCCCTGGCCGCCTGGCGCTCGGCCGCGGCGGACCGGGACGCGCAGCGGAAGGCGGAGCAGCTCGTGTCCGCGTTGTCCGTGGCCGGCGCCCGGATGCGGGACCCCGCGGACGTGGCCCGCGTCCTCGGGAACGACGGCGGGCCGGTGTGCGCCGCGCCGAACGAGGCCCTGGTCAAGGCGGCGGCGCTCGCGGGGTCGGCGAACGGCAGCGGCGGCCCGGGCGCCCGGCCGGGCGTCGCCGACGGCCGGCTGCTGAACGGCGAACTGCTGGTCATCTCGATCTACTGCCCGGCCGAACTGCCCGGGTTCCAGCGCTTCGTCGCCGGCCTCGAAGCCGGCGACCTCGGAGGTGGATGATGCAGCTGCGCACCCGGATCGCCGGCCTGATGCCCCGCGCGAAAGCGGAGCTGGCCGAGCTGGTCGCGTTCCGGTCCGTCGCCGACCCGCGGCAGGCCCCGGCGGCGGAATGCGACCGCGCCGCCGGCTGGATCGTCGAGAAGTTCGCCGAGCTGGGGTTCGACGTCCGCCCGGAGGAGACCCCCGACGGCAGCAAGGCCGTCGTGGGGTCGCGGGCCTGCGCGGATCCGGGGGCGCCCACAGTCCTGCTGTACGCCCACTACGACGTGCAGCCCGCGCTCGGCGAATCCGCGTGGCGCACGGAACCGTTCGCACTGACCGAAGTGGACGGACGCTGGCACGGCCGCGGAACGGCCGACTGCAAGGGGAACGTCCTGATGCACCTCACGGCGTTGCGCGCGCTCGGCGCGGACGTCCCCGTGCACCTCAAGGTGGTGGTCGAGGGTTCGGAAGAGCAGGGCACGGGCGGGCTCGAGCGGTTCGTGCCCCGGCACCCGGAGCTGTTCCGCGCCGACGCGATCCTCGTGGCGGACACCGGGAACGCGGCGGTGGGCCGCCCGGCGGTGACGGTGAGCCTGCGCGGCATGGTGAACGTCGTCGTGACGGTGGAGGCGTTGGCCGGCGCGGTGCATTCGGGCATGTTCGGCGGCGCGGCCCCGGACGCGCTGGCGGCGCTGGTCGCGATCCTGGCGACGCTGCGCGACGCCCGCGGCAACACCGTCGTGCTGGGCTTGGACCACGACGAAATCTGGCTGGGGGAGCAGTACCCCGCCGACCGCTTCCGCGCGGACGCCGGCGTCCTCGACGACGTGGCCCTGCTGGGCGACGGCAGCGTCGCGGACATGGTGTGGGCGCGTCCGGCGCTGACGATCCTGGGCATCGACTGCCCGCCGATCCTGGGTTCGGCGGCAGCGGTCACCCCTCGGGCGTCGGCCCGCCTCAACCTGCGCGTCCCCCCGGGCACGGCGGTCGAGGACGCCGAAGCGGCCCTGAAGGACCACCTCCACTCTGCGGCGCCGTGGGGCGTCCGCGTCCAGGTGGAAACCGAAGCATCGGGAGCACCGTTCCGCGCCACGACCGACGGTCCGGCCTACCGCGCGATGTCCGAAGCGATGCGCGAGGCGTACGGCACCCCGATGACGACCCTCGGCCAGGGCGGCTCGATCCCGCTGTGCACGGTGCTGGCCGAGACGTTCCCGGCGGCCGAGCTGATCCTGCTGGGCGTCGAGGAGCCGCAGGCGAGGATCCACGCACCAAACGAGAGCGTGGACCCGCACGAGCTGGCGGCGATGGCCCTCGCCGAGGCTGTCTTCCTGCGCCGATACGCGGGCAGGTGATGTCTGTGTACACGGTGCCCGTGGTGCTGGTGCTCCTCTTGGTGGGCCCCTTGCTCCTGGAGCGGCTGGAGCGCCGAGTCCTGCCGGCGTCCAAGGAGGACGAGTGACGCCCCGCCTGCAGGCAGGACGCCTGTGGGCCGGCGGAGCGGCAACGGCGGTGGTGGCCGCGCTGACGGCGGTGACGGGCATCGTCATCACCCGTGCCCTGTCCGACGCAACGGTCCTGGCCCCGCAAGGAGACGGCTCGTGGGGCGCCGCGAACACGACGACGTACGCCCTGTGCGCGGCAGGGACGGCCCTCGTGGCGACGGCACTGCTGCACCTGCTGGCCGCGACGACGCCACGTTTCGCCCGGTTCTTCACGTGGATCGGCACCCTGTTGACGGCCATCGCCACGGCTTTACCGCTGGGCCTGGGCGGTTCCAGCGCGCTGGCGACCGCGATCATCAACTTCGTGATCGGCGTGGTGATCGTGTCGACTTTGAACGGGGTGGCTCGGAGCGCTGTCGTGCGCAGCTAGGCGTACATCGCCAGCCAGATCGCGATGTAGTGCGAAACCGCCGCCAGGACAGTGCAGGCGTGGAAGTACTCGTGGTACCCGAACGTCTCCGGCCAGTGATTCGGCCACTTCACGGCGTAGAAAACCGCCCCGAGCGTGTAGAACAGCCCGCCCACGCACAGCAGCACCAATGCCGCCACGCCGGCGTGCGACAGCAACTCCGGGAACACGAACACCGCTACCCAGCCCAGCGCTATGTAGATCGGTACTCCGACCCAGCGCGGCGCGTGCGGCCACAGCATCTTCAACGCGACGCCCAGGACCGCGCCGCCCCAGACGATCGACAGGATCACGTAGCCCGTCGGCTTGGACATCGCCAGCAGGGTGAACGGGGTGTACGTGCCCGCGATGAACAGGAAGATCATCGAGTGGTCGGCGCGCTTCATCCACTTGTACGCCGCCGGGCTCCACAGGCGGCGGTGGTACAGCGCGCTCACGCCGAAGAGGCCGAGGATCGTGAGGCCGTAGACCGATGTCGACAGCGCCGCGACCGGGGACACTGTGGAAGCCGCCAGGCTGATCAGCGTCGCCGCCGCTGCCACGGCGCCGAAGAACGTCCAGAAGTGGATGTGCCCGCGCAGCCGGGGGCGGAGGTCCACTACGGGCTCGGGTGGTTCCGTCGTCACGCTCACCCGTCCAGGTTACGGGACCGTAGGTTGCCCGGCAGCGGTCGAGTCACGCGCCTCACACCGAGTGCGTAGGCTGCCTCGACGTGAGTGTGCGCTCCTTCTTGTCCGACGTCGTGTACAGCGTCTACGGCCGACGCCTCATCCAGCAGGCCGCCGGGCGGCATCCCCGGCACATCGCGATCATGCTCGACGGCAACCGCCGCTGGGCCCGGGAAGCCGGCTTTTCCGACGTCGCGGACGGGCACCGGGCCGGGGCGAAGAAGATCGCGGACTTCCTGAGCTGGTGCCAGGAGGCCGAGGTCGAGGTCGTCACGATGTGGCTGCTCTCGACCGACAACCTCAACCGCGACCCGGACGAGCTCACACCGCTGCTGAAGATCATCACCGACGTCACCGACGAGCTCGCCGCGCCCGGTACGCCGTGGCGCTTGCGGATCGTCGGGGCCCTCGATCTGCTACCCGCCGAAGTCGCAAAGCGACTCAGCGAAGCCGCCGCGCGCACCGAAGGGCGGACCGGGATGGAGGTCAACGTCGCGGTCGGTTACGGCGGGCGCCAGGAAATCGCGGACGCCGTGCGCAAGCTGCTGCGCCACCACGCCGACGAGGGCACGACGATTCACGAGCTCGCGAAAATCCTCGACGTCGACCACATCTCCGAGCACCTCTACACGTCGGGGCAGCCGGATCCGGATCTCATCATCCGCACTTCAGGCGAACAACGGCTTTCCGGATTCCTGCTCTGGCAGTCCGCGCATTCGGAATTCTGGTTCACCGAAGCGTATTGGCCGGCATTCCGGCGGGTCGACTTCCTGCGCGCCATGCGCGACTACGCGTGGCGCCACCGGCGGTTCGGGTCCTGACAAAAGGGAAAGGGCCCCGGAGCGAACTCCAGGGCCCTTTCGCAAGCCTCGACTCAGTGGTGGTGCTCCAGCGAGTGGAGGACCAGCGCCGGGGTGGTGGCGATGCCCGTGTAGGCACCGGCGACCAGGGAGGCCGCGCCGTAGCCCAGGGCGCCGCCGCCCTCGATGAACGTGGCGTAGGCGTCGCCGAACGTCGGGTCCGGGGTGCCCGTCGTGTCGCCCGTCGCGGCGAACGCGGTGCTGCCGATCATCATGAGACCCGCAGCGGTGGCGGCGACGAAACCAGCCTTCTTCAGCACTTCGCACACTCCTAGGTAGAACTGTTGGGATCCGGGGCACCGGGGGTCCGGTGGTGTGTCCCGCAGTGAGAAAATTACCCGTCAAAGGGGCATCTCGTACGGCTCGTACGCCCATTGTGTGAGCCTGCAGCAGGCGCTTTCACTCGGACCGGTTCTCTCTTGGCGGCGCAAAATGCGGCGCGCAACCGAACGTGGTAGAAGCTCTTCAATCGATCTTGCGAATACAACGGGTCAGCGATTTTCCCAAGATCATTCCGACGTGTGTGCATCGATCGAGAGGTCGGTCACTCGCGGTCACCGTCACGAGGCGTTGATGTCGGACGACCGACAGTGAGGTGACGATCTGGCGAATCACCGTGTTGGCTCCCTGCGCGATCTCCGATTCGTAGGTACCTTCCGGAGGTGAGGGCACGCGTTCCGTGCGGGTCCTCGCGGGAGGCCCTGGTCGTGACGGTGATCGAGGGGGCGGCGAAGCCGCCCACGAGTCGCACGAGGGGGCCGGCACCCGGCCCTCGTGGCCGCGCCACCTGACAGCTCGTCAGGAGGAACGGTCCAGCCAGGGAGGTGCCCGGCCCAGCGAGTGCGGGCGTGAGGTGCACACGCCCACGAGGGAGATGCCGTCGTGACTGCGCAGCGTTTGCCCCGCAAGGCCTCTGGCCGTTCTTCGACCGGTGCCGTTCCTGGCCCGGAGAAAGCCTCGACCTCGCCCGAATCCCAGCAGCACATGTACGTGCTCGACACGTCGGTCCTCCTTTCGGACCCGTGGGCGGTCACCCGCTTCGCCGAGCATGCCGTCGTGCTTCCGCTGGTCGTCATCAGTGAACTGGAGGCGAAGCGCCACCACCCGGAGCTCGGCTGGTTCGCCCGGGAGTCCCTGCGCATGCTCGACGACCTGCGCCGGCAGTACGGCAGGCTCGACGCGCCGCTCCCGATCGGGGACCACGGCGGCACGCTGCAGGTGGAGCTGAACCACTCGGACCCGTCGGTGCTCCCGTCCGGGTTCCGCACCGACTCCAACGACCACCGCATCCTCGCCTGCGCGCTCAACCTCGCGGCGGAGAACCAGGCGGTCACGCTGGTGACGAAGGACATCCCGCTGCGGGTCAAGGCCGGGGCCGTCGGTCTCGAGGCGGACGAGTACCGCGCGCAGGAAGTGACGCCGTCCGGCTGGACGGGCATGGCGGACGTCGACGTCCAGCAGGAAGTGCTGGACGCGCTGTTCGGCGGCAGCACCGTCGACCCCGTCGAGTGGGGCATGGACGAGCTCGCCGAGCTGCCCTGCCACACCGGGCTGCGGCTGCTCGCGGGCACCTCCAGCGCGCTGGGGCGGATCACGGCGGACAAGCGCATCCGGCTGGTCCGGGGCGACCGCGAGGCGTTCGGCCTGCACGGCCGCAGCGCCGAGCAGCGCGTCGCGCTCGACCTGCTGCTCGACTCCGACGTCGGCATCGTGTCGCTCGGCGGCCGGGCCGGCACCGGCAAGTCGGCGCTCGCCCTGTGCGCCGGGCTCGAGGCGGTGATGGAACGCCGCCAGCACCGCAAGGTCGTGGTGTTCCGGCCGGTCTACGCGGTCGGCGGCCAGGACCTCGGCTACCTGCCCGGGTCCGAGAGCGAGAAGATGCAGCCGTGGGCGCAGGCGGTGTTCGACACGCTCGGCGCGCTGGTCAGCCAGGACGTCCTCGACGAGGTCTTCGACCGCGGCATGCTCGAGGTGCTCCCGCTGACCCACATCCGCGGCCGGTCGCTGCACGACACGTTCGTCATCGTCGACGAGGCGCAGTCGTTGGAGCGCAACGTGCTCCTGACCGTGCTCTCGCGGCTCGGCACGGCGTCCCGGGTGGTGCTCACGCACGACGTCGCCCAGCGCGACAACCTGCGCGTCGGCCGGCACGACGGCGTCTCGGCGGTGATCGAGAAGCTGAAGGGCCACCCGCTGTTCGCGCACGTCACGCTGACGCGCTCGGAGCGCTCGCCGATCGCCGCCCTGGTCACCGAGATGCTGGAGGACCACGGCTGACGGACCCGGGGCGGCGCGCCCGCGCCGCCCCGGCTCGTCACCAGCCCGAGGGGAGCGGGCGGCCTTCGGCGAACCCGGCCGCCGACTGGACGCCCAGCAGCGCGCGCTCGTGGAACTCCTCGAGCGTGCGCGCGCCCGCGTAGGTGCAGGAAGACCGCACGCCCGAGCCGATCGAGTCCAGCAGGTCCTCGACACCCGGGCGGGCCGGGTCGAGCGACATCCGCGACGAGGAGATGCCCTCTTCGAACAGCGCCTTCCGGGCACGGTCGAAGACGTTGTCCGTGCGCGTCCGGGCGCCCACCGCGCGCTTCGACGCCATGCCGAACGACTCCTTGTACGGCCGGCCCTGCTCGTCGAACCGCAGGTCACCGGGCGATTCGTAGGTGCCGGCGAACCACGAGCCGACCATCGCCGCGGACGCGCCCGCGGCCAGCGCCAGCGCGACGTCGCGGGGGTGGCGGACGCCGCCGTCGGCCCAGACGTGCTTGCCCAGCTCGCGCGCGGCTGCCGCGCAGTCCGCGACGGCCGAGAACTGCGGGCGGCCCACGCCGGTCATCATCCGCGTGGTGCACATCGCGCCCGGCCCGACACCGACCTTGACGACGTCCGCGCCGGCCTCGATCAGGTCGCGCGTGCCCTCGGCGGTCACCACGTTCCCGGCGACCACCGGGACCTGCGGCGACACCGACCGGACGGCCTTCAGCGCGGCGATCATCTTCTCCTGGTGCCCGTGCGCGGTGTCGACGACCAGCACGTCGACGCCCGCGGCCAGGACCGCTTCGGCCTTCGCCGCGACGTCGCCGTTCACGCCGATCGCGGCCGCGACGCGCAGGTTGCCGTCTCCGTCGACGGCCGGGGTGTAGATGTCCGCGCGAAGCGCGCCGACGGCGGTCAGGACGCCCGCGAGACGGCCTTCGGCGTCCAGGCCGAGCGCCAGCTGCGCGCCGTGGCTGTGCAGCTGCTCGAAGACTTCGCGCGCCGGAGTCGTCAGGGGGACTGCAACGGCCGCAGGCTGCGCGACGTCGGCGAGACGCGCGAAGCGGTCTACGCCTGCGCAAGCCGCTTCGTCGACGACGCCGACTGGACGGCCTTCGCCGTCTACGACCACGACAGCGCCGTGAGCGCGCTTGTGGACCAGGTTGAGCGCGTCGGCCACCGCGTCGCCGCCGGTGAGCACGAGCGGGGTGTCCCACACGGTGTGGCGGCTCTTCACCCAGCCGACGATCTCGGTGACGGCGGCGGTGTCCACGTCCTGCGGCAGCACCACCAGCCCGCCGCGGCGGGCGACGGTCTCGGCCATCCGGCGCCCGGCGACCGCGGTCATGTTGGCGACGACGATCGGGATGGTCGCGCCCGTGCCGTCCGCGGTGGAGAGGTCGACGTCGAAGCGGGACTCCACGTCCGAGCGGTTCGGCAGGAGGAAGACGTCGTCGTAGGTCAGGTCGTGAGCGGGCCGGTGGCCGTCGAGGAAACGCACGAGTCCCCAGACTACGGGGCACTCGAGGAGACGGCGAACGCGGCCGGGCCCGTGGCAGGATCGGGACATGAGCCGCCGCGACCGGGACGCCAAGGGACGCGCACGCAACGCACGGCCGCGCGACGGCCTCGGCCGGCCGCTCCCGTACGGCGCGGAGGGCGTCGAACGCCAGCCGGAGGGCATCGAGCGGACCCCGGCGCAAACGCTTGCGGAGGCCCAGCGGCTGCTCGACGACGGCAAGCCGTTCCACGCGCACGAAGTCTTCGAGGACGCGTGGAAGACGACCGACGGACCGGATCGCGAGCTGTGGCGCGGCCTGGCCCAGCTGGCGGTCGGCCTGACGCACGCGGCACGCGGCAACACGACGGGCGCGGTGTCCCTGCTGGAGCGCGGAGCGGCGAACATCGAGCCGTACCGGGGTGAGCCACCGCACGGCATCGACGTCGCGGGCCTGCAGGAGTGGGCCCTCACCCTGGCGGGCGAGGCAAAGCAGCGGGTCCGGGTAGCCCCGACCCCGCCGCGGCTGACGTGCTGACGGCTGTGGGAGCGGCGGTCGGCTTTGAGCGGGCCGCCGTCGCCCGGAAACACACGTCCTAGGGCTGGTCCCAGCCGCTCGATGCCGCCTTCTCCGCGCCGAGCGTCGTGCCCTCGCCGTGGCCCGTGTGCACCTTGGTGCTTTCCGGCAGCGTGAACAGCTTCTCGCGGATGGACTTCACGATCGTCGGGTAGTCCGAATAGGACCGTCCCGTGGCGCCCGGGCCGCCGTGGAACAGCGTGTCGCCCGTGAACAGCACGCCGAGGTCCTCCGCGTACAGACAGACCGCGCCCGGTGCGTGGCCGGGTGTGTGGATGACGCGCAGGTCCGTGCCCGCGATCGTGATCGTGGCGCCGTCCTTCAGCTCGCCGTCGGGGGCGCGGTCCGGGTGGGTCTGGTCCCAGAGGACGCGGTCGTCCGGGTGCAGCAGGATCGGCGCGCCGGTCGCTTCGGCGAGCGCGGGCGCCGCGTTGACGTGGTCGTTGTGCGCGTGGGTGCAGACGATCGCGGCCAGTTTCCGTTCGCCCACGACGTTTTCGATGGCCTTCGCGTCGTGCGCCGCGTCGATCACGATCACTTCCGCGTCGTCGCCCACGATCCACACGTTGTTGTCGACGTCCCAGCTGCCTCCGTCGAGCTGGAAGACGCCGGAGGTCACCAGGTTCTGCACGATCGCCGTCATGCGCCCGACCCTAACGGTCATTCGGCGGGTAGATGACATACCGGCGGTATGCTACTCTCGCGTCACCTTACTGTGAGTAAGTTCGAGGAGTGACGCGATGACCGCGACCCGGGACCTCCTGGCGGAGCCGCTGAAACTGCGTTGCGGCGCGGTGCTGCCGAACCGCCTGGTCAAGTCGGCCCTGAGCGAGCAGCTCGGCGACCGGCGGAACGCGCCGACGCGGGAGCTGCACGAGCTCTACCGCACCTGGGCGCGCGGCGGCGCCGGGGCGCTGATCACCGGGAACGTCATGGTCGACCCGGCCGCGCTCGGCGAGCCGCGCAACGTGGCGGCGACCGCGGACCCGGCCGGCTTCCGCGCCTGGGCGCGCGCGGTCGAGGGCACGGACACGCGCCTGTGGGTACAGCTCAACCACCCCGGCCGGCAGAGCCCGCGGTACCTGTCGCGGGAGCCCGTCGCGCCGTCCGCCGTGCCTTTCGGCAACCGCGGCATCCGCACCGCCTTCGCCGCTCCGCGCGCGCTGTCCGGCGAAGAGATCGAAGCGATCATAGAGCGCTTCGCGGTGGCAGCACGCACCTTCGTCGACGCGGGCTTCCACGGCGTCCAGATCCACGGCGCGCACGGCTACCTCGTCTCGCAGTTCCTTTCGCCGTTGACGAACGTGCGCACGGACGCCTGGGGCGGCGACGCGGTGCGCCGGCGCCGGTTCCTGCTCGAGGTGGTCCGGCGGGTGCGCGAGGCGGTAGGGGACGACGTCCCGGTGGCGGTGAAGCTGAACAGTGCGGACTTCCAGCGCGGCGGGTTCACCGAGGACGAGTCCCTGGAGGTCGTGCGCGAACTCGGCGAAACCGGGCTGGACCTGCTGGAGGTTTCGGGCGGCACCTACGAGAAGGCCGCGATGATGGGCTCCGGCCGCGCGAGCACGCAGGCGCGCGAAGCGTACTTCCAGGACTACGCGGCGAAGGCGCGTTCAGTGTCCGACGTCGCGTTGATGGTCACCGGCGGCTTCACGACCCCGCGGGGGATGGCCGACGCGCTGAGCTCGGGCGAAGTGGACGTCATCGGGCTCGGCCGGCCGGTGATCGTCGATCCCGGGTTGCCCGCGCGGCTGCTCGGCGGCGAAGACGTCCGCGCGGAGCGGCTTTGCCCGAAGACCGGCGTCCGGCTGGCCGACAGCCTGCTGGAGATCCAGTGGCACACCCGGCAGATGCACCGGATCGCGGCGGGCAAGCCGGTCGACCGGCGCGGCGCGCTGCCGACGCTGGTTCAGGCCGGGCTGACCGACGGGCTCAACGCGTTCCGCCGGGTGCGGGCGTGAGCCGGCGGTCGTACAGGAACGCCCCGGTCGCGAGCGCGGTGAAGAACAGCCCGATGAAGACGCAGTTCAGGGTCACCTGGCCGTAGCCGAGCGCGCCGGCGTCGACGAACGGGTACGGGTAGAAGCCGGTGAACGCGCCGCGCGGGAGCGTGAACGCCAGCCAGGCCAGCGGGTAGACCAGCGACCACCAGACCGTCGTCCAGGTCAGCGCGCCGCGCGGGGCGGCGAGCAGCCAGCCGAGCACGAACAGGATCGGCGTCACCTTGTGCAGCATGGTGTCGGCGAAGAACGACAGGCCGTGCAGGTCGTACAGGCCGGCGAGCGCGACCTGGTAGACGATGCCGGTCACGATGATGCCGACCAGCGCGTCGAGCCAGAGCACGGTGAACAACCTGCCGCGGGCCAGGCCCAGCGCGACGAGCGCCGAGGTCACGGCGACGAGCAGGTTCGAGTCGATCGTGAAGAAGCAGAACAGGTTCGCGATCCGTCCGGCGGCCGTCGTGAAGCGGCCGGTGGTGTCGCCGGCCGTCGCGATCACCTGGGTGACGAGGCCGGTCAAGGCGACCAGCGCGGTGACCGCGAACCAGCCGCGGGTGAGCTTCTCGCTGCGCATCACCGGAGAATACCGGGCGGTAACTCCACAGTGGACCACTCGATCGAGTCGAGCCGGTCACCCGGTGCGGGTTCTATTGTCGGCCTCGATGGACGTCGAACGCACGCCGGGACGGCGCGGCCGGGTCGCACACGGCCCGGCGGAGACCACCGGCCCGGTCGCCGCGTTCGCGCGCCGGCTGTGGGCGCTGAAGCGCGAGGCGGGCGACCCGTCCTACGACCGGATGCGCGACGAGCTGGGCGCCCTGGCCTCGAAGTCGGCCCTGTCGGCGGCGGCCCGCGGCCGGCAGCTGCCCAGCTGGGAGACGACGTGGGAGTTCGTCCGCGTGCTGGCGGTCGGGGTGCTGGGCCAGGACGAGGCTTCGGTGCGGCTCGAATGGCGAGGGTGCTGGGAGAAGGCGCGCGAGCCCGAGCCGCGACGCGGGTGGGTGCGGGCGCTCGGGCCGCGGCTGGGAGGTGTGCCGTCGCCACGAAGGCGGTGGGCGGCCTACGGGCTGGCCGCGGCCGTCGCCGTTGTGCTTGTCGTTGCCGTCGGCTTCGTCTTCGGTGGGGCGTTCTCCGCTGAGGAACCCGCCGCCGGTGATGTGTCCGAGTTCGTCGCCGATGTGACCGTTCCCGATGGGACGGCCGTCGCCGCCGGGAGCCGGTTCGTCAAGACCTGGGAGCTGCGCAACGCCGGATCCGTCGGATGGATCGGGCGGTATCTCGTCCGGTCCGGCTCCTTCGGCAGTCCCGACGAATGCCGGACTCCCGCCCGCGTGCCGGTGCCCTACACCGCGCCCGGCGAGCACGTGCGGGTCTCCGTCGAGGTACAGGCGCCGTCTTCGCCCGGGCACTGCCAGGTGTACTGGAAGATGGCCGACTCCGAGGGACACCTGCTGCTGCCGGACGCCCGCGCGGTGTTCTTCTCGGTCCGGATCACCCCCTGAATTTGGCTTTCGGCGCCCGCTGGCCATTGCGCTGACCTGCAAAAACGATCTTCGTTTGGCTTTCGCTCCGGTGTGGACGGCGAAGGGCTTCCCGGGCCTGGGCGATCGTCCCTAACGTCGTCGGTGCCCGGATCTCCCCGGGCGAATCCATTCTGCAGGGGAAGGAAACCCATGCGTCCGTACCTGAAGGCTTCGGCCGTCATCGGGACCGCGCTCGTCGCGGGCCTGCTGCCGGCCGGCACGGCTTCGGCATCGGCCCCCGCGACGGCGACCGTCGCGAGTGATCCGATCATCACGTGCGAATCCGGGTACCACGGCTGGATGCGCCGGGCAGGCAAGGACGCCATCTGCCTGTGGCCGGGCGAGCGCACCTGGGACGTCCGCGTCTTCGAGTGCGCCGGCGACCTGACGCTCTATTTCAAGAACGGCAGGCACGTCTACTGCGGCGGCTCGATGACGATCGGCCTCGACATCGCCGAAACGTCCGATGTGGTCAAGACGAAGGTGGGGAACCGATGATGCGCAAGCTGGCCGTTCCGATGGCGGCGCTGGCCGCGACGCTCGTGGTGGCGCCCTCGGCGTCGGCCGCCGCGACGAAGGTGTGCGAAGGCGGGCCGCTGATGGGCGGGGCCACGAAGGTCGTCGAGGTCAGCGCGGGGCAGAACATCGACATCACCGTGCACAACCACGACTACCGCGGCCTGCTCGTCCAGATCATCGACGACGTCTTCGACAAGGGCCTGTGGAGCGGCGGGATCGCGCCGGGCAAGGAACACACGGTGTCGCACGGCGTGCTCGGCGACCCGCCCGTCTACCACAAGATCCGGTTCGAGGTGACGTCCAACCTGTCCAACAACTACACCTACGCGATCAAGTCGGATCGCTGCTACTGACGGGCGACGCGGAAGCGGAGTTGCCCGGTGCCGATCACACCGGGCAACTCCGCTTTCGGTGCAAGGGTCAGCGAAGCGCCTTGACCAGAGCCGGGACGAAGACCGACGCGTCGACCGTGCCCCAGCCACTCGCGATGTCGAAACCCTTCGCCGCGGTGAAGCCGACGACGCCGTCCTGGCTGTTGTCGCCTTCGGTAACGTCGACGATGCCCGCCTTCGGGCCCGCCGGGCCCAGCTTCGTGTACAGCGCCGGGTTGATCTGACCGAGCTTGCCGTGCTTGGCCTGCACCGCGAGCGCGAGCACGCCGGCGAACAGCGGCGCGGACTGCGACGTGCCGTGCACGCCTTCCATGCTGATGTCCGGGAACGAGCGCATCTTGCTGCCGGTGATCTTCTTGACGCCGTCCTGCCAGTTCGGCCGCGCGTACGTCTTCGACAGCCCGGCGCCCTCGGCGAACCCGTCGTCGGCGACGTTCACCAGGTCGTCCGCCTTGGTGCGGGTGCCGTTCGCGTCGAGGTGCAGCTGCGTGCCGCCGAGCGTCGTGACGCGCGGGTCGGACGCCGGCCAGCTCGCGACGCGGTACGGGTAGTTGCCCGGGCCGGAGAGGTACCCGCCGGTCGGGCCGTCGTCACCGGAGGAGGCGACCATCGTGATGCCGGCCTTGCTCGCGCGGTCCAGCGCCGGGTCGAGCGTCTTGATCGAGTCGAACGACGGGAAGTTCTCCTCCGTCGTGCCGAAACTCATCGAGATCACGTCGACCAGCTTGTGCTCGGTCATGTAGTCGACCGCGTGCATCATCTCGGGCAGGCCGGTGAAGCCCTGGGTCTCGGCGACCGGCGTCGCCGCGACGATGATCTTCGCGTTCGGCGCCATGGCGTGCATCATCGTGACGTCGAGGTCGGTCTCGCCGCCCCAGCTCCGGCAGGTCGCGGTGTCGACGCCGGGGTCGGTGCACGCCGGCACCGGGCCGGACGGCTGGATGACCTCCACGTTCGCCGGCGGCAGGCCGTGGTTCTTCGAGTAGGTGTCGAGCACCTGCTTGACCTGGTCGTCGCCGAAGGACACCAGCGTCGCGACCGTGCTGCCCGCGCCGGTGATGCCGGCGTTCCACAGCTTCGTCGCGTTGTACGCGGTGCTCTCCTTCGGCAGCGACGCCATCGCCGCTTCCAGTTTGGCGACGCGCTTCTGCACGGTGTCGGCGCCGACGAACGACTGCGCGGCCGCCGAGAAGTGGTGCTTCGACGGCTGGTGCCCGGCGTCCGGCGTGCTCGGCACCGGCGTGGCCGAAGCCGGTGCCGCGAAGGCCGCGACGAGCAGGGTCGTGCTCGCGAGCAAGCCGGACACAGCGCGCAATCTCATGCTTTTTCTCCCTGGCCGAAGGAAACTCCGTCAGCCACTCTGCTCAGGAGCGGGAGGGGGCAACATCGACTTTCGTCTGTCCTTTTACGAGGAAAGGGCCGCCGACGCACGAGATGTCGTGATCGAGACCTTCGTCGTCAGCCCCCTTCCGAGCGGTCGCCGTGGAGCAGGCCGCGGACCGTGTCGATCGTGTCCGCCTCCGCCGGGTCCTTGTCCGGGCGGTAGCGGAGCACCCGCGCGAACCGCAGCGCCAGGCCACCGGGATAGCGGGTCGAAACCTGGGCGCTGTCCAGCTCGATCTCCACGACGATCTCCGGGCGGACGTACACCGTCCAGTCGTCGCGGTGGGTTTCGATCTCCTGGAACGTCCTCGTCTGCCACGCCAGCAGCTCGTCGGTCATGCCCTTGAACGTCTTGCCCACCATGATCGGCGGGCCGCCGTCCGGGTCGCGGGCGCCCAGGTGCAGGTTGGACAGCGTGCCCGTGCGCCGCCCGTGGCCCCACTCGGCCGCGAGCACGACCAGGTCGATCGTGTGCACCGGCTTGACCTTCAGCCAGGCCCGCCCGCGCCGCCCGGCCGCGTACGGCGACGAGAGGTCCTTGACCATCACCCCTTCGTGCCCGGCTACCATCGCCGCCTCCAGCACCTCGGCCGCGCGGGAAACGCCCACCTCGCCGGGGATCACGTGCGCCCCGGCGACCTTGCGCAGGGCCGCGTTGCGCTCGGACAGCGGCGCGTCCAGCAGGTCGACGCCGTCGAGGTGCAGGCAGTCGAAGAAGTACGGCCGCAGCAGCAGCGCCTTCACCTGCTCCTCGCGGGTGCTGCCGAACCGGCTCATCGTGTCCTGGAACGGCCGTGGCCGCCCGGCGTCGGTCAGCGCCAGGGTCTCGCCGTCCAGCACCACCGACTCGCACGGCAGCGCCCGCACGAGCTTGACCAGCTCCTGCACGCTCGACGTGATTTCGCGCAGCGTGCGGGTCCACACGTGCACCTCGTCGCCCTGGCGGTGCACCTGGATCCGCGCACCGTCCATCTTGTACTCGACGATCGCCTCGGCGTGCTCGGCGACGGCCTCTTCGAGCGACTCCGCCGGCGACGCCAGCATGGGCTTGACGGGCGTGCCCAGCGTCAGCCGGAACTCCGCCAGCGCCGCCTGTCCGCCGGTCATCGCCGCGACCCCGGTGACGCCCAGCTTCCCGGACAGCATGAACGCCCGCCGCACGTCGACGGCCGGGACCTCGGCCGCCGCCGCGACGGCGTCCACCATCACGCCTTCCAGCGCGCCCTGCCGCAGCTCGCCGGTGACCAGCCGGAACAGGAACTCCTGCTCGTCCTTCGTCAGCCGCTCGAACAACGCGCGCAGGATCTCCTGGCGCCGCCCGGTGGAGCCGGTGCCCGCCGCGACGCCGGCCGCCGCGGTGAGCGCCGCGTCGACCTCGGCGACCGTGGCCTCCGGCGAGGGAACCGAGCCGGCGCCCAGCCCGGCCAGGGTGCGCCAGCCCGCACCCAGCCGGTCCTGCGCCGTCTGCCCGGTCAGGTACGCGATCACCACGGGCAGCTCGACCACCTCGGCGGCGCGCAGCACCGAGGCCAGGAGGGCGATCTTCGCCTTCCTGGACCTGGTCGCCGCCAGCTCGGCGGACGCGCGGACCAACTCGCTCAGCAACACCCGGACATCATGACCCGGACCACCGACAATTTCTCGTCGGTCAGATGTCCGGCCTGGTGCAGAGGGGGTCGAGCAGGCCGTCCTTGGCCACGCACGGGGTGTACCCGGCGTCCTGCAGCTCGGCCCGCGCGGCCGGGCTCGCGAGGTAGTCCAGGAACCGCTTGAGCACGCTGTCGTTCGACGGCACGCCCTTCGTGTACAGGTACTCGACGGTCCAGAACCGGTACCCGGCGTCGACGGTCGTGACGTCGGGGTAGTGGCCGTCGAGCTGCACGATCGTCACCTGCTGGTCGCGGGCGGCCGCCGTTTTGGCCGCCGGGACGTCGGCGTACCCGATCGCGCCCGGCACGGCGGCGACCTCGGTGAGCACCTCGGCGGTCGTGCCGCGTTCGCAGCGCGTGGTCGCCGCGGCGGGGTCGCGTTCCGGCTTGCGGCACGAGTCCGACGACAGCCGGTCCTCCGCGCCGCCGAGCACCTTCTGCTCGAACGTCTTGCGAGTGCCCGACTCCTGCCCGCGCCCGACGATCCCGATCGGCACCGACGGCCCCGGCCGCAGCTGGTCCCAGTTCCGCACCCGGCCGCTGAAGATGTCCTTGACCTGCTGGGTCGTCAGCCGGTCGACGCCGGCGGCGCGGTTGACGACCAGGCTGTACACGACCACCGCGACGGCCTTCGCCTCCAGATCGGGGCCTGCTTCGCCGGACTTGCCGTCCGAGAGGACCGCCAGCTCGTCCTTGCCCGCCGCGTCGACGGGCGCGAGCGCGCGCACGCCGGTGACGCTGCCGGTCGCGTGGGTCGAGATGGCCGCGCCGTCGCACTGGCCGTGGTACTCGGCGGCGATGCTGTCGATGATCGGGACGAACGCGCTCGACCCCTCGACCGAGAGCTTCCCGGTGGCGCACTGCGCGGTGGTCTCCGGCCGCGACCACGACACGACCAGCGTGGCCAGCAAGGCGCCGGTCAGCAGCACCCCGACGGCCGTGGTGATGACCGGCCAGCCGAACCGGCGCTGCTTGCGGTCGTCCTTGATCCGGCCGGCGGCGAGCCGCGCGTGGTGGTCGATCTGCTTGCTGATCTCGCCGTCGTCGCCGCCGGACTCGCGCAGCACGACGACCAGCTTGAACTTTTCCTTGCGCTTCAACGACAGCCGCGCGAACCGGACGCCGTGCCACTCCGGTGCCTCGGGCGGTGCTTCGGCCGTCGCGAGCCCGGCGAAGCGCTTCGGCAGCAGCGCGCGCACGCGAGCCAGCTTCACGCCCTCGACCGGCTTCTGCGGGCTCTCGCGCGTGAAGAACTCGAGGCCGTCGCGGACGTGCTGGCGCAGGCCGTCGTCGGTGGCGTCGGACACCCGTGCGTCCCAGACGATCCGGCTGCCGAAGGTGAACGACAGCGGGATTTCGAAGTCGCCCGGCGCGATGTCGAAGCTGCCGGTGTTGTGGATCCGGATCACCACGATGCTCATCCGGTCGAGCAGCCGCGCGACCTGCTCCAGCTGCGGAGCCGCCTGCGCCGAGCCGTTCTCGCCGTCGTGCAGGTCGATCGGGGACAGCCCGATCTTGGAGTTGTAGAGGACGCGGAACGTCAGGCGGCGGCGCCGGATGAAGTAGCGGTCGACGAACGGCGCGGCGATCGCGACCAGCGCGGCGATCCCGAGGACCAGGCTGCCCGAGTCCGAGCTCAGGATCTCGGCGAGGGACTGCATCGTCGCGCCGACGCCCACCGTGCCGCTCCTCTGCCCCCGACTCCCCAGGTCAAGGAGCCTAGGCAGGCGTCACCGGGCGTGGGGTTGCGACGACCGAGTGTTCACCGGGCGTTCATCGGCGGCGATCCAGCTGGCCAGCAGGCCGAGCGCGCGTTCGGTCTCCGACCCCGGTTCGGCGTGGTAGACGACCATGCCCTGGTCGGGGTCCTGCGGCAGCCGCAGCGTCTCGTAGCGCAGCCGCAGCTCGCCGACGACGGGGTTCATCAGGACCTTCCACCCCTGCGCCTTCTCCCGGACCGCGTGCTCGGCCCACAGCTTCCGGAACTGCTCACTGGCCAGCGACAGCTCGCCGACGAGCTGGGCGAACCGCGGGTCACCGGGGTGCCGTCCGCTCTCCGCGCGCAGGTTCGCCACCAGCTCGCGGCACACGGCGTCGTACTCCGGGTGCAGCTGCTTCGCGCGTTCGTCGGTGAAGATGAGCTTCGGCATGTTGCGCTCTTCGAGGTCGGCGAAGGCGAACGCGACCGCGCCGCCGAGCGCGTTCCACGCGAGCACGTCCAGGTACCGCCCGAAGACGAACGCCGGCGCCTGGATGGCGTCGAGCAGCTGCTGCAGCTCGGGCCGGACCGGCTGCGGCGCGCGCTCGTCCCGGCGCTTCGGCGCGGCGAGGTTGCGCAGGTACGACTCCTCGCCGGCGGTGAGGCGCAGTGCGCGGGCCAGCGCGTCGAGGACCGCGTCCGAGACGTTCTTCGCGCGCCCCTGCTCCAGCCGCGTGTAGTAGTCGACGCTGATGCCGGACAGCTGCGCCAGCTCCTCGCGGCGCAGGCCCTTGACCCGCCGCTGCGTGATCCCTTGCGGCAGGCCCAGGTCGGCGGGGTCGAGGGCGGCGCGGCGCGCCTTCAGGAAGGCTCCCAGCCCGGCTGCGTCACTCATGCCTCCAGTATCCCCGGCTCCCCGCGGCCCGCCTGGTACTGGCAGACCCAGGTTGAGCGTGACCTGGCCCGGTGTGCCCGCCGCTTCCAGAGTGGGTGACATGGAACGACGAATTCTGGGCGGCACGGGGATTTCGGTCAGTGAGTACGCGTTCGGCGCGATGATGCTGGGCAAGTGGGGCAACCCGGACCACGAAGAGAGCGTCCGGATGCTCCACACGGCGCTCGATGCCGGGGTGAACTTCTGGGACACCGCGGACATGTATTCCGACGGCGAGAACGAGCGGATCGTCGGCAAGGCGCTGAAGGGCCGTCGCGACGACGTCGTGCTGGCCACCAAGGGGTTCTTCCCCATGGGCTCCGACCCCAACCAAGGCGGCCTTTCGCGGCGCTGGCTCACCCGGGCGCTCGACGACAGCCTGCGGCGCCTCGACACCGACTACGTCGACCTCTACCAGGTCCACCGGCCCGATCCGGCGACCGACATCGAGGAAACCCTTTCGGTGCTCACGGACTTCGTGCGCCAGGGCAAGGTCCGCGCGATCGGGTCGTCGGACTTCCCGGCCGAGCAGATCGTGGAAGCCCAGTGGGTGGCCGAAAAGCGCGGCCTGGCCCGGTTCCGCGCCGAGCAGCCGCCGTACTCGATCTTCAACCGGGCGATCGAGGCCGCCGTGCTGCCGACCGCGCGGAAGTACGGCATGGGCGTGCTGACCTGGAGTCCGCTGGCCAGCGGCTGGCTCTCCGGCAAGTACCTGAAGCCGTCCGATGTGGACCTTTCCGACGGCCGCCGGACGTTGCAGGCGCACAAGTTCGACCCGGCACTGCCGGAGAACGCGGTCAAGTTCGAGGCGATCGCGCAGCTGAAGAAGATCGCCGACGACCTGGGCCGGCCGCTCACCCACCTGGCGACGGCGTTCGTCCGGGCGCACCCGGGCGTGACGTCGGCGATCATCGGCCCGCGGACCCCGGCGCAGCTCGCCGACCTGCTGGCCGGCGCCGACCTGGTCCTCGACGACGAGGTGCTGGACCGGATCGACGAGATCGTCCCGCCGGGCACGGACCTGAACCCGGCCGAGAAGGACTACACCCCGCCGGCGCTGGCGGACGCGCGCCTGCGCCGGCGGTAGCGGGTCACTTGCCGCCGCGGGCCATGCGGAGGACGTCGAGCGCTTCGTCGAGCTGCTCTTCGGTGAGCTTGCCGTCCTTCACGTAGCCGCGTTCGAGGACGACCTCGCGGATCGTCTTCAGCTCCTTGAGAGCCTGCTTCGCGACCGCCGCGGCCTCTTCGTAGCCGATGTACTTGTTCAACGGCGTCACGATCGACGGCGAGCCTTCGGCGTAGGTGCGCGTGCGCTCGGTGTTCACCGTGATGCCCGCGAAGACCTTGTCGGCCAGCAGGCGCGACACCGCGGCGAGCAGGCGCGCCGACTCGAGGACGTTGCGGGCGATCACCGGCAGGTTGACGTTCAGCTGGAAGTTGCCGGCGGCGCCGGCGAACGCGACGGCCGCGTCGTTGCCGATCACCTGCGCGACGACCTGCAGCGTCGCCTCCGGGATCACCGGGTTCACCTTGCCCGGCATGATCGACGAGCCGGGCTGCAGGTCCGGCAGCGCCAATTCGGCCAGGCCGGTCCGCGGGCCGGACCCCAGCCAGCGCAGGTCGTTCGCGATCTTGTTGAGCGACACGGCGATCGTGCGCAGGTGCCCGGACGTCTCGACCACGCTGTCCTGCGTCGCCTGCGCCTCGAAGTGGTCGCGGGCCTCGGTCAGCGGCAGCCCGGTCACCGTCGCGAGTTCGGCGGCGACGGACGCGCCGAAGCCGTCCGGCGCGTTGAGGCCCGAGCCGACGGCGGTGCCGCCGATCGGCAGCTCACCGAGGCGCGGCAGGCCCGACTTCAGCCGCTCGACGCCGAAGCGGATCTGCGACGCCCACGCGCCGGCCTCCTGGCCGAGCGTGATCGGCACGGCGTCCATCAGGTGCGTGCGGCCGGACTTCACGACGTCGGCCCACTCCGCGGCCCGCACCTCGATGGCGCCGGCGAGGTACTCCAGCGCGGGGATGACGTCCTTGGTAACGGCTTCGGTCGCGGCGACGTGGATGGTCGTCGGGAAGGTGTCGTTCGACGACTGCGACGCGTTGACGTGGTCGTTCGGGTGCACGTCGCGGCCGAGGGCGCGGCTCGCGAGCGTCGCGATGACCTCGTTGGCGTTCATGTTCGACGACGTCCCGGACCCGGTCTGGAAGACGTCGATGGGGAAGTGCGCGTCGTGGACGCCCTCGGCGACCTCGTCGGCGGCGGCCGCGATGGCGTTCGCGACGTCGGCGTCGAGCACGCCCAGCTTCAGGTTCACGCGCGCGGCGGCGGCCTTGAGCAGGCCGAGCGCGCGGATCTGGGCGCGCTCCAGGCCCCGGCCGGAGATGGGGAAGTTCTCGACGGCCCGCTGGGTCTGCGCGCGGTAGAGCGCGTCGGCCGGCACGCGGACCTCGCCCATCGTGTCGTGTTCGATCCGGTATTCCTGATCAGCCATGACCCCGATTCTGGACCTGTTCGCGAGTCACCGCGTGGTGGCGTTGCGCACCCTGCGCCGCTCACCGGCCCACGCGGTCACGGCCACGGCGGCGACGAACCCCGCGACCCCGAGGCAGGCGAAGACGAGTGGCACTGTCGGGTCCTGCCGTCCGGCGAGCTGCGTCGCGACCAGCCCGTCCGGGTCTTCGACGACCTCGACCCGGCTGCCGACCGCCAGCCGCGTGCCGATGCCCGGATCGAGCGATCCCGTGCTCCCGTCCGGGTTCCGCAGGTCGTACGTGTACGAGAGGCCGCCCTTCAGCCGCTGCACCGTTTCCGCGGTCAGCACCGCCTCCACCGCCTTCCCGCGCGAAAGCAGGATTTCGTCGCCGATCCCCGCCCAGCCACCGAAGAACACCGCGTACACCGGGAGCAGGCCGAGCAGGACGAGCAGCGCGCCCGTGCGGGCCAGCCAGCGGCCGAGCAGGACCAAGACCACGAAGGAGACGGCGACGAAGAACACCAGGCCTTCGGATTCGGCGTAGGGGAGCCCGAGCCGGATGACCAGGGCGAACCAGCCGAAGATCACCAAGATCGCCGCGGTGGCGCTGAGCACTGTCCGCCGCGCACCCCACGGTGGGCGCCGGTCGTCCGGCCGCCGGTGTCGCACCCCGTCGAGTGAACTCCGATCCGGCTAGGATCGGGTGTGTTCTCGATCACCGCCATCCACCACTGGCTGGAGCGAGCATGACTGAAGTTCCTGGGGACTCCTACGACCTCGTGATCATCGGCGCGGGCCCGACCGGCTTGTTCGCCGCGTACTACGCCGGGTTCCGCGGCCTCTCGATGGCGGTGGTCGATTCGCTGCCCGAGCCCGGCGGCCAGGTCACCGCGATGTACCCCGAGAAGATGATCTACGACGTCGGCGGGTTCGCCGAGGTCCGCGGGCGCGACCTGATCGACGGCCTGGTGAAGCAGGCCGCGCCGTTCGCGCCGACGTACCTGCTGGGGCGCAAGGCCGAGAAGCTCGAAAGCACCGGAGAAGGTGTCGAGCTGACCCTCGACGGCGGCGAAACCCTGCGCGCGGGCGCGGTGCTGATCACCGCGGGCATCGGCGAGTTCACCCCGCGCCCGCTGCCCGCCGGCGACGGCTGGCTCGGCCGCGGCATGGTCCACTTCGTCCCGTCGCTGGCCGCGCACGCCGGGCAGCACGTCGTGGTCGTCGGCGGCGGGGACTCGGCGTTCGACTGGATCCTGGCGCTGCACCCGGTCGCCGAGAGCGTGACGCTCGTGCACCGCCGCGCGAAGTTCCGCGCGGCCGAGTCGATCGTCCGGCAGGCCCGCGAACTCGGCACGCGCATCATCACCGACGCCGAGGTCACGAGGTTCGTCGAGAACGAGAGCGGCGCGCTCGAGGCCGTCGAGATTTCGGTCAAGGGCGCCGAAGACGAGCGGCTCCCGGCCAACGCTGTCGTCGCGGCGCTCGGGTTCACCGCCGACCTCGGCCCGATCGAGAGCTGGGGCCTGGAGATCGACCACCGCGCGATCGCCGTCGACTCGACGATGGCCACCGCCCGCGAACGCGTCTACGCCGCCGGCGACGTCGCCGCGTACCCGGGGAAGGTGAAGCTGATCGCGACCGGCTTCGGCGAGGCCGCGACGGCCGTCAACAACATCGCCGTCGCGCTCGACCCGGACGCCCACCTGTTCCCGGGCCACTCGAGCAACGCCGAGTAGGTCAGGCCTTCGTCTTCTCGGCGATCCACGGCGCGTACGCGACCACCGACGTGTAGATCGACGGCGCCGTCGCGCACTGCGGGTCGTTGTTGCCCGGGCGGCTGGTGACGCCGACGAGCAGCCAGTGGTCGCCGTCGCGGACGACCTCGGGGCCGCCGGAGTCACCGAAGCACGCCCCGGCGTTGCCGCCGGGGTTGTCCGTGCACAGCTCGGCCGTGCCGTCGAACGTGGACGTGCACTTCGTGCCCTCGACGATGTGCGTGTCGAGCTGCTGCAGCGTCGTCGGGATCTGGCCGCAGCCGACCTTCGGGCACGTCTGGCCCCAGCCGAGGATCCGCGTCGCGGTGCCCGGCGACGCGGTCGTCCCGAGCGCGATCGGCGCAGCCTTGGCCGGTGCCGCCAGGCGCAGCAGGGCGATGTCGCCGGCCGGGCTCTGCGTGTTGAAGGCCGGGTTCACGATGATGTCGGCGACCTTGGCGACCTCGCCGCCCTGGCCGGAGTCGTTCGTCCCGGCCCGCACCGAGACCGCGGACGGCGTCTTGTCGAACGCGCAGTGCGCGGCCGTCACCACCCAGGTGGGCGCGATCAGCGCGCCGGCGCAGAACAGCTTGCCCGTCGACGAGTGCAGGGACACCGCGAACGGGTACGGCTGGTCCGCGTCGCCGCCCCCGACGATGCCGGGGCCGGCCGCGGCGGTGCCGGGGACCAGGACGAGTGCGAGAACCAGCAGGGCGAGCAGGCGCCTGGTCACGGAGCTCCTTTACGGCAGCGGGGGCACAACGTCGTCGTCGGGCGTGTCCAGGTGGCCGTCGAAGTTGACCGAGGAGTACGCCCGCAGCTTAGTGAGCCGGTGGTAGCCGTCGATCATTCTGACGGTCCCGGACTTGGACCGCATCACGATGGACTGCGTCGTCGCGCCGCCCTCGCGGTAGTGGACGCCGCGCAGCAGGTCACCGTCGGTGACGCCGGTGGCGCAGAAGAAGACGTTGTCGCCGCGCACGAGGTCGTCGTTCAGCAGGACGCGGTCGAGGTCGTGCCCGGCGGCGATGGCCTTTTCGCGCTCGGCGTCGTCCTTCGGCCACAGCCGGCCCTGCAGCTCGCCGCCCAGGCACTTCATCGCGCAGGCCGCGATGATGCCCTCCGGCGTGCCGCCGATGCCGACGAGCATGTCGACGCCGGTGGTCGGGCGGGCCGCGGCGATCGCGCCCGCGACGTCGCCGTCGGAGATGAAGCGGATCCGCGCGCCGGCGTCGCGGACCTCCTTGATGAGCTGCTCGTGGCGCGGGCGGTCCAGGATGCACACCGTGACGTCGCCGACGCTGCTGTTCTTCGCCTTGGCGACCCGGCGGATGTTCTCCGCGATCGGCGCGCCGAGCTCGACCTTGCCCGCGGCCTCGGGCCCGACGGCCAGCTTCTCCATGTAGAACACCGCGGACGGGTCGAACATCGCGCCGCGCTCGGCCACCGCGAGCACCGCGAGGGCGTTCGGCATGCCCTTGGCCATCAGGGTCGTGCCGTCGACCGGGTCGACCGCGACGTCGCAGTCCGGCCCGTCGCCGTTGCCGACCTCTTCGCCGTTGAACAGCATGGGCGCTTCGTCCTTCTCGCCCTCGCCGATCACCACCACCCCGCGCATCGACACCGTCGAGACGAGCTGGCGCATCGCGTCGACGGCCGCGCCGTCCCCGCCGATCTTGTCGCCGCGGCCGACCCAGCGGCCGGCCGCCATCGCGGCGGCCTCGGTGACCCGGACCAGCTCCATCGCGAGGTTGCGGTCGGGCGCTTCACGACGACTCTCTGCGGCGGACATCATTGCCTCCCGGATCGTGGACCTGGCGGGTCAACAGTCTGTCAGATCCCTGTCCGGTTTCCCGATGCCGAAGACATGGCAAACGTCACTGCCCGGAGTCGTCCTCCACCGACGCGAGGGCGGCTTCGATCCGCTCGCGGGCGCCTTCGAGATGGCGCTCACAGACCTTCGCGAGCTTCTCGCCCTTCTCCCACAGCGCGAGCGACTGCTCGAGGGACAACCCCCCGGCTTCCAGCTCCCGGACGACCTCGACGAGACGGTCGCGGGCCTGCTCGTAGCCGAGTTCCTCGCTGGCTGCTTCACTCACGCTCGGTGTTCTCCGACCTTCTGGGCTGGCACGCTGTTCGCGCACACTACCGCGCTCGCCATGGCGTGGTCGTACCCGACGAACGCCAGGGCGAACTCCTGCCCGTCACCGTCCGCGATCGCCTCTTCGAGGTTCTCCTGCGCGCGGGCGACGCGCCTGCGGTGCCCGGCCCCCTCGGCGAACCACCAGCGCGAGCCGACCTGCGTCGACGTCGCTTCGGACAGCCGCCGCAGCTGCGGGCCCAGGTCGCGGCGGGCGGCGGTGCCGCAGCCCGCGAGCAGCGCCGTCCAGCACTCGGCGGCCGCCCGGTCGGTGCGCACCGCCTGGTCCAGCAGCGGGCGCGCCCCCACGCGCCGGGCCGCGTCCACGGTGAGCGGGAGGAACGTCGCTCTCACCCCTGCTCTCCTTCCGCCACCGCGCCGATCGCGCCATCACCCACCCGCACGCGCAGCTGGGCACCGGCCTCGACTTCGGAGACGGAGCGGAGTACCTGGAGGTTGCCTTCGGCGTCGACGAACTGCACGACCGCGTACCCGCGGGCCAGCGTCGCGGCCGGGCCGAGGGCGGTCAGCCGGGCCCGGGAGCTCGCGAGTTCGGCCTGGTCCTTGGCGAGCAGCGTCAGCATGGCGCGCCGCGCGCGTTCGCGGTGCACGTCGACGTCGTCTTGGCGCCGCTGGACCGGCCCGAGCGGGTCGGCCAGCGACGGACGGCTGCGCAGCTGTGTGAGCAGGCGCGCCTGCGTGTCGACCCACCCGTGCAGCGCGCGGCGCCCGCGGTCGCGCATCTGGCGGACGCGCTCGGTCTCCTCGCGCAGGTCGGGCACGATCCGCTTGCCGGCGTCGGTCGGCGTCGAACAGCGCAGGTCGGCGACGTAGTCCAGCAGCGGGGTGTCCGGCTCGTGCCCGATCGCGCTGACCACCGGCGTGCCCGCGGCCGACACCGCGCGGCAGAGCGCCTCGTCGGAGAACGGCAGCAGGTCCTCGACGCTGCCGCCGCCGCGGGCGATGACGATGACGTCGATCTCGGGGTCGGCGTCGAAGATCCGCAGCGCACGCATGACCTGCGGTACCGCCTGCGAGCCCTGCACGGCCGTGTTGAGCACCTTGATCCGGACGTGCGGCCACCGCCCCTGCGCGTTGGCCAGGACGTCCCGCTCGGCCGCCGACGCGCGGCCGGTGATCAGCCCGACGCCCTTCGGCAGGAACGGGATCGGCCGCTTGCGCTGGGCCGAGAAGAGGCCTTCGGCGGTCAGGAGCTTCTTGAGGCGCTCGATCCGGGCCAGCAGCTCACCGATGCCGACCGCGCGGATCTGGTCGGCGCGCAGGCTGAGCGTGCCGCGGCCGAAGAAGAACGACGGCTTCGCGTGCACGACCACGCTCGCGCCCTCGCGCAGCGGCGGTTCCATCTCGCGGATCAGCCAGTTCGGGCAGGTCACGGACATCGAGACGTCCGCCGACGGGTCGCGCAGCGTCAGGAACGCGGTCTGCGTGTTCGGCCGGGAGTTGACCTGCGTGACCTGGCCTTCGACCCAGACGGTGCCGAGCCGGTGCACCCAGTCGCCGATCTTGCGCGCGACCGTGCGGACCGGCCAGGGCTTCTCGGCGGTGCTCGCTTCGGTTTCGGTCACTGGCCTTCCGCGTCGTCGCCGGTTTCTTCGGCCTTGCGGGCGTTGCCGATGCGGCGGGCCAGCATCCCGGTGAACGACGACCGGTTCTCGTGCCCGCGCTCGTACTCGAGGATCTCCTCGAGCTGCGGGATCGTGAGCCGGCGCAACCGCGCGCGCAACTGGGGCAGGGTCAGCTCGTCGTAGTTGGCGAGGCCCGCCGGGCCGGTCACCTGGCCGTTGCCGCCGGCGGCCGGGCTCGCGTCGAACTCGCCGTCTTCGTGGTCCTCGGCGAGCGCGCGCTCCTCATCGGCCCACGGGTCACCCAGTTCCGCTTCGAGCTCGGCTGCTGACGGAACGTGACCGTTGATCTCCGAGCGCGGCTCGGGCACGTCGGCGACGGCGGCGAGGTTCGGCCGCACGGACGGGACGGGCTCGAGGTCCTCGTCGAAGGTCGCCCAGCTCGGCGTGTCCTCGACGGGGCGCAGGCTCGAGAGGGCGTTGTCGCCCTTGATCGCCAGCTCGGTGACGTGCTGCTGGACCCGCATGGAGGCCTGCAGCACCTGGCTGACCACGGTCACCGGGAGCCCGGCGAGCTGCCGGGGAAGCTCACGAACCCGCTCGGCGGTGCTGACGGCGAGGCCCGCGGCGACCCGGAGGGGGAGCGGGAATGGCTTCATGCGTCCAGCCTGCCGCATTTACGCCATCCTGCCCAACCGAACGGGTGAGGCTTGTGCCGGGCAGGCCGCCGCGGCCCGCCGCAAACCGGTGGTCGACCTGGATGTCAGGCGGCGGACGAGCGCATCGGACACGGGCGCGTTGCGTGACCCCGCGCACAGCGCGGAAGGGGGACGAAGCTCACCCGAAAGGGACTTCGAGTTCGGCTCCGGGCTGCCCGTACCCTGGGTGCCATGAGTTCAGCGAGTCCCGGAATCGAGCCCGCGGGTACCCCGACGATCACCGGAACCGCTTCCGGCAAGCGGGTGCTGCTCGCCAAGCCCCGTGGGTACTGCGCGGGGGTCGACCGCGCGGTGATCGCCGTCGAGAAGGCCCTCGAGGTCTACGGCGCCCCGGTGTACGTCCGCAAGGAGATCGTGCACAACAAGCACGTGGTCGAGACGCTGCGGGAGCGCGGCGCGATCTTCGTCGACGAGACGTCCGAGGTGCCCGAAGGCGCGCTGGTGGTGTTTTCCGCCCACGGCGTCTCGCCGATGGTGCACGCGGAGGCCGAGGAACGGAACCTGCGCACGATCGACGCGACCTGTCCCCTCGTCACGAAGGTGCACAAGGAGGTCAACCGGTTCGCCAAGGACGACTACGACATCCTGCTCATCGGCCACGAAGGCCACGAGGAGGTCGAGGGCACGGCCGGCGAGGCGCCGGACAAGGTCCAGCTGGTCGACAAGGCCGAGGACGTCGACAAGGTCGAGGTCCGCGACCCGTCGAAGGTGATCTGGCTGTCCCAGACGACGCTGTCGGTCGACGAGACGATGGAGCGCGTCGACCAGCTCCGTGAACGCTTCCCGGGCTTGGCGGACCCGCCGAGCGACGACATCTGCTACGCCACCACGAACCGCCAGGTCGCGGTCAAGGCGATGGCCGCCGAGTGCGACCTGGTGCTGGTGGTCGGGTCGACGAACTCGTCCAACTCGAAGCGTCTCGTCGAGGTGGCCCTGAAGGCCGGGGCGCGGGCGTCGTACCTGGTCGACTTCGCGCACGAGGTCGACGAAACCTGGCTTTCCGGCGTGACGACGGTGGGTGTCACCTCCGGCGCTTCGGTGCCGGACGAGCTGGTCATGGACCTGCTGGCCTGGCTGGCCGAGCGGGGCTACGGCGACGTCGACGAGGTGACCACGGCGAACGAGAAGATCACCTTCGCGCCGCCGAAGGAGCTTCGGAAGGTCTGAGTTACCGACACGAAAAGGGCGGTCACCTCCAGCCGGAGGTGACCGCCCTTTTCGTTGGCTGTCAGCGTTCTTCGTCGTCCCAGGGACGGTTTCGCCGCGGTGGGGCACCCCGGCCGCCGGAGGGGCGGCGGGGCGGAGGTGTGTCGCGGCCGTCTTCCGCCGGAGGGCGCGGACGACGGCGCGGAGCCGCGTCACCGCCCCGACGGCGAGGGTCGCCTTCCTCCGGCCAGGGCGTGCGGCGGCCGGCCGGCGGTGGCTTGCGCGCGCCGCCGCGGTCGCGTTCGGCGGGGGCACCTCCGCGCGGGGTCCGGCGGTCGCCGTCGGCCGGCGGGCGCGGTCGCCGGGGCGGCTCGCCTTCGCGGCCGCGCCGGGCACCCTGCGGAAGCGGGGTCTGGCCACTGCGGCCCGACCCCGGCGGACGCGGCCGCCCGCCGGCCGACGTCGCCGCGGCACGTGCCGCCGGCCGCTCGTCGTCCTCGTCCGCTCGACGGCGGTCCGGCTTGCCGGCCTTCGCCTTCTTCGGGGCGTCCGGGTCGCGTTCGCGGAAGATCCGGGCGAACCCGATCAGCAGCGTGATGCCGGTGGTGATCGCCATCACCGGGAACCCGTTGATCAGCGGGGTGCCGATGCTCAGGATCTTGGACAGCGTGTCGTCGCCGGCGGACCCGGAGGTCAGCAGGATGACGCTGGGCACGGCGACGGCCAGCACGAGCGGCGGCATCACCATCGGCCCGAACAGCCCCCGGCGCCGCACCGCGCAGACCGCGATGACGGCCCCGGCGATGTAGCAGACGACGAAGAACACCGGAATGCTCGTTTGGCTGGGCTTGGCGACGAAAGCGCCCAGAACCGCCAGGCCGAGGCCGATCAGGACCGCTGCCCACCAGGGCAATCCACGCCCGGAACCGACGACGGGACGCTCGTCCCACGGTACGGGGACGTCGTCGGCTTCTGGATCGCTCTGGCGATCGCGAATCGCGGTCACAACACAACACCGTATCTCGTGGTTGTGAAGATCTTGCCAGCACCGCCGCCGACGTGGGGGTACAGCCACCCGGCGGCGTGACTCCGGTGGACCCGCGGGGTGGTGGTGTGATGTGGTCCAGTCCTTCGGGCTCGGCTCGTCCGCGGACTCCGCTGCGCGCCGGTCGTCGCAGGTGGGAGGCCTGCGCGGACCCGCCGGTCAGCCCGCCAGGCCGGACACCGCCGGGCGGGGCGCTGACCGAATCGCCGGATGTGTTCCTGAGCCCGCGATCGGCCCTGGAGCGCGGAAGTCGACAGTCCGGGCCCGTCCGGTCAGCTGGCCGCCAGTTCGTCCCCCTTCCGCACCTGCGGGACCGCCGCCGGGCTGCCCGCCGCGTCGGTCAGCGGGGCCACCGCCGCCCGGAACGACTCGAGGGCCTCCAGCTCCCGCCGTCGCGCCGACAGGAACCGCTGGAGGTGCGTGCTCGACAGGTTCAGCGCGTCCACCGCGCCGCCCGCCGCCCGGTGCGCGGCCGCCGCACCCGCACGCACCTGCTCGACGTCCGCCTCCAGCGTGCGGTCGCTCGCCGCGAACAGGGCCGCCGACGCCAGCACGCCGAAGCCGGTCGGCCCGCAGAGGAACACCCGGCGGTCGATGAGCCAGCGCAGCAGCTCCGGGTCGGTGTCGAGCGCCGCGACCACGGCGGCGTCGGACGGGACGAACATGATCGTGCCGTAGATCGCGTCCGCCCAGCGCTGGTAGTTCTTGCCGGCGAGCTCGGCCGCCCGGGAGCGGACCTGACGGACGTGCGCGCGCAACGCGTCGATCCGCTCCTCCGGGTCGTCGGTCTCCACCGCCTCCGCCCAGATCGCCATGCTCGCCTTCGCGTCGACCGGGACCGCGCGGTCGCCGCCCACCCGCAGCACCATGTCCGGCTTCGCCGAGCCGCCGCCCGCCACGTCGGTTTGCAGGGTGAAGTGCAGGTTCTCGCGCAGCCCGAGCGCGCGGGCCGTCTCCACCAGGACCTGTTCGCCCAGTTCGCCGCGCCCGCTGATCGAGGCGAAGGCGACCTCGTAGCGGCGCAGGGCCAGCTGCTGCTGGTCCGCCTTGGCCCGCTCGGCCGCCACCTGCCGGGCCGCCGCGTCCGCCCGGCGCATCCCGTCGTTGTACAGCCGCCACAGCACCGCGACGGCGAACAGCAGCAGGACCGCGAGCACGATCGCCGCGGTGGTCAGCACCGTCGCCACTTCCGCCTCCTCCCTCCGGGCCGCCTGGTTCGGACCGCGGGGACATCATGGCGGACGGCACCGACAAAAACCGCAGCCGAACCGTCGCTCTGGGTAGCTGACCTGCGAACAACTGGAATTCGCGTGGGCGTGTTGGCCACCGAAGACGATCCCGCGCGTCCTGAAGACGGGGGTGGGCGATGACACGGCGGATCGACGTGACGCACCTGCCCGAGGACGTCGTGGCGCTGATCGACGCCCTCGGGCCCGGCGAAAACCTGGTGCTCACGCGGGAAGGCGAGCCGGTCGCGGTGATCCGCGGCGCCGGCAAGCCACCGGGCCGCGGCGGCGTGACGGTGGTGGCCACCGCGATGAAGCTTCCGGCTTCGGCACGGACGTCCCTGGCCGCCGAGCTCGGCACGGACTACGTGGTGCTGGACCTGCACGCGGCGCCGCCGACGGCCGACGTCGTGCTCGTCCCGCCGGCGAGCCCGCAGCTGGTCGCGCACGTCCGGTCGATGTTCCCGCGGGCCCGCGTCGTGGTCACCGAGATCGAGGACGAAGAGCTCGGGATCAGTTACCGCGGCCCGATCCACCGCATGCTCGACGCCGGTGCCGAGACCTATCTGGCCTCGACCACGCTCCCGCGGCTGGCCGAGCAGCTCGATGCCGTCACCCGGCGACGGCAGGTCGCGGGGGACGACCCCAGGTACCTGCCGAGTTAGTACACACGTTCGAGTGAGCCGGCGGCGAGCCTTCGCGATTTCGTCGGAGCCGGGTCGTACCTTGGGCCCCGTGAGATTCCTGCACACCTCCGACTGGCACGTCGGGCGCACGTTCCACGGCGCCGACCTGCTCGCGGAACAGGAAGCGGTGCTCGGGCACCTCGCCGACCTCGTGGCCGGCGAGGCGATCGACGCCGTCCTGGTGGCGGGCGACATCTACGACCGCGCGGTCCCGTCGGCCGAGGCCGTCCGGGTGGCCACCGCGGCGGTCGCGCGGATCCGCGCGGCGGGTGCGCAGCTCGTCGTCACGCCGGGGAACCACGACTCGGCGCCGCGGCTCGGCGCCTTCGCGGAGTTCGCGGCGGCGGGCGGGCTGCACCTGCGCACCACGGTCGGCGGGCTGGCCGAGCCGGTGCTGCTGGACGACGCACACGGCCCGGTCGCCGTCTACGGAATCCCTTACCTGGAGCCGGAACCGGCGCGGCACGCGCTGGGCGTGCCGGAGGCGCGCGGCCACACCGGCGTGCTCACCGAGGCCATGCGGCGGATCCGGGCGGACCTCGAAACCCGGCCGGGCGTGCGCTCGGTCGTGCTGGCGCACGCGTTCGTCACCGGCGGCGAGCCGACCGAATCCGAGCGCACGATCGCGGTCGGCGGCGTCGAGCAGGTGCCCGGCTCGGTCTTCGACGGCGTCGACTACGTCGCGCTCGGCCACCTCCACGGGCCGCAGACGCTCGCCGAGCACCTCCGGTACTCCGGCAGCCCGCTCGCGTATTCGTTTTCCGAAGCGCGGCAACGCAAATCGGTCTGGCTGGTCGACCTGGACGCGCACGGCCTCGCCGAAGTCCGGCGGCACGAGCTGCCCGTGCCGCGGGCGCTGGCGACTCTCCGCGGCGAGCTCGACGACCTGCTCGCCGACCCGGCGCACGACGCGTACCTCGAGCACTTCCTGTCGGTCACGGTCACCGACCGGGTGCGCCCGGTCGACGCGATGCGGCGGCTGCGCGAGCGGTTCCGGTACGCGGTCCACCTGGAGTGGGAACCCGAGGGCGGGTATGCCGGCGCCCCGCTCCGGTACTCCGACGCCGTGCGCGGCCGGTCGGACATCGAGATCTCGCGCGGCTTCCTCGACGACTGCCGCGGTGCCCCGCCGACCGAGAGCGAAGAGCAGCTCTTGTTCAAGGCCCTCGAAGCGGCCGACCGGGGGGCGCTCGCGAAATGAGGCTGCACAGGCTGGAGGTCGAAGCCTTCGGGCCGTACTGCGCACGCGAGGTGGTCGACTTCGACGTGCTGGGCGCCGACGGTCTCTTCCTCCTGCACGGCGAGACGGGCGCGGGCAAGACGACGTTGCTCGACGCGATCGCGTTCGCGTTGTTCGGCGTGGTTCCCGGTGCCCGCAACGAAGCCAAGCGGTTGCGCTGCGACCTGGCCGAGACCGACCAGGTCACCGAGGTCGCGCTGGAGCTCACCGTGCAGGGGCACCGGCTGAAGATCGTGCGCAACCCCGAGTACCAGCGGCCGAAGCGGCGCGGCGAAGGCACGACCACCCAGCAGGCGCGGGTGTCGCTGAGCTGGATCGGCACCGCGCCCGCTGGGCTGCCGCCGGAGGGCCTGATCCGGATCGAGGAGGTCGCGCGCACCGTCGAGCGGCTGCTCGGGATGACGGCGGCGCAGTTCTTCCAGGTGGTCCTGCTACCGCAGGGCGAGTTCGCCCGGTTCCTGCGGTCGGACACCGCCGAACGCGAGAAGCTCCTCGAACGGCTCTTCGGCACCGAACGCTTCGCCGACGTCGAGCGCTGGTTCGCCGACCTGCGTGCCGAGCGCGGCCGGGAACTGGAGCACCAGCAGGGAAAAGTGCGCGAACTGCTGGCGAGGTACGCGCAGGAAGCACAGCAGGACCCGCCAGAGGCGGATATCGCGGAGTGGGTCGGTGCGGTGCTGGAGGCATCCGCCGAGCGCGTCCGACAGGTCACGGCCGAAGAGGAGCGCACGCGGGCGGCGGCCCAGCGCGCGGACGTCTACCTGCAGGAAGAACGCGCCGGCGCCGAGAAGATCCGGCGGGTCCGGACCGCGCACCTGCGGCTCGTCGAGATCACCGAGCAGGCGCCGCAGCGCGCCGAATGGGCGCAGGAGGTCGCGGCCGCGCGGCGCGCGGCCGGGGTCGCGGTGGAGGCTGACCTGCTCGACCGGCGTGCCGCCGAGCTGACCGAGGCCGAGCAGGCGGAAAAGGCTTGTGGCGCCCAGTTGCGCGAGTTCGGCACCCGCGCGACCGGGGACTTGAAGGCGCGGGCGGCCACCGCGCGCGAAGAGGCCGGCGCGGTCGCGGAACTGGTCGCCGAGGCCGAGCTGCAGCGGCTCGACATCATGCGGCGCGACGACCGCAAGCTGGCCGCGGTCACCGCCCAGCGGCAGGTCGAAGCGCTGACGGCCGAGCTGGCCGAGATCCCCGGCCGGCTCGCCGAACTGCGGGCGGACGCCCTCGAAGCGGCCGAAGCCGAGGCCAAGCTCGAGGGCGCCAAGGCCAAGGTCGAGGAGCTGCGGGCCTTCGCGCGCGACGCAAGTGAGCTGCCCGAAGCCCAGGCGAAAGTCGGACGCGGTGAGGCGAAGCTGCGCGAGGTCGTCGACACCCACCAGGCGGCTCGCCAGCGTCGGCTCGACCTGCGCGAGCGGCGGCTCGACGGGATGGCGGCCGAGCTGGCCGCCGCGCTGCCTGACGGGGCGCCCTGCCCGGTCTGCGGGTCGGCCGAGCACCCGGCGCCGGCGAACCGGGACATCGCCCTCGTCGACCCGGCCGAGGAGCGTGCCGCCGAAGAGGCCGAGCAGGCGGCCGACGCGGTGCGGCAGCGGGTCGTCGTCGCGCTGGAAGAGGCCAAAGCGCGGCTGGCGGGTCTGCTGGACCGGCTGGGTGGGCGCACCGCCGAGTCGATCACGGCGGAGCTGGCCGAAGCACGCTCCGCCGTCGCCGCCCTGACCGAGCAGGCGGCCGGCAAGGCCAAGCTCGGTCAGCAGGTCGTGCTGCTGGAGCGCGACCTCGAGGTCCGGACGGACCGCCGTCGCAAGGCCGAACAGGAAATGACCGAGGCGGCGACCGACGTCCGGGCCCTGGACGAACGGCTGGCCGAGCGCGAACGCCGGCTGGTCGCCGGCCGCGGCGAGTTCGCGGACGTCGGTGCCCGGCGCGTGCACCTCATCGGGCTGGCCGAGGCTCTGGAAGCGGTCGCCGAGGCCCGGACCGCCGTCGCGGGCGCCCGGGAACGTGTCGCGCAACAGCGTGCCCTGGTCGAGGCGGCGGTCAAGGCGAAGGGGTTCACGTCGCTGAAGAAGGCGCGGGCCGCGATGCTGCCGGACGAGCAGATCGAGAAGCTGGAGCAGGGCATCGCCGAGGCCGAGGCGTCCGCGGCGGGCGCGCGGGCCCTGCTGTCCGAACCGGACCTCTTCGGGATCTCGCCGGAGGACGTCGCGGACGTCGGCCGTGCGGCCGACGCGGCGGAGCTGGCCCGGGCCCGCTCCGACTCCGCGTATGCGGCGCTGCGAGTCGCGACGGCCCAGCACGAAGAACTGACACGGCTGGCCGGTCTGCTGCGCAAGGCCCTCACCGGGCTCGCGCCGGCCGAGGCGGCGTACGCCGAGCTGAAAGCCTTGGCGGAGGTCGTCAACGGGCGCGGGCAGAACAGCCGGAAGATGTCGCTGCGCTCGTACGTGCTGGCGGCGCGGCTGGAAGAGGTGGCGGTCGCCGCCACGCACCGGCTGCGCACGATGAGCCAGGGCCGGTATTCGTTCGTGCACTCCGATGCGGCCGGGGCACGCGGCACCCGGGGCGGGCTTGGCATCGACGTGCTGGACGACTATTCGGGCACCATCCGCCCGGCGAAGACACTGTCCGGCGGCGAGTCGTTCCTCGCGTCCCTGGCCCTGGCTCTGGGCTTGGCCGACGTCGTCGCGGGGGAGACCGGTGGCGCGCTGCTGGACACCCTGTTCGTCGACGAGGGGTTCGGCACCCTGGACGCCGAAACCCTCGACGTCGTCATGAACATCCTCGACGAGCTCCGCGCGGGCGGCCGGGTGGTCGGCCTGGTCTCGCACGTCGAGGAACTGCGGCAGCGCATCCCGACGCGGCTGCGGGTCCGGAAGGCCCGCACGGGCTCGACGCTGGAGGTGCGGGCCGGCTGAATTCTCGGACAAGATGAAGGCATGACCGACCAGCCGCCGAACGACCTGCCCCGCTACCGTCTGCTCACCGGCCCGGACGACGCGAAGTTCTGCCACCGGGTCAGCGAGGCGCTCGAGCTCGGGTACCGCCTGTACGGCTCGCCGTCCGCGACGTTCGACGGTGACCAGGTGATCGTCGCGCAGGCGTTGCTGTGGCAGGGCGAGCAGGGCTGAGGCCGGGTCAGGCCGCGTGGCGGAGGTACGTTCCGGCGTAGCACCACGGTGTTCACGTGCGGGCGCGCTGTGGCAGGGCGTGCAGGGTCAGGCCGCGTGCCGGAGGTACATCCCGGCGTAGGAGCACCACGGCGTCCACGCGCGGGCCCGCTCCGGCAGCGAGGCGGGCGGGATACCCAGTGCCTCGGCGCCGAGGCGGACCTCGGCGTCGCCGGCCGGCAGCACGTCCGGAGCGCCGAGCACGCGCATGAGCACGTGATCGGCGATGGCGGCATCGATTCCCGGGCACGCGAGCAGGTCGGCACGCAGCTCCGCCGCGTCGCGGCCGACGTGGATGTCCAGTCGGCCCTCGGCCAGTGCGGCGGCGACGCCGGTCACGGTCGCGCCGCAGCCGGCTGTCGCGATCTGGGCCGCCGTCGGGAAGAGCCCGGTCACGCCCCACTCGCCCGGCACCTCGTCGCCCGGCGGAGGCGGACCTTCGAGCAGGGCGCGGAGCACCAGCTCGTCCCCGTCGACGGCCCCCGGGACCCGGATCCCCGGCACCGCCGCGACGACCGGTGCCAGCGCCGGGTCCGCGCCGAGGACGCGGGTGACCGCCGCGGGGTCCGCGTCGAGGTCGAGCAGCCGGCGGACCCGGCTCACCGCGCTGCCGAGGTCGCGCAGGTCGGTGAGCAGCAGCTCGCAGCGGACGTGGTTCGGCTCCGGGGTCAGCCGGACGAGGCCGGTGCCGTGGGCGAGCCGGAGCGTCCGCGCGTAGGCGGTCGAAGTCACCTCTTCGACGTCCGGGATCGCGTGCGCGGCGAAGTAGCGAAGCAACCCGGCCGCGTCGAACGGCGGCCGGAACGGCAACCGCAGGCTCAAGCGGGTTCCGCTCACCTCGCCTTGGCGTCGTCGTGACGCGGCGAAGGCGCGAAGCTGCGAAGGCGTCGTGGCGAACACTTCGCGGATCGTCTCGTTGAACTGCCGGACGCTGGAGAAGCCGGCCGCGAACGCGACGTCGGTGAGCGGCAGCCCGGACACCTCGATGAGCAGCCGCGCCGAGTGCGCGCGGTGGGCCCGGGCCAGGGCGAGCGGGCCCGCGCCGAGCTCGGCAGTGAGCACCCGGCCGAGCTGGCGTTCCGAGTAGCCGAGGCGCCGGGCGAGGCCGGGGACACCTTCACGCTCCACCGTGCCGTCGGAGATCAGGCGCATCGCGCGCGCCGCGAGGTCGGCGCGCACGTTCCAGTCCGGCGAGCCCGGGACGGCGTCGGGCAGACAGCGGCGGCAGGCGCGGAAGCCGTTGGCCTGCGCGGCCGCCGACGTCGGGAAGAAGCGGACGTTCTGCTCCTTCGGCGTCGAGGCCGGGCACGACGGGCGGCAGTAGATGCCGGTGGTGCGGACCGCCATGATGAACTGGCCGTCGAAACGCGAGTCGCGGGCGGTGACCACGCGGTAGCAGCGTTCGGCGTCCCGCCACAGGGCGAGCGTGTCGGTGACCATGAATCCGAGCATGCCAGCAGGTCAGGGCCGTTGCTGGCGGAAATCCGACGCCGCGTTGGGTGCACGCCGGGCGGCGGGGGCGAGCCACGTAGACTGCGGGGTCGTGAGCCTCACCCTCGGTATCGTCGGCCTGCCCAACGTCGGCAAGTCCACCCTGTTCAACGCGCTGACCCGCAACGACGTGCTCGCCGCGAACTACCCGTTCGCGACGATCGAGCCGAACGTCGGCGTGGTGCCGCTGCCGGACCCGCGGCTGGACAAGCTGGCGGAGCTGCACAAGTCGGAGAAGATCGTCCCGGCCGTGGTGTCCTTTGTGGACATCGCGGGCATCGTGAAGGGCGCGTCCGAGGGTGCCGGGCTGGGCAACAAGTTCCTCGCCAACATCCGTGAGGCCAACGCGATCTGCCAGGTCATCCGGGTGTTCGACGACCCCGACGTGGTGCACGTCGACGGCCGGATCGACCCGTCGAGCGACATCGAGACGATCAACACCGAGCTGATCCTCGCCGACCTGCAGACGCTGGACAAGGCGCTGCCGCGGCTGGAGAAGGAAGCGCGGACGAAGAAGGAGAACAAGCCCGCGCTGGACAACGCCCAGAAGGCGAAGGAGATCCTCGACGCCGGGCGCACGCTCTTCCAGGCGCAGAAGGAAGTCGACTTCGACGCGCTGCGCGAGCTGAGCCTGCTGACGACGAAGCCGTTCCTCTACGTCTTCAACGCGGACGAGTCGGTGCTCACCGACGAAGCCCGCCGCGAGGAGCTGACCAAGCTGGTCGCCCCGGCGGACGCGGTGTTCCTCGACGCGAAGGTCGAGGCGGAGCTGCTGGAGCTGGACGACGAGGAGTCGGTGCGCGAGCTGCTCGAGTCCGTCGGCCAGCCGGAGCCGGGCCTGTACGCGCTGGCCCGCGCGGGCTTCCACACGCTCGGGCTGCAGACGTACCTGACGGCGGGCCCGAAGGAGTCCCGCGCCTGGACGATCCCCCAGGGCGCAACGGCCCCGCAGGCGGCGGGCGTCATCCACACGGACTTCGAGCGCGGCTTCATCAAGGCGGAAATCGTCTCGTACGACGACCTGATGGAGGCCGGCTCGATGGCAGCGGCCCGAGCGGCGGGCAAGGTCCGCATGGAGGGCAAGGACTACGTCATGGCCGACGGCGACGTGGTGGAGTTCCGCTTCAACGTATGACGCGGCCGTTGTCGCCGGCCGAGCGAGCCGTGCTGGACCACTTGCTCGCCGGTGACTTCCCCGGCGCGCCGCGGCTGCGTGCCCAGCTGCCCACGGCGCGGGTCACCGGAACCTGCGCCTGTGGGTGCCCGACGATCGACCTCGTGGTGGACCCGGCCCTGCTCGCGGCCGACCTCGACGGCCGGTTGGTGGTGGAGGCCGACGCACCCGACGGCGGCATCATCGTGTTCGCCGAGGAAGGGCGGCTGTCGGGACTCGAGTACTGGTCCGTGAGTGACGACGTCCCAGCGGAGTTCCCGCCGCCGGAGCAGATCCAGCTAGCCGGGTAGCGACAGCCACTCCGACGAGTACGCCGCCGCACTGGGAGTCAGGGCGACGGCGCTCGATCGGCGGGTCCGGCTCAGCCGATGATGCCCATCAGGGCGATCGTGATCAGCACCACCGCGGGGGCGAGGGCGTTGATCCAGGCGCGCTGGGCGGGGGTGAGGGCGGCGGTGCTGTTCATGGCGTTTCCTTGGGCCGAAAACCGATGCTTCCGCCCTGCTCAGCGCGCTGATCATGCCCTTCGTTAGCGGCTGTGATCGAACTCACCGGCATCCGGGTGACGACGGCCGCGGGCGGTGAACCAGAGCACGCCGCCGGCCGCTGCCACCATCGCCGCGAATGCCGCCGTGCCCACCACGATCGCCTGCGTCATGATCCGTCTCTCCTAGCAAAGGTCGTTTACCGAGAGACGTCGAAACCGCGAAAAAGTGCACCCAGAGTTACCGAAGTCACACCGAGTCGAGCACCGAGTCGATCTGGGCCGCCAGTGAGAAGTCCTTCGCCGTCAGGCCGCCCGCCGAATGCGTCGAGAGCCGGAACGTCAGCGTGCGCCAGCGGATGTCGATGTCCGGGTGGTGGTCGGCCTGCTCGGCCAGCACCGCCACGCGGTCCACCACCTCGATCGCCTGCGGGAACGAGGCGAGCTCCACCTCGCGGGAGATCACCGCTCCCGACCTGGTCCAGCCCGTGCCCAAGCGTTCGTCGGCCTCGGAGTCGCTCAAGATTTCCGTCATGTCTCCATGGTCTTACGTCCTGGACTACGCTGCACGGTTGCCACGGGAGTCCGGCCGGTGCCGGGCTGAGAGGCGGGTATCCGCGACCGTTCGCACCTGACCGGATCATGCCGGCGAAGGGAGGGCTTCACCCCTCTTCGTCCGGTGAAGTGCAGGAGGGGTAGATGAAACGCAGGGCTGCGCGCGCCGCGACGGCCGTTGTCGTCGCGGGGGCCGTCACCGCGGGGTGCTCGCTGTCGAGCGGCGACGGCGGCACCCAGCAGACGCCCACCGTCACCCTCGTGACGCACGATTCCTTCCTGGCGCCGCAGGAGGTGCTCGACGCCTTCCAGAAGCAGTCGGGCATCAAGATCTCCGTGCTCAAGCAGGGCGACGCCGGTTCGCTGACCAACAAGCTCGTGCTGACCAAGGCCAACCCGATCGGGGACGTCGCGTACGGCGTCGACTCGACCTTCGCCTCGCGCGCGCTCAAGGAGGGCGTCTTCGACGCCTACACCAGCCCCGAGGCCGACCGCGGGCCGCAGCGCTACGCCGTCGACCCCGAGCACCGGCTCTCCGCGGTCGACGTCGGCGACGTCTGCGTCAACGTCGACACGAACTACTTCACGAGCAAGGGCATCCCGGCGCCCGGGACCTACGACGACCTCGCCGACCCGAAGTACAAGGACCTGCTGGTCGCGGAGGACCCGGCGACGGCGTCCCCGGGGCTCGCGTTCCTGCTCGGCACGATCGCGAAGTACGGCGAGGCCGGCTGGAAGGACTACTGGAGCAAGCTGAAGGCCAACGGGGTCAAGGTCGTCAGCGGCTGGGAAGAGGCCTACACCAAGGACTTCTCCGGCTCGGCGGGCAAGGGGCCGCGCCCGATCGTCGTCTCGTACGCGTCTTCGCCCGCCGCCGAGGTCGGTGACGACGGCAAGCCGCGCACCAAGGCGCTGCTCGACACCTGTTACCGGCAGGTCGAGTACGCCGGCGTGCTGGCGAACGGCAAACAGACCGACAGCGCGCGCAAGGTCGTGGACTTCCTGCTCTCGCAGCAGTTCCAGACGACCGTCGCGGCGAACATGTACGTCTACCCGGCGCGGCAGGACGTCGAGCTGCCCGCGGGCTGGGCGCAGGTCGCGCCGCTGCCGCAGAAGCCGCAGACGCTGCCCGCGGACCAGGTCCAAGCCGGGCGCGAGAAGTGGATCGGCGAATGGCGCACGCTCGTGCAGTGACATCCGAGGCGTCGCCTCGGGCCGGGGGTTCCGCCGCCCGGAACCACCGAAAACCACCGGTCCTGGCCCCGCCGAGGACCGCTCGAGGGTTCGGCCTGGCGCTGCTCGGCCTGGCCCCGATCGGGTTCCTGGTGGTGTTCTTCGCCTGGCCGGTGCTCGCGATCATCGGCCGCGGGTTCGCCGCGGGCGGTCTCGACACCGTCCTCGGCGACGTGCGCACCTGGCAGCTGGCCGGCTTCACCGTGGCGACGGCGGCCGCCTCGACGGTCGTCGCCGTGGTCGCCGGGCTGCCCGTGGCCTTCCTGCTGGCCCGGGTGAAGCTGCCCGGCGTCGGTCTTGCGCGGACGCTGGTGCTCGTTCCGTTCGTGCTGCCGACCGTGGTCGTCGGCCTGGCGTTCCGGGCGCTCTGGCCGGACGGCGGCGTGCTGCCGATCGTGCTGGCCAACGCCTTCTTCAACGTCGCCGTCGTCGCGCGGACCGTGGCCGGGCTGTGGGCCCGGCTGGACCCGCGGACGACCGACGCCGCCCGCGCGCTCGGCGCGTCGCCGTGGCGGGCCTTCCGGTCGGTGACGCTGCCCGCGCTGGCCCCCGCGATCGCGTCCGCCGCGGCCGTCGTGTTCCTGTTCTGCGCCACCAGTTTCGGCGTCGTGCTCATCCTCGGTGGCGCGAAGTACCGGACCCTCGAGACCGAGATCTACCTGCGGACCGTCGACCTCCTGGACCTCTCGGGCGCGGCCGCGCTTTCGCTGATCCAGTTCGCGGCCGTGGTCGCCGCGCTCGTGCTCGGCGGCCTGGCGCGACGGCGCAAGGACGGCGCCCGGACCGGGTCCGGCCGGGTGCGACGACCCCGCCGCGGGGAGTGGTGGGTCGTCGTCGCCGCGGGCGTGGTGCTCGCACTGCTGCTGACGCCGATCGTCGCGCTGCTCGCCGAATCGGTGTCCGCCGGGAACGGCTGGAGCCTGGCCGGTTATCGAGCGTTGACCACCACCGGAGAGAAGGGCGCGCTGCAGGTTTCCGGCTGGGACGCCGCGGTCAACTCGCTCAAGGTGGCGATCGACGCGACGCTGCTCGCGATGGTCGTCGGCGTGCTCGCGTCCGTCGTGCTGGTGGCGCTGCGGCGCTCGCCGGCGAAGGCCGCGCGCGGGCTCGGCGAGACGATGGACGCCGTGCTGATGCTGCCGCTCGGGGTGTCCGCGGTGACCGTCGGGTTCGGCTACCTGGTGACGCTCGACGCGCTGCCCGGCGACCTCCGGACGTCGCCCTACCTCGTGCCGCTGGCCCAGGCGCTGGTGATCATCCCGCTGATCGTGCGGATGGTGCTGCCGGTGCTGCGCTCGGTCGACGTCCGGTTGCGGCAGGCCGCGTCGACGCTCGGCGCGAGCCCGCTGCGGGTCTGGCGCGAGATCGACCTGCCGCTGACGCTGCGCCCACTGGTCGCGGCGGCCGGGTTCGGGTTCGTCGTGGCACTCGGCGAGTTCGGCGCCACCAGCTTCCTCGCCCGGCCGGCCGCGCCGACGCTGCCGGTCGCGATCGCGTCGCTGATGGGACGCCCCGGCGAGCTGAACAACCAGATGGCGTACGCCGCGTGCGCGGTGCTGATGCTCGTGACGGTGCTGGCCGTCGCGCTGATCGACCGGCTCGGACGCGGCCGGGTGGGAGAGTTCTGATGGCGCTGTCGGTGCGGGACCTGACCGTCCACTACGGATCGTTCGCGGCGGTCCGCGACGTCCGGCTGGACATCGCCGACGGTGAGGTGCTGGCGCTGCTGGGGCCGTCCGGCTCGGGCAAGTCGACGCTGCTGCGCGCGATCACCGGGCTGGAGCCGTCGGCGCGGGGCGCGGTGAGCTGGGACGGCGAAGACCTCGGCGCGGTGCCGGTGCACCGCCGCGGGTTCGGCCTCGTCTTCCAGGACGGCCAGCTGTTCGGCCACCGCGACGTCGCCGCGAACATCGCGTTCGGCCTGCGGATGCACGGCGTGCCACGCGCGCAGTGGGCGGCACGGGTCGCCGAGCTGCTGGCCCTGGTCGGCCTGACGGGCTTCGAAAAGCGCCGGGTGACGGAACTGTCCGGCGGCCAAGCGCAGCGGGTGGCGCTGGCCAGGGCGCTGGCGCCGAAGCCGCGGCTGCTGCTGCTCGACGAGCCACTGTCCGGGTTGGACGCCGGCCTGCGCGAGCAGCTGGCCATCGACCTCGCGGACCTGTTGCGGCGCAGCAAGATCACGGCCCTGCTCGTGACGCACGACCAGGAGGAGGCGTTCACGCTGGCCGACCGCGTCGCCGTCCTCGACGACGGCCAGGTCCGCCAGGAGGGCGCGGTCCGGCGCGTCTGGCGCAACCCGGCGGACGACGACGTCGCGCGCTTCCTCGGCGTGACGACGTTCGTGGACGGCGTCGTGGCGGGCGGGGTGGCGCACACGCCACTGGGTGACGTCCCGCTCCCGGACGCCGACGACGGCCCGGTGCGGCTCGGCCTGCGCCCGCACGCGCTGCGGGTGGCGGCCGACGGCGTGCCCGGCGAGGTCGTCGCGGCGGTGCACCGGCGCGAGCACGTGCGGCTCGTCGTGCGGCTCGAAGAGTCCACTGTGGACGCCGTCGCCCCGGCGGCGTCCGACCTGCGCGCCGGGGACGCGGTCGAGCTGGAACTCGATCCGGACGGCGTCGCGCTGGTGGGCTGACTCAGCCGGCCCAGTGCGCGAGGAGGTCCAGCGCGGACTCCGACGGGCTGCCGGGGTCCGCGGTGAACGTGATCAGCCGCTGCCCCGAGAAGTCCGGCAGCTCGAAGTTCTCGAACCGCAGCGTCAGCTCGCCCGCGACCGGGTGGCGGAACCGCTTGCGCCCGTGCGTGCGCTGCTGCACCACCCGGCCCGACCACAACGTCCGGAACGTCTCGCTCCGCAGGGTCAGCTCGCCGACGAGCGTCGCGAGTGCCTTGTCCGTCGCGTACTTCGCGGCGACGAGCCGCAGCTGGCCGACGGTCGCGCGGGCGACGTCGGGCCAGTCCGGGAACACCTCGCGGCTCGCCGGGTCGAGCAGGCAGAACCGGGCGAGGTTGCGGGCCGGCGTCGCCGCGAAGTCGAAGAACAGCTGTGCGGACAACGGGTTCCACGCCAGGACGTCGAGCCGGTGGTCGACGACGAGCGCGGGGACGCGGTCCAGCTTCGCCAGCAGGTCCGCGAGCTCGGGCCGCACCCGGCGGACCGACGGCGGCCGGGTGGGCCGGGCCGCGGCGAGGTCGTGCAGGTGCGCGCGTTCGACGTCGTCCAGCCGCAGGGTCCGGGCCAGCGCGTCGAGGACCTCGGGGGACGGGCCGCGCGCCCGGCCCTGCTCCAGCCGGACGTAGTACTCGACGCTGATCCCGGCGAGCTGCGCGACCTCCTCGCGCCGCAGGCCGCTCACCCGCCGCCGGGGGCCGGTGAGGATGCCGCTGTCGGCCGGCGTCGCGGCTTCCCGGCGCGACTTCAGGAAGCTGCCCAGTTCCCGGTCCATGCGGGCCAGTGTGCGGCTTCGGGCCGTCGCGAGCCTGGCCCTGCCGGTACCAGGACCGGCGGACCGACCCCCGGACAGGGGCTGGGTCCGCGGCCCGGCGCGCGGCAGGCTCGGCCGGGACGAAAGGACTTCCCCATGTGCCACCGCACCGACAGCCGCCCGCCCGCGCCGCCGATCCGGGGCGAGGTGGCGGCGGACGAACCCGTGACGCTGACTTCGGACGTCGACTTCCTCGCCCACCACGCCGTTCCGGCCGCACCGAACGGCCGCAAAGTCGTGCTGCTGCCGGACGTCCGCGGAGTGCACGCGTTCTACCGCGACCTGACCCGGCGCTTCGCCGAAGCGGGGTTCGAGACGGTGGCGATCGACTACTACGGCCGCACCGCCGGCCTCGGCGAGCGCGGCGACGGCTTCGACTGGGAGCGGCATCTCCCGGAGGTGAAACCGGCAGAGGTGGCCGCGGACGTCGCCGCGGCGAAGGACTTCCTCGGCGAGGGTGACGTCTACACGGTGGGCTTCTGCTTCGGCGCGGGCCAGTCGTGGCGCCTCTCGGCGGCCGGCCTCGGCCTGGCCGGCGTGATCGGCTTCTACGGCCTGCCGAAGCTGGTCACCGACGTGATCGACGACCTGGAAGCACCGATGCTCCTGCTCCTGGCCGGTGAAGACGTCGCGACCGGCCAAGCCGAGTTCGACGCCTTCACCGCGCGGCTGGAGCAGTCCGGCGTGCGGTACGAGCGGCACGTGTACGCGGGCGCGCCGCATTCGTTCTTCGACCGCTCGTACGCGGAGTGGGGCGAGGCCTGCGACGACGCCTGGCGCCGCGTCCTCGCCTTCACTCAGCCGTCCCGTGTGGACAGTCGCGCGTAGGCCAGCGACAGCCCGATCACGATGTAGCACGCCGCCCGCAGCGCGCCCTCGCCGAGCATCTGCGTCCCCATCGGGTCCTGCAGCACCTCGGCGGGGGCCAACGACCAGTTCTGCGTCAGCAGGAACGGGTGCAGCCAGTTCAGGGAGCTCAGGAACCCGAGGATGGTGAACACGATGTCGGCCGCCAGCACCGAAGCCACCACCAGCATCGGGTGCTCGGTCCAGCTGGAGATCGCCAGCGCCACCGCGCCGACCGCCCACAGCTGGAGCACCACCCAGCCCGCCACCAGCAGGATCCGGGCCAGCGCGCCACCCAGCGACAACGTCGTGCCCGAGAGCGTGAACAGCGAGTCCGTGCCGTTGATGATCAGCCCGGTCACGACGCCGGTGAAGCACATCGCCAGCACGGCGACCACCGACACCGTCGCGACGCCGAACGCCTTGACCGCCAGCAGCCGGCCGCGGCTCACCGGGGCGATCAGCCAGCCGCGGAGCGTGCCGTGCGCCGTCTCGCCCGCGATCGCGTCCGCGCCCGCCATGGCCGAGGCCAGCGGGAGCAGCAGGGTCAGCGTCATCACGATCGCCGCGATCGGCAGGACGAAGGCGTTGTTGACCGCGGAAGCCAGCAGCGCGCCACCGCCGCCGTCCGGGCCGCCGCCGGTCTGCGCGTTCTCGCTCACCAGCGTCAGGCCGATGCCGATGACGATCGGGATCAGGGCCAGCAGCCCGAGCACCGCCACCGTGCGCGGCCGGCGGAAGATCCAGCGCAGCTCCGCGGCCAGCAGCCGCGGCAAGGGCACCGTGTCGTGGCCCGTGCGGGCCGCCGGTGCCTCCAGTACGGCCGTCATTCCGCCCCCTCCGTCAGCCGCGCGAACAGGTCTTCCAGCCCGGTGCGGGCCCGCGTCGCCTCGTGGACCGCGACCCCCGCGCCCACGAGAACCTGCAGCACCCGCGGGGCCTCGGCCGCGGTGAGGTCGGCGCGGACGCCGTCCGGCGTGAGCCGCGCGCCGATCCGGTGCTCCCGCAGCACTTCCACGGCCTGCTCGGCGTCCGGCGTGCGGACCAGCAGCGCCGCGTTCCCGGACTCCAGCAGCTCCGCCAGCTCGCCCTGCGCGACGACGTTGCCGGCCTGCAGCACGGCCACGTGCGTGCACGTCGCCTCCACCTCGGCCAGCAGGTGCGACGACACCAGCACGGTGACGCCGTCGGCGTGCAGCTCGGCCACGATCCTGCGGATCTCCCTGGTACCCGCAGGATCGAGGCCGTTGGTCGGCTCGTCGAGCACGACCATCTTGCGCGGCACGAGCAACGCCGAAGCGAGCCCCAGCCGCTGCTTCATGCCGAGGGAGTACCCCTTGTACCGCCGGCGCGCGGCGTCCGTCAGCCCGACGCGCTCCAACGCCGAATCGACGGCCCGGGGGATCCCGGCCGACGCCAGCCGCGGTTCGGCCGCGGCGAAGCGCAGCAGGTTGTCGCGCCCGGACAGGAACGGGTGGAAGCCCGGCCCTTCGACCAGCGCGCCGACGTCCGGCAGCGCGTGCGCGGCGGCGTCCGGCATCGGCCGGCCGAGCAGCTCGACCTCGCCTTCGGTCGGGCGCACCAGGCCCAGCAGCATCCGGATGGTGGTCGTCTTGCCCGAGCCGTTCGGGCCGAGCATCCCGACGACCGCGCCTTCGGGGATGTCGAGGTCGACGTGGTCCACCGCGACCGTGCCGCGGTAGACCTTGCGCAGGCCCCGGGTCCGCGCGGCCAGCGGGACCGCCGGGGCGGACGCCTCCGAAGAGACGTCCGCCCCGGACTCGACCGCTGTGCTGGTCACTTCTGGCCCAGCGCTTCGTACAGGACCTGCTCCGGCACCGCGCCGGCCGCGAACCGGCCGTCGTCGGTCAGCACCGCGGTGCCGACCTTCGTGGTGACGAGGTAGCCGCTGCCCCACGGGCCGCTGACCTTCTTGGCGAAGCGCTCGAGCAGCGCCTTCGGGTCGGCGTTGCGGCCCTCACGACCGGACTGCTGCTGCTTCGGCGCCGCGTTCAGCGCGTCCGCCGGGACCTTGCCGGTGACGACGGTGTCCCAGCCGTCGCCGACGACCTTGACGTCCTGCTTGGCCTGCTCGGCCCGGTCCTTGTCCGCCTGGTCGACCGTCGGCGTCTTCTCCTGCACCTTCGCGCCCTTCGGCGGGGTGAAGGTGAAGAGGTCGGCCGGCTGCTGGGTGAACTCGATCTGGCTGAACGCGACCTCGAGCGCCGGCGTCGACGTGCCGTTGCTCAGCACCGACACCCGCAGCGGCATGCGCGTCTGCGAGTCGACCGCCACGCGGATCTCGCGCAGCAGCGTCCGCTCGGTCGGCTTCGGCGTCAGGACCAGCTCGTAGGCCGGCCGGTCCGCGACGGTCGCGGTGCCGTCGACGGACACCGTGCTGCTCTCGCGGACCTTCGCCAGCAGTTCCGTCGAAGCCGCGACCGGGTCGGCCGTCTTTTCGCTGCCGGCGCCCTTCTGCTTCGCGACGTCGGCGGGGATGGTCACCTTGGTCGCGGTGTTGTTCTTGGAGCTGTAGTCCCAGACGGTCGTGCCGTCGTGGACCACGGTCTCCTGGCTGGCCCCCTGCGTCACGGCCAGGCGGCTCTTGCCCGCGCCGTCGCTGAAGATGTGCGCCGAGTCCATGTTCAGCGCCTGCGCGCCGGGCACCGCGTTCCCCACCGCGGGCAGGCCCAGGTCGTTGCTGACCTTCACCGTGCCGTCGAACGCGCCCGGCTTCGCCTTGACCACCGACTGGACCAGGTCCTCGGCGCTCACCTGCGGCAGCGCCGGCTTGTCGTCGGCACTGGCCGGCATCGCGACGAACGCGAGCCCGCCCGCGCCGAGCGCGGTGCCGACGACCGCGGCCGTGATGCCCTTCGTCTTCGGTTTCATGCGTCTCTCCCTGTGGTGTCCCGGGCTCGAGTGTGCCCGGCTCCCTGGCCACGACGCTTCCCTCTCGAGGCTGAGATACCCCTGAAGGTTCTCCCTCCAACACTGAGATCGTGCTGAGAGCTGACGCGCGACCTGCGCAAACCGGCCATGATGAACCTCGTGAAACCTCGGGTGCTGGTGGTCGACGACGAACCGGGCGTGCGGAAGGCGCTGCAGCGCGGGCTGCGTGCGGAGGACATGGACGTGGTCACGGCCGCGGACGGGCCCACCGGGCTGCAGCTGGCGAGCACCGGCTCGTTCGACGTCATCCTGCTCGACATCATGCTGCCCGGGCTGTCCGGTTACCGCGTGCTGGAGCGGCTGCGCAAGGACGGCGTCACCACGCCGGTGCTGCTCGTCTCGGCCAAGGACGGCGAGATCGACCAGGCCGACGGCCTCGACCTCGGCGCCGACGGCTACCTCGTCAAGCCGTTCTCCTTCGTGGTGCTGGTCGCGCAGGTCCGCGCGACGCTGCGCCGTGCCGGGCCCGAGGCCGGCCGCGGCACGCTGCGGCTCGGCGCGCTGGAGGTCGACCGCGGGCTGCGTCAGGTGCACTGGAACGGCGAGGAGGTCGGGCTGAGCCCGCGCGAGTTCGCCCTGCTCGAGGTGCTCGTCGGCCGGGCCGGCACGGTCGTCACGAAGGACGAGCTGCTGCGCGCGGTCTGGGGCGAGGAGCAGGCCGTCACGCGCAACCTCGTCGAGGTGTACGTCGGGTACGTGCGGCGCAAGCTCGACGCGGTCGGCGCCGGTGCGCTGCTGCGGACCGTCCGCGGGCACGGCTACCTGGCCTCCGACGCGCAGCTCGACGAGGTCATCACCCCGTGAGCTCCTGGTGGCGGGGCCGGTCCCTGCAGGTCCGGATCACCCTGCTGGCCGCGACGATCACCCTCGGCTGCCTGCTCGGCCTGGCCGCGCTGGCCGCGTCGAACCTCTCGCCGCTGCTCATCGACTCGGTCGACCGCGAGCTGACGGGTGCGCTCGGCCCGGCCGGCGCCGAGGTGGGCGCCGGGCGTCCGCTGGCCGGCACGGCCCCGGTGACGCTGCGGGTGCTGGACATCTCGGGCGCGCCGGCGGACGGCGGCACGCCGACCGGGCTCGCCCTCTCGGACGTCTCGACGCTCAAGGCGGGCCAGCCGGTGCAGCGCGACGGCGCCCGGTACCTCGGCACGGTCGTCAGCACACCGGACGGGTCGCAACGGCTGGTCGTCGCGGGCGCGGGCCTGGTCGGGTTCTCCGCCGCGGTGCACTACGGCGGGGTGTGGCTGGTGGTGGTCGCCTCGGTCGGGGCGCTGGTCGCGGGGCTGGCGACGTGGCTGGTGGTGCGGCTTTCGCTGCGTCCGGTCGCGCGCATGCGGGGCTCGGTGCGGTCGTTGCCGCCGGGGTCGCGGCTGGCGCTGCCGGGCTCGCACGACGAGCTGCGCGCGCTCGCCGAGGAGTTCAACGCCCTTTTGGCGCGGCAGGAGCAGGCGGCCGAACGGTTGCGCCGGTTCACCGGCGACGCGGCCCACGAGCTGCGGTCGCCGGTCGCGTCCATCCGGGTGCAGGCCGAGGTCGCGGTCACCAACCCCGATCCGGAGCTGGCCCAGGAGACCCTTTCGGACATCCTCACCGAGGCCGAGCGGCTGTCGTCGCTGCTGGACGGGCTCTTGTCGCTGGCGCGTTCGGACGCGGGGGAGGTGCCCGCGTCGGAGCCGGTCGAGCTGGTCAGCGAGGTGCGCGCGGCCGTCGCGCGGCTGCCGGCCGGGGCGCCGGAAGCGCGGGTGAGCAACGCGGTCCAGCAGGCCTGGGCGTCGGCGGCGCACGCGGAGGTGGAGCTGGTGCTCGACAACCTGCTGCGCAACGCCTGCCGCTACGCGCGCGGCGAGATCGTGGTCTCGGTGCTGGCGTCGCGATCGTCGGTGCGCGTGGTGGTCGACGACGACGGCCCGGGCATCGCGCCGGAGCACCGCGAGAAGGTCTTCGACCGGTTCTACCGCATCGCGGACGACCGGGCCCGCTCGTCGGGGGGAACGGGACTCGGGCTGGCGATGGTCGCGGAGACCGTCCGGCGGCGGGGTGGCCGGGTCCAGGTGGGCGAGTCGCCGGACGGTGGGGCCCGGTTCGTCGTCACCTGGCGGCTCGCCTCGGGTGACTGAAGGGGCATCTCGCGTGATTGGGGAGGCATCTCGCGTGATGGGAGGGGCATCACGTGTGATTGGCGGGACGACACGGTCGGCCGTGGGGGCTTCCGGGTAGATTCCGGGGCTGTGAACGGTGTGATCGTGGGTGCCGCCCTGGTGCGCGACGGCAAGCTGCTGGCCCAGCAGCGGGCCTGGCCGCCGGGGCACGCGGGGCAGTGGGAACTGCCCGGTGGCCGGGTCGAGGCGGGCGAGTCCGAAGCCTTCGCGCTGGCCCGCGAGTGCAGTGAGGAGCTCGACGTCGTCATCGAGGTCGGGCGGCGCGTCGGTGAAGACGTCCCGCTGCCCGGCGAAAAGGTCCTCCGCATCTATGCCGCGAAGCTCGTTTCGCCCGGTGAGGAGCCGCGGGCCGTCGAGCACCTGGCCGTCCGCTGGCTCGGGCCCGACGACCTCGACGACGTCGACTGGCTGCCGGCCGACCGCATCCTGCTCCCGGCCTTCCGCGAACTGCTCGCGAGTCCGTGAAGGCCACATCGAGACCTCGATGTGGCCTTCACGGCTCTTCAACAGGCGCCGATCATCCGCAACGCCGCGTCGAGCCGGTGGGAGCCGCGCTCACGGGCGCGGTCCGCACCCGCCTTGCGCACGCGGTCCAGCTCCGCGACGTCGTCGAGCAGCGTTAACGCTCGTTCACGCAGCGGGCCGACCTCCTCGATCACGGCGTCGGCGACGGCGTCCTTCATCGCGCCGTACGACGAGAACTCCTCCGCCAGCTCGGCCGGGGAGCCGCCGCGGCAGGCCGCGAGGATCTCCAGCAGGTTCGCCATCCCCGGACGGTTGTCCGGGTCGTGCACCGGCACCGAGCCGCCGTCGGTGACCGCGCGGCGGATCTTGCGGCGGATCTGGTCCGGCTCGTCCAGCACGAACACCACGCCCACCGCGTCCCGCGTCGACTTCGACATCTTGCGGGCCGGGTCCGCGAGGTCCCGGACGCGCGCGCCGGCCGGCGGCAGCACCGCGCGCGGGACGGTGAACACGTCGCCGTAGGTGCCGTTGAACCGCTTGGCCAGCGTCCGCGTCAGCTCGACGTGCTGGCGCTGGTCCTCGCCGACCGGGACCTCGTCCGCGCCCTGCAGCAGGATGTCCGCCGCCATCAGCGCCGGGTACGTCAGCAGCGACAGCCGCACCCCGGCCTGGCCCTTCGACTTCTCCTTGAACTGGATCATCCGGGCAGCCTCGCCGTAGTTGCAGGTGCACTCGAGGACCCAGGTCAGCGCGCCCAGCTCGCGCGCGAGGTCGGACTGGACGAACACGCGCTCGGGGTCGATCCCGGCGGCGATGAGGACGGCGAGCTGCTCGCTCGCCAAGGATCGGAGTTTCGCCGGGTTGTGCGGGGTCGTCATGCCGTGCAGGTCGGCGACGAAGTACAGGTCGTCCACGTCGCCCTCACGCGCCCAGCGGCGCACGGCGCCGAGGTGGTTGCCGAGGTGGACGTGGCCGGAGGGCGTGATGCCGGAGAGCTTGCTCATCGTGTCTTCCTTCCGCGGGGGACCACCCCGGAGAAGGCACGAAAAAGGCCGCCCGTCCGGGGCGGCCGCTGGGTTCAGCGCAGGACTAGACGGCCGCCGTGGGCGGCCACCAGCTGCTGGTCTGCGCGTGCATGCCGCGACTATAGCCGGGGCTGTCACCACTTCGCATCGTCCGGGCGCGGGAACCCGCGAGCGGGTCTACCTTCTTAACCATGTATGTCGTCCTGCTGAACTACACGGCCCCGATCGAGGAAATCGACTACGCGCTCCCGGACCACGCCGAGTGGCTGAACAAGCAGTACGAGAGCGGCCACTTCCTGGCGTCCGGGCGGCGGAACCCCGCACCGGCGGCGTCATCATCACCCGGCCGATGGCCCGCGGGAAGCTCGACGCCATCCTGGCGTCGGACCCGTTCTCGGTGAAGCACCTGGCGCAGTACGAGGTGATCGAGTTCTCGCCGACGAAGACCGCGCCCGAGCTGAGGCTGGTCAACGAAGCGGTGACCCACTGAGCTAGGCGGCGAGGTCCAGCTTGGCCTTCTTGAGGGCGAGCACGGGGCACTTCTTGCAGCGCGGCTTCGACCGGCAGCACTTCTTCTTGACCTTGCCGGCCTTCATCAGCTTGCGCACGACCTTCCGCGGGTCGTCGTGCTTCTTGCCCACGCGCACGCACCTTCCGGATCGGCGACCGTCACCGGGTTTCCACGTTAGGCCAGCCTAATCGACAGGGGGGCGTGGGGCCGCTCACACCGGGGCGGCAGGTATCCTGGGTGAGGTCCGCGTGTGACCAGAGCCGGTCACGGGATGCCTGAACGGCTTGCGCGGCCATCCAACCCTTGAAGCTCAGGAGTTCTCGCGTGCCCGCAGCCAGCGCTACCGTCGAAACCGGCCGGCCGACCGGTAAGACCCGGCCCGACCTGCGCAATGTCGCGATCGTAGCCCACGTCGACCACGGCAAGACGACCCTCGTCGACGCGATGCTGCGCCAGTCCGGCGCCTTCGCCGAGCGCGCCGAGGTCGTGGACCGCGTGATGGACTCGGGGGAGCTCGAGCGCGAAAAGGGCATCACGATCCTCGCGAAGAACACCTCGATCCACCGCCAGACGCCCGAGGGCCAGGTGACGATCAACGTCATCGACACCCCCGGCCACGCCGACTTCGGCGGCGAGGTCGAGCGCGGCCTGGCCATGGTCGACGGCGTCGTCCTGCTGGTCGACGCGTCCGAGGGCCCGCTCCCGCAGACCCGGTTCGTGCTGCGCAAGACCCTCGAAGCCGGCCTGCCGGTGATCCTGCTGGTCAACAAGACCGACCGGCCGGACGCCCGGATCGCCGAGGTCGTCGAGGAGACCCACGACCTGCTGCTCGAGCTGGCCAGCGACATCGAGGACGCCGACCACGACGCGATCCTCGACCTCCCGGTCGTCTACGCCTCCGCGCGCGCCGGCAAGGCGAGCCTGGAGCAGCCCGCCGACGGCGAGATCCCCGAGAGCGAGAACCTCGACCCGCTGTTCGACACGCTGCTCCGGCACGTGCCGCCGCCCGCCGCCGACCTCGACGCGCCGCTGCAGGCGCTGGTCACCAACCTCGACGCGTCCAACTTCCTCGGCCGCATCGCGCTGATCCGCATCCACGCCGGCAAGCTCCGCAAGGGCCAGACCGTGGCCTGGATGCGCGAGGACGGCACGACGCAGAACGTCCGCATCTCCGAGCTGCTGGTCACCGAGGCGCTCACCCGCGTCCCGGCGACCGAGGCCAGCGCGGGCGAGCTCGTCGCCATCGCCGGCATCCCGGACATCACGATCGGCGACACCCTCGCCGACGTCGACAACCCGGTCGCGCTGCCGCGGATCACCGTCGACGAGCCCGCGATCTCGATGACCATCGGCGTCAACACCTCGCCGCTGGCCGGGCGCAACGGCGGCGACAAGGTCACCGCGCGGCTGGTCAAGGCCCGCCTCGACCAGGAGCTGATCGGTAACGTCTCGATCCGCGTCCTGCCGACCGAGCGCCCCGACACCTGGGAGGTCCAGGGCCGTGGCGAGCTGGCGCTGGCCATCCTGGTCGAGCAGATGCGGCGTGAGGGCTTCGAGCTGACCGTCGGCAAGCCGCAGGTGGTCCTGCGCACGATCGACGGCAAGCTGCACGAGCCGTTCGAGCGCCTCTACATCGACTCGCCGGAGGAGCACCTCGGCGCGATCACCCAGCTCCTGGCCGCGCGCAAGGGCCGCATGGAGGACATGAGCGGCAACGGCACCGGCCGGATCAAGCTGGAGTACGTGCTCCCGTCGCGCGGCCTGATCAGCTTCCGCACCGACTTCCTCACCGAGACCCGCGGCACCGGCATCGCGAACCACGTGTTCGAGGGCTACTTCCCGTGGGCGGGCGAGATCCGCACCCGCCACAGCGGCTCGCTGGTCGCCGACCGCACCGGCCCGGTCACCGCGTACGCGATGATCCAGCTGGCCGACCGCGGCACCTTCTTCGTCGAGCCGGGCGCCGAGGTGTACGAGGGCATGGTCGTGGGCGAGAACCCGCGCTTCGAGGACCTCGACATCAACATCACCAAGGAGAAGAAGCTGACCAACATGCGTCAGTCCTCCGCCGACGTGATGGAGACGCTGGCCCGCCCGCGCAAGATGGGCCTGGAAGAGGCGCTCGAGTTCTGCTCGGTCGACGAATGCGTCGAGGTCGCGCCGGAGGTCGTCCGGGTCCGCAAGGTCACCCTGGACGTCAATACCCGCGCGAAGGAGCGTTCTCGCGCCAAGAGCCGCGACAACGGCTGAGCCGAAAAACCCGAAAAGACCTCCCGGCATATCCCGCCGGGAGGTTTTTTCGTTGCCCATTTGTCACCCTGGGTGGATAATCGACCGACACGAAGTCACGAATTCCGCCGTTCTTCTCCTTATATCTTTATAGGGGCGCCGGCGGACTCGGCGCCTGGTGTTCACCACCCGGTGAATACCGTCCCGTGTCCGGCGCGTGTTCGTTCCGCCGTTCCGGAACGGTCCGGGAACCCGGACGGTCCTTCGCGCGTCTTTCCCCGTACCGGCACCATGGGGCGCCGGGACCGGCCGATCCGGGTATGGGAATCTCGGTTCCGGCCGCGGACGCGGTCGTGGGAGCATGGCTGACCCGATCGGCGGACTTCTGGGGAGGAACGGGGCGTGCGGGTGAAACGCAAGGCGGTGCCGGTGCTGGCGCTCGCGGCCGTGCTGGTCACCGCCTGCTCGAACACCCCGCCGCCACCGGTGGTGTCCTCGTCGGTCCCGCCCGCCTCGACCACCGGGAAGACGCCGTCGCAGATCGTCGTCGGGGTCGACGACGTGCTCGGCGGGTACAACCCGCACAACCTCGCCGACTCCTCGCAGGTCACCTCGGCGCTGTCGCAGCTGCTGCTGCCCTCGGTGTTCCGGCAGAAGGACGACGGCGCCACCCTGCTCGACAAGAGCCTCATGAAGTCCGCCGAGGTGGTCTCGCAGCAGCCGTTCGTGGTCGCCTACGAGATCCGGCCGGACGCGTCCTGGTCCGACGGCGCGCCCATCGCCGCCGAGGACTTCGACTACCTGCGCACGCAGATGCGCGACCAGCCCGGCGTGATCGAGCCGGCGGGCTACCGGCAGATCACCGACCTGCAGTCCCGCGAGGGCGGCAAGCGCGTCGAGGTCACCTTCGCCAAGCCGTACCCCGGCTGGCAGACGCTGTTCTCGGACCTGCTGCCCGCCCACCTGCTCAAGGACGCGCCCGACGGCTGGCGCGGGGCGCTGGCCTCGAACTTCCCGGCCGTCGCCGGCCCGTTCTCGATCAAGAGCCTCGACACCGCCCGCGGCGAAGTGATCCTCGAGCGCAACGAGCGCTACTGGGAGAAGCCCGCGGCGATCGACCGGATCGTGCTGCGCCGCTCGGACCAGAACACGCTGCTGGCCGCGCTGCGCAGCGGCAACGACCAGTTCGCGCTGGCCAGGACCACCGGCGACGAGCTCAAGCTCCTGGGCGAGCTCGGCCCGGCCGTGCAACTGCACACCGTCGCCCGGCCCCTGGTGGCCGACGTGCTGCTGCGCCCGGTCAGCGCCACCCTGCAGGACGCCCAGGTGCGGGCGGGCATCGCCGCCCTGGTCGACCGGCCCAAGCTCGTCACCGAGGGCGTCAACGGCGGCCCGTCGTCACAGCTGCACGCGGACGCGCAGGTGACAGCGCCGTCGGTGAAGGGCTACGCGGCGACCATCCCGCCCGGCCCGCCGACCGCGCCCGACGTCGCGAAGGCCGAAGAGTCGCTGAAGGCGGCCGGCTACGCGAAGACCGCGGGCACCTGGCGCAAGAACGGCAAGGCCCTCTCGCTGGTGATCGCCTCGCCGGGCACGCAGGAGCCGTACGCGACGATCGCCAAGGAGCTCACCAGCCAGCTCGCCGCGCAGGGCATCGAGGTCAACGCGATCACGCCGCAGCCGCGCGACCTGTTCAGCGGCCTGCTCGCGATGCCGGTCGTGAACGGGGTCCAGCAGCCGACCGGCGACTCGGCGGGCAACGTCGGCGTCGACATCGCGGTCGTGCCGCAGGCCGCCGGCGGCGACTCGGCTTCCGTGCTCGCGTCGACCTTCGGCTGCCGCCCCGAGCAGACGGCCGCGGGCGCGGACAAGACGAAACCCGTCGTACCGGGCAATTCGGCGGGGTTCTGCGACCCGGCGCTGCAGCCCTCGATCGACGCGGCGCTGTCCGGGGCGACCCCCGCCGGGGAGGCCCTGACCACCCTTGAGCCTGAACTTTGGCGTCAGAACGTGGTGATCCCGTTGTTCCAATTGGCTGACACCCTGGCGATCGGTTCGGGTATCTCGGGTGTCACACCCGGTCCCCCCATGGTGGGCCCGTTCGGGTCCGCCGTGAACTGGACTCGCGGCCCGAAGTAATCGCTCGGCTACGCATTCAGTACTACCGGGTGATCTTGACACACGCCTTCGAGTGGGACGCAGTGAATCCGTGAGGTAACCGTCGTATTTCTGGATGTCGGCTGGAAGTCACCCTTTGGTCACGATCGACCCTGAACTGGTGACTGTCGGTGCTTTTCCTTTCTAGCGTGCTCCCGCAGTGCGCCAGTTGAGTGTCGCTTGGCGTGTCGTAGGCTCCGGCACCAAACCGGAGCGGTGTGGGTCCTTGTCACAATTCAGGGGCTCAGTGCTAGGAGGGCACACTTCATGAGGAGAACCAAAGCAGTCTCCGCCTTGTCGCTCGTCGCAGGCGCTTCGCTGCTGCTGAGCGCCTGCAGCGGTGGCGACTCGGGCTCGGGCAGCACCGACCAGAACGGATCGTCGACCGACGTCAAGGCGATGGCGGTGGGCAAGGCCGAGCAGGGTGACTCGTTCAAGCTCGCGGACGTCAAGGGCTGGGACGGCACGGTCACGGTCGGGATCGACGACGGGTACTCGGGGTACAACAACCAGACCCCGGACACCAACAGCTCGTACAACACCTACATCTTGACCGCCGTCCTCGAAGACTCGTTCGTCCTCGACGGCAACAACAAGGTGCTGCTCAACAAGGACATCCTCGACTCGGTCGACGTGACCTCCAAGGACCCGCAGGTCGTCACGTACAAGATCAAGCCGAACCTCAAGTGGTCGGACAACCAGCCGTTCGACTGCAAGGACTTCTACCTGAACTGGCTCTCGCAGAGCGGCCAGGCCAAGGGCACGGACGGCAAGAACCCGTTCAACTCGGCCTCGACCACCGGTTACGACAAGATCAAGACCGCGACCTGCAAGGACAACCTGACCTTCGAGACGGACTTCAGCGAGCCGTACCTCGACTACAAGGGCCTGTTCAGCGGCGTCTCGATCCTGCCGGCGCACATCCTCGAGCAGAAGACCGGCATCGCGGACATCACCAAGCTCGCGCCGACCGGTGACCCGGCCCAGCTCTCCAAGGCCGGTGACTTCTGGACGAACAAGTGGAAGGGCTTCGACAAGTCGATCATGCCGGCCTCGGGCCCGTACATGATCGACGCGTTCGACGCGAACCAGAAGTCCGTCACGCTCGTGAAGAACCCGAACTGGGCGGGCGGCAAGGGCGGCCCGGCGAAGATCGTCGTGCGCGCCATGGAAGACACCAAGGCCATGGCGACCGCGCTGCAGAACGGTGAGATCGACGTCGCGGCGTCGACCCAGCCGGACGCCACCGCGGCCAACACGATGAAGGGCCTCGCGCCGCAGGGTGTGACCTACGGCTCGGCCCCGCAGCTCACCTACGAGCACCTTGACCTGCAGTTCAACCGCATGTTCAAGGACGACGCGCTGCGCAAGGCGTTCTTCGAGTCGATCGACCGCAAGGCGATCACCGACAAGCTGCTCAAGGAAGTCCAGGCCGACGCCGCTCCGCTGAACTCGGTCGTGTTCTTCCAGGGTGAAGAGGGCTACACCGACCTCTACAGCAGCAAGGCCGGGCTGGGCGCCGAGGCGGCGGCCAAGACCCTGAGCGACGCCGGCTGGGTCAAGGGTGCCGACGGCATCTTCGCCAAGGGCGGCCAGCGTGCTTCGTTCAAGATCACGCACAACCAGAACGCCCGCCGCAGCCAGACCGTCGAGATCATCATCTCGCAGGCCAAGGCGGCCGGCATCGAGGTCAAGGACGAGACCGACGCCAACTTCCTCAAGGGTGGCCGCGTCTCGACCGGTGACTACGACGTCGCGCTGTTCGGCTGGTCCTCGGCGCCGTTCAAGTCGCAGTCGCGCTCGATCTACGTCTGCCCGAACGACGGCGGTGACCAGAACTACCAGAACCTCTGCGACCAGAAGATCGACGAGTCGTTCAACGCCGCGGTGAAGGCGACCGACGAGACGGTCAAGACGCAGAGCTACCAGGCCGCCGACAAGGCCATCGCGGACAAGTACGCGACCGTGCCGCTGTTCCAGACGCCGAGCATGTGGGCGTTCAAGGGCATCGACCGCGTGTACATGCAGTCCTACAACGGTGTGCTGTGGAACGCCGGCGAGTGGGAGCAGAAGAAGTAGGGTCCGCCCTGCCTCTTCGTTCCCCTCGTTCCAGATGACCTGGGAGGTACCGGGGTCCGGCCACGAGCCGGGCCCCGGTACCCACCGGAAGTAGCTGTTGACCGTAGGGTTACCCCCACTACGGTAGACAACCGGGTAGCGGTCCAGCGCACTTCTGACGACCAGGCCCGGATGAGGAGCAGTTCGTTGAACCTGGTGATCTACATCCTTCGCCGTCTGGCGATATCGATTCCCGTCCTCCTGGTCGGGACCTTTTTGTCGTTCGTGATGGTCGCCGCCACCGGTGACCCGCTGGGCGAGCTCCGCCACAACCCGCAGATGAGCAAGGAAGCCATCGACGCCCTCTCCCACAAGATGGGGCTGGACCAGGGCATCGTGCCGCGGTACTTCCAGTGGCTCGGGCACTTCCTCACGGGTGACTGGGGCACGTCCATCGCACAGGGCAACGCCCTCGCGCCGGTCGCCCCCAAGGTGATGGCCGCCTTCGGCGTCACCTTCAAGCTGGTCGTCGGAGCCGAGATCCTGGCGCTGATCATCGGGATCATCGTCGGCGTGCTCGCCGCGGTGAAGCAGTACTCGATCATCGACTACATCGCCACGACGCTGGCCTTCCTGCTGTTCTCGATGCCGATCTTCTGCGTGGCGATCGTGCTCAAGAACTACGCGATCGAGATCAACGGCTGGGTGCGCGACCTCGGCCTGACCGACATCCTCGGCAACCCGTGGCTGCGCACGACCAGCCCGGAGCAGCTGAAAACCGACGGCGTCGGCGACTTCATAGCCAGCACCATCGGCGCCTACCTGCTCCCGGTGCTCTCGATCATGGCGATCAGCTTCGCCGCCTACAGCCGGTTCCAGCGCGCCTCGATGCTCGAGGTCCTGGGCTCGGACTACGTGCGCACCGCGCGGGCCAAGGGCCTCGCGAACGGCCGGGTCATCTTCCGGCACGCGTTCCGCAACGCCCTCATCCCCGTCACGACGCTGTTCTCGGTGAACTTCGGCTCGGTCCTCGCCGGCGCCATCATCACCGAAACGGTGTTCAACTGGCACGGTATGGGCACATTGCTGGTGGAAGCCGTGGGGAAGAACGACACTCAGGTGATGATGGGCTGGCTCGTGGTGATCGCCACCAGCGTGATCGTCGCCAACCTGATCGCCGACCTGATGTACGGCATCCTGGACCCGAGGATTCGCGTTGGCTGACTTGAACTCTCTTCTCGCGAGCGAGACCGCGGCCGCCGACGGCACCCTGCCGGCGGAGTCCCTGCCCGAACCCCGGAGCCAGGGCAAGCTGGTGCTCCGGAAGTTCCTGCACCACAAGCTGGCGATGGCGTCGACGGCGGTGCTGATCCTGATCGTGCTGCTCAGCATCATCTTGCCGATCTTCTGGAAGCACAACTACGAGGACAGCTCGTTCCCGTCGTTCGCCAAGCCGAGCGCCGACTTCCCGCTGGGCACCACCCAGGTCGGCAAGGACATGGTGTCGCAGATCCTGCGCGGCACCCAGTTCTCGCTGCTGATCGCGCTGACCGTGTCGATCCTGTCGACCGTGGTCGGCGTCGTCCTCGGGGCCCTGGCGGGCTACCTGCGCCGGTTCACCGACTCGGCGATCTCCCGGGTGACGGACCTGTTCCTGATCATCCCGCAGATCGCCGCGGCGGCCATCCTGGCGAAGGTGTTCGGCGGCGGTTCCTGGTACATCGTCGCGCTGGTGCTGGCGGCGTTCGGCTGGATGCAGATCGCCCGGATCACCCGGGCCGAGGCGATGTCGCTCGCCCAGCGCGAGTTCGTCGACGCGGCTCGCGCCTCGGGTGCCGGCACGTTCCGGATCATCTTCAAGCACCTGGTGCCGAACATGGTCGGCAGCATCACGGTCAACGCGACCCTCGCGGTCGCGCAGGCCGTGCTGGCGGAGGCCGCGCTGTCGTTCATCGGCCTCGGTGTCCAGCTGCCGGACACCTCGCTCGGCCGCGTCATCCTGGAGAACTACGCCCAGCTGCAGACGCGGCCGGCGCTGTTCTTCGGCCCGTTCATCGTGCTCGTGCTGATTTCACTGACGATCAACTTCATCGGTGACGGTCTTCGCGACGCCTTCGACCCGCGGCAGCGGAGAATGAAGGCCTGAACGCGCGACGCGGGGGTGACCGGTTCCGGTCGCCCCCGCGTCCGTTTCCAGCGGGGATCGCCGGACCTGGGGGTTTCGGATGAATCTCGTGCTCTACGTGCTCCGCCGGCTGGCCGTCTCGATCCCGGTCCTGCTGGTCGGCACCTTCCTCTGCTTCGTCATGGTGGCCAACACCGGCGACCCGCTCGGTGAGCTGCGGAGCAAGCCCGGGATCAGCGCCCAGGCGATCGCCGACACCGAACACCGGCTCGGCCTCGACCAGAGCGTCGTCGCGCGGTACTTCACCTGGCTCGGCCACTTCCTGACCGGCGACTGGGGCATCTCCATCGCCCAGGGCAACGCGCTCCAGGCGGTCCAGCCGAAGGTGATGGCGGCGTTCCGGGTCACGCTCGAGCTGGTGGTCGCCGCGTCGGTCCTGGCGCTGGTCTTCGGCGTGCTGGTCGGCGTCCTCGCCGCGGTCAAGCAGTACTCGATCTGGGACTACCTCGCGACGACGCTGGCGTTCCTGATGTTCTCGATGCCGATCTTCTGCGTCGCCATCGTCCTCAAGGGCTACGCGATCCGCCTCAACAGCTGGGTGCGCGACCTGGGCCTCGCCGACGTCCTGGGCGACCCGTGGCTGCGCACGACGAGCCCGGAGAGCCTCTCGGCGACCGGCGTCGGCGACGCGCTCGCGAAGTACGTCGGCGCGTTCCTGCTGCCGACGCTGTCCATCATGGCGATCACGTTCGCCGCGTACAGCCGTTTCCAGCGGGCGTCGATGCTGGAGGTCCTGAACGCCGACTTCGTCCGCACGGCCCGCGCCAAGGGCGTCTCGAACACGCGCGTGATCTGGCGCCACGCGTTCCGCAACGCGCTGATCCCGGTGATGACGCTGTTCTCGGTCAACTTCGGCGCCACGGTCACGGGCGCGATCATCACGGAGACGGTCTTCACCTGGCACGGCATGGGCACGCTGCTGGTGGAGGCGGTCAACAAGAACGACCCGCAGGTGCTGATGGGCTGGCTGGTGGTGATCGCGGCGAGCGTCGTGGTGGCGAACCTGATCGCGGACCTGATGTACGGCATCCTCGACCCCCGCATCCGCGTCGGCTGAGGTCCCGGAACGCCGGAAGGCCGCCACCCGAGCCGGGTGGCGGCCTTCCGGCGTTCCGGAGTGCCTCAGTCGGCCACGGGGGCCAGCCTGCCCGCCTCCCAGGCCGCGCGGCGCTCGGCCTGCAGCACCGGGTCCGCGACCGGCGCCGCGGACAGCAGGCGGCGCGTGTAGTCCTGCTGCGGCGAGTGCAGCACCTGGTCGCGCGTGCCGACCTCGACGAGCTTGCCGTGCTGCATCACCGCGACGCGGTCGGCCAGCAGGTCGACCACCGCCAGGTCGTGGCTGATGAACAGGCACGCGAACTGCAGCGACTGCTGCAGGTCGAGGAACAGGTCCAGCACGCGGGCCTGCACCGAGACGTCCAGCGCCGACGTCGGCTCGTCCGCGATGAGCAGGGCCGGGTCGAGCGAGAGCGCGCGGGCGATCGCCACGCGCTGGCGCTGGCCGCCGGAGAGCTCGTGCGGGTAGCGGTTCATGTAGTGCCCGCCCAGCTCGACCTTGTCGAGCAGCGAGCGCACGCGAGCCGCGAGCTCCTTGCCGGAGAGCACCTTGTGCAGCACCATCGGCTCGGCGATCGACTCGCCGATCGTCATCTTCGGGTCCAGCGTCGACGCCGGGTCCTGGAACACGATCGAGAAGTACCGGCGAAGCGGGCGAAGCTCCTTCGCCGACATCTTCGTGATGTCCTTGCCCGCGATCGAGACCGTGCCCGACGTCGGGTCGAGCAGGCGGATCGCGCAGCGGCCGACCGTCGTCTTGCCCGAGCCGGACTCGCCGACCAGGCCGACGATCTCGCCCTTGGCGATGGTCAGCGAGACGTCGTCGACCGCGCGGTTCTTGCCCTGACCGCGGCGGCCCGGGTACTCGAGCACCAGGTTCTTGATCTCCAGGGCCGGCGCGGCCTCCTCGATCACGGCCTCGAGCTCTTCGTCCGCCAGCCGGATCTCTTCGGCGATCTTGGCCGCCTCGGAGCTGTCGGTGGTGACGCCGGCGTCGTCGAGCAGGCGGCGTCCCTCGGGACGCTGGCCGAGCACCGGCACCGCGGCGAGCAGCCGCCGGGTGTAGTCCTCCTTCGGCGAAGCGAACAGCTCGCGCACCGGCGCCTCTTCGACGATCTCGCCCTGGTACATGACGATGACGCGGTCGGCCATGTCGGCGACGACGCCCATGTCGTGCGTGATCAGCACGATCGCGGTGTCGAGGGTGTCCCGCAGCTTGCGCAGCAGGCCCAGGATCTCGGCCTGGACGGTGACGTCGAGCGCCGTGGTCGGCTCGTCGGCGATGATGACCTGCGGGTCGCAGGCGATCGCCATGGCGATGACGACGCGCTGGCGCAGCCCGCCCGAGAGCTGGTGCGGGTACTGCTTGAACCGCAGCGGCGGGTTCGGGATGCCGACCATGTCGAGCAGCTCGACCGCGCGCTTGTCGGCGGCCGCCTTCGAGATGTCCTGGTGCGCGCGCAGGGCCTCGCGCAGCTGCCAGCCGACCGTGTAGACCGGGTTCAGCGCGGTCATCGGCTCCTGGAAGATCATCGCGACCTGGTTGCCGCGGATCTTCTGCTTCTCCTTCTCGGAGAGGCTGGCCAGGTTCCGCTCGCCGAGGCGCAGCTCGCCGGCGATCTTGCTGGTCTTGGGCAGCAGGCCCAGCACCGACATCGACGTGACGGACTTGCCGGACCCGGACTCCCCGACCACCGCGACGATCTCGCCGGGCTTGACATCGAACCCGATGCCCTTGACGGCTTCGACGATGCCGTCCTCGGTCCGGAACGACACGCTCAGGTCGGAGATCGACAGAACCGATCCTGACACGCCGGCGACGTCCGCCGAAGTTGCTTCAGTGCTCACCAGATGCCCTTCGTGGGGGTACAACGAGGCGCGACGCGGCGGTCGCGACTCGCGCGAGGATAACCGAGGGTGTCCCCGACTTAGGTCGGAGCACGGGAATTACGCTCAACCCGTGATCTCCCCGGTACCGCGCAGGCTGCTGCTCGTCCACGCCCATCCCGACGACGAAAGCATCACCACCGGCGCCACGATCGCACGATACGCCGCCGAAGGCGCCGAGGTGACCGTGGTGACCTGCACTTTGGGCGAGGAGGGCGAGATCATGGCCGGCCTGCCCGAGCTGGCCGGGCTCGGCTCGTGGGCCGCCGACCAGCTCGGCGGCTACCGCGTCGCCGAGCTGAAGGCCGCGTGCGCCGCGCTGGGGGTGTCACGACATCGTTATCTGGGCGGGATCGGCCGGTGGCGCGATTCGGGCATGGCGGGCACCCCGTCGGCGTCGCACCCGCGGGCGTTCACCGGCGGCAGTGCCGAAGAGCAGGCCGGGCAGCTCGCGGAGATCCTCGAGGAGGTGCGGCCCCAGGTCGTCGTCACCTACGACGCCTTCGGCGGCTACGGCCACCCCGACCACATCCGGGCCCACGAGATCACCATGGCGGCCGCGCCGCGGGCGGAGTCCGTGGCCCGCGTGTTCCACACGGTGGCGTCCCGGACCGCGGTGCGCACCGGGCTGGCCGCGCTGCGGGCGCGGGGCACCGAATACCGCGTCCCGCCGGACGACGAGCTGCCCACGACGGCCGACGAGGAGATCACGACGGTGCTCGACGTCGCCGCGCACGTCCCGGCGAAGCTGGCGGCCCTGCGCGCGCACGCGACGCAGCTGGCCGTGGTCGACGGCGACGTCCCGTACTTCGCGCTGACGAACGAGCTCGCCCAGCCGATCCCGGCCCGCGACGCCTTCGTCCTCGCCCACGGCCCGGCCGAGGGCGCGGCGCACGACCTGTTCGGCGGGCTGTGACCGTGCCGGACCGGCTGACGACCGAGCAGGTCCTGTTCCTGGTGCTGCTCGCCCTCGACGCGGTGCTGCTGGCCGTGCTGGAGCTGTTCTTCCTGCCGCTGCGGATCGGCGTCGTGCCACTGCCGGTGACGGTCCTCGTCGGCGCGGTCACCACGCCGTGGCTGGTCTCGACGGCGGGCAAGCTGGTGCGGCCCGGCCTTTCGTGGGTACCCCTGGCCGTGTGGGTGGTCGTCGTGTTCGGGTTCGGCATGCTGGGCCCGGGCGGCGACCTGGTGCTGATCCAGGACTGGCGCGCGCTGGTGCTGCTCGGCGCGAGCGCGCTGCCGGCGGCGCTGGTGCTCGGCGGCGGGCTGGGCCGGGCGGCGGGAAGGAAACCGGGACGTGGCTGAGGCGATTTCCGACAAGCAGGTCGTGGCGGTGCTGCGGCCGTTCGTCCGGGCGTGCGGGCCGGTGCTCGACGCACTGCGCGAGTCCGACCCGTTCGGCCTGCAGGCGCGGGCGCGCGAGGACCTCGCCGAGGTCGAGCCGGGGCTCAAGGCGAAGCTGATCAACGGCGTGACGTCGGTGAAGGTGCCCGGCACGGCGGCGTGGGCGCGGATGACGGGCTACGACCGGTCGAGCTGGTGGATGAACCGCGTCGGCCGCTTCACGGCGCTGCTGACGTCGATCCCGGGCCTGGGCGGCGCGCTGGCCGACCGGCTGCCGGTGCAGGACGCGCTGGGGGCGGCGTCGCAGGGCCTGCTGCTGTGCGCGATCGCGGGCGAGTACGGCGTGACCGACGTCGGCACCCGGGTCCGGCTCATCGCGTGGGTGCTCTTCGAGCGCGAAATCGACGTGGACCTCGCGGCGGGCAAGCACCCGGACCACGACGAAGCCGCGGAGGCGGACGAAGCGGCGAAGCTGACCGAAGAGCTGACGGCGTCGGAGAAGAAACACGGCAAGGCGACGATCAAGGCGGCGGCGGGCACGCTGTGGCGCCTGGGCCGCGGGTTGCTGGGCATCACCGGAGAGCTGGAGAAGCGGCCGCGCGGCAACTTCCTGCACCGTGCGATCGGCATGTTGCCGGTCGTCGGCGCGGCGGGGGACTACCTCGGTGAGCGGTCGGGCCTGCGCGTGGTGTGGAAGCGGGCGCACGTCTGGCTGACCGAGCGCCGCACGTGACCTCCCCGCGCGGCGCTCGGCCTCACCGCCAGAACTGGAAGACGCTGACCCCGATCTGCGCACCGTCCACATAGCCCCCGAACGCGTTGAAGAGCGCGTACGCACCGTCCCACAGGGCGGCGTTGGCCGGCTTGAAGAAGAACAGCAGCGCGAACAGCAGGATCGGCGCCCACGGACGCACCTGCGCGCCGAACGCGCGGGCCTGCGGCGGCAGGTACGGCTCGATCGCGCCCCAGCCGTCGAGGCCCGGGATCGGCAGGATGTTCAGGATGAACGTCACGACCTGCAGCAGCGCCAGGTAGGACATCGCGATCACCAGGCCGCCCGCCATCGGGACCAGGGAGACGACCAGCGCCAGCGCGGCGCCGACCGCGAGGTTGCTCAGCGGGCCGGCCAGCGACACCCACGTCGACGTCCCGCGGCTGCGCAGCGCACCCCGGTTGATCCACACCGCGCCACCCGGCAGCGGGATGCCGCCGATGATCAGGAAGATCAGCGGCAGCACGATCGAGAGGACCGGATCGGTGTACTTCCGCACGTCCAGGGTGAGGTAACCCTTGTGGGCGACGCTGAAGTCGCCGCCGCGGTAGGCGACCATCGCGTGGCCGAACTCGTGCAGCGAAAGCGACGCCACCCAGCCGGCCGCGACGAAGATCACCACACCGGCGATGAGGAGCGGATCGCGGTCGCGGACGAAAACCGTGTTGATGTCCCCGAACGCGGCCATCACGCCGCCCGCGACGGTGAGCGCGAGGATGCCGAGGAAGACCGGGCTGGGGCGCACTGCTGACTTCTGCACGGTTCCAGTCTTCCGTATGCCCGGTGTGAAGTTACCGGCGTGTCCCCTTGCGCGAACGGGCCCGAACGTCCCCCGAACTCGCTACTCCGCTTGACCTGACCGCACTACACGGGTGTAATCACAGTGATGTCATTCGCCGCCGAGAGGGGACGGCGAGTGTCGTTTCACCACCGCCAGCCTGGGGAGTGCTAGGGAGCGAGGAGGCGGACGTGCGGTTGGAAGCCGATGGTAAGGAATGGGGGCACGTCATGGGTTGGGGCGAGATCCCGGAGCAGGCTCTGGGCGATCTCACCGAGCTCATCGATGCCACCGAGGAAGAGCAGGACTGGCAAGAACGCGCCCTGTGCGCGCAGACGGACCCGGAGGCGTTCTTCCCCGAGAAGGGCGGCTCCACCCGCGAAGCCAAGCGGATCTGCCTGGGCTGCGAGGTCAAGGACGAGTGCCTTGAGTACGCGCTGGCCCACGACGAACGCTTCGGCATCTGGGGCGGTCTGTCCGAGCGGGAGCGCCGGAAGCTGAAGAAACGAGCGATCTAGGGCGAGGTGTGTTCGCGGAACGCGCGAACCGCGATCGCTCGTTTCAGCGTCTTCTGGGGGTGCAACCCCCAGACCCCGCCCGGGGGCAGGCCCCCGGACCCCCGCCGTGGCTCGCGTTGGGCGTGGATCGCGCGGCTTCGGCGGAAATCGTGTCTCCGTCCGTGCGCCCACGTGGTTCCACTGCGTGGGCGCACGGCGTGGGTTCACCGCCGGGTGACGGACCGGGGCCGTAGGGTGGCCGCACCGATCCGCCGCCTGATCCGGAGTCCTCGTTGCCCCGCACCGCCGCGCCGCCCGCCCTGCGCACCGCGCCCGTTCTGGCCATTGTGGTCTGTCACAACGGCGAAAACTGGCTACCGCTGGCGCTTTCCTCGTTGCGCCGCAGCACCGTCCGGCCCCGGCACGTGCTCGCCGTCGACACCGGATCGACCGACGCCACCGCGCGGCTGCTCGCCGAAGCGGCCGAAGACCCCGGCCCCGGTTCGTCCCCCGTCCTGTCCGGGGTGATCACACTTTCGAGTGATACCGGCTTCGCCGCCGCGATCGCCGAAGCCGTCGCGCACGCCACCGAGCGGTGGGGCGACCCCGGATCCTGGCTGTGGCTGCTGCACGACGACTGCGCACCCGAACCCGACTGCCTCGACGAACTCCTGCGCGTCGCCACCAAAACACCGTCGGCGACCGTGCTCGGCTCGCTCGGCCTCGACTGGACCGACCCCCGCCTGATCGTCGAAGCCGGCCTCTCCACCGACGCCTCCGGGCACCGCCAGCAGATCGCCGCCCTCGGCGAAGAACCCGCCGAGGTGCTCGCCGTCCCCAGCGCGGGCTCGCTGGTGCGCCGCGACGCCTGGGACGAACTCGGCGGCTTCGACCCGGAATTCCCGTTGCTGCGCGAGGATCTCGACTTCGGCTGGCGCGCGAACGCCGCCGGCGGCCTCGTTCTCTCCGTGCCCACCGCGCGGGTGCGGCACGCACGCGCCGTCACGACCGGGCAGCGCCCGGCCGACGCCGTCGCCACCCCGCTCGCCGCCGCGAACCGCGCCCACGGGCTGCGCGTCTTCCTGGTCAACTGCTCGGCGTTTTCCTTCTGGCTGGGGATGCTCCGGCTCCCGCTGCTTTCGCTGCTGCGCGCGCTGGCGTTCTTCGTGCTGCGCCGCACCGGCGAAGCACGGGCCGAGTTCGGCGCCGCGGTGTACCTCCTCAGTGGACGCGGCGGATTGCGCGCCGCGCGGGCTCACCGGCGGCGGAATCCGCGGCCGGGCAGCGTTCGCGGGCTCTTCACCGGACGCGTGACGCGGCTGCGCAACGCCGTCCGCGCGGGCGTCGTCGGGCTCGTGCGCCGCGGCGTCGAGGAGGACGTCGCGCTCGGCCGGGTGCCCGAGACCGTCGAAACCGAATCGGCGTGGGTGACGCCGGAAGCGCTGGACGCGCGCGAAACCCGCCCGGTCGGGCCGGACGCGCTGCCCGCGGGCGCGCTGCGCGGGCTCAGCTCGCGGGGGTCGGGGCTGCGCCGGCCGGGCACGCTCGTCGCCGTCGCGCTGCCGGAAACCGCGGCCCCCGAACCGGTCTCCGAAACCGAGGAACCGGCGGAAGAGCCGGAGCTCGTCTTCGTCGAGGTGAACCGCCGGCGCGTGCTGGCGGCGACGATCTTCGCGCCGCCGGTGGTGCTGCTCGTCGTGCTGACCGCGCTGGGGCTGGTCGTCAACCGTGCCCGCCTCGGCCTGGACCTCTTCGGCGGCAAGCTGCTGCCGGTCGGCGGCCTGGGGGAGATCTGGTCGTCGTACCTCGAGCCGTGGCACGCGGTCGCGGGCGGCACCGGCGCGCCGACGTCGGCGGCCCTGCCGGTGCTCGGCACGCTGGGCGCGGTGTTCGCGCCGATCGGCGGCCCGGCCGCGCTGGTGGCGATCCTCGTCCTCGGTGACATCCCCTTGGCCGCGCTGAGCGCGTACGTGGCCACGCGACGGCTTCGCGTGCGCCGGTGGGTCCGCGCGGTCGTCGCCGCGACGTACGCGCTGCTGCCCGCCGCCACCGCCGCGGTGGCGCAGGGCCGGCTCGACGTCGTCGTGGTGCACCTGGTGCTGCCGCCGGTCGCCGCGGGCATCGCCGGGCTGCTGACCCGGGCGGACACGCGCTGGCTGCACGTGTCCGCGCTGTCGGCGTTCGGCGTGGCGCTGCTCGGCGCCTTCTCGCCGCTGGCGCACGGGCTCGCGCTCGCCGGGCTGCTGGTCGGCTTCGTCGTGCTGCCCGCGCCGACGGGCCTGGCGCGGCGGATCGCGTCGGTCGGCATCGTGGTGCTGCTGCCGCTGGCGTTGCTGCTGCCGTGGCCGACGGTCCTGCTCCGGCACCCGGAACTGCTCGTGCAAGGACTCGGCGGCGCCGCCTCGGCGGTGTCCGGGACCGACCTGGCCGGGCTCGACCCCGGCGGGCCGGGCGCGTGGCCGATCGGCGTCGCGGTGATCGCGGCGGCCCTGATCGCGATCGTCGTCCGGCCGACGAAGCTCGCCGCCGGCGGACTCGCCCTGGCCGCGCTGGGCGCCGGCGGGCTGGTCCTGGTGCGGCTGGTGACCGCGACGCCGATGCAGGGCGGCCCGGCGGCCCACGGCCACGCGGGCGTGCCGCTGCTGATCGTCGGCGCCGGGCTGCTGTGGGTCGTGCTCGGCTCGTGGCAGCGCGGCGGCTCGGCCGGCGTGCCGGCGACGTGGCTGCCGAAGGTGTTCGCGGTCGCCGGGGTCGTGGTGTTCCTCGCCCTGGCCGCCGGCGCGGTGGTGGTCGGCTCGGCCGGCCCGCTGCGGGCCGGGGCCCGGCCTTCGCTGGCGCCGGAGGTGGCGGCCGAGGTCGCCGCGTCCGGCCGGTCCGTGCTGGACCTCGCCCCGGACGCGACCCGCCAGACCGGCGGCCGCCTGCCCCACTACGGCGACGACGAACTGGCCCCGACGCCGGGCACCACGACCCGGCTGGCCGGCTGGCGCCGCGACCTCGGCCAGGGTGACGCGGCGGCGGTCCAGCGCACGTTCGCCGCCGCGGCCGCGGCCGGCGTGCAGTTCGTGGTGCTGCCGGCGGGCGTCGACCCGCAGCTGTACCTCCCGCTGGCCAAGGACATGGTCTCGGTGGCCGCGCCGACGTCCGACGGCCGCGGCGTCCTGAAGCTGCTTTCCCCGGCGGGGCAAGTGATCTTGATTTCGCCGGAGCAGGCCAAGGCGGCCGTGACGGGCGGCAGCGCGCCCGGGAACGCGCCGGGTGTGGCGCCGGTGCAGGCGGGCCTGCCGGACGTGCGCGTCCGGGTCTCGGACGGCCCGACCGGGCGGCTGCTGGTGCTGGCGGCCGAGCAGGAAGCGGGCTGGAAGGCTTCGGTGGGCGGCAAGCCGGTGCCGATCGTCCCGGCGTGGGGGCACCAGGTCGCGGTTTCGGTGCCGCCGGCGTCGTCCGAGGTGACGGTGGAGTTCCCGGGCACGGAACGGAACCTGCTGCTGCTCGCCCAGCTGGCGGCGGTGCTGTTCACGCTGCTGACGGCGGTCCCGGCCCGGCGCCGGCCCTACTCGCCTTCGATGACGTCCGGTTCCACGCCCAGGTAGCCGGCGACCTGCTCCACCAGCACGTCGTGCACCAGGTCCGCCAGCTCCGACGGGTCCTTCGCCCGGGCCTCCAGCGGCCGCCGGTACAGCACGATCCGGGCGCGCGTCGGCATGCCCGTCCGGTCGACGCCCGCCGGGACCAGCCGCGACAGCGGGACCGCGCCGTCGTGCAGGACGCCGTCCGCCGGGGCGCGGCCGTTCTCGCGGACCTCCGGCACGTCGTCGACCGCGACGTCCAGCTTCGTCAGCTCGTGGCGCCAGCGGGCTTCGATCGGCTCCAGCGCGTCCAGCACCAGCGCGTCGAAGCGTTCCGCGCGGCTCGCGGCGGCGGGCAGTGTCGCCGGGTACAGCGTCCCGCGCAGGCCCCGGCCGTGCCGGTCCCTTCGCAGGCGCCGCCGCTGTCGGTAGTCACGAGCCGTCGCCACCCCCGAAGTCTATGCGGTCGGCGGGTCGCAGCGCGTGTCGCCGGTACGAGCTTGCGGCGACGCGCTATCGTTTCGGATCGTGCGGAGCGTACGGAAGTGTTCGCGTACCGGCTGTCTCGAGCCGGCTGTGGCCACGCTGACGTATGCCTACAGCGACTCCACCGCCGTCGTCGGCCCGCTGGCCACCGCCTCCGAGCCGCACTCGTACGACCTCTGCGAAGCCCACGCGCTGCGGCTGACCGTCCCCAAGGGCTGGGAAGTCGTCCGGCACGAAGGCGCCTTCGCCGCGCCGGACCCGTCGGCCGACGAGCTGACGGCGCTGGCCGAGGCCGTGCGCGAGGCCGGCCGCTCCGACAAACCGGCCCCCGCGCCCGAGCCGGACGGCCCTTCCGGGCGCCGCGGCCACCTGCGGGTCCTGCCGGGCCGCGCCTGAGCGCGTAACCCACCTCCGGCGCCGGTAGGCTTTCCGCGCGGCGCAGCGGGCGCCGGGACGACTATTCGCGGGGAGACGGCGTGCCAGACCTTTCGGGCATCGTGAAGGCCTACGACATTCGCGGCGTGGTCGGCGAACAGCTCGACGCGGCGCTCGTCCGTGACTTCGGTGCCGCGTTCGCCCTGCTCATCAAGCCGGAGGCGCCGTCGGTGGTGATCGGCCACGACATGCGCGACTCGTCGCCGCAGCTGTCGGCCGCGTTCGCCGAGGGCGTGACCTCGCAGGGCCTCGACGTCGTGAGCATCGGGCTGGCCAGCACCGACCAGCTGTACTTCGCCTCGGGCTCGCTGAACCTGCCGGGCGCGATGTTCACCGCGAGCCACAACCCGGCCAAGTACAACGGCATCAAGCTGTGCCGCGCGGGCGCGTCCCCGGTCGGCCAGGACACCGGGCTCGCCGAGATCCGTGACACCGTCGAGCAGGGCGTGCCCGGCTTCGAGGGCCAGCGCGGCACCGTGTCCGAGCGGGACGTCCTCGCCGACTACGCCGCCTACCTGCGCAACCTCGTCGACCTGTCCGGCAGCCGGCCGCTGAAGGTCGTCGTCGACGCCGGCAACGGCATGGGCGGGCACACCGTCCCGACGGTCTTCGCCGGGCTGCCGATCGAGGTCGTCCCGATGTACTTCGAGCTCGACGGCACCTTCCCGAACCACGAGGCCAACCCGCTGGACCCGAAGAACATCGTCGACCTGCAGGCGAAGGTGCGCGAGGTCGGCGCCGACGCCGGGATCGCGTTCGACGGCGACGCCGACCGCTGCTTCATCGTCGACGAGCGCGGCGAGCCGGTTTCGCCGAGCGCGATCACCGCGCTGGTCGCCGTGCGCGAGCTGGCCAAGGACCCGGGCGGCACGATCATCCACAACCTGATCACGTCCAAGGGCGTCCCGGAGATCGTCGCCGAGCACGGCGGCAAGCCGGTCCGCACCCGCGTCGGGCACTCGTTCATCAAGGCCGAGATGGCCAAGACCGGCGCCATCTTCGGCGGCGAGCACTCGGCGCACTACTACTTCCGCGACTTCTGGCGCGCCGACACCGGCATGCTGGCGGCCATGCACGTCCTCGCCGCGCTCGGCGAGCAGAGCGGCCCGCTGTCCGAGCTGACCAGCGCGTACTCGCGCTACGCGGCCTCGGGGGAGATCAACTCCACGGTCGACGACCAGGTCGCGAAGATGATGGCCGTCAAGGACACCTTCGGCACCCGCCCGGGCGTCGAGATCGACGAGATGGACGGCCTGACCGTGCAGCTGCCGGGCGGCGCCTGGTTCAACCTCCGCCCGTCGAACACCGAACCGCTGCTCCGGCTGAACGTCGAGGCCGCGAACGCCGAGGCGGTGCAGGGGCTGGTGGACGAAGTACTCGCGATCATCCGCAACTGACCGTCCGCCGATGGAGGGCGACCGGGCCGAACTGTGTCCCGAAGGTGCCCTTCATCACACCTCATCGCGTGGTATGGAGGAACCATGGCCATCACGCTCGACGCCCAGCTCCTCGAGATCCTGGCGTGCCCGTCGCCCGATCACGCCCCCCTGCGTCCCGGGGCGCCGGACGACCCGGAGGCCGACGCACTGACGTGCACCGAATGCGGCCGCGTGTACCCGGTCCGTGACGGGATCCCGGTGCTGCTCCTCGACGAGGCGACCCTTCCCGGCGACACCGGAAACTCCGATGCCGACAGTGCTTGACGACTCGCTGCTCGACGACCCCGCGCGGCTGGCCGAGGCCGACAGCGCGGGGCTGCTCCGGGCCGCCGCGATGGCCGGGGCCCAGGTGCGCGCGACCGCCGAGACCGCCGCCGAGCTGGACCTGGCCGAACGGCTCGACATGGGCCGGCCGCGCGCCGTCGTGCTGATCGACCGGCCGGGCGTGAGCCGGACGCTGACGCGGCTGCTCGCCGCCCTGCTGACGCCGTCGTGCCCGGTGCCGGTCGTGATCGCCGAGGTCGTGCCGAGCTGGATCGGCGCGCTCGACGTCGTGTTCGCGCACACCGACGACCCGGGCGACCGCGAGCTCGCCGCGTCGCTGGAACGCGCCGCGCGCTACGGCGCGTCGGTGGTGCTCTCCGCGCCGGCGGAAGGCCCGGTGGCGGCCGCCGTGGCGGGCAAGGGCGTGCTGCTGGCCCCGCGGATCCCGGTGCCGCCGGAGCTGGCGTTCCCGCGCGGCCTGGCCGCCGGGCTGCTCACCGCGAACGCGCTGGGCCTGCTGATCTCCGACGTCCAGGTGCTGGCCGACCAGCTCGACCTGGAAGCCGAAAAGGACTACCTGGCCCGGGAGTCGTTCGCGAACCCGGCCAAGGCGCTCGCGCTGCGCGTCGCCGACCGCGTCCCGCTGCTGTGGGGGCTGGACCCGGTCGCGGTCGCCGTGGGCGAACACGCTGCGCACGCGTTCGCGGCCCACGCGGCCACGGTGTGCGACGTCGAGGACTATCGTCAGGCGCTGGCGCGTCCCGCATTGCGGCGGGCAGCGCAGTCGAGTGGCGCGGAGCGTGACATCTTCGCTGATCCGGACGATCCATCAGGTGACATCCCGACCCGGGTGCTGTTGCTCTCGGTTCGGACCGGTCCGGCCACGGACGCGGCGCGCTACCAGGCCGAGGACCTGCTCCCCGGTGCGGACGTCATCGCACCGGCCGAGGAGATCGAGGCCGACGAGATCGTGCGGGCCGCCGTGCTGGCACTGCGGTTCGAACTGGCGGCGGTCTACCTCGGGCTCGCCGCGGGCAGCATCGGCGGCGCGGGCCGGTTCGCGCCCGCGACGGCTTGAGAGCTGCCGAGCGCCGGCCACGGCCGGCGCCCGAAGGAGTGGAGTTGAGGTGACAGTGGAGCTGCTGCGCAACGCGGTGCGGCCCTACGCCTGGGGATCGCGGACGGCGATCCCGGAGCTGCTGGGCCGTCCGGTACCCGCGCCGCACCCCGAGGCCGAGCTGTGGATGGGCGCCCACCCGGGTGACCCGTCGCACGTCATCGGCCCCGACGGGACCGAACGGAGCCTGCTGGAGCTGGTCGACGCCGACCCGGTGAGGCAGCTGGGCGAGCGGTGCGCGACGCGCTGGGGCGGGCGGCTGCCGTTCCTGCTGAAGATCCTCGCCGCGGAAGAGCCGCTGTCGATGCAGGCGCACCCGTCGGCGGCGCAGGCCGCGGAAGGGCACGCCCGCGAGGAGCAGCTGGGCATCCCGCGCGACGCGCCGAACCGCAACTACCCGGACCCGACGGCGAAGCCGGAGCTGGTCTGCGCGCTGACGGAGTTCCACGCGCTGGCCGGGTTCCGCGCGCCGGACCGCACGGTGAAGCTGCTGAAGGCGATCGAGACGCCGGGGCTGGCGAAGTACACCGGCCTGCTCGAGGCCCAGCCGGACCCGTCCGGGCTGCGGGCGCTGTTCACGACGTGGATCACGCTGCCGCAGTCGGCGCTGGACTCGCTGCTGCCGGAGGTGCTCGACGCGTGCGTCCGGCACGTGAAGGAGCACGGCGAGTTCGCCGTCGAGTGCCGGACGATCCTGGAGCTGGGCGAGGGGCACCCGCGTGACGCGGGCGTGCTGGCGGCGTTGCTGCTGAACCGGCTGACGCTGCGCGCGGGCGAGGCGATCTACCTGCCGGCCGGCAACCTGCACCTGTACCTGCACGGCACGGCCGTGGAGATCCTGGCGAACTCGGACAACATCCTGCGCTGCGGCCTGACGCCGAAGCACGTGGACGTCCCGGAGCTGCTGCGCGTGGTCGACTTCGCGTGCGGCGAGATGCCGGTCCAGTGCGGGGACGCGGGCGACCGGATGGCGGTGTACCGCACGGACGCGCCGGAGTTCGAGCTGTCGCGCGTGGAGTGGGCCGCCGGGGAGGACGACGAGATCGCGGTCGACAGCGTCGGCCCGCAGATCCTGCTGTGCACGGCCGGCGACCTGCTGGTGACGGCCGACGACGGCGAGAAGGTCGAGCTGCGGCGGGGCCAGTCGGTGTGGCTGCCGGCGGCGGACCCGCCGGTGCGCGTGCGCCCGTTGGACGGCGCGCGGTCGCAGCTGTTCCGCGCCACCGCGGGAACCTGCGAGGACTGACTTCCGCGCGTTCTGTGTGCGTTCCGTGTGGTGCTCTTCTCCACTATCGCTCGCAGGGGTGGTTGTTACGCCCCTTCGCGTCGATTTCCGAGGAGAACGAGCCGGTGACTTCCCATCCCCATGCCGCGACCGGGCTGCCCCAGCCCGCCCCGGTCGCGGCGGCCCCGTCTCGGCCCGGCGCGCTGCCGGCGCTGGTGGCGGTGGCCGTGGTGTCGGCGCTGGCCGCGATCGTCGACGGGGTGCTGCTCATCGCCGGCGGGCGGGACATGGCCCTGGACGTCGCGGCGCGGACGATCGCGTCGATCACCGGCGCGTCCGCGGACTCGGTGAAGGCCGACGGCGGCGCGTTGTTCGAGGCGGCCCTGGACGAGGTGCGGAGCATGCTGCAGGTGCGCGGGGGCGTCGCGGTGTTCTTCGGCGTGGTGCTCCTGGTGTGGGGCCTGCTCGCACTGCGGGGAGCGGTGTGGGTGCGCGTGCTGCTGACGTTGGCGGCGCTGGCCAACGCGGGCGTCGCCCTGCGCCTGGCCACCGACGTCGAGGGCGGGACGGCGGCGGTCCGCGGGACGGCCTGGCTCGCGCTGACGACCGGCCTGGTGGCCGTCGTACTGGCGTGGCTGCCGGCGATCAACCGGTACGCCAAGGCCCGCAAGGGCCACTAGCCCCCTGGGGGTGACGCCGGGCGTGCGTCCGGCGTCCGTGGGCTGGGGTGGTGCCGCGAGGGGGCGGCACCACCCCGTTTCCGGTGCCGGGACCGGCCGTGGGGTCAGGTCGGCTCGGTCAGGGCCAGCAAGGCGCGCCGCAGAGCGGCCGCGCTCGCGTCGCGGGGCTCCGCCAGGTTCGCCGCCTCGGCCGCCGCCTCCGCCGCCGCGTCCTCGTCTCCCGTGGCTTCGCAGGCCCGTGCCAAGACCAGCCAGGTGAGGCCCGTCGCGGGCTTGCCGCCCATGACGCGGAACTCGTCCAGGCACGCGCGCAGCACCGGGATCGCCTGCGCCGCACGGCCTTCGCCGATCCAGCTCGCCGCGATCGCGCGCGTGCACGACAGCTCCCGGGGACGCTCGTCCAGGTCGCGGGCGAGGTCGCGGGCCTCCTCGAACGCCGCCGTCGCGCGGTGGCGGGCACCGGTCGCCGCCGAGATCGCGCCCAGCGTGCGCAACGACTTCGCCAGCGCCGAACGGGCCACCGTCGTGCGCAGGAGATCCACCGACTCCTCGATCGCCGTCGCCGCCGCCGCGTCTTCGCCCGTCAGCAGCGACGACCAAGCGAACCCGTGCAGTGCCGAGCCGATCTGCCGCGCGTCGCCGGTTTCCCGGGCCGACGCCAGGGCCAGCCGGTCGACCTCACGAGCCTCGCCCACCCGGCCGAGGCGCAGCAGCGCGGCCGATTCCGCCGCCCGGACCAGGAGCGCCTCCTCCTGACCGTCCACAGTGCACAGTCCGCGGGCGGTCGACAGGGCCTCCTCGGCGCGGCCCAGCCCGATCAGGCAGTGCGCCAGGTTCGCCGAAACCCACGCGTGCGTGCGACGGTCACCGTGGGCCTCGAGCTCCTTCGCACATTCGCGGTACGCCGACGCCGCCTCCTCGTAGTGCCCGCGCGCGTGCCGCAGCAGCGCCAGGTTCGCCTCGGCGAGCACCGCCGAGTGCCGGTCGTCCGTCGCGGCCAGCACCGTCTCGTAGGCCGCGCGCATGTCGGCGTAGTGGCCGTGCAAGTACAGGTACACGCTCAGCTTGTCCAGCAGCAGCAACGCTTCCCGCGCGCCCAGCGACCCGATGAGCAGCACGAGGTTCGCGCGTTCGGCGGCGAACCACGCCTCCGGACGCTCGAGCAGCCGCGCCACCAGCCCGTCCGGCAACGGCTGCGCGAACGGCTCGTGCGCCACGGCCGGCATCGGCACCGTGCGCGGCAGGCGCGCCGCGGCGGCGTCGGCGAGGGCGAGCGTCGCGGCCAGGACCGTCGAAGCACCGCCCGTCTCCAGCGGGCCTTCCGCGGCGTACAGCCGGACGAGGTCGTGCATCCGGTAGCGGCCTTCGCCGGTCGGGTCGGGCCCGCGCGCCTCCAGCAGGCTCGCCTCGACGAGCTCCTCGACCGCCTCGTCAGCGTCCGGCGTGCCGATGAGCGTCGTGACGGCCCACGCGGGCAGGTCGGCGAGGTGACACCGCCCGAGCAGCCCGAACGCCCGCCGCGCCGGCGGCCGCAGGCCCTCGTAGCTCAGCGCGATGCTGCTGCGGACGGCGAGGTCGCTGACGGTCAGCTCGTCGAGACGGCGGACCTCGTCCTCGAGGCGGTCGGCCAGTTCGCCGAGCCGCAGGTGCGGCCGGATGGCCAGCCGGCTGCCCGCGATCCGCAGGGCGAGCGGCAGCCGCGCGCACGCGGCGATGATCCGGCCGGCGTCGGCGCGCTCACGCTCGACGCGCGCGCCGGCGAGCCGGTTCAGCAGCTCGGCGGCTTCGCCTTCCGACAGCGGCCCGAGGGGCAGCCGGTGCGCGCCGGCCAGGCCGCTCAGCCGCCGCCGGCTCGTCACGAGCACCGCGCAGCCCGGCGTGCCCGGCAGCAGCGTGCGCACGTGCTCCGGGTCGACGGCGTCGTCGAGCACCACCAGGACCCGGCGGTCGGTGAGCCGGCCGCGGAACACGGCCGCGCGGGCCCGGCCGTCGTCCGGCACCGCGGGGCCGGGCACGCCCAGTGCGCGCAGCAGGTCGGCCAGGACGTCGCCGATGTCGCGGCCCGCCAGCGGCACGTACAGCTGGCCGTCCGGGAAGCGCGCCCGCAGCCGGTGCGCGGCCCGCACGGCCAGGGTGCTCTTGCCCGCCCCCGGTTCGCCGCTGAGCACCACGACCGGGACGCCGTCGCCGCGGCCGAGCACGCCGGTCAGCTCGGCCAGCTCGGCTTCGCGGCCGGTGAAGTCCGCGACGTCCGGGGGCAGCTGGCAGACCGGCCACACCGGTGGCGGCAGCCGCGGCACCGGGTCTTCGCCGCGCAGGACGGCCGCGTGCACCCGCCGGGCCTCCGCGCCGGGCTCGACGCCGAGCTCGTCGACCAGCGTGGTGCGCAGCCGCCGGTAGACCTCCAGCGCGTCGCCCTGCCGCCCGGCGCGGTGCAACGCGATCATCAGCTGGGCGGCGAGGCGTTCCCGCAGCGGGTGCTCGGTGATCATGGCCTGCAGCTCGCCGGTCAGCTCCCCGTGCCGCCCGGCCGTGAGCTCGGCGTCGACGCAGTCCTCGAACACGGCGAGCCGCTCGGACTCCAGGCGCGCGACGTCGGCGTCGAGCCGCGGCACGTGCAGCCCGGCCAGCACGGGACCCCGCCACTGCGCGAGCGCCCGCCGGTAGTGCCCCGCCGCGGCGAGCGCGTCCCCGGCGCGCTGCCCCTCGGCGACGGCCGACCGGAAGACGAGCAGGTCGAGCTCGTCGGTCTCGACGCGGAGCCGGTAGCCGAGCGGCCCGTGCTCGACGCGCAGGCCGTCGATCCGGTCGCGCAGCCGCGAGAGGTAGGTGTGCAGGTTCGAGGCGTAGGACTTCGGCGGCCGCTCCGGCCACAGCGCCTCGACCAGCACGTCGACGTGGACGTGCTGGTTGGCGTTGAGCAGCAGCACGGCCAGCAGGGTGCGCTGCCGGTCGCCGCGCAGGACCGGCCACTGCCCCGGCGGGCTTTCGATCGCAAGCGGACCGAGGACGGCGAAGGACGCCACCGAGTCACCTTCCCCAGGCTGGTGAGCAGGGAGAGTCACGTTAGCGGAGGGGTACGACAGAATCCGGCGGTTCGTGACGACCCGACGCGGCCACCTCGGGTGTGAGCTGATCGTCCCCGCGGTATCCCCGGGCGGTGGCGCCCCGGCCCGGCCGTCCCCATTAGGCTCCACCCGGACATACAGGACCAACCAGGGGAGCGGTCGTGTCAGCTGGAGGCGGAACCAAGGCGATCATCGCGGCGCTCGGGGCGAACGCCGGGATCGCGGCCGCGAAGTTCGTCGGCTTCCTCGTCACCGGGTCGTCGTCGATGTTGGCCGAGTCCGTGCACTCGCTCGCCGACACCACGAACCAGGGGCTGCTCCTGCTCGGCCAGAAGACGTCGAAGCGCGAGGCGGACAAGGAGCACCCCTTCGGCTACGGCCGCGACCGGTACTTCTACTCCTTCATCGTCGCGCTGATGCTCTTCACCCTCGGCGCCGCCTTCGCGATCTACGAAGGCATCCACAAGATCGGCCACCCCGAGCCGCTGGATTCGCCGATCGTCGCGGTGATCATCCTGCTCGTGGCGGTCGGCTTGGAGGGCTACAGCTTCTACACCGCCATCGGCGAGTCGCGGAAGATCAAGGGCGACGCGACCTGGTGGGGTTTCATCCGCCAGGCCAAGGAACCCGAGCTCCCGGTCGTCCTCCTGGAGGACGCGGGTGCGCTGCTCGGCCTCGTCTTCGCGCTGCTGGGCGTCGGCCTTTCGGTTCTCACCGGCGACCCGGTCTGGGACGGCGTCGGCACGCTCGCGATCGGCCTGCTGCTCGGCGTCATCGCGGTCATCCTGATCATCGAGATGAAGAGCCTGCTCATCGGCGAGGGCGCGACCGAGCCGGTGCTCGCGACGATCGTCGACGAGCTCGCCGCGGGCAAGGTCGAGCGCGTCATCCACATCCGCACCCAGTACCTGGGCCCGGACGAGCTGCTCGTCGCCGCGAAGCTGGCGATGGTGCCGGGGCTCGACACGGCCGAGGTGGCCACCGCGATCGACGACGCCGAGGCGCGCGTGCGCGCCAAGGTGCCGGTCGCGAAGCTGATCTACCTCGAGCCCGACCTGGACCGCAGCCTCGCGAAGTAGGTCCAAGATCCACTTCCGGGCGTTCGGCGAGCCGTCACGGACTTGACCCGATAGGGTGACCTACCGCGATACATGCAGGCCAGCGGCAGGAGGTCAACGGTGCCCGGAACGGGATTGTGGCGCACTAAATCGATCGAACAGTCCATTAAGGACACGGACGAGCCGGACACCAAGCTCAGACGGAACCTGAGCGCGTGGGACCTCACGGTCTTCGGGGTCGCGGTCGTCATCGGCGCCGGTATCTTCACGCTCACGGCGCGCACCGCCGGTGACTACGCCGGCCCGTCGGTCTCGCTGGCCTTCGTGTTCGCCGCGATCGCGTGCGCGCTGGCCGCGTTGTGCTACGCCGAGTTCGCGTCGACCGTCCCGGTCGCGGGCAGCGCGTACACGTTCTCCTACGCCACGTTCGGCGAGTTCATGGCGTGGATCATCGGCTGGGACCTGATCCTGGAGCTCGCCGTCGGCGCGGCCGCGGTGTCCAAGGGCTGGTCGGTCTACCTCGAGACGGTGCTCGGCTACCTCTTCGGCAAGGGCGCCAAGACGACGTTCGACATCGGGAGCGTCACCGTCGACTGGGGTGCCCTGCTCGTCGTGGCGATCCTGACGACGCTGCTGGCCGTCGGCACGAAGCTCTCGTCGCGGGTTTCGATGGTGATCACCGGCATCAAGGTCGCCGTCGTGCTGTTCGTGATCATCCTGGGCCTCTTCTACATCAAGGGCGCGAACTACTCGCCGTACATCCCGCCGGGCTCGACCGGCGGCTCGGGCGAAACCGGCGTCGACCAGTCGCTGTTCTCGCTCATCGCGGGCGGCGCGAGCAGCTCGTTCGGCGTCTTCGGCCTGCTGGCCGGTGCTTCGCTGGTGTTCTTCGCGTTCATCGGGTTCGACATCGTGGCGACCACCGCCGAGGAGACGAAGAACCCGCAGAAGGCCGTGCCGCGCGGCATCATGGGCTCGCTGGCCATCGTCACCGTGCTGTACGTCGCGGTGTCGCTGGTGGTCGTCGGCATGACGTCGTACAAGGACCTCGCGACGAAGGCGGGCGACGGCAGCCACAAGACCCTCGCCACGGCGTTCTCCGCGAACGGCGTCGACTGGGCGGCCAACATCATCTCCTTCGGCGCGCTGGCCGGCCTGACCACCGTGGTGATGGTGCTGATGCTGGGCCAGGTCCGGATCATCTACGCGATGTCGCGCGACGGCCTGATGCCGCGCGGGCTCGCCAAGACGGGCGAGCACGGCACGCCGAAGCGCGCGACGCTCATCGTCGGCGGCCTGGTCGCGCTGGCGGCCGGCTTCTTCCCGGCGGACAAGCTGGAGGAGATGGTCAACGTCGGCACGCTGTTCGCGTTCGTGCTGGTCTCCGCGGGCGTGCTGATCCTGCGCCGGACGCGCCCCGACCTGCCCCGCGCGTTCAAGGTGCCGCTGGTGCCGCTGATCCCGATCCTGGCGATCCTCGCGTGCCTGTGGCTGATGCTGAACCTGACCGTGCTGACCTGGCTGCGGTTCATCGCCTGGATGGTGCTGGGCGTGCTGATCTACTTCGGCTACAGCCGCCGGCATTCACTGCTCGGCAAACGCCAGGCGGACAGGGTCGAGGAGCCGGTCAAGGCACCCGACGCGTAACTCGATCGTGTAGGCCCCGCCGACCAGGTTTTCCCTGGTCGGCGGGGCTTTTTTGGTGGCCTTCACATCGGACGATCTTGCTTTTGGTGCCTAAAAGGGGACCCCGTGTAGCGGGTGACGTGACGTGCGATACCTTTCGATCCTTCGTGTGGCACTGACGGGTGAATTACAGCAGCGTGATTCACACTCTCGGTGGCCTCGCGATCACAGATTTCACCAGTGCTCTTCCCCCGCCGGTACAGGAGTTCTGTATGCGTAGTCGTAGCTTCCGCGGCGCGATCGCAATCGTCGCGCTGACCACCGCCGCCCTGATGGGAACCGCCGGTTCCGCGCTGGCCTGCGTGCCCGGTGACGACCGTGCCGAAGGCACCGTCGGCAACGCCACCAAGTGCGAGGACATCGGCCTCGGCAAGGCCATCGACGTGTCCGACTTCCTCACGGTCACCGGCGGCACGACGAAGGACCAGTTCCTCACCGTCACCGGTGTGGCCAAGGGTGTCACCGTGGCCGCGATCGTGGTCAAGGGCGGCAACGAGTACAACACCTACGTGCCGGGCAAGAAGGGCCTGTCCGCCACCGTGCCGTGGGAGAAGCTGCACGCTCCCATGGTCGGCAAGGACTTCAGGAACGTCCCGACCATCAGCCACTGGTTCGCCTGCGGTGTCAAGAAGGACACCCCGCCGGAGAGCACCGTTCCCACCAAGCCGACGAAGCCGACCGAGACCACGAAGCCCAGTGCTCCGGCCACCTCGGACACCTCGGTCGCGCCGACCAGCACCACGGGTGCCGCGGTCGTTCCGGCCGGCAACGAGTCCGGTACCGGTGGCGGCCTGGCCAACACCGGCTTCGACAACAGCTGGCTGATCTGGGTCGCGGGCCTGCTGCTCGTGGCCGGTGGCGGGCTGCTGGCGCTGCTGAAGTTCCGTCGCAAGGCTTCCGAGTAAGCCGGACCTGAAGTGCCGTGAGGGCCGCATCGAAGGACTCGATGTGGCCCTCACGGCTTTCCGAGGAAGTCCCCGAAGAGCAGGCCCTGCTCACCGCCGGCCGGCTTGCCGAGGCCGGCGGCCATCGCGACGGCGTGGTCCCACTCCGCGTCCACCACGTAGTCCTGGTGCTTGAGCACTCCCGGCGCCCAGCGGTGCCGGCCCGTCGGGCCGCGCAGCGGGTCCGGCAGCCAGTGGTCGCCGCCCAGGATGAGGACGCCGTTCCGGTCCGCCTTCGCCTTCAGCGGCCCCGAGCCGCCTTCGGGCTGGTAGCCGACGCCGTACAGGCAGCGGTCGGAGACCTCGTGCCGCCAGGTCGTCACGCCGCCGCCGAAGATGTCGGTGCCGCGGCACAAGGCACGCCACCGGCCGCCGAGGTCGGCGAAGAGCGTTTCGAGCGCTTCCTGCGGCAGCAACGCCGGGAAGGCGCGCTGGTAGCCCCACTGCAGCGGTGACCCGGCGGTGAGCACGCCGACGCGTTCCAGGTCCTCCTCCGGCAGCTCGGCCGCCAGCCGGGCCGCGGCCATGACCGTGAGCAGGCTGCCGAGGTTGTAGCCGGAGAGCACCACCCGCGTCCCCGGCTCGGCGAGGTGCTCGCGCGCCCGCGCGGCCAGTTCCGGGACGACCTTCAGCGCGTAACACGGCGGCACGGTCGGGTGCGCGGCCCGCGGCCAGAAGCAGACCAGGTCGGCCAATGCCCCGAGGTGACGGCTGCGCTGCGGCGTCCGCGCGGCCGTGTAGACGACGCGCAGCAGGCCCGCGGCCAGCGCGCCGAGCGCGACCACGCCGATCGCCGACAGGGGACCGAACCAGCCGGGCACCGCCCGGAACCCGAAGCGCAGCACCAGCAGCGCCGCGCCGCCCACGGACATCGCGGACGCGACCGCCAGCGCGAGGTGGTGCAGGTGCCGCCGCTCCCACGCCGAACGCGCCCACGCCGCCGCGGCCTGGGCTTCCTGCCGCTCGTCGTGTTCCATCAGCTCGACGATCTCGGGGATGCCCCGCCGCAGCCGCCGGATCGGGACGGCGACCGCGAAGCCCAGCACCGCGAGCACGGCGGCCAGCGCGAGCCCGGCCCCCCACAGGACCGTGACCAGCAGGTACGTGTCGGGCACCCGCAACAGGCCCGCACCGGAGAGCCGCCGGACGGCCTCGGCCAGGCCGGCGCCGAACCCGCCGCCGAGCAGGCCGGCGAGCGCGAGCACCGGAGCGGCGGCCCAGCCGCCCAGCCACGGCCGCAGCCGCCGCGGCTTGTGCTGCCAGCCGGGCCGGGCCAGCAGCGCGGCCGGGAGCAGGAACAGCGCGAACAGCACGGTGACCGCGACCAGGGCGGCGCCGAGCCCCTCGACGACGCCGTTGGTCCCCGGCAGCGGGCCGGTCCCCGGCCGCATCCGGACCGCGGCCACGACGACCAGCAGGCCCGCCAGTCCGATCACGCCCGGGCGGGCCCAGCGCCCGGTGTCGGCGCCGACCGCCGCGGCCGCGATCGTCGCGAGCACCAAGGCCAGCGTCACGATCCAGACGACCAGGTCGAAGACGTTCCCCGGCACGCGGAACGGCCCGCCGAGCATCAGCAGGGCGATCGAGTCCAGCGCCGCGACGGTGTGGAGGCAGCGCAGCGCCGGCGTCTCCGGGTCGGCGCGCATCCGCAGCGGCCCCTCGGACAGGTCGCCGTCGGCGTGCACCGCCCAGGTCGCGCTCGAGATCCGGTGCAGGACGAAGATCACGGCCAGCAGGGGCAGCACGCCGACCGCGATCCGCGCGGGGACCGAGCGCAGGACGTCCGGGACCACCGGCAGGCAGCCCGAAGCGGGCGCGAGGCACTGCGCGGCGAACAGGTCGAGCGCGATCGTCGCGAGCTGGCCCATCAGCAGCATGGTCAGCAGCAGCGCGCCGACGCGCAGCAGGCCGCGGCAGATCCCGCCGAGCACGCGCGGAAGACGGCGGCCCGGCGCCGCCGGCGGCAGCATCCAGAAGGCGACGTTGGCGAGCGAGAACGGGAACAGCAGGGCCCAGGTGGCCTTCGCGGCGCCACCGGAGGTCATCCCGTGCCACAGGTAGCCTTCGAGGGTCCGCGGGATCGACCGGCCCAGCGCCGGCAGCACGGGTCCGGGCGCCGGCCGCCGCAGCCGGTCCGCCGGGCGGATCACGCGACCCAGCCCGTCGCCGGCGACGTCGACGGTCGAGACCGCGTCGAGCAGGGTCTCGCCGCTGGTGCCCACGAGCCCGGCGACGCGGATTTCGACGACGCGGGTGTCCGGGCCGGGCATGGGCACGGTAAGGGTCTCCTAACCGTTCTAGGGAAGGTCGAGCGGACAACGGTAGTGTTCCGGTGTCATCGAGTCTTGGAGGAATCGCCACTATGCCCCCCGAAAGCGTTGCGAAGCGGCACGAGACCCGCAACGGCGTCGAGTTCGCCGTCGCCGACCTCGATGCCGCGGAGTTCGGCCGCAAGGAGATCCGCCTCGCCGAGCACGAGATGCCGGGCCTGATGGCCCTCCGGCGCGAGTACGCGGAGGTCTACCCGCTGCGCGGGGCGCGCGTCTCCGGCTCGCTGCACATGACCGTGCAGACGGCCGTCCTGATCGAGACGCTGGTCGCGCTGGGCGCGGAGGTGCGCTGGGCCTCCTGCAACATCTTCTCGACGCAGGACCACGCGGCGGCCGCGGTCGTCGTCGGCCCGCACGGCACGGCCGAGGAGCCCAAGGGCGTCCCGGTCTTCGCCTGGAAGGGCGAGTCGCTCGAGGAGTACTGGTGGTGCACCGAGCGGATGCTCACCTGGGACGGCGAGGGTCCCAACATGATCCTCGACGACGGCGGCGACGCCACGATGCTGGTGCACAAGGGCACCGAGTTCGAGAAGTCCGGCGTCGTGCCGACCCCGGACGAGAACACCTCGGACGAGTTCAAGGTGTTCCTCGAACTGCTGCGCGACTCGGTGGCGGCCGACACCGGCAAGTGGACGAAGATCGGCGAGGGCATCCGCGGCGTCACCGAAGAGACCACGACCGGCGTCCTGCGGCTGTACCAGCTGGCCGCGGCCGGTGAGCTGCTGTTCCCGGCGATCAACGTCAACGACGCGGTGACGAAGTCGAAGTTCGACAACCGCTACGGCATCCGCCACTCCCTGATCGACGGCATCAACCGCGGCACCGACGTCCTGATCGGCGGCAAGGTCGCGGTGGTCTGCGGCTACGGCGACGTCGGCAAGGGCGCGGCGGAGTCCCTGCGCGGCCAGGGCGCGCGCGTGATCGTCACGGAGATCGACCCGATCTGCGCGCTGCAGGCGGCGATGGACGGCTACCAGGTCCGCACCCTGGAGAACGCGCTGCCGGAAGCCGACATCGTCATCACGACGACCGGCAACAAGGACGTCGTGCTGGTCGAGCACATGGCGAAGATGAAGCACCAGGCGATCCTGGGCAACATCGGCCACTTCGACAACGAGCTCGACATGGCGGGGCTCGCCCGCTACCCGGGCATCCGCCGCATCAACATCAAGCCCCAGGTCGACGAGTGGATCTTCCCGAACGGCAACACGATCATCGTGCTGTCCGAGGGCCGCCTGCTGAACCTGGGCAACGCGACCGGGCACCCGTCGTTCGTGATGTCGAACAGCTTCTCCAACCAGGTGATCGCGCAGATCGAGCTGTTCACCAAGCACGAGGAGTACGACAAGGAGGTCTTCCGCCTCCCCAAGAAGCTGGACGAGAAGGTCGCGAAGATCCACCTCGACGCCCTGGGCGGCGAGCTGACGAAGCTGACCAAGGAACAGGCCGAGTACATCGACGTCGACGTCGAAGGGCCGTTCAAGCCGGAGCATTACCGGTACTGAGGTTTTAGCGTTTCCGCAGGTCAGGGCCGCCCCGAAAGTGTTCGGGGCGGCCCTTTGTTGTGCGTATTGAACAGTGATAACACTAATGGGTTAGTGTTATCATGAACCGGTGAAACAATTGATCGCCCGGATCGACGACGAGCTGCACGCTCGGTTGAAGGCGAGAGCCGAAGCCGAGGGGCGCAGCATGAACGACCTGGTCACCGAGGCCCTGCGGGGCGTGGTCGCGAAGACCGAAACCCGCGCGGAGTGGAAACAACGCATGATCGCGGAAGGCAAGGTGGTGCACGTCGAGCCGCCCGCTCGGGTGCCGACCCTCGATGAGATCGAGGAACACGCCCGGGGCTGGGGCACCGCCGTCAGCGAAGCTCTCGACTGGACGCGAGGTGAATGGTGACCGTGCTCTACGCCGACACCAGCGCGCTGGTCACGGCCTACCTCCCGGACGAGCCGGAGCACGCGAGGTTCCGCGAGCTGCTGCTCGACGGCGATGACTTCATCCTGAGCAGTGACTTCACCCGGATCGAGTTCGCCGGTGCGGTGACCGCCGCCAAGCGGACCGGGCGGATCCCGGATGCCTCGATCCTGCTCGCGCACCTTGATGAGTTCGCGTCGCCTGCCGGCGGCTTGATGCTGATCCCGTTCAACCCGAACCGGGTCATCATGGCCGCCCGGCGACTGGTCGTGGAGAACTACCCGGTGCGCACCCTGGACGCGATCCACATCGCGGTGGCGATGCACGACACCGCCGAGCTCACCGGCGGCGAGCCGGTCACCTTCGTCACCCGCGACGAGCGTCAGGCCGATGCCGCGAAGGCCAACGGGTTCGAGGTCCTGTGACCGCCGACCTCTTCGCCGGCATCGCCGTCCGCGACTACCCCGCGGCCCTCGCCTGGTACGAACGCCTCTTCGGCTCCCCGCCGACCTACGTCGTCAGCGATACCGAAGCCCTCTGGCAAGTCGCCTCGCACGGGTCGGTCGTCGTCGAGCTGCGGCCCGAGCGGGCGGGGCAGGCCTTTCACACCCTCTTCGTCGACGACCTCGACGAGCGCGTCGCCGGGATCTCCGCCCGCGGCATCGAGCCCGCCGAGCGGGAAACCTACGGCAACGGCGTGCGCAAGATCATCTACCGCGACCCCGAGGGAAACGAGCTCGGCATCGGCGGCGGACCTGCGTAACCTCGAGCCCGTTCTTGGCTTCACCGGTTTCCCTGTGCGGGACAACGAGCCCTTGCGGACCGCCCGGACTACCCACCGGGCCGTGTGGCGAGCCCTGGCGAAGGCGAAGTCCCGGGCCAAGCGTCGCGGGCGCTAGTTCCACTCGACGGCGACGCCGGCCAGACCCGGGCCGGCGTCGCTGAAGAACGCGCTGCTCACGCCGCCCATGTCGCACGCCAGCTCCTCCGCCACCACCGGCAGGGCGTCGTCGCGGGCCCGGACCTGACGCGTGCAGCGCGCGGGCAGCGCGTTGCGGTCGAAGCGCAGCTGGACCAGGTAGCTCGCGCAGCGGTCGCGCAGCATCCGGTAGTACCCCGGCGACGCCGAACCCGAGTCGTCGCGGACCTCGAAGCAGAACACGTGGATGTCGCCCTCGGCGAGCTTGCGGTCGAACAGCAGCTCCGTCGCCATCGTGTCCGCGTCCGGGTTGCGCCGCATCCGCCCGACGCGGCAGCCCTCGTCGGTGATCAGCTCGACGTCGTCGATGCGGCAGCCCGGGTCGCCGTTGTAGACGGTCAAGTACCGGTCCGGGCCGTGGCGCCGGGCCCGCGTCACCAGCCGCGTGCGCAGGCTCACTTGGCGGTGTTCGGCGTCGAACGTGATCGTGTCGTGGACCGACAGCAGCTCGAGGTCGGCGTTGTAGTGGTTCGACGACGGGTACGCGCCGAGCTCGGCCAGCAGGTCCTCGACGATCGACCCCATGTCGCCGGACCGCAGGTCGTGGAACGACGCCGCCGGCTGGTGGCCGCGGCGGACCAGGCGCGGCCCGATCAGCACCACCAGCGCGTCCGCGGGCAGCTGGAGGACCGATTCCAGGGCCCGGACCGCCGGGAGCGCCTTGGGTACCTCGGGCTGCCGCAGGCCGCGCTGCCAGTAGCTCAGCGTGGACTGTCCGATTTGGACCCCGCGCAGCGCGAGGTGCGCGCGCAGGCGCGCCAACGAGAGGCCGCGGTAGGCGATCGCCAGTCTCAGGGCGTGGTGGAACTCGCCGGTGCGGAGCGCCTCGGTCAGCTCTTTCGGCAACTCGGCGACCGATGCCCGGGTCGTGCGGGCGCCATCGATGATCAGTGGGAGGTTCCCGTCTTGTGCCACCGCTCGTCCCTTCACCCGACCAGTGTGTGCGCTGGGCGTGAACACCGCGGAACGTTCACGTTAGCAGCGTAGAGTGCCCCGGCCGACCCCCGTTCAGGGTGGTTGGCCACGTAATGGTGACTGTTCCGCGTTCCGGCTGTGCCCCGGAACGGTCCGTTCCTCCGGATGGCGTTCTTGCTCCGGGTGACCACGTTGTTCACCGTTGTGACCACCGCTGGTTCGCCCACGTTCGAGCAGGAGGCCGTCCGTGCTGGTGAAGTCGAGCCGGGTTCACGTCGCAGTGGCCGTGAGCCTGCTGTTGTGCCTGGTCGCGCCGGTCACCGCCGGAGCCGCGCCCGGAGTGCCGTCGACCTTCCGGAACCGGATCACGCTGCAGGCCCAGGAGAAGAACCAGTGGTGCTGGGCCGGTTCGGGCGCGACCATCGCGGCCTACCACGGCGCCGCCGTCGGCCAGACGCGGTTCTGCCAGCTCGCCCACGGCGAGTCCGGTCCGGACTGCGCGAACCTGCCCGGCACGCTCGCCGACCCGCAGCGCGCGTTCGCGAAGCTGGGCTTCGCCTCGCCCGGCCGCTACCTCGACCGGCAGATCTCCTTCGCCGACGTCCGGAAGCAGACCTCGGCGAACCGGCCGGTCGAGACGCGGGTCGGGTACCGCTCGGGCGGCGGTCACACGCACGTCCTCTACGGCTACGACACCAGCGGCGACTGGGTGTACTGGGGTGATCCGGGGCCGGCCAAGCGCTACAACTGGTCGACCTACGGGTACTACGCGCAGAACTCGTCTTTCACCTGGACGCACACGCTCACCGGGATCGCCCGATGAGCAGGCGGGCGCTGGTGCTCGCCGTGCTGACCGGCGCGGCGCTGCTGATGACGGCCCCGGTGTCAGGCGCGGCCCAGGCCGCCGGCATCAGCAGCGCCGACGCCGTGGCCGCGCACACCGCGGCCGCGGGGCTCCAGGACGTCCTGGTCCGGTTCTTCGCGCAGGCCCCGGACGCGCGGGGGCCGGTCTCGGTGCAGGTCGACGCGGACGCGTACCCCGTCTACGAGCTCTCGCCGGACTTCGTCGTCGGCAAGCCGGGCGCGTCGCCCGGTGACTTCGCCTACTTCGCCGTGCCCGCCCGGGCCTCGGACGGCCGGACGGCGACGCTCTGGTCGGTCCGCGGGGCCGACGGCGCCTGGCAGGTCGGCAACATCGCCTCGGGCGACATCGAGAGCGGTTACGCGCGCAAGCTGCCCGCGGGCGCCCAGCTGCTCCACGAGCCGCAGGTCGACGCCTGGTACGCGGTCCAGGGCGGCCGCGTGACGCCGCTTTCGGACGGCGCAGCGGTGGTCACCGTCGCCGACTACCAGCGCACCGTCGCGGCGCGCTACGGGGACAAGCTCCCCGGTTCGGACTACGCCCGCAAGGGCGAGGCCGGCGGCTACGACGCGACGTCCCAGGTGATGCCCCGCGGCGACGGCGGCCCGGCGCCGTCCGGCCACGACACCGGCTGGGTGCCGCTGCTGATCCTCGTCGGGGTGCTGGCCGTCAGCGGCGCCGGCTACCTCCTCCACCTGCGGCGGCACGCCGCGTGAGCCGTACCGGCGGGCCCGGTGTCGATCCGCTTCCACCGGGCCCGCCGGTCCACCACATAATTGAGCCGTGGGTCGACTGGTGGTCATCGAAGGGCTCGACGGCGCGGGCAAGCGGACGCTGGCCGACGGGCTGACAGCGCAACTGCGGGCGAAGGGCGCGAGCATCGCGTCGCTGGCGTTCCCGCGCTACGGCAAGAGCGTGCACGCCGACCTCGTCAAGGAGGCCCTGCACCGCGGGCACGGCGACCTCGCCGACTCGGTGTACGGCATGGCCGTGCTGTACGCGCTCGACCGCAGCGGCGCGGCCGACGACATCCGCGCGCTGCGGGACACGCACGACGTCGTGCTCCTCGACCGCTATGTCGCGTCCAACGCCGCGTACGCGGCCGCGCGCCTGGAGCAGGACGCGACGGGCGACGTCGTGAAGTGGGTGTGGGAGCTGGAAGTCGACCGGTTCGGCCTGCCCCGCCCGGACGCGCACCTGCTGCTGCGGGTCGCGCCCGCCGTCGCGGCCGAGCGCGCCGAACGCCGTGCACAAGCCGAAACCGACCGGGAGCGCGACGCCTTCGAAACCGACGACGCCCTGCAGCAGCGCTGCGCGGCCGTGTACGACGAGCTGGCCGCGGCGGGCTGGCTGGCGCCGTGGCACGTGCTGGACGGCGTCGCGGGCGTCGACCTCGAAGCCCTCGCCACGGAGCTACTGGCCGAGTAGCCGAGCCGGGTCGAAGCAGCCGATCGGGTGCGCCGTCGCGCCGTCGACCACCAGGTCCGCAATGATCTCCCCGACCACGGGCGCGAACTTGAAGCCGTGGCCGGAGAACCCGCACGCCAGCACCACCCGGTCTTCGGCCGGGTGCGGGGCGATGACGAAGCTCTCGTCGGCCGTGTCGGTGTACAGGCACGTCGCCGCGCGGAGGAACGCACCCGGCAACGTCGGCAGGTGCCGTTTGACGACCGAGGCGATCTCGTGGATCTCGTCAGCCGACACCGTCCGGTCGATGCCGTCGGGCGTGCACTCGCGGCCCCCGCTGTGGAACGCGACCTTGACGCCGTCCGCGGCCGCGTTGTGCGCCGGGAACCCGTAGAACGTGTAGCCGTCGCCTTCCCAGATGTACACGGGATGCCGCTCGAACGGCGAAATCCCGCCGGACGGCGCGAACCAGTACTGCACCTGCCGCCGCACGCCGAACGCGACGCCGAGGTCGCGCAGCAGCTCGCCGGCCCACGCGCCGGGGCACAGCACCAGCCGGTCGGCCGTGTAGTAGTTGTGCGACGTCCCGACGCGCACCCCGCCGGACATCGTGCTCCAGGTGAACACCTTCTCCTCGTGGTGCAGCTCGGCGCCGCAGCGCGCGGCGAGCTGCAGGTGCGCGGAGACGCTGCCTTCGGGCGACACCAGCCCGGCGCCCGGCTCGTACAGCGCGACCTCGTCCGCCGACGGTGCCATGGTCGCGAACCGGCGGCGGATCTCGCCGGCGTCCAGCAGCTCGTGCGGGATGCCGAACGCGCGGGCCGACGCGACGCTGCCGGTGATCGTGCGCGAGCCCGCCGTGCCGACCATGAGCCCGCCGCAGCGGGTGAACAGCCGCCGTCCGCTGTCCCGCTCGAGGCCGTCCCACAGTTCGTGCGCGCGCAGCAGGAGCGGGACGTACTCGGGGCCTTCGAGGTAGGCCTGGCGCGTGATCCGCGAACCGCCGTGGCTCGACCCGCGGTTGTGCACCGGCGCGAACTGGTCGATGCCGAGCACGCGCTGCCCGCGCTGCGCCAGCCGGTACGCCGCGGCGCTGCCCATCCCGCCGAGCCCGAGCACGATCACGTCGTAGTGCGTCACGCGACCCTCCCCGGCACGCGCCCGCCGAGGTACCCGATCTCCACCGGCGTCCCGAGCCGGCCGTACTCCGCGGGTAGCCAGGCGTACGCGCCGGCCTTGCCGGTGGTGGGGCCGGACCCGGCGCTCGTGACGTACCCGGCGGGGCGGCCGTCGACGTACACCGGTTCCTTGCCTTCGAGGACGTTTTCGGTCGTGAGGCGGACGAGCCGCCGGCTCGCGGTCGCCGCCGAGCGGCCCACCAGGGCGTCGCGCCCGAGGAAGTAGCCCTTGTCCATCCGGACGGCGGGCCCGAGCCCGGCCTCGTACGGGTCGTGCTCGGCGGTGAAGTCGACGCCGGGCGTGCGCACCCCGGCCTCCCGTCGCAGGCCGAGGAACGCCCGGTGCCCGGCGACGGCGATGCCGCGCTCCCGCAGCGCGTCCCACAACGGGCGGCCCAGGTCCGCCGTCGTGTGCAGCTCCCAGCCCGGTTCGCCCACAGTGGACAGTCGCAACGCGACGACCGGGACGTCGCCGACGAAGGTCTCCTCGGCCGAGAAGTCCGTTGTGGACAGTTCCGGGAGGACGGTGCCGGCGAGCGGCCCCCACACGCCGACGCAGCAGGTGCCGGGTGTGGTGTCGTGCACCTGCACCGTGCCGTCGCCGGGCAGGTGCCGCCTCAGCCAGGCGAAGTCCAGCCGTCCGCCGGCGCCGACGTGGAACCGGTCGTCGCCGAGGCGGGCGACGGTCAGCACGCCGCGCACCCCACCGTCTTCGCCGAGCAGGAGCGTTTCCGTCACTGTGCCCGGCGGTTTCGCCAGGTCGGCGGTCGTCATCGCCTGCAGGAACGGCAGCGCGCCGGGACCGGTGACCGCCAGGCGCGGTACGGACGTCAGGTCGAACATCGCGACGCGCTCGCGGGCGACGAGCGCCTCGGCAGCGACCTCGGCCGAGTACCGCGCCGGTCGCGCCCAGCCCGACGTCTCGTCGAAGTACGCGCCGAGGGCGATCTGCCGTTCGTGGAAGGGACTCGTCCGCGGCGGCCCGGCGGTGCGCCGGGCGAGGTCGCAGCCGTGCAGGGCGAGTGCGGGCTGCCCGTCGACGAGCCAGCGCGCCAGCTCGCGCGCGACCCCGGCGGAGTGTTCGGCCAGGACGGCTTTCGCCAGCCAGAAGCCGTCGAGGTCCGGGTGCTCGCCCAGCAGCGGCATCCCGTCCGGGGTGCCGGGCCGCAGGACCGTCGTGGTGGCCTCGAACCCGGCGTCGCGCAGGGCGGGCAGCAGCGCGGCGGCCGTGTCCGCCTCCGCCGCGCCGACGCCGAGCCGGTCGACGTGCTCGCGGACGTACATCCCGCTGTCGAGGTGGCGCAGCACCGGCAACCCGGCCTGGACGTGTTCGTCGTTGTGCCCGGCCAGCTCCGGCAGCGGCGACGTCCGCGCGTACCGGTGGGGCAGCCGTGGCGGCTCGGGCTCGCCGAAGCCGTCGCAGGCGATGACGACGTCGGCGCGCAGGCGCCCGACCGACGTGACGACGCCGGTCACGCGCCCGCCCGCGCGGTCGACGGCCACGACCTCCCCGGCGGTGAACCGGGCACCGCGGGCCTTCGCCCGCCGGGCCTGGGCTTCGGCCGCGCGCCGCGGGTGCAGCAGGCCGTCGCCGGGGACGTGGAACCCGCCCAGCACCCGGTCCGCGTCGAGGAGCGGGTGCAGGTCGGCGCACTCGCCGGGCGTGCGCAGGTAACCGCGCACGCCCCACGACGTCGCCCAGCCGTGCCGCCGCTTCAGGTCGTCGAGACGCTCCGGCGTCGTCGCGACCTCGAGGCTGCCGACCGGGTTGAAGCACCACTGGCCGTCGAGGCCGCCGCACTTCTCGGCGGTGTACTTCGCGAACTCGGTCAGCGTGCGGTCCGCGTGGGTCCGGAACACCAGGCCCGGGTGGTCGCCGGCCTCGCCGTCGCCCAGCACGGTGACGTCGGTCCAGCCGCGCTCGGTCAGCTCGTCGGCGAGCGCGCAGCCGAGCAGGCCGGCGCCGACGACGACCACCCGGGGCCGTGCTGCCATCGCGTTTCCTCCGGGCGACGAGGTTGCGTCTTCGGCAACAAAGTGCGTCATGCGAGACGCGCTGTCAAGCGCCCGAAAAGGTGCCGGCTCAGGCGCGCGTGAACTCCATGACCCAGTTGGATTCCCAGGTCCGGCCGCCGTCGGGGGAGAACTCCTGCTCCCAGCGCGCGGAGGTGCCCGTGATGTCCGACCAGATGTAGTGCGCCCGGATCGGCTTCCCGTCGTGGGTGTCGTCGCCGTAGAAGTCGCCGCGGCCGCCGTCGAAGGTGCCGGCGACCGGCGGCTGGAGCACCCCCGTGCGGTCGTTGGCCCAGTAGATCGACCACTCCTTCCGCTCGACGTCGAACAGGCGCAGCGTGAAGCCGCGGAAGCCACGGGCGGGGAAGTGGATCTCCTCGGTGTTGCCGCCGCCGTCGAAGAGCGGCGTGCAGGTGGTGGTGCCGGGGAAGACGTCCCAGTCGTCGCTGCCCGAAAACAGGGTGCGAAGCCGCTTGCTGACGACGGTCCAGGAGCCGTGGAAGAAGTCGAAGTCGTTCATGACGGCGATCTTGGGCCGTCACCACTGACATCTTCTGTCAGTGGTGGCTGGCAGACTCCGCGAGGTGCGCGCGAGCCGGCTCGTCTCCCTCCTGCTGTTGCTGCAGAACCGCGGGCGGCTGAGCGCCGCGCGGCTGGCGGCGGAGCTCGGCGTCACCCCGCGGACCGTGTACCGCGACGTCGAGGCGCTCGCGGCCGCGGGCGTCCCGATCTACGCCGAGACCGGGCCGGACGGCGGCTACCAGCTGATGGACGGCTACCGGACCCGGCTGACCGGGCTCACCGCCGGTGAGGCCGGGTCGCTCTTCCTCACCGGCCTGCCGCAGCCGGCCGCCGAGCTCGGCCTGGGCGCGCAGGTGGCCGCGGCCGAACTGAAGCTGATGGCGGCGCTGCCGACGCCGTACCGCGACGCGTCCGTGCGGATCCGCCAGCGGTTCCACCTCGACGCGCCCGGCTGGTACCGCGAGGCGGACGCGGTGCCGCAGCTGCTCGCGGCCGCCGAAGCGCTGTGGCGGGACCAGGTCGTCGAGGTCCGGTACCGCCGCTGGTCACCGGCCCCGGGCGTCGTCACACGGCGGCTGCACCCGCTCGGGCTCGTCCTCAAGGCGGGCGTCTGGTACCTCGTCGCCGGACCGGACCCGCGCACGTACCGGGTGAGCGGCATCGAGGAGCTCGTGGCGCTCGACGAGCACTTCACCCGGCCCGACGGCTTCGACTTGGCTGGTTTCTGGCGCACGCACGTCGAAAAGTACGAGGAGGGCGCGGACGGCGAGACGGCCGTCGTGCGGCTGACGGCGGCGGGAATCGCGGCCCTGCGGGACATCCTCGGCCCGCGTGCCGCCCGGCTCGCCCGGCGCACCCTCGAACCGCCGGACGCCGAAGGGTGGCAACGCGCTCGCGTGCCGCTGGAGAGCGTGCCCCACGCGGCCGCGGGACTGCTGCGGCTCGGCGTGGACGCGCAGGCGCTCGCGCCCCCGGAACTGGTGGCGTACCTGGGAAACACGATCCGCGCGATGGCGCGGCTGTACCCCTAGTCCCGGAAGTAGCCCAGCTGCGCGGAAAGGTCGTCCGCGGCTTCGGTCATCGGGCGCACGATCTGCTTCACGCGCTGCTTCGAAAGCCGGTACGACGGCCCGGAAGCGCTCATCGCGGCGACGACGTCGCCGCCCGGGCCGTGGATCGGCACGGCGACCGCGTGCATGCCGAGTTCGAGCTCCTCGTAGCAGGCCGCGTAGCCGTCTTCGAGCACCCGCTCCAGCTCGGTCATCAGCTCTTCCGGCTCGACCGTCGTGCGCGGCGTGTACTGCTCCAGCTTCCGCTTCAGCACCCGCTTGCGTTCGGAATCCCCCATGTACGCCAAGAGGATCTTGCCGCTGGAGGTCGCGTGCAGCGGCGTCCGCTGGCCGGTCCAGTTCTGCGTCGTGATCGCCGCCGAGCCGCGGGCCTGGCTGATGTTGATGGCGACGCCGTCGTCGGCGATCGCGATGTTCACGGTCTCGCCCAGCTCCTCGGCGAGCGACAGGCAGCTGGTGCGGCCGAGCTTCGCCAGGTCCATCCGGCCGGTGGCGGCCCCGGCCAGCCGCACGATGCCGAACCCGATCGCGTACTTCCCGCGTTCGCCGAGCTGCTCGACGAGGCCTCTGGACTCCAGGACGCTGAGCAGCCGCGACGCCGTCGACTTGTGGACGCCCAGCTCGCCCGCGATCTCGGTGATGCCGGTTTCCCCGTTGCGGGCGAGCAGTTCCAGCACGCTGATCGCCCGGTCGACCGACTGCACCTGGCTCTGAGTTGCGTTGCCGCCGCCCGAGGCGTGCTTTCCCGCCGAGGTTGCGTCAGCAGAGTCCTGGTTCCGCATAGCGCAACACTATCCGCTCGGCGCCGTTCCTATCGGCTGAGTGGGCGAATCTCTTGACGTGGGTGCCGTCGGAGCCTGATTGTTGCGCAGGAAGCGCAGCGTCGCGCAATGCGCAACTTTCACGAACCGTCCCGGCATCCCGTCAGACGTTCTCCGGAGGCCTCGATGATCCGAGCGTGCGCCGTCGCCGACCTGCCCGTGGGGGAGGCCCTGCGCCTCGACGGCCCGGTACCCATCGCCGTGTTCCACACCGAAGACGGCTTCTTCGCCGTCGACGACACCTGCACCCACCAGGACGCCTCGCTCGCCGACGGCTGGCTCGAGGGCTGCTTCGTCGAGTGCCCGCTGCACGCCGCGCAGTTCGACCTGCGCACCGGCCTGCCCACGTGCCTGCCCGCGAAGCACCCGGTACGCACGTACCGCGTGGTCGTCGACGGTGACGCCGTCCTCGTGGACGCGCCCGTCCCGGCCGTTCCCTGAGCCCCTTTCCGCAGGTCCGTGAAGGCCGGGTGCCGGCCTTCACGGACCGTCCAGCGGCACCCGTATGGAGCAGGAACCCGTCGCGATCTTGATCTTTCTGGTGGTCAAACACGCGGGTCGCGCGTACGGGCGTCGCAACTAGTGCGAATATGTGGACATGAAGGCACGTGTTCTCGTGGTCGACGACGACCCCGCCCTCGCGGAGATGCTCACCATCGTGCTCCGTGGGGAGGGGTTCGACACGGCCGTGGTCGCCGACGGTTCCCGCGCGCTGCCCGCGCTGCGCGAGCTGAAGCCCGACCTCGTCCTGCTCGACCTGATGCTGCCCGGGATGAACGGGATCGACGTCTGCAAGGCGATCCGCGCCGAGTCCGGGGTGCCGATCGTCATGCTCACCGCCAAGAGCGACACGGTCGACATCGTGCTCGGCCTGGAGTCCGGCGCGGACGACTACGTGGTGAAGCCGTTCAAGCCGAAGGAGCTGGTCGCGCGGGTGCGGGCCCGCATGCGCCGCACCGAGGCCGAACCGGCGGAGTCGCTCACGATCGGCGACCTGGCGATCGACGTGCCGGGGCACGAGGTCACCCGCGAGGGCAAGGCCATCCCGCTGACCCCGCTGGAGTTCGACCTGCTGGTGGCGCTGGCCCGCAAGCCGCGCCAGGTGTTCACCCGCGAGGTGCTGCTCGAGCAGGTGTGGGGTTACCGGCACGCGGCCGACACCCGGCTGGTGAACGTGCACGTCCAGCGCCTGCGTTCCAAGGTGGAGAAGGACCCGGAGCACCCCGAGGTGGTGTTGACCGTTCGCGGCGTCGGGTACAAGGCCGGCCCGCCGTGATCGCTCCATGACGACGGAGACCGGCAGACGGCTCCCCGCGTTCGCGCGTTCGACGGCACGCCTGGTGCGGCGTGTCGTCGTTTTCGCGCGCCGCCGCGCGATCGCGTTCAACGAGCTGTGGAAGCACTCGCTGCAGTTCCGCGTCACCGTGTCGACGCTCGCGCTGTCTTCGGCCGTGGTGTTCGTGCTGGGCATGGTGCTGCAGAACCAGATCACCGAGCGGCTGCTGGACACCAAGCGCGACGCCGCGATCGCGCAGACCCGCGCGGCCGCGGACACCGCCGCGGGTGAGCTGGTCGGCCTCGGCGGCGAGACGGACGAGGCGATGACCAACCGCCTCCAGAACGCGCTGAAGAAGATCGCGATCACCCCGACCAGCCAGGACGCGGCCGGCTCGGCGGCGGGCACGTTCGTCCCGGTGCTCGCCAGCGGCGGCCGCGACCAGTCCGGTGACCCGCCCTCGTCCGCCGGCCCGTTCGACAGCGTGCCGCCCCGGCTGCGGCAGTTCGTCGAAGCCAACGAGATGAGCTGGCTCGAGCACACGGTCACCGACACCGACGGCGGCCGCACGACGTACCTGATCGTCGGCACGCCGCTCAACACCGTCGCCAGCCCGCTGCAGCTCTACTTGCTGTTCCCCCTGACGACCGAGCAGAACACCGTCGCCACCGTCCAGAACACCCTGCTCGTCGGCGGGCTCGTGCTGCTGCTCCTGCTGGCGGGCATCACGAACCTGGTGACGCGGCAGGTGGTGCGCCCGGTCCGGCAGGCCGCCGCGGCGGCCGAGCAGTTCGCCGGCGGCGACCTCGACCAGCGGCTCGCCGTGCTCGGCGAAGACGACCTGGCCAAGCTCGCGGTGTCCTACAACGGGATGGCCGCCAGCATCCAGCGCCAGATCCGCCAGCTCGAGGAGTTCGGCGGGCTGCAGCGGCGGTTCACCTCCGACGTCTCGCACGAGCTGCGCACGCCGCTGACCACCGTCCGGATGGCCGCGGACGTGCTGCACGCGTCCCGCGAGCAGTTCCCGGCCGGCCTCGCGCGCTCGACCGAGCTGCTGGTCGACGAGCTCGACCGGTTCGAGTCCCTGCTCGGCGACCTGCTGGAGATCAGCCGCCTCGACGCCGGCGTCGAGGAGCTCTCCGCGGAGTTCATCGATGTCCGCCCGATCGCCACCCGCGCGGTCGAGCAGGTGCGGGTGATCGCCGGCAACGCGGGCAGCTCGGTGGAACTGGTGCTGCCCGACGAAGAGGTCATCGCCGAGGTCGACGCCCGGCGCGTCGAGCGGATCCTGCGCAACCTGCTCGGCAACGCCGTCGACCACAGCGAAGGCAAGCCGGTGGTGCTCACGGTCGGGGCCAACGAGACCGCGGTCGCCGTCACGGTCCGGGACCACGGCGTCGGCCTGCGGCCCGGCGAGGCCGACCTGGTGTTCAACCGGTTCTGGCGCGCCGACCCGTCGCGCAACCGGCGCACCGGCGGCACCGGCCTCGGCCTGGCGATCAGCCAGGAGGACGCGCGCCTGCACGGCGGCGAGCTCGACGCGTGGGGCGAACCCGGCGACGGCGCCTGCTTCCGGCTGCTGCTGCCGCGCCGCCAGGACGTGCCCGCCGGCCGGCCGCCGCTGGTCCTGCCGCCGCCCGACCGCGTCGCCGCCGAAGTGCCGCTCGGGATCATCGAGGTGACGCCGGCGCCGGAGGCGATCTTCGCCGAACGTGAGGAAATCGGTCAGTGACACGTCGGTGGAAAGAGCTCGGACTCGCGGTGCTGTGCCTGGTGCTGGTCGCCGGGTGCGCGAACGTCCCGCTGGAGTCGCAGCCGGTCGTCGTCTCCGGGGAGCGCCAGGGACAAGGTTCGGGCGACGTGGTGCCCGAGCCCAAGCCGAACATCGACGCGCTGACGCTGGTCCGCGACTACGTCGGCGCGACGCTCAAGCCGGGCCAGAACAACGCGGCCGCCCGCGCCTACCTGGACGAACAGAGCCGGGCGAACTGGCACCCGAGCCGCAGCCTCACGATCATCCAGAACACCTTCGGCACGGTCTTCGACCCCGCCCCGCAGCCGGACCCGAACACGGTGCTCGTGAACGTGCGCGGCATCGACGTCGGCACGCTCGACCAGAACAGCGCGTTCGTGTCGGACTACACCGGGGCGGCGCTGCAGGTGAAGGTGCGCAAGCAGGCGAACGGCCAGTGGCGGATCGTCGACCCGCCGCCCGACCTGTACGCGACCGAGTCCGACTTCAGCGAGAACTACACCCCGGTGCCGGTGAGCTTCTACTCGGAGCAGTCGGCCACGTTCGTCCCCGACCGGCGGTACGTCGTCGCGAAGCCGCAGTCCGGGCTGCCGAGCAAGGTGCTGAACCTGCTGGTCAGCGGGCCGTCGACGAGCCTGGCGGGGTCGGTGAAGAACCTGCTCGTCGAGCCGGTCGAGATCGACACGAACGTCAAGAGCCTCGACGACGGGACGCTGGTGGTATCGCTGAGCGGGCTCTCCGGCGTCGCCGACGACACCCGGAACCTGATCGCCGCCCAGATCGTCCTGACGCTGCAGTACGTCACGTCGGCGCGGATCCGGATCCTCGCCGACGGCGCCCCGCTGGTCGCGAACCACCCGGACTGGCGGCCGACCGATCTGCCCGCGTACAACGCTTCGCTGTCGCCGATCCTGACGCAGCTGGGGATGATGACGGTCGGCGGCCGGCTGCGGTCGCTGGGCGACGGCGCGCCGGTCCCGGGCCCGGCGGGCAACGGCGGCTACGACATCGTGAGCGCGGCCCAGTCCCTCGACGGCAAGCGCCTGGCGGTGGTGGAGCGCGACGGCGACAAGGTCCGCCTGCGGATCGGCGACGTCGGGCACGACCTGCCGCCGGTCAGCCTGGGCGGCACCACGCTGAGCCGCCCGACGTGGCGCCCGGGCGGCGGCGAAGTGTGGACGGTCGCGGACCAGCTGACGGTGGGCCGGATGGTGCTGAACCCGAACGGCCAGTGGACGGCGCTGACGGTCAACGCGGCGGACCTGCTCCAGCAGGGCGCCATTTCCGAGCTGCGCTTCTCCCGCGACGGCGCCCGGGTGGCAGCGGTGGTCGGCGGCCGGCTGTGGGTGGCCTCGGTGGTCGGCACCGGCGATTCGGTGTCCCTGCGCGAGCCGCGGGTCCTCCAGCCCCACGACCTGCAGGAAGTGCTCGACGTCGACTGGCTGGCCCAGGACACCCTGGTGGCGGTGACGAAGTCGCCCTCGCAGCCGGTGGTCCGCGTGACGGTCGACGGCCAGCGGCTGGACGCGTTCAACAGCTCCAACCTCACCCCGACGGTCCACGGCGTGACGGCGGCGGCGGGCCGCCCGATCGTGGTGGCGGACGCAAGCGGCCTGTGGACGGCGTCGGTGCTGGGCGAGGTGTGGCGGCCGCAGGACCATTCGATGAAGGACGCGGATCCGTTCTACCCGGGCTGAGATCACTTGATCGGGTGACGTCCGGACGTTCGAAACTGTCGGTGGTGGCCGCGACACTGTCCGCATGCTGCTCGACATGCTGATCCCGGCCCGGTGCGCGGCCTGCGGAGCCCGAGGGTCCCCGTGCTGCGCCCGGTGCGCGGGAGTTTGGGGCGCGGTGTCCGAGGTCGTCCGGGTGCCGACGGCGGGGCTGGTGAGGGTGTTCTCGCTGGCCCGGTACCGAGGCGTGGCCCGGAGGTTGCTGATCGCGTACAAGGAACGCGGGCGGCGGGATCTGGCGCCCTCGCTGGGGTGGGCGTTGGCGGAGGCGCTGGCCGTTCTGCCGCTGAGGGCTCAGGTCGCGGCGTCGGCTGCGGGGGTTGCGCCTGCTGTGGCGGCCGCGTCGGCTGCGCGAGTTGCGCCGGCCGCGTCTGTTGTGTCGGCCGCGCCGGTTGCGCGGACTACGCCGGATGTCCCTGCTCCTGCTGGTCGGCCCTCGGGGTCAAGCGGCTCTCGGTCGTGGCGAGCGGAAACCGGTACCGGAACCGTTCCCGCACTGTGCCTGGTCCCGGCCCCGAGCCGCCGCCCGGCATCCCGCACCCGCGGCGGCCCCCACGTGGAGCGCCTGGCCAAGTCGGCGGCCAAAACCTTGGCAGCGCGCGGCTTCGAGGTGACGGTGGCCCCAGCGCTGGAACTGGCCGGCGGAGTCCGCGACGCGGTGGGCCTGGACCGCGCCCAACGAGCGGCGAACCTCGCCGGCCGCCTCCGGTTCCGCGAGGCAGGCCGCCCACCACCGGGAAGCACGGTGGTGGTCCTGGACGACGTGATCACCACGGGAGCAACGGCGGCTGCCTGCGTCCGAGCGCTGGCGGCGGAGGGCATCACGGTGGCGGCGGTCCTGACCCTGCTCTCGGCGGGGTGATCCACGGCCACCGCCCCACCGCGCTCGTCCGACTCCGCACCCGGTTCGCGGCAACCACTTGCGCGCCGTCGGGGCTTCCGTTGCGCTCGATGCAATGTGGCTTTGAAGGGGCTTCTCGCAACGGCTCGCATCGCGAATCCCGCGAAACCCACACGCCACAACCGCAACTCCGTCACCACACGAACCCCGGCCACCCCCGAACCCCTGACTCCACCAACGCCCGGGTGACCCGCCCGTCACCTACACGAGTGACATCTGCCGGGAACGCGAGAACGCCCGCGCCCGTTGTCCGGGCATGAGGGTGTCGATCAAGACCACTCGGCCGCCGCGCCACTCCACCGGGGTGGCGGCTGCGGTGGGCGGGGCCGTCACCCTCGGCGTCCAGCGTGGGGCGGCGATGCGCCGTCCGTGTGAAAGCGCGGTCTTCGCGCCGCGTCCGACCAGCGGGTGTTTTCTGGTGTTCACCCTCCGCTCACTGCGCGGGGTGACGGAGTCTCATTCCTCGACATCCCCCGGCTCGGGGGCTGTTGTAACGGGCGTGAGGAAGCTAACGTGCTCCGCAATCAGCAATCCCCGCAGGCAGGGAGGTGACGAGCCCATGTCCCTGGCGCCGGAGGTGCGCTGAGTCCGCGTTCGGGCACCGGCACGAGACGTCGTGGTCCGCCCCGAGTTCCTTCTCAGCCCGCGATCCGGGCTTCCGTCCCCGCAATACCGGCGCCGTGTGTGAACTCAACAGCTCGCAGTCTTCGAAGCGAGGGAGGTCGTGTATGGACATCGTCGTAAAGGGCCGCAACGTGGAGGTGCCCGACCACTACCGGGCGCTTGTCAGCGAAAAGCTGGCCCGCCTCGAGCGCTACGACAGGAAAGTCATCCGGTACGACGTGGAGCTGTTCCACGAACCCAACCGGCGCCAGGCCAAGAGCTGCCAGCGCGTCGAAATCACCGGAAAGGGGCGGGGCCCGGCCGTACGCGCAGAAGCGTGTGCCGCCGACTTCTACGCAGCGCTCGATTCCGCAGTCACCAAGCTGGAGAACCGGCTGCGGAGGACGCACGACCGGAGGCGCGTGCACTACGGGCGCAGCCGCCCGGAATCGGTCGCCGAAGCGACCTCTGCGCTGCCGGGTGGCGGATCCCCGGCCGCAGCCAGTCCCGCCGCGCGGACCGCGGTGTTGGACGCACCCGAAGCCGAACCGCAGACGAACGGCTTCGCGAGTGCCGAAGAGATACACCTGCCCCAGCAGCAGAGCTGGGCCGACGACGACCTCGGTCACCAGCCCGGTCGCGTCGTTCGCGAGAAGCAGCACACCGCGGAGCCCATGACGGTGGACCAGGCTCTCTACGAGATGGAGCTGGTCGGCCACGATTTCTACCTCTTCAACGACTCCGACGCGGGCCGGCCCAGCGTGGTCTACCGGCGGAAAGGCTTCGACTACGGCGTGATCCGGCTCGGCTGAGCCGGTCTTAAGGAGGCCTGCCGGAAGGCCCGCACGCGGCTCGCGTGCGGGCCTTCCGCATGTCAGGACGTACGGCGTGTGCACACGACGCCCACCGTTCCCTACGATGGGGTGGGAAGGTGGCGCCGACCACGGCCGCCGCCACGGGAAAACCTGCCCGGGACCGGCCTGGGCGCACTCATGATCAGCTAGTGAGGTCGACCGGATGGTGCTGAACCGCCTGCTCCGCGCGGGTGAGGGCAAGATGGTGAAGCGGCTGCGCAACATCGCCGATCACATCAACACCCTCGAAGACGACGTCAAGGACCTGACCGACGCCGAGCTGCGGGCCAAGACCGACGAGTTCCGCAAGCGCAACGGCGAGGGCGAGTCCCTCGACGAACTGCTGCCGGAGGCCTTCGCGGTCGTCCGGGAGGCGGCCAAGCGGGTGCTCGGCCAGCGCCACTTCGACGTGCAGCTGATGGGCGGCGCCGCGCTGCACCTCGGCCAGGTCGCCGAGATGAAGACCGGTGAGGGCAAGACGCTGACCTGCGTCCTGCCGGCCTACCTGAACGCCATCCCCGGCAAGGGCGTGCACGTCGTCACGACGAACGACTACCTCGCCAAGCGCGACTCGGAGTGGATGGGCCGCATCCACCGCTTCCTCGGCCTCGAGGTCGGCGTGATCCTGTCGGAGCAGCAGCCGGACGTCCGGCGCGCCCAGTACAACGCCGACATCACCTACGGCACGAACAACGAGTTCGGCTTCGACTACCTGCGCGACAACATGGCGTGGAGCCTCGACGACTGCGTGCAGCGCGGGCACAACTTCGCCGTCGTCGACGAGGTGGACTCGATCCTCATCGACGAGGCCCGGACGCCGCTGATCATCTCCGGCCCGGCCGACCAGTCCTCGCGCTGGTACGTCGAGTTCGCCCGCCTCGCCCCGCTGATGCAGGGCATCGACACCACCACGATGGGGTCGCGCGAGCGCACCGAGAAGACGAACCTGATCAATTCGAAGTACCACTACGAGGTCGACCAGCGGAAGCGCACCGTCGCCGTCACGGAGAAGGGCGTCCGGTTCGTCGAGGACCAGCTGGGCATCGAGAACCTGTACGAGGCCGCGAACACCCCGCTGGTCGGGTACCTGAACAACGCGCTGAAGGTCCAGGAGCTCTTCCACAAGGACAAGGACTACATCGTCCGCAACGGCGAAGTCATGATCGTCGACGAGTTCACCGGGCGCATCCTGGTCGGCCGCCGCTACAACGAGGGCATGCACCAGGCGATCGAGGCCAAGGAAAAGGTCGAGATCAAGGCCGAGAACCAGACGCTCGCCACGATCACGCTGCAGAACTACTTCCGCCTGTACGACAAGCTGTCCGGCATGACCGGTACGGCCGAGACCGAGGCCGCCGAGTTCCACCAGACCTACAAGCTGGGTGTGGTGCCGATCCCGACGAACCGGCCGATGATCCGCGTCGACCAGGCCGACCTGATCTACAAGACCGAGCAGGCCAAGTTCGAGGCCGTCGCCGAGGACATCGCCGAGCGGCACGAGAAGGGCCAGCCGGTCCTGGTCGGCACGACGAGCGTCGAGAAGTCCGAGCACCTGTCGAAGCTGCTGGTGAAGCTGAGCGTGCCGCACGAGGTGCTGAACGCGAAGCACCACGACCGCGAGGCGCTGATCGTCGCCCGCGCGGGCCAGAAGGGCGCCGTCACGGTCGCCACGAACATGGCGGGCCGCGGTACCGACATCGTGCTCGGCGGCAACCCGGACCTCATCGCCGACCAGGTGCTGCGCGAGCGCGGCCTGGACCCGGTCGAGCACTCCGAGGAGTACGAGGCCGCGTGGCCCGAGGTCCTGGAGCAGGTCAAGGCCGAGTCGAAGGCCGAGGCCGAGGAGGTCCGCGAGGCCGGCGGCCTCTACGTGCTGGGCACCGAGCGGCACGAGTCGCGCCGCATCGACAACCAGCTCCGCGGCCGGTCCGGCCGCCAGGGCGACCCGGGTGAGTCCCGCTTCTACCTCTCGCTCGGTGACGAGCTCATGCGCCGCTTCAACGCGACCATGGTCGAGCGCGTCATGACGACCATGCGGCTGCCCGACGACGTGCCGATCGAGCACAAGATGGTCTCCAAGGCCATCAAGAGCGCGCAGACCCAGGTCGAGCAGATCAACATGGAGCAGCGCAAGGACGTCCTCAAGTACGACGAGGTCATGAACGAGCAGCGCAAGGTGATCTACGCCGAGCGCCACCGCGTCCTCGCCGGCGAGAACCTGCGCGACCAGATCGAGGGCATGCTCGAGGACGTCGTCAACGCCTATGTGGACGGTGCGACCTCCAGCGGCTACTCCGAGGACTGGGACCACGAGAAGCTCTGGACGGCGCTGAAGCAGCTCTACCCGGTCAGCCTCGACTGGGACGACCTGGTGGAGGACGGCGACCTCGACGCGGACGGCCTGCGTGAGGCGCTGCTGCAGGACGCGCGCAACGCCTACGACAAGCGCGAAGAGGAGATCAACGCGCTCGTCGGCCCGGAGGGCATGCGGACCCTGGAGCACCAGGTGATGCTGACGGTCCTCGACCGCAAGTGGCGCGAGCACCTCTACGAGATGGACTACCTCAAGCAGGGCATCGGCATGCGGGCGCTCGCGCAGCGCGACCCGCTGATCGAGTACCAGCGCGAGGGCTTCGACATGTTCCGCGCGATGCTCGACTCGCTGAAGGAGGAGGCCGTCGGCTTCCTGTTCAACCTGCAGGTCGAGCGGGCCGAGGCGCCGCCGGCCGAGGAGGCCGCCGCGCTGCCCACGGGCGTCGCTTCGGGCAACGGCAACGGCCAGGCTTCGGAAGGGCGCCACGCGCGTCCGGCACCGCCGCAGCCGCCGACGACCGACGCCGAGTCCGTCCCGGCCGCGCTGCGCGGCAAGGGCCTCGGCGGCGGTGGTCAGCAGTCCGGCATGACGCTGTCCGGCCCGGGTGAGGACGGCGAGGTCGAGTCCCACAGCGACGGCGCCGACCAGTCCGCGGGTGGTGCCGGCGGCACGCGGCGTGAGCGCCGTGCCGCCCAGCGCGACGCGTCGAAGAAGGGCAAGAAGGGCCCGCGTCGCTGACGTGACCCGGAGGAGGGGCGCGCACGGGCTTCCGTGCGCGCCCCTCCTTTTGTGGTCGCGGGCGACGAGACGGACGCGTCCACTGTGGCGTCAGGTGTGTCCTAACGCCACAGTCGGGCCGCCCGGCTCAGGAGGCGGGGAGCGCGTCGAGCCTGCCTTTCTCACGCCGCCGCCCGCCGACGCTGTGGCTGGGCCGTCCGCCGCGGCTTCAACAGCGCGAAGCGCACGCACTGCCAGCCCGACGGCGTTCGGGTGAAGCGGGCCGCCAGCGCGAACGACCGGCCGTCCGCCTCCACGCGGGCGCACGCTTCCACCACCCCCGGCACCGGCGTGCACGTGTGGACCGGGCACAGCCGGTGCCGCCGCCGGATCGGGCGTGGCCCGGCCAGCCCGGCGTAGACCTCCGGCCCCACCAGCCCGCGGATCTGCGGCAGCGGGCGGCGGCCGTCGTAGGCCTCCAGCAGCATGTTCAGCAGGTGGTTCACCTCGCTCGCCTCGAGCTTCCTCGGCACCGGCCAGCGGGCGTCGCCCCGGCGGTGGCCCTGCGGGACCACCGTCGACGGCCGTTCGGCACGACGCGCCGCTTCGCACTGCGTCAGCGTTCTCACGCGGTGTTCCTCGATCATTTCCTCCCCTCCCCGGCCGCGGCATTTCGCCGCCTCCACCGCTTAGAGGGCCGAACCGGGTCAAAAGGCCACGGGAATCGCCCGATTCGGGAAAGAGTCACCGAACCCGTGGATTCGCGTGCGCACGTGCGGTAATCACCCGGCTCTTTGTTGCGTCATGCGAGACAACGCGTCGGCGCCCCGGCTATGGTGTGCCGGGTGCTGAAGGGGTTATTGGTCGATTTCGCCGGAGTTCTCACGGATCCCGACGCCGGCCGCTTCTACGACTACCTGCTGACCGCGCGCGAGCGAGGCGTCCGCACCGCCCTCCTGTCGAACGCCCCCGGGGCGTCGGCCGAGGTCAAGAACACGATGCTCGACTATTTCGACGCCCTCGTGTTTTCCGGGGAGGTCGGGGTCGCCAAACCGGATCCGGCGGTCTACCTGATCGCGGCCGAGCGGCTCGGGCTGCCCGCCACGCGCTGCGCGTTCGTCGACGACTCCGCCGCGAACATCCGCGGCGCCGTCGAGGCGGGCATGGTCGGCGTGCACCACCGGTCGGTCGACGAAACGCTCACCGAGCTCGGCGCCCTGTTCCCGGAACCGTGAACGTCAGCGGCCCCGGCGGACCAATTCGAACGACAAGACCGCCGCCGCTGCCGAGACGTTCAGCGACTCGACGTCACCCGGCATCGGAATCGACACCCATTCCGTGACGAGCTCGCCGACGTCCGCGCCGACCCCGCCCGTCTCACCGCCGAGCACGAACGCGGCGCGCTGCGGCAGGTCGACGTCGAACACCGTCGCCTTCGCCGAGGCCCCCAGCGCGAACAGGCCGTAGCCCGCTTCGGTGAGCATTTCGGCGGCCTCGCGGGCCGAGCCGCAGCGCAGCACCGGCGCGCGGAACGCGACCCCGGCCGACGCCTTGACGACGAGCGGGTCCAGCGCCGCGACGCCGCGGCGCGGCACGATCACGCCGTCGAGCCCGGCGGCCGTCGCCGTGCGCAGGATCATGCCGACGTTCGCGGGCGTGGTGATGCCGTCGAGCAGCAGCACCCGGGACGGCGGCCGCCGGTCGTCCAGCGCCGAGGCGAGCGCGCGCATCCGCGGCGCGACGACGTCGGCGAGCACGCCCTGGTCCTGCTTGCCGTTGCCGGCGAGGACCTTGACGCGGTGGGCGCTGGCGCGCTGCACCGGCACGCCGGCGGCCTTCGCCGCGCGCTGGATCTCGGCCGCGCCGGGGCCGCGGGCGGTGTCGGCCAGGATGACCTTGTCCACCCGCAGGCCGTCGTCGGCCAGCGCCTCCAGCACCGGCTTCCGGCCGTAGACGGTCAAAAAACGGTCTTTCGGCGAGATCGTCGACTCATCACCCACACCGGGCAGTCTCGCACTGTGCAACGATCGGCTCATGCCCGACCGCCTTTCCGCGCTGGACGCCTCGTTCCTCTACGTCGAGGACCACGCGACCCCGATGCACGTCGGCGGGGTGGCGATCTTCGAACGGCCGCGGTCCGGGTTCAGCTACGCGCAGCTGCTCGACCTCGTCGGGGCGCGGCTGGCGTACCTGCCGCGCTACCGCCAGCGCGTGCTCGAGGTGCCGGGGCACCTGGCGCGGCCGGTGTGGGTGGACGACGTCGACTTCGACCTGAACTACCACGTCCGGCGCTCGGCGCTGCCGCAGCCGGGCAGCGACGAGCAGCTGTTCGACCTGGTCGCGCGGCTGATGTCGCGGCGGCTGGCGCCGGAGCGGCCGCTCTGGGAGGCGTACTTCATCGAAGGGCTGGCAGGCGACCGCGTCGCGCTGGTGACCAAGACCCACCAGTCCGTTGTGGACGGTGTCGGCACGATCGAGCTCGGCCAGCTCATCCTCGACCCGACGCCGGCCGAGCCGGAGCCGTTCGAGGACATCTGGACGCCGCGGCGCGAGCCCAGCCGGACCCAGCTGGTGCTGGACGCGGTCAGCGAAGGCGTCCAGCGCCCGGGCGAGGTGGTGGAGAACGTCCGCTCGGCGGCGAATGACGCGTTCGCGGCGGCGGGCAAGTTCGCCGAGACCGTCGGCGGGGTGGCGTCGACGCTGCGCACGCTGGTGCACCCGGCGCCGACCGGGCCGCTGAACGTCCGGGTGTCCGGCGGCCGCGTGTTCTCGGTGGTGCGCACCCGGCTGGAGGACTTCCGCAAGATCCGCGCGGCGCACGGCGGCACGGTCAACGACGTCGTCCTCGCCGCGATCACCGGCGCGCTGCGCGAGTGGCTGCTTTCGCGCGAGGAACCCCTGACCCCGAACGCGACGGTCCGCGCGCTGGTGCCGCTGGCGGTCCGCGACGCGGAGACGGCCGAGTACTCGACGCCGGCGCTGGTCGGCAACCAGGTCGCCGCGTACCTGGTGGACCTGCCGGTGGGCGAGCCCAACCCGGTGCTGCGGCTGCAGCACGTCGGGCACGCGATGGCCGAGCACCTGGACTCCGGCCGCCCGGTGGCGGCGCGCGGGCTGCTCAAGGTCGGCGGGTTCGCCCCGGCTACGCTCCATTCGCTCGGCGCGCGAGCGGCGGGGTCGCTGTCCGGGCGCATCTTCAACGTCATGGTGACCAACTCACCGGGCCCGCAGGTGCCGATGTACGCGGGAGAGGCCAGACTGGTCGAGATGTTCCCGGTCATGCCGCTGATGCGCACCCAGGCGCTGGCGATCGGGGTGACGTCCTACCACGGCGGCGTCTACTTCGGACTCAACGGCGACCGCAAGGCCGCGTTCGACGTCGACCTCGTGGCCGGGATGATCGAAGAGTCCCTGGAAGAGCTGAAGGGTGCGCACTGGTGAGGGTCTATCTGCCTGCGACCATCGCGATGCTTCGCGACCTCGAATCGTCGGGGGAGTTCCGCGCCCGCAGCGGAACGGCGTTCGCGCTGACGCCCGCCTTGCGCGAGGCGTACGTGAGCGGCACGGACGAGGAGCTGGAGTACGCGGCCCTGCTGGACGCGGCCCGCGCATCGCTGCGCTTGATCGCGGCGGAGGAGAAGGGCGAGCCGCGCCGGGTGGTGGTCTCGGCGGACGTCGAGGGCGTGACGCTGCGCCCGGACCTGGACGCCCCGGTGGTCCGCATCGGCGGCCCGATCCCCCTGAAGGCGGTGGCGGCGATCCACGTGGACGCGGCCGAGGCAGCGGACGCGGTAGCGGCGGCAGCGGCGGTGATCGACGCGGCAGACCTCGGCGACCCGGACGCGGAGTTCACCCTGGGCGATGCCGAGGACCACGAACTGGCTTGGTACGCGCCGCAGGAACTGCCGTTCCTGCTGGAGCTGCTCTGAGTTGTCCACAGGGGGAGAGGCCTGTGGACAACCTGGGGACAGCGAGGCTTTCCGTCAGGGGTGGCCGATAGACTGGACCAGGGCACGCCCCCCTGGGAGTGGCGGGGGTGTCTTGGTGGTGGCGGCGGCCACCCGGCTCAGTCCTCCGTGAACCAGTCCGGTCTCGGAACCGGCCGCCCGACCATCCGAGCCGGACGAGGCGTCCCGCCGAATCGTGACTAGCCCACCTCGCCCGGGGGCGGCGGCTGGATGTCCGCCGGGACACCCCAGTCGCTGTAGCGCGTCGTGATCCGCGCTTCGGAGCCCTGCAGGATCGGCGAAAGGTCCAGGACGATCTGCAACGGCCGGTGCGTGCCGTCGAGCCACAGCTGCAGCGGGAACTTGCCGCCGAGCTGACCGGCCGAGTCGGCCGACAGGCCCGCCGGCAGGTCGGTGCCCAGCCGGGCCAGGTCCAGGTCGACGCGGTAGTGCTCCGCGGCCACCCCGTCGAGGTCGGTGCGCTCGGCCGAGACGATCGAGCCCGCCGTCCGGACCTCGCCCAGCGTGTGGGCCGGGTCGTTCTGCGCCGCCAGCTGCGCCAGGCTGCCGCCCAGCACCTGCGAGAACGGGTCGCTGCCGTCCGCCGCGACCGTCACCCACGGCTTGCCGGCGCCGACTTCGTCGCGCGAGCCCTCCGGGACCTTCGCGTACAGCTTCCCGGCGACCTGCCGCAGTTCCATCGGCTCGCCGACGAAGTCCGTCGTCATCACCTGCGCCGTCCCGCCCGCGCCGAACTTCGCCTGGCCCTGGCTCTTCGACCGGACCGAACCGACGGCGACGTCCGTGGCGAACTTCGCCGAGCCGCCGCTCGTGGTGGCCGCCGTCGCGGCGTCGGCCAGCGTCCGCGCGTCGGTGAACGACGGCGGTGGCGGCGGGCTGGAGCACGCGCCGACGAGCAGGGCCAGCAGCACGACGACGGTTCTGCGCATGGGCGCAACAAAAACACAGCGGCTCCCCCGAACCCGTTCGGGGGAGCCGCTGCTACTCAGCGTCGTCCGGTCAGCGACCGGCCTTCTTCATCAGCTCGCCGAGGTCGACGACCTGCTCGGCCGGCGGGGCCGTCACGTCGACCTGGGTGCCCCAGTCGCTGTACTTCATGGTGAACTTCGCGTCGCCGGCCGGCGCGCCCATCGCCTGCATCATCGGGCCCTGGTCCATGGTGACCTGCACCGGCAGGTTGTCCTTGTCCAGCCACAGCTCGGCCGGGATCTTGAGGTCCTTGCCCTTGAGCATCTCGGTGAGCTTGTCGCGCTGCGCGGCCGGGACCTGGCCGGTGAACTGGTCGATGGCCTTGGCGACGTCCAGCTCGACCTTGTAGTGGTTGACCTGCTGGCCGTTCAGCTCGGTCTGGTCGGACGAGATGATCCGGCCCGCCTTCGACACCTGGTCGAGGATCTTGCTCGGGTCGCTCTGCTCCGCCGACTGCGACATCGCGGCGCCCATCGCCTGCGAGATCGGGTCGGTGCCGTCGGCCGAGATCTTGGCCCACGACTTGTCCGTGCCCATCTGCTTCGCCTGGTCGGCGGGCAGCTTGATGTACATGACCTTGTCGACCATGCGCATCTCGGTCGTCTCGCCGGCCGCGGTCATGGTCATCGAGAACTTGGTGTTCGCGCCGTCGAAGGCCATCGCGCCGTTGGCGCTGAGGGTCTGGCCGCCGGCCGAGCCCTCCATGGTGAACTTCGCCGACTTGGACTTCTCGGTGCCCTGCTTGGACGCCGATGCCAGCTGGATCGCGTCCGTGAACGGCGAGGCGAGGCCGCTGCCGCCGTTCGCCTGCTGCTGGTTGCCCGCGGCGGCCGGCTGGGCGGTGCCGGAGTTGCTGCACGCCGTCAGCGTCAGCACCAGCACGGCGCCCGCGGCGACCAAGGTGGTCTTGCGCATGTAGTTCCCCTCAGATTCGGATCTTCCGTTCGGCATATCGCCCGAACGGGCGAATAGTTACCACTGAGACGGTGACGGTCCGGTGTCGGTTCCCGGTTGTCTCAAGGCTCTGTGGTGCGAGTCACATCGTGGCCGCCGCGAGACGCCAGCAGCCGCCGCAGCGACGCGAGCCGCTCGGCACTCGCGCGGCCCTCGGTGACGACGTCGTCGAGCGCGCAGTCCGGATCCTCGGGCGGCCCGAGGTGCCCGCAACCCGACGGGCACTCCTCGGCGGCTTCGGCGAACTCCTCGAAGGCGTCGACGATGTCGTCCGCGGTGACGTGGGCCAGCCCGAACGACCGGACGCCCGGGGTGTCGATCACCCAGCCGCCGTCCGGCAGCGGCAGCGCGACCGCGGCGACGGACGTGTGGCGCCCCTTCCCGACCCCGCTCACCACGCCGACGGCCAGGTCGGCGTCCGGAACCAGGCGGTTCACCAAAGTCGACTTGCCGACACCGGAGTGGCCGACCAAGGCCGTCACGCGGTCTTTCAGCATCTCGGCGAGGCCTTCGGGCTCCTCGTCGTACCGCGTCACGATGGCCGGGATGTCGAGGCCCGCGTAGCCCGCCAGGAGCTCGTCCGGGCTGGCCAAGTCGGCTTTCGTCAGGCAGAGCACGGGCTCGACGCCGCCCGCGTAGCAGGCGACCAGGCAGCGGTCGATGAAGCCGGTGCGCGGCGGCGGGTCGGCGAGCGCGGTGACGATCAGCAGGCGCTCGGCGTTGGCGACGACCAGCCGTTCGTACGGGTCGGTGTCGTCGGCCGTGCGCAGCAGGGAGCTGGTGCGTTCGTCGACGCGGATGATGCGCGCGAGGGTGTCCGGCTTGCCGGAGACGTCGCCGACGATCCCGACCCGGTCGCCGACCACCACCGGCGTCCGGCCCATCTCGCGGGCCCGCATCGCGGTGACCACCCGCTCCGGATCGGCGTCGACCGCGCAGGTCCAGCGGCCGCGGTCCTTGCCGATGACCATGGCGTTGACGGCGTCGGCGTGCTCGGGACGGCGCTTGCTGCGGGGCCGGGTGCCCTTGCCCGGACGCACGCGGACGTCGGACTCGTCCAGCTTGCTCCAGTCGTTGCGCGCCAAACCCGTCGTCCTCCCGTGCGCCGATGCCCACCCGAATGATCCCATGCCGCTCGCCACGGCCCTGGCCTGCGTGTAACGATGGCGTCCTGTCCCGCGGAGGAGGTTGGCCCATGTGCGGGCGCTACGCCGCCACGAAGGACCCGGCGAAGCTGATCGAAGAGTTCGACGCGATCGACCTCACCGAGGGCCACGCGCGCGCCGACCACAACGTCGCGCCGACGAAGAACGTCGTCACGGTCGTGCAGCGGCACCCGCGCGACGACGAGGGCCAGGTCCTCGAGGACGAGCCCGCCGTGCGCTCGCTGCGGATGATGAAGTGGGGCCTGGTGCCGTTCTGGGCCAAGGACCCGTCGGTCGGCTCGCGGATGATCAACACCCGCGCCGAGACGGCCGCCGAGAAGCCCGCCTTCCGCCGCGCGCTGGTGTCGCGCCGCTGCCTGGTGCCCGCGGACGGCTGGTTCGAGTGGCGCCGCACCGGCAAGGAGAAGGAACCGTTCTACATGACGGAACCGGACGGCTCGTCGATCGCGTTCGGCGGGATCTGGGAGAGCTGGCGGCCGAAGGACGACGACAACGCGTCGCCGCTGATCACGTTCTCGATCATCACGACCGACGCGGCGGGCCAGCTCACCGACGTCCACCACCGGATGCCGCTGATCGTGCCGAAGGCGCACTGGGACGGGTGGCTGGACCCGGACCGCGAGGACATCAAGGACCTGCTGGTGCCGACGCCGGACGACATCGTCGCGTCGCTGGAGCTGCGGCCGATTTCGACGTTGGTGAACAACGTCCGCAACAACGGGCCCGAGCTGCTGGAGCGCGTCGACCCAGCGCAAGAGGGTGCTCTCTTCGACGTGCCGCAGTCATGACCGCGCTCAAGATCGACACCGCGCACGGCCTGGCCAGGGTCTACCTCCACTGCGCCGAGGAGGGCACGGCGGTCCTCATGCTGGGCCACGGCGCGGGCGGTGGCCTGGGCGCGAAGGACCTGGTGGCGGTGACGCGCGCGGCCCAGGCGGCCGGCGTGCACGTGGCCCTGGTGGAGCAGCCCTACAAGGTGGCGGGCCGCCGCGCCCCGGCCCCGGCGAACCAGCTGGACGCGGCCTGGCTGACGATCGCGGACGAGCTGTCGGAACGCTTCGACGGCCTGCCGTTCGTGTTCGGCGGCCGGTCCTCGGGCGCGCGGGTGGCCTGCCGGACGGCGTCCGCGGGCCAGGCGGTGGCGGTGCTCTGCCTGGCGTTCCCGGAGCACCCACCGGGCCGGCCGGAGAAGACGCGCCAGCCGGAGTTCGACGCGGTCGAGGTCCCGACCCTGGTCATCCAGGGCGAGCGCGACCCGTTCGGCCGCCCGAAGCCGGGCCCCCACCAGGAGCTGGTCCTGGTGGACGGCGACCACAGCCTGGGCAAGGACCTGGAGACGGTCTCGCGGGCGGCGACGGAATGGCTGTCCCGCGTGTTGCGCCCGCTGGCCTGACCCGAACCGCAGGTCAGGCCGCGATCGCCGCCACCACGGCGGCCGTCAGCTCGATCAGGTCGGCCGGGGCCAGCTCCACCTCGAGCCCCCTTCGGCCGGCCGAGCAGAACACCGTCTCGAACTGCGAAGCCGAGACGTCGATCACCACCGGCAGCCGGCTCCGGTGACCCAGGGGCGAGATGCCGCCCAGCACGTACCCGGTCGCGCGCTGGGCCGCCGCCGGGTCGGCCATCTTGGCCTTCTTGCCGCCCGCGGCGGCCGCCAGGGCCTTCAGGTCCAGCTGCCCCGTGACCGGGACCACACCCACGACGAGGCGGCCGTCGACCTCCGCCACCAGGGTCTTGAACACGCGCGCGCGGTCGAGGCCGAGGGCCTCCACCGCCTCCAGCCCGTACGACTCCGCGCGCGGGTCGTGGTCGTACGCGTGCAGCGTGTGGGCCACTTTCCGCTTGCCCAACAACGCTGTCGCCGGGGTGCCCTTGCCAGCCATGGGCCGGAGTCTAGGGAATGCGCGCACCCCCCGATCGGTTGTACCGGGCGTGACCACAACGCTCGCCACCACACGCTCTCGCAGCCGTCGCCGCCCTGAGGCCCCGGCGAACCGCGGTGTGCCCGGCCCCCGCGTAAACTCGGGTCTGCCGTATGCGCGTACGCGCATCGACGCCGAGCGGGAAGGGAACGGTTTGCCGAGCACGCAGAACCCAGCGTCGGAAGAAGCGACCGAGGCCGAGCGCGCCGAGCGCTTCGAGCGGGACGCGATGCCGCTGCTCGACCAGCTGTACTCGGCCGCGATGCGGATGACCCGCAACCCCGCCGATGCCGAGGACCTGGTCCAGGAGACCTACCTGAAGGCCTACGCCGCGTTCGCCTCCTTCAAGGCGGGCACGAACCTCAAGGCGTGGATGTACCGCATCCTGACCAACACCTACATCAACGGCTACCGCAAGCGGCAGCGGCAGCCGGTGCAGCAGCCCACCGAGGAGATCACCGACTGGCAGATCGCCAAGGCGGAGAGCCACACCTCCAGCGGGCTCCGGTCGGCCGAGGTCGAGGCGATGGACAACCTGCCCGACACCGATGTGAAGGCCGCGCTGCAGAAGCTGCCCGAGGAGTTCCGGCTGGCCGTCTACCTGGCCGACGTCGAGGGCTTCGCGTACAAGGAGATCGCCGAGATCATGGACACGCCCATCGGCACCGTGATGTCCCGCCTGCACCGCGGCCGCGCCCAGCTGCGCGACCTGCTCGCCGACGTCGCCCGTGAACGCGGTTTCATCCGGGGGGCCAAGGAGGAGGTGGCCGGGCGATGAACGACATGTGCGAGGGCGCGTCGGACAAGGTCCGCTGCGAAGAGGCGCTCGCCGACATCTACCTGCTCCTCGACCGCGAGTGCAGCCCCGAGCGGGACGCCGCGTTGCGCGCCCACATCGACGACTGCCCGCCGTGCCTCGAGGAGTACGGCATCGACGAGCACATCAAGCAGCTGCTGGCCCGCAAGTGCGGCGGTGACCACGCCCCGGCCGAGCTGAAGAGCCGGCTGCGCGCGTCGATCCGCCAGACCGTCGCCACGCGCGGCGGCGTCACCGTGGAACGCACCGAGATCACCCTCGAGCAGCGGTCCGAATAGCGCCCGAGCACGATAAAGGCCCCCGCACTTCGGTGCGGGGGCCTTTTGCGTGCCGGCGCAGGCTCAGGAGTTGGGCTTGCCGCCGTGGTTCGCGGCGTTCTTCTTCCGGCTGCGACGCTTGCGGGCGCGCTTCGACATGTTCACTCCTCGTCGTCAAAGCTGGTCAACCTCTCAAGTGTGTCATGACGTCCCGTTCTGGTTGGATGGGGTGGGCGAGCCGGGCGCGAGGAGGGTGTCGATGGGCGAGATCAGGGCCGAAATGGTCGGCACCGTGCTGCAGGTCGTCGCGCGGCCGGGCGCCGCGCTGGCCGCCGGCGACACCGTGGTGATCCTGGAGTCGATGAAGATGGAGCTGCCCGCCGTGAGCGAGCAGGCCGGCACGCTGACCAGCCTCGCGGTGGCGAAGGGTGACCGGGTCCAGCAGGGCGACCTGCTCGGGGTGGTCGAGTAACGCCGTGTCGACCCTCGCCGAACTGCTCGCCGACAACACCGGACTCCCCGGGGAGGCCGCGGACCACCTGCAGACCGTCGTCGCCGAGTGGCAGCTGCTGGCCGACCTGTCCTTCGCCGACTTCCTGCTCTGGGTCCCGGTCACCGAGGAGCTGCAGCCCGACGGCGGCGACTTCGTCTGCGTCGCGCACGCGCGGCCGACGACGGCGCCCACCGCGCACCCCGAGGACGTCGTCGGCACGCGGTTCACCGTGGACGAGCACCCGCAGCTGGCCAAGGCCATGCGCGAAGTGCGGATCTGCCGCGAAGAGGACCCGCACTGGTACCGCGACTTGCCGATGCGGCGCGAAGCGATCCCGGTGCGCTTCCACGACGACGTCATCGCCGTGATGAGCCGCGAGACGAACCTGGCCGCGCCACGGGTGCCCTCGCCGCTGGAGATCGCGTACCTGGGCAGCGCCGGCGACCTGTGCCAGATGATCGTCGACGGCACGTTCCCGCCGAGCGGCAGCAACGCGACCGACACGCACACGTCGCCGCGGGTGGGGGACGGGCTGATCCGGCTCGACTCGAGCGGCACGGTCGTGTTCGCCAGCCCGAACGGCCTGTCCGCCTACCACCGGATGGGGCACGAGTCCGACCTGGTCGGGACGCGCCTGGCGCCGTTGACGCGGTCGCTGATCCGCGACCCGTTCGACGCGACCGAGGTGTCCCACCGGATCATCGAGGCCCTCGACGGGAAGCCGTCGAGCCGCACGGAGGCCGACTCGCGGCGCGGCGCGGTGGTGCTGTTCCGCGCGCTGCCGCTGCGGCCGGCCGGGCAGGCGGCGGGCGCGCTGGTGCTGGTCCGCGACGTCACCGAAGTCAAGCGGCGTGACCGGGCGCTGCTGTCGAAGGACGCGACGATCCGGGAGATCCACCACCGGGTGAAGAACAACCTGCAGACGGTCGCGGCCCTGCTGCGTCTGCAGTCCCGGCGGACGACGTCGGAGGAGGCGCGGCTCGCGCTGGCCGAGTCGGTGCGCCGGGTGACGTCGATCGCGCTGGTGCACGAGGCGCTGTCCATCTCGGTGGACGAGCGCGTCGACCTCGACAAGCTGCTCGACAACGTGCTGCCGATGGTCGGCGAGGTCGCGACGGCGGAGTCGCAGGTCGGGCTGAAGCGGACGGGCTCGTTCGGGGTGGTCGTCGCGGAGATCGCGACGCCGCTGGTGATGGTGCTGGCCGAGCTGGTGCAGAACGCCGTCGAGCACGCGTTCCCGGCGGGCCGGTCGGGCAAGGTCGAGCTGATCGTGGAGCGTTCGGCGCGCTGGCTGGACGTCGTGATCCGCGACAACGGCCGTGGGCTGCCGTCGGGGTTCTCGCTGGAGCGTTCGGACGGGCTGGGCCTGCAGATCGTGCGGACCCTGGTCGAGTCCGAGCTGCGGGGGTCGCTTTCGCTGCGGAAGGTGCGGACGGAGGCGTCGTCGACCCGGGTGACGGGGACGGAAGCCGCGTTGCGCATCCCGCTTTCGCGTCGCCTTTGACGTTCCGCCTGCCCGAACGGGTGGTTTGCCCATAATCGAACGGGGGCATTCCCGCCGCGGCGGCGTGATCGGGCGGGCATCACGTGTGATTGGAGGGGCATCACGCGTGATTGGGGGGTCGACACGATGAAGGCCCGGCACCTGGTGCAGAGGTGCCGGGCCGTTCAGCGCTTCGCGGGAGGACTTCGAAAGCCCTGGTGAGGGTTCACGACACCCGTCGCCAGGTGGTTTCGCCTCGCTTGTTAAGCTCGGACCGGGTAGGTATCGCCCCAGACGGCGTGGCACAGAGGTGCCTGCCGGGAGATTTTCTTCCGCGGTCCTGGTGCTGCTACGTAAATGTCAGGCGTTGGTACGCGTGCCGATGTGCGTACGGCGGCGCTTGAGCGCGCGTCGCTCGTCCTCGCTCATACCGCCCCACACGCCGGCGTCCTGGCCGCTGGCCAAAGCCCAGGCCAGGCAGTCGGAAGCAACGGTGCAGCGGTGGCACACGGCCTTCGCCTGCGCTACCTGCGACAGAGCAGGACCGCTGGTTCCCACCGGGAAGAACAGCTCGGGGTCCTCGTCTCGGCAGGCCGCGTCGTGGCGCCAGTCCATGTTCGTGAGCTCCTTCATACGGCGCGGGAGGGCCGCGCCACAGTCGTCATGGCGGTCGTTTTTTTGGGTGCTTGTGAATGCTTTCACGAAGCACCGCTTTCGACAAGGGTTTCTTGGAGATCGGTGAGTCAGGTCACCCGGCCGAGCGACCCCTCTGACCTGCGGTTTCTCTCCGAAACAGCCCGCCGAAGGGAAGGCTGATGCGGTGAGTGGAGGTTCTGCGTCGACGAACGGCAAAGTGCACTTTGCCGCAGGCGATCAGTGGTCCCGTCGTCACACGATTACCGTGAGTGCATTCGGGACGCTGAAGAATTCCACCCTGGTCCGCTGGCCGACGAGGTCGCCGTCCACCTGGAAGTTTACCGGTTCAGCTGCGTCGATGCGGATCATCGGCAGGTCGTCGTGACGCACGAGACGTTTGCCTTTTTGGTTGCTCTTCGTAGCCAAAGCACGGCGTACATGCTTGAACACCGTGGGCAACCCGAGACCGTTCAACGCGAACAGACCCAATCCCGTCTCGAACGAGCAACCCGGGTTGAGGTGGACCGGACGCTCGCCCAGGTAGCTCCACGGATCGGTGTTCGACACGAAAGCGGTCAGCGCTTCGGCGGGTTCCTCGCCCGGGACGCGGATCGTCAGGGCCGGCCGGCCCAGCGGCGGCCGGAAGTAGGAGCGGACGGCGGCCCGCATGTAGAGGCCGGCGGTGGTCTGCTTGCCGCGGCGCTTCGCGACCCGGCCGACGACGTCGGCGTCCCAGCCCAGGCCGGAGTTGAAGGTGAACCAGTGCCCGTCGGCCAGGCCGAGCCCGACCCGGCGCGACCGCTCGCCCTCCAGCGCGCTGAGCAGCTGGTGGGTGGCTTCGACGGGGTCCGACGAGATGCCGAGGGCGCGCGCGAACACGTTGGCCGAGCCGCCGGGCACGACGCCCAGGGCCGGGATACGGCCGATCTGGGCCGGGTCGCCATCCAAGCCTCTTTCGGGGGCCCGGGTGGCGAAGCCCCCGGCCCGGGGCGAAGCTCCGGGTGGCGCGACATCGGCCAGGAGGCCGTTGACGACCTCGTTGACCGTGCCGTCGCCGCCGTGGGCCACGACCAGGTCGATCCCGTCCCGCGCGGCCGAGCGCGCGACGGCCATGGCGTGCCCGCGGTAGTCCGTTTCGACCACGTCGAGCTTCACCTGGCTGGCGAGCGCGTGCGCCAGGACGTCCCGGCCACCGGCGGTGGTCGAGGTGGCCTGGGGGTTCACGACGAGGATTGCGCGCACTACCGCAGGGTAGGTGACTTCCGGGCACCCGAGAACCTTCCGGCCGCGCAAGGTGACGGGAAGCTCAGTGGCGAACCCGCCCGCGCGCACCGGTGCGGAACTGGTGGCGGCGACCCCTCGGGACAGACCTTCGAGACCCTGTGGCGGGCGGCCCTCCTTTGCCTGCGAGTGTCCGCTCGTCGTGACAAGTGCACCCGGGCCGACCGCCCGCTCATCGACGACCCTTGAATTCTCAGTGCCCGGGCGGTCCCGCGAAAACGGCCGACCGGGTGGCATACGATCGAATTGGCTCACGCACGGTGACCCGCCCTGGTCGCGTCCACTGTGCACCCGCAAACCACCTCGACCAGTTCCCCGGAAGGCCGCCGCAGTGAAGCTCTCGCCCGCTCCCCGTGAGGTCCGGCTGGCCGGCGTGGTCACCGCGGTGCCGTCGCTCGCCCTGCTGGTGTTCGGGGTGGTCGTGCTGGTGAACGGCCTGGGGTCGGCCGTGCAGCCGGGCAACAACGTCTACGTCGAGTCCGGCACGTTCATCGTGGTGGCGCTGGCGTTCCTGGCCGCGTCGGCGGGGCTCGTGCTCGGCCACACGTGGGCGCGCTCGCCCGGGGTGGTGATCGCGCTGATCGTGGTCGGGCTGGGCTGGTACCTGCTCGGCCCGTCGGGGGAGCCGGTGTGGGGCGTGCCGGTCGCGCTGTTCGGCATCGCCGCGCTGGTGCTGCTGTTCCGCGCCCCTTCGCGGGCCTGGGCGCTGGGCGTGCGCGAAGGCGAGTCCGAGGAGGAAGCCGCCGAGCGCGGCGGTCTCGCCGGACGCCGCGCCGAGCGCGAAGGCCGCGAAGAGGACTGAACCGGCTCTTCTACGCCTGGGCGGCCAGCGCGCGCAGGGGTTCGTCCGTGAGCCGGTTGACGGTCCACTCGTCCATCGCCACCGCGCCCAGCGCCTTGTAGAACTCCGTCGCCGGGTTCCAGTCCAGCACCGACCACTCGAGGCGGCCGTAGCCGTTCGCGACGCACTCCGCCGCCAGTGCGGCCAGCAGCGCCTGGCCCAGGCCGGACCCGCGGTGGGCCGGGCGGACGAACAGGTCCTCCAGGTAGATGCCGTGGACGCCGCGCCAGGTCGAGAAGTTCAGGAACCACACCGCGAAGCCGACGACCTCGCCGTCCACTTCGGCCACGTGCCCGAACAGCTTGGGCGCGGCGCCGAACAACGCCTCGTGCAGCTGCGGGGCGGTCAGGTGGCACTCGTCCGGGGCGCGCTCGTAGTCGGCCAGCGCGTACGCCAGGCCGACGGCGGCCTCGACGTCGTCGGGTCTGATCCGGCGGATGCGGTCGTCGGGCACGTCAGTCCTCCAGGGCGGGTGGCAGGTTGAGGTGTTCGATCTGGGGCTCGCCGCGCTCGTCGCCGAGCACCGCGATGCCGGCCGCGTCGAGTCCGAAGTGGACACCGGACGTCGCGGGCAGGCCGATCCAGCGGGCCACCAGCACGCGGCTGAAGTGCCCGTGCCCGACCAGGATCACGTCGCCGGCCTCGATGTCCTCGCGCGCGCGGGCCAGGACGCGGTCCGCGCGCTCGGACACCTGCGCGGCGCTTTCGCCGCCGGGGACCGGGTGCGTCCAGACCGTCCAGCCCGGCACGGTTTCGCGGATCTCCGCGGTGGTGACGCCTTCGTAGTCGCCGTAGTCCCACTCGGCGAGGTCCTCGGTGACTTCGTCGACGCGCAGGCCGGCCAGCTCGGCCGTCCGCAGCGCCCGTCCGCGCGGGCTCGACAGCACCAGCGACGGCCCGCCGACCAGGCTCCGGAGCGTGCCGCCCGCGGCCAGCGCCTGGCCTTCGCCCGCCGGGGTCAGCGGGATGTCGGTCCGGCCGGTGTGCCGTCCGTTCAGGGACCATTCGGTCTGGCCGTGCCGGAGGAGGAAGAGACGGTTCGCCACGCGGGCGAATATATCCGGCGGTTTGCGCGCCAGCAGGTCGTCTGCTTAGCTACTGAGCAGTAGCTTAGCTCGAGGAGACCCGAAATGGCCGAGACGCCGACGTTCGCGCTGTGGCACAAGCTGGCCGCGAAGCCGGGCGGGAAGCAGCTGTTCAGCGCCGCGATGTGCCTGCGCGTGCCGTACTTCCGCACGGTGCTGCCCTCGGTGCGCGAGCTGCGTCCCGGCCACTGCGAAGTGAGCGCCCCGAAGTGGTGGGGTGTTTACAACCACATCGGCACGTTCCACGCCATCGCCGCCTGCAACCTCGCCGAGATCGCGATGGGCATGCTCGCCGAGGCGACCGTCCCGCCGACGCACCGCTGGCTGCCGAAGGGCATGAACGTCCAGTACGTCGCGAAGGCCGAGACGGGCCTGCGTGCGGTCGCGTCGCTGCCCGGGCTACCGGACTTCGGCGACGACGGCTTCGAGCTCGAGGTCCCGGTGACCATTTCGGACACGAGTGGCAAGCCCGTGGTCACCGGGACGATCACGATCTGGGTGACGCCGAAGAAGCGTTAGAGCGGCTTGTACTGCACGTACGTCGTCTGGTGGAACGCGTTCTCGCCGGACGGCGACGGCAGGCCGAGCCGGCGGTCGGCGACCTTGCCCAGCGGGCCGCACCCGGTGGTCGCGGGGACGGCCAGAGTCGTGTCCACGACGCCGAAGTGCACGGTTGTCGGCGTCTTCGAGATGACTGTCGGCGGCACGGCCGGGTCGTCGTGGACCACCGTGTGCAGGACGCCGATCCGGCAGTCCTTGCGCAGCAACGGGTGGTGCAGCACGGCGTAGACGTCCAGTTCGCCCCGGCGCTCGTCGTTGCTCTGGAAGTCCGAGTAACCGCCGTAGCGCAGCTGGAGCGTCGTGCCCGCCAGGCCGGGGACGCGCACCGGCGCGTGCCGCAGCGTGCCGAAGACCTGCGCGTACTGGCCGTTCACCCGGCCCTCGCTGAACGTCAGGCGGATCTCCCCGAGGGGGATCTCCTGGTCGTGAATGGTGATTTTCCCCTGTGAGACAAAGGCTTCGCAGCGCCACGTGCCCGGGTCGGCGTTCGCCGGCGGGGCTGGGCAGTCGGTGAAGTCGAAGGTCGGCAGTGTGTCGGCGGACGCCGTTCCGGACGTGATCCCCAGCGCGGTCACGGTCACTGCGACTGCCCCCAGTGCGAGAAGGTTCATGGCGTGAGCCTGCTCGCCCCGCGGCCGCGGGACATCCGGGATCGCCCCCAGGGGAAGACCGGAAATTCCCTCGACTGGGTGAAACGTGTTCTAGTTAGTTAACACTGTTCACTCGGTTCGGGCATGCTCGGCACCATGTCTGCCTTCTCCCGCCGCCGGTTCCTCGGCCTGGCCGCCCTGAACTCCGCCGCCGCCCTCGGGCTGACCACGGTTTCGGCGCGGCCCGCGGCCGCGACGCCGTTGCCGGGCCACTCCCCGGCCGTGGTGATCGGCACCGGCTACGGCGCGGCCGTCACGGCGTTGCGGCTCGGCGAAGCCGGGATCCCCACGCTGATGCTCGAAATGGGCCGGCTGTGGGCCACGCCCGGCGCCGACGGCAAGGTCTTCTGCCCGATGCTCAAGCCCGACGAGCGGGCGATGTGGTTCAAGGACCGCACCGAGGCGCCGCTCGCGTCGTTCCTCTGGCTCGACCTCGTCAACCGCGACATCGGGCGCTACGCGGGCGTGCTCGACCGGGTGAACTTCGGTGACATGGCGGTGTACCTCGGCCGCGGCGTCGGCGGTGGCTCGCTGGTCAACGGCGCGATGGCCGTGACACCCGAGCGGTCCTACTTCGAAGAGATCCTGCCGCGGGTCGACGCCGAAGAGATGTACGGCCGGTACTTCCCGCGGGCGCGGGCCGGGCTCGGTGTCGACGTCGTCGACCCGGGCTGGTTCGAGACGTGCCGGTCCTACCAGTACGCCCGCGTTTCGCGGAAGGCCGCGCACCGGGCCGGCTTCGGCACGGTGTTCGTGCCCAGCGTCTACGACCAGGAGTACCTGCGGCGCGAGGAGGCGGGCGAGGTGCCGCGCTCGGCGGACGCGTCCGAGGTCATCTACGGCAACAACCACGGGAAGCGCTCGCTCGACAAGTCCTACCTGGCCGCCGCGCTCGGCACCGGCAACGTGACCATCAAGACCCTCCAGGAGGTCCGCGAGATCCGGCAGCAGCCCGACGGGACGTACGCGCTGGCCGTCCGGGAGATCGACGAGCGCGGCACGGACCTGGGCACCCGGCACGTGACCGCGAAGCACCTGTTCCTCGGCGCGGGCAGCGTCGGCTCGACCGAGCTGCTGGTGCGCGCCCGCGACACCGGCCGGCTCCCGGAGCTGACCGACGCCGTCGGGCGGGGGTGGGGCACCAACGGCAACGTCATGTGCGGCCGCGCCAACCACGTCTGGGACACCACCGGCAGCCTGCAGTCCGGCATGCCCGCGCTCGGCATCGACAACCGGGCGGACCCGGTGCACCCGGTGTTCGCCGAGATCGCGCCGGTGCCCGCCGGGCTCGAGACGTGGGTCAGCCTCTACCTGGCGATCACGAAGAACCCCGAACGCGGCCACTTCACCTACGACCCGGCGAGCGACTCGGCGAAGCTGCACTGGACGGCGTCGCAGGGGCAGCCGTCCGTCGACGCCGCGAAGGCCCTGTTCGACAAGATCAACCGGGCGAACAAGACGATCTACCGCTACGACCTGTTCGGCGACACCCGCACCTTCGAGAACCGCTTCACCTACCACCCGCTGGGCGGCCTGGTGCTCGGCGAGGCGACGGACGACTACGGCCGGGTCAAGGGCTACCGCAACCTGTACGTCACGGACGGCTCGCTCATCCCGGGCAGCACCGGCGTCAACCCCTTCGTGACGATCACGGCCCTGGCCGAGCGCAACATCGAGCGCGTCCTCGCCGAGGACCTCAAGGGCTGAGCTTCGCCAATGAGCCGGTGAAGTCGTCGCCGACTTCCGCGAAGAAGGACGCGTCGGCGGCTTCGACGTCCTTCAGGGCCTTCGCGACCAGGTCCAGGCCGGCCTGGGTGACTTCCAGGCGCTTCGCGCGGGCGTCGGCCGGGTCGTCGGCGCGGGCGAGCAGGCCGCGTCCGGCCAGCTTGCGGACGACCTGGCTGGTCATCATCGTGTCCGTGCCGGCCTGCTCGGCCAGCTGCCGCTGGGTCGGGGGCTCGCCCGAGCGGGTGAGCCACCACGTGGTCGTCAGCAGCACGAACTGGACGTGCGTGAGGTCGTGCGGGGCCAGCGCGGCCCGCATCGCCCGCTGCCAGGCCAGCGTCACGCGCCACAGCAGGAAGCCGGGGCTGCGCTCGGGGCCTGGCAGGCGGGACTCGGGGGCCGTCATACCCGCGAGCTTGCCTCAGCCTCGGCCAAGCGAGCCAGCGCGCGCATGGCGTCCGGGGTGTCCGACGTGACCTGCTCGCCGAAGCCTTCGGGGCCGTCGACGGTGACGCGGTAGGTGATCCGCGTGCCGCCGTCGACGTCGGTCAGGACGTGCTCGAACCGCAGGTGGGCGTCGGGCAGCCGGGTCTCGTCGGTGAAGCTGCGGCCCTCGGTGACCTCGGTCAGCGTGAACGGGATCGGCGGCATGCCGTCCATGGTCATGGTCCCGCTGGTCCCGGCCGCGAAGGGGCCGTCGACGACCACCGAGCGGACGCCCGCGTCCCACTCGGGCCAGCGGCCGGTGTCGGCCCAGAGCGGCCAGATCGCGGCGGCGGGGGCGGTGGACGTCTCGCTGTGCTCGTACTCGTAAAGTGCCATGCGGGCAGACTATATGCGCGCTTACTAAATGCGCAAGGGGTCACTGGAGACCCGGTGGCGCGGTGCTCAGTGGGCTGAGCGCAGCTTGTCGTAGTAGGCGACGCAGTCCTGGTACAGCGGCAGCAGGCCCTGCTCCCGCGCCTCGGCCAGCGTGGGCGCGGTGCGGTCCTTCTCGGAGAGGACCTGCTCGAGGTCCGCCGGCCAGGGCAGGTCCAGCGCCGGGTCGAGCGGGGTGATCCCGTGCTCGCCCTTCGGGTTGTAGCCCTCGGAGCACAGGTAGGCCATCACGGTGTCGTCCTCGAGGGCGATGAAGCCGTGCCCGAGGCCTTCGGCGACGTAGACGGCGTTGAACTTGCCCGCGTCGAGCCGGGCGGCGTCCCAGGTGCCGAAGGTCGGCGAGCCGACGCGGACGTCGACGACGACGTCGAGCAGCGAACCGCGCGCGCAGTAGACGTACTTCGCCTGGCCGGGAGGCGTGTCGGCGAAGTGGATGCCACGGATCGCGCCGCGCCGGGACACGCTGTGGTTCGACTGGGCCAGGCGCAGCGGGTGCCCGGTCGCCGCGAGCAGCGCCTCCTCCTGGAAGGGGGCGACGAACAGGCCCCGGTCGTCGGGGAACGTCCGGGGGGAGAACTCGTAGGCGTCCGGGACGCTCAACCGGCGGAATTCCATGGCGTCACCATATCGGGCGGTTAAAAAACCGAACGGACGTCTTGGCAATTGCCGGAAATGCGGGGGTGGTGTGACCTCAACCGCACCAAGGGGTCACCCCCGGAGCAAGACCTGTCACAATGACCGGACCGCCGCGTCCGCGGCCATCGCCAGACCCACGGCACCGATGGCCGACGAGACGCCTCGCCGACAGGCCGGCGCTACCGCGCTGGGCTGCCGTGCCGGGACACAACCACGGTTTTCCCCTCTTGCCGTGGTCCCAGCTCGCATGCCCAGGAGAAATTCCAGTGACCCAAGTCCGATCCGCGAGTTCCGTCATTCCCACTGGACGAATGACGGAAACGACGACAGGAAACCCCATGAGCGACCCCGCCGGCACGCCGGTCACCGACGAAGAGATCTTCACCGGGCACGAGGGCGGCAAGCTCTCGGTGGCGGCGACGCGGCCGATCGCCAGCCCGCGTGACCTTTCGATCGCCTACACCCCGGGGGTGGCGAAGGTGAGCCGCGCGATCGCCGAGGACGCGGCCAAGGCCAAGCGGTACACGTGGGCGGACCGGCTGGTCGTCGTGGTCAGCGACGGGACGGCGGTGCTCGGCCTCGGCGACATCGGCGCGAGCGCGTCGCTGCCGGTCATGGAGGGCAAGTCGGTCCTCTTCAAGACCTTCGGCGGGCTCGACTCGATCCCGCTGGTGCTCGACACCACCGACGTCGACGAGATCGTCGAGACGCTCGTCCGGCTGCGGCCGTCCTTCGGGGCCGTCAACCTCGAGGACATCTCCGCGCCGCGCTGCTTCGAGCTCGAGGACAAGCTCAAGGAAGCCCTCGACTGCCCGGTCATGCACGACGACCAGCACGGCACGGCGATCGTCACGCTGGCCGCGCTGCGCGGCGCCAACCTGGTCCTCGACCGGGCGATCGCCGACCAGCGCGTGGTCGTCTCCGGCGCGGGCGCGGCCGGGGTCGCGTGCGCCCGGATCCTGCAGGAGGCCGGCATCGGCGACGTCACCGTCCTCGACTCGCGCGGCATCATCCACGAGGGCCGCGCGGGCCTGAACCCGGTCAAGGAGCGCCTGGCCGCGACGACGAACAAGGCCGGTCTCCAGGGCGGCCTGGCGGAGGCGCTCGAGGGTGCCGAGGTGTTCCTCGGCCTGTCCGGCGCGACGATCGACGAGTCCCTGCTGGGCCGGATGGCGGGCGGCGGCATCGTGTTCGCACTGTCCAACCCGGACCCGGAGGTGCACCCGGACGTGGCCGCGCGCTACGCGTCGATCGTGGCCACCGGGCGCAGCGACTTCCCGAACCAGATCAACAACGTGCTGGCGTTCCCGGGCGTCTTCCGCGGTGCCCTGGACTCGGGCGCGCGGGCGATCACCGAGGGCATGAAGCTGGCGGCCGCCGAGGCGATCGTGTCGGTGGCGATGGACGACCTGGGCCCGGACCGCATCGTCCCCTCGCCGCTCGACCCGCGTGTCGCGCCCGAGGTGGCCGCGGCGGTGGCGAAGGCCGCGGAAGCCGACGGCGTCACGGACTGACCTCTCGCGGTTCGCGAAGGCGGCACTTTCACGTGAAAGTGCCGCCTTCGGCGTGTCAGAGGAGTTCGGCCAGGCGGTGGCGGGGGACGTCGACCAGGCGCAGGTCGGTGAGGTCCTCGGGGACGTCGAGGGAGACGTTCGCGAGCCGCGCGTGGGCGCGGGTCAGGACCTCGTCCTGCTGCTCCACCGCATCGGCGACCACCACCGCGTGCCGGTTGTCCGGGGTGCTGCGCAGGTACCGCAGCGCGTATTTCCGGCCGATCAGCGCGGCGAGGGCCTCCTGCGCGGCCTGGGAGGCCAGGTCCGGGTGCGCGTTCGGGACCAGCAGCGCGAGGCGCCGGGCGTTCGTGCCCAGCAGCGTGCGCAGCAGCCACGGGCCGGGGTCGGCCGAGAGGTCCATCGCGACCGCGTCGCCCTCGGGCCCGGAGATCGACCAGTCCACCGGCCGCGACTCCAGCGAAAGCCCGTCCGCGACGGCGATTTCCTTCAGCTTCTCCAGCAGCGCCGGCTTCGTCCCGGCCGCTTCGACCGACTGCGGCCCGTGCGTGTAGATCGCCTTGCCACCGCGGACTTTCTTCGCCTTCGCCGTCGGCTGGCAGACGTACAGGTCCGCCGCGCTGCCGATCGCCTGCGCGCCGAAGTAGCGGTTGAAGCCCGGCAGGATCGCCTCGAACGTCAGCCCGAGCGTGGCCAGCGACCGCTGCACCTGCGCGCCCAGCGCCGGGTGGCGCGGGCTGTAGCCGTACGCGAACAGCAGCCGTCCCTCGCTCGGCTCCCGCAGCGCCTGCACGCCGCGCGCCGCGAACAGGCCCATGCCTTCGGGTGTGTACGGCGGATCGCTGAAGACCAGGTCGAACCGGCCGGTGACCGCGGGTGGCAGGCCGACGCGCAGGTCCGCGTGCGCGGTGGCGATCTCCCGCCCGCCGCGGTCGTCGAGGTGGGCGAGGACGCGCTCGTCGAGGTCGACGACGGTCAGGGACGCCGCCGGGCAGACGGCGTGCACCGCCAGCGACGTCAGGTCGTGGTCGCCGAGGAACAGCACGCGCGCCGACGCGAGGTCGTAGTGCGCGTCGAGCCACAACGCGCGTCGCAGCACGGTCTCCGGCGTCGCCTGCACGTGGTCGAGCGCGGCCAGCGGCGGCGGCACCTCCGCGACCCACTCGGCGACCTTCGGCAGCAACTCGTGCGCCGCGACGGCTTGGTCGAGCGGGTCGCCGAAGCGCGGCGCGCTGTACCGCAGGTACGACGCCGCGACGCCGGGGGCGATCCGGAGCCGGTCGCCGCTGCGGTCGAGGTCGTCGCCCAGCGCGGCGAGGACGTCCTCGACGCTGCGGCGGGGCGCGGTGCTCAGCCGCACCAGCTCGCCGAGGTCGTGGTCACCGGTGCGCAGGAGGTCGATGACGCGGTACAGCGGGCGGACGCCGACACCGTGCGCGGCGAGGACGTCGTCGAGTGCCTTCACGGGCATTCAGCGTAGTCACCACCCTGCGGAACACCGTGCCAACCGCCGCGGACTCGGCTACGGTCGATTCCACCGGACATGGGGAGTGGGCAAGTGGCCATCGAATTCCGCGACGTGACCAAGCAGTACCCGGATGGGACGGTCGCCGTCGACAAGCTGAGCCTGACGGTCGAGGACGGCACGATCACCGTGTTCGTCGGCCCGTCCGGCTGCGGGAAGACGACGTCACTGCGGATGATCAACCGGATGGTCGAGCCGACCGGCGGCCAGGTGCTGCTCGACGGCAAGGACGTCGCCGAGGGCGACCCGGCCCCGCTGCGCCGCGGCATCGGCTACGTCATCCAGCACGCCGGGCTCTTTCCACACAGGACGGTCCTGGACAACATCGCGACCGTGCCCCTGCTGTCGGGCTGGGACAAGGCGAAGGCGCGCAAGCGGGCCGCGGAGCTGCTGGAGACCGTCGGGCTGCCCGGCGAGCTCGGCAAGCGGTACCCGGCCCAGCTCTCCGGCGGCCAGCAGCAGCGCGTCGGCGTCGCCCGCGCGCTCGCCGCGGACTCGCCGGTGCTGCTGATGGACGAGCCGTTCTCCGCGGTCGACCCGATCGTGCGCGAGGGCCTGCAGGACGAACTGCTGCGGCTGCAGTCGCAGCTGGGCAAGACCATCGTGTTCGTCACGCACGACATCGACGAGGCCGTCCGGCTCGGCGACAAGGTCGCGGTGATGCGGGTCGGCGGCAAGCTCGCCCAGTACGGCACGCCCGCCGACGTGCTGCGCCACCCGGTGGACGACTTCGTCGCGTCGTTCGTCGGCAAGGACCGCGGCTACCGCGGCCTGTCGTTCCTCTCCGCCGAGGGCGTCGAGGTCAAGGAGCTGGAGCTCGTCGAGGTCGGGTCCACAGTGGCCGCGAGCGACGGCTGGCGGCTCGCGGTCAACGCGGACAAGCAGCCCCGCGGCTGGCTCCCGCCGAACTCCACTGTGGACGGCTCGCTCACCGAGGACGACCTCGTGGCCGGCGGGTCGCTGTGGGTCCGCGGGACGCCGATCCGGGGCGCGCTGGACGCGGCGCTGTCGTCGCCCGCCAGCCTCGGCGTGGTCGTCGACGAAGAACACCGTGTGCTCGGTGCCGTGGTCGCGAGACAGGTCCTGGACGTGATCGAGGCGACGCCGCAGGCGTCATGAGCTTTTTCGCCGAGCTCGGGCAGTACCTGAGCAGCGGGAACAACCGCGCCGGAATCCTCGGCGACCTGGGCGACCACGTCTACCTCGCGCTGCTCCCGCTGGTCGTGGGCATCGTCCTGGCGATCGCGGCCGGCTGGCTCGGGCACCGCTGGCGACCGGCCCGGCAGGTCCTCACGGTGCTGGCCAACCTGCTCTACACGATCCCGTCGCTCGCGCTGTTCGTCGTCATCCCCGGCCTGATCGGGTCGAAGATCCTGGACAGCGTCAACGTCGTCGTCGCGTTGACCATCTACACCACGGCGTTGCTCGTCCGGCCGGTGCTCGACGCCCTGGACGCGGTGCCGCCGCCGGTGATCGCCGCCGCGACGGCCGTCGGGTACAAGCCGGTGCGCCGGTTCTTCGCCGTCGAGCTGCCGCTGTCGGTCCCCGTGCTCGCGGCCGGCGTGCGGGTGGCGTCGGTCAGCAACATCAGCCTGGTCAGCGTCGGCGCGCTGATCGGCACCGGCGGCCTCGGCGTGCTGTTCACCGACGGCTTCCAGCGCGAATATTTCTCGCCGATCGTCGTCGGCATCGTGCTGACCCTGCTGCTGGCGCTGGTCGTCGACCTGGTCCTGATCGGCCTCCGGAACCTCCTGACGCCGTGGGAACGGGTGGCTGCCGCATGATCACCGACCTCGTCCACTGGTTCGGCGACCCGGCGCACTGGTCGGGACCCGACGGGATCCCGCAACGGCTGCTGGAGCACCTCGGCTACACGTTCCTGTCGCTGGTGATCGCGTTGGTGATCGCGGTCCCGCTGGGACTGTTCGTCGGCCACACCGGACGCGGCGGCGTCGCGCTCGTGGGCGCGGGCAACGTGATCCGCGCGCTGCCGACGCTGGGCCTCGTGACGTTCCTGTTCCTGCTCTTCACCGAAAGCGTCACCTCGACGATCATCGGGCTCGTCGTGCTGGCGGTGCCGCCGGTCCTGGCCGGCACGTACGCGGGGCTGCAGGCGACCGACCACGGCGTGGTCGACGCCGCCCAGGGCATCGGGATGACCGGCTGGCAGCGGCTCTGGCAGGTCGAGGTGCCGATCTCGCTGCCGCTCGTGCTGGGCGGCATCCGCAACGCCGTGTTGCAGCTCGTCGCGACGGCCGCGGTGGCCGCGTACGTCGGACTCGGTGGCCTGGGCCGGTTCCTGCTCGACGGACTGGCCATTTTGGACTATTCCGAGGTGATCGCGGGCGCGCTGCTGACGACGCTGCTGGCGATCGTCCTCGACCTGCTCTTCGCGTTGCTGAACCGCGCGCTGGTACCGCGTGGTGTCCGGCTCGCGTCGGCCGTGAAGAAGGTGACGGCGTGAAACGGCTCGCGTCTCTCCTCGCGGTGGTGCTGCTGGTCGCCGGTTGCGGCAACCCGCTGGCGGGTGGCGGCGAGGGCGGGGCGTCCGGCGACATCATCATCGGGGCTTCGGACGTCGGGGAAAGTCTTCTGCTGGCCCAGATCTACGCCGGGGCGCTGAAGAACGCGGGCGCCACGAACGTCACGGTGCGGCCGCCGGTCGGCAGCCGCGAGGTCGTCGTCAAGGCACTGCAGGACAAGTCGCTGTCGGTGGTGCCGGACTACAGCGGGAACCTGTTGCGCTACTTCGACAAGAACGCCACCGCGACGACCCCGCAGGACGTCTACGCGCAGCTGCGGCAGAAGATCCCGCCGGGCTTCGAGGTGCTGGACCAGGCGCCCGCCGAGGACAAGGACCTGCTGGTCGTCGGCCCGCAGCTGGCGTCCACGGGCGTCAGGACGGTCTCCGACCTGGGCCCGCGGTGCCGCGAGCTGGTGTTCGGCGGCCCGGGTCAGTGGAGCAGCCGCTGGAAGGACAAGATCAAGTCCCTGTACGGCTGCGAGTTCAAGGAGATCCGCACGACCGACACCGGCGGACCGGTGACGGTGGCGGCGCTGAAGTCCGGCGACGTCCAGGTGGCGGACCTGTTCAGCACGTCGTCGACGATCGCGGCGAACGGGTTCGTGCCGCTGACCGACGACAAGAACATGTTCCCGGCGCAGAACATCGTGCCGCTGGTGGCGCGGGGAACGCTGTCACCGTCCGAAGTGGCCGCCTTGAACCGCGTTTCGGCGGCGCTGACGACCGACCAGCTGACCGAGCTGAACGTCGAGTTCACCGAGAAGAAGCGGAACCCCCTGGACATCGCCGAGGACTTCTTGGCCCGCAACAACCTGAAGTCCTAGCCGATCGCTCAGCCCGGCTGGAAGAACTCCAGCAGCCGCCGGCTCGCGTCCGGCGACATCAGCAGTTCCTGCATGCTCGCCGACATCCGCGCGGCCGCGCCGGTGCGTTCGAACATCTCGCGTTCGTACTCCTCGATCGCGGTCGGAACGTCGCCCGGGCGCTCGGCCAGCGCGAGTGCGAGCAACGCGCCGTCGAGCAGGGCCATGTTCGCTCCCTCGCCCACCGGGGGCATCAGGTGCGCGGCGTCGCCGAGCAGGGTCACGTCCGGCCGGGACGGCCAGGTCAGGCCGATCGGGAGCGTGGTGAGGGACCGCGGCACGATCTCGTCGTCGCTCGCCGCGATCAGCGCGGTGCAGCGGGGGTCCCAGCCGGCGAACAGGTCCAGCAGCCGCGCCCGGGCCGCGGCCGGGTCGTCGAACGGGATTCCGGTCGTCGTGAACCAGTCCTCGCCCGTGTTGTAGAAGCTGAGGCCGACGCGGACGCTTCCGTCGCCGTTGCGCTGCGCCGCCAGTGAGCGCCCGTCGCCGATCACCCAGTAGTTGCCGCGCCCGACCATCGCCGCCAGGCCGGGGTGGGTGCGGTCGACGTCGGCGATGCGGAGTTCGACGGCGTTCTGGCCGAGGTGCCGCGGCCGGGCGTCGGTGAGCAGGGCGCGGACCCGGGAGTTCGCGCCGTCGGCGCCGACCAGCAGGTCGTACGGGGCACTACCACCGTCGGAGAAGTGCAGCACGCCGTCGCTCGCGGACGCGTACGCGTGGCCCCAGCGCACGGCGTCCGGGGGGAGCGAGTCCAACAGCAGGTCGCGCAGGTCGGCGCGGTCCACCTCGGGCCGCAGCATCGGGGCGTCCTCGGGGGTGTCCTCCTGCAGCAGCAGGGTGCCGTCCGGTTCGAGGAGCCGCATGTCCTGGCCCTCGCTGCGGGCGATCGCGAAGAACTCCTCGATCAGGCCGGCTTCGCGCAGCGCCCGCTGCCCCGAGTGGATGTCGAGCATGCCGCCCTGTCCGCGTGCGTCGCGCGACGGCTCACGTTCGTACACCACGGTTTCGATGCCGTGGACGTGCAGCACGCGGGCCAGCGCCAAGCCGCCGAGCCCGGCTCCGACGACGGCGATTTTCGTGGTCATCGATCCCCCTCCGATACGGTGTATCTGTCAATACACTGTATCGGACGGGACGATGTACTGTCACCGTCCATGGTGGTGTGGGAGCGGCCCGAGCCGCCGGAACGGCCGGTGCCGGCCCCGCTGAGCCGGGAGCGGATCGTGGCCGCCGCGATCCGGCTGGCCGACGCGGACGGCCTCGCGGCGGTGTCGCTGCGCAAGGTCGCCGCGAAGCTGGACGTCGGGCCGATGCGGCTGTACGGCTACATCGACACCAAGGAAGAGCTGCTCGACCTGATGGTCGACGCGATCCAGTCGGAGATCCGGCCGGCCGGGGACGGCTGGCGCGAGGTGCTGCGCTCGCTCGCCGAGCAGACCCGGCGGGCCGCGCACCGGCACGAATGGCTCGCCGACCTGCTCGGTGGCCGGCCCCAGATCGGGCCGAACGCGCTGGCCAGGGGCGAGGCCGTGGTGACCGCGCTGGACGGCGTCGGCGTGGACGACGTCATGCCGGTGATCGACGCCGTCAACGCGTACGTGATCGGCGCCGTGCGCCGCGAGATCACCGAGAGGCGCACCGCGCGGACCAGCGGGATGGACAAGCGGCAGTGGCAGGCCACCTACGGGCCCTACCTGACGCGGACGTTCGCGAGCGGCCAGTTCCCCGCGATGGCGAAGGTCATCCACGACGCCGTCCACCTGGACGCCGACCAGACCTTCGCCCTCGGCCTCGACTGCCTCCTCGACGGCATCGCGGGCCGCCTCGCGCGCTGAGGCCTCAGGCCCGCACGGCCGCCGCGACCTTGCCCGCCTCCTCGATGCCGCGCTCCGGCGGTTCCTCCGGCAGCGGCAGCAGCACCACCGAGCCGCTCCCGGCTTCGTGGAGCGCGCGGACCGCGGCCACGCACTGCGCCAGGCTCCCGCAGACGGCCAGCCGGTCGATCCACTCCGGGCGCAGGCCCGCCGCCAGGTCGTCCACTGTGGACGCCGAGTCGACCAGGGCCAGCAGCTCGTCGGCGAAGGGCAGGCCTTCGACCTGGACGCGCGCGCCGGGCGTCAGCGACTCCGCGACCGTCCGGCGGGCTCGTTCGCGGTCGCCGAGCGCCAGCCAGTTGTACGTCACCACCGCGTGGTGGGGCGGGGCGCCGTCCTGCGCGCGGCCGGCGGCGATGCCCGCCAGCGCCGTCCGGACGAACTCCGGCGGCGACGGCTCGGCCAGGACCGTGCCGTCCGCCGCGGCACCCGCGACCGCCAGGGACTTCGGCCGGCGGACGCCCGCCAGCAGCGGCGGGACCGTCGCGGGCGGGAACACCAGCTCGACCTCGTCCAGGTCCACGTGCCGGCCGGCCACCGAGACGCGGTCGCCCGCCAGCAGCCGGCGGACCGCCACCAGCGTCTCCTCCAGCGCCGCCAGCGGGGACGCCGGGTACGCGCCGATCTGCCGCATCCACGACGCCACGCCGTGGCCGAACCCGCCGATCAGCCGGCCGGGGTGCAGCTCCGCCAGGGCGGCCAGCTCCATCGCCGCGATCGCCGGGTTGCGCGCGACCGCCGGCAGGACGCCGATGCCGACCTTGATCGTCGAGGTCACCGCCAGTGCCGTCGCGACCGTCGCGATCCCGGCCGCCCAGAAGCAGTCCTCGACCAGCCAGACCTCGTCGAGGCCGGCGTCTTCGGCCTGACGCGCGAGGTCGACCAGCCGGGACGGGTGCTGCTCGCGGTTGATCCGGACGCCGACGGACGAACTCGGTGCGTACATGCCAGGGCTCCTGTTCAGATCCGGGAGAACGCCGGCGCGTACGCGAAGGCGCCCGCCGACGTGGGCTTGTAACCGGTGAGCGTGCGGGCCTGGAAGTGCTTGCCCCAGGCCGGTTCGGGCGCCGCGATCGACAGCGTCGAGGCCGTCACGAAGCCGAAGCGCGTGTAGAAGTCCGGGTTGCCGAGCAGGACGACGAGCCCGTACCCGAGCGCGTCCGCCGCGCCGAGGACCGCGTGCATCAGCGCCGCGCCGACGCCGCTCGCCTGGTGCGCGGGCCGCACGCCGATCGGCCCGAGCCCGACGGCCGACGTCGTGTCCTCGCCGACCCGGGCGCGGCTGCAGCAGACGTGCCCGGCGACCTCGCCGTCCCGGACCGCCACCAGCGACAGCGCGTCGACCAGGTCGCCGTCGGCACGCAACTCGTCCACCAGCGGGGCTTCGACCGGCGTGACGCCGGGTTCGCGCCGGAAGGCTTCGCTGTGGATCGCGTGGACGGTCGCGTGGTCGGCGGGTGTTTCGCGGCGGATCAGCATGGTCGTCACCTTGCCGCGAGCGCCACGTGACGGCAACGCCGTTTCGCGTGCCCCGGAAAGCCGTGAAGGCCGCCTCGAGGAACTCCGAGTCCCTCAAAGCGGCCTTCACGGACCGTCAAGCGATCAGTCGAACGCCTTCGCGATCAGCGCCTTCTGCTCGACCTCGTGCACCTTCGACGAGCCGGCCGACGGCGCCGCCATCGGACGCCGCGAGACGACCTCGAGCTTCGAGAACAGCTCCGGGAACTTCCGCGGCAGGTTCAGGCCGAAGAACGGCCACGCGCCCTGGTTCTCCGGCTCCTCCTGGACCCACGCGACCTGCGCCGCGTTCGTGTACCGCTCGAGTGCCGCCACCAGCTTCTTCTTCGGCAGCGGGTAGTACTGCTCGATCCGCACGATCGCGACGTCGTCCGCTTCGCGCTTGGCCCGCTCGGCGACGAGCTCCCAGTACAGCTTCCCGGAGGTCAGCAGCACCTTGCGGATCTTCGCCGGGTCCGGCGTCACGTCGTCGATGACGGACATGAACCGGGACTGGCCGGTGAAGTCCTCGACCGCCGACGTCGCGGCCTTGTTGCGCAGCATCGACTTCGGCGTGAAGACGACCAGCGGGCGCTGGATGCCGTCGAGGGCGTGGCGGCGCAGCAGGTGGAAGTAGTTCGCCGGGGTGGACGGCACCGCCACCGTCATCGAACCCTCGGCGCACAGTGCCAGGAAGCGTTCGATGCGGCCGGAGGTGTGGTCCGGGCCCTGGCCCTCGTGGCCGTGCGGCAGCAGCAGCACGACGTCCGAGCGCTGGCCCCACTTGGCCTCGCCGGAGGAGATGTACTCGTCGATGACGGTCTGCGCGCCGTTGACGAAGTCACCGAACTGCGCTTCCCACATCACGAGCGCTTCGGAGTTCGCCACCGAGTAGCCGTACTCGAAGCCGACGGCCGCGTACTCCGAGAGTGCCGAGTCGTAGATCATCACGCGGCCCTGGCCGTCGGCCAGGTTCTGCAGCGGCGAGTACTCCTGGCCGGTCTTGCGGTCGATGAACACCGAGTGCCGCTGGGTGAACGTGCCGCGGCGGGAGTCCTGGCCGGACAGCCGCACCAGGCGGCCCTCCATCGCCAGCGACCCGAACGCGAGCAGCTCGCCGAACGCCCAGTCGATGTCGCCTTCGCGCGACATCTTGTGGCGCCGCTCCATGACCGGCTTGACGCGCGGGTGCGGGGTGAAGCCCTCGGGCACGTTCACGAACGCGTCGCCGATGTGCTGCAGCGTCTCGGCGGTGATCGCCGTCGAGACCTTCGCCGGCACCTGCTGCTCCTCTTCGACCGAGGGGCTCGCCTTCGCCGGGTGCTTCTCCAGCTCGCGGACCTCGTTGAAGACGTGCTCCAGCTGGCTCGAAAAGTCGCGCAGCGCGGCCTCGGCCTCCTCGACGGAGATGTCGCCGCGGCCGATCAGCGACTCGGTGTAGGTCTTCCGGACCGAGCGCTTCGTGTCGATGATGTCGTACATCGCCGGCTGCGTCATCGACGGGTCGTCGCCCTCGTTGTGCCCGCGGCGGCGGTAGCAGATGAGGTCGATGACGACGTCCTTGTGGAACGCCTGCCGGTACTCGACGGCCAGCTTGGCCACCCAGTGCGCGGCCTCCGGGTCGTCACCGTTCACGTGGAAGATCGGCGAGCCGATCATCTTCGCGACGTCGGTGGCGTACTGCGAGGAGCGCGAGTGCTCCGGCGCGGTCGTGAAGCCGACCTGGTTGTTGACGATGACGTGCACGGTGCCGCCGGTGCGGTACCCGCGCAGCAGCGCCAGGTTCAGCGTCTCGGCCACGACGCCCTGGCCTGCGAAGGCCGCGTCGCCGTGCATCAGGACCGGCAGGACGGTGTAGCCCTCGCCGCCCTTGTCGAGGATGTCCTGCTTCGCGCGGACGATGCCCTCGAGCACCGGGTCGACCGTCTCCAGGTGGGACGGGTTCGCGGTCAGCGACACCTTCGTCTCGCCGTCGCCGAACATGCGGAAGTACTTGCCCTCGGCGCCGAGGTGGTACTTCACGTCACCGGAGCCGTGCGCCTGACCCGGGTCGAGGTTGCCCTCGAACTCCTGGAAGATCTGGCTGATCGGCTTGCCGACGATGTTCGCCAGCACGTTCAGCCGGCCGCGGTGCGGCATGCCGATGACGACCTCGTCGAGCTCGTGCTCGGCCGCCTTGTCCAGCAGCGTGTCCAGCAGCGGGATCGCCGTCTCGCCGCCCTCGAGGGAGAACCGCTTCTGGCCGACGTACTTGGTCTGCAGGAACGTCTCGAACGCCTCGGCGGCGTTCAGCTTCGAGAGCACGTACTTCTGGACCGCGGGGTCCGGCTTCTCGTGCGGGATCTCGACGCGGTCCTGGATCCAGCGACGCTCCTCCGGGTCGAGGATGTGCGTGTACTCGATGCCGACCGTGCGGCAGTAGGAGTTGCGCAGCACGCCCAGGATGTCGCGCAGCTTCATCCGCTCCTGGCCGGCGAAGCCGCCGACCGGGAACTCGCGGTCCAGGTCCCACAGGGTCAGGTTGTGGGAGAGGACGTCGAGGTCGGCGTGGCTGCGCTGGCGGTAGTTCAGCGGGTCGGTGTCGGCCATCAGGTGGCCGCGCATCCGGAACGCGTCGATCAGCTCGATGACGCGGGCGGTCTTGTCGACCGGGCCGTCCGGGATGTCGGCGACCCAGCGGATCGGCTCGTACGGCAGGCGCAGGCTGGTGAAGACGTCGTCGTAGAAGCCGTCTTCGCCGAGCAGCAGCTGGTGGATGCGCTTGAGGAACTCGCCGGACTCCGCGCCCTGGATGATGCGGTGGTCATACGTCGAGGTCAGCGTCATGATCTTGCTGATGCCGAGGTCGACCAGCGTCTTCTCGCTGGTGCCCTCGAACGCCGCCGGGTACTGCATGGCGCCGACGCCGATGATGGCGCCCTGGCCGGCCTGCAGGCGCGGCACCGAGTGGTTGGTGCCGATGCCGCCCGGGTTGGTCAGCGAGATGGTGGTGCCGGAGAAGTCGTCCGCGGTCAGCTTGTTGTTGCGGGCCTTCTTGACGATCTCCTCGTACGCCTGCCAGAACTGCAGGAACGTCATGTCCTCGCAGTTCTTGATGGAGGCGACGACCAGCGTGCGGGAGCCGTCCTTGCCCTTCATGTCGATCGCGAGGCCGAAGTTGACGTGCTCCGGCGTGATCGCGAACGGCTTCCCGTCGATCAGCTGGTAGTGCCGGTTCATGTTCGGGAAGCTCTTCAGCGCGCGCACCATCGCGTAGCCGATGAGGTGCGTGAAGGAGATCTTGCCGCCGCGGGTGCGCTTGAGGTGGTTGTTGATGACGATGCGGTTGTCGGCCATCAGCTTGGCCGGCACCGCGCGCACGCTCGTCGCGGTCGGGACGCTCAGCGAGGCGTCCATGTTCTTGGCGATGGCCGCCGCGGCGCCGCGCAGCTGCTTCGACTCCGCCTCGTCCTTCTTCGGCTCGGCCTTCGGCTTCTGCTCCTGCTTCGGCGCCGGCTTGGCGGGCGCCGGCTTCGCCGGAGCGGGCTTGGTGGCCGCCTGCTTGGCCGCCGACTCCGCGTTCTGCACGGCCTTCGGCGACGGCTGCGCCGCCTGGCCGTTCGTCGCGGGCTTCGACTCGGCCTGCTGCCGGGCCGAGTCGGCCTTGGCCTGAGCGTTCTGCGTCGGCTTGAAGTCCGCGAAGAAGTCGTGCCATGCGGCATCGACTGAGGAAGGGTCGGCGAGGAACTGGTCGTACATCTCTTCGACCAGCCACTCGTTGGGGCCGAACTGTGACGCAGGGCTGCTGCTGGACACGGCTTGGGCTCGCCTCTATCCGTCTCGATCTCGATCATGAATCCGCTGATGCGCCTACCAGGCTAACCCCCTCGGTGACCGCGATGTGATGGAACCGGCCTGTGTGAGGCGTGGCGCACTAGGGGATCGGTCACTGACTCGATCAAGATGTGCTAAGGGAACCTTAAGCGGTGGACCGGGTACAGGGTTTTCGGGCTCTTCCGGCCGGGTTCGCGCGGTGTCCGCCGGTCGTTCACCGCGGCGGGTTCCACTGGTGGGATGTGGCTGGTCGAATGTCCTTCGTTCTGGGACCAGGGCCTGGTCAGGCCGCTGGTGACGGAGTCCGGCGCGGTCGTGCTGATGTGCGACTCGTGCTCGGCCGTCTGGTCGACGCCGGCGGACTTCGAGGAGATGGAGTGGGTCGAGCCCGGCGAGCCGGACTGGCTGGTCGGCGCCGGCGTCCACGTGCGGCCGGGGACGTTCCGCTGGGCGGGGCGCCCGGACGTCGAGGCGGCGGGGATGGGCTCGCTGAAGTGGCGGGCGCTGCCCTAAGCCGTGGCGTCGATGGCTTCCGCGAGGCCGGCCGGCAGGTCGTACGGCGGCTCGTGCGGGACGAGCTTGACCGCCTTGTGCAGCTGGTCGGTGGCCAGGAGGCCGGAGATGTCGCGCATCAGCGGCGTGACGTCGGTGATCGCGGTGATCCACTCGTCGACGTAGCGGCCGACCGCCTCGCCGCCCAGCCCGACCTGGATGGCGCGGAAGTTCAGCGCGGTGTGGTGGAGGTCTCGCTCCGGGTCCCACTGGACGCGCACCGGGCTCGTCTCGAGCTGCCGCTTCCACTCGTGGTGGTCCTGACCGGGGCGCGGAACGCTGAGCGCGGCGTGGGCGAGGGCCCACTCGAAGCCGTCGCGCGTGATGTCGATCGCCAGGACGCGCTCCTGTCCCGGCTTGCTCCCGTAGCCGCAGCGGTAGGCCATCCACCGGAACGACGGCTTGATCCACGTCATCCGGTCCCGCTTGAACGGCGCGACGAAAGTCTGTTTTTCGAGCGCGGCGTCGGCGATGGCGGGGGTGTAGGCCTGGTAGACCCGGACGGTCGTCCCGGTCTGCGCGGCCCGGACCTGCCGGTCGGGCGCCCGTTGCTGTTCGAACATGCCCGCCATGCTCCCAGCGCCCCGCCCGCCGGGCCACGAACTTTCGTGCCCAAAGAGGCCCTACCCGTGATCGAAGAGGCATCACCCGTGATCAGAGAGGCATCACCCGTGACTGGAGGGGCATCACGTCAGCCGAGGGCCCAGAGGCGGGCGTAGGGGCCGTTGGCCGCCAGGAGTTCTTCGTGGGTTCCGGTTTCGACGATGCGGCCGTGGTCCAGGACCACGATGCGGTCCGCGCGGGCCGCCGTGGCCAGGCGGTGGGCCACCACGAACGTCGTGCGGCGGCGGGACACCGTCTCCGTCGCGCGGAGCACGGCCGCTTCGGTGGACGGATCCAGGGCCGCCGTGGCTTCGTCGAGCAGCAGGACGTCCGGGTCCACCAGCTCCGCCCGGGCCAGCGCGACCAGCTGGCGCTGGCCGGCCGACAGCGACCGGCCGCGTTCGCCCACCGGCTGCAGGAAGCCCGCCGGCAGGGCCGCGACGCCGTCGAACGCGCCCACCGACCGGACCGCCGCCTCGACCTCCGCGTCGGACGCCGACGGGCGGCCGTAGCGGACGTTGTCCGCGACCGTGCCCGAGAACAGGTGCGCCTCCTGCGGCACCACGCCCATCCGGCGCCGCAGCCCGGCGAGCTCGTACTCGCGGACGTCCGTGCCGTCGATCCGGACCTCGCCGCCGGTGGCGTCGTAGTAGCGCGCGACCAGCTTCACCGCCGTCGACTTGCCGGCGCCGGTCGCGCCGACCAGCGCGACCGTCTCCCCGGCCGCGACGTCCAGCGAGAACTGCTCCAGCGCCTTCGCCTCCGTGCCGGTGTAGGAGAACTCGACCTCCTTGAACGAGACCTCGCCCCGCAGCCGCGCGGGCACCGCGACGGCGTTCTCCGCCGCCGGTACCGACGTCGGCGTCCGCAGCAGGTCGCCGATCCGGTTCAGGCCGACGCGCGCCTGCTGGTAGCCGTCGAACACCGACGACAGCTGCTGGATCGGCGAGAAGAACTGCTGCAGGTACAGCAGGAACGCGAGCAGCACGCCGGCCGACAGGGTGCCCGCCGAGACGCGGTTCGCGCCCGCGACCAGGACCGTGGTCGTCGCCAGGTCGGACAGCAGCGCCACCAGCGGGAAGTACGTCGCGACGTACCGCTGCGCCCGCAGCCGCGACAGCCGGTACTCGTCGCTGCGCGAAGCGAAGGCCTCCGCCGAACGGTCTTCGCGCGTGTACGCCTGCGCGACGCGCAGGCCGCTGACGTTCTCCTGCATGTCCGCGTTGACGACGCTGACCCGCTCGCGGGCCTCGTTGTACGCCTTCGACGCCGCCCGCCGGAAGATCACCGTCGCCACCGCCAGCACCGGGACCATCGCCAGCGCGTACAGCGCCAGCCCGGCGTCGGTGACCAGCAGCGCGGCCGTGATCCCGGCCAGCGTCAGCGCACTGACCACCGCGGTGGCCAGCCCGGTCTGCAGGAACGTCGACAGCGCGTCGACGTCCGTCGTCATCCGGGTCATGATCTTCCCGGACAGCTCGCGCTCGTAGTAGTCGAGCCCGAGCCGCTGCAGGTGCGCGTAACTGCGGACGCGCAGCGCGTACAGCACCGTCTCGCCGACCCGGGACGTCAGGCGCGTCTGCGCGAACACCACGGCCCAGTCGGCCGCGATGACCGCGGCGCCGATCCCGGCGGCCAGCCAGATCATCCACTCGACGCCCGTCCGGACGCCGTGGTCGACGCCGAACTGGTACAGCCCGGGCAGCGCGATCGACGCCAGCGCGTCGGCCGCCACCAGCGCGATCACCACGGCCAGCGGCCAGCGGACCGGCCGCAGCAGCCGGGCCAGCCGGAACCCTGGGTCGGGCGCGGTGACGTCCACATCGGACAGTCGTGGCTCGTCGGCCGCGACCGGGAGCTTCCGCACGCCCTCGATCAGCTCCGGCGTCGGCGGCACGTCGAGGCCGCCGCCCCCGCCGACGAAGCCGCTGTTGTTCGGGTTGCCGCTGCGCTGCCGCGCCGCGTCGGCCAGGTCGTCGACCTCGTCGCGGCTCTCGTCCCGCGGCCAGAGCGCCGGCGTGATCCCGGCCGGGCCGCAGTCGAGACCCTCGCAGCGGTGCTTCTCTTCGACGTCGTCGCCCGGGCCCGCGACCAGCTCGCGGAACAGCGGGCAGCGCGCCATCAGCTCTGCTTCGGTGCCGACGTCGACGACGCGGCCTTCGTCGAGCACCGCGATCCGGTCGGCCAGCGCCAGCGTCGAGCGCCGGTGCGCGATCAGCAGCGTCGTCCGGCCGGCGGTGACCGAGCGCAGGGTGTCGTGGATCGCCGCCTCGGTGACGGTGTCGATGGCCGACGTCGCGTCGTCGAGGATCAGGATCCGCGGGTCGGTGATCAGGGCGCGGGCCAGCCCGAGCCGCTGCCGCTGGCCGCCGGACAGGGTGAGCCCGCGCTCGCCGACCAGCGTGTCGTAGCCCTCGGGCAGCTCGCGGATGAAGCCGTCCGCCTCCGCGGCGCGCGCGGCCGCGACGATCTCCTCTTCGCTCGCGTCCGGGCGGCCGTACGCGATGTTGTCCCGGATCGACGAGGAGAACAGGAACGCCTCCTCGAACACCACGCCGATCGCCTGCCGCAGCTGCCGCAGCGGGACGTCCCGGACGTCGAGGCCACCGACCCGCACCGCGCCCGCGTGGACGTCGTAGAACCGGGGCAGCAGCAGAGAGATCGTCGACTTCCCGGAGCCCGCGGTGCCGACCAGCGCGAGCGTCTCGCCCGGGTTCGCGGTGACCGAGAGGCCGGCCAGCACGGGCTCGTTGCGCGTGTAGCCGAACCGGACGTCTTCGAGTTCGACGCCGATCGGCCCCGGCGGCAGCGGCCGTGCGCCGGGGGAGTCGACGACCTCCGGCTGCGCGTCGATCAGCTCGTACACGCGCTCGGCGCCGGCGCGGGTCAGCTGGGCCTGCACGACCAGGCCGGACAGCATCCGGGCCGGGCCGATCAGCGTCGCCAGGTAGGTCGCGAAGGCGAGGAACGTGCCGAGGCTGATCGAGCCGTTCAGCGCGAGGACACCGCCGATGCCGAGCACGGCGACCTGGCCGGCGGCGGGCAGCGCCGCCGTCGTCGCCGTCGGCACCGCGGACAGCTTCGCCGCGCGAAGCCGCTCCGCGAACAACTTGCGCGCGGTCTTCTCGAGCTTCGAGACCTCCCGCGTCTCCTGGCCGAAGCCCTTGACCACGCGGACGCCGGTGACGGTCTCCTCGACCTGCTGCGCGACGTCCGCCGCGCGCTGCTGCGCCGACCACGTCGCCGGGAAGAGCCGCTTGCGGCTGCGGGCGATGACGACGCCGACCGCGGGCGTGACGACCAGCGCGATCAGCGTCAGCACCGGCGACATCCACAGCATCGCCGCGAACGACAGCACCGCGAAGATCACCGAGCCGAACGACAGCGGGATCTGCATGAGGATCCCGACGACGAGCTGCAGGTCGGAGATGGCCCGCGAGACGACCTGCCCGGTGCGCAGCGCGTCCTGCTTGCCGCCGTCGAGCCTCGAGACCGCGTTGAAGACGCGTTGCCGCAGGTCGTGCTGGACGTCGAGGGCGAGCTTCCCGCCGAAGTACCGCCGCATGAACGCGGTGGCGAACGCCACCAGCTGCAACGCGACCAGAACCGCGGCGATCCCGCCCAGCGCCGACGTGTGCCCGGCCACCGCGTCGTCGACCGCCGAGCGCACCAGCAGCGGGCTCGCGGCCTGCACGCCGACGCTGAACACGGCCGCGAGCAGCGAGAGCACGACGAGGGCACGGTGCTCCCAGGCCGCGGCGGACAGCCGGCGGACCCAGCCGACGGTCTCAGCGGGTGGGAGCTCTTGACGGGAGCGGGGCGGAGCGATGGTCACGTTGTCACAGTAAGCGTCCCCACCGACAAAATATTTCCCGGAAAGCCGTGAAGGCCACCTCGAAGACTTCGAGGTGGCCTTCACGGAAGGGTAAACCTAGGTGATGTCGCGCTTCTGGTTGCCCGCCCAGCCGAGGCCGAAGAACACCAGCGTCCACGCGAAGAAGATCAACGCCGAGGCCCACCACGACAGCACGCCCGGCGCCGCCGCGGTGTACTGCAGCAGCAACTGCGCGCCCGAACTGACGTCCGCGGGCAGGTTGAGCGAGTTGAACCCGAACGCGTCCGCGGCGATCCCGCCCACGATCCCGTTCGCGGTGCCGTTCGGCAGGATCCCGCCCAGCAGCGTCGTCTGGCCCCAGAGCAGGATCACGAGCACGTTCTCGATGATCAGGAACCACACCAGGAACAGCACGACGGCCAGCGGCACACTGCGCAGCACCGCGCCGAACCCGATGCCGAACAACGTCACCAGCACCGCGGCCAGCACCGTGCCGCCCAGCGCGGCCAGCCACTGCCCCGCCGACGGCCACCGGCCCGAGTCGACCGACGCCATCACGGCCACCGCCGAGACACCGAAGCTGACCAGCCCGTAGATCGCGCCCCACCCGACGTAGGTGAGCATCTTCGCGGTCAGCGCCGAGATCCGGTTGGGCGCGGTGAGGAACGTCGTCGTGATCGTCTTGCTGCGGTACTCCCCGGCCAGCGCGAAGATGCCGAACAACCCGGGGACCAGCTGCGCGATGTTCACGCCGTGCGCCAGCGCCAGCAACCCCACCGGCACCTTCGCCGGGTCCAGGCCGATCAGCTCGGTGACCTGCCGGGCCTCGTCCGACCCCAGGAAGTCCGCGAAGTCGTTGGTGATCTTGCCCCACGCGAACGTCAGCCAGAACGCGACCAGCGCCAGCGGGATCAGCAGCACCCACCAGGTGTTCAGCGAGAGCGTCTTGCGGAACTCCGCCTTGATCAGGTTGCCCATCACTGCTGCGGTCCTCCCCAGTACTGCTGCTGCTGCGGACCCGACGGCGGCCCCTGGGGCGGATACCCCTGAGGCGGGTACCCCGGCGGCGGACCCTGGTACTGCGGCTGCGGCGGATGACCCGGCCCGCCGGTGTACTGACCCTGCGTCAGCTGGAAGAACATCCGCTCCAGATCAGCGTGGTCCTCCTGCATCCCGTAGACCGCGATCCCGGCCTTCGCGGCCAGGTCACCGATCTGCTGCACACTCGACCCGGCGACCGCGACCCGCCCGTCCGGCGTCGGCGACACCTGCTGGACGCCGTTCTCCTGCAACGCCTTCACCAGCGCGGCCGGATCCGCCGGCTGCACCAGCACCCGCGACTGCTGGCTCTTGCGCAGCTGGTCCAGCGACCCGTAGTACCGCGTGACACCCTGGCTGATGATCACCACCTGGTCGATCAGCTGCTCGACCTCGTTCAGCAGGTGGCTCGACACGAGCACCGTCCGCCCCTGCTCCCGCGCGTACGAACGCAGGAAGTTCCGCAACCAAAGGATGCCTTCGGGGTCCAGGCCGTTCGTCGGCTCGTCCAGTACCAGCACCTGCGGATCACCGAGCAACGCCGTCGCCAGCGCCAGCCGCTGCCGCATCCCCAGCGAGAACCCGCCCGCCTTCCGGTCCGCGGCACTCCCCAGCCCCACCAGCCCCAGCACCTGGTCCGCGCGCTGATCCGGCACCCCGATCGCCGCGGCGTACACCCGAAGGTGGTTGCGCGCCGTCCGGCTCGGGTGGAACCCCTCGTTCTCCAGCACCGAACCCACCACCCGCGCCGGATTCCCCAGCTGCGAGTGCGGCCGCCCGTTGATCGTCGCCTGCCCCGCCGTCGGCGTCACCAACCCGAGCAACATCCGCAACGTCGTCGTCTTCCCGGCACCGTTCGGCCCCAGAAACCCCGTCACCGAACCCGGCTCGACCGTGAAACTGAGGTTCTGCACCGCGTTCACCGCGCCGAACTGCTTGCTCAGGTTCTGCACCACAATCCGGCCACTGCCGTCGTGCATACCGTCCCCTAACGTTCCCGCTGATGCGGCGTCATCCTGCCCTACCCGCGCCGCACCCGCCCACGGAACGCACGAACCCACGCAGAGCGACCTTCGTCACTTTCCGCAACCGTAGCCGGTCCCCCGCAGCACCCCCGAAAGGGTCCTGACCTCAGCGTTTACCCTCCGCTCACACGTCGGAGCCAGATCAACTCGGTAAAGAATTCGCTCGACTTGCCCACCCGGTGCAGCAAAGTCCGCCAGACCCCTCTAAGCTAGGAACCGGCGACCCGCTCCCAGTGACCCCCAGGCTGGTTGAGCGGGTCGCCCTCGTTTCTGCTTCGGGCTTCGCCCTTCGCGTCAACTCATCCTTGTCTCCCGGGGGCCGAGCCCCCGGACCCCCACGGTGCCTTTGGTGCGGCTTCCAGCGGGGGGTGGGCCGTTGATCTTGCTTTTGGTGGGTGGGATGGGTTCGGCTTTGCCGGGTGGCATTCTTGTGCTGCCATTGTTTTTTGATTTCGGGGGTTGCCGTTTCGGCTGTTGGGGGATAGCAGCTGTCCGTCAAGCCGCGCGAAAAGAGGAACGGGTCCCTGCCGCGGTGCGGCAGGGACCCGCTCGGGTGAAATGGGGTCAGGCGAGGACGGTGTCCAGCGGCGTGTGCGGCAGGTCGTGGGCCACCGCGACCGGGCCGTTCGTCAGGGCGCCCGCGTGCGTGTTGAGGCCCTTCGCCAGCGCGGCGTCGGCCTGCAGCGCGGCCTTCCAGCCGTGCTCGGCCAGCTGCACCGCGTACGGCAGCGTGACGTTCGTCAGCCCGTAGGTCGACGTCCGCGGCACCGCGCCCGGCATGTTCGCGACGCAGTAGAAGACCGACTCGTGCACGGTGTACGTCGGGTCGTCGTGCGTGGTCGGCCGCGAGTCGGCGAAGCAGCCGCCCTGGTCGATCGCGATGTCCACGAGGACGCTGCCCGGCTTCATGCGGGACACGAGGTCGTTCGAGACCAGCTTCGGCGCCTTCGCGCCCGGGACCAGCACCGCGCCGACGACCATGTCGGCCTGCAGCACCGACTCCTCCACCGACAGGCGGTTCGACGTCACCGTGCGGATGCGGCCACCGAAGTCGTTGTCGATCTGGCGGAGGCGGTCGACGTTCGTGTCCAGGATCTCGACGTCCGAGCCGAGGCCCAGCGCGACGCGGGCGGCGTTGAGGCCCGCGACACCGCCGCCGATGACGACCACGCGCGCCGGGTGCACGCCCGGGATGCCGCCCGGCAGCACCCCGCGGCCGCCGCTCGGCTTCATCAGCGAGAACGCGCCGACCTGCGGGGCCAGCCGGCCCGCGACCTCGGACATCGGGGCGAGCAGCGGCAGCGCGCCGTTCGCGGTCTGCACCGTCTCGTAGGCGATCGCCGTCGTGCCGGCGGTGAGCAGCGCGTCGGTCAGCGGGCGGTCGGCGGCGATGTGCAGGTAGGTGAAGAGGACCTGGTCCGCGCGCAGCCGGGGGTACTCCTCGGCGATCGGCTCCTTGACCTTGAGCACGAGCTCGCCCTCGGCCCACGTCTCGGCGGCGGTCGCGAGGATCTTCGCGCCGGCGGCGACGTACTCGTCGTCGGTGATGGACGAGCCGACGCCCGCGCCGGTCTCGACGAACACGTCGTGCCCGCGGCCGACCAGCTCGTGGACCCCGGCCGGGGTCAGCGCGACCCGGTATTCGTGCTTCTTGATCTCACGGGGAACAGCGATGCGCACGGTCGGCCTCCAGGGTCGGTCGCGTCGGATTCGAATGCGGTGGTGCCACTCACGGTGAGCCACCCGGACGGCGGTGTCATCGTGCTGCACGGACATTTTTCCGCCGTGATCGTAGTGCTCCGCGGACAAGAGTGTTGACTTCGATCTCACTGGAGGTTGCAGCGTGAGCACATGAGAGCTGTGTGGTTGCGGGAGTTCGGCGGGCCGGAGGCGCTCGTCCCGGAGGACGCGCCCGATCCGGTCGCCGGGCCCGGTCAGGTACTGGTGGAAGTGGCGTTCGCGAACATCACGTTCGTCGAGACGCAGGTGCGCGCCGGGACGGGCCCCTTCCGCCCGGTGCTGCCGGTCATCCCCGGCAACGGCGTCGGCGGTGTGGTCAGCGCGGTCGGCGCGGGCGTGGACCCGGGGCTGGCCGGGCTGCGGGTGGTGACGTCGACCGGCGGCTCGGGCGGGTACGCGCAGCGCGTCGCCGTGGACGCGGCAGGGGTGTACCCGGTGCCGGACGCGCTGGGGCTCGACGCGGCGGTGGCCCTGCTCGCGGACGGCCGGACGGCGACGGGCCTGGTGCGCGCGACCGGCGTCCGCCCCGGCGACCGGGTCCTCGTCGAGGCGGCGGCGGGCGGCGTCGGCGGCCTGCTGGTGCAGCTGGCGAAGGCGGCGGGAGCGTCGGTGGTCGGCGCGGCGGGCGGGCCGGCGAAGGTGGCCAACGTCCAGGGCGCCGATGTCGTCGTCGACTACCTGGCGCCGGACTGGACGGCCCGCGCCGGCGAGGTGGACGTCGTGTTCGACGGCGTGGGAGGGGAGATCGGCACGGCGGCGTTCGGGCTGCTGCGCCCGGGCGGCCGGATGGCGGTCTACGGCCTGGCGGGTGGGTCGTGGGCCGAAGTGTCCGAAGAGGACGCTGCGCGCCGCGACGTCTCGCTGGTGCGCTCGATCGGGAGCCCGGCGGAGATGCGGGCGTTCACGGAGTCCGCGCTGACGGAAGCCGCGGCCGGGCGGTTGGTCCCGGTGATCGGGCAGCGCTTCCCGCTGGAGAAGGCCGCCGACGCGCACGCGGCGATCGAATCCCGCGCCACGATCGGCAAGACGCTCCTGGTCGCGTGACCGCGTGCCGTGAAGGCCACCCCGAGGTGGCCTTCACGGGCATTTCGTCAGGCGCGGTAGGCCGACCACGAGCTGTTCATCCGCGCGGTCTGGCCCGCGGTGAACTCGTACATGCACGAGTCGTAGCTGTAGTCCATGAAGTTGTGGACCGGGTCCTTGCCCGTCGAGGTGCAGGTGTCCTTGTTCGCGGGGCAGCCGGACGTCGCCGTCGCCTCGGCCGGGGTGTCCGACACGTAGTCGCCCGAGCCGGAGCAGCCGCCCTGGAACGTGTGGTAGAGCCCCATCCAGTGGCCGATTTCGTGCGTGGCCGTGTCGCCCTCGTTGTAGTTCGTCGCCGAGCGGCCCGGGAGGGACTCGTCGAGGATGACGACGCCGTCCATCTTGGGCTGCGAGCTGTAGTTCCACGGGAACGTCGCCCAGCCGAGCAGGTCGTCGCCGAGGTTGGCGGTGTAGATGTTCAGCGCGTTCTTGCCGCCCTTGCGCAGCGCGTTCTTCATGTTGCGCTCGGCCGACGTGCCGTCGGTGATGCCGTTGTACCAGGTGGAGTTGTTCGTGTAGTCCGTGCTCACCAGCGAGAAGCTGTAGCCGCTCGCGGCGTACGCGCTGTTGAGGACCGAGATCTGCTTGGTGATCGTCGACGCCGGCAGGTTGCCGGTCGAGCCGCTGGTGATCACGTGGAAGTAGACGGGGATCGAGACGGCGGCCGCGGCCTTGAACGCCGTCCGCTTGCCGGCGAGCTTGCTCTGCATGTCCGCTTCGACGCGGGCCGCTTCGGCCGGCGACAGGCTGTCGGCGTGGCCGTCCTTGCTGCGGTCCGCGCTGTGGGTCGGGGTGAAGCAGTCACCGGCGGGCGCGGCCACCGAGCTGCCGGCGCCTGCGCCCGGGACGACCAGGGCGACCAAGGAGAGCGCGGACACCGCACCCAGCTTGACGGCTCTGCGAATCCGCTCCGAACTGCTCATGGACACTCCTCTGCGACGACCCGGCCACCCCGGGTGGTGGAAGAGAAAATGCGTCAGGCGATCACCGGAATCCACCATCTTTCGGCTGGAAAAGACAATCCGAACGATCGGCGCGATCCATGCGGAGTAGTGCATACGTCGCAGGTTGGGCCGAACGGCCCATCAGCTCCAGCGCAGCGCGACCAGCTGGGTGAGCAGGGCCAGCCGCACGTCGGGGTCGTCGAGGTCCAGCGGCACCAGCTCGAGGAGCTTGCGCATCCGGTACCGCAGGGTGTTCGGGTGGATCCGCAGCTCGCGCGCCGCCGCCCGGGGGTCGCCCGGGTGCCGCAGCCACTCGTAGAGCGTCTCGACGTAGCCGGCTTTGCCCGTCTCGTCGTGCGCGCGCAGGGCGCCCAGCGGGCCGAGCTCCGCGACCTTCGCCGCGACGGCCGCCGTCGCGCCGCGGTGCAGCGTCAACGCCGTCCAAGCTTCGTCGAAGGTGATCACGCGCTGGTCGAGCAGCTCGGCCCGCAGCAGGCCGAGGGCTTCGTCGGCCTGTAGGCGTGACGCGGAGAGGTCGCCGATTTCGCCGGGCGCTCCGGCCGCGGCGCGCGGGGCGCCGCCGCGCCTCGAAGCCGTCGTCGTCAGTGCTTCGCGCAGCTCCTCCCAGCCGCCGGGGCCCGGCCGGTCCGGCACCACGGCGTAGAGCAGCCCGGCCAGCTCGGTCGTCACCGGACGGCGGCCGATGCCCTGGGCGATCCGCTCGAGCAGCGCGAGCCGCAGGCCTTCCGCGTCGCGGCCGTCGCCGCCGGTGACCTCGATGACGACCACGCGGTGCGGCTCGTCGGACAGGTCCAGCTCGGCCATCGCCTTGCGCGGGTTCGCGCGGCCTTCGAGCACCCCGCGCAGCAGCTCGGCCGACGCACGGCGCTGCGCGTCCGTGTGCGCGCGCCGCCGCAGCAGGTGCAACGCGACGACGGGCGCGGCGTCGGCGAACGCGGCCGCGCGCTCGTCGGACACCGGCCCGGCGACCACCGCCCACATCGACCCGAGCAGCTCGCCGCCCATCCGGATCGGCACGATCAGCCGCGGCAGCGTGCCGTCGCGCTGGGCGGGGACGAAGATCGTCTGCCGGCCACGGGACAGCTCGCGGAACACCCCGCGCGAGCGGAAGCGCGCGAGGACGTCGTCCGGGATGCGGCGGCCCATGATCGTGGCGACGCGCGCGGGGTCGGTGAGGTCCTGGCGCGCGGAGTAGGCGAGCACGCGCGAGTTGGTGTCCTCGATGGTCACCGGCGCGTCCACGACGGACGCGACGGCGTCGGCCAGCCGGAACAGGTCACCCGAGCCGGGATCGAGGTCCTCGGATTCGTCGGCGAGGGCGTCGAGGACGGTCCGGAGCAGCCAGACGAGCTGGGCCCACGACGTCGCGGCGTGCACCTGGACGAGCGCGATCCCGCTGGCCTTCGCGGCCCGTTTCACGGCGGGCTTCGCGGCGAGCGGCGGCTTCAGGAGCACCGCGGCCGCGCCCTGCTCGGCGCTTTGCTTCACCAGGTCCGCGGCGTCTTCTGGACCGGTGGTGGCGACGCCGAGCACGAGGTCCCCGGCGGCGACGGCCCCGCCGGGTTCGGCGATGACGACGTCGGCCACGGCGGGCGGGTCGTCGGGCACCTGGAGCGCGTGGAGCAGCGTCGGCCCCACCCGGTCGACCACGCTGCGCACCGAGACCACGGGCTCATTCTGGCCGAGAAACCGCTGGACGGCTCGGTAGGGTCGACGGGTGAGCGATGCCCGGCGGATCGTCGAATCCGGCTACGACCGTTCGGCGCGGCGATACCTCGAATGGAGCGCCCGGATCCCGGACGACCCGCGGTCGCGCTTCCTGGCCGAGCTGACCGGCCGCCTCGCCGACGGCGCCGACGTGCTCGACCTCGGCTGCGGCGCGGGCGTGCCCGGCACGGCGCTGCTGGCCGAGCGCCACCACGTCCTCGGCGTCGACGTGTCTTCGGCGCAACTCGACCTCGCCCGGCGCAACGTCCCCGCGGCGCGTTTCGAGCGGGCCGACATGACCGAGGTGTCCTTTCCGGACGGGACGTTCGACGCCGTCACGGCGTTCTACTCGGTGCTGCACGTCCCGCGTGAGGAACAGGGCGCGTTGTTCGCGCGGATCGCCCGCTGGCTCCGGCCCGGCGGCTGGTTCCTGGCCTCGCTGGGCTGCAGCGAAGCGAACGGCGTCGAGGACGACTGGCTCGGCACGCCGATGTTCTTCAGCAGCCACTCGACGGCGGAGAACCGGCGCCTGCTCGCGGCGGCCGGGTTCACGCTCCTCGTCGACGAGCCGGTGACCATGCGGGAACCCGAAGGCCCCGCGACGTTCCACTGGGTGCTCGGCCGGACTTGAGCGGGCCTACCGGGGCGGCGGCGGGCGGACGCGCCGCCCCGGCAGGCGATCGTGGGGTCAGACCAGCAGGGTCTTGACCGCCCGGCGGGCGCCGGCGAAGAGCATGCCGATGTTCACCGAGCGCGGGCAGACGACGACCGCGACGACGTCTTCGTCGCGGTTGTTCCGGATGAACAGGTGCGTCAGGTTGGCGCTGTTGACGAGGATTTCCTGGAAGTAGTGCTCGCTGCTCGCGACGCCGCGGCGTTCCTTGAACACGTCCTCGATCATCACGACCGTGCGGCCCTGGAACAGGTCCAGGGTCGCGCCGGCGAGCAGGTCCAGCACTTCGGGCGGGTGCGCGTCGGTCGTGTCGACGGCCAGCAGCATCCCGGTCGCCAGGTCGACGACGCCGGCGGCCAGGCAGTCGGACACCTCCTGCCGCAGCCGCTTGACCATGATGTTCATCTGGTCCGACATGTTCTGGCCTTGGCCCAGCACGGCGGTTCTCCTTTGCGGGTGGGGGACGGGGGTCACGAAGGGTCGGGGTCCTCCTGGTGCGAGGGGCCGGCCCGGATGCGGTTGAAGAGCCGGGGCAGCACCTGCCAGCCGGAAACGCGGGGCGCACGCGCGTCGTCCGTGACGCCGCTCGCGCCGGGTTCGCGCCGCGGCAGGGGTGGTTTCGGGTCGGTGTCGCCTTCGGTCCCGGGCGGCTCGGGGGCGCGGGGGCGCAGTGACGGGAGCGGGCCGGCGATGGCCACCGGCGCGGCGCCGGCCACGGCCAGGAGCCCGTCGCCGACCATCCTGGACACCTCGACCGTCACCGGGAAGACGTTGCGGCCCAGCACGAACGCGATGTCGCGGGCGCAGCGGCGGCCGTCGGCGCACGCGATGATGTCGCGGCGCGCCGGGCTCAGTGCGGCCGCGGGCGGGTCGGCGCCGGGCGCGGGCTCGAGCCGTTCGCGGTGCGGGGCGACCGGCGTGGCCAGCGACGCGAGCGCGTCGATCCGCCGCGAGGTTTCGGCCAGCAGCCGGTCGAGGTCCACGCCCGGCGTGATCGGCAGCGCGACGTCCAGCGGCCGGCGGTCCACGGCGTACTCGTCGATCGAGCCCGCGACGACCGCGAACACCCCGTCGTGGCAGGCCGTCGTCGTGACCAGCCGCAGCTCGGCGCCCCCGATCCCGGCGCGCTCGCGCAGCTCGTCGTGCGGGTCCGCGCCGGCGCGCACGACCGCGGACCAGTCCGCCTCGCTGATCCGGCCCGAGCGCAGCAGCAGCGCGTCCACCCCCGGCGCGCCCGGGCTGTCGACCGCCACCACCGCGCCGTCTCGCAGGTGGACGACGCCACCGGGACGGCCCGCGAGGTAGAGGCAGCCGGTGACCCGATCGGTCCGGCACGCGCCCAGCACCCAGGCGAGAAAGTCGAACGAAGACCGGTCTCGGGTGTCGGCCACCGCGCTCCCTGGAATTTCCGGAAATGGCGGGACTGATCGAATTCAGGCCCGAGGAGAGGGCCGACTCTATGACAGTCGCGGGCGCCTTCCCAGGGGGTTCCCCCGTTTTTCGCAATCGCCGAAAATTCCTGCCGATGAACCGTTGGGAGCGAAAAGAAACCACCGCGTGGCATACCGCGGGGACGGCCGCGCCGACACAGGTGTCCGAATTTTCCTTGCAGGACAAGAAGACCGGCCCGCCATCCGGCGTTCCGGGGCCTTGTGGCATCCTCTCGTCCCGCGCGTCCTGGGCGGGTGACGCGGGAATGGCGATCACACGGTTTTTCGGGAAAACGCGAGGTGATGAAGTGTACGGGCGTGACGAGGCGGAATGGGAAAGGCTGGTCGTGGCGGGGAAGGCGATCCTGGTCGCGAGAGCCGTGGTGAACCGGACGATCTCCTACGGGGAATTCGCGTCCGCGCTGGCCCGCTGCACGGGACACGCCCGGTTCGACTTCACCACCGGCGACGGCCGCGCGGGCATGGCCCACCTGGTCGACCGCGTCTCGGAGGCCGCCTTCGAAGAGGCGGGTGGCCGGCTGCTCGGGGCGTTCGTGCGGGACCTCGGCGCCGACGACGCCGGACCCGGGTTCTACCGGCTCGCGAGCCGCAAGGGCCTGGCGGTGCCGCGCAGCCGCGGCGGGCGCCAGGCGTTCTGGGCCGAGCACGTGCGCGACCTCCACGAGCACTTCGTGCGCGCGGCCCGGCGGCCCGCGGCCCGGTGAAGCACGTCGTGAGCGGGAAACCGGGTTCCTGCACTGGTTTCCCGCTCACGACGTGTCTAGCGCGAGAGGACCGCGTCCAGCACCCGCCGCAGCTCGGCCGCGGGGTCGGCGACCGGCTCCGGGGCCCGCCAGGCGACGATCCCGTCCGGGCGCACGAGCGACGCGCCCCCTCGCGAAAGCCCGTAGCGCGGGGCGAACCGGTCGTCGTCGACGACGTGGCAGTCGATGCCGGCGTCGGCCGCGGCCGACGTCCAGCCGTCGCCCGCGCACAGCAGCACCCACCCCCGGCCGAGCAGGTCCAAAGTGGACGCCAGGCCCGGCGCGCGGACGCCGGGCCGCCCGGTCGGCGCGTGGATGTCCTCGACCCGGGAACCGTCGTCCGGCTCCTCCGTCAGCACGGCGGTCGAGCGGTACCGGAACCCGAGGACGGCGTTCAGCATGTCCTCGGGCTCGGTGATCCCCGAGACGTCGAGGCCGGGGTGCATCCGCTGCTTCATGTTGTGCAGCGACGTGTCGATGATCATCCGCGCGATCGGCCGCCGCTCGGCTTCGTAGGTGTCGAGCAGGGCCGGGCCCGCTTCGCCGCGCAGCACGGCGGCGAGCTTCCACGCCAGGTCCGCGCCGTCGCCGACTGCCGTGTTGCCACCCTGGCCACCGGTCGGCGGCGTCACCTTCGCCGCGTCGCCGACCAGGAAGACGCGCCCGTCGCGGAACCGGTCGGCCAGGCGCGCGGCGACCTCCCACGAGCCGGTCCAGACGATCTCCGGCTCGAGGTCCGGCAGGTCGGTGGCGGCGCGGATCATCGCCACCAGCCGGTCGTGGGTGAAGTCCGCCGGGCTCTCGCCCTTCTCGGGGAAGTAGTCGGGCGCGAAGACGTACCGGTCCGGGACGTCGGTGTTGACCAGCCCGGCCGTGAAGTCGCCGTGCTGCAGGTAGAACAGGTCGGTCACGCCGGCCTGGACGCGGTCGCCGAGGTCGGCGTCGAACACCACGCCGAGGCAGTGGCTCAGCGCGTCCAGCCCGGTGGTCCCGATGCCGAGGCGGGCCCGGATGCCGCTGCGGCCGCCGTCGGCCGCGACGACGTAGTCCGCGCGCACCACCGTCTCCTCGCCGGAGTCGCGGTGCCGCAGTGTCGCGGTGACGCCGGCTTCGTCCTGCGCGAGGTCGGCGAGTTCGGTCCGGAACCGCACCCGCGCGCCCGCCTTCTCCGCGTGGGCCAGCAGGATCGGCTCGACGACGTCCTGGCCCGCCATCCCGGCGGGCATCGTCGTCGACGCCGAGACGTCGAACTCGCTGCCGTCCTCCATCAGCCGGTGCAGGACGCGGCCGGCCAGGCTGGTCGCGACGGTGATCCGCAGCCCCTGGGACGCCCGCGGGCTCACTTCGAGGACTTCGCGGTCGATTCCTGCCCAGTGGAACAACTCCATCGTGCGCCAGTTCTGCCCGGCGGCCCGTGAGTGGACCGACGTTCCGGCGTGGCGTTCGACGGTCAGCACGTCCACTCCCGCCCGCGCCAGGAACAGCGACGCCGACAATCCGCCCAGCCCGGCCCCCACGACCAGCACCTGTACCCGCTCCGACATGACTTCCTCCCAGTCCGTGAATCTCCCTGTGGAGATATCTTAGACACAGAGATATTCGACGGGCAAGGGGAGTGGGCTCCCAGGACGTGGGAACGGTTGGGTACTCCGTTCGGCCGAAGTAGCTTCGGGGGCGGACTAACCCCTTGACCCGCAAGGAGAAACCGATGAGCGCGGACGACACCTCGGCGTGGTCCTTCGAGACCAGGCAGATCCACGCGGGCGCCGCGCCGGATCCGGCCACGGGCGCGCGGGCGACCCCGATCTACCAGACGACGTCGTACGTCTTCCGCGACAGCCAGCACGGCGCCGACCTGTTCAGCCTGGCCGAGCCCGGCAACATCTACACGCGGATCATGAACCCGACGCAGGACGTGCTGGAGCAGCGCGTCGCCTCCCTCGAAGGCGGGGTCGCGGCGCTGGCGTTCGCGTCCGGCTCGGCCGCGACCACGGCGGCGATCCTGAACCTGGCGGGCGCGGGCGACCACTTCGTGTCCAGCCAGTCGCTCTACGGCGGCACCTACAACCTCTTCCACTACACGCTGCCGAAGCTCGGCATCGAGGTCACGTTCATCGACGACCAGGACGACCTCGAGCAGTGGCGCGCCGCCGTCCGGCCGAACACGAAGTTCTTCTTCGCCGAGACGCTCGCCAACCCGGGCAGCAACGTCCTCGACATCCGCGGCGTCGCCGACACCGCGCACGAGGCCGGCGTCCCGCTGCTGGTCGACAACACCATCCCGACGCCGTACCTGGTTCGCCCGATCGAGCACGGCGCCGACGTCGTGATCCACTCGGCCACCAAGTACCTCGGCGGCCACGGCACGACGATCGCCGGTGTCCTGGTCGACGGCGGCACGTTCGACTTCGGCAAGGACCCGGCGAAGTTCCCGGGCTTCACCGAGCCGGACCCGAGCTACCACGGCCTGAAGTACTGGGAGGCGCTCGGCCCGGGCGCGTACGCGGCGAAGGCGCGCGTCCAGCTGCTGCGCGACACGGGCGCGGCGATCGCCCCGCTGAACAGCTTCCTGATCCTGCAGGGCATCGAGACGCTGTCGCTGCGCGTCGAGCGGCACGTGCAGAACGCGCAGGCCCTCGCCGAGTGGCTGGAACAGCGCGATGAGGTCGAAAAGGTGTACTACGCCGGCCTGCCGTCGAGCCCCTTCTACGCGGCCAAGCAGAAGTACCTGCCGCGCGGCGCGGGCGCGGTCCTGTCGTTCGACCTGCGCGGCGGCGTCGAGGCGGGCCGGAAGTTCGTCGACGGCACCGAACTGCACAGCCAGCTGGTGAACCTCGGCGACGTCCGGAGCCTGATCGTGCACCCGGCGTCGACCACGCACAGCCAGCTTTCGGCGGAGGAGCAGCTCGCCAGCGGCGTGACGCCGGGCCTGGTCCGGATCGCCGTCGGGCTGGAGGGGATCGAGGACCTCAAGGCGGACCTGGAGGCCGGATTCCGGGCGGCCAAGGCGGAACTGTGACCGTTACCGGCGCCTGGCGGATCGGTGATCCGCCGGGCCGCCGGGAGTTCGTCACCGGCCCCGGCGCGCTCGCGCTGGAGGCCGGTGGCGTGCTGCCGTCGTTCACCCTCGCCTACGAGACGTGGGGGACGCTGAACTCCGACGCGTCCAACGCCGTCCTGGTCGAGCACGCCCTGACCGGCGACAGCCACGCGGCCGGGCCCCCGGAGCCGGGACACCCCAGCGCGGGCTGGTGGGACGGCCTGATCGGGCCGGGAAAAGCCTTGGACACCAGCGAGTTCTTCGTCGTGGTGCCCAACGTGCTCGGCGGCTGCCAGGGTTCGACCGGGCCGTCCTCCCCGGACCCCGGCGGGACGCCGTGGGGCAGCCGGTTCCCGGTGGTGACCTCGCGGGACCAGGTCGTTTCGGAAGCGGTTCTGGCCGACCACTTGGGCATCGAGCGCTGGGCGGCGGTCGTCGGGGGGTCCATGGGCGGGATGCGCGCGCTGGAGTGGGCGGTGACGTTCCCCGCGCGCGTGGCCTCCGTGCTGGTGCTGGCGTCCACGGCGCGGGCGTCGGCCGAGCAGATCGCCTGGGCGTCGCCGCAGCTGCACGCCATCCGGTCGGACCCGTTCTTCCACGGTGGTGACTACTACTCGGAGCCTTCGGGGCCGTGGCGCGGCCTGGGCGTCGCGCGGCGGATCGCGCACGTCACCTACCGCAGCGAACCGGAGCTGGCCCAGCGGTTCGGCCGCGAATACCAGGGCGACGAGGATCCGCTGCGGGGCGGCCGGTTCGCGGTCGAGTCCTATTTGGACCACCACGCGGACAAACTGGTCCGGCGCTTCGACGCGAACAGCTACCTGGTGCTGACGGAGTCGATGAACACCCACGACGTCGGCCGCGACCGCGGCGGCGTGGCCTCGGCACTGGGCCGCGTGACGGCCCGGACGGTGATCGGCGGCGTGGACAGCGACCGGCTCTACCCGCTGTACCAGTCGGCGGAGATCGCGGCGGGGATCCCGGGCGCGCCCGAGCCGTCGGTGGTTTCTTCGCCGTACGGCCACGATTCGTTCCTCATCGAGACCGACCAGATCGCGGCGCTGGTGAAGCAGCTGCTGGGGTAGGCGGCGGGGTCAGCGGCCGGAGACGCGCTCGCCCAGGCGCACCAAGCGGTTCGCGACCCGTCGTGAGGCGCCGGCCGCGTAGTCGCCGAGCCGTTCGGCCGCGCGGTCCGACAGCTTCGCCACCCGCCAGGCGACGTCGTCCGCGCGGTCGCCCGCCTCGTCGCCCGCCGTGGTGATCCGGTCGGCGAGCCTGCCGGTTCCCGCGGCCAGCAAGTCCTTGAGTGCCATGGCTTCCCCTCCGCCTAGAGCATTCCGGCGCGGCGCCACAACACCGCGCTCGGGCCGCCGATCAGGTCGTTCTCCCGCAGGAACCGGACGAGCTTCCGAGCCCCGAACGTCAGCGTTTCCCGCCGGTGCTCGCTGCTGCGCGCCGCCGGTACCGCGACGCCGGGGTCGATCCCCGCGCGCAGGTACTGGCGCGGCCGGGACAGCAGCCGCGACATCAGCAGCGCACCCACCGCGACCACGAGCCGCGCGAACTCCTTGCGCCACCGCGGGGCGCTCGCCAGCGAGCGGACCAGGTCGTCGCGCGCGTACTTGACGTGCCGGGCCTCTTCGGTGACGTGGATCCGCATCACCGCGCGCACCACCGGCTGCACCGACTCGTCGTCGAGGTGCTCGCGCTGCAGCGCGTCGAAGATCTCCTCGCCGATCAGCGTCGCCACCCACATCGCCGGCCCGTGCAGGATCGCCGGAAGCGCTTGCGCGGAAAGCTGGAGCCGGCGGTTGTTGCGGTACGGGCGGCCGCCGACGCGCTCGATGAGCGTCGCGAACATCGTGGAGTGCCGGCATTCGTCGGCGACCTCGGTGAGCGCGTAGTGCACGTGCCGGGTCGTCGGGTCCTGCCGGTACGACGCGCGCAGCAGCATCTGCATGAGGATCAGCTCGAACCAGATCCCGACGCTGACGGTGTTCACCAGCTCCTGGCGTGACAGCTCGATCCGCTGCTCGCGGCTGAGCGTGTCCCACACCGGCGTGCCGTACAGCGAGACCAGCTTTTCGGGGATGAAGAACTGGTCGTCGTTCAGCGGCGCTGCCCAGTGCACGTCGACGTCCGGGTCGTAGGAGAGCCGGGCACTCGAGCGGAGCAGGCGTTCCGCCGTGGCTTCGCGATCACCCATGCCGCACCTCCCTGTGTCGTGTAACACTAGAACGCATGAAACAATCTTCGTCAAGTTGTAAACCCGCCTAAGGTTGGCCCATGCGCGATCTCCTGAAGCACGCCCTCGAAGCCGACCTGCCCGGCGACGAGACCGCGGAGCGGATCATGGGCGCGGCGCTGACCCAGGCCGAGGACTTCGGGCTGCGCCGGTTCACGGTCGACGACGTCGCGCGCCGCGTCGGCCTTTCGCGCGTGACGATCTACCGGTACTTCCCGAAGAAGGACCAGCTGCTCAACGCGCTGATCCTGCGGGAGATGAAGCGGTTCCTGACGAAGGTCGACGCCGTCGTCGAGGCGCAGGCGACGCCGGAGGAGAAGCTCATCGAGGGGTTGAGCTTCTCCCTGGTCTACCTGCGCGGGCACCGGCTGCTGAACCGGCTGCTGCGCACCGAGCCGGAGCTGATCCTGCCGCACCTGACGGTGCAGGCGGGCGGCCTGTTCGCGGCGGCGCGGTCGAGGATCGCGGCGCACTTCCACGCGGAGATCGCGGCGGGCCGGCTCAGCCTGCCGGCCGAGGACATCGACGGCATGGCGGAGCTGCTGATCCGGATCGTCGTCTCGCTGGTCCTGACGCCGGAAACGGTGCTGCCGGTGGACGACAACACCCAGCGGCGCCGGCTGGCCGAGCTGTACCTGACGCCGGTCGTCCGCTCGCTGCGCCCGAGTTAACGCACGTTAACGCCCGGCCACCGGGAAGTACCGCCGGAGGTTCGCCGCGACGACGCGGTCGAGCACCCGGTCGGGGAGGACGCGCACGAGGCGCGTGATGAGCGCGGCGTCGCGGCCGATGGTGTAGCGCGTGCGCGGCCGTCGCGCGGTGGCGGCCTCGGCGACGATGACGCCGGCCTTGTCCGCCGGCATGCCGTTCCTGGTGTACGCGAGCGACTGCGCGACGACGGCTTCGACGAGCCCGCCGTACCGCTGCCGGTGTTCGGGGTTCATCCGCCCGGCGAGGCCGGTGGCGGTGGCGGCACCGCGTTCGCCCATCTCCGTGTGCACGGCCCCGGGCTCCACGACGACGACCTGCACGCCGTGTGGCGCGAGTTCGCGGCGAAGCGCGTCGCTGACCGCCTCGAGCGCGAACTTCGCGCCGCCGTACGCGCCGTAGGTGGCCATCGCGACCTTTCCGCCGACCGAGCTGATGTTCACGATCCGGCCGCGGCTCGCGTGCAGGAACGGGAGCAGCGCCTGCGTGACGGCGACCTGTCCGAACAGGTTGACGTCGAACACCCGCCGCCACTCGTCGAGCGGGAGCGCTTCGACCGGCGCGTTGACCGAGATCCCCGCGTTGTTCACGAGTGCGCGCAGCGGCCGGCCGCCGGCGGCGACGCGGTCGGCGAGGGCCCGGACGTGCTCCGGGCGCGTGATGTCGAGGAGCACCGGTTCGATGCCGTCGGCGCGGATCGCGTCGGCGTCGCGCTCGCGGCGGACGCCGGCGAGGACGTGGTAGCCGCGGCGGGCGAGTTCACGGGCGGTCGCGGCGCCCATGCCCGTCGAGGCGCCGGTGACGACGACGATTTGGTGTGACGTTGTCATATGAACCACTGTCCGGGTTTCGTGTGACACTGTCAACTACACTGCGGCGTCATGGTGACCCGAGCCGAAACCGCCGCGGCGACCCGGGAGGCGCTCGTGCGCGCCGCGTCCGAGCTGCTCGACGAAGGCGGGCCGGACGCCGTGACGCTCCGCGCGGTCGGCGCCCGCGCGGGTGTTTCGCGCGGCGCGCCCTACGGCCATTTCGAGGACAAGGCGCATCTGCTGACCGAACTGGCCGTCAACGCCTGGAACGCCCTGGCGGACGAAGTCGGCGACCTGCGGGCCGCCACGCCGAGCGCGCGCCTGGAGCGGGCCCTGCTCGCGCTCATCGCGGTGGGCCGGCGGCAACCGCACCTGTACGCACTGATGTTCAGCACACCGGTGGCCGGCGACCCGGTGGCCGCCGAAGCGGCGAGCCGCGTCGAAAGCGTCTACTTGGCGCTCGTCGCCGACCTGGTCGGCGAGCGCGACGCCCGGCGCTACGGCGCGCTGCTGATGTCGAGTGCGCACGGCATCGCCGGGCTCGAGCTCAGCGGTCACCTGGCGAAGGAGAAGTGGGAGGTCGACGGCGACGAGCTCGTGCGCACGCTGGTCGCCGCGATCCGGGCCGGGACCGCCTAGTCCGACACCGCTTCCGAGATCCACGGCGCCACCGGCAGGTCGCGGTCCAGGCACTCGACCGACAGCCGGATCGTCCACCGCAGGGCCTGCAGCACCAGGCTGTCCACCTCGTCCGGCGCCGCGCTGGCCAGCGCGATCTCGACCTGCTCCTGCGCGGCCTCGGTGTTGCCGTGGACCTCCGCCAGCAGGGTCCGCACCGCGGTCCGCACCGGCGGGTCGGCCTGGTCGATCGACACCTCTTCGCCGTCTTCGTCGAAGACCTGGACCTTCACCGGCGCGCTGCCGCCGTCGCCGAGGGTGGAGACCATCGCGCTGCATTCGCCGAACAGCAGCAGCATCAGCGCCTTCGTCTCGTCCGCGCGGGCCTGCGGTTCGACGGCCGTCGGCGCGACCTCGACGAGGGCTTCGGCGTCGTCTCCGAGGCTCAGCGCCGTCAGCGCGCGCTGGGCCTTCTCGACGAGCTCCTGCTCGTTCCAGTCCGCATCCACGTGCCCCATCAAACACCAGCGGCGGCGGTCGTGGGGATACCTTGATCCGGGTCGGTCATCCGGCCGCGCGGAGGGCACCCAGCGCGAGCCGGGAGAGCAGTTCGGCGAGTTCCCCGTCACCGAGATGGCGGTTGTACGGGGTCGAGTTGATCAGTCCGAACACGGCGTGTGCCGCCGACCGCGCCTGCCGTTCTTCCAGCTCCGGCATGGCTTCCCGGATCGCGCGGACCCACACCTCGACGTACTGGCGCTGCAGCGCGCGCACCTGCTTGCGGTCGGCGTCGGTGAGGTTCGCGAGGTTGCGCTCCTGGACCGTGATCAGCGCCGGGTGCGCGAGCGCGAAGCCGACGTGGAACGCCACGAGCCCGGCCAGCGTGTCGTCCGGCGAGCCGGGCCTGGCCGCCCACCTCGTGCCGCCGTCGAGCAGGTAGCGGCTGATCGAGTTCAGCATCTCCCCGAGGATCGCGTCCTTGCTGCGGAAGTGCCGGTAGAGCGCCGGGCCGGAGATGCCGACCGCGGCGCCGATGTCGTCGATGCCGACGCCGTGGAAGCCGTGGTGGGCGAACAGCTCGGCGGCCGCGGCCAGGATCTGCTCGCGTCTGCTCGCCTTCTCGCCGTTCACGAGCGGGGTCGGGTTGGCCGGCATCCCGTCATATTAGAGCGGGAGGTTAGCGACCGCTAACACTGTTCCCGCCTTCCGGCGTGGGCCGAGTGGGTTACTTACAGGTAACCAGGGGTTCCTTGTGGGGCCTCAACCTGGTGTGCTTTTGGGGTCGGTTCTGTCACAAAGGAGTGGCCCATGGGGGTTCCGATCCGTCTGTCGCGACGGTTTTTCCTGCGGTTGAGCACGGCCCTCGGGGCCGTAGTCCTGTCCACTCTCGGCGTCGTGGGCACCGCGCACGCCGCCGGGACCGTCTACGCCGCGCTCGGCGACTCCTACTCCTCCGGGGTCGGGGCCGGGAGCTACGGCAGCTCCGGGAGCTGCTACCGCAGCTCGAACGCCTACGGCCAGCTCTGGGCCAACGCCCACAGCGGCACGTCGTTCACCTTCCTGGCCTGCTCCGGTGCCAAAACCGGGGACGTCATCAACCAGGCCAACTCCATCCCCTCCAACGCGAACCTGGTGACGGTCACCGTCGGCGGCAACGACGCCGGCTTCACCGACGTGATCACCACCTGCACCCTCGGCAGCGACTCGGACTGCACCAACCGGGTCAACACCGCGAAGACCTACGTCAACAACACCCTGCCCGCGTTGCTGACCAACACCTACAACGCGATCAAGGCCAAGGCGCCGGGCGCTCGCCTCGTCGTCCTGTCCTACCCGCGCTTCTACACCGTGCCCGGCTCCTGCTGGGTCGGGCTGAGCGACACCAAGCGGTCGGCGATCAACTCCGGCGCCGACGCCCTGGCGTCGGTGACCCAGTCGCGGGCGGCCTCGGCCGGCGCGACGTTCGTCGACGTCCGGCCGTCGTTCGTCGGCCACAACATCTGTTCGTCGGCGGACGACTACCTGCACAGCCTGACCTGGCCGGTGGTCGAGTCGTACCACCCGACCGCGGCCGGGCAGTCGGGCGGCTACTACGCCCCGCTGCGCGGCGCGATCGGCTGACGTCCCCACCGGGAAAGGCCCCCTCGGCGACGAGGGGGCCTTTTCGCGTGCGGCGTCACTGGACACCCACGTTAGCGGTCGCTAACATCGGAGCCGAGGTTAACGACTGCTAACTTCGAGGGAGACCATGGACACGCCGGCACTGGGGACCACCGCTGCCCCGGACAGCGAGGCCTACGCCCGCAACGCCACATCCCACGCGGAGCTGGTCGAAGACCTCCGCAAACGCTTGGCCGCCGCGCGGCTGGGCGGGCCGGAGAAGGCCCGCACCCGGCACGTCGACCGCGGCAAGCTGCTGCCGCGCGACCGCGTCGACACGCTGCTCGACCCGGGCTCGCCGTTCCTCGAACTCTCGCCCCTGGCGGCGAACGGACTGTACGACGACGAGGCGCCGTCGGCCGGGATCATCACCGGGATCGGGCGGGTCTCGGGCCGCGAATGCGTGGTCGTCGCGAACGACGCCACCGTCAAGGGCGGCACGTACTACCCGATGACGGTCAAGAAGCACCTGCGCGCCCAGGAGGTCGCGCTGCACAACAACCTGCCGTGCGTCTACCTGGTGGACTCCGGCGGCGCGTTCCTGCCCAGGCAGGACGAGGTCTTCCCGGATCGTGAACACTTCGGCCGGATCTTCTACAACCAGGCGACGATGTCCGCGCGCGGCATCCCGCAGATCGCGGCCGTCCTCGGCTCCTGCACGGCGGGTGGCGCGTACGTCCCGGCGATGAGCGACGAAGCCGTCATCGTCCGCAACCAGGGCACGATCTTCCTCGGCGGGCCGCCCCTGGTGAAGGCCGCGACCGGCGAGGTCGTCACGGCCGAAGAGCTCGGCGGCGGCGACGTCCACGCGCGCCAGTCCGGCGTCACCGACCACCTGGCCGACGACGACGCGCACGCGCTGCGGATCGTCCGGTCCATCGTGTCCACGCTGGGCCCGCGCACGCCGCGGCCGTGGGAGGTGCTGCCGACCGAGGCACCGGCCGTCGACCCCGCCGAGCTGTACGGCGTGGTGCCGACCGACCCGCGCACGCCGTACGACGTGCGCGAAGTCATCGCGCGGATCGTCGACGGCAGCCGGTTCGGCGAGTTCAAGAAGGAGTACGGGTCGACACTGGTCACCGGGTTCGCCAGGATCCACGGCCACCCGGTGGGCATCGTCGCGAACAACGGCGTGCTGTTCGCCGAGTCCGCGATGAAGGGCGCGCACTTCATCGAACTGTGCGACAAGCGCTCGATCCCGCTGCTGTTCCTGCAGAACATCACGGGCTTCATGGTCGGGCGCGCGTACGAGGCCGGCGGCATCGCGAAGCACGGCGCGAAGATGGTCACCGCGGTGGCCTGCGCGCGGGTGCCGAAGTTAACGGTCGTTATCGGCGGCTCGTTCGGGGCCGGCAACTATTCGATGTGCGGCCGGGCGTACTCGCCACGGTTCCTCTGGATGTGGCCGAACGCGCGGATCTCGGTGATGGGCGGCGAGCAGGCGGCGTCGGTGCTCTCGACGGTCCGCCGTGACGCCATCGAGGCCCGCGGCGGCGAATGGTCCACCGAGGACGAAGAGGCGTTCAAGGACCCGATCCGCGAGCAGTACGAGGCGCAGGGCAGCCCGTACTACTCGACGGCGCGGCTGTGGGACGACGGCGTGATCGACCCGGCGGACACCCGCACGGTGCTCGGCCTCGCGCTCTCGACCGCGGCCAACGCACCGCTTTCCGATGTCAACTACGGCGTCTTCCGGATGTGATCATGTTCGACTCAGTGCTGGTAGCGAACCGCGGCGAGATCGCCGTCCGCGTCATCCGCACGCTGCGTGCGCTCGGCATCCGGGCGGTCGCCGTCTACAGCGACGCCGACGCCGACGCGCGGCACGTCCGCGAAGCCGACACGGCGATGCGCATCGGCCCGGCCGAAGCCGCGCGCAGTTACCTCTCGATTCCGGCCATCGTCGACGCCGCCAGGGCGTCGGGCGCGCAGGCCGTGCACCCGGGCTACGGCTTCCTGGCCGAAAACGCCGAATTCGCGAAGGCCTGCGAGGACGCCGGGCTGGTGTTCATCGGCCCGCCGGTCGCGGCGATCGAGGCCATGGGCGACAAGATCCGCGCCAAGGCGACGGTGTCGAAGGCTGGGGTCCCCGTCGTGCCCGGCGCGTCCGATGTGGACATCCCCGAGGGCGGGTTCGCGGCCGCCGCGGCGGAAGTCGGCTATCCGCTGCTGCTCAAGCCGTCCGCCGGTGGTGGCGGCAAGGGCATGCGGCTGGTGCACGCGCCCGAGGAGCTGGACGCGGCGATCGAGTCCGCGCGGCGCGAGGCCAAGGGCTCGTTCGGCGACGACACGCTCCTGATGGAGCGGTTCGTGACGACGCCGCGGCACATCGAGATCCAGGTGCTGGCCGACGAGCACGGCAACGTCATCCACCTCGGCGAGCGCGAGTGCAGCCTGCAGCGGCGGCACCAGAAGATCATCGAAGAAGCGCCGTCGGTGCTTCTCGACGAGGCCACCCGCGAGAAGATGGGCACCGCCGCCGCCGAAGCGGCGCGCTCGGTCGGGTACGTCGGCGCGGGCACCGTCGAGTTCATCATGTCGGCGAAGAACCCCGACGAGTTCTTCTTCATGGAGATGAACACCCGGCTGCAGGTCGAGCACCCGGTCACCGAGCTCGTCACCGGCCTCGACCTCGTCGAGTGGCAGGTCCGGGTGGCGGCCGGGGAACACCTGACCGTCAACCAGGAAGACGTCGTCCTCAATGGACACGCCGTCGAAGCGCGGGTGTACGCCGAAGACCCGGCGCGCGGGTTCATCCCGACGGGCGGGACGGTGCTGGCGGTGCACGAGCCGTCCGGCGACGGCGTGCGCGTCGACTCGTGGATGACGCGCGGCGCGGTGATCGGCTCGAACTACGACCCCATGCTGGCCAAGGTCATCGCCTGGGGCCCGGACCGCGCGTCGGCGCTGCACCGGCTGGACCGGGCCCTCGCCGACACGGCCTTGCTGGGCGTCGGCACCAACACCGCGTTCCTCCGGGGGCTCCTGGCCGATACCGATGTCCGCGAAGGCCGGCTCGACACCGAACTGGTCGACCGGCGGCTGTCCGATCTGGTCTCTTCCGGTGTGCCGCCGGAGTTCTTCGTCGCGGCCGCGTTGGACCGTTTGCTGGAGCTGCAGCCGACCGGGTCCGTCGTGGACCCGTGGGACGTGCCGGACGGCTGGCGGATGGGCGGCTCCGGCGGGGTGACGTTCCGGCTGAAGTCCGGCTCGGCGCGTGCCGCGGTCCGGGTGCAGGGCACGCCGTCGGCCGCGACCGTCTTCGTCGACGACGGCGAGCCGGTCGAGGTCTCGGCCCGCCGCGACGGCGACGTGCTCGAAGTCCGGCACGCCGGCGGCTTCCACCGCTACCGCCAGGCCTGCGGTCCGGACCGGACGGTCTGGCTGGCGCGTGACGGCCTGAGCTTTCCCTTCGGGGAGCAGGAATTCGTGCTCTCGTCGCGCGGCGAGACCGCGGGGGCCGGGCCGGTCACCAGTCCGATGCCGGGCACGGTGCTCGTGGTGAAGGTCGCGGCGGGTGACGTCGTGAAGGCCGGAACACCCTTGCTGGTCGTCGAAGCGATGAAGATGGAACACACCGTCACCGCGCCGATCGACGGCGTGGTCAGCGAACTGCCCGTCCGGACCGGCCAGCAGGTCGCGCTCGACGAAACCCTAGCCGTAGTTTCGCCCCAAGAGGAGCAGCAGTGATCGACTTCCGCCTGGACGAGGAGTACGAGGCCCTCCGCAAGACCGTCGAGGACTTCGCGCACGCCGAAGTCGCGCCCGTGATCGGCGAGCTGTACGAGAAGGAAGAGTTCCCGTACGCGATCGTCGCCAAGATGGGCGAGATGGGCCTGTTCGGTCTGCCGTTCCCCGAAGAGTTCGGCGGCATGGGCGGCGACTACTTCGCGCTGTGCCTGGCCCTGGAAGAGCTGGCGCGGGTCGACTCGTCGGTCGCGATCACCCTGGAGGCCGGCGTTTCGCTCGGCGCGATGCCGATCTTCCGCTTCGGCACCCAGGAGCAGAAGGAGAAGTGGCTCCCCGAACTGTGCGCGGGGACGGCCTTGGGCGGCTTCGGCCTCACCGAGCCGGGCGGCGGCTCGGACGCGGGCGCGACGCGCACCCGGGCCTCTTTGGACGGTTACGAGTGGGTCGTCAACGGCAGCAAGGCGTTCATCACGAACTCGGGCACGGACATCACGCGCCTGGTCACGGTCACGGCCGTGACGGACGTGATGGAGAACGGCCGCAAAGAGATCTCGGCGATCCTCATCCCGTCCGGCACGCCCGGCTTCGAGGTGGCGCCGAAGTACTCGAAGGTCGGCTGGAACTGCTCGGACACCCACGAACTGTCCTTTTCGGACGTCCGGGTCCCGGCGGAGAACCTGGTCGGCGTCCGTGGCCGCGGCTACGCGCAGTTCCTGTCCATTTTGGACGAAGGCCGCGTCGCGATCGCCGCGCTGTCGGTGGGCTTGGCGCAGGGGTGCGTCGACGAGTGCCTGCAGTACGTCAAGGACCGCGTCGCGTTCGGCAAGCGGATCGGGGAGTACCAGGCGATCCAGTTCAAGATCGCCGACATGGAGGTCCGCACGCACACCGCGCGCCTGGCCTACTACCAGGCCGCGTCGAAGATGCTGCGCGGCGAGCCGTTCAAGAAGGAAGCCTCGATCGCGAAGCTGGTGGCCTCGAACGCGGCGATGGACAACGCGCGCGACGCGACGCAGATCTTCGGCGGCTACGGCTTCATGAACGAGTTCCCGGTGAGCCGCTTCTACCGCGACGCCAAGATCCTCGAGATCGGCGAGGGCACGAGCGAGGTCCAGAAGATGCTGATCTCGCGCCACCTCGGCGTCGCCTGAAACCACGAAGGGCTCCTCACCGGCCGGTGAGGAGCCCTTTCGCGCGGCTCACTTCGGTTGCTGCTGTTCCTTCTTGTCTTCCTCTGCCCAGGCGGCCTCCGCCTGCATCTGGATGTCGGTGAGGCCGCGGTCGACCTGCACGATGTCCTTGCCGGCCCAGCCCACGAAGTTCTTCGAGCTCTTGGCGTCGGAGAGGGCCTTCAACATCGGGTAGTAGTCCGGGGCCTTCGCCTTCAGCCAGTCGTCGACGAACTTCATCTTCTTGTAGCTGTCGCCGAACTTCGTCTTCAGCCAGTCCTCGTGCTTCTTGATCGTCGAGATGTCGTGGTCGCTCAGGTGCGACTTCGGCGGCGTCGGCTTCGGCGGGGTGGCCGGCGGGGGCAGCGGGCGCGAGAAGTTCGGCGTGGTGCCGTCACCCGGGGGCCGGGTGCTCGGCGTCGCGCCCCCACCCGGTCCGTCGTGGGTGACCGCCGTTCCCGGCGGGGGCAACGGCCGCGAGAAGTTCGGGGTCGTGCCGTCGCCCGGGGGCCGGGTGCTCGGCGTCGCGCCACCGCCGCCGGGACCGTCGTGCGTGACGGCGGTGCCGGGCGGCTTCGGCAGCGGCCGCGAGAAGTTCGGCACGCCGCCGCCGTGCGGGGGCAGGTTGCTCAGCTCGTGACCGGCGCCCGAGGAGCCCGGCTTCCCCTTGACCAGCTTCGAAAGCCCGGTGAGCCGGCCCAGCGTGCGACCGGCGTAGGCGACGACCTTGGCGAGCTTCGCCATCATCGCCGCGACCTGCACCGAGACCGTCGCGACGCACTTGGTCACGCCGACCGCGATCGACGCTCCGAAGGTGGGGATGGCCAGCGCGAGCGCGATCAGCATCGTGGAGATGATGTCGCCGAGGATCGTCGTGATGATGTCGCGCAGCAGCGAGCGGACCGCGCCGATCAGGGCCCCGGTCGTCTCGACCATGTAGCCGGCGACGTCGGCCGCCTTGGCGTTGGCGTCGATCCAGCCCTTGCGGTCGTTGATCGACTTGAGGAAGCTGTCGTAGCCCTTGCCCTGCCACTGGGTGATCGTCGCCTTGAGCGTCTCGTCCAGCTCGGTGCTGGTGTTGCGCAGCGATTCACCGATCTTGTGCAGCTCGTTGGCGACCTTCGTGACCTCGGACGGGTTGCCCGCGACCTGGTCCAGCGGCCACTTCAGGAACGAGACGTGCTCGATCAGCCAGCCCAGGCCGGCCGCGATCAGCTTGGCCAGCGGGTCCATGGCGAACGCGACGGTGTCGAGCACGGCGCTGACGACGTTGACGCCCAGCTCGACGCTGACGGCCGCGAGGTCGCCGCCGTGCTCGGTCTGGACCTTGCCGATCGAGTCGCCGACCTGCTTCCAGCTGTCGAAGACGCCGGCGCCCGTGGTGGAGTTCGCGGACGTGATGGGGACGGTCACTTGCCCAGCTCCGTTTCGAAGGTGCTCAAACCCTGCGCCGTGTTCGAGTCGTGGGTCGAGTACGTCTCGGCGGCCTTCTTGACGTCGTCGGCGGACTTGCCGATGTCCCCCACGAGCTTGGTGATCTCTCCGGTGATCACGCCCATCGTGATCCGCGAGGGCACGGCGAGCACCTGGGCGAGCAGGATGCCGAACGCGGCGTTGTCGAACCCGTTGGCGGCCTGCATCCGGTTCGCGGCGTCCTGCACCGCCGGTTGCGTGGTGCCGGACAGGAACTGGCTGAACTTCTGCAGCTCGGCCGGGTCGACCGAGAAACCTTCTCCGGAAACCACCGGATCTCCTCCGTACTACCAGGGGTTGCTTTCGCCCTCGTCCTCTTCCGGCGCGGGCCGGGGGCGACGGCGCGGCGGGCCTTGCTGCGGCGGCGGGCGGTGCGGCGGCGCGGGCGGCCGGTCTTCGGCCTCCTGCTCCGGCATGAACACGTCGCTCTTGCCCGGGGGCGGCGGCGTCTCCGGTTCGGGCTGCGGCAGGAACTCGTCCAGCAGTTCGCGGGCGGCCGAGCTCTCGCCGACCATGCCGCCGAACGCGTCGGCGACCTGGGCCGAGACCTTCTGCTGCGCCCGGCCGACCAGCTGCATCACCATTCCGGCCAGGGCGTGCGGCGGCCGCTCGTACGCGCGGGGGCCGAACCGGAGGTCCTGCAGCACGCCGCTCGGGCCGACCGTCACCGAGACCGCGCCGTCCGGTGACTGCGCGCTGGCGGTGGCCGACTGGAGCCGTTCCTGTGCGGCTGCCGCTTTTGCCTTGATTTCTTCGAGTTCGACGGTGAACGCGGCCAACGGATCGCCGTCGGGAGGCACTGACTGAGTCAATTCGTCCTCGTCGCGAGAGAGGTGGGGAACGGACGAAGTCAATCAGCGCTCCTTGAAGCTCGGATGAAGCGAACCGAGCCGCGGGCTGAACGAGGCGTGGATCGCCGAAGTCGGCCCGCGCGTACCCCCGTATGCGGTAAGACAGGGCACATGGAGAACATCGTCATCCGTTCGGGTGATTCCGGGGACGTCGAGACGTTGCTCGGCTTCTTCGACGAAGCCGTCGAATGGCTGGTCGCGCGGGGCAGCGCGAAGCAGTGGGGGACCGAGCCGTGGAGCCGCGTCCCGAGCCGCGTCGAACGCGTCGAAGGCATGGCCGCGGACCCGGGCCTGCGCATCGCGATGGTCGACGGCGAGGCGGCCGGCGCCTTGATCGTGTCGGAGGAGCACGACCCGCACGTGCCGCCGGTTGACGAGCGTGAACTGTACGTCCGGTTGCTGATCACGTCGCGGCGGTTCACCGGGCGGCGCGTCGGCGGGCGGCTGGTCGAGTACGCGCTCGACGAAGCGCGGCGGCGCGGCATCGACCTCGTGCGCGTCGACTGCTGGGCGGGCGGCGACGGCGCGCTGCAGCGCTACTACGAGAGCCAGGGCTTCAAGCCGACAGTGCGGTTCCACGTCGAGGAGTGGGTCGGGCAGGTGCTGGAGCAGCGCGTGGGGTAGCGCGATCGCGAGCCAGGGGTGACACTGTTGACGGGTTGCCAACAGACGAAGGAGTCGCCATGGCCGAGAAGCTCGCGGGCAAGGTCGTCGTCATCACCGGCGGCGGGCAGGGGATCGGCGCGGCGACCGCGTCGGCACTGTCCCGGCTGGGCGCGAAGGTGGTGATCGGCGACCTCGACCAGGTCCGGGCCGAGAAGACCGCCGGCGAGCTGGACGCCGAGGCGCTCCCCTTGGACGTCACCGACATCCGCGGCTTCACCGAGTTCCTCGACGAGGTGGAGCGCCGCCACGGCCGCATCGACGTCCTGATCAACAACGCGGGCATCATGCCGCTCTCGCACCTCGAGGAGGAGAGCGACGCGACGACCCGGCGTCAGCTGGAGATCAACGTGCACGCGGTCATCCACGGCACGCGCGAAGCGATGAAACGGATGCGGCCGCGGCGGTCCGGGCACATCGTGAACGTCGCCTCGTTCGCCGGCAAGGCAGGGTTCCCGGGCGCGGCGACTTACTGTGCGACCAAGCACGCCGTGGTCGGATTGTCCGAAGCGGTGCACCTGGAGCTGCACGGGTCGGGTGTGCACGTTTCGTGCGTGATGCCCGCGATCGTGCGGACCGAGCTGGCGAGCGGCCTCGGCGAAGCGAAGCTGTTCAAGTCCTCGCGCCCGGAAGATGTGGCCGATGCCATCGTATCCACGCTGCGCAAACCTCGTTTCGACGTCTACGTGCCCCGGTCCGTGGGAACTATGGGCAAGCTCACCCGCCTGCTGCCGCGGCGGGCGGGCGAAGTCCTCGCGCGGGCGTTGAAGGCGGACCAGCTTTTGGCTTCAGCGGCCCATTCCCCGGCTCGCGCGGACTACGAGGCGCGCGCGGCGGAAAGCGCGCCCGGGGCGGGCACGGAGTAACTCGGACGGCCTAGCGAGTGTCCGATTTGGACGTGGGCGGTGTTGAGTCCGCCGGTGGTACCCGGCAAGATTGACGGGAATCGACGTCCAGGAGGCTCGAACAATGGTTTCACCGCCCGCACGGCTGGCCGCCGCGGCTTCGAACGTGGTCGGCAAGGTGCTGCACGGCGGTGTCGCCGACCTGCGCCCGATGCCGCGGGTGCTGATCGACCAGGGCCCCAACCGCTCGGTGTACCGGATGACGCACAGCAGCCGTCCGGTGTCCGGGCCGCCGATCCTGCTGGTGCCGCCGCTGGCCGCGCCGGCGATCTGCTTCGATCTGCGCCGCGGCTGCAGCCTCATCGAGCACCTGGTCGAGGGCGGCCGCAACGCGTACCTCGTCGACTACGGCATGGTCGCGTTTTCGGACCGCCGCCTGGGCATCGAGCACTGGATCGACGAGGTCCTGCCGCGCGCGATCCGCAAGGTGAGCGCGGACGCGGGCGGGCAGCCGGTGCACCTGGTGTCGTGGTCGCTGGGCGGGATCTTCTCGCTGCTGGTGAACGCGGACCAACCGGACCTCCCGATCGCGTCGATCACGGCGATCGGCTCCCCGGTGGACTTCACGGCGATCCCGATCGTCGCCCCGTTCCGCCCCCTGGTGGACCTGACGGGCGGCCACCTGCTGACCCCGATTTACCGGGCCTTCGGCGGCGCACCGTCCTATTTGGTCAGCCGGGTCTTCCGCGCGACGGGCATCAGCAAGGAAATCACGAAACCGATCGCGATCCTGTCCCACCTCGACGACCGCGACTACCTGGCCCAGATCGAAGCGGTCGACCACTTCATGAGCAACATGTACGCCTACCCGGGCCGCACGTTCGGCCAGCTGTACCACCGCCTGTTCCGCACGAACGACCTGGCGGAGGGCAAGGTGGACCTGAACGGCCGCATCATCTCCCTGTCCTCGGTCCGCGTCCCGACCCTGGTGGTGGCGGGCGAAAACGACACGATCGCCCCGAGGCCCTCGGTGGAGCGAGTGGTGGAGCTGCTGGACAAGGCCCCGGAGGTCCGCTTCAAGACCGCCCCGGGCGGCCACCTGGGCGTCCTGACGGGCCGCAAGGCCCGCGGCACGACGTGGCGCTACTTGGACGAGTTCCTGGACGACCAGCTCGCCACATCCTGAAAGCCGTGAAGGCCACCTTGAGGGGTCAAGGTGGCCTTCACGGACTTACTTGAGTTCCGCGGAGGTCTTGCCGAGGACCCGGCGAGCCACGATCAACTGCTGGATCTGTTGCGTCCCCTCGAAGATGTCCAGGATTTCTCAGCCGGTTTTCCTCGACCTCGTGATCTTGGGCGAAAACCGCCTCTGCGCTGCGCTGATGCGTCTCGTTAGTTCTCGTCGTCTGTCGCTGCTCCCGGGCCTCTGACGGCCTGGAGACGGCCTGGCGGACCAGCCGCACCTACCCCTGCATCCCGATACGAAGCCAGCACGCGGCCGGTGGTGCCGGGTCAAGACACGCTTCACCGTCTTGACGCGGTGCTACCGGCCGTTGTCACGATCAGGCGTCGGGATGGAGGTCCCTCACGACGGTGCGTAACGGAGATCGAGTCACGAACGACCCGAATGGCACAAGCGCTCGTGGAGGGAGGCCGACGTTGGCTCGGAGGACCAGTGTGCCGCCGCCGCGCGGCGCTGCGCCAGGTAACCCGCTGGCGGCCGCACCGCCCGGCCGGCGGGCGGAGCGGAGCGGCAGCCCGCCGTGTCGGAAGCGGATGCGGCCGCCCAGGCGAGGGGCTACGTAGGCGACAGGCGCGCCGCGGCGGCGGCGCGCCCTTGATCCCATAGAGCCAAGTTCGGCAACACCTCTGGGGGCATCTTGCCGCTGAGTGGGTGAAGATATTTCGTTGATGTTGAAACGATAGTTAGATTAGCTTTGTGAGGACGTCGCAGATGAGCATCACGACCGAGCGTTTTGCGCTTGCGCTGAAGAATCTTGACCCCACGCAGTGGCGGCCGTTCGAACGGCTGGCGACGGTCTTCCTGGCAGATGAATTTCCCAACATACGACCAGTTAGTGGTATGTCCGGGGATGGCGGCGCTGATGCTCTCCTATTTTCAGTGGAAGATGATCCTTCGACGCTAGTTCAGTACTCAGTTCGCGTGGACTTTGCGACGAAAATATCGGAGACATGCAAGCGTATCAAGGATACGTTTCCAAACGTCAAAGTGTTAGTGTATGTAACAAACCAGCCGATTGATTCAAAGAGTGTGGAGCTTCGTCGGACTGCTCGCGCAAAGTACGGTATTCACCTCGACCCGCGCGGCTTGGACTGGCTTATTTCGGTGCGCAACGAGAGTTCGGCTTCGATGACTGAGGCTGAAGAGTTGGCCAGGCTAGTCGTTGATCCTTTAATTGTCGAACCAGATAACCTTATCAAGCGACAAGCGCAAGCTTTGGATGACACTGAAGCGAAGGCAGCCTTCGTATATTTAGGGTTACAGTGGCAAGACGACAGTCGTGAAAAGGGATTGACGAAAGTTTGCTTCGAGGCGATTGTTAGATCTGTACTTCGCGACACTGATAGCGATAATAGACTAACTCGGAATAAAGTCTATGAGATGGTGTCGTCTCTTCTGCCGGGTCATCACGAGCGAATCCTGCAGGAGCAAGTTGACGGTGCGCTAGGCAGGTTGAATAAGAAATACCTGCGGCATTGGCAAAAAATCGACGAATTTTGTCTCACTTGGGCTGAGCGTGTTCGACTGGCTAATCGCCTAACGGATCTTGAGGTGCAGGATTCCGCCCTGCGAACCCACTTGGCCGCGGCGCTAACTACTTCCGCGTCTGAATCTGGCGTCGACATAAAGCAAGCAGATCTTGATGAATTGATCGATTCCTGCCGAGCTATGATCGAAAATGTTCTCTTGAGTCGCGGGGAAGCTTTCGCGATTGCGGTGTCGCGTGATCAAGGTGCCGACGTCAAGCCCGCTGATATCGAAGCAGTTGTTTCTGACGTGGTTACTAAATCTGGGAAGCAGCCTTTGCTCCCCGTTCATGTGATCGCCGCTACACTTCAGACTCTTCTGGTCTCGCCGCCTCCGGACGTGCGGGTTTATTTGAGAAGCCTTGCGGACACGTACACTCTTTTCTCCTTCATGAGGGAGACTCCGGATGTGCAGTCGGCCGTTGTGAAGATATTCGCGGAAGGCGATATTTGGTTGGACTCATCTGTTGTCTTGCCGCTTTTCGCTGAAGAGTTGCTTGAGGAAGATCAGCGCGCGCATTCGGAACTTTTGGCGGCCGCCAAAGAGTGTGGCCTATCTCTGCGGGTTACCGACGGTGTAATCGAAGAACTGGCTACACATATTCGTCGTTGCCGAACGTATTTCCGGGCCATCTCGCGCGAGGGTGCCCACGGTTCAATACCCTTCCTTTTCAATGCTCATCGACTTGCAGGCCGCGAGGATTCTGATTTTGAGAATTGGTTAGAGAATTTTTGCGGTAAGGTTGAGCCGGAGGTGGATATTGCCGAATATCTCGCAGAGGAGCATGGTATTGAAAATGAATCGCTGACTGATTTTGTTAATCGGGCTCCTGTGGAGTTGCGCGCAGCTGTCGCCGAAGTGTGGTACCAGAGTCGGGAGCATAAAGAACGTCGGCAGGCCGCTTTGGGTATACCTGTTATGGATGCGACGACGCGCGATCGTCTGGTTAACCACGATGTGGAGAACTATGTAGGCATTGTTATGCGAAGGCAAGAGCGGCGTGAGAATCGATCAGCTTTCGGCTATAAGAGTTGGTGGCTAACGCTCGACCGAACAGCGTTTAGGGTTCGGGATAAGATAGCCGGAGAAATCGAAGGTAAGCCTCCTGCTACCCCTGCTATTAGTCCAGACTTCATGCTCAACTATCTTGCAATAGGGCCAGTGCGGAAGCGAGCTGGTCAGAAGACCGCTAATCTACCCTTGATGTTGAACATGTCGGTTCTTGACGCGGTTCCAGAGGATCTTCTAGTTCTCGCGGATGAGCTTCGTTCGAAGCTGGCAGATCTTCCGGCCCGAGTGGTAAGGCGAAAGATTAGGGAGACGCTAGAAGACGCGCGTCGATTGCTCGGTCCGAAAGGAAACGCTGGAGAGGTCGGGCTTACTGATGAGATCAAGGTAAAACTGATCGCTGCTGCCCGTGCTCGATGAAGTAGATTTGTACTGAGGGGACGCTGCTAGTCTGTAGCCATGCGTGGTGCGGGTGACCAGCTCAGCATCGGTGAGCGGATCGCGTTCTACCGGCGGCGGCGTGGGCTGTCGCAGGCGGTGCTTGCTGACTTGGTGGGCCGTACCGAGGACTGGTTGAGCAAGATCGAACGCGGTGAGAGGGATATCCGCCGGCTGGACGTGCTGGCCGACCTCGCGCGGGCGCTGCGGGTAACTCTGGGTGACCTGCTCGGCGAACCTGTGCTGATGGAAGAGCAGGACAAACACGACGACGTCCCGGCGATCAGGGATGCGCTGATGGCTCCCCGCCGGCTGTCGCGGACGCTGTTCGCCTCGGCCATGTCGCCCGAGTACATCGATCCGCAGCCGGTCCGTCAGCTGGTGGAAGGTGCTTGGTCGAGCTACCAGAAGGGTGACCTGGGGCGCGTCGTCACCGCCCTGCCCGGCCTGATCAAGACCACGCAGGCGATGGAAGCTGCCTCGGCGGATGATGCCGGGTACAAGCGGGCCTGCGCGGCGATCTCGGCACGTGTACACCACCTGGCCGCGACCACGCTGAGCAAGATCGGTGAGGCCGACCTCGCCTGGATCGCGGCAGAACGCGCCATGCAGGCGGCAGACGACTCCGATGATCCGCTGGTCCTGGCATCGGCCGCCCGGTCCGGCACACACGCGCTCTTGGCCGTGGGCCGGTTCGATGACGCGCTTGAGCTGGGCGACGTCGCGGCGAAATGGCTGCTCCCGAGGATGGCCGAGGGTGACCCGGCCGCGCTGAGCCTGTACGGGATGCTCTACCTGCGCACGGCTGTCGCGGCGGCGCGACACCAGGACCGAACCACAGCGAACGACCTCCTTGGACATGCGAAAACCGCCGCTGACCAGCTGGGCGTGGACGCGAACTACTGGCAGACCGGGTTCGGGCCCGCCAACGTCGAGCTCCACCGGCTGTCCGCCGCCCTGGACCTCGGCGACGTCAACCAGGTGATCGAGACTGCCCCGCGCGTCAATGTCGACCACCTGCCCGTGGAACGCCAGGTCACGCACCTGATCGACTTCGCCCGCGCGTTGAGCCTGCTCGCAAAGGACGACGACGCCCTTCAAGTCCTCCTGGAGGCCGAGCAGAAGTCGCCGACCATCGTCCGGCACAACACGATGGTGCGGGAGGTCGTGCGGTCGATGTACCGGCGTGCCCCGGCGACGGCTGGCAAGTCTTCGGCGCTGCTTGCGCTGGCTGAGCGCTGCGGCGCGGTGAGGTAGTCGGATGTCTCGTGTTCTCGGGCTGGTCGCCTCCGGGGCCGGCGGTGTCGAAGACCTGCTTCCGCGTCTGATCAAGCCTGCCCAGGAAGCGGGCTGGACGGTCGCGGTCACCCTGACGCCCACCGCTGGCCGCTGGCTGGCTGAGACCGGGCAGCTCGACGAGATCGAGCAGGCCACCGGCTACCTGGTGCGGGTCGAGCCCCGTTCGCCGTCGCAGAAGAGCCCGCACCCTGCCCCGAGCTGCTACCTGGTGGCGCCGGCCTCGGCGAACTTCGTCGCGAAGATGTCCCTCGGCATCGCCGACAACCAGGCATTAACGCAGGTCAACGAGGCGATCGGGACGTTGAACCTGCCGGTGATCGTGTTCCCGCGCGTCAACGCGGCCCACGCGCGTCAGCCGTTCTGGTCAATGCACATCGAGAACCTGCGGCGCGTCGGCGTGGATCTGCTCTACGGTGACGACGTCTGGCCGCTGCATGAACCGCGGTCCGCTCCTGGCCGGGATCTGCCCTGGTCAGCCATGCTGGACGCGATCGAGACGGCCGTTCCTGCCGACCGCTAGAACCGACCCGGACAGTTTGTCCGGGTGATCTCTCCCACCCGGGTGTCTCCTGGTCCCAGCGCGCCCAATCGGACGCGCGGAAGCCGAGACATCGGGAGAGCACATGGGCATTCACGTGGTGATTCAGCCCCTCGTCGGATACGGCGCTGCCGTCGTGTCACCTTCCCCGGGAGTCCGCCAACTGGTGGCCGGGGGCGATGAAACCGCGATCATGATCCAGGTACCGGCTCGGATCGGCGGCCTGATGGATACCGCGCGCTTCGCGCGGAGCCTCGCCGTGGCCGCGAACGAGTTCGGCGAGTGGTGCGAGACGCAGAACCGCACGCGCACCTACTCCTCTCCTGTCGGCGACCAGTGGTCGGAAGAGCGCGACTGAGCGCCAGAAACCCATACGAGCAAGGGGAATTCAGCATGGCTATCGATAAGGGACACCGCTTCGGCATCGACTTCGACGACGCGTTTCCGCAGGGCTTGGTGATGGTGGGCGAGGTGTCGCCGGACAACGAATACCAGTCGCGTGAGGACCGCGCCGCGAACCGTCCAGTGCGGCAGCGGGTCGACGAGATCACGGGTAAGCGGCAGTGGAAGGTCATGGTCACCGACCCGGCCGAGACCCGGGCGAAGCGGGCCTCGTTCGAGATCACCCTTCTCGCCGACGTGCAGCCGGTGCCGACCACCTCGGAGGCGCTGCCGGGCATGCGGCCGATCGAGCTGGACGGCCTGACCGCCGAACCGCGCGTGGCGGGGCAGGGTGAGTTCAAGTACCAGTCCTACGTGTTCCGCGCGACCGGCTTCAAGCAGGCCACCAGCAACGCGAAGCCGTCCCGGTCCGGTGGGGCCAGTGAGACGGCGAAGGCGGCGTGACAGGGATGGGCTTCCGCGAGCGGGTCGAGGCGTGGGAGCAGGCGTATCGGGACTACATGGCCGCGTGGGAACACGGCCGTGCGGTGCTGTCACCGGGGAGTGCGACGAACACGGCGAATGCTGCTCGGCGGGTGTCGCGGGCGTGGCACGAGCTGGCGCAGGTGCGCGGGTTGCCGTGGTGGTGTGTGGCGGCGCTGGAGTCGGCGGCCGAGGGGTTCGCCGACTTGGCCCGGGAATGGGAACAGCATGACGGCGACGTGGGACGGGCTGGGGCTGCGCTGGACGGTGGGCGTGGGTACCGAGGTGACGGTGGAGGAGACCGGGACGGGCGCGTCATCTCCGCCGGTCCTGGTGCTGGCTGGTGGGCTGTGCGTGGTGACGCTGGTGCCGCCGGAGGACCAGACCGCGTGGCCGGGTTGCGCGGTGTTCCTTCGCCGGCTCCGCGACCACGCCGAGGACCTGGCGGCGCTGCTGGAAGCCCGCGCGGAGAGGCGTGATCATGCGCAGGGGTGAGCCGAAGACGTTGCGGGACGCTCACGAGGTCGTGATGGACCGCCGGCCGCCGATCGATGCGAACCCGTCGGTGTGGCTGGCGTTCCGCCTCGGCAACGCACGGCTCTATAAGGCCGTCGCGGACGTCGACCGGGGGCACCATCACGAGGCGTTGTACTGGGCCGGGTATGAGGAGCGGAAGGCGGGTGAGATCTCGGCGGAGCTTCAGGCGGAGGGGACGCCTGCTGATTAGTCGCATGTAGACGACGGAAAAGTCAACAGTATAAGCGAAAAACGCGCGCTCCGACGTGCGGCGATGAAGCACGTCCTGTTGCGGGGGCGTGTGATCCGTTAAGGCGCAGAAGCGGTGCCTGGCTACCAACCTTGCCGCTCCTGCGCTGTCCACAACCAGCGGAAGTGAACAATGACAACGCTAAACGACGACAACCGGCGAGCGTCAACGGGGGTCACCCGAACGCGCTGCGCCTCCTGCAAACGCTTCGCCAAACTCCTGCCCGGCGAGACCAAGTGCGCTCCCTGTCTGGGAATGCTGCCACTGGACCTCCGGGTGAAGCGGGGTGCTCGGTGATGTCGGCAAGCTTGGCGGTGGTCGCCCTGGCGGCCTTGGGACTCGGCGTCTGGGTGCTGCACAAGATCGGCCGGGCACTCGCTTCAGTGCTGGAAGCCTTGGCTGCGGCGGCCGTGGTGTTCGTGGCGCTGTGGTGGCTGTGCAAGGCGGTCGTGTGGATGCTCGCGCAGGTCGTGATCCGGTGGCGAACCAGCCTCGCTGTGGTCGCGGTGTACGCCTGGTGCGAGCTGTTCGGCTGGCTCTCCCTGGCGCTCATCCTGGGCAGCGTGGCGGCGGTTCTGCTGTCATGGTGGGTGATCGACGCTGTCTCGTTTGACCAGTGGTGCTGGCGGTTCCTGCGCTCGTGGTGGTTCCGGTGGGCCGTCTACGGCCGGAAGCTCCCGGACTGGCTGCACGCCTGCGGTCTGTCCGCACGGGACGAGGCAATGCCGGTGGTGGTGAACGTGAACCTCGTCGGCCGTCGACGCGCTCTGTCCCGCTCGACGTCGAATCGGACGAACGCGCGGCTGCCGAAGGTGCTCGGTGTCCGTTCCGGTGCCTCGTGGGATGAGGTGCGGGTTGAGCTGGTGGCCGGGCAGAAGCCGGAGGACTTCGACGAGGCCGCCCGGGCGCTGGCCGTTGCGCGGAAGGTCGCTCGCTGCCAGGTCCGAGAGCTGGCCCCGAACATCGTGTCCATCGACTTCCAGCGGCGCGACTTGCTCAGCGGAGGGGTGGCCGGCCCGCAGGTTCCGGACGGCGTCGACTCGACCGGGGTGGACCTGCGGAATGTCTGGGCCGGTCGGACCGAGTACGGGCGTGACTGGCGCGTCCCGCTGCTGGGCTCCGGTGCGCATTGCCTGACCGCCGGTGCCTCGGGCGCGGGCAAGAACAGCGTCATGTGGTGCCCGCTTGTCGCGGCGGCCTCGGCGATCCGGGCCGGGGTGGTGCGCATGTCTGGCATCGACCCCAAGGGCATGGAACTGGCCTACGGGCGTGGGATCTTCTCCCGCTACGCCGTGGGCGGCAAGGACGCGGTTGAACTGCTTGACGGCTTGGTGGAGGAGATGGAATCGCGCAAGCGCGCGTTCGCCGGGCGGCTGCGGACGATCCCGGTGTCGGCGGAGTATCCGTTGGAGCTGCTGGAGTTCGACGAGATCGGCGCGTTGACGAAGTACACCGACCGCAAGACGCGTGAGGCCATTGTGGAGCGAGTCGCGCTGTTGACGACGCAGGGTCGGGCGCTGGGGATCTCGGTCCGTGGCTACGTCCAGGAACCGACGAAGGACACTGTGCCGGTTCGGGAGCTGTTCACCCGGCGAGTGTGCCTGCGCGTGACCTCCAAGACGCACGTCGGGATGGTCCTCGGTGAGGGGGCGTACGAGCGCGGGGCCTGGGCGAACCGGATCGGTGACTCGGAGGCCGGCGTGGGCTACGTCTGGGGCGAGGGCATCCGCGAACCGCTGCGCATCCGGGCCGGGTGGGTCTCTGACAGCACGGTGAAGGCGCTGGAGGCGTATGTGACCAACGGGGGTGTCGCGGATTTGCGGCACGGCGGTGAGGGGGTGGCCGCGTGAACCGGCTGATGATCTTTCTCGACGCGATCCGCGATCACCTGGACTCCCACCAGCTGCCGCCGGTCGCCACGGTCGACGTCAACGCCTGGTCGAGCCCGATCAAGGTCCAGCTCGATGCCGATGGCCTGTCCGAGGTCGCCCGGGCGCTGGTGGTGTGGGCGCACACGCTCGAGGACGTCTCAGCCCAGTTGTGGCGGCTGCGGGACGGGACGTGGGTCCACCTGTCGATCACCGGCCGGACACCCTGCGGCATCCCCGTCCGCGTCTTCGGCGTGGCTCCGTTCGAGCCGAGCACGTTCCCCGACCTCCCGGCCGGGGCAAAGCAGGACATGCCCGTCTACCTGCTTCGCGGCTGGTCCTCGCCCGGGGAGGTGGCGGCCTGATGACCGAGACACGCGCTCAGCGGATGCGGACCCCGCTCGCGGCTGACGTGATCCGGGCGACAGCGGAGAAGCACGGCGTCTGCGTCCGGCCCTTCACGATGGAAGTCGGTGACACCACGACCGGCGAACTCCGCTACGTCCCGGTGCCCTGCGGCTCCACCGTCGAGTCGGTGTGCTTGCCGTGCGCTCGGAAGGCAAAAGCGCTTCGGCAGGCCCAGTGCCGCGAGGGCTGGCACATGACCGAAGAACCCAACCTGACCGCCGAGCCGCCCTCGGACGATCACAAGGAGCTGCTGACCTACCGGGCGGACCTGGTCGCGGCCTATCGGGAGGTAGTCGAGCACGACCAGGCGGAGGCCGAGGAACTGCGGGAGGAGGTCGCCGGGGTCGACGCGGAACTTCGGCAACTCGGGATGCGGGGTCGCCTGCCCGCCCTCGACCTGCCAGCCAAGCGGGCCGTGAAGCGCTCGACCAAGCGGCGGCAGGACGCGCCGAACCTGCCCCGGCGCAAAGTCGCGAAGACCACCGTAGGGCGGGAGTACGCGGGGAAGTTCCGGCCGTCGATGTTCGTCACGCTGACCTGCGACACCTACGGCCCGGTCCGTGGCGACGGCTCGCCGGTCGACCCGAGTCGATATGACTACCGGCGGGCTGCTCGGGACGCGGTGCACTTCTCCGCGCTGGTGGACCGGTGGTGGCAGAACCTGCGCCGGGTCGTCGGCTGGGACGCGCAGTACTTCGCCACCGTCGAGCCCCAACGTCGGGCCGCTCCGCACCTGCACGCGGCCATCCGGGGCTCGGTGCCGCACGACGTGATCCGCCAGGTCACCGAAGCCACCTACCACCAGGTCTGGTGGCCGACGCACGACGAGATCGTCTACACCGACCGCCGCCCGGTCTGGGACGGTCCCGAACGCGGGTTCGTCGACCCGGAGACGCGTCAGCCGCTGACCCGGTGGGACGACGCGGTGGAGGCCATGGAGCGTCCGGCGCACGTCGTGCGGTTCGGGCGTCAGGTGCACTCGAAAGGCATCCTCGGCGGCACCGAAGAGGTCGGCCGCCACATCGGCTACCTGACCAAGTACCTCACCAAGTCCACGGGTGAAGTGGTCGAGGCCGACAGCGCGGCTCAAGCCGATCACCACGACCGGCTACACGCCGAGCTGTCGGTCACGCCGTGCTCGCCGCGCTGCGCGGTCTGGCTGCTCTACGGCATCCAGCCCAAGAGCGTCACGGGCAAGACAACCCCGGGGCACTGCAAGGGCCGCGCTCACCGCCGGACCACGCTCGGGCTGCCCGGCCGCCGCGTACTGGTCTCGCGGAAGTGGTCGGGCAAGACGCTCGTGGACCACAAGGCCGACCGGCGGGCCTTTGTGCTCCAGGCGCTCGCGGCGGTCGGGATCGAGAAGCCGGAGGCCGACCGGTCTCAGCAGGTGTGGCGCAAGGTCGAGCCCGGAGATCCGCAGGTCCCGCCCAGGCCGCACCTGGTGATGCGGGCGATCGCGGAACGGATCACGTGGAAGGCCGAGTACGACCGGGCGCTACTGGCAGCGGAGAGACCTCCAGAAACTTCGGCAACTGGACTCGCGGCCTGATCAAAGGGGGAGCAATGAACAACATCAGCAACATCGATCGGCTCTGGACCGTCGAGGACGTCTCCGACTACCTCGGGGTCCCGGTGAAGACGCTCTACCAGTGGAAGTGGCGCGGCGAGGGCCCGCCGGTCAAGAAGATCGGCCGGCACCTGCGCTATGACCCGGCCAAGCTGCGTGCCTGGGTCGACGCGGAGGCGGCCTGATGGGTCACATTCAAGATCGCTGGTATCGCCCCGCGCGGGATGCGGTGACCGGAAAGGTCATCCTCAACGCGCGGGGCAAGCCCGTCATGGAACGGTCCGAGCTGTACGGCGTCGGGCTGCGGTACAAGGTGCGGTACCTCGACCCGGACGGTGAGGAACGCTCGAAGTCGTTCGCGGACAAGCAAAAGAAGCGCGCTGAGGACTTCCTCATCGGCGTCGAATCCGACAAGCGCGAAGACAAGTACATCGATCCGCGGGCCTCGATGACGACGTTCCGTCAGCAGGCGGAGAGCTGGTTGAAGAGCCAGTCCCCGGACCCCGGCACGCGGTCGACCATCCTCAGTCGGCTCGAAAGCCAGATCTACCCGGTCTTCGAAACCAAGAAGGTCGGGCAGATCAAGCCGTCAACGATTCGTGACTGGGTCGGCTCGATGGAAGAGCGGAAGCTCTCGGACAACTACCAGGCGGTCTTGTTCAACACCGTCTCCGGCGTGATGGATTCGGCCGTGGACGACCGCCGGATTCGCGAGAACCCGTGTCACGCGAAGACCGTGCGGCGACCGGTCGCGAGTAGCCCGCCGATCGTCGTATGGCCGGAGGAACGTGTCCAGGCTGTGCGATCGGGGCTCGCGGAGCGGTTCAAGATCGCGGTCCCGCTCGGTGCCGGTTTCGGTCTGCGGCAGGGTGAGATTCTGGGCTTCTCACCGGACGACGTCGACCGGACGGCGATGACTGTGCGGATTCGTCGACAGATCAAGACGGTTCGGGGCGTGATGATGTTCGCGCTTCCCAAGCGGGGAAAGGAAAGGACCATCCCACTGTCGGCCGCCATGCTGGCCGAGATCGATGACCACGAGGACCGGTTCCCGTCCGTGGCCGTCACGCTTCCCTGGCAGAGCGCTGACGGTGAGCCGGTGACGGCACGGCTGCTGATGACTGGTGAAGATGGCCGGCTGTACTCAGGGGACCTGTTCACGAAGGTTGTATGGCACGGAGCGTTCCGGGCTGCCGGGGTCAAGTACCGAGGTCGCGGGGACGGGATGCACGCACTCCGTCACTTCTACGCGTCGACACTCCTGGCCCGTGCGGTCTCGATCGCGGAACTGGCCGAATACCTTGGGCACACGGACCCGGGCTTCACGCTCCGGACGTACACGCACCTCGTCCCGTCGAGCCACCAGCGGGCGCGGGAGGCGGTCGACGCGGTGTTCGGACGGCCTGCCCTGGATGACGGCCTGGAGGCGGCCTGATCATGAAACGCCGTCCCCGCCGACGCGAGAGCCGCCCGGTCGCAGTGCCCCGAGAAGGGCTAGCGATCGGGCGGCTTTCCGTTACGTCACAACTACTTCAGCTCGGCCGACGTCTTCCCGAGGATCCGGCGAGCCACGATCAGCTGCTGAATCTGCTGCGTCCCCTCGAAAATGTCCAGGATCTTCGCGTCCCGGGCCCACTTCTCGAGGAGTGATTCCTCGCCGTAAGCCCCGGTCAGTTCGACGCACTTGAGTGCGATCTCCACCACCGAACGCCCCGCTTTGGCCTTGGCCATCGACGCCTGCAGGGAGTTCGGCTTGCGGTTGTCCGCCATCCAGGCCGACTCCAGCGTCAGGAGGTATGCCGACTCGTAGTCCGCCTCCAGGCGCAGGAACTCCGCCGCTGCCGCGTGCTGGGAGTTCGCCGGGCGGTCGTAGTCGATCTTGACGCCCGCGGCGGTCAGGATGTTCCGGGTCTCCTCCAGCGCCGCCCGTGCGACGCCGATCGCCATCGCCGCCACCAGCGGGCGCGTGTTGTCGAACGTCTGCATGACGCCCGCGAAGCCCTTTTTCGTGTCGATCTCCGGTGAGCCCAGCAAGTTCTCGCGGGGCACTCGGCAGTTCTCGAAGCGCAGCACCGCCGTGTCCGACGCGCGGATGCCGAGCTTGTGCTCGACGCGCACCACCTCGAAGCCCGGCGTGCCCTTCTCCACCACGAACGACTTGATCGCCGCGCGGCCCTTGGACTTGTCCAGCGTCGCCCAGACGACCACCGCGTCCGCGCGCTCGCCCGACGTCACGAAGATCTTCTCGCCGTTCAGCACGTACTCGTCGCCGTCGAGGCGGGCCGTCGTCGTCACCGCCGCCGAGTCCGAGCCGAAGCTCGGCTCGGTGATCGCCATCGCCGCCCACATGCCGGAGAACTTCTCGAGCTGCTCGTCCGTCGCCACCGAGCTGATCGCCGCGTTGCCGAGGCCCTGGCGCGGCATCGACAGCAGCAGCCCGACGTCGCCCCAGCACATCTCGATCGTGCCGAGCACGACGTTCAGGTTGGCGCCGTTGCGGTTGCCCTTCTCCTCCTTCTCGGAGGCGGACCGCCGGACGCCCGCCGCGCCCGCGCCGCCCTCGCCCGACGAGTTCAGGCCGTCCAGCAGGGCCGCGAACATGTCCAGCTCGGCCGGGTACGTGTGCTCCGCGCGGTCGTACTTGCGCGAGATCGGCCGGAACACCTCGGCCGCGGCCTGGTACGCCTGGTTGATCAGCGCGCCGGCCTTCTTGGGGGTTTCCAGGTTAATCATCGTTAACGCCTTTCCGAAGCCTAAAGAAGGACGGCGCCTTCCATCACGCCGATGGCACGCAGGTCGCGGTACCAGCGCTCGACCGGGTGCTCCTTGACGAAGCCGTGCCCGCCCAGCAGCTGCACACCCGCGTTGCCGATCTGCATGCCCTTGTCGACGGCGAGCTTCCGGGCCAGCGCGACCTCTCGCGCGTAAGGCTTGCCCTGCTCGGCCCGCGCCGCCGCGCGCAGCGTCACCAGCCGCAGGCCCTCCAGCTCGATCGCGATGTCGGCTACGGAGAACGCCACCGCCTGCCGGTGGCTGATCGGCTCGCCGAACGCGACGCGCTCGTTCACGTAGGGCACGACGTAGTCGAGGACGGCCTTCGCGGTGCCGGCGGCCAGCGCCGCCCAGCCCAGCCGCGAAAGCCGGACGAGGTCGGTGAAGACGTCGAGCTTGCCGCCGCCGAGCAGCGCGCCCGCGGGCAGCGACACCTTCTCCAGGTGCAGCTTGCCGGTCGCGGCGCCGCGCAGGCCCATCGCCGGCTCGGCCTCGATGGTCACGCCGGCGTTCGAAGACTCGACGAGGAACAGCGCCGGGCCGCGGCCTTCGAGATCGGCCGACACGATGAACAGCTCGGCCTGCGCCGCGCGCGGGACCAGCGACTTGACGCCGTCGAGCTGGTAACCCTTGGGCGTGCGGCGCGCCTTCGTCGCCGGCTTGAACGGGTCGTAGAGCGCTTTCTGCTCCTGCAGCGCCAGGGCCGCGGCGGGCACGTTCTCGCCGACGAACGCGGGCAGGTAGTCGGCCTGCTGCTGCTCGTCGCCCCAGCTCACCAGCGCGGTGCTGACGGCGGACGGCGCGAGCACGGCCACGGCCAGGCCGAGGTCACCGTGCGCAAGCGCTTCCGCGACGAGCGCGTTGGTCACGACCGAGCGTTCGGTGCCGACCCCGCCGAGCTCCTCGGGGATGCCGACCAGGCTGATGCCCAGCTCGGCGGCCCTGGTCAGCAGTCCCTCGGGTGCCTCGAGCTTGGCGTCGGCGTCCGCGGCGGCCGGGCGCAGCTGCTCGGCGGCGAACTCGGTCACCGTCTCGACGATGAGCTGCTGGTCTTCACTCGGCGTGAGATCGAACAACCCGGTGTCACCGGCCGGCGCGAGACGGGCGGGCTTGCCCAGCTTCTGCACCGACTTGAACGACCGCGTCGCCGCGCCGGCGACGCGGAACCCGTTGCGCGTTCCCGCCGTGACCAGGCCTTCGAGGGGCTTGCGCAGCCCCGCCCGGTCGACGGCCTTGCTCCCGGCCAGCCGGGTCAGCGCGGAAAGGCCCCAGCCCATCGCGTCCCGTTTCCTTGGCGCAGCCATGTGGCCCTCCATCCGTTACCTACTCGCCAGTAGGTTAACGCGGGAGGCCGCTCGGCGCCAGTGTGGGCTCACTTACGAGTGAGCGGTGTGCACTTTTCTGCGCCACTCGGCGAACCGGAATCGTTCGAAAGTGATGAGCCCGAGCACCAGCCCGGCGACGATGAGGAGCAGCGCGGCGGCGGGCACGTGCTCCAGCAGCGGCGTCGCCGCGACCAGCAGCACCGCGAGCACGACGCGCTGGTGGTTCCAGCTGCCGAGGTTGCGCTTGCGCAGGGAGCTGAGCGCGACGAGGTAGAGCGCGAGCCCGCCGGTCAGCGTCCAGATCGGCACGCCGTGCAGTGCTTCGCCGGGCGTGTGGTGCTCGGTGTCGGCGATGTAGAGGAACGCCTTCTTCAGCCCGAGGGCGACGAGCACGATCCCGGCGATCAGCGGCAGGTGCAGGAAGGTGTAGGAGTCCGTGGCGAGCTTCGTGCGTTCGATCCCGGTGGCCCGGGTCAGCCGGTGCTCGGAGACGCGCGCGACGACGTCGAAGTAGGTCCACCACATCCCGGCGGCCAGCGCCAGCCCGCACACCGCCGCGCCCGCGACGAGCCACGACATCGGCAGCGCCCCGATCCCGATGCCGATCGCGACGATCGACTCCCCGAGCGCGATGATCACGATCAGCCCGAACCGCTCCGCGAAGTGCGCGGGCGAGTTCAGCCGCCAGCCCTCGGGCCCGGTGAGGTAGACGTTGAGGTAGTCGGCGAGCAGCGCCACGACCCACAGCCCCAGCTGCCACGGCCCGCTCAGGAACGCGGCCACGCCCAGCAGCGCGACGCTCGGCAGCAGCCCCACGAACATCCGCAGCAGCACGTGCCGCAACCCCGGGTCGTGGCGCGCGGCGCCGAGGTAGGCGACCAGGTGCAGCAACCGCACGAGCGCGTAGCAGACGACGAACAACGCGGGCGCGAACAGCCCGCCGGGGTGGTCGACGAAGGCCTCGGGAATGGTCAGCGACACCAGGAACATCACGGCCATCGCGCCGAACATCGCCAGCCGCGCGACCCCGTGGTCGACGTGGATGGTGTTCCCGAGCCAGGCGTAGCTGCACCAGCACCACCACAGGACGGCGAGCATGGCCAGCCCCTGCCCGACGCCCGTGGGGCTCAGGTGGTCGGCCATCAGCTGGGTCGTCTGGGTGATGGCGTAGACGAAGACCAGGTCGAAGAAGAGCTCGATGGTGGAGACGCGGTGGTCCTCGTCCGCGCTCACCAGGTGCAGGCGTCTCGTGGGCACGCCGAATTATGGACGAAAGCAGGTCAAGGAGGTCCCGTTTCGCGGTAACGCCCTGCGCGAACATGGCCGGACGTGCATACGTCTGGGACAATGGACGGCGGACGTGGGGAGGTGGGTCGTGCATTCCTATGCGGCCGCGCACCACAAGACGATCATGGCCGTCGACATCGCCGGCTACAACGACCCCAGGCGCACGACGGCCCACCGGCTCGTCGTCCACGAGGGGTTCTGGAAGCTCATGCGCTCGGCCTTCGCGGACGTCGGGGTGCCCTGGGACGTCCTCTTCATGGAGAACACCGGCGACGGCGCGATGATCCAGCTGCCCCCGGAGGTGGCGAAGGCCGACCTGGTGGCGGAGCTGCCCGACCGGATGCTCGCGGAGCTGCGCCGGTACAACGCGGTGCACGCGGAGGAGGCGAACGTCCGCCTGCGGGTGGCCCTCCACGCCGGCGAGGTCTACCAGGGCAGCCACGGCACCATCAGCGACGCGACGAGTTTCGCGTTCCGCCTCCTGGAAGAGCCCGCGGTGAAGAAAGCGCTGAAGGAATCGGGTGCCGCGCTGGCGCTGATCGTTTCCGACACGTTCTTCCGCGACGTCGTGCGCGCGGATCCGGCGGCCGACGCCGATTCCTACCGCCGAATCCCCGTCGAGGTCAAGGAAACGAAGACGGAAGCGTGGCTGCGCCTGCTCGGCGCGGTGGCGAACGGCTTCCCGGTGCGCGTGACCCGGCCGTCGACCCCCGCCGATCTGATGGTTCTGGTGGACGCGCTGCTCGCGGTTCCGTGCGTCCGCAAGGCCGACAGCCGCCGGTTGCTGCTGGACCTGTTCCCCCGCCGGGAAATCGCCGACGTGGTGCCCTACCACGCCGAAGACCGCCTGCACGTGATCGCGCTGGCGCGCACTTGCCTGCGTTTCACGAACGGTCTCGACGACCTCTTGGACGCGATCAAGACGATCGAGCCGGAATCGCCCCAGGTCACCGCGCTCGCGGAGATCATCGCGAACTGGCCCGCCTGATTCTTTGTCCAGCTTTTGCCCCTTTTCCGCCGGGTCCGGATAGGTAAACTCACGTTTCCCGGGCTCGCACGACGGGGAGGTGTTCGGCAGGTGTCGGCCGGCGAAAGGGTCTACGGACCGCGGCAGGAATACCGGGCTTCGCCGGGGACCAGGGTCGCGGTCCGGGAAGCGATCGTGAACGTCCTCGCGGCCGCCGGGCTCGCCGTCGATCCGGCCGGGCGGGCGTTGCTGCTCGACCTGATCCACGACAACCTGGGTTTTCCCCTGACCGTTCCGGAACAGGCCACCGGGCGGGACCACCTGATCGAAGTCGTCAACGCGTGTGCGAAAGCGGACGGCGGGATGAGCGCGCTCGCCGGTGCGGTCCGCATGATGCGCCCGGGCTCCCCGGAATCCGACGCGATCCGCCGGCTCGTGCACCAGCCGCGCATGCACGACCTGTTGCCGGAGCCGGAATCGGCGTGGCTGCGCTCGGTGCTGTCGGGCGTCGTGCCCCCGCACCTGACGGCGCTGGTCCGGCGCGCGGCCGGGCAAGCCGGCCCGGTGCCCGAGGTGCGGGACGCGTGGGAAGCCTTCTACGTCCTCTCTGACTTCAACACCCCGGCGAGCGGGTTGCCGCCGTCGCTGACGTTCGTCGAACTGCTCGCGGCGAAATGCGCTCCCGCGCTCGGCGAGCGGCTGCGCGACTGGAACACGGCCCAGGCGCGGCGGTTGCAGGCCGAACCACGGCTGCACGAACTGCGCGCGGAACGCGAACGGGCGGTGCCGGAAGGCGCGCGGCTGCACCTGATGATCGTCGTGCAACCCGACGGGATCGACCCGGACCGGCACCTGGTTTCCCATTGGCGGCAGGAGGATCCGGCGGAATGGCCACCCACGCGCGGCGGTCTCGTCGCCGTCGAGGTCGAGCAGCTGGAACACCACGTCGACGCGCTCGTCGTGGACGCCGAACGGGCGTGGGCGGAGTACCGCGGCGAAGTCGCGCTTGAGTTCGTGTTGCCACGTTCATTGCTGAACCTGCCCGTGCACCTGTGGTGCAAGGAGCACGAAAGCGGCGACCCGCGGCCGTTGTTCCTCGATTACCCGATCGTCGTCCGGTCACTGGAACGGATGCGGTCCCGCCAATGGCACCGCGCCTGGCGGATACGGTGGGAAGCGATGATGGCCGATCCCTCGGCTGAACGGGTGTATTTCTGCGACAGTGAAGATACCGGGAAAAGGCACCAGCTCGACGCGATCCTGAGCGACGAGAAATGGGTGGTCATGATACTCGACTGTGCTCCGCCGCCCCGTCCGCGGCCGGGCTCGGACGCACTCGCGGCGGGATTGCGGTCCGGTCTCCCAGCATTGCTCTGGCACCCCGACGCTTCGCCGGACCTCCTGCGGGAGGTGGTCTCGTGGCTCGTCGAAAAAGGCGGGCTCGACGACCTGCCGGCGCGCGTCCAGGCGTCCCGCCGGGAGGCGTTCCGCGAGGTCGCCATTCCGGTGCACCTGACCCTGGCGCGCAACCTGGTGATCCTCTGGGACGACCCGGCCCGCCTGGTCTTCCTCGACGGCCCGCCGTTCCCCGCCGGTGCGCGGAAGGGAGGCCCGGATGAGCGAGACCGCGCATCCTGACGGCCCGCCGGTCTGGTCGGTCTACCAGGGCTCGGGACGGCCGCTCGACGGCATCGACCTGATGGACGTGCTGCCGGAGCCGCCGCCGTGGCGGCGGTTCTCCGGTGTGCCGCCGCCCGGCGCCGGCCCGGCACCCGAGGACGAGCGGGAGACGGATCGCCGGCTCGGCGCCGAACACATCCGCACGACTCGCCACGTCGACCCGCTCGAGGTCATGATGGTCAACTCGGCGCTGTACCTGCGACGTCCGCTGCTCGTCACCGGGCGGCCGGGCAGCGGGAAGTCCAGCCTCGCCTACCGGATCGCGCGGGAGCTGCGGCTCGGCCGGGTGCTGCGCTGGCCGATCGGGTCCCGGACGACGGTCAAGGCGGGCTTGTACGGCTACGACGCCATCGGCCGCGCCCAGGCCGCGGGTGCCCGTCTGGCCGCCGACGAGCCCGGCGCGGGCGAGCCGCCGATCGGCGAGTTCGTCCGGCTCGGCCCGCTGGGCACGGCCTTCCTGCCCCGGCGGCTGCCGCGGGTGCTGCTCATCGACGAGCTGGACAAGTCCGAGGCGGACCTGCCGAACGACCTTCTCAGCGTGTTCGAAGACGGCGAGTTCGACATCCCCGAACTGGTCCGGGTGCGCAACCGCATGCGCTCGGTCGAGGTGTTCACCGCGGACCCGGAGGGCACGGCCGAGATCGACGGCGGTCGCGTGCTCTGCTGCGCGTTCCCGGTCATCGTGATCACCAGCAACGGTGAACGGGACTTCCCGCCGGCCTTCCTGCGCCGGTGCCTCCGCCTCGAGACCAAGGAGCCGAACGCCGAGCAGCTCGCCGCGATCGTCGCCAGCCACGCCCTCGACGGCCCGGAAAGTCCCGGGCTCATCGCCGAGTTCCTCGCCCGCAGTGCCGCCGCGGGTGGTCTTCCGGCGGACAAGCTGCTCGACGCCATCTTCCTGGCCACTTCGGGGGCGTACCGGCCGGACGACGAGTCGTGGTCGGATCTCGTCGACGCGTTGTGGCGGCAGCTGAACCCCTTGGCGCGCTGACGTGGACCGGCCGGGTGGCGGTTCGCCGGGCTCCGGAGCGACCTGGAGCGAGGTCGGCGACGCGCTGTGGCTGGCGGCCGCGATCAGGGACGCGGACACCGGTTCCCCGCGCGCGCCGGGGCCGGAGCACGCCCCCGAAGCGGTGCCGGAAGCACCGCGCCGGGCGCCCGAGCCGGCCGGCGAGCCGCCCGAACCGGTGGTCTCGGAAGCCCGGCCGCCGCACCGGATGGTCGCCGGCCTCTCGCGTGAGGCCGTCGCGTCGCTCTCGGCGAACCCGGGCGCGGGCAGCAGGTCCCCGGCGTCGCCCTTGCCGGGGGCGGCGGACATCGTCCGAGCGCTCCGGCTGCTCAAGCTGACCCGGTCGTCACCGTGGGCGGAAGACGCCGTCCTCGACGAGGAGCTCACCGCGGAGACCGGTGTCCAGGACCGGATCTGGCTGCCGGTCACGGTTCCCGGGCGGGTCCGCGGGCTCGACCTCACCGTCGTGCTGGACACGGGCCCGTCGATGGCCCTCTGGCAGCCGACGATCGACGCGTTCCTCGCCCTGCTGAAGCAGCTCGGTGCGTTCCAGTCGATCCGGATCCGGCTCCTGGCGGCCGAACGCGGTCCCGGCGGCGCCGTGCGGGCCGTGCTCCGCGGCGGCACCGCGGACGCACCGGAACGGCCGCCGGCGGAGCTGTTGGACCCGGCCGGGCACCGGGTGCTGCTGGTGCTGACCGACGGCGCGAGCGAGCTGTGGCGCGACGACCTCGTCGCCCCGCTGCTCGCGCAGTGGGGCGGCGCGATGCCGGTGGCCGTCGTGCACCTGCTGCCGCAGTGGTTGTGGGGCCACGGCGGGCTGAACCCGCAGCAGGCCCTCCTCGAGACCCCCGGGCCGCTCCGGCCCAACGGGACCTACGGCGTCGAGCTGCCGGACGCCTGGCTGACCGCCGACGAGCCCGCCGAGCCGGGACCGCGCCCGGTACCGATCCCGCTCCTCGAACTGGACGCGCGGTGGCTCGGCTGGTGGGCGCGGCTGGTGACCCGGACGCACCGGGACCCCGTCACCGCGACCGTGCTGCTGGTGTCCGGCGAGCCGAACCCGGTCACCCGCGCGGACGACCAGGCACTTCCGGTGACTCCGCAGGAACGCGTGCGGCGGTTCCACGGCGTCGCGTCGGAGCCGGCGTTCCGGCTGGCCAAGCTCCTGGCCGCGGTGCCCGTCACGCTGCCGATCGCCCGGTTCGTCCAGGCCGAGCTGGTGCCGGAGGCGGGCACGACGCACCTCGCCGAGGTGTTCACCAGCGGTCTGCTGGAGCTCCCCGGCGACACCGGCCCGGAGCGGAGCTGGGACGACGTCGTCTTCGAGATCCCGGCGCCGGTGCGGGCGGCACTGCTGGCCGCCGGGCGCCGGTCGGAGACGGCGGAGGTCGTGGTCGCGGCCACCGACCGCTTCGGCGCCGAGTACCCGGTGCTGGTGCGGCTGCGGGACGCGCTGGCCGATCCGGAGCGGGCCCGGCTGCCCGAACCGGCCGTCGAACTGGCCCCGGAGGTGCGGCTGGAGCAGGCGGTCATGCGGGCGCTGTCCGGGCCGTACCTGGCCCGGGCCGACCGGCTGCGCGCGCTGGAGCTCGAGCTGGAAGAGGCCGAGCCGAGGACGGAAGGGCGCGCCCGCCCGGAGGACGAAGAGACCGAGCCGTCCCGGAGCGCCGGGCCGGTGAGCACCGACTCGCCCGCGGTCCTCGGCGAAGTGCCCAGCCGCAACCCGGGTTTCGTCGGCCGGCGCGACCTTCTCGCGACCCTCGCGCGCGAGCTCGACCGCGACTCGCGGGCGGTGCTGCACGGGATGGGCGGGCTCGGGAAGACGCAGCTGGCCATCGAGTACGTCCACCGACACCTGCAGGACTACGACGTCGTCTGGTGGATCCGGGCCGCGCAGGAGATGCAGATCCGGGCGTCGCTGACCGAGCTGGCGCGCCAGCTGCACCTGCCCGGGGCCGACGAGTCGGTCACGGCGGTGCCCGCGGTGCTGGAAGCGCTGCGGACCGGCACGCCCCACGTCCGCTGGCTGCTCGTCTTCGATTCGGCCGAAGCACCCGAGCAGGTCGCCCCGTTCCTCCCCGGCGGTCCCGGCCGGATCCTGATCACCTCCCGCGCACCGGGCTGGACGGGCACCGTCGCCGAGCCGATCGAGGTCGGCCTGTTCGAGCGGGCGGAGAGCAAGGACCTGCTGTGCCGGCGGGACCCGGTGATCACCGACGAGCAGGCCGACGAACTCGCGGGCAAGCTCGGCGACCTCCCGCTCGCCCTGGCCCAGGCGGCGACCTGGCGCGCCGAAACGGGCATGCCGATCGAGGAGTACCTGCGGCTGTTCGACGAGAAGGTCGCCGAGATCCTCGACGCCTCGATGCCCGCCGAGTACGAGGTGCCGATCGCCGCAGCCTGGAGCGTCTCGTTCGACCAGCTGCGGACGCTGGACCCGGCCGCGTACCAGCTGCTGCAGGTCTGCGCGTTCTTCGCGCCCGAACCCATTTCCCGGAACCTGTTCACCGGCGTTCACGGCGTCTCGATCGCCCCGGAGCTCGACCTCGCGCTGCGCGACCCCATGCGGCTCGGCCGGGTCCTGCGCGACATCAACCGGTGCGGGCTGGCCCGGCTCGACCACCGCAGCGACACCCTGCTGCTGCACCGGCTCGTGCAGCTGGTGCTGCGCAACCGGATGTCACCGACGCGACGCGCCGTCATGCAGCACGGGGCGCACATGCTGCTGGCCAAGACCGACCCGAACGCCCCGGCGTCGACCCGGGAATGGCCGCGCTACCAGGAAATCGTGCCGCACATGTACGCGGCCGAGCTGATCGAGAGCGACGACCACTGGGTCCGCCAGCTCGTGATCAACCTGATGAAGTTCCTCTACCACTGGGGTGACCACCACGGCGCCGTCGCGCTCGCGGGGCACGCGGTCCGGCGCTGGTCCGAGCGGTCGCGGGAGCGCAGCGCCGAGGGTCCGGACCCGCAGACGCTCGAAGCCTCCGAGCGGCTCGGGTTCTTCCTCTGCATGCTCGGCCGCTACGCCGAAGCGGCCGAGATCAACCAGCGGACGTTGCAGCTGTACCGCGAGATCGCCGACGAAGACTCCGAAGAGGTGCTCAACGCGCAGCTTTCGGTGGCGGTGGACAAGAAGGCGGCAGGCGACTTCTTCGAGGCCAGGGACCTGAACCTGCGGACCTACACGAAGGCCAGCAAGCTCTTCGGCGTCGACGACCCGGTCACCCTCGACGCGGCTTCCGACCTGGTCGTCTCGTGGCTGCTCACCGGCGAGTACGAGAAGGCGCACCGGCTCTGCACGGAGACCTACCGCCTCCGGCACCAGGTGCTGGGCCAGGACAACGCGGCGACGATCACCACGTTGACGCTGCTGGTGATCAGCCGCCGCGAGCTGGGCGACTACACGTGGGCCCGGGTCGAGCAGGAGAAAGTGGTCCAGCGGGTGCGCGAGCTGTTCGGCGAGGGCACGGTCGGGGTGTTGCGGCGCAACCACTTCCTCGCCGTGGCCCGGCGCAAGGACGGCGACTTCCCCGCGGCGCTGACGCTTTCGGGCCGGGCGCTCGAGCAGTTCCGGCTCAGCTACGGCGAAGCGCACCCGAACGCCGTGGCGTGCGCGCTCGCGCACTCCATCGACTTGCGCCACGCGGGCCGCCCGGACGAAGCCCTCGAGCTGGGGCTGCGTGCCTTGGAGCTCTACCGCCGCAGTCTCGGCGAGCACCACCCGCACACCGTGGCCGCCGAGGTGGACCTGGCTGTCACGTTGCGTCGGCGGGGAAACGCCGAAGCCGCGGTGCGGCAGGACGAACGGTCGCTCGAGCGGCTCCGCGACCGGCTCGGCGGCGACCACCCGCACACCATCGCGTGCGCGACGAACCTGGCCAACGGCTGGTTCGAGCTGGGCGAGCTGGAACGCGCTTTGTTGCTCGACACCGAAGTGCTGATCCGGGCGCGCAGCACGCAGGGCGACCACCACCCCGGCACGCTGGCGGTCCGGCTCAACCGGGCCATCGACCTGCAGCGGCTGGGCCGGGACCTGGAGGGCCGGGCCGAACAGCTGGCCGTGGTGGCCCGGCTCCAGCACGTGCTGCGGGACGGTCACCCGATGCTGGCGGCGGCCGAAGGCGGCGTCCGGGCCGAATGCGACATCGACCCGATGCCGCTGTAGCCCTGGCCGAGCCATTCGGCGAGGTCCTCGACCGCCGGGGGTTCGGGCGTGCCGGTCCGCAGGTCCCGGTGGACCGCGCGGACCAGTTCCGGGCAGCGCAGCAGGGTTTCCGCGGCGCCGCTGCCCGTGCCGGACAGCGTGAGGCCGAGCCCGACGAGCGCGGCCGGGCTGTCCGGGTCGGCCGCGAGCACGGCCCGGTAGCCGGCCGCGGCGTCGCCGATCCGCCCGTCCACGTACGCGTAGTCGGCTTCGAGCGCGCCGTGGACCTTCCGCCAGAGCTCCGCCAGCCGCGCCTCGCCGTCATCGCCGAGCCGCAGCCGGACGAGGTCCGTGCGGGCGTTGTGCCATTCGCCGTCCGAAACGGTGTCCAGGACGACGGATCCCGTGAGGTCGACGGCGGGTGGCCGGGGGTCGCCCGCCAGCCACGCGCTCACGAGCTCCTTCACCGTTTCCGGCGCGGGCCGGAGGTGACGTGTCCGCCAGCCGGCGTAGTGGTCGGTCGTCAGGGTGTCCGCCCAGTCCGCCGCTTCGGCCGGGACGGGCAGGTCCTGCCACGGCCTCAGCTGCTGCGCGATCCCGTCGAGGAAGCGCTTCCCGGCGTCGGTCAGCGCCGGGTCGTCCCGGACCGCCAGCAGCGTCCGCCAGGTCTGGCCACGCCAGTGCGCGAACTCGAACGCCGCGAGCCGGTCGGCCGGGGCCGCGGCCGAAAACGCCATCCAGCACCACGTCACGCCGAAGAAGGCGTAGATGCCGTGGACGACGCCGCCGAGCGGTCGCGGGTCCTCGCGCCAGGGTGCGTAGAGCCGTTCGGTGCGGTCGTCGTCGTGCAGCCGGACCAGGTGCAGGAGCCCGCCGAGCCGGATGTGGTGGAACTCGTGAACCAGCGCGGCCGCCAGCGGCGCCGGGTCGTCGGGCTCGGCGATCACCGCACTGCCGAAGGCTTCCCCGGTCGACGCGCTGGGCAACCGGAAGGGGACCGCGGGCGCCGGGACGACGGAGTCGAGCCCGGCCGGCAGGGCCGCGGCGAACTCCGGCAGGTGGTCGGCGATCATCCGCCAGGCCCGGCCGAGGACGTCCCGCCAGGCTTCGAAGGCCTCGGGGCGCAGCCGGTCGGGGGCGACCGGCTCGAACAGCCCGCGGTACGGGTCGACGTCGTCGATGCGCAGCTTCAGCCTGGCGTCCCCGGAGCCCGGCGCGATGGTCCGGATGCCCGACCAGCCGTCGGCGTCGGTCGCCGGGTCGGCCGGCAGGGTCACCGACGCGTGCTCGTTGGCTATCCGGACGACGCCGTGTTCGCTGCGCACGCGGGCGACCGAGAACGTGTCCGGGTGCGTGAGCCGGGCCAGCCCGAGCGTGGGCAGCGCGACCCGGCCCTCCCAGGCCGGGACGTCGAGCACGAAGCCGAGCCCCGCGTGGACGGCGGCGGCCGCGGCAAGGGCGTGGATGTGCCCGACGATCATCCACGGTGGCTGCGAGGGAGTCAGGTGCTCGTGGAGCATCCGCGTCGCGTAGCCGGCCCAGAAGCCGGTGTACGGATGGGCGAGCACCGTGTTCAGCGCTTCCGGGGCCGCTTCTTCGACCTGGGTGAGCAGTTCCCAAGCTGCCTCGGGAGAGGGGAGTGGTCCCGGCACCGCCGCGGCTTCGTCGATCAGCCAGCGCAGCAGGAGCAGCCGCCGGCTGCGTTCCACGGCCCGCAGCGCGCGCACGCCGTCGGCCCCGCCTTCGCCGCGGGCCAGCTGGTCGAACATCGCCCAGGACAGGGTGTGGGGGGCCGGTTCGGAAACTGCGTGGTTCGGTCTCGGCACGCGAAAAACCTTTTCCTGGATCAATCGACCCGCTTGGCCCCGCCGCTCGAGCTGGCCGTGACGGGAATGTGGGCGGTCCGTTCGACGGCGTGCCGCAATGAACGTCGAAGCGCGACGGAGTCGAGTGCGCGCAGCGCGGACAGCGGCATGGCACCGAGATCGAGGAGTTCGCTCGAGATCTCCGGGTCTCCGCGCATAGCGACGTCCCCTCTCAGTGGAGCCGGTCTGGAGGGGTGAAAACCTAGCAGGCAAGCGAATCGCTGCCGAAGGCGAGGCATCGTTCGACGTTTCCCCAGGTGGCGACCGTGCGAGTCATTCTACGCGCTCCGGCGATTCTCGCGGCGGCCCGCGCACCCGACTTCGCTGTGTTACTTCCGTGTCCACACACGGGAGTCAGTGGCGTTCGGTGCCGGATCCGGTCATCCGAACGGTCATTTCCGGGTGGGTGATTTTCCGCTTCCGGTCGCGTTTCCGTGATGTTTCCCGGCGAGATGTCCCAGAATTGTCACCCGAGTGGTTCGAAACGCCACCGGTCCGGGGATATTATGTCACGCCGAGGACAGTGTGGAGCAAAGTCGTCAGCTCGGCTTCGAAGTGGGGCCGGGACGCCACCCGTCGCGTCCGGGCCAGGTCGTTAGCGATCGTTAACCCCGCGTGGGCCGTGATCTTCGCTTCGCGCGGGGGCAGCTCCGGGCGCACCGCCGACAGCAGCGTCACCCACTGGGCGACGTAGTCGCGCTGGACCCGCAGCAGGTCCGCCTTGTCGCGGTCCGGCATCGTCACGCGGTCGGCCGAGAACGAGACGAGCAGTTCCGGCGTGTGGAGGATCGTGTGCACGTACGACGCCGCGAGCCTGCGGAGGGCGTCGTGTTCGTCTGATGCCTGTAGTGCGCGCTCGGCCGCCAGGGCCAGGCGGTCCGCCGCGCGGTGGCCGATCGCCACCATCAGGGCCGCTTTGCTCGGGAAGTGGCGGTAGACGCTCGGGCCCGCGATGCCCGCCGCCGCGCCGATGTCCTCCATGCTGACGTCGTGGAAGCCGCGCTGGGCGAACAGGCCGGTCGCCGCCGCCAGGACCTGCTCGCGGCGGGACGGGGTGCCGAGGCTCAGCGCCGGTTCGGAGGGGGGTGAAGACGGCGTCGGGAGTGTGGCGTTGAGCACACCGAGCGCCAGTTCGACCAGCAACTGGGCGAAGCGGCGGCGCGCCACCGACGTGTGGTGGACCGACACGCTGCCGAACACCGACAGCGCCGCCCAGCAGAGCAGCTCCGCGTCGTCGGCCGCCAGCTCCGGGCGTCGCACCTGCAGTGCCTTCGACCACGACGTCAGCGCGAGCGTCGAACGGCGGGCGATTTCGCGCTGGTCTTCCTTCGGGAGGTGACGGCCCTCCCAGCGCCACAGCGCCGCGATCTCACGGCGTTCGACGGCCTGCGTCGCGAGCCGGCCGAGGAGGGATTCCAGCTGGTCGGCCTGCGAAACCGAGTCCGACAACGCCTCCGCCGTCGCCGCTTCGAGGTCTTCGAAGCCGCTGAGGACGACGTACGCCAGGATCGCCTGCTTGTCCGCGAAGTGCCGGTACAGCGCCGGCCCCGTGACGCCTGCCGCGTCCGCGATGTCCTTGATGCCGACGCCGGGGAAGCCCCGCGCGCGGAAGAGCTCCGCCGCCACCGCGGCCAGCTGGGCCTTGCGGTCGCGGGGGCGCACGTTACGCACGGAGTCGGTCATGGTGAGTCGACGATAGCGGCTAACGGCACAGGTGCAACCCATTGACACCATGGGGTTGTCCGGCGATATGTTAATGGTCATTAGCACTACTGGCCGGTATCATCGGCCACGGTACGAAGACGTCCCACACGCTCGCGAGGAGTTGTTCTGTGAGTAGCGAGGCCTACATCTACGAGGCGATCCGCACGCCTCGCGGCAAGAACAAGGGCGGTGCCCTGCACGGCACCAAGCCGGTCGACCTGGTGGTCGGCCTGATCAACGAACTCAAGGTCCGCCACCCGAACCTCGACCCCGCGGTGATCGACGACGTCGTACTCGGCGTCGTCTCCCCGGTGGGCGAGCAGGGCGCGGTCATCGCGCGCACCGCCGCGCTGAACGCGGGCCTGCCCGAGACCGTCGCGGGTGTGCAGCTCAACCGCTTCTGCGCCTCCGGCCTGGAGGCCACCAACACCGCCGCGCAGAAGGTCCGCTCCGGCTGGGACAACCTGGTCATCGCCGGCGGCGTCGAGTCGATGTCGCGCGTGCCGATGGGCTCCGACGGCGGCGCGCTGTTCATGGACCCGGCCACCGCGTACGACAACTACATCGTCCCGCAGGGCACCGGCGCCGACCTGATCGCGACCATCGAGGGCTTCTCCCGCGAGGACGTCGACCGCTGGGCGGTCCGCTCGCAGGACCGCGCCGAGGCGGCCTGGTCCGGTGGCTACTTCGCCAAGTCCGTCGTGCCGGTCAAGGACATCAACGGCGTGACCGTGCTGGACCACGACGAGCACCGACGTCCGGGCTCGACCATCGAGGGTCTCGGCAAGCTCAAGCCCGCCTTCGCCGGCATCGGCGAGCTGGGCGGCTTCGACGCCGTCGCGCTGCAGAAGTACCACTCGGTGGAGAAGATCAACCACGTCCACACCGGCGGCAACTCCTCCGGCATCGTCGACGGCGCCGCGCTGGTGCTCGTCGGCTCCGAGCAGATCGGCAAGACCTTCGGGCTGACGCCGCGCGCCCGGATCGTGGCGACCGCGTCGATCGGCTCCGAGCCGACGATCATGCTCACCGGCCCGACCCCGGCCACCGAGAAGGTGCTGAAGACCGCGGGCCTCAAGCCCGAGGACATCGACCTGTGGGAGCTCAACGAGGCGTTCGCGTCCGTCGTGCTCAAGTGGATCAAGGACCTGCACCTCGACGAGGAGAAGGTCAACGTCAACGGCGGCGCGATCGCCATGGGCCACCCGCTCGGCGCCACCGGCGCGATGCTGGTCGGCACCGTGGTCGACGAGCTGGAACGCCGCCAGGCGCGCCGCGCCCTGGTGACCCTGTGCATCGGCGGCGGCATGGGTGTCGCGACCATCATCGAGCGGGTGTGAGGACCACAATGGCCGAGAGCAAGACCATCCGCTGGGAGCAGGACTCCGACGGCATCGTCACGCTGACCCTGGACGACCCGAAGCAGTCGGCGAACACGATGAACGCCGACTTCCGCGAGTCGCTCGGCGTCACCGTCGACCGCCTGGAGGCCGAGAAGGACTCCATCACCGGCGTCGTCATCACGTCCGCCAAGAAGACGTTCTTCGCCGGCGGCGACCTGAACGACCTCATCCAGGCGAAGCCCGAGAACGCGGTCGAGTTCACCGAGTCGTCGAGCCTCATGAAGGGGCAGATGCGGCGGATCGAGCAGCTCGGCAAGCCGGTCGTCGCGGCGATCAACGGCGCCGCGCTCGGCGGCGGTCTCGAGATCGCGCTGGCGACGCACCACCGCATCGCCGCCGACGTCAAGGGCAGCCAGATCGGCCTGCCCGAGGTGACGCTGGGCCTGCTGCCCGGCGGCGGCGGTGTCGTGCGCACTGTCCGGTTGCTGGGTATCCAGAGCGCGCTGCTGAACGTCCTGCTGCAGGGCCAGCGGCACCGCCCGGCCAAGGCGCTCGAGCTCGGCCTGGTGCACGAGCTCGTCGGCACGGTCGAGGAGCTCGTCCCCGCCGCGAAGGCGTGGATCAAGGCGAACCCCGAGGGCGGCGTCCAGCCGTGGGACGTGAAGGGCTACAAGATCCCGGGCGGCACGCCGTCGAACCCGAGCTTCGCGGCCAACCTCCCGGCGTTCCCGGCGAACCTGCGCAAGCAGATCAAGGGCGCGAACATGCCGGCGCCGCGGGCGATCCTGGCCGCCGCGATCGAGGGCGCGCAGGTCGACTTCGACACCGCGATCCTGATCGAGACGCGCTACTTCATCAGCCTCGCCACCGGCCAGGTCTCGAAGAACATGACGAAGGCGTTCTTCTTCGACCTGCAGACGATCAACTCCGGCGGTTCGCGGCCGGACGGCTTCGAGAAGTACACCGCCAAGAAGGTCGGTGTGCTCGGCGCGGGCATGATGGGCGCCGCGATCGCGTACGTGTCGGCGAAGGCCGGCATCGACGTCGTCCTCAAGGACGTCTCGCAGGAGGCGGCCGAGAAGGGCAAGGGCTACGCGGAGAAGCTCGAGCAGAAGGCCCTCTCGCGCGGCAAGACCACGCAGGAGAAGTCGGACGCGCTGCTGGCGAAGATCAAGCCGACCGCCGACCCGGCCGACTTCGCCGGCGTCGACTTCGTCATCGAGGCCGTGTTCGAGAGCGTCGAGCTGAAGCACAAGGTGTTCGGCGAGATCGAGAGCGTCGTGAACGCCGACGCGGTCCTGGGTTCCAACACCTCGACGCTGCCGATCACCACCCTCGCCGAGGGCGTGCAGCGCACCGAGGACTTCATCGGGATCCACTTCTTCTCGCCGGTCGACAAGATGCCGCTGGTCGAGATCATCTGCGGCGAGAAGACGTCGCCGGCGACGCTGGCGAAGGTCTTCGACTACACGCTGCAGATCAAGAAGACCCCGATCGTCGTCAACGACAGCCGCGGCTTCTTCACCTCGCGCGTCATCGGCACGTTCATCAACGAGGCCGTCGCCGCGCTGGGCGAGGGTGTCGAGCCGGCGTCGATCGAGCAGGCGGGTTCGCAGGCCGGCTACCCGGCGCCGCCGCTGCAGCTGATGGACGAGCTGACCCTGACGCTGCCGCGCAAGATCCGCAAGGAGACCCGCGAGGCGATCGAAGCCGCGGGCGGTACGTGGAAGGCGCACGCGTCCGAGGCCGTCATCGACAAGATGCTCGACGAGTACGACCGCAAGGGCCGCTCGACCGGCGCGGGCTTCTACGAGTACGACGCCGAAGGCAAGCGCGTCGGGCTGTGGCCGGGCCTGCGTGACGCGTTCAAGTCCGGCTCGACCGAGGTGCCGTTCGAGGACCTCAAGGAGCGGATGCTGTTCGCCGAGGCGCTCGAGACGGTGAAGTGCTTCGACGAAGGCGTGCTGACGTCGGTCGCGGACGCCAACATCGGCTCGATCTTCGGCATCGGCTTCCCGGCGTGGACCGGCGGTGTCATCCAGTACATCAACCAGTACGAGGGTGGCCTGCAGGGCTTCGTCGACCGGTCCCGCGAGCTGGCCGCCCGGTACGGCGACCACTTCGAGCCGCCGGCTTCGCTGGTGGAGAAGGCCGCCAAGGGCGAGATCTACGAATAAGCCGTAAGTCCGTGAAGGCCTCCTCGCGTCGCGAGGGGGCCTTCACGGCGTTTCACAGCGCTACGCGCGTTGTCCTCCACGACAGCGGCTTCGTAGCCTTCGCGCGCGAAGCGTCGAGTCCAAGGGCGTAACAAACACTCCGGAGCGAGCGACTCTGCGGCATTGGTTCGCGTAGCTAAGGGGTGTTCGTGAGCAAGAAACTGGGGTTGATCCTGGCCGCAGGCCTGCTGGTCGCGGGGTGTGGCGTCGGTGCTCCGCAGGTCAAGGACCCGGGCAGCGTCGGCGTTCTCGAAGCACCGGCTTCGACGTCTTCGACGCCGGCGTATTCCGTTCCGGTCACGACGGAGACGCCCACGTCCGAGGCGCCGGTCGCCACCACGGCGGCACCGGTGACCACACCGCAGGCCGTCGCGCCGAAGACGACCGCGGCGGCGAAGCCCAAGACCGCGCCGAAGAGCACCGCGCAGGCCGCGCCGAAACCCGCCGAGTGCGGCGCGGACTACTACGTGAACTCGAGCGGCAACTGCGTCCACCGGCCCAGCGACAACCCGTCCGGCGCGACGGCGCTCTGCAAGGACGGCAGCTACAGCTACAGCCAGCACCGCTCCGGCACCTGCTCCGGGCACGGCGGCGTGCGCACCTGGCTGTGACGAGAGCACCAATCGAGGCGGAAATCCCCCAGTGCGTGGGTACAGTGCATGAAGTTGCATGATGCGTACTAACTACGCACTGGGGGTGTGGTGGTGTCCCGACCCGGACGGTCCGGTTCCGCGATCGTCGTGGTGCTTGCCTCGTGCGGGCTGGTCGCTTCGTTCATGCAGACGCTGGTCGTGCCGCTCATCCCGGTGTTCCCGCGGCTGCTGAACGCTTCGGCGGCCGACGCGTCCTGGGTCGTCACCGTGACGCTGCTGGCGGCGTCCGTCATCACCCCGGTGAGCGGGCGGCTCGGCGACCTCTACGGCAAGCGGCGGATGATCCTCGTCAGCCTCGCGCTGCTCATCGCCGGTTCGATCGTGTCCGCGACGACCAGCGAGCTCGGGTTCCACATCCTCGGCCGCGGCCTGCAGGGCTGCGCGATGGGTGTGATCCCGCTCGGCATCAGCATCATGCGCGACGAGCTCCCGCCCGAACGCGTCGGCGGCGCGATCTCCCTGATGAGCGCGACGCTCGGGGTGGGCGGCGCGATCGGGCTGCCGGTCGCGGCCGTCGTAGCGGAGAACGCCGACTGGCACGTGCTGTTCTGGATGGCCGCCGCGCTCGGGTTCGCCTGCGCGCTGCTGATCGTCGCCGTCGTGCCGGAGTCGCCGCTGCGCACGCCCGCGTCGTTCGACTACTTCGGCGCGTTCGGCCTGGCCGCCGGGCTGCTCTGCCTGCTGCTGCCGGTCGTGAAGGGCGGCGCGTGGGGCTGGACCAGCCTGCCGACGCTCGGCCTGGCCGCGGCGGCGGTCGTCATCCTGCTCGGCTGGGGCGCCTACCAGCTGCGCCGGCGCGACCCGCTGGTCGACCTCCGGGTGTCCGCGCGCCGCCCGGTGCTGTTCACGAACCTGGCGTCGATCATGGTCGGCTTCGCGCTGTACGCGATGGCGTTGTCGTTCCCGCAGCTGCTGCAGGCGCCGGCGTCGACGGGCTACGGGCTGGGCCAGACCATGGTCGAGTCCGGGCTGACGCTCGCCCCGAACGGCCTGGTGATGATGCTGCTCTCGCCGGTTTCCGCGCGGCTGATCGCCCGGTTCGGCCCGCGCCCGACGCTGATGAGCGGCGCCCTGGTGATCGCCGTCGGGTACGCGTTCGCGATCGTGCTGATGGACAACGCGCTGGAGCTGATCACGGCGTCGGTGATCATCGGCGCGGGTGTCGGGATCGCGTACGCGGCGATGCCGGCACTGATCATGGGCTCGGTGCCGGTCACCGAAACGGCGTCCGCGAACGGCCTCAACTCGCTGATGCGCTCGGTCGGCACGGCGATCTCGAGCGCGGTGATGGCGGCGATGCTGGCCCAGCTGACGATCACCGTGGGCGGCCTGCCGGTGCCGTCGCTGTTCGGCTTCCGGGCGACGTTCGCGGTGGCGGCGTGCGCCGCGCTCGCGGGCGTGCTGCTCGCGGCGCTGGTCCCGAAGACGAAGGTGGCGCCGGAACTGGTCGCCGTCTAGTCCTTGCGCGCCACCAGGGCCAGGCCGCCGCACTCGACGGGGTTCGCCGGGACGTCCGCGGGGGAGTCGGGCCGCCACTCCGGGATGAAGACGATGCCCGGGTCGACGATCTCGAAGCCGTCCACCAGCGCGCGCAGTTCGTCGGCCGAGCGGGGCGTCACCGGGTTCGCGCTCTTCTGGTACATCGCCACGGCCCGCGCCGTCCCCGCGCTCTGCTGTTCCGGGGTCGCCGACGACATCGCCAGGTAGCTGCCGGGCGCCAGCGCGTCGCGGTAGGCACCGATCAGCCGGGCCGGGTCGCGCTCGTCCGGGATGAAGTGCACGAACAACGCCATCACGACCATCACCGGCTGGTCGAGGTCCAGCATCATCTCGGTGGTCTCGTGCTCGAGGACGTCGTCCGGGAACTCGGCGTCGGCGTGCACCATGGCCGCGTTCTCGTTGTCTTCCAGCACGATCTCGCTGTGCGCGACGGCGACCGGCTCGTTGTCGACGTACACGACGCGCGAGGTCGGGTCGATCGACTGCGCGACTTCGTGGACGTGCCCCACCGTCGGCATGCCCGAGCCGATGTCGAGGAACTGCCGGATGCCCTGGTCCATCCCGAACCGGATCGCGCGGCGCAGCCACTGCCGGTTCAGCTGGGCCCGCTCCCGCGCGTTCGGCTGGGCGGCCAGCACCTGGTCGGCGAACATCCGGTCGACGGCGTAGTTGAGCTGCCCGCCGAGGATGTAGTCGTACACGCGCGCGGGGTTCGGCTTGTCGAGGTCGATGCCGCGCCGCGCGTACTCGTCTTCACTCATCGCCGCTCCATGATCGGTGGTGACGGCGAGGATAGCGGGTCACCCGATCAAGTGGCTCGTGTCGTTCAGCGTGTGCAGCGTCCGGTTGCCGAATCGGTCGTCTTCGTGCAGCACGGTGATGCCGCCGGCACTCGCCCGGAACGACGCGTACGCGCACGCCGTGACAGGCAGGCCCAGCCACGCCGCGACGACCCAGCTCAGCGAGCCGCCGTGCGTGACGACCACCTGGTGCTCGCCGGCCGCGGCGCGGATTCCATCCACCGCGCGGTACACGCGGGTCACCCACTCGAGCTTGGTCTCGGCGCCCTCGATCCCTTCGTCGTGGTCGAGCCGTTCGCCCGTGGCCGGTGGCGGCACGAAACGCTCGTCGAGCCACGCCTGAGACCGTCCGCTGGCCTGGCCGTAGGACTTCTCGCGGAGGTCGCGCACGAGCGTGGGCTCGACGTCGAAGAGCCGCGCGATCGGCGACGCCGTCTCGACCGCGCGCCGGAGGTCGGAACTGTACAACGCGATCCGCGCCGTCCGCGGGACGAGCTCGTAGAGCCGGGCGGCGACCGCCCCGGCGTGCAGGCGGCCACGGGCCGTCAGCGCGGAGTCGAACCAGCCGCCGACCCGGTTCTCGACGTGGTGGGTGGCTTCGGGGTGCGTGACGACGTAAACCCAGCGCACGGCTAATCCTTGCGGGCCACCAAAGCCAGCTGACTGGCCAGCTCCGGGTGGGCGCCGACCTCGGCGGGGTCGTCCGGGCGCCACTCCGGCGTGAACACGATCCCCGGCGGCACGAGCTCGAAGCCGTCCAGCAGCGCGCGCAGTTCGTCCTTCGACCGCGCGACGACTTCGGTGCCGCTCTTCTGGTAGAGCGCGGCCGCCTGGCGGACCTCCTCGCCCTGCCCCTCGAACGTCCCCGACGACAGCGCCAGGTAGCTGCCCGGCGCGAGGACGTCGCGGTAGGCGGCGATCAGCCCGGCGGGGTCGCGCTCGTCCGGGATGAAGTGGATGAACGCGGCCATGACGACCATCACGGGCCGGCCGAAGTCGATCAGCCGCTCGGTGGTGGGGTGTTCGAGGACCTCGTCCGGCAGCTCGGCGTCGGCCTGGACCATTTCGACGTTGTCGATGTCCTTCAGCACGATTTCGCTGTGCGCGACGGCCACCGGCTCGTTGTCGACGTAGACCACCCGGGCGGCCGGGTCGATGGCCTGGACCACCTCGTGCACGTGCCCGACGGTCGGCATGCCCGAGCCGATGTCGAGGAACTGCCGGATGCCCTGCTCGGCGCCGAAGCGCACCGCCCGGCGCAGCCAGCGCCGGTTCAGCAGGGCCAGGTCCTTCGCCTCCGGCCGCACCTCGAGGATCTTCTCGGCGAACATCCGGTCGATGGCGTAGTTGAGCTTGCCGCCGATCAGGTAGTCGTACACGCGCGCCGCGTTCGGCTTGTCGAAGTCGATCCCGCGCGCCGCGTGTTCGTCGGTCATCGCCGCTCCTCGCCGTCGGTGTGACGGCGAGGATAGCGGCCGTTCACTCCTTGCGGCCCACCAACGCCAGCCCGCCCGACAGCTCCGGCGGGTCCTCGAGCGGCCCGTCGGGGCGCCACTCCGGCGTGAACACGACGCCCGGCGGAAGGATCTCGAAGCCCTTCACCAGCGCGCGCAGTTCGTCGGGCGAACGCAACGTCAGGGGCGTGCCGCTCTTCTCGTACAGCGCGACCGAGCGCTGCGACTCCTCGCCCTGCCCTTCCCACGTGCCCGACGACAATGCCAGGTAGCTGCCCGGCGCGAGGACGTCGCGGTAGGCGGCGATCAGCCCCGCGGGGTCCCGCGAGTCCGGGATGAAGTGCACGAACGCCGCCATGATCACCATCACCGGCTCGCTGAAGTCCAGGAGGGCTTCGGTCGCCGGGGCCTCCAGGACTTCGTCCGGGTACTCGGCGTCGGCCTGGACCATCGCCGCGTTGTCGTTGCCCTCCAGCACGATCTCGCTGTGCGCGACGGCGATCGGCTCGTTGTCGACGTACACCACGCGCGACGTGGGGTCGACCTCCTGGACGACCTCGTGCACGTGCCCGACCGTCGGCATCCCCGAGCCGATGTCGAGGAACTGCCGGACGCCCTGCTCCGCGGCGAACCGCGCCGCGCGCCGCAGCCACGCCCGGTTGACCAGCGCCATGTGCCGCGCGTTCGGCAGCACGCTGAGGATCCGGTCGGCGAACATCCGGTCCACGGCGTAGTTCAGCTCGCCGCCGATCATGTAGTCGTACACGCGCGCGGCGTTCGGTCTTTCGAGGTCGATGCCCCGCTTCGCGTGTTCGTCTTCGCTCATCGCCGCTCCCGGGCTCAGGGTGTGCCCGGGAGAATAGTCCGGTTCACAGCAGCGGCGGCACCACGGCGTCGATGAGGTGCGGTCCCGGCTCGGCGAAGGCGCGCTGCAGCTGCTCGGCCAGCTCTTCGGCCGTCGTCGCGCGGGTCGCCGGGACGCCCATGCCCTCCGCGATCTTCACGAAGTCCATGTCCGGGCGGGACAGGTCGAGCAGCTCGTTCGCCTTCGGGCCGCCCGACTCCGCGCCGACGCGCTGCAGCTCCATCCGCAGGATCGCGTACGCGCGGTTGTTGAGCAGCACCGTCGTGACGTTCAGGTTCTCCCGCGCCTGCGTCCACAGTGCCGAGATCGTGTACAACGCGCTGCCGTCCGATTGCAGGTTCAGCACCGGCCGGTCCGGTGCCGCGATGGCGGCGCCGGTCGCGACGGGCATGCCGTATCCGATCGCGCCGCCGGTCAGCGTCAGCACGTCGTGACGCGGCGCGCCGGCCGTCGCCATCGGCAGCATCAGGCCGGACGTGTTGGCCTCGTCGGCGATGATCGCGTTCTCCGGCAGCAGCGCCCCGATCACGTCGACCCAGTTCTGCGGGGTCAGCGGACCGCTGGGCAGCGCGGGCCGGGACGCCTGCGCCAGCACGGGTTCGGTGTCCGCGGCGACGAGGTCGGCGACCTCGTTCAGCGCGCGCGTGACGTCCTGGCCTACCGCCGCGAGGCTGTGCACCTGCGCGCCTTCGGGCACCAGGTCGCTCGGCTTGCCCGGGTAAGCGAAGAACGACACAGGCGCCTTCGTGCCCGCGACGACGAGGTGCTTGACCCCGTCGAGCTGGTAGGTGACCTGCTCCGCGAGGTAGCCGAGCCGCTCGATCGTCGGCAGGCCGGCACCGCGCTCCAGCCGCGCCGGGAACGTCTCGACGAACACCTTCGCGCCGGTCGCGGCCGCGATCCGGCTGGCGGCACGCAGGCCTTCCTCGCGGCACGCGCCGCCACCGATGAGCAGCGCGACCGGCTCGCCGGTGCCGAACACCGCGGCGACGTCCTTGACGGTCGTCGCGTCGACGGTCTGCGGAACGCGCGGCGGGATCGGCGCACACGTCTCGCCGCCTTCGCCCCACGAAGCGTCCGCGGGCAGGATCAGCGTCGCGACCCGGCCGGGCGCGTCCTGCGCCGCGGCGACCGCGGCGGCGGCGTCCGCCCCGACGTCCTTGGTGTGCTCTGAGCGGCGCACCCAGCCTTCGAGCGAGCTCGCGATGGACTCGATGTCCGACTCGAGCGGCGCGTCGTACTGCTTGTGGTAGGTCGCGTGGTCGCCGATGACGTTCACGATCGGCGTGTGCGCGCGGCGCGCGTTGTGCAGGTTCGCCAGGCCGTTGCCCAGGCCCGGGCCGAGGTGCAGCAGCGTCGCGGCGGGCTTGTCCGCGATGCGCGCGTAGCCGTCCGCAGCCCCGGTGACGACGCCTTCGAAGAGCGCGAGCACGCCCCGCATCTCCGGGACGGTGTCGAGCGCGGCGACGAAGTGCATCTCCGACGTGCCGGGGTTCGCGAAGCACACCTCGACACCGGCGTCGACCAGCGTGCGGATCAGGGACTGGGCGCCGTTCAGCTCACTCATGCGCACACCTCGCTGACGCTCGGCGCGGCCTGAGCGGCAAACGCAGTGTTGAATGATTCGTTCGCAAGCTCACTCATGCTGTTCCTTCGGGGAAGAGAACGCCGGGGTTGAGGATCCCGGCGGGGTCGAAGCTCTGCTTGATCCGGCGCATCAACTCGATCTTCGCCGGGTCTTCGAGGTCCTGGTGGTACTTCGCCTTGGAGCGGCCGAGACCGTGCTCGCCGGAGATCGCGCCGCCGAGTCCCATCGCGTGGGCGAAGATGTCGGTCAGGAGCTGCTTCCGCTTGTCCGCGTCCTTGCAGAAGATCGCGAGGTGGACGTTGCCGTCGCCGGCGTGCCCGCAGCCGAGCGCACCGCCCCCGGCGGCCATCGCCAGCTCGCGCGCCTTGGTGATGAACTGCGGCATGGCCGTGCGCGGCACGACGACGTCGATCACGTCGTCGGCGCCGGCCGCCTTCGCGGTCCAGAAGGCCTTTTCGCGGGCTTCGATGAGCTTGCGCGCGGCGGGACCTTCGAGGACGTAGACGTCGGTCGCGCCGAGCTCTCCGAGCAGCTCGCCGACCGTCTCGACGTCCTCGTGCAGGCGTCCGTTGTCCCGGTTCTCCAGCGCCACCACGAGGTACGCCTCGCTGGTCTCGCGGATCTTGTCCGGGACGCCGAGCTCGAGCTTCTCGTTGTAGACGATCGCGGCCATCGTCATGTTGTCGATGTACTCGAGGATGTGCGGCGCGAGCCCGCTGGAAACGATCGCCGGCACCGCGGCCATCACCTGGCCGAAGTCGCCGAACGGGGCGAGCACCGTGGCGCCGTGCGTGAGCCGCGGGTACAGCTTGACGGTGATCTCGGTGGCCAGCGCGAGGGTGCCTTCGGAGCCGATGATCAGCTGCGTGAGGTCGTAGCCGGTGGAGATCTTCGACGTCTTGCCGCCGGTCCGGAGGATCTCGCCGGTCGGCAGCACGGCCTGCAGGCCGAGGACGTTGTTGCGCGTGACGCCGTACTTCACCGCGCGCATCCCGCCGGCGTTGGTGCCGACGTTCCCGCCGACACTCGCGCTCAGCTCGCCGGGGTAGACGGTGTAGCTCAGCCCCGCTTCGGCGGTCTTGGCGTCGAGTTCGGCGAGCGTCACACCGGGCTGTACAACGGCGACGTGGTTGCCCGTGTCGACTTCGAGTACCGCGTTCATCCGCTCGAAGGAGATCAGCAGGCCGTCGCTCTGCGGGCGCGCGGCGCCTGAGAGTCCGCTTCCCGAGCCTCGCGCGGTGACAGGCACGTTGTGCTCCGAAGCAGCCTTCAGCAGCTCCGCGACTTCTTCGGGGGTTGCCGGCTTCGCGACGTACGCAGGCTTTTGCGGCTCCGTGGTCAACGCTTCGTCGTGCGCGTAGTCCTCGGAAATCGCCTCGCCGGTCAGCAGGTTCTTGTCCCCGACGATCTCGGCCAGCCGTGCCGCCACGTCGCCCATCGACAGCCTCTCCTCCGCACCGTTGCTGTGGTTACCGCAGCGTAGTACGTACCGCCGGTACGCCGCTATGAAGGTTTTTCACATTAGCGCGGAGCGGTCCGGGCGGGCGCCTTCGCGACGCCTGCCCGGACCGCCGGGATCAGCCGATCGGCCACGGCGGACGGCAGTCCTGCCGCGGCAGCTCGATCGACGAGTTCGTGTACACGCCGTCGGCGAGGGTGTTCTCCATGATCGGGCGTTCGACGTAGCACCAGTGCTGCGCGAAGTAGCCGCCCGGCGCTTCGGGTGTGTCGAAGTGGCACACCCCGTCGGTCTGGATGCAGTAGCGGATGTACGGGATGCCGCCGAAGTCCGTCCGCCCCGGACCGAACGAGACGTACCCCCCGAACGGCGACGGTGCGCCCGCGCCCTGCGGGATCACCGCGCTGATCCCGCGTCCCGGCGGGCCGACCGGCTGCATCGGGTCCGCGTAGAGCTTCGCGTTGAAGTGGCCCTTGTCGACGTCGACGACGCCGTCCGCGATGTCGTTCAGCAGGAAGTTCGCGACGATCGCGCCCTGCGAGTACCCGACGACGGTGAATTCGCCGCCCGGGTCTTCGTGGAACGAATCCTGCGCGACGCGCTTCGCCTCTTCCCGGCCGATGGCGACGCTCTGGTCCATCGGCGTCTGGCCGCACGGCCCCGGCAGCCCGGACGCGCCGGCCGGGTAGTTCACGACCTTGCGGATCCCGCCGCGCAGCCACGCTTCCTGGTACTGGTCGGCGTTCCCGTTGCAGGTGCCGCCGATCAGGATGTAGTAGTGCGCGCCGTCGGCGTGGGCGGCCGGCACGGCCACGAAGCCGGTGACGAGCGCCGCCACCGCCGCCCCGATCAGCGAAAGCCGTTTCAGGTTTTTCATTGCGCAGTCCCCTCCATCAGTTGATCACTGCGGCGGCGACGTTAGGGAGGGCCGATGAAATCCCGATGAAACCTGTGATCAGGCGGTTACAGATCAGGATTTAGCTGTGACTAAATCTCTGGCGGGTGACGGCCAGGCGCGTGAAGCTTTCCGGCATGACATCGACGTACACCTTCGAAGACGGCTTTTCCGTGCGGCGGCTGGGTTTCGGCGCCATGCGGCTGACCGAATGGGACCACGTCCCCGACGGTGCCGCGGCGGTCGCGCGCCGCGCGGCCGAGCTCGGGGTGACGTTCTTCGACACCGCCGACGCGTACGACCTGGGCTTGAACGAGGAACTGCTCGCCGACGCCCTCCACCCGTACGAGGGACTGTTCATCGCGACGAAATGCGGTCACGCGCGCCCGAGCCGCGGCGAATGGGTGCCGCTCGGCCGGCCCGAATACCTGCGGCAGCAGGCGGAGCTTTCGCTGCGGCGCCTGCGCGTCGAGCGGCTCGACCTGCTGCAGCTGCACCGGCTGGACTCGAAGGTCCCGCTCGCCGAACAGGTCGGCGCGCTCGCCCGGCTGCGGGACGAGGGCAAGGTCGCCCGGATCGGGTTGTCCGAGGTCACCGTCGCGCAGCTGGCCGAAGCGCGGGCCGTCGCGCCCATCGCGAGCGTCCAGAACCGCTACAACCTGACCGACCGCACCTCCGAAGACGTCCTCGTCTACTGCGAGCGTGAAGGGATCGCGTTCGTGCCCTGGTTGCCGATCGCGCGCGGTGACCACGCGGCGGCGGGCGGAGTGCTCGGAAAGGTCGCGGCCGACCTCGGAGCGACACCCGCCCAGGTGTCGCTCGCGTGGTTGCTGCGTCGAGCGCCGGTGGTGCTCCCGATTCCCGGGACGTCGTCGCTCGCGCACCTCGAAGAAAACTGTGGTGCCGCCGGGATCACGCTTTCCGACGACGATTTCGCACGGTTGGGGAAACTCGCGTAAAAACGGCCCGGCCGCGGTTTCCCGCGGCCGGGCGTCCGGTTCTGGCCTGGCTCAGACGAGCCAGCCGAGAACGTGCGCCAGGTGCGCCAGCGCGCCGGAGATGATGTCGTGGCAGTAGTGGGCGTGCTGGGCGAACATCTGCATGGAATGACTCCTTGTCGAATAACTCATTGATTCCCTGGAGAGCTCCCCGTGGGGAGCGGAATCAGGTTTTCACCGTGCTGGCGACGTGTCAAAGAGTCATTTCCGGGAGACCCCGGCGCCGCGGAATCTTCCCATACTAAACATGTAATCCCTTCGTGTTCGACGCCGGGGTGCCCACTTCGGCGGTCCACCACTGTGGGTAGCAGGGCGGGCGAACATCACTGTCGGTAATGCTGACCTTGATCCGGCATCCCGGGTAGGCGCGTAGCTCGATCCGGTGATCACCAGCCACGAAAAGTGAAATCGCGGTGATCACCCTTTCGAGTGGCTCCGGACATGGGAAGGGGACGCCGGATGCGGTCACCGCACCCGGCGTCCCCTTGCCGGACAGGGGATTCAGGCTCGCGCGAACGAGAGCGTCTCGCCCTCGACACCCCGCAGCCAGAGGTCCTGCGCGGCCGCCGCCATCTCGGCGAGGCCCTCCTCGATCGTGGCGAACACGTTGCCGGGCACCCAGCCCGCGTCGCCGTTGATCAGCAGGTTGTTGCGCCCGTAGAAGATCGCGAGGTCGGTGGCGCCCTGGTCACCGTGGGCCTCGCTGCCTTCGTCGTAGCCGTACGCCGGGTTGCCGATCTCCCAGGCCTCGAAGCCGAAGTACACGACGTCACCCGGGATCGGCGTGATCGTCGGGTTCTCCCGGCCGGGCTTCGGGTCCGCGAAGGGCTTCACGAGCGTGTAGACCTCGTTGCGCGCGTACTTCGCGTGGTAGGCCGAGCCGCTCTGCGGCAGGGCGTCCCACACCGCGCGGCACGTCCGCGGCGCTTCGTCGTCCAGCAATCGGGCACGGCAGGAAACACCGCGCTTGTCGAGCGTGATCGTGATGTACCGGGCCATGCTCAGCTCCCCGTGACGGACGCGACGACGTCGCCCCAGATGCGCAGCGCGTCGTCGACCTGCTCGGCGTTGACGATCAGCGGCGGCACCATGCGGACGACGTTCATGTACGGCCCGCACGTGAGCAGCAGCAGGCCGCTCTTCGAGGCCGTCTGCTGCGCGGCCGCCGCGGTCGCGGCGTCGGGCTCGCCGTCGGCGGTGGTGAACTCGGAGCCGACCAGCAGCCCGAGACCGCGCACCTCGCCGATCGCCGGCGTCTTGTCCGCGATCACCCGCGCGCCTTCGAGCAGCTGACGCCCGCGCTCGGCGGCGTTCTCGACGAGGTTCTCCTGCTGGATGACCTCGAGCGTCGCGATCGCCGCGGCGCATGACACCGCGTTGCCGCCGTACGTGCCGCCCTGCGAGCCCGGGAGTGCCTTCGCCATCAGTTCCTGCGAAGCGGCGATGCCCGACAGCGGGAAGCCGCTGGCCAGGCCCTTCGCGATGAGGACGATGTCGGGGGAGACGTCGAAGTGGTCGTGCCCCCAGAACTTGCCGGTGCGGCCGAAGCCGGTCTGGATCTCGTCGACGACCAGCAGGATGCCGTGCCGGTCGGCGCGCTCGCGCAGGCCGGCCATGAACTCGGTGTTCGCCGGGACGTACCCGCCCTCGCCGAGCACCGGCTCGACGAAGATCGCGGCGGTCTCGTTCGGCGCGCTGACCGTCTGGAACAGGTAGTCCAGCTCCCGCAGCGCGAACTTCGTCGCGGTCTGCTCGTCCCAGCCGTAGTGGTAGGCGTAGGGGAACGGCGCGACGTGCACGCCCGCCATCAGCGGGCCGATGCCGGCGCTGAACCGCGTCCCGGACGTCGTCATGCTCGCCGCGGCGACGGTCCGGCCGTGGAAGCCGCCCTGCATGACGATGACGTTCGGGCGCTTCGTCGCCTGTCGCGAAAGCCGCAACGCCGCTTCGACGGCTTCGCTGCCGGAGTTCGAGTAGAAGAGCGAGTCGAGCCCGCTGGGCAGCACGTCGCCGAGGCGCCGGGTCAGCTCCAGCAGCGGCTGGTGCATCACCGTCGTGTACTGCCCGTGGACGAGCTTGCCGATCTGCTCCTGCGCGGCCCGCACGACGTGGGGATGGCAGTGCCCGGTGCTCGTGACGCCGATGCCGGCGGTGAAGTCGAGGTGGCGTTTGCCGTCGACGTCGTAGAGGTAAACCCCTTCACCGTGGTCGACCACGACGGGCGTTGCCTGCTTGAGCAGCGGAGATAGCTGGGCCATGGCAGCGTGCTCCTAGGTCGGTTGAGCGGGTTGTCGATTGTTGACAATATCCATAGCATGGCCCTCGGGACAACACGTGAGGAGCAGTCGGGATGAGCACGAGCACCGAGTCCGGCGTCGTCGACGCGGTCGGCAAGGAACTGTTCATCGGCGGCAAGTGGGTCGCCGCCGCGTCCGGGAAGACGTTCCCGGTGGTCGACCCGGCCACCGGCAAGGAGCTGTGCCAGGTCGCCGACGCCTCCCCGGCGGACGGCGTCGCGGCGCTGGACGCCGCCGTCGCCGCGCAATCGGACTTCGCGAAGATGGCGCCGAGGGAACGCGGCGAGATCCTGCGCCGCGCGTACGAGCTGCTGATGAAGCGCCAAGACGAGCTGGGCCTGCTCATGACGCTCGAGATGGGCAAGCCGCTCGCCGAGTCGAAGGGTGAGATCGCCTACGCCGCCGAGTTCTTCCGCTGGTTCGCGGAGGAGGCCGTCCGCATCGACGGCGGCTTCGCCACCGCCCCGAACGGCGTCGGCCGGTTCCTCATCACGAAGCAGCCGGTCGGGCCCACGCTGCTGATCACGCCGTGGAACTTCCCCATGGCGATGGGCACCCGCAAGATCGGCCCGGCGATCGCCGCGGGCTGCACGTCGGTGATCAAGCCCGCCGCGCAGACGCCGCTGTCGATGCTCGCGCTCGCCGGCATCCTCGCCGAGGCGGGGCTGCCCGAGGGCGTGCTCAACGTCATCACGACGAGCGACTCCGGCGGCGTGATGGAGCCGCTGATCCGCGACGGCCGCGCCCGCAAGCTCTCCTTCACCGGCTCCACCGGCGTCGGGCGGAAGCTCCTCGAACAGTGCGCCGACAAGATCCTCCGGACGTCCATGGAGCTGGGCGGCAACGCGCCGTTCCTGGTCTTCGAAGACGCCGACATGGACGCCGCCATCGACGGCGCGATGCAGGCGAAGATGCGCAACATCGGCGAGGCGTGCACCGCGGCGAACCGCTTCTACGTGCAGCGCGGCGTCGTGGAGGAGTTCTCGCGACGGCTGACCGAGCGCATGCAGGCCCTGCCGATGGGCCGCGGCACCGAGAAGGACGTCGTCGTCGGCCCGCTGATCGACGAGAAGGCCGTCGACAAGGTGACGGAACTGGTCAAGGACGCCACCGACCGCGGCGCGCGCGTGCTCACCGGCGGCGCCGGCGTCGACGGGCCCGGCCACTTCTACCAGGCCACCGTGCTCACCGACGTCCCGCAGGACGCGCGGCTGACGCACGAGGAGATCTTCGGGCCGGTCGCCCCGATCACGTCGTTCGACACCGAAGAAGAGGCGGTGGCGAAGGCGAACGACACCGAGTTCGGTCTGGTTTCCTACGTGTACACCAGCGACCTCAAGCGCGCGCTGCGCGTCTCCGAGGCCCTCGAAGCCGGCATGATCGGCCTCAACCAGGGCATCGTGTCGAACCCGGCGGCGCCCTTCGGCGGGATCAAGCAGTCCGGGCTCGGTCGCGAGGGCGGCTCGGTGGGCATCGAAGAGTTCCTGGAGACCAAGTACATCGCGGTGGCCCTGTGACGGCCTACCGCATCGCGAGCATCCCCGGCGACGGGATCGGCGTGGACGTCACGGTCGAGGCCCGCAAGGTCCTCGACCGGGCGTCCGCGCTCTTCGGCTTCTCGTTGGAGTGGACGGAGTTCGACTGGAGCTGCGAGCGGTACGCGCAGCTCGGGGCGATGATGCCGGAGGACGGCGTCGAGCAGCTCTCGGCGTTCGACGGGATCCTGCTCGGCGCGGTCGGCTTCCCGGGCGTTCCGGACCACGTTTCGTTGTGGGGCCTGCTGATCCCGCTGCGGCGCGCGTTCCAGCAGTACGTCAACCTGCGGCCGGTGCGGTTGCTGCCGGGGACGACATCCGTGCTGGCCGGGCGCAAGGCCGAGGAGCTGGAGCTCGTCATCGTCCGGGAGAACTCCGAAGGGGAGTACTCCGCGATCGGCGGCCGGCACAACGCCGGGCGGCCGGACGAGTTCGTGCTGCAGGAGTCGGTGTTCACGCGCGTCGGCGTTTCGCGGATCATCCGGTACGCGTTCGAGCTGGCGCGCACGCGGTCTTCGCGCGTCTGCTCGGCGACGAAGTCCAACGGCCTGATCCACTCGATGCCGTTCTGGGACGAGATCTTCGCCGAGATCGCGGCGGAGTACCCGGATGTCCACAGTGAACAGATGCACGTGGATGCGCTGGCAGCACGCATGGTCCAGGCGCCGGACCGGCTCGACGTCATCGTGGGGTCGAACCTCTTCGGTGACATCCTGAGCGACCTGGCGGCCGCGATCACCGGCGGACTCGGCATGGCGCCGTCCGGCAACATCAACCCATCGGGTGAATATCCGTCGATGTTCGAGGCGGTCCACGGGAGCGCTCCGGACATCGCGGGGCAAGGGATCGCCAACCCCGTGGCCCAGGTCCTGGCGGCCGCGATGCTGGTCGAACACCTGGGCGAAACCGTTGCCGCGCAAGCGATCCGGGCCGCGGTGGACCGGGTGCTCGACGAGGGCCGGGTCCGCACGCCGGACCTCGGCGGCACGGATACCACAGAGCGGCTCGGCACGGCGGTGGCCGAAGCGCTGGGCTGAGTTTTTGTCGGTGCCCTCCGGCACGGTGGTCGCGAACCCACCGAGGGGGAGGAGACATCGATGTGCTGGTACTGCGAAAACCCGGACCGGCCCCGGTCCGAATACCTGACCCTGCTGCGGGAAGGCGTGGCGGACCGGGGCTGGCTCGTGCAAGGCGTGGACGACGCCGGTGCGGATCCACCGTGGGCCTACACGATCGGCCTGAGCGCGTACGGTCTGCCCGAACTGGTCGTCACCGGCCTGCCGCTGACGGAATGCGCCGAACTGCTGAACGACCTGGCAGCGCACGCGCTGCACGCGTCGCCACCCGCGGCGGGCGAACGCATCCCGCTGCGGGGCGGGCCGCTGATCGAGGTGGTCGCGGTGGCGGACCCGCCGGCCCACCTGGTGTTCGCGGCGGCCCTGTACGGTCCGGAAATCCTTGCGCTGCAACTGGTTCACGTGGACGAGCGCGGCCGCTGGCCGTGGTCGCCCGGGCACCGGGGCGGCCAGCCGGTCCTGGGGGTGCGCCATGCGCGCTGACTGCGGATGCGGCGTCCCGGCCAACTGCTTCCCGGAACCCGTGCCGGCCGTCCACGCACGTGTACCGCCGTCCCGGGTGCGCGGGCCGATCCACGTGCGGGTGCCGATCCGGCCCGCACGCGGCGAGGCCTTCAAAGCACGGGTGTCGGAGTTCCGCTCACGCGTTGCCCGGCACCGGCGGGGCTTGCCCCTCCCGGAGGCTCGTGCCCGGCGCGAGCCGCTGCACGGCGTCCTCCATGTGGGCCTCGAGAAGCGCCAGCGCGGTTTCTTCGTCTCCGTCACGAAGCGCCTGGATGAGCTTCGTGTGCTCGTCCACGCGCTCCTCGACCCGCTGGTAGGTGCTCTGGAGCGCGGTCAGGCACATCCGGGTCTCGATGAGCAGGGTCCGAGCCATCCGGACGAGCCGTTTGCTCCCGGAAGCGTTGATGAGGGCTTCGTGGAACCTGAGGTCCGCGGTGGAGAGTGCGGTGGGGTCGTCTTCGCTCGCGGCGGTCGCCATCTCGGCGACGGTGTGTTCGAGCAGGCCGGCGATCCGGTCGCGGTCGCCGCCACGGATGGCGCGCACCATGGCCGCTCGTTCGATCGCCCAGCGCGCTGCATAGATGTCGTAGACGTCGCCCGGCTCGAGGTCGATCACGAACAGGCCGCGGTGCCGTTCGCTGCGCAGGAGCCCTTCGGACACCAGGTGCTGCATCGCTTCCCGGAGCGGCCCCCGTGACACCTGGAACCGTGACGCCAGCTCGGTTTCGCCGAGCTGGGTCCCGGGCGGGAGGGCGCCGGTCATGATCGCGTCGCGCAGCTGGCGCGCGATCACCGCGGCCGTCGACTCGCGGCTGACCGGCTCGATCTCGGGCAGCATGCCCGGCGGGAGGGCCATGTCAGGCGCTCCCGTCCGGCAGGTGCCGGAACAACGCGCCGAGCGAGCGGACGAGCCGGTGCTGCCCGGTCAGGCGCAGGCCCTCCCAGACGGTCACCTGGTTGGCGGTCAGCACGGGCTTGCCGAGCGCCTCCTCGATCGCGTTGATTTCGCCGAGGGTGCGCATGGCGGTGTCCGGCACGAGGACGGCGTCGGCGTCCGGGTGGTCGTGGCGCACGGCGAGCTCGACGACGGCTTCCGCGCTCATCGCGCCGACTTCGGCGGCCGTGATGATGTCCGCGCTGGCCATCGAGACGACCTCGATGCCGCCGGCGTTGAGGAAGGCCACGAACAGGCGGGCGATGTCGTCCGGGTAGCTGGCGGCGACGGCGACCCGCTTGACGTCCAGGGCGTGCGCGGCGTGCACGAACGCGAAGGAGGTGCTGGAGGCCGGGACCCCGGCGACGGCGGTGAGGCGGTCGGCCTGGTCGCGCGCGCCGTCCCAGCCGTAGACGAAGCTGCCGCTGGTGCAGGCCCAGATGACGGCGTCCGGCTCGTGCTTCTTGAGCAGGGCGGCGCCGTCGGCGAGGCGGGTTTCGCTGCCGAGGTCGAGCAGTTCGGCGACGGCGTGCTTGTCGGTGCCGTAGATGTGCTCGACCGGGAGGCGGATGTCGCCCTCGTCGGCGGCCGCGCCACCGAGCAGCTGCTCGGCCAGCGGGTAGTCGTCTTCGGCCGCGTGGTCGGGGTAGATGAAGCCGATGGTGGGCACGGAACCTCCGGAGGGACGCAAATTGTCGACAATCCTAGAGGGATGGTCAAGGAACACCTTCACGACTGGCCGGGAAACCCGCGATCGGCTCACGAACCCGCCTACCCTCCGCCGGGTCCGCGGGCGAGCCGGGGCGGATTCCCCGGAGCCGTCTCTCACGACACGTCACGCAGCCACTTCCCTGGTCCGACGATGGGGAGGTGCATGCGGCGCAGGCACGCCCACATGGTCAGCTGGTTGGCCGTGAGCACCGGCTTGCCGAGCGCGGCTTCCAGCGGCTCGATCAGGTCGTAGGTGGGGAGGTTCGTGCAGCTGACGAAGATCGCCTCGGCCTGGCTGTGGTCCGCGGCGAGGATGCGCTCGGCGATGGTCCGGTAGCTGACCTTCCAGATGCCGCCGCCCAGCCCGAGGTGGTCGCTGGCGACGGTCTCGACGTTCAGCTCGCCGAGGAAATCGTGCAGGGCCTGGGTGAGGTCGCCGTCGTAGGGCGTCAGCACCGAGACGCGGTGCAGGTCGAGCTGGTGCAGCACCTCGGCCAGCGCGCCGGAGGTGGTGACGGCGTCCGGCGCGCCGGCGTCGCAGATCGCCTTGGTCAGCGAGCGCTCGTAGTCGACGCCGTTGACGAAGCTGCCCGAAGTGCAGAGGTAGGCGACGACCTCGGGCTCGACGTGCAGCACGTCGCGCGTCGCGCTGGCCAGGTGGTGGCTGTCGCTGACGAGGCGGGCCATCTCCATGCTGACCGGCACCGGCTCGTACGGCGTCCGCGCGAGGTGGAGGGAAACCTCCATCGGGACCCAGCGCCAGAGCTCGCGCTCCAGCGCGAGGTCGAAGGGCGCGATGACGCCGATGCCCCGTTGCGCCAGCGGGCCTTCGAACGCCAGGAAGTCGAAATCCAAGGCTCAGCCTCCGGAATACGTCTGAACTCGATGACACGTCCGGTGCTCCGGGGGTCGTTCCTCGGATTGTTGACAATCATACGAGCCACTCTTACCGTGTCAACGTGATCGCCGCGGAAACCCAGGAAACCCCGGTCCTGGCGGTGCTCTGTGGCGAGCACCGCCCACCGGACATGCGTGCTGTCGAATCCGGGGCGGTCGTGCGTTACACGGACGCGGCCGGCCTGGCGGAAGCGCTGTCCGGAGCGGACGCGCTCTTCGTCTACGACTTCCTCTCGACCGCCGTCCCGGGTGCCTGGCACGCGGCCGATCGCCTGCGCTGGCTGCACATCGCGAGCGCCGGTGTCGACCCGGTGCTGTTCCCCGGACTGGTGGAGAGCGACGTCGTCCTGACCAACTCTCGGGGAGTGTTCGACGACGCCATCGCGGAGTACGTGCTGGGGGTCGTCCTCGCGTTCGCGAAGGACTTCGCGCGGTCGCACGACCTGCAGCGCGAGGGCCGCTGGCTGCACCGCGAGAGTGAACGGATCGCCGGGCGCGAGGTGGTCGTCGTCGGCACCGGGCCGATCGGCCGGGCCATCGCGCGGCTGCTGCGCGCGGCCGGGATGCGGGTGAGCGGTGCCGGCCGCCGGGAACGCGCCGGCGACCCGGACTTCGGCGTCGTGCACGACTCCGCGCGGCTCACCGAGTTCCTGCCGCAAGCCGACTACGTCGTCGCCGTCGCGCCGCTGACCGAGCACACCAAGGGCATGTTCGACGCGCGCGCGTTCGCGGCGATGAAGCCGTCGGCGCGGTTCGTCAACGTGGGCCGGGGTGAGCTGGTCGTGACGTCGGACCTGGTCGACGCGCTGGAGAAACAGACCATCGCCGGCGCCGCGCTCGACGTGTTCGACACTGAGCCGCTGCCGTCCGACAGCCCGCTGTGGAGCATGCCGGACGTGCTGGTCTCGCCGCACATGTCCGGCGACTTCATCGGCTGGCGGAACACGCTCGTCGAGGTGTTCAGCGAAAACTTCCGCCGCTGGCAGGCTGGGGAGCCGCTGCGCAATGTCGTCGACAAGACGCTCGGCTACGTGCCGTCGGGGAACCAGGGAGCCGGATGAACGACAGGATGCTGACCGCCAGTGAGCTCGTGGCCGCCTATGCGACCGGCGAACTTTCACCGATCGAGGCGACGCAGAACGCGCTGCAGGCCATCGAAGCCCGCGACGGCGAGTGCAACGCCTACTGCCTCGTCGACGCCGACCGCGCGTTGGAGCAGGCGAAGGCGTCGGAGGTGCGCTGGCGGGACGGCAACCCGATCGGCTGGCTCGACGGCGTCCCGGCGTCGATCAAGGACATGTTCCTCACCCAGGGCTGGCCGACCGTCCGGGGCTCGAAGAGCATCAGCCCGGACCAGCCGTGGGACGTCGACAGCCCGGTCGCCGCGCGGATGCGCGAAGCCGGCCTGGTGGTTCTGGGCAAGACGACCACGCCGGAGATCGCGTGGAAGGGCGTCACCGACAGCCCGCTGTGCGGCATCACGCGCAACCCCGTCGACCCGTCGAAGACGGCGGGCGGGTCGAGCGGCGGCAGCGCCGCGGCCGTCGCGGCGGGCATGGGCGAGCTCTCCGTCGGCACCGACGGCGGCGGCTCGGTGCGGATCCCCGCGTCGTTCTGCGGGATCGTCGGGCTCAAGCCGACCCACGGCCGCATCCCGCTCTTCCCGGCGAGCCCGTTCGGCCCGCTTTCGCACGCCGGCCCGATGGCGCGGTCGGTGGACGACACCGCGCTGCTGCTGGACGTCCTGTCGATCCCCGACCACCGCGACCCGGCCGCGCTGGCGCCGCCCGTGGCGTCGTTCCGCGAGGCGGTCCGGCGGGACGTGCGCGGCCTGATCGCCGCGTTCTCGCCGACGCTCGGGTACGTCGACGTCGACCCGGAGGTGGCGGCGGTCGTCGCGGCAGCGGTCCGCGCGCTCGGCGACGCGGGCCTGCAGATCGAGGAGACCGACCCCGGGTTCGCCGACCCGAAGCCGGCGTTCGACATCCTGTGGTCGTCGGGTGCGGCGAAGCTGCTGAGCACGTTCCCGCCGGGGTCCGAGGAGCGGACGGACCCGGGCCTGCGCAAGGTGTGGGAGCTCGGCGAGAAGTGGAGCGCGAGCGACTACCTCGACGCGACCGCCGAGCGTGCCGCGCTGGGCATCCTGATGGGCGAGTTCCACACGCGCTACGACGTGCTGATCACCCCGACGGTCCCGATCGCGGCGTTCGAAGCCGGTCACGACGTGCCGCCGGGCAGCGGGCTGAGCGAATGGCCGGAGTGGACGCCGTTCACGTACCCGTTCAACATGACCCAGCAGCCGGCGATCAGCGTGCCGGCCGGCCACACGTCGGCGGGGCTGCCGGTGGGCCTGCAGATCGTCGGCCCGCGGCACTCGGACGACCTCGTGCTGGCGGTCGCGAAGCTGCTCGAAGAGGTGCGGCCCTGGGCGCCCGCCTGACCACACGTGAGGGTGAAACCGGGGCCGTGGCGGGGAAAGCTGTGCCACTGTCGGCCGGGTGAACGCTGAAGGCTGGCGGTACGAGCGCGCCATTCCGACCGTGGACAGCGCCGGCGAACCGACCAGCGTGGTGGTCGGCCTGATCGAGCAGGGCGACCGCTTGACGGCGGCGTTGCGCGTGGGCGACGGCCAGGCAGCGCTGGTCCCGTTGGAGACGGGCGGCGAACTGCTGAAGGTGCTCCGGGAGACGCTGGAGAGCTGGTGGCGCATCGACGGTCACCGCGACCTGACCCCGGAACCCCGCGCCGGCCGTTAGCGCCTCCTCCGGCCCGAAGGCGCCTGTGGCAGTCTGCGGCCATGACGAGCGAGCGCTACTTCGAGGACTACGTCCCGGGCGAAACCCACGACTGCGGCAACGTCGAGGTGACCGAAGCCGAGATCCTCGAGTTCGCCCGGCGCTACGACCCGCAGAGCTTCCACGTCGACCCGGCCGCCGCGGCGGCCGGGCCGTTCGGTGGGCTGATCGCGAGCGGCTGGCACACCGCGAGCCTGATGATGCGGCTCTTCGCCGACCACTACCTGTCCGCGGTGTCCAGCCTGGGCAGTCCCGGCATCGACGAGCTGCGCTGGCCTCGCCCGGTGCGGCCGGGTGCGGTGCTGCGGCTGCGGGCGACCGTCGTCGAGGCCCGGCTCTCGCGCTCGAAGCCGGACCGGGGGCTGGTGCGCACGCGCATCGAGTTCGTCGACGCGGAGGACGAGGTCGTCTTCAGCGCGAGTGCGCTCAACCTCATGCTGGTGCGGCCGAACTGACCGGCGCGTGGCGGACCAGCCTGCGCACCTGCGGGTTGAGCAGCACGACCGCGGTCGCCCCGACGACCAGGGCCGCGCCGCCGACGAGCGTCGCCGAGCGGCCGGCGTGCTCGGCCAGCGGGCCGGCGGCGATCTGGCCGAGCGGCATCGCGACGAACGAGCCGAGCATGTCGTAGGAGTAGACGCGCGCGAGCTTCTCGGGCGGGATGTTCTCCTGCAGCGACACGTCCCAGGCGACGCCGAACTGCTCGATCGCGACACCCGCGAGGAACATCGCGAACAGCAACGGCAGCAGGTAGGGCGTCTGGCCGAGGGCGAGCATCGGCAGCGCGTCGACCACGACCAGCGCGACGCCGATCAGCAGCATCCGCCGGGGCTGCCAGCGTGCCGCGATGACGCCGCCGAGCAGCGACCCGGCCGTCTGCACGGCCAGCGCGAGGCCCCAGCCGGTGCGGCCGAAGGTGTCGTCGGCGACCAGCGGGCCGACGACCAGCAGCGCGCCGGCGTTGACCGCGTTGACGATCATGAACTGCAGCACCACCAGCCAGACCCACGATCGGGCGCGGAACTCCCGCCAGCCTTCGGCCAGTTCGGCGATCGGACGGCTGCCGGGGATGCGTTCGCCGCGCGGCAGCCGGATGCGGCGGTACGACAGCGCGGCGGCGAGGAAGAGGACGGCGTTGCCGCCGAGCGCCCACCCGGAGCCGGCGAAGGCGACGAGGACGCCGGCGAGCCCGGCCCCCGCGATGCGGCCCGCGTTGGAGAGCAGCCGGACGAGCGCGTTCGCCTGGCCGAGCAGTGGCGCGGGCACGGTCGACGGTGTCAGCGACGCGGCCGCGGGCAGCGAGATCGCCGAGACGGCGCCGTTGACCAGGCTGAGCCCGACCAGCAGCGGCACGGACGCGAACCCGCAGAGGACGCTCGCGGCGATGGCGGCCTGCGTGAGCGCGGCGGCGGTCTCGGTGCCCTGCAGGATGACCGACCGCGGCAACCGGTCGGCGAGCATCCCGCCGAAGAGCACGAGCAGCACGTTGGCGAGCGATCGCGCCCCGACGACGATCCCGAGGTCGACGGCCGAGCCGGTCAGGTCCACGACGGCGAAGGCCAGGGCGAAGGGGGCGACGGCGTTGGCGAAGTCGGCGAACGTACGGCCGGTGACGAGGGCGCGGAAGCGCGCCTCTCTCAGCGGTGCGAAAAGCGGGGTGTTCACGGCAGTGGCTCCGGGGAGTGGGACGGGCCGAGGTGCGCGTTCCGCGGGGTGCTCACGGCGGCTCCGGGGCGTCGGGGATCTGGCTGCGAAGGGGTGCGGGTTCCGGCGGGGAGTGCCTTCGACGTAGTGCTCACGGCGACCTGTCCACCGACGAACCGGCCTCGGCCAGCTCGAACAGTGCGACGCTCGCGCTGACGCGGACCGTCCCGGGGGTGCGCGGGGGCTGGGCCGCGGCGTGGAGTTCGCCGCTCAGTGCGGACGCCTGCTTCAGCAGCCCGGCCCATACCTCCGGGTCGACCCACAGCTCCGCGTCCGTCAGCGACGCCGGCTGCTCCGGCGCGCGTTGCGCGGCACGGCGGAGCAACTCTTCCGCGATCGCCTTCGTCAGGAGGACCGTCTCCGCCGGGTCGCGGGTGGTCAGCCGCTTGCCCGATTCCGGGTCGTGGCGGTAGCGCTTGGCGCGGCCGCCGCGGATCGTCACCTCCTCCGCGACCTCCAGGAGGCCGGCCTCGTGCAGGCGGCGCACGTGGTAACTGGTGTTCGCCTGCGTCTCGCCCAGTTCGCGCGCCGCTTCGGCCGCGCTCAGAGCCGTACCGGTCAGGAGCGACAGGATGCGCATGCGGAGCGGGTGCGCCAGCACTCGCAGGTTGTCGTGGGGCATGGCGCCAGTCTGCCACGACCGTCAAAGAGTTATTTGGGGGTTTCGTTAACCGGGATTAACGCGCCAGTCGTCCGATGTCTGTGCTGTGCTGGACGCATGCGCAGGACGATCTTGGGCCGCAGCGGCCTCGAAGTGTCGAAGATCGCCTTCGGCACCTGGCAGCTCGGCGGCGACTGGGGCGCGTTCGACGAGGACACCGCCGTCGCGGCCATCCACCACGCGCGCGACCTCGGCGTCACCTTCTTCGACACCGCCCAGGCCTACGGTCGCGGCCGCTCCGAGGTGCTGCTCGGGCGCGCCCTGAAGCGCCGGGACGACGTCGTCGTCGCCACCAAGGGCGGCATCAACCCGCGTGCCGAGCGGCCGCGCGACTCCCGTCGCGCCTGGCTGACCCAGGGGCTCGACCAGAGCCTGCGGAACCTGCAGCGCGACCACATCGACCTCTACCAGGTGCACTGGCCCGACCCCGACACCCCGGCGGCCGACGTCGCGGGGCTCATGCGGGAGTTCGTCGACGCCGGGAAGATCCGGCACGTCGGTGTCTCGAACTACACCGCGGACCAGCTGGCGGACTTCGGCGTGGCGGAGACGCTGCAGCCGCCCTACCACCTGTTCCGGCGCGGCATCGAGACCGACCCGCTGCCGTACGCGCGCGAGCACGACATCGGTGTCTTCGTCTACAGCCCGCTCGGCAGCGGCCTGCTCACCGGTGCGCTCACGCCGGACACGACGTTCGAACCCGCGGACTGGCGCTCGAAGTCGAGCGCGTTCCAGGGCGACAACCTGCGCCGCAACCTCAAGATCGTCGACGAGCTGCGGGCGTTCGCCGCGAGCCGAGGCCTGGAAGTCGGCCAGCTCGCCATCGCCTGGGCGCTCGCGCGACCCGGCGTGCACGCCGCGATCGTCGGGGCGCGGAAGCCCCGGCACATCGAGGCGAGCATCGCCGCGGCCGACGTCGAGCTGACGTCGGATGACCTGGCCGAGATCGACCGGATCGCCGCAGGCGCCGTCCAGGTCGCCGGCGCCGCTCCCGAGGGGATCGCCTAGAGCGAAAACTCCGTGCCGTCCGGCGGTACCGACGCGCCGCCGGCCAGGACGGCGGCGTGCTCGGGCGACGCCGGGTCCAGCACCGGGTTGGTGTTGTTAACGTGCGTGAACACCCAGCGGCCCGGCCGGCCGGCGAGCCGGGACAGGCTCGCGGTGATCGGCAGGTGCCCCATCGCGAGCTGGTCCGGTCCGCCGACGCCGGCCATCTCGTCCGGCGCGAAGAACGTCCCGTCGAGCAGCACCAGGTCGGCGCCCGCCACCAGCGCGTCGAACCCGGTGGGCCAGCTCTTCAGGCACGGTGCGTACACCAGCACACCCCCGGTCGCGGGGTCTTCGATCCGGTAGGCGACCACCCACGGGCCGTCGTGCGCGGACGTGACGTACTTCGGCTTCTTGTCGCTCACCGGCAGAACGCGCACGCGCAGCCCGGGGAGGTCGGCGGGCGGCAGCCAGTCCCAGCCACCGTAGCCGTCGACGATCGCGCGGAAGGGAGCCAGCGCGTGCCGGGCCGCGTCCGGCGCGAACACCGGGAGGCCGCCGGCCTCGCGCAGCATGAGCAGGCCCATCGCGTGGTCGAGCTCGGCGTCGGTGAGCAGCACTCCGCGCAGCGGGATCTCGCGCGGGCCCGGCCCGGCCCGCAACGCCGGCGTCCCGAGGATCTGGGCGCGGATGTCCGGCGAGCAGTTGAGCAGGTACCAGCCGGCGCCGTCCGCGCTCACCGCGACGCAGTCCTGGGTGCGCGGGGTCAGCCCGGCCGTGCACAGCCGGCACGCGCAGTTCCACTGTGGACACCCGCCGCCCGCCGCCGTGCCGAGCAGGATCACCTTCACCGGCGCATCACCAGGCCGGACGTCGCGGGCCGGGCGAGGACCAGGTCGACGACCTCGCGGTGCGGCGAGCGCGAGCACACCGGGTCGGCCGCCGAGGCGTCGCCCGTGAGCAGGAACGCCTGGCAGCGGCACCCGCCGAAGTCGATCCCGCGCCGGTCGCACGTGCGGCACGGCTCGCTCATCCAGGCTTCGCCGCGGTAGGCGTTGAAGGACGACGACTCGTACCAGATCTCGGCCAGTGGTGTCTCGCGCACGTTGTCCAGCTCGAGCGTCGCGATCGCGGACGCCGCCGGGCACGGCAGCACGGTGCCGTCCGGCGCCACGGTCAGCTGCCGCGCGCCCCAGCCGTACATGCACGGCTTCGGGTACGGCTCTGGGTAGTCCGCGACGACGTACACGATTTCCATGGTGCCACGCAGTCGCGCAACCGCCGCGCGAACGATCGGCTCGGCCGCGGCGAGCTGCGCCGGGGTCGGCATCAGCGCGTCCCGGTTGCGCAGCGCCCAGCCGTAGTACTGGGTGTTCGCCAGTTCCAGCCGGTCCGCGCCCAGCCGCTCGGCCAGCTCGATGATCCCGGCCAGCTGGTCGTGGTTTCGCCGGTGCAGCACCACGTTCAGCGACAGCGGAAGGCCGGACGCCTTGATCGCGGCGGCCGCGGCGAGCTTCCGGTCGAACGCCTTCGCGCCGGCCAGGAGGTCGGACCGCTCCCGCGTCGCGCCCTGCGCCGACAGCTGGACGTGCGCCAGCCCGCGCTCGACGAGGTCGTCGAGCCGCGCCGGGGTCAGGCCCAGCCCGGAGGTGACGAGGTTGACGTAGCAGCCGAGTTCGCTCGCGTGCGTCACCAGTTCGGGCAGGTCCGGCCGGGCCAGCGGCTCACCGCCGGACAGGTGCACCTGGAGGACGCCCAGTTCGCGGGCCTGGGACAGCACGGACCGCCAGTCCGCTGTGGACAGTTCGGCCTCCCGGGTGGTCAGGTCCACCGGGTTGGAGCAGTACGGGCAGTGCAGCGGGCACCGGTGGGTCAGCTCGGCCAGGAGGCCGAGGGGCGGGGTCACGTCCATGCGACGACCCGCCGTCCGCCCAGCCGGTCGAGCACGTCGAGGACGTCCTGCTCGCGGACGCCGGAGTAGCGCTTTCCCAGCACCGCGGTGATTTCGGTGACGGTCCGCGCGCCGTCGCAGAGTTCGAGCACCGCGGCCGCGGTGGCGTTCGGCACCAGGACGCCTTCGGGGAACAACAGCACGTGGGTCTCCCGGACGTGGTCGAAGGACAGCCGCACGCCGCGGCGCAGCCGGGGGACGGAACCCACGGTGATCACCCCGCCGCCCGCTCGATCGCGTCGAGCATCGACCAGAGGACGTCGCACTTGAACGACAGCGCGGCGATCGCGCGGTCCTGCTGCTCGCGGGTGACGCAGTGGCGGACCACGATGTCGAGCGTGTCCTTGCCTTCGCCGGAGACCTTGTCGATGCGGTTGGTGAAGTAGGCGAGGTCTTCGCGGGCGATCCACGGGTAGTTCGCGAGCATGTCCGCGACGCGCTGCTGCATCAGGTGCCCGGCGAACATCTCGGTGAGCCCGGACGCGACGGACTCCCACCACGGTTTCGTCCGCGCGAAGGTGACGTAGGCGTCGACGGCGAACCGGACGCCGGGCGCGACGTGCCGCTCGTCGAGCACCTCGACCCGGGACAGGCCGACCGCCGTGCAGAGCCGCAGCCAGCGTTCGATCCCGCCGGTGCCGGCCTGCGGGCCGTCGTGGTAGACGATCCGGTCGAGCCACTGGCGCCGGATCTCCGGCAGCGGGCAGGCGGCGATGATCGCCGCGTCCTTCTGCGGCAGCACGCACTGGTAGTACCAGCGGTTGGCCGCCCAGATCCGCAGCCCGTGCGCGTCGAGTTCGCCCGCGTGCAGCCGCTTGTGGAACGGGTGCGTGCCCCAGTACCGGTGGGAAAGGCCGCGCAGGGCGTCGATGAATTCCGTCTCCGCGAGTGGCTCGGACATCCGGGGCTCCCCTGGTCGGAAATGTTTCGATGAGCGGGAAACGCGGTGACGGAACCGGTTTCCCGGTCCCGCCACCCTCGGTCAGTCCTCCATGCGGGCCGCGTATGCGGTGACCTCCATGGGGGTTTCGTACTCGACGAAGTCCGGAGTGGACCAGGACTCCAGGGTTTCGGTCATCGGTAACTCCTCCCGTCGGGGGTGCCGGACGGCGTCACCATAAAAGGCGGGAGGAGTAAATGGCCATCCCTTCGTAAATATTCCTTCCGATGGCGCAGCGATGATCACTCAGCGGTGTTCAGTGTCCCGCTGAATGCGCTTTCCCGTGCGCGTTCAGTGGTGTCTCGAACGGATGACGGTGTGTTTCTATCCCACTGGGCCGGGGAGGAAGCCACGTCCCGACCCGTTCGGGAAGTGGCCACATCCGAGGCACCCCGAGCGGGCTCGGGAAATTCGTCCGGCAAGCTCTGGAACGTCACGCCCGGTGGCGATCCACACCGCCGACCAGGACGCTATTTGACCGCGGCTTCCAGCTCCACCAGCGCCGTGTCGAGGTGCGTCAGGATCCGCTGCAGGTGCGGCACGCTGCGGCGGCACCCGGTGACCCCGAAGTCCAGGTTGTCGCCGTTGCTGGTCAGCGTGATGTTGACGGCCTGGCCGTCGAGCAGCACCGACGCCGGGTAGATGCCGTCGAGCTGCGCGCCGTTCCAGTACATCTGCTTGCGCGGCCCGGGCACGTTCGAGATCACCAGGTTGAACGGCGGCCGCGTGTTGTTGACGACGCCGGGGATCGGTGAGACGCCGAGCTGCGCGACGTTAACGGCCGATAACAACAGCGTCTGCAACGGCGTGAGCTCCGAGAACAGCCGCTTGCCGTTGCGCATGGACTGGTGGATCGTGACGAGCCGCTTGCCCGCGTCCGGCAGGTCGGTGGCCAGGTTGCACAGCAGTGCGCCGATGTTGTTGCCGGCTGCCTCGCCGGGGTCGTTCTGGCGGCGCAGCGACACCGGGACCATCGCGACGAGCGGCGCGTCCGGCAGCGCGCGCTGCTCGATGAGGTAGTCCCGCAGCGCGCCCGAGCACATCGCGAGCACGACGTCGTTGCGCGACACCCCGCCCGCCGTCGCCACCTTGCGGACGCGGTCGAGCGACCAGGACTGCGCGGCGAACCGGCGCGCGCCGCCGATCGGCACGTTGAACATCGTGCGCGGCGCCTGCCCCGGCAGGGTCAGGGTGTGTTCGCCGAACGCCTCCCGCGCCACCTTCAGCGCGGCCGGCGCGAGCCCGGCGAGCTGGTTGACCGTCTTGCCCGCACTCTGCAGGAACGACCCGGGGCGCTTCACGCGGCCTTCGCCGGGCTTGCGCCGGGTGCCCCACCAGGGCGGGCAGTCCAGGTCGGCCGGGTCGTCCGACAGCGTGGCCTGCAGCTGGCGCAGGGCCGAGACGCCGTCCATCAGCGCGTGGTGGACCTTGGTGTAGACGGCGAACCGGCCGTCGGCCAGGCCCTCGATGAGGTGGGTTTCCCAGAGCGGCCGGTGCCGGTCGAGCAGGGTGCTGTGCCAGCGGCTGGTCAGCTCCAGCAGCTCGCGGATGCGGCCCGGCGACGGCAGCGCCGAGTGCCGGAAGTGGTAGTCGAGCTCGAGTTCGGCGTCGGTCGTCCAGGCGACGTGCCCGACGGTGTTGACCGGCCGGGCCGGGCGGCGCCGGAATACCGTGCGCATGTTGTCCGATTCGAGCAGGTTCCGGCGGATGTCGCGCAGGTACTCCGGGCCGGCGCCGTCGGGTTTCTTGAACAGCTGCAGGCCGCCCACGTGCATCGGATGCTCGCGCGTTTCGACGAGGAGGAACATCGAGTCGGTCACGGGCATCATCGCCATGGGACATCACCTTCCGCACTCGGCACGCCGACTCTACGCGCTCGGCGGCCGTGGGTGGATCACGTTCTACATTGGCGAGTATGACCTTCCGGGGCCCGGGGGAAACGTCCCTGCCACAGATGGCCGAGTGCGTCGTGGTCGGCGGCGGGGTGATCGGCGTGAGCTGCGCTTTCCGGCTCGCCGAGGCCGGGGTCGACGTCCTGCTGCTGGAACGCGGGGGGCTGGGCGAGGGCTCGACGGCGAAGGCCGCGGGCGGCGTCCGGTCGTCGTTCACCAGCCGCGTCAACGTCGAACTGGGCCTGCGCGGGCTCGCCGCGTACAGCGCATTCTCACGCGACTTCGGCGTCGAGATCGACTTCCGCCGCGACGGCTACCTCTACCTGCTGACCGACCCGGCCGACGTGTCCGCAATCGGACATTGCGCGGAGCTGCAGCGCGAGTACGGCGTCCGCAGTCACCTGCTCGACCCGGCGGAAGCCCGCGAGATCGTCCCGCTGCTGGAGACCGACGGCGTGGTCGCCGCGCTGTGGTCGCCGGACGACGCGAAGGCGACGCCGGACGCGGTCGTCCAGGGCTACGCGAAGGCGGCCCGCGCGTGCGGCGCAAAGCTGCGTACCGGTGTCGAGGTCACCGGCATCGAACGCGACGGCGATACGTTAACCGGCGTTAACACGACGGCGGGGTTCGTCCGGACGGGCGCGGTCGTGTGCGCGGCGGGCGCGTGGTCGGGGCAGCTCGGCGAACTCGCCGGGCTGGACCTGCCCGTGCGGCCGTTCCGGCGGCAGGTCGTGTTCACCGGGCCGGTGCCCGGGCTGCCCGAGCGGGTGCCGCTGACCATCGAGATGTCGTCCGCGTTCTACTTCCACCGCGAGGGTGCGGGGCTCGCGATGTCCTTCTGCGAGGACGACGGCTTCCCGGGCTTCGGCACCCACTACGAAGCCGGTGACTGGCTGCCGCGGCTGGCCGAGCTGGCCGGGCGCCGGATCCCGGCCGTGCTCGACGCCGGGATCCGGACGGCCTGGGCCGGGTTGTACGAAGTGACGCCGGACCGCAACCAGATCATCGGGGAAAGCGTCCTGTTGTCGCGGTTCTTCTACGCGACCGGCTTCTCGGGCCACGGGTTCCAGATGGGCCCGGCCACCGGGGAGCTGGTCCGGGACCTCTACCTGGGCCGTCCGACGGCCGTGGAGATCGCGGACCTGGACGTCCGCCGGTTCGACAGCGCCGGTACCGCACCGGCCGAGCACAACATCGTCTAGGGCCGATTGCCAGATCGTTCAACGATCTGGCAGTATCCGCGCCGTGGCTGTGAGTGGTGCTCGGGAGCTGGTGGACGCGCTGGAAGCGCTCGGCGTGGAGATCGTCTTCGGCCTCCCGGGGGTGCACAACCTGCCGTTGTGGGAGGCGCTCGCCCGGACCCGCATCAAGGTCGTCGGGGTCCGCCACGAGCAGACCGCCGGGTACGCCGCCGACGGCTACGCGCGCGCCACCGGGAAGCTCGGCGTCGCCCTGGTCACCACCGGTCCGGGTGCCGCGAACACCCTCGGCGCGGTCGGCGAGGCCATGGCGTCCGCGGCTCCGGTGCTCGTCGTCGCCACCGACATCCCCTCGAAGCTGCGGCGTCCCGGCGTCGTTCGCGGCGTGCTGCACGAGACGTCCGACCAGCAGGCGATGTTCGCGCCGGTGACCAAGGGCGTCTTCACCGTGCGGGCCGCCGACCAGATCGGCACCACGGTGCACCGCGCGGCGCGGCTCGCGCTGGAGCCGCAGAGTGGCCCGGTCTACCTCGGCGTGCCCACCGACTACCTGCGTGAGACCGTCCCGCACCGGCGCCCGCCCGCACCGCACCGCAAGCCCGACGGCGACGTCCCCGACCTCGCTCGGGCCGAGGCGCTGCTGTCCGACGCGAAGCACCCGCTGATCTGGGCCGGCGGTGGCGCGCTGCGGTCGGGCGCGGGCGAGGCGATCGGCGTGCTCGCGGACAAGCTGGCCGCGCCGGTGCTCACCACGTTCGCGGCGCGCGGCCTGCTCCCGCTCGACCACCCCTGCCTGGCGCCGAACCCGGTGCACGCCCCGGAAGTCGGGGAGCTGTGGGACGAGGCCGACGTCGTCCTCGCGGTCGGCACGGACTTCGACGGCCTGATGACGCAGAACTGGGCCATGCCGAAGCCGCCGACGCTGATCGCGGTCAACGTCGACGCCGAAGACGCCGCGAAGAACTACCGGCCCGACCTGACGCTGGTCGGCGACGCGCGGGCGATCGTCGAGCGCCTGCTGCCCAAGGAACGGCCGGGCCTGCACGACACGGCGACGCGCCTGGCCGCCATCGGCCGCAAGGTGCGCCAGCGGATCCGCGAGGAGGAACCGCAGGCGCTCGACTTCCTGTCCACTTTGGACGAGGTGCTGCCGCGCGACGCCGTGCTGGTGTCGGACATGTGCGTCGCCGGCTACTGGGTCGGCGGCTTCCACCGGGTGCGGGCGCCGCGCAAGCTCGCCTACCCGATGGGCTGGGGCACGCTCGGCTACGGCTTCCCGGCGTCGCTCGGCGCCGCCGCCGCGGGCACCGGACGGGCCATCTGCATCACCGGCGACGGCGGATTCCTCTACGGCTGCGGCGATCTGGCGACGCTCGCGCAGGAGCAGCTGCCGGTCACGGTCGTCCTCGTCGACGACGGCGGCTACGGCATGCTGCGCTACGACCAGGACCGCGAGGGCCTGCCGCACCGCGGGGTCGACTGGGACAGCCCGGACTTCGTCGGCCTGGCCCGGTCGTTCGGGGTGCACGCCGACCGCGTGTCCGGGTTCGGGCGGGCGTTCCGCCGGCTGCTCGGCGAGTTCGTCGAGTCGGACGAGCCGAACGTCCTGGTCGTGCGCGCGCGGTTGAAGCCGCCGCTGAACACTTCGCCGCGGTGGTACCGGAAATGAGGATCGGCGTCGACATCGGTGGCACGTTCACCGATCTCTGCGCGGTGGACGACACCGGGATCGTCGCCGTCGGCAAGGTGCTGACCACGCACGACGAGCCCGCGCGGGCGGTCGAGGAAGGCCTGGCCGCGCTGCTGGCCGAAGCCGGCCACGACGTCGGGCAGGTGGTGCACGGGACGACGCTGGTCACGAACGCGCTCATCGAACGCAAGGGCTCCCGCACCGCGTTCCTCGCGACCGCCGGGTTCCGGGACGTCCTGGAGATGCGCCGCGAGCACCGCTACGAGCTGTACGACCTGAACCTCGAGCTGCCCGCGCCGCTCGTGCCGCGGCACCTGAGGTTCGACGTCCCGGAACGGATCCTCGCCGACGGATCGATCCACATCGGACTCGACGAGGCGTACGTCGCCCGGCTGGGGCGGGAGCTCGCGGCACGCGGGATCGAGGCGGTCGCGGTCTGCTTCCTGCACTCGTTCACGAACCCGGCGCACGAGCGGCGCGTCGCCGGGATCCTGGCCGAGGTGGCGCCGTCGCTCAGAGTGGCGCTGTCGTCCGAGGTCGTCCCGGAGATCCGCGAGTTCGAACGCGCGTCGACGACGGTCGCGAACGTCTACGTCCAGGACCTCACCGAGCGCTACCTGCGCGACCTCGAACACCGCCTGAGACGGCTCGGCATCACCGGCGCGCCGCACATCATGCTGTCCAACGGCGGTCTGGCCACTGTGGACACCGCGGCCCGGCACCCGATCCGGATCCTGGAGTCCGGCCCCGCGGGTGGTGCCCTCGCGGCGGCCGCGATCGGACCGGCCGACCTGCTGGCCTTCGACATGGGTGGCACGACGGCGAAGCTGTGCCTGATCGCCGGCGGCGCGCCCCTCGTGACGCACCAGTTCGAAGTGGACCGCAAGTACCGGCTGCTGCCCGGTTCCGGGCTGCCGGTGCAGGTGCCGGTCACCGACATGATCGAGATCGGCGTGGGCGGCGGCTCGATCGCCCGCATCGACGCGCTGGGCCTGCTGACCGTCGGACCGGACTCGGCCGGGTCCGAGCCCGGTCCGGTCTGCTACGGCCGCGGCGGCACCGAACCCACGGTCACCGACGCCGACCTCGTCCTGGGCTACCTCGACCCGGGCTACTTCCTCGGCGGCGGCATGGAGCTGGACGCCGATGCCGCGAGAGCGGTACTCCGCGAAAAGATCGCCGGTCCGCTCGGGCTGAGCGTCGAGGAAGCCGCGTGGGGCATCCACACGAGCGTCAACGAAGACATGGCGAACGCCGCGCGCGTGCACGCCGTCGAGCGGGGGCAGGATCCGGCGAAGCTGCCGATGTACACGTTCGGCGGCGCGGGCCCGGTGCACGGCGTCGGCGTCGCGCGGGCGCTGGGGGCGCCGTCGGTCGTCGCGCCGCCCGCCGCGGGGGTGCTCAGCGCCGCCGGGTTCCTGACCGCGCCGCTGGCGTTCGACTTCGTCCGGTCGGCAAGCGCGGCCGTGCACGAACTGGCGTGGGAGCAGGTCGACGCGCTGTTCGCCGAGATGGAAGCGGAAGGCGCGGCACTGCTCGCGAAGTCCGGAGTGGACGATGTGACCCACCGCCGGATCGCCGAAATGCGCTACGCCGGGCAGGGTTACGAGATCCGCGTCCCGGTGCACGGAGGCCGCTGGCCCGAGACCCTGATCGACGAGTTCACCCGCACCTACCGGACGCTCTACCGGCGTACCGGGCCCGAGGTCGGCGTCGAGGTGCTGAACTGGCGGGTCGTTTCGAGCGGCCCGGCGCCGGACGTCACGCTGCGGCTGAACTCGCAGGTCACCGGCGGTGACGCGCGGAAGGGCACGCGCAAGGCCTACTTCCCGTCGACAGGGGGATTTGTCGACACGGCGGTGTTCGACCGGTACCGGCTCGAAGCGGGCGCGCGGATCGACGGACCGGCCATCGTGGAGGAACGCGAGTCCACTGTGGTCGTCCCGCCGGGCGCGCACTGCGTCGTCCGGGACGACGCGGCGCTGGAGGTGACGGCGTGAGCGTCGACCCCATCGTCGTCGGGCTGTTCGGCAACCGGCTGCACTCGATCCTCGCCGAGCAGCAGAACGCACTGGTCAACACGGCCTTCTCGGCCGTCGTGCGGGAGTCGCTCGACCTCGCCTGCGCGGTGTTCGACTCGCGCGGCGAGATGATCGGCCAGTCCGTCGGCGGCACGCCCGGGCACATCAACGCGATGGCCACCGGCATGCACCACTTCGCCGCCGCGTACCCGCCGGAGACCCTCGAACCCGGCGACGTGCTGCTGACCAACGACCCGTGGCAGACCGCCGGGCAGATCAACGACATCACGGTGGCGACGCCGGTGTTCCGGAACGGCCGGCTGGTCGCGTGGTTCGCGTCGTGCTGCCACGCGCCGGACATCGGCGGCCGGCTCGTGTCGGCCGAGGCCCACGAGGTCTTCGAAGAAGGCCTTCGCCTGCCGATCATGAAATTCCTCCGCGCGGGCGAGGTCGACGCCGACCTGGAACGGCTGATCCGCGCCAACGTGCGGACGCCGGAGGAGACCATCGGCGACCTGTACGCGCAGGTCACCGGCAACGAGGTCGGCGCGGCGAGCCTGCTGCGGCTGCTGGACGAGTTCGGCCTGGACTCGCTCGACGACGTCGCCGCCGAGATCATGAACCGGTCCGAGAAGGCGTTGCGCGACGCGTTGCGCGAGCTCCCGGACGGCGTCTACACCAACGAAATCGCCACCGACGGCTTCGACGACGAAGACGTCGTGCTGCGCGTGACGGCCACTGTGGACGGTGACTCGATCCACCTCGACTTCGCGGGTTCGTCGCCTCAGAGCCGCCGCGGGATCAACGTCGTGCTGAACTACACGCGGGCGTACGCGTCGTTCGCGGTCAAGGCCGCGATCTCGCCGGAGGTACCGCACAACGCGGGTTCGTTCCGGCCGGTGCACGTCACCGCGCCCGAAGGTTCGGTGCTGAACTGCCGGCCGCCGTCGCCGGTCGCGTCACGGCACCTGATCGGGCACTTCCTGCCTTCGCTGCTGATCGGTGCGCTGCCGGGCGCGGCGATCGCGCCGAGCGCCGACGCGCTGTGGATGACCATCTGGCGCGGGCCCGGGTTCATGCTCAACGTGTTCCAGACCGGTGGCATGGGTGCGCGCGCCGGCAAGGACGGCTTGACCACCACGGGGTTCCCGAGTGGACTGCGGTCGACGCCGACCGAGGTCATCGAGACCATGGCCCCGCTCGTCCAGCATTCGCGAGAGTTGCGAGTGGACTCCGGGGGCGCGGGCCGGTGGCGTGGCGGCCTCGGACAGGTGACCACGATGGGGGCACGGACCGGGGATTCCTGGAGCGTCAACGGGAACGTCGACCGCGTGCGCGCCGCGGCGTCCGGTGTGGACGGCGGAAACCCCGGGGCACCCGGACGGTTCGGCTTGCGCGGCGGAAGCGCGCTTCCGGTGAAGAGCCGGGTTACCCTGGCGGCGGAGTCCGTTGTGGACGTCACACTGCCCGGCGGTGGCGGTTACGGGCCGCCGCACGAGCGTCCGGTGGCGGCGGTGCTCGCGGACGTCGTCGAGGGCTATGTCTCGATCGAGGCGGCGCGCGAGGTGTACGGCGTCGCGGTGCGGTACCTCGGGGACGCGGACGCGCTCGTCCGGCTTCCCGAGGATTACGCCGTGGACGAAGAACAGACAGCACGACTGAGAGCGGGGAAGTGACATGGGTCGGTTGGCCGGCAAGGTGGCGGTCGTCTTCGGCGGCGCGCGGGGCATCGGTCTCGCCACGGTGAAGGAGTTCGTCGCCGAGGGCGCGACGGTGTTCGCTTCCGACATCCGCGAGCCCGCCGAACCGGTCGACGGCTGCCGGCACTCCATAGTGGACGCCACGGACGAAGCCGCGGTCGGCGCCTTTGTGGACGATGTCATCGCCGAGACGGGCCGGATCGACGTGCTGTTCAACAACGTCGGCGTCCACCTCGGGAAGCCGCTCGCCGAGACGACGCTGGCCGAGTTCGACAACATCTTCGCGCTCAACGTGCGGGCCGCCTTCCTCGGCACCCGCGCCGTGCTGCCGCACATGATCGAGCGCAGGGCCGGCAGCATCGTCACGACGTCGTCGAACGGCGGCGTGATGGGCCGCCCCGGCGACCCGGTGTACAACGCCACCAAGCACGCGCTGGTCGGGCTCACGAAGTCGATCGCCGTGGCGCACGCGCACCAGGGCATCCGCGCCAACACGGTGAGCCCCGGCGCGATCGACACCGACATGCTGCGCAGCACGCTGAACTCGCCGGAGGAGTTCGAGACCAAGCAGCACCAGCTCGTCGCGAGCACGCCCGCCGCCCGCGTCGGCGAGGCGTGGGAGGTCGCGAAGGCGGTGGTGTTCCTGGCGAGCGACGAGTCGCGGTTCGTCAACGGCGTCGTGCTGCCGGTCGACGGCGCGAAGGCCGCGGGGGCGATGCCGGGCAACCGCTACAGCCTCGATTTCGAACTCGGCGTCAGGTAGCGCCTTGTCCGTCGACGCTTCGGGGCTTTCGAGCGAACGGCACCAGCTGGAGCGCAGCGGGACGGCCGAGCGGGTGGCCGCGATCCTGCGCCAGTACATCACCGACGGCGTGTTCGCCCCCGGTGAGCGGCTGTCCGAGCCGGTGATCAGCGCGGCGCTCGGTGTCTCGCGCAACACGCTGCGCGAGTCGTTCCAGCTGCTGGCCCACGAGCGGCTCGCGGTGCACGAGCTGAACCGCGGGGTGTTCGTGCGCGAGCTGACCGCCGAGGACATCGAAGACCTGTACGTCGTCCGCCGGGCCACCGAATGCGGTGCGCTGCGGCGGGCGGCCGAACTGTCCACTGTGGACCTCACGATGGTCGAGCGGGCCCTGGGCGACGGCCGCGCAGCGGCGCGGGAAGAGGACTGGCCCGCGGTCGGGACCGCGAGCATCCACTTCCACCAGGCACTGGTCGACCTGGCGGGGAGCGAGCGCATTTCGTCGACGATGCGGCAGGTGCTCGCCGAGACGCGGTTGTTCTTCGTGCTGAACGAAAACACGAGGGAGTTCTACGAGCCGTTCCTGGAGTGCCACGAGCAGATCCTGGAGGACCTGCGCCGCGGCCGGTTCGACGTCGCGGAGGCTTCGCTGGACCGCTACCTCCGCGACGCCGAAGCCCGGCTGCTGGAACTGAGCGTCGAAGACCGGTGACCGAAGGAGCCATCGATGCCCGCTGACCACGCCGGGTTCCGCCCGCTGGACGGGATCAAGGTCGTCGACCTGTCCCGCATCCTCGCCGGGCCGTATTGCACGCAGTACCTCGGCGAGATGGGCGCCGACGTGGTGAAGGTGGAGCCGCCGGGGCACGGCGACGACACCCGCGGCTGGGGACCGCCGTTCGTCGGCGAGAGCGACGAAGCCGTGTACTACCTCGCGGCGAACCGGAACAAGCGCGGCATCGTGCTCGACTTGAAGAGCGACCGCGGACGGGAAGCCCTCCGACGGCTGGTGGCGGACGCCGACGTGCTCGTCGAGAACTTCCGGCCGGGGACGCTGGAGAAGTGGGGACTGGGGTACCAGGTTCTGTCGGAGCTGAACCCGCGGCTGATCCACGTGTCGATCACCGGGTTCGGGCAGACCGGGCCGTACCGCGACCGCGCGGGCTACGACCTCGTCGCGCAGGCCCTCGGCGGCGTGATGTCGCTGACCGGTGAGCCCGACGGCGCGCCGGCGAAGGTCGGGCTGCCGGTGGCGGACCTCAACGCGGGCACGTGGGCGATCATCGCGGTGCTGATGGCGTTGCAGGCGCGGCACACCACCGGTCGCGGGCAGTACCTCGATGTGTCCCTTTTGGACAGTCAGCTGGCCTGGCACGTGTATGCCGCGGGGGCGCACTTCTACGACGCGCCCCGCCCGCGCCGGATGGGCTCGGCGCACCCGAGCATCGTCCCGTACCAGGCGTACCACGTCTCGGACGGCTGGCTGATCATCGCGGTGGGCAGCGAAAAGCTGTGGCACGCGTTCTGCGGCGTGCTGCAGCTGGACGTCGCTTCGGACCCTCGCTTCTCTTCGAACGCTTCGCGCGCGGCCAACCGCGACGAGCTGAACGCACTGCTGGAGCCGGTCCTGCTCACCCGGACGGCGGCGGACTGGCTGAAGTCCTTCGACGCGGCGGGCATCCCGGCGGCCCCGATCAACGACATCGACGACGTGTACGCGGACCCGTGGACGGCCGCGCGCGACCAGGTGGTCCGCCTCCCGCACCCGACGGTGGGCACGTACCTGGGGACGGGCTTCCCGGTGAAGGCCTCGGAGACCCCGGCGCGCCCGACGTCGGCCCCGCCCACGCTGGGGCAGCACACCTCGGAGGTGCTGGCGGAGCTGGGGTATTCGGCGGAGGAGATCGCGGAGTTCCTGGACTGACGTTCAGCCGGCGGCGGTTGCCGTGCCGTTCCGGACAGCGCCGCCTTGTGAACTGTGCACGATGGAGTGTTCGCGCGGGGTGCTTCGCCCTGGTAAGGATGGGGGCGGGACTGAGGAGGACCGATGTCAGCACAGCACGCCCTTTGGCACCCCTTCGCCGACATGGGGGCCGTCGACGGCGACCGGATGGTCATCACCCGTGGTGAGGGCTCCTACGTCTGGGATGACGCGGGGCGGCGGTACTTCGATGCCACCGCGTCGCTCTGGTACGCCAACTTCGGGCACGGGCGGCCCGAGATCACCGAAGCCGTCACCAAGCAGCTGCGGACGCTCGACACCTACAACACCTTCGGCTACAACGCGAACGAGCCTGCGATCGAGCTGGCCGACCGGGTTGCCGGGCTGGCGCCGACGCCGGGGTCGAAGGTCTTCTTCGGCTCGGGCGGCGGGGACGTCATCGACACCGCCGTCAAGCTCGCGCGCGCCTACTTCGCGCACACCGGGCGGCCCGAGAAGGTGCACGTCATCGGGCGGGCGCAGGGCTACCACGGCACGCACGGCTTCGGCACGGCCGTCGGCGGGATCCCGGTCAACGCCGTCGGCTTCGGGCCGCAGCCGCCGGACTTTTCGCACGTGCCGTTCGACAGCGCCGCGGCGCTCGAAGCCGAAATCAGCCGGGTCGGGGCGGACCGGGTCGCTGCCTTCTTCTGCGAGCCGGTGATCGGCGCGGGCGGGGTGCTGCTGCCGCCGGACGGGTACATCGAGGAGGTCGCGGCGATCTGCCGCCGGCACGACGTGCTGTTCGTCGCCGACTGCGTGATCGCGGCCTGGGGCCGGCTCGGCACGTGGTTCGGCGTCGACCGCTGGGCCGTCCAGCCGGACCTGATCACGACGGCCAAGGGCATCACCGGCGGCACCATCCCGCTGGGCGCGCTGATCGTGGCCCCGCGCGTCGCGGAGCCGTTCTTCACCGGCGCGCCTGGTGCCCCGATCTTCCGGCACGGCGCGACGTACTCGGGTCACCCCGTGGCGTGCGCGGCCGGCCTGGCGACGCTCGACATCTACGAGCGCGACGGCCTGATCCCGCGCGGTCGTGAGCTGGAAAAGCCGTTGGCCGACGCGGTTTCCGGAGTCGTCGGGCACCCGCTCGTCGCGGAAGTCCGCGCGGGGCTGGGCTTCCTCGCCGCGGTCGAGCTGACGGCGGAGGTCATGGACGCCGACCCGGGCGCGCCGGTGAAGCTGCAGCGCGCCTGCCGGGACGAGGGCGTGATCGTGCGGAACCTCGGCCGGGGTGTCGCCGTGTCGCCGCCGCTGATCGCCGCGGAACCGGAGCTGGACCTGCTGGCCGCCGCGCTGCCCAAGGCCCTGGACAGGCTGGCGGCGCAGCGCTGACGCGGTGAACGGCTCTTTCCTGTCCTCCGACGGCAGGAAAGAGCCGGCCACCGCGGCTCAGGAGATGCAGAACTCGTTGCCCTCCGGATCCGCCATCGTCACCCAGCTGTGCGGCCCCTGGCGCCCGCGCCACAGGAACTTCGCCCCGCGCGCCTGCAGCTTCTCCAGCGTCGCCTCGACGTTGTCCGCGCCCACCCACACGTCGATGTGGACGCGGTTCTTGACGGTCTTCGGTTCCGGTACCTCCTGGAAGAGGATCCGCCGGGGCGGGCCCTCAGGTGGCGAGTCCGGATGGCGGATGCCCGCCCCGGTTCTCCACACCAGTTCCCCCTTGTAGGTCCGGGTTTCCTCCTCCTTCGCGTACCCCTTCGCGATCATCTCGCGGATGAAGTCCGCGTCGGTCGGTTCGACCGCCCACTCGAGCGTTTCCGCCCACCAGTCGGCGAGCACGTGCGGGTCGGTCGTGTCGATCACTACCTGGAAGTCATGCGCCATACGGGCACGTTAACGACCGAGTCCGACATTTTCCGGAGCATCGGGTCCTCGGGGACGACCGTGAAGCGCCACTTGTCCACGCCGCCGCCCATGATCTCCGCGTACCGGCGGGCGCCGTCGGCGTTGGCGAAACGCACCTGCTGGCCGTTCGTCAGGTGGGTGATCTTGACCGCCATGACAACCTCCCGAAGTCTGTGGGCCGGCCCGCGGAGCTTCCCCCTCCGGAGCCGGCGAGCACAGTAGAACACATGTTCGACCCGTCGCGCCAGTGGATCCCCCGCTCAGGGGAGGAAAACGGGAAAGCGCAGGTCAGAGCGGTCGGATCATCGCGACGCGCGGCCAGGCGTCCAGGCCGCGGGCCGCTTCCGCGCGGCGGATCGCCCGCAGGCCGTCGCCGATTTCGCCGTCCGCCAGGACCCGGAACCGCAGCCGCTCGTAGTAGGGCGCGTTCCACGGCACCTCGGCGAACGTCGTCAGCGTCAGGGCCGGCAGCCCCCGGGCGCCCGCCCACGCTGCGAGCGTCTCGATCAGCGCGCTGCCCAGCCCGCGCCGCCCGTGGCTCGGGCGGACCGAGACCTGCTCGATGTGCGCGCACCCGTCGACGACCTCCGCGACGAGGTACGCCACCGGCCGGTCGCCGTCGTCGGCGCTCACCCACGCGCGGCCGTCGGACTGGTACACCGCCAGTTCCGCGACCGACCCCGGGTCGTCGTCGGCGATCGCGGTCATGCCGAGGGCGCGGAAGAGGTGGCCGGCCTCGCGCTCGACGTCGATCAGTGCCGGCAGGTCGTCGGGACGCGCGAGCCGGATCACAGCGAATAGGACGAGATCGTCCGCTCGATCCGGGTCGCGTAGCCCCGCAGTGCCGTGATCGCGGTGTCGCGGGCGCCCTCGGTGATCCGCGCCGCCGGGCCGGCCATCGTCAGCACGGTCGGCCGCCGCCCGTACGCGGGTACTGGCACGGAACACGCCCAGACGCCCTCGTCGATTTCGCCGGAGCTGACCGCGTACCGGTTCTCCAGCGCGTGCTTGAGCTCGTCGCGCACGAAGGTGCCGCGCTGCTCCACGACGGGCGCCAGCCGCCGGTCACGCTCGATCTCGGGCAGCAGCGCGAGCAGCATCTTGCCGGACGCGCCGACGCCGAGCGGCAGCGAATGCCCCGGCTCGAAGGTGAACCGCATGGCGCGGTCGCACTCGACGCGGTCGGCGCACACGGCGGCGTCGCCGAACTGCTGGAACAGCATCACCGTCTCGCCGAGCTCCCGCGCGGCCTCCTCCATGGCCGGCTTCGCCAGCCGCACGAGGTCGTTCGCCAGCTGCGCGGCCCGGGCGAGCGGCATCACCTGGCTGGTGAGGTGGTAGTGCCCCGCCCGGCCCTCCTCGAGCAGCTGCAGCTCCTTGAGCAGCGCCACGTACCGGTAGGTCGTCGCGACCGGGGTGCCGATCGTCGCGGCGAGCTCGGCCACGCTGGCCTCCCAGCGCCGCTCCGAAAACGCGAGCAGCAGCTGGAGGACCTTGCGGGAACTGCTGGCACCGGGGGTCCGGCGCGGTGCGGTGGTGGCGGAACCGTCGACGGCACTGACGGCAGGCGTCATCATGACCTCTCGGTGAGACAAAAACGACCTTCGCTATCACACGGGGTGAATAAATTAGCACGTTGTGTTAAACGAAGGCCAGTATTGTGTCGACGGCCCCACCATTCGGGAATAGCCGCGGCTCAGAGCGTGAGGAACTCGCCCGGTTTCGTCACCACGGGTGACTCGACGTAGAGATTGCGGTACTCGTCCTGGATGCCGGAGTTGTGCACCTGCAGCGCGAGCGGGCCGACGCGGCCGGCCGTCTTGTCGGTGAACCGCAGGACCTCGACGCCCTTGCAGGTCACGGCCGTCCCGGTCAGCGGGCAGCACGCCATCCGCGCGACGCCGGTGGCCAGGTCCCCGATCAGCTCGCACTGCGCCCACTTCTTGATGTCGATGGCGGGGTGGGACAGCTGCTGGAACAGTTTCCCGCCGCCGTCGTTGTGCCCCGGCCGGTAGTCCCAGTGGCCGCCGTTCGGCGGCTGGAACTGGATGGCGCTCAGCGCGTCGCGGATCGGGTCGGTGGTGCCCCAGATCAGCACGGTCGGTTTGTGGTTGCCCTTCACCTGGCGCACATTGAATATCCACCGAAACGTGCCGACCTGCTGTTTGTTGTAGTACAACCAGCCGCGGGCGGTGCCATTCCCGTGGATGACGCCGTCCTTCGCCGACCAGAGGCCCGGTTTGGACGACGTCCAAGCGGTCAGGTCGGTGCCGTCGAACATCGGGACCAGGTTCGGGTCGCCGTACGGGTTGTCCGCCGCCTGCGCGGCCGGGGCGAACCCCGAAGCCACGACGATCCCCGCGGCCAGCACGCCAAGGAGCTTCCGGAACATCCTGCCGTCCTCTCGTGAACGCGATGGGAGGTGCGTTTCGGACGGCGGATTTCACGCTACGAGCAGCGCCGGTGAGGCGTCAACCGCGGTCCCGCTGACCGGTCAGGAACGGCGTCAGCAGGCCGGGCACGGCCTGGTCGGCCAGGGCGAGCCCGTCGGACTCCCCGACGTCCAGCACGCGGTAGTGCCCCTTGCCCGCGGCGACCGGGGCGATCACCGTGACCAGGCCGGCGCGGCGCTGGAAGTACGAGCGCTCGACGACGACGCCGGTCATCCCGTCGCAGCGGACCGCCGCGGTGGCGCGGTCGAGGGAACCCGAGCGCGTCACCAGGTAGCGGCCGGTGAGCGCGTGGCCCAGGCCGCGGTAGCGGTCCCAGCCGACGAGCGCGGCGACCGGCAGCAGCACGAGCGCGACCTGCCACGGCCAGTCCGGCCAGCCGGCGAGCCACGCCAGGGCGTACAGCGCCGCGGCGAGCAGCAGCACGCCGGCGACCGCGCGGGAGATCCGCCGGTAGAGCGCGCGACGCGGGTGGCGCGTCAGCGGCGCCGCCACCGGGTCCTCGCCGAGCACCTCCGCGACGACTTCGTGCGCCCGCTTCAGCGGCGCGGGCGGCAGCAGCAGGCCGCCGCCCTTGTCCGCGCTCTTGCCCTCGCGCAGGCCGCCGGCGATGGCGACGCAGCGCGCGCCGCCCGCGAGCCGCAACGGCAGCGGCTCGCGGATTTCCACGCCCCGCAGGCGGTCCTCCTCGATCGACACCGAGCGCGTGGTGATCAAGCCACGCCGGATGTGCAGCGTGCCGGCGGGCTCGCGGGTGAGCCGGAAGTTCCAGAACGACAGCACGTACCCGCCGACCGAAAGCAGCGAGACGAGCACCAGCAGCGCGGCGGCGGCGAGCACCAGGCTCAGCCACGCCGGCGTCTCGGCGAAGTGCCCGACGACCGCCTGGACGAGGGAGAACTGCACCGGGTCGAAGTGCAGCTCGTGCGCGAAGTGGTAGACGGTGCCGAGCACGGCACCGACCACCGCGATGCCCGAGAGCGTGAACGGCGCGTACCGCAGCCACCTCTTGTCGACGGCCGCGACGAGCTGTTCGGGCGGCGGTGCGGCTTCCTCCGTCGCCACGGCCTTGCGGTGCAGGAGCAGCGTCCGCAGCCGCTGCGCTTCCGCGATCGTCACGGCGTCGAGGACGAGCTCGTCCTTGCCCGGCCCCTTGCCGTGCGAGTGCCGCCCGGTGCCGATCCGCGCCGCCGCCAGCGAGAACAGCCGGTGCTTCGGCTCCGAGGTGACGTCGACCGTGCGGATCCGGTCGCGGGGGATGGCGCGCTGCTTGCGCAGCAGCAGCCCGGTGTGCCACTCGACCTGCGATTCGGTGATCCGGTAGCGCGAGGTCAGCACGTGCGAGACGCCGGTGCAGATGGCGATCGCGGTGAAGACCAGGCCGATCCACTGCCACGGCTCGCCGTGGCCGACCAGGAGCGCGCCCAGCAGCACCGGCAGCGACCGGACCAGGTCGAGGACCGGCCGGATGAGCAGCATGCGCCGGTCGAGGCGGTGCCAGGGCGCGTCCTGCGTCCCCTCGGCGGGCAACGTGACGGTTTCGGTGCTCACGTCGCGTCTCCCCGAACGGCCTGGGTCGTCTTCGTGAGCTCGTCGGCCAGCGCGAGCGCGCGGTCGTGCGCCAGGCCCGAGATGCGCAGCGGGCCCGCCGCGGACGCCGTCGTCACGGTGATCTTCGCCAGGCCGAACAGCTGCTCCACCGGGTCGCGTTCGATGTCGACGGTCTGGATCCGCGACACCGGCGCGATCCGCCACTGCTGCTTCAGCCAGCCCGCCTGCGTGTAGACGGCCTCGCCGGTGACCTCCCAGCGGTGCACGCGGTAGCGCCACTGCGGCATCACGACCAGGTGCAGCGGGCCGAGCACGCAGGAGACCACCAGCGTCACGGTGAGGAACGACGGCGCGTCGTCGCTGGTCACCACGATCACCGTCTGCAGGCCGATCAGCAGGACCCAGAGGATCGCCGCGGTCGCCGTCCAGTAGCCGATGGCCCGGCGGCTGACCCGGTGCGCGGGCGGCCGCAGGCGCAGGGCGGTCGTGTTCGTGGTGTGTTCGCTCACGGGTCAAGCGTGCCCGATCGGCGCCTTGCGCGCCCACGACATGTGTCACGATGCCGATCCCGTCCGGACTCGATCGCGTGCCGTTACGATCGGCGACACCGTCGGCGGAATGGATTCCCCGGACGAGTGTGTTGTGCTTGACGGATTGACGCGTCAGCCAGGAGCAAGCAGGAGGATCCGGTGGGATTCGATCCCGACGACCTGTACGAGGTGGACTCGGACGTCCCCGACCTGACCGGGGCGGTGCTGCTGCACCACTTCGAAGGGTTCATGGACGCCGGCTCGGCGGGCCGTCTGCTGGCCGAACACCTCCTCGGCGGTGAGCACCGGGTGATCGCCCGCTTCGACGTCGATCGGCTCATCGACTACCGCTCGCGGCGGCCGACGATGACCTACGCGGTGGACCACTGGGAGGACTACGACGCGCCCGAGCTGGTCGTCCACCTGCTGCACGACGCCGACGGGACGCCGTTCCTGCTGCTGTCGGGCCCGGAGCCGGACCACGACTGGGAGCGGTTCTGCGCCGCCGTGCGCAACCTCGTCGAACGCTGGGGCGTCCGGCTGACCGCCGGCTTCCACGGCATCCCGATGGGCGCCCCGCACACCCGCCCGCTCGGCGTCACCGCGCACGCGACGCGCAAGGACCTCGTCGGCGAGCACCAGCCGCTGCCGAACCGGCTGCAGGTGCCGGGCAGCCTGGCCGCGCTGCTGGAGTACCGGCTCGGCGAGTGGGGTTTCGACGCCCTCGGGTTCGCCGCGCACGTGCCGCACTACCTGGCGCAGTCGACGTACCCGGCCGCGTCCCTGATCGTGCTCGACGCGCTGAGCCGCTCGACCGGGCTGAACCTGGCCGAGGGCGAGCTGCGCGAGGCGGCGGACCTCGCCGACGCGGAGATCAACCGCCAGGTCGCGGAGTCCGACGAGGTCGCCGACGTCGTCCGCGCGCTGGAGCGCCAGTACGACACGTTCGTCGAGGCCTCGGAGCGGGGTTCGCTGCTGGCGGAATCGGTCGAGCACATGCCGACCGCGGAGGAGCTGGGCTCGCAGTTCGAGCGGTTCCTGGCCGAGCAGAACGGCGGCGACGGCACCGAGCGGGGATGACCCGCTACGACGAGATCGGCGTCGGCTACGCGCGGGGGCGGCGGACCGACCCACGGTGGCTCGCGCCGGTGCTCGACGCGCTGGGCGCCGCCGGCTCGGTCGTCGACGTCGGGTCCGGGACGGGGTCCTACGAGCCGCCCGCGCGCCGGGTCGTCGCCGTGGAGCCGTCGGCGGAGATGATCCGGCAGCGCGGTCCCGGAGCGGCGCCGGTCGTGCGCGCGGTCGCGGAGGCGCTGCCGTTCGCCGCGGGGGCGTTCGACGCGGCGCTGGCGGTGCTGACCGTGCACCACTGGCCCGACTGGCGCCGCGGCCTCGACGAGCTGCGCCGGGTCTCGCGCCGCCAGGTCGTCCTGGCCTACGACACCGCGCGGCACAACGACTTCTGGCTCGTGCGCGAGTACGTGCCGGAAGTGGCGGCCCTCGAGGAGTCGCGCCCGTCGGCGCCGGAGATCGCGGCTCACCTTGGCGCGTCCTCGGTGGTGGAGCTGCCGGTGCCGTGGGACTTCACGGACGGCGTCTTCCCGGCCTACTGGCGACGCCCGGAGGCCTACCTCGACCCGGCCGTGCGGCAGTCGTGCTCGGCGCTCGCGCAGACCGCGCCCGACGCCGTCGCGCGCGGCATGGCGCGGCTGCGGGCGGACCTGGAGTCCGGCCGGTGGCAAGCGGAGCACGCGGACCTGCTGGACCTCCCGGAGTGGGACGCGGGATTCCGGCTCATCGTGGCGGGACGGCGCTGGAGTCCGGCGTCGACGACCAGGTGACGGTGAAGCTCACGGAGCCGTAGGCGGCCCTTCGGGGATTTCCCGCAACTCGAGCGTGCCGACCTCGGCCCACGGGTGGCGCGAGGCGACCTCGACGGCCGTCGCGCGGTCCGCGCACTCGAGGACGTTGTAGCCGCCGATCTGCTCCTTGGTCTCGGCGAACGGGCCGTCGGTCAGCAGCACCGCGCCGTCGCGCACCCGCACCGTCTTCGCCTCGGCGGGCGGGCGCAGCCCGGTACCGGCCTGCCGGACGCCGCGCCGCTCGGCTTCGGCCGCCCACTCGTGGCAGCGGCGCGCCATCTCCGGGCCGGCCGCCGCGCCCGCGGCCTCGTCCCCGCACAGCAGGAGCAGGTATCGCACGGCGCCAGCATGCCACGCGCGGTTCAGCCGTGGCAGCCTTCCTCGTTGAGCGGGCCGATCGACGGCAGCAGCAGCCCGCAGAGGTAGCCGTCGATGAACCGGCCGTTCCCGGCGAGGTTCGTGGCGAGCCGGACCAGCGGCGCGAACCCCTTGATGCCGGCGGCGAGCGCGTCCTGGTTGCGTTGCAGCATCGAGGTCAGCTGGTCGAGCTGGGTGAGCAGCGGGCCGACCTGCGCCTGGTTGTCGTCGATCAACCCGGACAGCTCGGCGCCGAGCTGCCGCGAGCCGTCGAGCAGTGTGCTGATCGCCTGCTCCCGGTTGCTGACCTCGGAGAGCAGTTCGTTGCCGTCGTTCAGGAGCTGCTGCACGGCGGCGTCGCGGTCGACGAGCGTCCGGGAGACGACCCGCGTGTTGCCGAGCAGGGTGGCGAGCTGGTTGTCGCGCGTGGCGAGGGTGTCCGAAAGCCGGGACAGCCCGCTGAGCGCGGCCCGGACGCTCTGCGGCGTATTCGCCAGCGTCGCCGACAGCGTGTCGAAGCTCTTCGCCAGCTGAGCCGTGTCGATGGTGTCCACAGTGGACGAAAGTTTCCCGAACGCCGCGAGGACGTCGTAGGGAACGCTGGTGCGTGAACGCGGAATCGGCGTCCCCGGGTCGAGCGTCCCCTCGCCCTGCGGGTCGAGCGCGAGGTACTTCTGGCCGAGCACGGTCTTCAGCCGGATCGCCGCGCCCGTCGCGTCGCCGAGCCACGCGCCCTTGACGCGGAAGGAAATGAGCACGTGGTCACCGCGCAGCTCGACGTCCGAGACGCGCCCCACTTCGACGCCGGCGACGCGGACGTCGTTGCCTTCGAAGATCCCGGCCGCCTCGCTGAATTCGGCAGAGTAGGTCGTGCCGTCGCCGATGATGGGGAGCGAGCGCGCGTTCAGGGCGGCGAACACGCCCAGGGCCAGCACGGCCAGTCCGGCGAGGGCCGTCCTGACCGGGGCGTCGGCGGCCCGGCGTATTGACATGGCGTCAAGAGTGACGCACCTCACGTCCGGCCGCCAGCCGAGTCCCCCGATGAGACGAAGATCGTAGCGTCACGCCGAGGTCAGCGCCGGGTACTCGCGATATTCGAGCGCGTTGGCCGCCCGGTCGGTCATCCAGGTGAACACCCGGCCGAACAGCCGCGTGCTGATCATCTTGTAGGCGCGGTTGCGGCTGCGGATCTTCGCGACCGTGCGCGGCGCGAGGAAGTTGCCCGAGCCCTTGCCGTTCTTCTGGCCGACCGTGGCCGGCTTGCGCAGCCGTTCTTCGTACTTCGCGAACGCCTTCACGTGGTCGCCGCCGGCCGCCGTGAGCTCGCCGGCCAGCACCTGGGCGCCCATCATGGCGAGCCCGGTGCCGGACCCGCCCGGCCCGGCGCACCAGGCGGCGTCGCCGAGCAGCACGACGCGGCCCTTCGACCAGCGGTCCAGGTGGATCTGGCTGATCGAGTCGACGTACAGGTCGGTCGCGTGCGGCAGGGCTTCGAGCAGCTTCGGCGTCTCCCAGCCGGTGTCCGCGAACAGCTGCGAAACCAGCGCGCGCTGTTCTTCCGGGGTGCGGTGGCGGACTTCGACGCCGTCGGCCGCGAAGACCAGGCTGACGTGCAGCCGGTCCGGCAGCCGGTGGCTGCCCACGGTCAGGCCGCGACCCGGTTCGTTGTACATCACGCTCGTGTGGTCCAGGCCGAGGTGGTTGGGCGCGGTGAACCCGGCGATGCCGAAGCCGAGGTCGTGGCGGAAGTCCGTCTCGGGCCCGAACGCGGCCGCCCGGACGCCGGAGTGCACGCCGTCGGCTCCCACGACGAGGTCGAACTTCCGCGGCGCGCCGCGCCGGAAGGTGACCTCGACCCCGTCGGCGACCTCGGTGAGGCTCGTGACGCGGTCGCCGAAGACGTATTCGGTGGCGTCCTTGGTGTGGTCGTACAGGATCCGCGCGAGGTCGCCGCGCAGGATCTCGACCTCGCCGCTCCAGGCGGCCCCCGGCACGGTCAGCGCCGGCCGCGCGTCGAGGCCGAGCACGGTCTGGTCGCCCATCGCGGTTTCGTGGCGGCGGATGTCGTCGAGGACGCCCATCGCGCGCAGCAGCTTCACCTGCTCGCCGCGGAAGTCGACGGCCTGGCCGCCGGGCCGCAGCGCGGGCGCGGTCTCGACGAGGGTCACGCGGTAGCCGTGGCGGTGCAGCCAGTACGCCGCGGACGGGCCGGCGATGCCGGCCCCGGACACGAGCACGGTCTTGGCGGTCATCGGAGGTTCCTCTCGGTCGGTGTGCCTCCGAGACTGCGCGCCGCCGCTGACGGTTCTCGCACGGTTCGCTGACGGCCGCGAATCGCCGCTCGGCCGGTGGGGCCCGGTTCGAGTGGCTAGCATGGCGCGGTGGACCAGTCCGCCGCAGGCCGGATCCCGCAGGACGGCGATGATGCCGCGGTCGAAGCGCGCATCCTGATCGCCGCCGCGCACGTCATCGCCGACGAGGGGTTCGGCCGGCTGAAGCTCGGAGCGGTCTGCGCCCGGTCCGGGTATGCGAGGTCCGTGATCTACCAGCACTTCGGCGACAAGGACGGCCTGGGGAAACGGCTCGTCGAGTACGCCGTGGAGGAGTTCACCGTCGCCTACAGCGAGGCCGTCGCGGCACGGACCGGCGCGGCCACCGCGACACCGATGGACATGCTGCGCGCGCTGCTGGACATCATCTTCGAGCTGGTCCGCACGATGCCGACGCTCAACCAGGCGTTCCTGGCGCTCTGGGGCGACGGCGCGGCGGAGTACTCGGCCCTGCGCGGCGCGCTGACCGAGGCCGACCGCCGGTTCCGGTTCGCCATCGCCCAGACCGTGGCCAGCGGCGTCGCGGACGGCACGATCACCGGCGTCCGCGACGCGGATTCGTACGCCTCGGCGCTGCTGGCTCAGCTGCGCGGGATCTCGATGCAGGCGCTCATCGACCCCGACGGCGTCGACCTGCGCGGTCTGCGCGCCGAACTGGAGAGCGGCATCGACCGGTTGTCCGCGGGCTTCCGCGGCACCCTTTAGAGCGCGAAGACGATCCCGCGCAGCACGACCACCCCGATGAACACGAGCGTGAAGGCGAGGTCGAGCGAGATCCCGCCGATCCGCACCGGCCGCACCACCCGCCGGACCGGCCCGATGACCGGCTCGGTGGCGGAGTAGGCCAGGCTGCGGGCCCGCCGCGCCCACGGCGGGCTGTCGGCCAGCATGCCGACCCAGTCCAGCACCATCCGCGCGATCAGCACCAGCAGGTACAGGCTCAGCGCGAAGCCGAGCAACGTCCACAGCGCACCCATGGTTCCTCCGTTCTCCCTACCCGGTGAACGCGGGGGAGCCGCGGGGAGTGCCAGATCTGTCCGATTCACAGGCTTTCAACAGAATCGCCCGCCCAACGCCGGATGGCGAACCGGCTGCCGTCGCGCTCGACTTCGGCGGCACCGGGCCCGGCGAAGTGGGCGGGCACGACGAGCTCGTGGTCGTCCGCGGCGCGTGCCAGCACGCGCCGCCGGGTGATCGCGGCCTGCGTCTCGTCTTCGCAGAAGCAGCTGCTGTGCCGGGGTTCGAGGATCTGGACCGGGCTGTGCAGCAGGTCGCCGACGAACACGGCGCGGTCGCCGCCCGAAGCCAGCCGGACGATCGACGAGCCCGGGGTGTGGCCGGGGGCGGCTTCGAGCGTGAGGTTGCCGTCGATGCGGTGGTTTTCCTCCCACAGAACGGCTTTGCCGAGCACGGGCGCGACGCTGTCGGCGTAGACCAGCAGGCTGCCTTCACGGCGCAGCTGGTCGTGTTCGGTGCGCGGCGCGGGGCGGCGGTGGGCGTTGCGCGGGTCGAAGTAGGTCTGGTCGGCGCGCGGGATGAGGTAGGTGGCGTTGGGGAAGGTGGGGACCCAGTCGCCGTCGCGCAGTTCGGTGTTCCAGCCGACGTGGTCGTAGTGGATGTGGGTGTTGACGACGACGTCGACGTCTTCGGGGCGGACGCCGGCGTCGGCGAGGCGGGCGAGGAAGTGCGTGGCCAGGTGGTCGAAGAGCGGGATCTGGGGGCGGTCGCGGTCGTTGCCGACGCCGGTGTCGACGAGGATCGTCTTGCCTTCGCTGCGCAGCACCCAGGTCTGGACCGCGCCGCGGTAGCCGACGGTGCCGGGGTTCCAGTGGTCGGGCGCGAGCCAGTCCGCGTTGTCCTGCCACAGCTCGGGCGGGCTCGGGACGATGGTCCGCGCCGGGGCGATCTCGCCCTGCCACTCGAGCACCTTCACGACTTCGACGTCACCGATGTGCATACGTTCACTGTGACGCTCACGTCTGAGCTTCTCAATGCTTGTAATGCTCGTTCTGATGCGCGATCGTCTTGAGTGTGGACTTGCTGAGCGACGCGATTGCGGCGGTGCGGATCGGGCAGCCGACGTCGAACCGGCTGCGTGCGGGCGCCGAGTGGTGCTACCGCTTCGCGCCGTACGAGGGCGCGGGCTTCCACGTGCTGCTGCGCGGAACCGGCTGGCTGGTCCCGGACGGCGGCGAGCCGGTGCGGCTGGGCCCGGGCGACGTGGTCCTGGTCCCGCACGGCGGCGCGCACACGCTTTCGTCCCGGCCGGACGCGTCGGGCGCGGTGCCGTTCGAAGCGGCGGTGGCCGACCCGGACGGCGCAACGGAGTTCCTGTGCGGCAAGTACCGCCTGGCCCACGCCCGCCGGCACCCGCTGCTGGAGAGCCTCCCGGAGGTCGTCCACATCCCGGCACGCGTCGGTGCGTTCCCGGAGCTCCGCGCGGCGATCGACCTGCTGGGCGGCGAGGTGACGGCGCACCGCCCGGGCTCGGCGACGGCGTTGACGGGCCTGCTGGACCTGCTGCTGGTCTACCTGATCCGGGCGTGGCTGACGGAGAACCCGGCCGCGGGCTGGCCCCAGGCGTTGCGCGACCCGCCGATCGCGGCGGCGCTGGAGGCGGTGCACGCGAACCCGGAAGCACCGTGGCGCACGGAAGATCTGGCCGCCCGGGTGGGCCTGTCGCGCGCGACCCTGGCCCGCCGGTTCACGACGTCGACGGGCCGGCCGCCGATGGCGTACGTGACGTGGTGGCGCCTGACGACGGCGGCGCGGCTCCTGCAGGACACGGACCTGCCCCTGCCGTCGATCGCGGCGAAGATCGGCTACGGCTCGCCTTTCGCGTTCTCCCACGCGTTCAAGCGCCAGTTCGGCGTCGCCCCGGGGACCTACCGGCTAGGCTCACGATCATGACGCAGGTGCCGGCAGACGACCTCGACGCAGCAGCGGCATGCCTGGCCGAAGCCCTGAACCCGGCCACTTCCGAAGACTGGACGTCGGCACCGGGCACGGGCGACCTGACCGCCTGGCAGACGGCCGAGCACATCGGCGACTGCCTGCTGTCGTACGCGGCCCAGCTGGCTTCCGGGCGCCCCAGCGGTTTCGTGCCTTTCCTGGCCACACTGGAAAAGGACGCCTCCCCGGCGGACGCCCTGCAGTTCGCCCGGACAGCGGCGGCAATCCTGGCAGCTGTGGTCCGCTCGTCCCCAGCCGAGTCCCGCGCCTACCACCCGACAGGCACCTCGGACCCGGCCGGCTTCGCGGCAATGGGCTGCGCAGAGGTGTTGGTCCACGGCGAAGACATGGCCCGAGCCCTGGGCGCAAAGCTCAACCCCCCACCAGAAATCTGCACCCGAACACTGGCCCGCCTCTTCCCGCACTTGGGCGACGTCTCGGACCTGGACCCGTGGACGGCCCTGCTGTGGGCAATGGACCGCAGAGAACTCCCGAACCGCCCAAGCCAGTCAGGCTGGCGCTGGCAAGGCGAGCCATAACACCCAACCCGACCACACGCTGGGGGTCCGGGGGCGCGCCCCCGGCGGGGGCTTGGGGGCTCGGCCCCCAAAAACAAAGAACCCGAGGCAAGGTTCGTGCACTCCACGAACACACCTCGGGCGTCTCGGGTGCCCTTGGCAGGATTCGAACCTGCGACACCTGCCTCCGGAGGGCAGTGCTCTATCCCCTGAGCTACAAGGGCCCATCGCTGGGCGACCACCAAAGCTTAGCGCATCACTCCGGACCTTCGCGGGCAGGTGGGTCCACGCAAGGTTCCGCTGGTCAGAACGGTGTTTGTTGATCGATTCGAGCGGGAGTCGCTAGCGTGGGAAGCCCACCTGAAGGAGTCCGAGATGGTCAAGCCGTTCTTGGTGCCTCTCGACGAGGCCGATGTCGCCGACCTGCGGGAGCGACTTCGGCGGACTCGGTGGCCGGAGGCCGAGACCGTTGGGGACTGGTCGCAGGGGGTGCCGCTGGAGTACGTGCGGGAGCTGTGCCGGGACTGGGGTGAGGAGTACGACTTCGGGTTCGCCGCGCGGCTGAACGCCTTTCCGCAGTTCCGGGCCGAGGTCGACGGGGTCGGGCTGCACTTCATGCACGTCCGGTCGCCGGAGGCGGGGGCGTTGCCGCTCGTGCTCACGCACGGGTGGCCCGGGTCCGTGGTGGAGTTCCTCGACGTCGTCGGGCCGCTGACCGATCCCGCGAAGTACGGCGGGGATCCGGCCGACGCCTTCCACGTCGTCGCTCCGTCGCTGCCCGGGTTCGGGTGGAGTGACAAGCCCGCGCTGAAGATCCCGCGGGTCGCGGAGCTCTTCGACCTGCTCATGCAGGAGCTCGGTTACGAGCGCTACGGCGCGCAGGGTGGAGACTGGGGTGCCGCCATCACGAACTCGCTCGCGCGGTTCGGGCGGGCTGTCGGGGTGCACGTCAACTTCGCGCCCGTGCGGTTGACCTCCGACGACCCGACGCCCGGGGAGCGCCGGGCGCTCGCCGACCTGGAGGAGTTCCGGCGGACCGGCAGCGGCTACTCCGGCCAGCAGGGCACGCGGCCGCAGACGCTCGGCTACGGCCTCACCGACTCGCCCGCCGGGCAGGCCGCCTGGATCGCCGAGAAGTTCTGGGCCTGGACCGACCACAAGGGGAACCCGGAAGACGCGGTCGACCGGCAGAAGATCCTCGACGACGTCTCCGTCTACTGGTTCACCGCGACCGCGGCCTCGTCGGCGCGGATGTACTGGGAGAACACCGACGGCGACCGGTCCACAGTGGACGTCCCGGCCGGGGTTTCGGTGTTCCCCAAGGAGATCGTGCGGCCGTCGCGGCGGCAGGCCGAGCAGCGCTACACCGACCTGCGGTGGTTCGAGGAGCTGCCCGTCGGCGGCCACTTCGCCGCGCTGGAGCAGCCGGAGCTGTTCGTCGAGCAGGTCCGCGGCTTCTTCCGGCTGGTGCGCTAGGCGAGCCAGCCGGTCGTCAGGCGCTGCACGGCCGAACCGTCGTTGTCGGCGAACTTGAGGCCCGTGAACGCCTCGGCCTGCTTCGACGTCTGGATGCGGAACGCGGGCGCGTCGGCCGTCATCGCGTCCAGGATCACCTCGGCGACCTCGTCGGCCGTCTGCGCGCCCTCGAACGACTTCGAGACGTTCTCGACGTACTTCTGCAGGGACTCCGCGTAGGGGCCGGCTTCGGCGAAGAGCTGTTCGCCGACGCCGATGTTGGCGACGAACTCGGTGGCGACCGCGCCCGGCTCGATGACGGACACCTTGACGCCCTGGGCCGCCGCGACCGGCGCGAGGGATTCCATCATGCCTTCGACGGCGAACTTCGCCGCGCAGTAGGCCTCGTTGAAGGGCTGGCCGACGGCGCCGCCGATGCTGGTCACCGTGAGCAAGCGGCCGCCGCTCGCGCGCAGCGCCGGCATCGCGGCCTTCGTCATCTCGACGACGCCGAAGAAGTTGACCTCCATGGTCGCGCGGACAGCGGAGACCGGCTCCTGCTCGATCGTGCCGACGTGCCCCGCGCCGGCGTTGTTGACCAGCACGTCGAGCCGGCCGTAGTCGGCGAGGACGCCCTCCACCGTCGTGCGGACGGACTCGGCGTCGGTGACGTCGAGCCGGCGGATGTCGAGCTCGAGGTCGCCGGCGGCTTCGCGCAGGCGGCCGGCGCGGGCGGGGTCGCGCAGGGTGGCGACCGTCCGGAAGCCCGCGCGGGCCGCCTGGACCGCCAGGGCGAGCCCGATCCCGGTGGACGTGCCGGTGATCAGGGCGACGCGGTCGTTGCTCATCGGGAGCACCTCGATGTGGTTGAGAGAGATGATGGTTAATGTAGTGAACTAAAACCACTATAGGCATGGATGGTTCATGTCGTCAACTATCGGCCTACACTCGGTGGATGACCGCTGATCCGATCACTGACGACGTCGTCGCCCTGCTCGCGCGGATCGTCGACCGGTTCGTCGGCTCCTACGAGTCCGCGGCGGCCGCGCAGGGGCTGACGACGGTGCAGGCCAAGGTGCTCGAAGCGCTGGGGGAGCCGCTGCCGATGCACCGCATCGCCGAGAAGCTGAAGTCCGAGCGCTCGAACGTGACGGGGATCATCGACCGCCTCGAGGCGCGCGGCCTGGTCGAACGCCGGGCCGACGAGCGCGACCGGCGGATCAAGAACATCGTGGCCACGCCCGCGGGTGCGGTCCTGGCGCGCGACTTCCGCCGCTCGCTGGGGTTCGCGGCGGAACCCCTGGCGGCGCTCGGTCCCGAAGATCGTGTCCGATTGCGCGACCTGCTGCGGCGGATGGTCGGCGGCGAAGCGTAACGAGTCCGCCTGGCGGGAAACCCCGGCTGGTGGATTGGTCGGCATCGGCCCGCGGAGTAGCTTTCGGGTGGGTGAACTTAGGCTGCCCTCTGTTGCATATATGCGCATTCGACTATATGTTTGGCCCGGACGCAGAACCGGGAGCGGAGGCGAAATGGGACACGGCCACGGACACGGGCACGTGAGCGCGCCCGCGAGCGCGTCGGGCCGGTACGTGCGGAGCCTGACCATCGCCCTGGGCATCGGCGCCGGTTTCATGGTGCTGGAGTTCGTCGTCGGCTTCACGACTGGCTCACTGGCCCTGATCTCGGACGCCGCGCACATGTTCACCGACGTCCTCGGGGTCGGCATGGCGCTCACCGCGATCGTCCTGGCGCGCCGCAGCGGGCCCACCGTCAGCCGCACGTTCGGGCTGTACCGCGCGGAGGTGCTGGCCGCCCTCGCGAACGCCGTCCTGCTGTTCGGTGTCGCGGGGTACGTCCTGGTCGAGGCCATCGGCCGGATCGGCGACCCGCCCGCGGTGCCCGGCCTGCCGGTGCTGCTGGCCGCGACGGCCGGGCTCGCGGCCAACATCGTGTCCTTCGCCGTGCTGCGCTCCGGTGCTAAGGAGAGCCTGAACGTCCGCGGCGCGTACCTCGAGGTGCTGGCCGACCTGATCGGCTCGGTCGGCGTGCTGGTCAGCGGCGCGCTGACGCTGCTGACGGGCTGGCGCTACGCCGACCCGATCATCGGTGTCGCGATCGGGCTGTTCGTGCTGCCCCGCACGTGGACGCTCGCCCGGCGGGCGCTGCGGATCCTCTTCCAGCACGCGCCGCGGGGGGTCGACGTCGGGGCGATCAGCGCGGAGCTGTCCGCCCTGCCGGGGGTCGCGGACGTGCACGACCTGCACGTCTGGACGCTGACCTCGGGCATGGAGGTGGCTTCGGCGCACCTGACGCTCGCGCCGCCCGCACAGCAATCGGACGTCTTGACGGAAGCGCAGAACCTGCTGGCCTCGCGGTACGCCATCGAGCACGCGACGCTGCAGGTGGAAGCGCCGCAGTGCGCGCGGCGCTGCCAAGAGCTCAGCTGGTAGCTAGGCGGGCAGCGGCTGGGCGCCCCGGCCCGAAAGCATCAGCTTCATCTGGTCCATCTCCGCGCCCTGCGACGTCAGGATGCTGTTCACCAGGGCCTTCAACGCCGGCAGCGTCGAATGCGCCGACGCGTACTGGGCCATCGACGTGCCGCCCTGGTGGTGGCGGAGCATCAGCTGCAGGAAGTAGACGTCGAACTCGCGGCCCGACAGCGAACGCAGCTTGGCCAGCTCCTTGTCGGTCGCCATGCCCGGCATCAGCGCGCCGCCCGCCGGGTTGACCGACGACGGGGCCATCGACATGCCGTCGTGGCCCGGCATCGGTTCCGTCATCCACTGCATCGGCGCGCCGATCGGCTGCTCCGGCTGGTCCCACAGCATGAGCCAGCCCTTCATGCGGCCGACCTGCTCGAGCTGCGTGCGCTCGATGTCGAACGCCAGCTGCTTGATCTCCGGGTCGGTCGTGCGGTCGCGGGCGATGCCCGCCATCGTGACCGCCTGGAGGTGGTGCGTCGACATGTCCTGCGCGAAGCCGACCTCGACCGAGCCGGCCGCCGGGGTGGCGGTGGCCGGCTCGTCGACGGCGCGGGTGATGAACATCCCGGCCGTCGCGCCGATCAGCAGGACCGCCAGCAGCGTCCCGCCGATGATCACCCAGCGCGACCAGGTCGGCTGCTCGGTGGCCTCTTCCGCGTCGAGGTCGGCTTCGGTGCTCACTGGGACGGCTTGCCCGACGGCGCCGGGGCGGACGGCTGCTGGCTCATGCCGCCTTCACCCTGGGCGGACGTGCTGCCCTTGTAGTCCATCGGCTTGGCGTCGGGACCGGGCTTCGACGGGTCGAACGGCGGCGGGTTGTCCGGGTCGAACTGGCCGGGGACCGCGTCGCAGGACGCGCCGACCTCGGGGTACACGCCGTTCGGGTTGCTGCGCAGGGCCGCGATGAACTCGTCGATGCGGGGGTCGTTCGCGTCGTCCAGCTTGAGCTGGTGACCCCACGACTGCAGCGAGATCGGCTTGTCGAGGCCCGGGTAGGGCGACATGATCGTGAACGGCTTGTCCTTGACACGCACGCTCAGCAGGTTCAGCGCGTCACCGGTGATCTGCTGCGGGTTGTAGGCGATCCAGACGGTGCCGTGCTCCAGCGCGTGCACCATGTTCTCGGTGCGGACCGCGTTCGGGTACACGATGCCGGTGCAGGTGGCCCACGTCTGGTCGTGCGGGCCGCCGAACGGCGGCGAGTGGTCGTAGGCGACGCGCTCGGTCGGGAGGACGTGGACGCTGCCGGTGTAGGTCGCGGTGATCACGCCGGGGATGCGCTTCGAGGGGTCCGGGTCCTGCGCGCTGGGCGCGAACGCGGCGGCGGCGGCTTCACGGTCGGCCTGGTCGCGCTTCGGCGCCGACTTCACCATGTAGTAGGTGATCACCGAGGCGGCCAGCGCCACGATGGCGACGACGGCGATGATGGTGCCCCACGGCGTGCCCTTCTTGCTCACCACGGAACCGCGGGCCGCCTTCACCGCCGACCCCTTTTTCCGAGTTGTCCCGTTCGCCATGGCTCCCGCGTTCTCCCTCTGGTGGCTGCGGACGGATTCCCGCCCCGGCCAGTGTAGAGACCACCCGTCTGATCACCGTTAACACCTCACGGGGATGCGCGCCGTGACGTGGCCGAGACCGATGAAAGCGCCCCACCAGGGCACACCTAGAATTCGACGAGTGACTCCCGCCGCTCTCGCCGACCTGGTCCGCAGCTCCGCCGTGCAGGTGCTCGCCGCACGCGGCATCGACGACGCCGTGCTGCCGGAGCAGGTGACCATCGAACGCCCGCGCAACCCCGACCACGGCGACTACGCGACGAACCTGGCCCTGCAGGTGGCCAAGAAGGCCGGCCTGAAGCCGCGCGACTTCGCCGAGGCGCTGGCCGAGGCGGTCTCGGCGGACGACGGCGTGGACTCGGCCGAGGTCGCGGGCCCCGGCTTCCTCAACTTCCGGCTCGCCGCGGCCGCGCAGGGCGACATCGTGCGCCAGGTGCTCGACGCCGGCGCCGCGTACGGCCGCGGGGACGCGCTGGCCGGCACGAAGATCAACCTCGAGTTCGTCTCGGCGAACCCGACCGGTCCGATCCACCTGGGCGGCACGCGCTGGGCCGCGGTCGGCGACGCGCTGGGCCGGGTGCTGGCCGCGCAGGGCGGGGACGTCACCCGCGAGTACTACTTCAACGACGCCGGCGCCCAGATCGACCGCTTCGTCCGGTCCCTGATCGCCGCTGCGAAGGGCGAGCCGGCCCCGGAGGACGGCTACGCGGGCGGCTACATCAACGACATCGCCGCCGAGGTCATCAAGGCCGAGCCGAGCGCGCTTTCCCTGCCCGAAGAGCAGCGGCACGAGACGTTCCGCCGGATCGGCATCGAGCTGATGTTCACCGAGATCAAGGACAGCCTGCACGAGTTCGGCACCGACTTCGACGTCTTCTTCCACGAGAACTCGCTGCACGAGTCGGGCGCCGTCGACGCCGCCGTCCAGGAGCTGAAGGACTCCGGCAACCTCTACTTCGAAGACGGCGCCTGGTGGCTGAAGTCGACGGAGTACGGCGACGACAAGGACCGCGTCGTCATCAAGCAGGACGGCAACCCGGCCTACATCGCCGGTGACCTGGCCTACTTCAAGGACAAGCGCAACCGCGGCTTCGACCTGTGCATCTACATGCTCGGCGCGGACCACCACGGCTACATCGCCCGGCTGAAGGCCGCGGCCGCCGCGTTCGGCGACGACCCGGCGACGGTCGAGGTCCTCATCGGACAGATGGTCAACCTGGTCAGCGACGGCAAGCCGGTGCGGATGTCCAAGCGCGCGGGCACCGTGATCACCATGGAGGACCTCGTCGAGGCCGTCGGCGTCGACCCGGCCCGCTACGAGCTGATCCGCTACTCGGTGGACTCCACTTTGGACGTCGACCTGGACCTGCTGCGCAAGCACTCCAACGACAACCCCGTCTACTACGTCCAGTACGCGCACGCGCGCCTGTGCACGATGCTCCGCGGGGCCGACGACCTCGGCCTCAAGTCCGCCGGGGACGTCGACCTGGGCCTGCTGACGCTGCCGGTCGAAGGCGACCTGATCCGCACGATCGGCGAGTTCCCGGAGACCGTGCGCCGCGCCGCCGAAATGCGGGAGCCGCACCGGATCGCGCGCTACCTGGAGGAGCTGGCGGGCGCGCTCCACAAGTTCTACGCGGTCCGCGAGGCCCGCGTGCTGCCCAAGGGCGACGAGGAGGCCACGCCGGCCAACCACGCCCGGGTGGCGCTCTGCGAGGCGGCGCGCGTGGTGCTCGCCAACGGTCTCGCGCTGGTCGGTGTCTCCGCTCCGGAACGGATGTAAGAAATGGCGCACCCCGCGGGCCCCAGGCACGCCGACGTCTACCCCCACGCCGACACCTCCGGGCTCCAGCCCTCGGGGGCCGAAGAGCTCGACAAGCTGCCCGCGAAGGTGTGGCCCCGCAACACCTTCCGCGCCGCCGACGGCGTCGTGCGGATCGCCGGGGTCGACGTCCGCGAGCTCGCCGAGAAGCACGGCACGCCGCTGTTCGTGGTCGACGAGGCCGACTTCAAGTCCCGGTGCGCGGACTACGCCGAGGCGTTCGACGACCCGACGCTCGTGCACTACGCGTCGAAGGCGTTCCTCTCCATCGAGATCGCCCGCTGGGTGGCCGAGCAGGGGCTGAGCCTCGACGTCTGCAGCGGCGGCGAGCTCGCCGTGGCGCAGCGCGCGAACTTCCCGGCCGAGCGGATCACCTTCCACGGCAACAACAAGTCGCCCGCGGAGCTCGAAGCCGCGGTCGTCGCGGGGGTCGGCACGATCGTGCTCGACTCCTACTACGAGATCGCCCGGCTGGCCGACATCGCCGCGCGCCACGACGTCGTGCAGGCGGTGCTGATCCGGGTCACGGTCGGCGTCGAGGCGCACACCCACGAGTTCATCGCGACCGCGCACGAGGACCAGAAGTTCGGCTTCTCCCTCGCGAGCGGCGACGCCGCCGAAGCGGTGCGCCGGGTGCTCAACGCGCGTTCGCTCAAGCTGGTCGGCCTGCACAGCCACATCGGCTCGCAGATCTTCGACGCCGACGGCTTCGAGGTCGCCGCCCGCCGCGTCGTCGGGCTGCTCGCCGACCTGGCCAAGGAGCACGGGCCCGAGCTGCTGGACCAGCTGAGCCTGGTCGACCTCGGCGGCGGGTTCGGCATCGCCTACACCGAGAAGGACAACCCGCCCCCGCCGGCGCAGATGATCACGCAGATCCGCGAGATCGTCCGCAAGGAGTGCGCGTACGCGGGCCTGCCGGTGCCGCGCATCGCGGGCGAGCCGGGCCGCGCGATCGCCGGGCCCGGCACGATCACGCTCTACGAGGTCGGGACGATCAAGGACGTCTCGCTCGGCGACGAGTCGGCGCGCCGGTACGTCAGCGTCGACGGCGGGATGAGCGACAACATCCGCACCGCGCTCTACGACGCGGTCTACGACGTCCGGCTGGTGTCCCGCTCCGCGGCCGACAACGACCAGCCGGTCCCGGCCGTGCTGTCCCGGGTCGTGGGAAAACACTGTGAATCCGGCGACATCGTCGTACGAGACTGCTGGCTGCCCGACACCCTGGCTCCCGGCGACCTGCTGGCGATCGCGGCGACCGGCGCCTACTGCTACTCGATGGCGAGCACGTACAACCGGCAGCCGCGCCCGGCGGTGGTCGCCGTGCGCAACGGCAGCTCCCGGCTGCTGCTGCGCCGCGAGACGACCGACGACATGCTGCGCCTGGAGGTCTGAACACAGTGGCTGCCCCACAGGAGAAGGCCATCAGGGTCGCCCTGCTCGGCTGCGGAACCGTCGGCGGCGAGGTCGCCCGGCTGCTCACCGAGCAGGCCGGTGAGCTGGCCGCGCGGGCGGGCGCGCCGGTCGAGCTGGCCGGCATCGCGGTCCGCCGCCCGGACAAGCACCCCGAGCTGCCGCCGGAGCTGCTGACGGCCGACGCCGAGAAGCTCGTCACGTCCGACGACGTCGACGTGGTGGTCGAGCTGGTCGGCGGCATCGAGCCGGTCCGCGGCTGGCTGCTCGCCGCGCTGAAGGCCGGCAAGTCCGTGGTCACGGCGAACAAGGCGCTGCTGGCCGAGCACTCCGCCGACCTGTTCGAGGCGGCCGACGCCGCGGGCGCCGACCTCTACTTCGAGGCCGCGGTGGCCGGGGCCATCCCGCTGCTGCGCCCGCTGCGCGAGTCCCTCGCCGGGGACCGCATCACCCGCGTGATGGGCATCGTCAACGGCACCACGAACTACATCCTGTCCGCGATGGACACCACCGGCGCCGGCTACGCCGAGACGCTCGACGAAGCCAGCCGCCTCGGGTACGCCGAGGCCGACCCGACCGCCGACGTCGACGGCTACGACGCCGCGTCCAAGGCCGCGATCCTGGCGTCGCTGGCCTTCCACACCCGCGTGACGGCGTCGGACGTGCACCGCGAGGGCATCGCGGACGTCACGGCCGCCGACCTCGCCGCGGCCCGCATGCTCGGCCGCACGGTCAAGCTGCTGGCCATCTGCGAGCGGGTGGCCGACGATGACGGCGTCGAGTCGGTTTCCGCCCGCGTGCACCCGGTGATGATCCCGCGCAGCCACCAGCTCGCGGGCGTCGGCGGCGCGTTCAACGCCGTCTACGTCGAGGCCGACGCCGCGGGCGAGCTGATGTTCTACGGCCAGGGCGCGGGTGGTGCGCCGACCGCGAGCGCGGTGCTCGGCGACCTCGTCGCGGTGGCGCGCAACCGCGTCGCCGGCGGCCGCGGCCCGCGCGAATCCGCGCACGCCGCGCTGCCGGTCCGGCCGATGGGCCAGACGCCGACCCGGTACCACGTAAGCCTTTCCGTCGCCGACCGCGCCGGGGTGCTCGCGCAGGTGGCGAACGCGTTCGCCGCGCACGGCGTGAGCATCGCGGCCGTGCGGCAGAGCGACGTCGGCGACCGCGCGAGCCTGGTCGTCGTGACGCACCAGGCCCCGGACGCGGCCCTGCAGTCCACTGTGGACGAGATCGCGAAGCTCGACGTCGTCCACGAAGTTGTCAGCGTCATGCGGGTGGAAGGCGAAGACCAGTGATCAGGCACCCCTGGCCGGGACTCATCGAGGCCTACCGGGACCGCGTCCCGGTCCCGGACGGCGCGCAGGTCGTGACGCTCGGGGAGGGCAACACGCCGCTGCTGCCCGCGCGGCACCTGTCCGAGCTGACCGGCTGCGAGGTCCACCTCAAGGTCGAGGGCGCGAACCCGACGGGCTCGTTCAAGGACCGCGGGATGACCGTGGCCATCACGCACGCGCTCGCCAGCGGGCTCAAGGCCGTGATCTGCGCGTCGACCGGCAACACCTCCGCCTCGGCCGCCGCGTACGCCGCCCGCGCGGGCCTCACCTGCGCCGTGCTGGTGCCGCAGGGGAAGATCGCGCTGGGCAAGCTCGCCCAGGCCGTGCTGCACGGCGCGCGGATCCTGCAGGTCGACGGCAACTTCGACGACTGCCTCGAGCTGGCCCGCAAGACCGCGAACGACTACCCGGTCACCCTGGTCAACTCGGTGAACCCGGTGCGCATCGCCGGCCAGAAGACCGCGGCCTTCGAAGTGTGCGACGTCCTCGGCGAAGCGCCGGACATCCACTGCCTGCCGGTCGGCAACGCGGGGAACATCACCGCCTACTGGGCGGGGTATTCGGAGTACGCCGCCGACGGTGTGGTGAAGAACACCCCGCGGATGTTCGGCTTCCAGGCCGCCGGCGCGGCGCCGCTCGTGCTGGGCGAGCCGGTGCGCGACCCGGACACGATCGCGACGGCGATCCGGATCGGCAGCCCGGCGTCGTGGACCGCCGCCGTGAAGGCGAAGGACGAGTCCGAAGGGCTCTTCGACGCCGTCACCGACGAGAAGATCCTCGAGGCGTACCGGCTGCTCGCCGGGCGCGAGGGCGTGTTCGTCGAGCCGGCGTCGGCCACCAGCGTGGCCGGCCTGCTGGCCACGGCCGCCGACGGCCGGCTGCCGCGCGGGTCCCGCGTGGTGTGCACCGTCACCGGCCACGGCCTGAAGGACCCGCAGACGGCGCTGGCGGGCAACGTCGAGGTCGAGCCGCTGGCCGTCGACCCCTCGGCGGTCGCGGCGGCGCTGGACCTGCGGTGAAGACCGCGTTCAAGGTCACCGTCCCGGCGTCGACGGCGAACATCGGGCCGGGCTTCGACGCCTTCGGCATGGCGCTGGCCCTGCACGACGTCGTCGAGGTGCGGGTCACCGACACCGGCCTCAAGGTCGAGGTGATCGACGCGGGCGCGGGCGGTGTCGCGGACGTCCCGACGGACGAGACGCACCTCGTGGTCCGCGCGATCCGGCGGACCTGCGCGCACCTCGGCGTCGAACCGCCCGGCCTGCACCTGCGCTGCTTCAACGCGATCCCGCACGCCCGCGGGCTCGGTTCGTCGGCGGCCGCGGTGGTGTCCGGTGTCGCCGCCGGGTACGCGCTGGCGGGCCGTGAAATCGACGCGTTCGGCGCGTTGCAGCTGGCCGCGGGCTTCGAGGGCCACGCCGACAACGCCGCGGCGAGCCTGTTCGGCGGGCTCGTCGTGGCCTGGTGCGAAGGCGGCGAGTTCCACGCCGAGCGGCTCGCGCCGCACGCGTCGATCCGGCCGGTCGTGGCCGTCCCCGCGGTGCGCTCGGCCACCGCGACCACCCGCGGCCTGCTGCCCGCGACCGTGCCCCACGCCGACGCCGCGCACAACGCCGGCCGCGCCGCGCTCGCCGTGCACGCGCTGACCGCGAAGCCGGAGCTGCTGCTCGCGGCCACCGAAGACCGCCTGCACCAGCACTACCGGGCCCCCGCGTACCCGGCGAGCGGCGAGCTGGTGGCGACGCTGCGTGCACGCAGCGTGGCCGCCGCCGTCTCCGGCGCGGGTCCCACGGTGCTCGCGCTGACCACCACGGGAATACTCCCGCCCGGCGTGGACGTTGACGGTTTCGACGTCTTCGAGCTGCCCGTGGATCTCACGGGTGTGCAGGTTGCGGCTCAGTAAAGGCTGGGTCACGTGGCAGCGGCCGGTCCCGCCACGCGGGGGGTGGTTGTTGCACCCGGCACCGGCGCGGTCTACCCTCGGGGGCGTTCGATCACCGTGCGTTTCCGCACCCGATGCCGGTCTCCGGATCGCATCCTTCGTTGATCCGCCGAATCCGCACCGCCTGGCAAGCGGGGTAACGCGGAGGAACGTAGGCGGGTTTCCGGTCTCGGCGGTGCCGAATTCCGTGTCCTCCGAATGGAGGACGCAAACCCCTGTGGTGGAGGCGCTCCAGCTGTGTTTCGCACGGCCGAAGAGCTCATCTCCCGTATCGGGGGGCAGTTACGCCGGTTCGCGATCAGAAGCGAGCGGCAGTCCGCTGATCCGCCTGGAGGCGTGGATCGGTCAGGAAGGACATGTGTGAGCAACACCGATCTTTTGAGCGACGTGGGTAGCAGCGCCGCGGAGTCGAACGGCACCACCCCCGCCCCCAAGAAGACGGTCGGCGGGTTGACCGGGAAGACCGTGGCGGAACTGCGTTCGCTGGCTGGGGAGCTCGGCGTCGGCGAGACGACGGGCATGCGCAAGGGCGATCTCATCGCCGCGATCCGCGAGCGTCAGGGCAAGTCGCGCAAGCGCCCGGCCGCCGAAACGCTGCCCCTCGAGGGCGTCGGCGAGCCGGTGAAGGCGTCGGCCCCGAAGGCCGAGCCCAAGGCCGAGGCGGCCGCCGCCCCGGTCGAGACCAAGCCGGAGCCCAAGGCCGAGGCCGCCGCGCCGGCGGACACCCAGCCGCAGGCCGAGCGCCCGCAGCAGGACAAGCAGGACGGCCAGCAGGGCCAGGACGGCCAGCCCGAAGAGGGCGGCCGCGGCCGGCGTCGCCGCGGGTCGAACCGCGCCGCCGGCGACGGCCAGGGCGGTGACCGCCAGCAGGGCGACCGGCAGCAGGGCGACCGGCAGCAGGGCGACCGGCAGCAGGGCGACCGCCAGCAGGGCCAGAGCGGCGGGGGCAACCGCGACCGCCAGCAGGGCCAGGGCGGCAACAACCGCAACGACAACCGCCAGCAGGACGGGAACCGCCAGCAGGGCGGCAACCGCGGCGGCGGTCAGGACAACCGCGCCCAGCAGCAGGACGACGACGAGGAAGGCGGCCGCCGCGGCCGTCGCTTCCGCGACCGTCGCCGCCGGGGCAGTGGTGGCGGCCAGCGCGACGGCGGTTCGCCGGACACCGAGATCCGCGAGGACGACGTCCTGCTGCCCGTCGCGGGCATCCTGGACGTGCTCGACAACTACGCGTTCGTGCGCACCTCCGGCTACCTCGCCGGCCCGAACGACGTGTACGTCTCGCTTTCGCTGGTCCGCAAGTACGGCCTGCGCCGCGGTGACGCCATCACCGGTGTCGTGCGCCAGCCGCGCGAGGGCGAGCAGCAGCGGCAGAAGTTCAACCCGCTGGTGCGTGTCGACTCCATCAACGGCCTGGAGCCGGACGAGGCCAAGCGCCGCCCGGACTTCACCAAGCTGACCCCGCTGTACCCGAACGAGCGGCTGCGCCTCGAGACCGAGTCGCACAAGCTCACGACCCGCGTGATCGACCTGATCATGCCGGTCGGCAAGGGGCAGCGCGCCCTGATCGTGTCGCCGCCGAAGGCCGGCAAGACCACGATCATGCAGGACATCGCGAACGCGATCTCCACGAACAACCCCGAGTGCCACCTGATGGTCGTCCTGGTCGACGAGCGTCCGGAAGAGGTCACCGACATGCAGCGCTCGGTGAAGGGCGAGGTCATCGCCTCGACCTTCGACCGGCCGCCGTCGGACCACACGTCGGTCGCGGAGCTGTCGATCGAGCGGGCCAAGCGCCTGGTCGAGATGGGCCACGACGTCGTCGTGCTGCTCGACTCGATCACCCGGCTGGGCCGCGCGTACAACCTGGCGGCCCCGGCGTCCGGCCGGATCCTGTCCGGTGGTGTCGACTCGACCGCGCTGTACCCGCCGAAGCGGTTCCTCGGCGCGGCGCGCAACATCGAGAACGGCGGCTCGCTGACCATCTTCGCCACGGCGATGGTGGAGACCGGGTCGACGATGGACACGGTCATCTTCGAGGAGTTCAAGGGCACCGGTAACGCGGAGCTCAAGCTGGACCGGAAGATCGCCGAGCGCCGGGTGTTCCCGGCCGTCGACGTCAACCCGTCGGGTACCCGCAAGGACGAGCTGCTGCTCTCGCCGGACGAGCTCGCGGTCACCGTGAAGCTGAGCCGGGTGCTGCACGCGCTCGACTCGCAGCAGGCCATCGACCTGCTGATCTCGCGGTTGCGCAAGACGAAGACGAACGTCGAGTTCCTCATGCAGGTCTCGAAGACCGCCCTCGGCGGCGGCGAAGACGACTGAGTCTCGTTCCGAGAAAGGGCCCTCCCGGTTCGCCCGGGAGGGCCCTTTCGCGTTACTGGTGGGGGACCGCGGCGGGCGTCCAGCCGCGGTAGTTGCTGAAGTAGCTCACGCTGGAGCCGTGGCCGATCGCGCCGCCGACGCTGGAGGCGTAGAAGCCGCCGTTGCCGTCCGCGATGCCGACGTGCCCGTACGCGCTGATGTTCCAGTAGACGAACGAACCGGCCGGCGGCGTGCCGGTGGTGTGCTTCGGGCTCGCGCCGTTCCAGTGCGCGTTCGCCGAGGCCCAGACGCCGGTGGTGCCGTAGGCGTTCTCGGCCGCCTTCTCGCAGAGCCCCTGGTAGGCGGTGCTGCCCAGGTGGTTCTTGTACCACTGGACCGCGCCGGCCGGGGTGCCGTCGCCCGCGGCCTGGATCGACGCGGCGGGTACCGCGGTCGCGACGGGGGCGGCCACCACCGCGGCCGTGCCGATGGTGGCGGCGACGGCCAAAGCAGTGAAGATATTTCGCATTACTCCTCCTGGCGGTGAGATAATCACGAAGGATCGCCAGGGTGCGCCGGCCGTGTACAAGATCCGTACAAACTTGACGCTTCAACCACCGGGAATAGCTGGTCAGCGGGGTGCGTTCCAGTGACCGTCTGCCCGTCTGGCAGAATTACCCGCTGAAGTCCGGCACCGGTTCACCCCGCGGAACGACTGGGGACCCGGAGCCAACGAGAGAGGACACCATGAAGAGCGGTATTCACCCCGAGTACGTGGTCACGAACGTGAACTGCGACTGCGGCAACAGCTTCACCACGCGCAGCACCAAGACCAGCGGCAACATCCACGTCGAGATCTGCTCGAACTGCCACCCGTTCTACACGGGCAAGCAGAAGATCATGGACACCGGTGGCCGGGTCGCGCGCTTCGAGGCTCGCTACGGCAAGCGCCAGAAGAAGGCCGACGCCAAGTAGCTTTTTCCACGGCGCCCACCCGCACGCGCGGGTGGGCGCCGTTGTTTTGGACGGACCCGGGCTGAGAGGTGGCAGAGGTGGATTCGAGCTCGCTCAAGGGGTTGCTCGCCGAGCACGCCGAGCTGGAGCAGCAGCTGGCGGACCCCGCGGTGCACGCCGACCAGGTGCGCGCCCGCAAGCTCGGGCGCCGCTACGCCGAGCTGACGCCGGTGATCCGCGCGGTCCACGAGCTCGACACCGCCCGCGACGACCTCGCGGCCGCACGGGAGATGGCCGCGGAGGACGCGGAGTTCGCCGCGGAAGCCGAAGAGCTGAGCGCGAAGATCCCCGAGCTGGAGTCGAAGCTCACCGAGCTGCTGCTGCCGCGCGACCCGTACGACGGCTCCGACGTCGTGATGGAGATCAAGTCCGGCGAGGGCGGCGAGGAGTCGGCCCTGTTCGCCGGCGACCTGCTGCGGATGTACCTGCGCTACGCCGAGCGCCACGGCTGGAAGGCCGAAGTGCTCGACTCGGTGGACTCCGACCTGGGCGGCTTCAAGGACGTCACGCTGTCGATCAAGACGAAGTCGGCCGTCGTCGACGGCGTCTGGTCCCGCCTGAAGTTCGAGGGCGGCGTGCACCGCGTCCAGCGCGTGCCGGCGACGGAGTCCCAGGGCCGGATCCACACGTCGGCGTCCGGGGTGCTCATCTACCCGGAGCCGGAGGAGGTCGAGGTCGAGATCGACCCGAACGACCTGCGCATCGACGTCTTCCGCTCGTCGGGCCCGGGCGGCCAGAGCGTCAACACGACCGACTCGGCGGTCCGGATCACGCACCTGCCGACGGGCATCGTGGTGTCGTGCCAGAACGAGAAGTCCCAGATCCAGAACCGCGCGCGGGCCCTGCAGGTGCTGCAGGCCCGGCTGCAGGCGATCGCGGAGGAGGAGGCGGCGGCCAAGGCGTCCGACGCCCGCAAGTCCCAGGTCCGCACGGTCGACCGCTCCGAGCGGATCCGGACGTACAACTTCCCGGAGAACCGGATTTCGGACCACCGCGTCAACTACAAGGCGTACAACCTGGACCAGGTCCTGGACGGCGACCTGGACGGCGTCCTGGACGCACTGGCGACGGCGGACCGAGAAGAGCGGCTGGCCGCCTCGGCGGGCTGAGCCGCGGCTCAGTGGACCGCGGGTGACTCCGGCTCGCGGAACGCGTCGAAGACTTCCGTGACCGGTTCCGGCTCGTCTTCCTCCGGAACGGGCCGAGCCGGCCGCGGGAAGAAGCTCAGCACCGCGAAAACGCAAGCCAGGACCGTCGGGAACAGCGTCAGCAGCTGGTGCTTCACGCCCTCGACGCCCTCGCCCAGCGCGGACAACCCGAACTGGCCCACCGCGAACAGCAGCAGGAAGAACACCACGATCCCGTACTCGCGCCGGTGGCGGCGGAACGCGCGGACCCCCGCCCAGCCGATCAGCAGCCAGAACGGCACCAGCGCGAACAGCCCCAGCGGGGCCGCCAGGGCCGACAGCCCGGAGAACACCGGCACCCGGTACTCCTTGGCCATCCGCGGCAGCCCCTCCGACTCCGCGAAGCTGCCCAGGCGCGACGGCCGCGCCGTCAGGGTGTCGACCGCGCCCTGCTGGAGGATCTGCAGCGTGCGCGCCGGGTGCGAGGCGTAGTACTGCAGGACGTTGCGGCGGCTGATCTTGTCCCGGAAGCCGGTGTAGTCCGCGTCCGTCCACGGGCTCACCTCCCACCAGCCCTTGCCGATGAACTTCTTCGCGCTCGGGGGCAGGCCCAGGGCCGTCAGGTCGGCGTCCGTGTCGTGCTTTCCGTCGACGATGCTGTCGAACACGACGTGGAACATGTTCGCCTCGCGGTACTCCGCGTTGGCCGGGTCGCCGTGGGCCTGCACCGCCGCCGTGCCCGCGCCGACGACCACCAGCACACCCAGCGGCAGCAGCCACCGCGCCCGGCCGCGTGCGCCCAGCGGGCGGACCAGGGCCAGCGCCAGCACGAACAGCGGGATCAGCAGCAGCGTCTGCGACTTCGCGTTGATGCCGATGAGCGCGCCCACGACGGTCAGCGCCGCACCCCAGTGGCGCCACGCGCCGGTGCGGCTCATCAGCAGCAGGCCGCCCGCCGTCAGCAGCATTCCGACGAACCCGGCGCCTTCGCTCAGCACCGACGCGAAGTAGCCGAAGAACGCCGAGTCGGCCATCACGAGCAGCAGGAGCACCGCCGCGATGACGCGGTTGCGGCGGCTCAGGTCCAGGCCGAGGACCGTCGCCGCGACGCCGGCCGCGACCAGCACGCACGTGATCGCGCCCAGCACCAGCAGGTTGAGCTCCGCCGGCGAGCCGAGCACCTTCCCCAGCTTGCTCGCGAGCCAGTCGAGCCACGCCTGGCTCGAGATGTAGTCGCTCCGGCACGCCGACCCGGGCCCGTAGCTGAAGTGCACGTAGTACTCGGACGCGAGCTCCGGGTGCCGGCCGCCGAGGTCGCACAGCAGGCGCCACCCGTCGCCGTTGTCGGCCATCCCGACCGGTCGTGGCACGAGGAACCGGATCAGCAGCACGCCCAGGGAAAGGACGAAGACGCCCAGGCCGAAACGCAGTTCACGGGGTCGCACGCGGCCAGCGTACGAGATCACGCCGAGTCGGCGGGCGGTGCACCGGGAACCGGCGAAACGGGCCGGTGGCGGAACACGACGTAGTGGTAGAGCAGGTAATTCCAGAACAGCCCGACGACGATCGCCGCGCCCTTCGGCACCAGCAGGCCCACCCCCGGGAACAGGGCGCTGACCAGGGTGATGACCCCGAACTGCACCACCCACAACCCGAACGCCGTGACGGCGAAGAAAAGCAGCGCCTGACGGCGGATGTCGCCGTCCTTCGCGCGGAACGTGAAGTTCCGGTTCAACGTGAACGAAAGCAGCATGCCGGCCGTCGTCGAAAGGAAATTGGCGACGAATGTCGGAACGCCCGCCGACGCCAGGATCGCGTAGCCGAGCGCGTCGACGAGCGTGTTGCCGACGCCGACGATCCCGAAGCGCAGCTGCGTGGCCGTGACGAGCCTCATCGCGCGGCGCTCCGCTCGCCGGCACCGGTGCGCACCGACGCGACCGTGTACAGCGGCCGGTTCTGCACCTGCGAGTACGTGCGGCCGATGTAGCTGCCGAGCACGCCGAGCATGATGATCTGGATGCCGCCGAGGAAGAACATCGCGATGGTGATGAACGCCCAGCCGGGCACCGCGGTCTGCGGCGCGAACAGCTTCACACCGATCACGTAGAGCACGCCGAGGAAGCTCAGCAGCGAGATCAGGTACCCCATGCGCGTGATCATCCGCAGCGGCGTGGTCGAGAACCCGAGGATGCCGTCGGCGGCGAAGCGCATCATCTTCGTCAGCGGGTAGCCGGTGACGCCCGCGTGGCGCCGGTCGCGGTCGAACAGCACCGCCGTCTGCCTGAACCCGACGTAGCTGACCAGGCCGCGCAGGAACCGGTCGCGCTCGCGGTACTTGCGCAGCTCGTCGACGACCTTGCGGTCGACCAGCCGGAAGTCGCCGGTGTTCTTCGGGATCTCGACCGCGGCCATCTTCTGCAGGAACCAGTAGAACGCGCTCGCGGTGAACCGCTTGAACGGCGAATCGCGGCGCGACCGGCGCTGCGCGTAGACGACCTCGTAGCCCTCTTCCCACTTCTCCAGCAGCTCGAGCGCCACCCGCGGCGGGTCCTGCAGATCGCTGTCCATGATGATCGCGGCGTCGGCGTCGACCAGGTCGAGCCCCGCGGTGACGGCCATCTGGTGCCCGAAGTTGCGGGACAGCTCCACGACCGTGACCCGCGGGTCGCGCGCGCCCAGCTCGGTGAGCCGCTCCAGGGAGGCGTCCCGGCTGCCGTCGTCGACGTAGACGAAGCTGAACTCGTACCGCTCGCCCAGGGGCGCGGTGACCTCGTCGACCGTGCGGTGCAGCAGGTCGATGTTCGCTTCCTCGTTGTAGATGGGGAAGATGAACGCGACCCGGCGGCGCGTGGTCGGCTCGGTCGGCACTGGCGCTCCCGGGTGGTCGGCGTCTCGGGCGTCGTGAAGATCGGCGGCGCCCCGGTCAGGATATCCACGCGGGGCGGCACCGGCGGGGTCCCCGTGCGGATCCATTCTGGCCGTGACCCGTGTTTCGCGGCTGTTTGTCACGCGGGTGAGGGGGGCTCGATACGCTGAGCGGAGCGGGACCGGCGCGTGTCCTGACGGGGGAGCTCCGCCTGGTGTGCCAGGCTCGACGAGGTGAAGGACGACGAGTGAATCGGCAGCCGCTGCGCTTGGCCATCATCGAGGCCACCCGCATCCTCGAACGCGCGGGCGTCGCATCACCGCGGTTCGACGCCGAGGTGATCGCCGCGCACGTGCTGGGCGTCGAGCGCGGGCGGCTGCCGATGGTGCCGCTGGTCGACCCGCCGGTGATCGAGGCGATCGGGCAGCTCGTCCAGCAGCGCGCGAAGCGGATCCCGCTGCAGTACCTGACCGGCTGGGCGGCGCTGGGGGAGATCACGGTCGCGGTCGGCGCCGGCGTGTTCGTGCCGCGGCCGGAGACCGAGCTGCTGCTCGAATGGGGCGTGAAGTTCCTGCAGGGCCGGGAGTTCCCGGTCGTGGTGGACCTGTGCACCGGCTCGGGGGCGCTGGCCCTGGCGATGGCGCACGCGCGGCCGGACGCGGTGGTCTACGCGGTGGACGTCGACCCGCAGGCGCTGGCCTGGGCCCGCCACAACGCCGACGTCCACGCCGACGCGGGCAACACCCCGATCCGCCTGTACTCCGGTGACATCGGCGACCCGACGATGTTCGCCGAGCTCGACGGCCTGGTCGACCTGGTGCTGTGCAACCCGCCGTACGTCCCGGAGGGCACCCCGGTGCCGCCGGAGGTCGCGGAGCACGACCCACCGCGAGCGGTGTTCGCCGAGGAGAGCGGCCTGGCGGTGATCCGCCACGCGATCGCGGCGGGCGCCCGCCTGCTGCGCCCGGGCGGCGGCTTGGCGATCGAACACGACGACACGCACGGTTCGGCGGTGCCGGCACTGGTGCGGGCCCGGCGGGTGCTGACCGGGGTCGAGGACCACGCCGACCTGACCGGGCGGGCGCGGTTCGTGACAGCTCGACGGCTGGGCTGAGCGGAGGGGACCACCCGCGTGAGCGGCCCCCTCCGAAAGCGGGCTAGAAACCGAACGCCGTGCAGCTCGCCGTCGCGGTCTTCGACGGGTCGCTCACCGAGGTCGCCGTCAGCTTCACCCTGGCCGCCAGGTCACCGTTCGACCCCCGCTTCGCGTACGCCGGCACCTTCACGTGACCGCCGAACTTCGCCGTTGCCAGCTCGTTCGGCAGCCGGACCTCCCAGCCGCGGGCGTCCGTCGACACGCTCAGCCGGTAGGTGTCCGTGTCGTACGGGGCCTGCGCGCCGCGGGCCGAGCCCGTGTTGAGCAGGCCGAAGTCGCAGGTCGCGAGGCCGCCGCGGGCGAACGCCGGCGGGGCCGGGGTCACCGCCGCGCCGCGGGCCTGGCTGCCCGCGCCGTCCAGGGACGCGACCGTCACCGTGTACGACAGGATGCCGCGGCGGTCCCGGGCCACGTCCGTGATCAGGAACCGCAGCCGGTTCGCCTGGTCGGTGTACTCGTACGGGCTCGCCGCTTCGGTGCCCGCCTTGAACAGCGCGTCGTTGAGCTGCCGGTAGTCGCCGACAGTGATCTTCACCGGCGTGCCGTCCGGCTTCGTGTAGTCGGTGATGCCGATGTCCTGCGGGTTCGCGTCGATCACCCAGTCGAAGGGGGCGTTGTCCTTGTTCTTCGTCTTGGTGATCAGCACGCCCGAGTCGGGGGCGAAGGAGTCCGAGCCCATCCGGTCGACGACCTCGACGGTGTAGTTGTCGTAGCCGCCCCCGTCGCAGAACGGGTCCTTGGCGCGGTCGCACTTCGGGCTCCTGTCACCGCCGGTCAGCTTGATGTTCAGCCCGGTGAACGCGCCGGGCTGCGCCGCCGCCTCGCGCGCGGTGATGCGCGCCGACACCGGGCCGGAGGACGCCAGGGCGTCGCGGTCCAGCTGCAGGACGTCCGCCGGGTCGACGATGCCGAGCTTCAGCTTGTTGCGCAGCTGGTGCTGGGCACCCATCGAGCTGCCCTGCGTCGCCGGGATCTGCCAGCGGGTGTGCGGGCCGCCCGGGCCGTTGAACGTGCCGCGCGAAAGCATGTCCCACGGTCCGCTGTAGCTGCGCGACGGCGGCACCCCGAACGGGTTGTTGTAGTTGTCGCCGATGCCCAGGATGTGGCTGAACTCGTGGGCGTAGGTGGATTGGCCCGAGCTCTCGGCCTGCACCGAGCTGCCGTTCTCGGCGTTCGGCCAGATGCTGGCGGCCGACGCCCACGACGTCCACGGCACGTACCGCGTCGCGGCGTAGTTCGGCAGGTCGTGGTTCGGCGGGCCGAAGCTGTCCGGGACGTTCTCCTTGGTGCCGAACTTCATCTCGCCGAACTCCTGCCAGGTCGAGCTTTCGTCCTGGCCGGCCGACAGGTAGAAGACGAAGTCGAACTGGTTCGCGGTGCCGCCGACGTCGGCGCGCCACGCGTCCCCGGCGTCCTTGCGGAGGTCGCGGGTGCAGTTCGCCGACGGCGGGCAGGCGCTCGGCTGGAACTCCATGCCGTACTCGTAGGACTTCCCGGGCATCCGGTACGCCCCGAACGCGGTCAGCTGCACGCCGAACCGGCCGCCGGAGTCCTCCATCCAGTACTCGTTGATGGTGTGCCCGTTGTTGAGCGCTTCGGGCTTGTTGAGGAAGTCCTGGTAGTACTTCGCGACGTTCGCCCGCGGGATGTTCGCCGCGGCGGGCCCGGGGTTGCCGAAGATGGTCGAGTTCGCGGGCTTCGTGACGACGAAGTCCTGGTCCGGGTAGTCGGCGAGGACGACGGCACCTTTGAAGGTGCGCTGCGTCGGCTTGAGGTTCGGGTCCGCCCAGTTCGTGCCGGGCACCTTCGTGTAGTCCGACCAGGTCATGTGGTCCTGGTTCTCCCAGTGCGCGGCGTCGATCGGGGCCGGCCACCCACGGGTCAGCGGTTCGGCGGCGGCGGTGCCGGTGCCGAGCCCGGTGAGGACGGTGACGGCGGCGAGCAGGGCGAGCGCTTTCGGGGTTCTGGGGCGCATCTGCGGCTCCTTCACTGGGAACCCACGGGGATGGTGGTTCCCGGTGATCGACCGTATTGAGCCGCGCTGTCCCGGTTCTGCCCCGCGGCGAGGTTTACCCGCTTGCCGCACGACGAAAGTCTGGCCGGGCCAGGATGGGGGTGTGCCGGAGATCGAAGTCCGCCCCGCCCGTCCCGACGACCTCGAAGCCGTCGCCGCGCTGCGGTGGCGCTGGGTCGCCGAGCAGGACGGCCTGCCCGGCGACGGGCGCGACGCGTTCGTGCGCGAGTTCGCCGCGTGGGCGCGCGACAACGCGGCCACGCACCGCTGCCTGGTCCTCACCCGCGCGGACCGGGTGCTCGGGATGGCGTTCCTCGCGATCACCCCGCGCGTGCCGACGCCGGCGGCGTTCGAGCGGGCCTGCGGTGACGTGCAGAGCGTGTACGTGGTGCCGGAGGCCCGCGACGGCGGGCTCGGCGGCCTGCTGATCGGGGCGACCCTCCGCTTGGCCGCCGAGCTCGGGCTGGAGCGGGTCACGGTCCATTCGTCGGGCCGGGCCGTGCCGGCCTACGAACGGCAGGGGTTCGCCGTGTCGCCGTCCTTGCTGCAGACCAGGCCGGTGTGACGCGGCCGACGCCCCCTCCGGCGGCGGGACTACTCTTGACCACCATGAGCGTGGTCTACGACTGCAGCAAGCGGGAGTCCCGGGCCGACGGACTGGCGGCGGCCGCGGGCGCGGTCCGGTCGAGCAGGCTGGTCGTCCTGCCGACCGACACGGTCTACGGCATCGGCGCCGACGCGTTCGACGCGGGCGCCGTCCAGGCGCTGCTGCGCGCGAAGAACCGCGGCCCGGACATGCCGGTCGGCGTGCTCGTCGGCTCGTGGTCCACTGTGGACGGACTCGTGCTCGGCGTGCCCCCGCAGGCACGCGCGCTCATCGAAGCGTTCTGGCCGGGCGATCTGTCCATCGTGCTCCCGCACGCGCCGAGTCTGCAGTGGAACCTCGGCGACGCGCGCGGCACCGTGATGCTGCGCATGCCGCTGCACCCGGTGGCGCTGGAACTGCTGCGCGATGTCGGCCCGATGGCCGTGTCGAGCGCGAACGTCTCGGGCCGCCCGCCGGCCAGCACCGCGCAGGAGGCGCAGGAACAGCTCGGCGACTCGGTCGCGGTGTACCTCGACGGCGGGTCGAGCGGCGAGGCCGTCGCGTCGAGCATCGTGGACCTCACCGGCACCGAGCCGGTGGTGCTGCGCGAGGGCGCGGTGAAGAAGGACGCGATCGCGGAGGTGCTCGGTGTGCCCGCGGAATCGTTGGCGTGAAGCCGGATCATGGCGTGCGCCGCGGCACGATAGCGTGTCGCGGGTGACCCCGACCCCGCGAGCGTGACGCACCCGTGCCGCCCACATCCGGTCTTCTCCCCATCCGGGAATACATCCTCGTCGCGCTGACCGCGACGGCCGTGACCTACCTGCTCACCGGCGTCGTGCGCCGGGTCGCGATCCGCGTCGGCGCGATCGCCAACCCGCGGGCGCGCGACGTGCACGTCGCGCCGATCCCGCGGATGGGCGGGATCGGGATCTTCCTCGGCGTCGCCGGTGCGATGGGCCTGGCCCACCAGTTGCCCGCGCTGTCGCACGGCTTCGACGCGTCGTTCGACTCGGTCGGCGTGCTGCTGGCCGCCGGGGTCATCTCGCTGATCGGCGCGCTCGACGACCGGTTCGAGCTGGACGCCTGGACGAAGCTGGCCGGCCAGGTGATGTGCGCCGGGATCCTGGTGATCTTCGGCGTGCAGTGGGTGTCGTTCTGGGTGCCGTGGGGCGGCAGCGGCGACTCGTTCGGCTCGGTGCTGGTGCTGGACAAGAACCAGGGCGCGCTGCTCACGGTCGTGATGGTCGTGGTGATGGTCAACGCGATGAACTTCGTCGACGGCCTCGACGGGCTCGCGGGCGGCCTGGGCTTCATCGCGGCGGCGGCGACGTGCGCGTTCTCGCTGGGCCTGCTCGACAGCTCGGGCGGCGACGTCGGCACGTACCCGCCGGCCCTGATCGCGGCGACGCTCGCGGGAGCGTGTCTGGGCTTCCTGCCGTACAACTTCCAGCCCGCGAAGATATTCATGGGCGACTCCGGGTCGATGATGATCGGCCTGATGCTCGCCGGTGCGACGACGTCGGCGTCCGGGCGCGTGCCCTACCCGCAGTTCAGCGGCAAGGACGCGATCGCGCTGCTGTCGCCGCTGGTGGTCGTGGCGGCGGTGCTGTTCGTCCCGCTGCTGGACCTGATCATGGCGGTGGTCCGCCGCACCCGCCGCGGCGAAAGCCCGTTCGCGGCCGACAAGATGCACCTCCACCACCGGCTGCTGGAGATCGGGCATTCGCAGCGCCGGGCCGTGCTCCTGATCTACTTGTGGGCGGGGATCCTGGCGTTCGGCGCGGTGTCGGTGACGCTGTTCGACGACGCCGCCGCGCTGTGGATCATCGGGGTGGGGCTGGTGTTCGCGGTGGTGGTCTCCATCGTGCCGAGGCTGCGTTCCCGCAACCAGCCGGGAACCTGACCAGCGGTGTTCTCTACACTCGGTGGCTGAACCGACCAGGGAGCCAGTCGTGAGCGAGACCGAAACGCAGGACCAGGAGAACCCGCACGCCAAGGTGGTGCTGCAGGCGGCCCGCGCGATGACGAAGGCTTCCCTGCTGGTCACCCCGCCGGCGGTGATCGTCTGCATCGCGCTCTTCAGCATCCTCAACGGCATGCCCGGCTTCCTGGGCTCGCTCGTCGGCGGCGTGCTCGCGATGCTCGCGTCGCTGTCGACGCTGGGCCTGATGAAGTTCAGCGCCGGGCAGGACCCGATGTTCGTCATGGTCATCGCGCTCGGCGGGTACGTCGTGAAGATCGTCCTGCTGTTCGGGGCGCTGACGCTGCTGAAGGGCGTCACCGCGCTGCACCCGCTTTCCCTGGGCATCACGATGATCGTGGCCATCCTGCTGGCCGCCGCGGCCGAGTTCGCGGCCTTCCGCAAGACCAAGATCCCGACGATCATCCCCTCCTGACGCCTGTCTGGTTCGTCCCGAACTTCCGTTACGGAGAGTGAACCGGCCTGCGGCCGCCTGAGTGTGACCGGCGCCACAAAAGTGCGCTTCCGTGCGCCCCGCGAAATCGCCGCGGGACCTGTCGCCTGCGGCGTTGCGGACGCGGTCCCGGCCCGGTCCGGACCTGGGTCCCGGGTGCACCCGGGACCTAAGTCCTGGGCTGATCGGTTGGTATGGAGTACGCCTGTACGGCACTGATTGACCTGCTGGTATGGTCCGCGTCAAGGGTGGCGGCCTCGGCCGCGCGCTCCCTAAGACGAACCGCGATCAGCAGTGTGGCGACCGTGTAGTTCCGCCTCTCAGCCGCTGGTCCGAAGTAGACCGCAGGGCAGTGTTCACGCGAGACAACCCCGTGTGCAGAACGTGAAGGTGTGTTCTGCGAACCGTGGGGTAGCCGCCTCCGACGTCCCGATACGTATCGGGTACGTTAAGTCCAGATCGTGACGATTCCCCCGGCGGAGTGAACGCCGGCCGGGAGAACCGGAAGGAGCCCAGTGGGCGCGCTGGTACTGACCGAGGGTGGCACATTCACGCCCCCCGGTGTGGCGGACTTCAACCTGCCGCCTCTTTTCGGCTCCGGGTACTGGGGCAGCTTCACCAAGCCGATGCTGCTCGTGGTGATCTCCGTGGTCATCATCGTCGCCTACTTCATGCTGGCGTCCCGGAAGCTGAAGGTCGTCCCCGGCAAGGGACAGTTCATCGCCGAGTCGATCTACAACTTCGGCCGCAACAACATCGCGCGGGAACAGATCGGCTCGAAGGACTTCAAGCCGTTCATCCCGCTGGTGCTCGGGCTGTTCGTCTTCGTGCTGGTGAACAACCTGTTCGGGATCATCCCGTTCTTCCAGTTCCCGACGATGGCGCGGATCGGGTTCCCGCTCGCGCTGTCCGTCCTGGTCGTTTACCCGGTGTACCACTACGTCGGGATCAAGCGCCACGGCTTCGGGCACTACCTGAAGAAGGAGCTGGCGCCGCCGGGCATCCCCGGGTTCGTGCTGCCGCTGTACTCGACCATCGAGTTCGCGCAGAAGTTCTTCATCGCGCCGGCCACGCTCGCCATCCGTGTCTTCGCCGCGATGTTCGCCGGGCACCTCATCATCATGGTGTTCACGCTCGGCGGCAGCTTCCTGCTGACGCAGACCGACGGCTTCGGGCTGAAGCTGGTTTCGCCGGTGGCGTTCCTCTTCGCCATCCTGATGACCTTCCTCGAGGCCTTCATCCAGGTGCTGCAGGCCTTCATCTTCGCCCTGCTGTCGGCCGGGTACATCGGCGCCGCGCTGGCGTCGGAGCACTGAGAAACACAAGCCCCCGATCCACGCGAGCGCGTGGACCGAAGTGAAGGGAAACGCACGTGAGCAACATCGTTCTGGCCCAGGCCGCCGAGCAGGCTGTCAACATCAACCCCGGCCTCGCCGCCATCGGTTACGGCCTGGGCGCGATCGGCCCGGGCATCGGTGTGGGTCTGATCTTCGCCGCCGTCATCAACGGCACCGCGCGTCAGCCGGAGGCGCAGGGCAAGCTGCAGGGCATCGGCTTCTCCACCTTCGTTCTGACCGAGGTGCTCGCCCTGATCGGCATCGTCATCTACTTCATCGCCTCCGCCGCCTGAGTTCGGTTAGCTCATCGCTTAAGGAGACGTTGTGCTGAAGACGGACCTGGTGTTGGCCGCCGAAGCGGCGCCCAACCCGATCATCCCGCACATTCCCGAGGTCATCCTCGGGCTCGTCGCCTTCCTCATCCTGCTGTTCGTCCTCAAGAAGTACGTCGTTCCGCGCTTCGAAGCGGCGTACGAAGAGCGCGCCCAGATGATCGAGGGTGGCATCGAGAAGGCCGAGAAGGCCCAGGCCGAGGCCGAAGAGGCGCTGGCCAAGTACAAGGCCCAGCTGCAGGAGGCCCGGACCGAGGCCGCGAAGATCCGCGACGACGCCCGGCTCGAAGCCGAGCAGATCAAGGCGGAGCTGCGGGCCGAAGCGGAGGCCGAGTCCCAGCGCATCGTCGCCCAGGGCCAGGCTCAGCTGCAGGCCCAGAAGGCGCAGATCATCGCCGAGCTGCGGGCCGACATGGGCCGCAACGCCGTCGAGCTGGCGAGCCGCATCGTCGGCGAGTCGCTCGAGGACGAGGCGCGCCGCCGCGGCACCGTCGACCGGTTCCTGGCGGAGCTGGAGACCGCCGGTGCCTCCAACGGAGCGGGGAAGTAGACCAGAAATGACGCTGCATGCTGCGAGCCGTGAAGCGCTCGGCCTCGCCGAGGAACGCCTCGGCGAGGTTCTGGCCGACGCGGGAGCCGATGCCGCCACGGTCGGCGACGAGCTGCTCTCGGTCGTCGACCTGCTGGACCGGGAGATCGGCCTGCGCCGGGCGGTGAGCGACGCGTCGACGACGCCGGAGGCGCGCACCGGGCTGGTGCGCCGGCTGTTCGACGGCAAGCTGTCCGAACCGGCCCTCAAGGTGCTCGACGCCGTGGCCGGCAGCCGCTGGTCCAGCCCCCGCGAGCTGACCGACGGGCTCGAGGAGCTCGGCCGCTCGGCGCTGCTCACCGCGGCCGAGAAGACCGGGAACGTCGACACCGTCGAGTCCCAGCTCTTCCAGGTCGCGCGGATCGTGGCCCACCACCCGGAGCTCGAGGCCGCCCTGTCGGACCTGACCGGTTCCGCCGACGCCAAGCGCACCCTGGTGCGCGGGCTGTTCGCCGACAAGGTGGACGTGATCACCGAGACCCTCGTCGAGCAGGTCGTGCGCCGGGCCAAGGGCCGCGGCGTCGGCGTCGGGCTCGACAAGCTGGTCAAGCTGGCCGCGGAACGCCGTGAGCGCTCGGTCGCCTACGTGACCAGCGCGAACGCCCTGTCCGACGAGCAGACCGCCCAGCTCGGCGCGAAGCTCGACGACATCTACGGGCGGCCGATCGCGCTGCACGTCGAGGTCGACCCCCGGCTCGGCGGCGGGCTCGTCGTCCGCGTCGGCGACGAGGTCATCGACGGGAGCGCGGCGGGTCAGCTGGCGGCGCTGCGCAGGCGGCTGGCCCGGGCATAGCCCCGGTCACCCAAGACTTTGCATACTGGCAAGAACGAAGCGAGAGCGGGAAAGACATGGCCGAGCTGACGATCTCCTCGGATGAGATCCGTAGCGCGATCGAGAACTACGTCTCGAGTTACGCCCCGGACGTGAGCCGGGAAGAAGTTGGCATCGTGGTGGACGCCGGTGACGGCATCGCCCACGTCGAGGGCCTGCCCTCGGCCATGGCCAACGAGCTGCTCGAGTTCCCCGGCGGCATCCTGGGCGTCGCCCTGAACCTGGACGCGCGCTCCATCGGTGCCGCGATCCTCGGTGACTTCGAGACCATCGAAGAAGGCCAGCAGGTCAAGCGCACCGGCCAGGTCCTGTCGGTGCCGGTCGGCGACGGCTACCTCGGCCGCGTCGTCAACCCGCTGGGCCAGGCGATCGACGGCCTCGGCGACATCGAGACCACCGAGCGCCGCGCGCTGGAGCTGAAGGCCGCTTCGGTCGTCGAGCGCCAGCCGGTGTCGGAGCCGCTGCAGACCGGCATCACCGCCATCGACGCGATGACCCCGATCGGCCGTGGCCAGCGCCAGCTGATCATCGGTGACCGCAAGACGGGCAAGACCGCCGTCGCCGTGGACACGATCATCAACCAGAAGGCCAACTGGGAGACCGGCGACCCGAAGAAGCAGGTTCGCTGCATCTACGTCGCGGTCGGCCAGAAGGGCTCCACGATCGCCGCCGTGAAGAAGTCCCTCGAGGACGCCGGCGCGCTGGAGTACACCACCATCGTCGCGGCCCCCGCGTCCGACTCGGCCGGCTTCAAGTGGATCGCGCCGTACACCGGCTCGGCCATCGGCCAGCACTGGATGTACGAGGGCAAGCACGTCCTCATCGTGTTCGACGACCTGACCAAGCAGGCCGACGCCTACCGCGCGATCTCGCTGCTGCTGCGCCGCCCGCCGGGCCGCGAGGCGTTCCCCGGCGACGTCTTCTACTTGCACTCCCGCCTGCTGGAGCGCTGCGCGAAGCTGTCGGACGAGCTGGGTGCCGGCTCGCTGACCGGGCTGCCGATCATCGAGACGAAGGCCAACGACGTGTCGGCCTACATCCCGACGAACGTCATCTCGATCACCGACGGCCAGTGCTTCTTCCAGTCGGACCTGTTCAACGCCGGCCAGCGCCCGGCCATCGACGTGGGCATCTCGGTGTCCCGCGTGGGTGGTGCCGCGCAGGTCAAGGCGATGAAGGACGTCGCGGGCTCGCTCCGGATCGACCTGTCGCAGTACCGCGAGCTGGAGGCCTTCGCGGCCTTCGCCTCGGACCTCGACGACGCGTCGAAGGCGCAGCTCGAGCGCGGTGCCCGGCTGTACGAGGTGCTCAAGCAGCCGCAGTACTCGCCGATCCCGGTCGAGGAGCAGGTCCTCACGGTGTACCTGGGCACGAACGGGCACTACGACTCGGTCCCGACCGAGGACGTCCGCCGGTTCAACCACGAGTTCATCGACTCGGCCCGCCGCAAGCACGCCGACCTGATCAAGGGCATCCGCGAGTCGGGCAAGTTCCCGCAGGAGACCCGCGAGGCCGTCGTCGACGCGGTGAACGAGTTCAAGAAGGAGTTCACCACCTCCGAGGGCAAGCCCCTGGTCGAGGCGGACGCCGACGCGATGGACGCCGACAAGGTCGGGCACGAGACCGTCAAGGTCAACAAGCCCGCCCCGAAGAAGTGAGCTGATAGCTCATGGCCGCACAACTCCGGGAACTCCGGTCGCGCATCAAGGCGACCAAGTCGATCGGCAAGATCACCAAGGCGATGGAGCTCATCGCCACCGCGCGCATCACCAAGGCGCGGGCGAAGGTCGCCGCTTCCCGGCCGTACGCGGACGAGATCACGAAGGTGCTCTCGGCGCTGGCCGGTGCGGCGGCCAACCTCGACCACCCGATGCTGGTCGAGCGCCCGAACCCGACGCGGGCCGCCGTCCTGGTCGTGACCAGTGACAAGGGCCAGTGCGGTGGCTACAACTCCAACGTCCTGCGCGCGACCGAAGAGCTGCTCGCCCTCCTCCGTTCGGAGGGCAAGGAGCCCGAGGTCTACGTCACCGGCAACAAGGGCCTGAACTACTACCGGTTCCGCGACCGCGACGTCGTCGACAGCTGGACGGGCTTCTCCGACCAGCCGGCGTACTCCGACGCCGTCGCCGCCGGGGACGCGCTGGTGCGGTCGTTCATGCTCGGCGCCGACGACGCGCACGGCAACGCCGACGGCATCACCGGTGTCGACGAGATCCACATCGTCTACACCGAGTTCGTGTCGATGCTGACCCAGCGGCCGGTCGCCAAGCGCGTCGCGCCGCTCGAGGTCGAGTACACGGACGGCGAAGAGGAGCAGAAGCCCGCGGGCGAGCTGCTCCCCAGCTACGAGTTCGAGCCGAGTGCCGACAAGCTGCTGGACGCGCTCCTGCCGAAGTACATCAACACGCGGCTCTACGCGGCGCTGCTCGAGGCCGCGGCCTCCGAGCTGGCCGCCCGCCGCACGGCGATGAAGGCCGCGTCGGACAACGCGAACGAGCTGGTGGGCACCCTGACGCGGGAGATGAACCAGGCCCGCCAGGCGCAGATCACCCAGGAGATCTCCGAAATCGTCGGTGGCGCGAACGCGCTCACCGCAGCAGGAAGTGATGATTGATGACCAGTACTGAAGCCCCGCGCGCCAAGGGGCGCATCGTCTCGGTGACCGGGCCGGTCGTCGACGTCGAGTTCCCGCGCGGTTCCGTTCCCGACCAGTTCAACGCGCTCAAGGTCGAAATCGAGTTCGAGCAGCTGCGCAAGACGGTGACCCTCGAGGTCGCCAGCCACCTGGGTGACAACCTCGTCCGCACCATTTCGCTCCAGCCGCAGGACGGCCTGGTCCGGGGCGCCGAGGTCACCGACACCGGCAAGCCGATCACCGTGCCGGTGGGCGACAAGGTCAAGGGCCACGTCTACAACGCGCTCGGCGAGTGCCTCGACGAGCCCGGCTACGGCGACGACCTCGAGCGCTGGGGCATCCACCGCAACCCGCCGTCCTTCGACCAGCTCGAGGGCAAGACGGAGATGCTGGAGACCGGCCTGAAGGTCGTCGACCTGCTCACCCCGTACGTCCAGGGTGGCAAGATCGGCCTGTTCGGCGGCGCCGGCGTGGGCAAGACGGTGCTCATCAAGGAAATGATCACCCGCGTCGCCCGGAACTTCGGTGGTACGTCGGTGTTCGCCGGGGTCGGCGAGCGCACCCGTGAGGGCAACGACCTCTTCCTGGAGATGAGCGAAGACGGCGTCATCAACGACACCGCCCTCGTGTTCGGCCAGATGGACGAGCCGCCGGGCACGCGCATGCGCGTCGCGCTGTCGGCGCTGACCATGGCGGAGTACTTCCGCGACGTCCAGAACCAGGACGTGCTGCTGTTCATCGACAACATCTTCCGGTTCACCCAGGCCGGTTCCGAGGTGTCGACCCTGCTGGGCCGCATGCCTTCGGCCGTGGGTTACCAGCCGACGCTGGCCGACGAGATGGGCCAGCTGCAGGAGCGGATCACCTCGACCCGGGGCCGGTCGATCACCTCGATGCAGGCGATCTACGTCCCCGCGGACGACTACACCGACCCCGCGCCGGCCGCGACGTTCGCCCACCTGGACGCCACCACCGAGCTCTCCCGGTCGGTGTTCCAGAAGGGCATCTTCCCGGCGGTGGACCCGCTGGCGTCGACGTCGACGATCCTCGACCCGGCGATCGTCGGCGAGGACCACTACCGCGTCGCCTCCGAGGTCATCCGGATCCTGCAGAAGTACAAGGAGCTGCAGGACATCATCGCGATCCTCGGTATGGACGAGCTCTCGGAAGAGGACAAGCTCACCGTTCAGCGCGCGCGCCGCATCGAGCGGTTCCTGTCGCAGAACATGCTGGTCGCCGAGGCGTTCACGCAGATCCCGGGCTCGACGGTGCCGCTGTCGGAGACCATCGAGTCGTTCGACCGCATCTCGAAGGGTGACTTCGACCACTACCCGGAGCAGGCGTTCCTGGGTATCGGTGGCCTCGAGGACCTCGAGAAGAAGTACAAGGAAATCACCAAGAAGTGAATCCGTGAGCTCGGCGGGGGCAGTGTCCTATGTGGACTCCGGCCCCCGCCGTTCTCATAGCTTGAGTCAGACCTATTACACTCGGGAGTAACACCCCGAGCTAAGGAGTGCTACGTGGCTGAGATGTCCGTGGAGCTGGTGGCCGTCGAGCGCCGTCTCTGGTCGGGTACCGCCACTTTCGTGGTGGCCCAGACCACCGAGGGCGAGATCGGCATCATGGCCGGCCACGAACCCGTGCTCGGGCAGCTCGTCGAGGGTGGCGTGGTCAAGGTGACGACCACCGACGGCGAGACGGTCTGCGCGGCCGTGCACGGCGGATTCCTCTCCGTGACCGGCAGCGGCGTGAGCATCCTCGCCGAGAGCGCCGAGCTGTCCGACGAAATCGACGTCGACGCGGCGAAGGCGGCCCTGAGCGCCGACGACGAGACCGAGCGGACGAGGGCCACGGCCCAGCTCCGCGCGGCAGGTCAGTCGGCCTGAGCGGGAGACGGGCAGGAGCCGGGCCGTGAAGATCACCGTGGTCGTAGTCGGGCTCCTGATCGTGCTCGCCGTGCTGGTCGCCTGGTACGGCCAGCGGTGGATCCGGATGCGCCGCGGCGGGGGCGTGAGCGTCGCGCTGCGGTGGCGTCCGGACGCCGCGCGGTCCAGCTGGCACCTGGGGCTGGGCCGCTACGAGGGTGACGAGTTCGTCTGGTACCGCGTGTGGAGCCTGCGGACCGGCCCGGACCGGGTCTTCCAGCGCGAAAGCATGCAGATCGCCGACCGCCGTGACCCGTCCGGCAGTGAGGCCTACGCCGTTCCCGAAGGCTCGACCGTGCTGCGCTGCGAGTCCGAGACCCAGGAAGCGATCGAGATCGCGATGGGCCCCGGAGCGTTGACCGGATTCCTCTCCTGGCTCGAGTCCGCCCCGCCCGGACGACGCCTCCCGCGCGCCTCCTGACGCCTGTCTCAAACTGGGACAGCCACGGCCGCCGGTTTGGCCTACCGTGGAACGCATGATCTTCATCGTGGTCAAGTTCCCGGTCAAGCCCGAGCACGCGGAAAACTGGCCGGACATCGTCGCCGACTACACGAAGAACACCCGCGCCGAGGACGGCAACCGGTTCTTCGAGTGGTCCCGCAGCCTCGAGGACAAGAACACCTACGTGCTGGTCGAGGGCTTCGAAGGCCAGGACGCCGCGGTCGCGCACGTCGGCTCCGACCACTTCAAGTGGGCGGTCGCGAACCTGGGTGCCTACATCAGCGACCACCCGCAGATCATCAACGTGCAGGACGCCTCCGACTGGGGCCCGATGGCGGAGATCCAGCCGCACTAAACTGGGTCCGTGACCCTCGTCGAGATCCCCGGCTCCAAGTCCGTCACCGCCCGCGGCCTCTTCCTGGCCGCCGCCGCGCACGGCACCACCACCCTCGGCCGTCCGCTGCACTCGGACGACACCGAGGGTTTCGCCGAGGGGCTCGTGAAGCTGGGCTACCGCGTCGACCGGCAGCCCGGCGCGTGGACCATCGAAGGCCGCCCGGCGGGGCCCGGCGTCGCCGAAGCCGACGTCTTCTGCCGCGACGGCGCCACGACGGCCCGGTTCCTGCCCGCGCTCGCCGCGGCCGGCACCGGGACGTTCCACTTCGACGCCTCCGACCAGATGCGCCGGCGGCCGCTGGGGCCGCTGACCGACGCGCTGCAGGAGCTGGGCGTCGACCTGACCTTCGAAGGCGAGCCGGGCCACCACCCGCTGACGATCCGCGCCAACGGCGTCAAGGGCGGGGAACTGACCCTCGACGCCGGGCTGTCGTCCCAGTTCCTGACCGCGTTGCTGCTGGTCGGGCCGCTGACCGCGGAAGGCCTGCGGATCACGGTCACCGACCTCGTGTCGGTGCCCTACGTCGAGATCACGCTGGAGATGATGCGCCGCTTCGGCGTCGACGTCCGGCGCGAAGGCAAGACGTTCGTGGTGCCCCCGCAGCCGTACCAGGCCTGCGAGTACCCGGTGGAGCCGGACGCGTCGACGGCCAGCTATTTCCTGGCCGCGGCGGCCGTCACCGGCCGCACGGTGACCGTCCCGGGCCTGGGTTCGTCGGCCCTGCAGGGCGACGTCAAGTTCGCCGACGTGCTGCGCGAGATGGGCGCGCACGTCGAACTGGCCGAGGATTCGGTGACGGTCGCGGGCCCGTCCGAAGGGCTGCGCGGCATCACCGTGAACATGCGCGACATCTCCGACACGGTCCCGACGCTGGCGGCGATCGCGCCGTTCGCGTCCGGGCCGGTGCGCATCGAGGACGTCTACAACACGCGCATCAAGGAGTGCGACCGGCTGGACGCGTGCGAGGAGAACCTGCGCGCGCTCGGCATCCAGGTCGAGACGGGCCGGGACTGGATCGAGATCCAGCCGGGCACGCCCACCGGTGCCCTGGTCAAGTGCCGCCGCGACCACCGGATCGCGATGGCGTTCAGCATCACCGGCCTGCGCACGCCCGGCATCACCCTGGACGACCCGGAGTGCGTGAAGAAGACGTTCCCCGGCTTCCACCAGGCGCTGGGCGCGCTGCGGGAGAGCTGGGGGATCTAGGAGGGCTGCCCGCCCGGCGCCCAGAGCACGTCACCCTCGGGGTTCGCCAGCCGGGCGAGGATGAACAGCAGGTCCGACAGCCGGTTGAGGTACTTCACCGCGACCGGGTTCGTCGTGTCCGGCTCGGCCTCGTAGAGCACCCACGCGCTCCGCTCCGCGCGGCGGGACACCGTGCGCGCCTGGTGCAGGAACGCCGCACCGGGCGTGCCGCCGGGCAGGATGAACGACGTCAGCTTCGGCAGACGCTCGTTGAACTCGTCGCACCAGCCTTCGAGGCGCTCGACGTACTTCTCGGTGATGCGCAGCGGCGGGTACGGCGGGTCGTCGGAAATCGGGAGGCACAGGTCCGCGCCGACGTCGAAGAGATCGTTCTGCACCGTGCGCAGGACGTCCGTGATTTCGGTGGGCAGCTGCCCGACGGCGATGGCCAGGCCCAGCACCGAGTTCGTCTCGTCGGTGTCCGCGTACGCGCCCAGCCGCGGCGATGTCTTGGGCACGCGGGACCCGTCGCCGAGCGCGGTCGTGCCGCTGTCGCCGACCTTCGTGTAGACGCGGTTGATGCGAACGACCATGAACCCACCATAGCGGCCCCCGCCCGGGCCGAATCCGGGCGAGAGGGCATGATTGGCGGCCATGAGCGAGCACTTCGACGTGCATGGCGGAGCCCGGCTGGTCGGCGAGGTCGACGTGGTCGGCGCGAAGAACAGCGTGCTGAAGCTGATGGCCGCGGCCCTGCTGGCCGAGGGCACGACGACCATCACGAACTGCCCGCAGATCCTCGACGTCCCGCTGATGGGCGACGTGCTGCGGAGCGTCGGCTGCGAGGTCGTCATCGAGGGCGACACCGCCACCATCACGACGCCGGCCGAGCTGTCGCACCGCGCGGACTCCGCCGCGATGGGCAAGCTGCGCGCGTCCGTCTGCGTGCTGGGCCCGCTGGTCGGGCGGTTGAAGCAGGCCGTGGTGGCGCTGCCGGGCGGCGACGCGATCGGCTCGCGCCCGCTGGACATGCACCAGAACGGCCTGCGCAAGCTGGGCGCGACGAGCACGATCGAGCACGGCTGCGTCGTCGCGAAGGCCGAGACGCTGGTCGGCGCGCAGATCTGGCTTGACTTCCCCAGCGTCGGCGCGACCGAGAACATCCTGATGGCGGCCGTGCTGGCCGAGGGCACCACGGTCATCGACAACTGCGCGCGCGAGCCCGAGATCGTCGACATCTGCACGATGCTCGTCGAGATGGGCGCGAAGATCGAAGGCGCCGGGACGTCGACGCTGACCGTGCACGGCGTGGAGCAGCTGCACCCGACCACCCACAGCGTGATCGGCGACCGGATCGTGGGCGCGACCTGGGCGTTCGCGGCGTCGATGACCCGCGGCGACATCACCGTCCGCGGCGTCAACCCGCACCACCTCGACCTGGTGCTGAACAAGCTGCAGCTGGCCGGCGCGGACGTCACGACGTTCGGCGACAAGGGGTTCCGCGTGGTCCAGCCGGAGCGCCCGAAGGCGGTCGACTGGGTGACGCTGCCGTACCCGGGCTTCGCGACCGACCTGCAGCCGTTCGCGGTGGCGCTTTCGGCGGTGTCCGAAGGCACGTCGATGATCACGGAAAACGTCTACGAGGCGCGCTTCCGGTTCATCGAGGAGATGGTCCGGCTGTCCGGCGACGCGCGCACGGACGGCCACCACGCGGTGGTCCGCGGGGTTTCCCGGCTGTCCAGTGCCCCGGTCTGGGCGTCGGACATCCGCGCGGGCGCCGGGCTGGTGCTGGCGGGCCTGTGCGCGGACGGCGTCACCGAGGTCTGGGACGTGTTCCACATCGACCGCGGCTACCCGCACTTCGTGGAGAACCTGAACCGCCTGGGCGCCAACATCGAGCGCGTCACCGGCGAGCCCGAACGCAAGTAGGTCAAACGCTCTGCGCGCCGAGTGCGCGCAGGGCGAACTCCACCAGCCGGTCCAGGTAGTCGGGTTCCGCCGGCGCCTGCCGGACGACCAGCCGCCAGTAGATCGGTGCGGCCAGGACGTCCATCGCCATCTCCAGGTCGAGGTCCGCCGGCAGCTCGCCGCGCGTCATCGCACGGCGCAGCATCACCTCGGCGACTTCGCGCCGCGGCCCGCCGATGTTCTCGCTGGTGGCCCGGGCCTGCTCCGGGTTCCGCGCGGCCTCGGCGACCAGGTCCGGCAGGATCCGCGAGAACAGCGGGTGGGTCAGCCAGTCGAGCACCGCCTGCAGCGTCGCGCGCAGGTCGCCGCGCAGTGAGCCGGTGTCTTCGAGCACCGCCCGGGACACGCTGAACTCGGTGACCACCGCGGCGATCATCTCCTCCTTCGACTTCCAGCGCCGGTAGAGCGCGCTCTTGCCGACGCCGGCGCGCTTCGCCACGGCCTCCATCGACAGCCGTCCGTAGCCCTGCTCGGCCAGCTCGTGCAGGACCGCGTCGGTGATCGCCTGCGTGACCTCGGGCTGGAGGACCGCGGCGCCGGTCGGGGTGCGTGCCATGCCGCGCAGTCTAGCGGGTGGACGAGACGGTACCGTCCCGTCTATCCTGACGTCGGGACGGTACCGTCTCGTCCAAACGTTCAAGGAGGCTGCGATGCACGACTTCGTCGAGCACGCGCTCGACCTGCTGCTGAAGCACGACATGACCGGGTTCGCCGGGCTCTGGGCCGAGGACGGCGTCCTCGAGTTCCCCTTCGCCGGCCCCGGCTACCCGAAGCGCGTCGACGGGCGCGAAGCGATCCGCGAGTACCTGCGCGACTACCCGAACCTGCTGGACGTCCGCGAAGTCGTCGCCAAGACCGTGCACGAGACGACCGACCCGGCCGTGGTCGTCTGCGAGTTCACCGTCGCGGGAGTCGTGGTCGCGTCGGGCAAGCCGTACGAGCTGTCCTACGTCGCCGTGATCACCGTCGAGGACGGCGAGATCCGGCACTACCGCGACTACTGGAGCCCCCTGGCCGCGGCCGAGCTGCTCGGCGGCGTCGACGAACTGACGGCGGCCTTCGGTGGGTGACGTCCTGGTCCTCGGCGGCACCGGCACGACCGGGCGCCGGGTCGTCGCGGGCCTGGGTGCCGCGGGCTTCCCGGTGCGGGCGGCCACGCGCAAGCCGGGCGAGCCGGGGCAGGTCCGGTTCGACTGGGCCGACCGCGCGACGCACGCCGAGGCCGTTCGCGGCGTCTCGGCGGTGTTCCTGCTGGCCCCGATCGGCGAGGTCGCACCCGCCGGGCTGGTCGAGCCGTTCCTGGCCGACGCTCTGGAGGCCGGCGTGCGCCGCGTCGTCCTGCTCAGCTCGTCGGCCGTCACGGCGGACACGCCGGGACTCGGCGACCTGCAGCGGCTGGTGCGCTCGGCACCGGAGTGGACCGTGCTGAAGCCGTCGTGGTTCATGCAGAACTTCACGGGCGGGCACCTCGTCGCCCAAGGCGTGCGGGACGGCGAGATCGTCACCGCCACCGGCGACGCCCGGGTCGCGTTCGTCGACGCCGGCGACATCGCGGCGGTCGCCGTCCGCGCGCTGACCGATCCCGAACCGCACAACACCGAACACGTGCTCACCGGCCCCGGCGCGGTGAGCTACGCCGAAGCCGCTTCGATCATCGCCGCGCACACTCGCCGCCCGGTGCGGCACCGCGCGGTGAGCACCCCCGAATTCGCGGCGCGCCTGACCGCGTCCGGTATCCCCGAAGAGTTCTCCGCGGTGCTCGCCGCGCTCGACGAGGAAATCCGCCACGGCGCCGAAGACCGCGTCACCCCGGCCGTCGAAGAGGTCACCGGCCGGCCCGCCCGCTCGTTCCGCACCTTTGTCGAGGAGGAAGTCCGATGAAGCAGATCCTGTTCCCCGAAGACCCGCAGTTCTGGTTCGAGACGCTGCGCCTGTTCGGTCACTCGGCCTACGGCGGCTCGGATTTCGGCGAGGTGCTCGCCGCCGCGTCGGCCGTGACGGCCGGCGACTACGACAGCTGGCACGACGCCTACCGGGGCATGGCCGACCGCCTCTACGCGGAAGCGGCCGACGCCGGCCCGGTCACCGCGCGGGATCTGCTGCTGCGCGCGTCGATGTACTACTTCTCCGCGGAGTTCTTCCTCCACGGCGACCCGGCGGACCCGCGGATCGACGCGGCGTACGACCGCAGCGTCGAGTGCTTCCGGCGCGCGGGCGTCGCGGAGCCGGTCGAGATCCCCTACGAGGGAACGGTTTTGCCCGGGTACCTGTACCGGGCGCCCGGTGCCGGCCCGAAGCCGCTGCTGATCATGCACAGCGGGTTCGACGGCAGCGCCGAGGAACTGCACTTCATGGGCGCGGGCGCCGGCGCCGAACGCGGCTACCACGTGCTGACGTTCGACGGTCCCGGCCAGCCCGGTGCCCTCCGGGGCGGCAAGCTCGTGTTCCGGGCGGACTGGGAGAACGTCGTCACGCCGGTGGTGGACTTCGCGCTCGGCCTCGACGGCGTCGACCCGGCCCGGATCGCGCTGCTCGGCGTCAGCCTCGGCGGCGAACTGGCCCCGCGCGCGGCGGCGTTCGAACACCGGCTGGCGGCGCTGGTCGCGGTGGACGGCGTGTACGACGCGGGAGCGGCGGTGACGCAGATGCTGCCGTGGCCGCGCGAGGAGATCGTCCGCCGGGCCCGCACCGCGGAGGACCCCGAGTTCGACGCGCTGCTCGCGGCGGGGCGCGAGGCGAGCCCGACGCTGCGCTGGGCGTGCGACCACGGCCGGTACGTCATGGGCGCGGCGACCGACCGCGAGTTCGTCGCGAAGTACCTGGAATACACGCTCGAAGACGGCGTCGCGGAGAAGATCGAGTGCCCGACGCTGGTCTGCGAAGCGGCGGACGACCTGTTCTTCGGCGGGGAAACGGAAACCGAGCCGCGCCGGCTGTACGCGCACCTGAACGCGCCGAAGACGTTGCTGACGTTCACGGCGGAGGAAGGCGCGGACGCCCACTGCCACGTCGGCGCCCAGCGGCTCGCGTCCGGCCGGATCTACGACTGGCTGGACCGCACCCTCTGACGGGCCGAACCGGGTTCCCGGTCCGCGACCGTCTTCGGCCGAGGCGAAGGGGACTACGGTCCCGTGCGCCGGCGCTGCGGTCCCTGGATCAGCCTTCGAGGGCCAGCGCGGCTCCGAAGCCGATGAGTGCCGCGCCCGTCGCGCCGTCCATGGCGCGGCGGACGCGGCGCCGCCGCAGCCAGCCCCGCACCCGGTGCACGAACACCAACAGCAACACCTGCCACACCACACCGAGCGCGGCGACCGTGTACGCGAGCAGCAGCGAATCCCCGAACCCCGACTCCGGCGTCAGGAACTGCGGCAGCACCGACAGGTACAGCACGATCACCTTGGGGTTGGTGATGTTGGACAGGAACCCTTCGCGGAACCGCCGTCCCCGCGAAGCACGCGCGCGGCGGACGTCGTCCAGGGCTTCGTAGTCGCCGCGCCACGCGCCGCGCAGCGCCTGGACGCCCAAGAACACCAGGTACGCCGCGCCGAGCCACTTCACCGTCTCGAACAACGGCTGGTAGCGCGTGATCACCGCGCCCAGGCCGAGGGCCGCCGCCGTGCCCTGCAGGAAGTTCGCGACGCTGATCCCCGCGCACGCCCAGCCCCCGCCGCGGGCGCCGCCGGTCAGGGCGTTCTTGAGCACGACCATCGTGTCCGGGCCCGGCATCATCGCCAGGAACGCCATCATCCCGGCGAACGTCAGGTAGGTGCTCCAGGTCATCAGGACTCCAGAGCCAGCGCGGCGCCGAACCCGAGCAGCGCGGTGCCGGTGACGCCATCGAGCGTGCGGCGCACGCGGCGGCGGCCCAGCCACGCGCGGACGCGGTGCACGAACACCAGCAGCACCAGCAGCCACAGCCCGCCGAGCACCGCGACGGTGTAGGCGAGCACGAGCGAGTCCCCGAGGCTCGACTGCGGCGTCAGGAACTGCGGCAGCACGGACAGGTACAGCACCAGCACCTTCGGGTTCGTGACGTTGGAGAGGAACCCTTCGCGGAACCGCCGGAAACCGCCGCCGCGGCGGCGCTGGGTCTGCTCGACGACGTCGTAGTGGCCGCGGAACGCGCCCCGCAGCGCTTGGAAGCCGAGGAAGACGAGGTAGGCCGCGCCGACCCACTTGAGCACGAGGAACACCGGCTGCGAGCGGGCGATCAGGACGCCGAGCCCGAGCGCCGCGGCGCTGCCCTGCAGGGCGTTGCCGGCGAAGATGCCGAGCGAGGCCAGCAGCCCGCCCCGGAACCCGCCGGAGAGCGCGTTCTTCAGCATCACCATCGTGTCCGGGCCCGGCGCCAGCACGATCAGGACCACGATGACCAGGTAACTCCCGTACACGCTCCACGTCACGCCTGGCACGCTAACCGACCGGTGCCGGCCGGGTCTCGCGGATTTCCGTCACACCGCAAGCCGCCGCGCACAGAGGGTGCCCGGGCACGTTCGGTGCGTTCGGGGCTCGGCGGGAGACGGCCTGGCGGAGTAGTGTTCGGCCATGTCAGCAGGGGAAATCGATCTTCTACCCGGCGAGCGCGTGCTCTGGGCGGGAGAGCCGGTGCAGCGCCCGCTCTACGTCGCCGCGGACGGGGTGACCGCCCCTGCCGGACTCATCCTCACCGCCGCCGCGCTCTGGTTCCTGCTCACCAAGCAGCCTAGCGGGGCCACGATGGCCGGCGCCGTCGTGGTGCTGGTGATCGGTTTGTCCGGCCTGATCGGCCGGTCCGCCGTCCGGTACCTCGCGCTGGGCCGCACGACGTACGCCGTGACCGACAGCCGCATCATCGCGCGCTCGGGCCTGTTCCGGCAGAAGGAACGCGCCAGCGAGCTGGCCGGCCTGTCGGCGCCGGTGCTCAAGCCGGGGCCGTCGCGCACGGGCACCCTCACGTTCCCGGAGGCAGGCGCGGTGACGCTGATCGGCGTCGGCGAGCCCAAGCGCGTGCGGGACCTGCTCACCAAGGCCATCGACGAGGCCAAGGCGCGGCAGGCGCCGCCGGAACCGGGCACTTCGGCCGCCTGAGGACAGCCGAACCGGCTTCCCCGGCGCCTCGCCTCGGCGAAGAACCCCGTCGAGCCGGTCACCCGGACGTGTCCGATTGCACTGCCACGTTAAGTTACCGGTCGGTACACTCGACGAAACGTCCACCGCCGGAGGTGCCCAGTGCCGTACCCATCCGACCACGAGCGGGATCGCCCCTGGGTGATGCGCACGTACGCGGGGCACTCCTCCGCGGCCGCGTCGAACGAGCTCTACCGGCGCAACCTCGCGAAGGGGCAGACCGGCCTGTCGGTGGCCTTCGACCTGCCGACGCAGACCGGCTACGACCCCGACCACCAGCTCAGCCGCGGTGAGGTCGGCAAGGTCGGCGTGCCCGTGTCGCACATCGGCGACATGCGACGCCTCTTCGACGGCATCCCGCTCGCCGAAGCCAACACGTCGATGACGATCAACGCGCCGGCCATGTGGCTGCTCGCGCTGTACGTCTCCGTGGCGCGCGAGCAGGCCGAAGCCGAGGGCCGGGACGTCGACGAGGTGCTCGCGAAGCTCACCGGCACCACGCAGAACGACATCATCAAGGAATACCTGTCCCGCGGGACCTACATCTTCCCGCCGGGGCCGAGCCTGCGGCTGATCACCGACATGATCGCGTGGACCGTGCACCACGTGCCGAAGTGGAACCCGATCAACATCTGCAGCTACCACCTGCAGGAAGCCGGGGCGACGCCGACGCAGGAAGTCGCGTACGCGTTGTGCACCGCCATCGCCGTGCTCGACGCCGTCCGGGACTCCGGGCAGGTCGACGAGGCCGACATGGCCAAGGTCGTCGCGCGGATCTCGTTCTTCGTCAACGCCGGTGTCCGGTTCGTCGAGGAGATGTCCAAGATGCGCGCGTTCACCGCGCTCTGGGACGAAATCACGCGGGACCGTTACGGCGTAACGGATCCGAAGGCGCGCCGCCTGCGTTACGGCGTCCAGGTGAACTCGCTCGGCCTCACCGAAGCCCAGCCGGAGAACAACGTCCAGCGGATCGTGCTGGAAATGCTGGCCGTTTCCCTTTCCCGCGGCGCCCGCGCCCGCGCGATCCAGCTGCCCGCCTGGAACGAGGCCCTCGGCCTGCCCCGGCCGTGGGACCAGCAGTGGGCGCTGCGGATGCAGCAGGTGCTCGCGTTCGAGACCGACCTGCTGGAGTACGAGGACATCTTCGACGGCTCGCACGTCATCCAGGCCAAGGTCGACGAGATCATGGCCGGCGCGCGCGAGGAGATCGCCCGCGTCCAGGACCTCGGCGGCGCGGTCGCCGCGGTCGAGAGCGGCTACATGAAGTCCCAGCTGGTCGCGTCGCTGGCCGAGTACCGGCGCGGGATGGAGAACGGCGAACGGATCCTCGTCGGGGTCAACAAGTTCGAGACGACCGAGCCGTCGCCGCTGCAGGCCGAGGGCGCGAAGGCGATCGAGACGATCGACCCCGCCGTCGAAAAGGCCGCCGTCACCGCGATCGAAGAATGGCGCACCCAGCGCGACAACGACGCCGTCGAGCGGTCGCTGGCGGCGCTGAAGGACCGCGCGCAGACCACGGAAAACCTCTTCGAGGCCACTGTGGACTGTGCGCGGGCCGGCGTGACCACCGGCGAGTGGGCCGGTGCGCTGCGCGAGGTGTTCGGGGAATACCGGGCGCCCACCGGGGTTTCCGCCGCGGCCGGCGGTGGGGGCGACCCCGAGATCGAGCGCGTCCGCGCCCGGGTCCGCGAAACCGAGGCGGAACTCGGCGAACGGCTGCGGATCCTGGTCGGCAAGCCGGGGCTGGACGGGCACTCGAACGGCGCCGAGCAGGTCGCCGTCCGGGCGCGCGACGTCGGCTTCGAGGTCGTCTACCAGGGCATCCGGCTGACACCCGAGCAGATCGTCGCGGCCGCCGTGCAGGAGGGCGTGCACGTCGTCGGGCTCTCCGTGCTGTCCGGTTCGCACCTCGAGGTCGTCCCGCACGTGGTCGACGGCCTGCGCGCCGCGGGTGCCGGCGACGTTCCGGTGATCGTCGGCGGGATCATCCCGCCGGACGACGCCGCGCTCCTGACCGAACGCGGCATCGCGCGGGTGTTCACGCCCAAGGACTACGAGCTGACCGACATCATGGACGGCATCGTCTCGCTGGTCCGGGAGCGCAACGGCCTCAGCTGAGCCCGCCCAGGATGTCCTTTGTGGACTTCACGGTGGCGAACTGGTTCGCCAGGTTCGCCGCCGTGACGCGGTAGAGTTCGTCCGCGGTCGCCTCCGGGAGGTCGAACGTGAAGGTGGCGTCGAGCGCGAAAGTCACGTCGTAGCCCAGGTTCCCGCCCATCCGGGCGGTGGTTTCGCAGCAGAAGTTCGTCTGGATCCCGGCGACGACGAAGCTCGTGATGCCGCGCTTGCGCAGCCACGCGTCGAGGTCGACGTCGCCGATGAACGCTGAGTTGACCTGCTTGCCGAACACGAGGTCGGGCCGAGCGCCGTCGAGTTCCGGCTTGAAGTCGTTGCCCGGCCGGCCGGGCCGCAGCGGCGAGTCCGGCTTCGGGGAGTCGTGGTGCACGAGCACGACGGGCAGCCGCCGCTCCTGCCAGGCGTCGAGGAGTGCCTTCATGTTCGCCTCGGCGCCGGGGTTGTTGCGCGGGCCCCAATAGTCCGGGTCGTCGAACCCGCGCTGGACGTCGATCAGGATGAGTGCCGTTTCGGTCATGGCGTCGAGTTTCGTGGCCGCCGGCCGTGCAGGGGAGTGGCAGAAGACGCGCGATGCGGTACTTTCCTGCCATGCGCACCATCGGCGTTCTCCTGCTCCCCGGCACCCGGATGTTCGACCTCGCGGTGATCGGCGAGGTCTGGGGCCAGGACCGGACCGACAGCGGGATCGGCCCGTTCGCCGTGCGTCTGTGCAGTTCAGGGCGGGTGCGAACGGCGGTCTCGCCGTTCGGCGACGTCGCGGCCACGCACGGCCTCGCCGGGCTCGACGGCTGTGACCTCGTGCTGGCGCCCGGGCGTGACGACCCGCTCGCCACGGTGCCTTCGGCGGCGGTGGCCGCACTGCGGCGGGCGCACCGGGACGGGCGGACCGTCGCCGGGCTGTGCTCCGGCGCGTTCACGCTGGCCGCCGCGGGCCTGCTCGACGGCCGTCCGGCGACCACGCACTGGCGCGATCTGGACGCGCTGGCCCGCGTCGCGCCGCGGGCGGACCTCCGCCGCGACGTGCTCTACACCGACGACGGCGGCGTCCTGACGTCCGCGGGCGTCGTCGGCGGCCTCGATCTGTGCCTGTACCTGGTCCGCCGCGACCACGGCGCGGACGTCGCCGCCACGCTCGCGCGCCGCTTGGTCATGCCCCCGGCGCGGGAAGGCGGGCAGCGCCAGTACGTCGACAGCCCGGTGCCGTCCGCCGCGCAGCCCGGCCTGTCGTCCACAATGGACTGGGCGTTGGCGCGCCTGGGGTCCGGGATCGGCGTCGAAGACCTCGTGGGGCACGCGCGGATGAGCGAACGGACGTTCCACCGCGAGTTCGCCGCGGCCACCGGCGTCACGCCGGGGCGCTGGCTGCGCGTCCAGCGCGTCCGCCTCGCTCAGCGGCTCCTGGAGACGACGTCGTTGCCGGTCGACCGCGTCGCGGAACGGTCCGGGCTGGGCACGGCGGCGAACCTGCGCCGCCGGATGCACGCCGAAGTCGGCGTCGGGCCCGACAGCTATCGGCGCACGTTCCGAAGAGTTACGGTCGAAGCATGACCGAGTACGAGCACATCCTGGTCAAGCGGGACGGCGACACCGTCACGATCACGATGAACCGCGCGGCGCGGCGCAACTCGTTGTCCGCCGGCCACCTGGCCGAGCTGCTGGCCGCGTTCCACGAGGCGGGGTCGTCCGACGCGACGGGCATCGTGCTGGCCGGCGCCGGACCGGTGTTCTCCGCCGGGCACGACTTCGGCGACGTCGCCGCGCGCGACCTGATGGGCGTGCGCGAGCTGCTCACGCTGTGCACGGACCTGATGAAGACCATGCAGTCGGTGCCCCAGGTCGTCATCGCGCGGGTGCACGGGCTGGCCACGGCGGCGGGCTGCCAGCTGGTGGCGTCGTGCGACCTCGCGATCGCCGCCGAGTCGGCGGGCTTCGCGCTGCCGGGCGGCAAGGGCGGCTGGTTCTGCCACACGCCCGCGGTGCCGGTGGCGCGCTCGATCGGCCGCAAGCGCCTGATGGAGCTGGCGCTGACCGGCGACGTCATCGACGCGCCGACCGCCCTGGACTGGGGCCTGGTCAACCGCGTCGTCCCCGACGACCGGCTCGACGACGCCGTCGCGGAGCTGCTCGCCCGGGCCACACGCGGCAGCCGGGCCAGCAAGACGATGGGCAAGGTGACGCTGTACGCCCAGCTCGACCGGCCCGAGGCCGACGCGTACGCGATCGCTTTGGAGGTCATGGCTTCGGCGTCGCAGCTGCCCGGCGCACGCGAAGGCATGGCGGCGTTCCTGGAGAAGCGCAAACCCTCCTGGCCCGACTGAGCGCCACCCAGTCGCCGTACCATACGGTATGGTATGGTCGAGCCGTGGCGAGCAAGCGGGACTGGCTGGACGCGGGGTTGGCGCTGCTGGCGGAGCAGGGCGCGCCCGCGGTGACGATCGAGCGGCTGACCGAACGGCTCGGCCTGTCGAAGGGCTCCTTCTACCACCACTTCAAGGGCACGGGCGGCTTCCGCACCGCGCTGCTGGAGCACTTCGAAGCCGAACGCACCACGCGGTTCGTCGAGGAGGCCGAAGCCGCCGAGGGCGATCGGCTGGGTGCGTTGCTGAAGCTCGTCCTCGCGCCGGGACCCGGGCCGGAGCTGGAGATCGCCGTCCGGGCGTGGGCCCTGCAGGACGCCGAGGCGAGGGCGGTCCAGGAGCGCGTCGACCGGACCCGCGTGGCCTACCTGACCGAGATCAGCGGCGACGCCGACCTCGCGCAGGCGCTTTACCTGGTCGTCGTCGGCGCGGGCCAGGTCGTGCCGCCGCTGCCCGGCCGGCAGCTCAAGAACGCGCTGGAACTCGTACTGGGGAGACGGAAATGACCGAGCCCTTCGCCGACGGCGCCGACTACGTCGAATTCAAGGAGATCGAGAGCGAGAACAGCCTGCGCGAGTTCGTCGCGGGCGTGTTCGGCTGGTCGCCGGCGTGGCTGAAAGCCCTCTTCGGGGTCCGGTACGTGCTCGCGAAGGCCCTGCGGCTGGAAACGGCCGCGGTCCCGCGCACCGGCCGCCTGCGGCCCGAAGACGTCAGTTTCACGCCCGGCGACCAGGTCGCGGTCTTCACCGTGCGGGCGGGGGATCCCGAGCGCTACCTGGTCGGCGGCATCGACGACAGCCACCTGACCGGGTACCTGACCTTCGAAGCGGTGCCCCGCGGGTTCCGGGTCGGCACGATCGTGCACTTCCACAACCGCGTCGGGCCGGCCTACTTCGCGCTGATCAAACCCTTCCACCACCTGGTGATCCGCGGGATGCTCAAGGCCGGTGCCGCTCGGCCAGCATGAGGTGCGCCCACGCGGAGATCGTCTGCGCGTCGGTGATTTCGCCGGCGAGGATCATCTTCTCGACGTCCGAGCGCGAGAACCACGCGCTGCGCATGTCCTGCTCTTCGTGCTCGCGTTCCGGCTCGCCCTCGGTGAGGTCGGTGGCGAGGAACACCCAGCCGCGCTGGCTGCTCATGCCGGGCGCGACGTCGAGCTTGCCGAGCAGGACCATCGAACCGGCGCGCAGCCCGGTTTCCTCGCGCAGCTCGCGCGCGGCGAGTTCCTCGGGCGGCAGGTCGGCCAGGTCCGGCGCGGTGCCCTGCGGGAACTCCCAGCGCCGCTCGCCCAGCGGGTAGCGGAACTGCTCGACCAGCCGGAACCGTTCCCCGTCCTGCGCGATGACGAGCGCGTAGTCGGGCTTGTCGATCACGCCGTAGATGCCGGGAGAGCCGTCGGGACGGCGGATGTCGTCCTCCCGCACGGTCATCCAGTTGTTCCGGTACACCTCGCGGGACGCGACACGCTGAATGGGGTCCACGCGCCCAGTATCACCGACCCTGTCCTACCCTCCTCGGGTGCGTCTCGTGATCGCGCGGTGCCAGGTCGACTACGCCGGCCGGCTGACCGCCCACCTACCGATGGCCACCCGGCTGCTGCTCGTGAAGTCCGACGGCTCGGTGTCGGTGCACTCCGACGACCGCGCGTACAAGCCGCTGAACTGGATGAGCCCGCCGTGCTGGCTGATCGAGGACGGCAAGCTCTGGATCGTCGAGAACAAGCAGGGCGAGAAGCTGGTGATCTCCATCGAGGAGGTCTTCCACGACTACTCCCAGGCCCTCGGCGCGGAGCCGGGCCTGCAGAAGGACGGCGTCGAGGCGCACCTGCAGGAGCTGCTGGCCGAGCACATCAAGACCCTCGGCGACGGCTACACGCTGGTCCGCCGCGAGTTCCCGACGGCGATCGGCCCGGTGGACATCATGGCCCGCGACGCCGACGGCAAGTCGGTGGCGGTGGAGATCAAGCGCCGCGGCGAAATCGACGGCGTCGAGCAGCTGACGCGGTACCTGGAGCTGCTCAACCGCGACCCGCTGCTGGCGCCGGTCCAGGGCGTGTTCGCCGCGCAGATCATCAAGCCGCAGGCCCGCACGCTGGCCGAGGACCGCGGCATCCGGTGCCTGACCCTGGACTACGACGAGCTGCGTGGCATCGAGTCCGACGAGTTCCGGCTGTTCTGACGTGGAACCCGGCCGGTACGTCCACTACAAGGGCGGCGAGTACGAGGTGCTCGGCGTGGCCCGCCACAGCGAAACCGAAGAGCGTTTGGTGGTTTACCGCGCGCTTTACGGCGAGCAGGGGCTGTGGGTGCGGCCCGAGGTGATGTTCCGCGAGACCGTCAAGACGGCGGCGGGCCCGATGCCGCGGTTCCGGCGCGTCACGGACTGAAGACCTCCCGGTTCGCGCGCACGAACTCCTCGAACGTCGTCGCCGGACGGCCGGTGAGGTCGCCGACCACCGACGTCACCCGCTCCGCGCCGCCATGCCGGTACGCGCGGGCGACGTGGCCTCCGGTCGTCAGGACCCGTGCCGCGACGCGGGCGATGTCGCCGTCGAGCGTGGCCGGGAGCCCCGTGGGGTAGGCGAGGTCCAGGAGTGCCGCACGGGCCCGGGCGGGGTCGCGGTACGCGGGGCGCACGGGTGCGCCGAGTGCGCGCAGTTCGGCGAGCGGGGCGGAACCGACGTTGCCGCTCGCGCCGGTCACCAGGATCATCCGGCCACCACCGACAGAAACCGGCCGTCTCGCGGGCGGACCGAGACCGAATCGATGCCGAATTCCGGTATCTCATTCACGGTCGATTACTCCGCAAGGAAATCGTTCACCCGATACCCGTCATGGAAGTGATCGGCTCCTTTCTGACCTGCCTTTATGCGCTGTTCGGGTGAGTTCGGGATCTTATTGCGCGAACTCGTGGGACAATCTTTTTCGAGGGGTTCCGCCGGTGCGTCCGGCGTGGCCGGAGGGTGGCGCGCTCGGCCGTCTTTCTTCGTCGTGCCAACGTTTCAGTCCGCCTTCGAGCTCGGTGTGCGCACGTGGTCCGGCCGGTGCGCGCGCGTTTTCGCCTGCACGGAGGAGGAAGTCATGCGTTATCGCCCACTCGGTTCCGATCCGGCCGACCCGCGCCTGGGGCGGTTCATTCCGGACGACTGGCGGCACGTCGAAAGGTATCCGCTGAGCGCGCTCGCCGAAGAGGCCCGGCCCACCCGGGTGCCGGTCGTCATCGGCGTCAACTGGTACTCCGCGTTCGACACCCCGGAGCAGGACAAGACCTCCGGGGAGTTCTTCATCGCGAAGGCCGGCGTCGCGCAGCTCGGCCGGATCCGCGGCGGGCACTGCGTCTGCCTCGAACCGGGCGGGACGCCGGACACCGACGCCTACTACGCGTTCTACGACCAGGGGCGCGAAGGTGCCTGCGTCGGCTTCGGCTGGTCGCGCTGCATGTCGCTCTTCAACGGCAGCGAGTACACCGCCCTCTGGCTCTGGGACGCGGCCAAGAAGCGCGACGAGTGGCCCGAGACCAACCCCGGCGACGACAACGGCACGTCGGTCCGCGCCGCGGCCGAGGTGCTCAAGGAAGCCGGGCACGTGCTATGGGACGACGCGTACAAGAACGACGACTGGCAGACGCGCGACAAGCTCGTGCCCGACATCAAGCAGGGCATCAAGGCGTTCCGCTGGGCGAAGTCCGTCGAAGACGTGCACGCCGTGCTGGCCAACCCGCGTGCCGACGCGCTCGGCGCCGTGCCCCTGCTCAACTCGTGGGGCCCGGGCTACCCGCACCGCACCTACCTGCCCGACGCCGTGCTCGCCAAGCTGATCGAAGAAGACGGCGAGATCGCCGTGCCGACCGATCGGTGATCACCGGCCGCTCCCGCGGCGCGTGACGAAGGCGCGTTTCCCCAGCTCAAGGCCGGGGAGGCGCGCCTTTCGGCCATTTTGGACCGGTCAGCGTGCCGACCCTGAATCCATGCAGTACTGTCCGGATCCGACAGGACAGTGGTGATTCCTGTGGGTTGTTGTCCAGTTTGAAAAGATACGGCGGGAGGTGGGTCGGGTGCTCGTCCTAGCCGATGCGAACCTGCGACTCGACGCGAGCGCGATCGACTACATCGAGTTGGCGTTCTACTTCGTCCTGGTGCTCGGCATCGGGTACCTGGCACGGCGGCAGGTGTCGAGCAGTCTCGACTTCTTCCTTTCGGGCCGCTCGCTGCCCGCCTGGGTCACCGGCCTGGCGTTCATCTCGGCGAACCTCGGCGCGGTCGAGGTCATGGGCATGTCGGCCAACGGCGCCCAGTACGGCCTGCCGACCGTGCACTACTTCTGGATCGGCGCCATCCCGGCGATGCTGTTCCTCGGCATCGTGATGATGCCGTTCTACTACGGCTCGAAGGTCCGCAGCGTCCCGGAGTTCATGCGCCGCCGCTTCGGCAAACCCGCCCACCTGCTCAACGGCATCAGCTTCGCCGCCGCCCAGATCCTGATCGCGGGCGCGAACCTGTTCCTGCTGGCCAGCGTCGTGAACCTGCTGCTGGGCTGGCCGATCTGGGTGTCGATCATCGTCGCCGCCGTGATCGTCCTCTCCTACACCGCGCTCGGCGGCCTGTCCGCCGCGATCTACAACGAGGTGCTGCAGTTCTTCGTGATCGTCATCGCCCTGGTGCCGCTCACGATCATCGGCCTGGTGAAGGTCGGCGGCTGGGAAGGCCTCGTCGACAAGGTCACCAACAGCCCCGGCGGCACCGCGCAGCTGCACTCCTGGCCGGGCGACAACCTCACCGGCTTCGGCAACAACATCCTGTCGATCCTGGGCATCGTCTTCGGCCTCGGGTTCGTCCTCTCCTTCGGTTACTGGACGACCAACTTCGTCGAGGTCCAGCGCGCGATGGCGTCGAAGAGCATGTCGGCCGCGCGCCGGACGCCGATCATCGGCGCGTTCCCGAAGATGCTGGTCCCGTTCATCGTGATCATCCCCGGCATGATCGCCGCGGTCAGCGTGTCCGAGTACGTGAAGGACAAGCAGATCCTGCTGGACGGCGGCAAGGCACCCAGCGGCGTCACGTTCAACAACGCGCTCCTGCTGCTGATGCGCGACCTGCTGCCGAACGGCATGCTCGGCATCGCGATCGCCGGCCTGCTCGCCTCCTTCATGGCCGGCATGGCGGCGAACCTCAGCTCGTTCAACACCGTCTTCACCTACGACATCTGGCAGACCTACGTCCAGAAGGACAAGCCGGACGGCTACTACCTGCGTCTCGGCCGCCTGGTGACGTCGGTCGGCACGATCCTCGCGATCGGCACCGCGTTCATCGCGTCGAACTCCGGCAACATCCTGAACTACCTGCAGGACCTGTTCTCGTTCTTCAACGCGCCGCTGTTCGCGACGTTCATCCTGGGCATGTTCTGGAAGCGGATGACGCCGCACGCCGGCTGGAGCGGCCTGCTGCTGGGCACCGCGTCCGCCATCACGGTCTGGGGGCTGTCCCAGGCCGGGGTGATCGGGCTGAGCGGACAGGGCACGAGCTTCGTCGCCGCGGGCACCGCGTTCGTCGTCGACATCGTGGTGAGCGTCGTGGTGTCGCTCGCGACCAAGCCGAAGCCGGACTCCGAGCTCGTCGGGCTGGTCTACTCGCTCACCCCGCGCGACTCCCTCAAGCACGACGACACCGGCGAGAACGCGGGCTGGTACCGCAAGCCGGGTCTGCTCGCGGGCATCGTGCTCATCCTGACCATCGCCCTCAACGCCATCTTCTAGGGAGGCCGGTATGGCTACCGAGTCCGGCGCGCGGCCGCACAAGGCGGGCGCCTTCGACATCCGGCTGATCATCGCCCTGCTGATCGGCGTCTACGGGATCATCCTCACGGTCATGGGCATCGGCTTCACCTCCGACCAGGAGATCGCGAAGGCGGCCGGCGTCAACATCAACCTGTGGGCCGGCATCGGCATGCTGGTGGTCGCCGCGCTGTTCTTCGTCTGGGCCAAGGTGCGGCCGCTGGTCGTCCCGGCGCAGACCGGGACCGAGGGCGACGACACACCCGCGAACCCGGCCGAATAGCCGGGTTGTCCGGACAGGGGCACGCGGTTGCCGCTACCGTGCACCGCGTGCTCCTTGATGTTCGACGCCGTCGTCTGCCGACGCTGTTCCTGCTGGTCACCGCCCTCGCGCTGCCGCTGACCGCGTGCGGGCAGGACCTCGGCAAGGCCAACTTCGCGCGGACGACGGTGCCCGCGGCGGCCGGCACCGGCCAGCCCGGCGACGGCCCGATCACCGACGCCGCGGTGGCGGTCAACGCGCTGCGCGCGGTCAAGCCGTGCCAGTTCCTCACCAAGGACGCGCTCGGCGCGCTCGGGCTCGGCACCGTCGAGGAGGACCCGTCGCCGTCGTCGATCGCCTTCGAGACCTGCACCAACAAGGTGAAGGACCCGGGCGGCAAGGAGATGCGGCTCGAGTTCGAGATCGGCAGCACGCTGCTGCCGAACGCGGACAAGACGACCGGGCAGTCCGGCGGGCTGCCGGTGCGGGTCGGCAAGACCGACGACAGCAACTGCACGGTCGCGGCGATGACGTCGCTGAACCCGGACATGGCGCTGATGGTGACGGTGACCTACGACGGCGACCCGTGCCGGCCGGGGCAGACGCTGGTGGACGCCATCGTGCAGAAGATGCACAACTCGCCGGAGAAGTACCCGACGCCGGCGGGCACCCTGGTGGCCGCGGACTCGTGCACGGTGGCCGACACCGCGGCCGTCACCCCGGTCGTGCCGGCCGCGAAGTCCGCGCCGATCGGTCTGCACAGCTGCGAGTGGCAGAGCAACGGCACGGACCCGACCGTGCGGGTCGCGTTCCGGCCGGGCCTGCCGCCGATCGTCGGGGACGGCAGTTCCAAGGTGGACCTCGGCGGCGGCGTCACCGGCTTCCAGAAGAAGGGGACCACGACCACGTCGCGGTGCACCGTCGAGTGGCAGCACCGGCCGTGGCAGGGCGACGACGTCGAGCTGGCCCAAGTGGACTACCAGAACTACGCCGCCCAAGCGGACACCGACGACCCCTGCGGCAAGGCGGTCACGGTCGCGAAGAACGTGGTCACGAAGCTTCCGAAAGCCTGACCTGGCGGTCGGCCGCGCGGGGCGGTAGGAAGGGGACACCCCACCCGCCGATGTGCCGGAGGCTGCCGTGAAGAAGATCATCAACGATCCGGCGAACGTGGTCGCGGAGTCGCTGCGGGGGCTCGCCGCCGCGCACGCGGACATCCTTCGCGTCCAATCCGATCCGGACGTCGTGGTCCGGGTGGACGCGCCGGTCGCGGGGAAGGTCGCCGTCGTCTCCGGGGGCGGGTCCGGGCACGAGCCGCTGCACGGCGGGTTCGTCGGGCCGGGCATGCTCGCCGCCGCGGTGCCGGGCGCGGTGTTCACCTCGCCGACGCCGGACGCCGTGCAGGCCGCGGTCACCGCGACGACCGGCGACGCGGGCGCCCTCCTCATCGTGAAGAACTACACCGGCGACGTGCTGAACTTCGAGACGGCCGCCGAACTGGCCGCCGCCGAGGGCCTCGACGTGCGCAGCGTCGTGATCGACGACGACGTCGCGGTCAAGGACTCGACCTACACCGCGGGCCGCCGCGGGGTCGGCGGCACGGTGCTGCTGGAAAAGCTCACCGGCGCCGCCGCCGAGCGCGGCGACTCGCTCGACGCCGTGACCGCGCTGGCGCAGAAGGTGATCGGCCAGGTGCGCTCGATCGGTGTCGCGCTGACCGCGCCGACCGTGCCGCACGCCGGCACCCCGAGCTTCGACCTCGGCGAGGGCGAGATCGAGTTCGGCATCGGCATCCACGGCGAGCCCGGCCGCGAGCGGATCCCGCTCGAACCGGCCGACGCGCTGGTGGCGCGGCTCGTCGAGGCGGTCGTCTCCGACCTGCCGTTCGAGTCCGGTGACCGCGTGCTGCTGTTCACTAACTCGATGGGCGGCACCCCGCTGGTCGAGCTCTACCTGGCCCACGGCATCGCCGAGCGCCTGCTCGCCGAGCGTGGGATCGTGGTCGAACGCCGGCTGGTCGGCCCGTACATCACCAGCCTCGAGATGCAGGGGATGAGTCTGACGTTGCTCAAGCTGGACGACGAGCTGACCGAGCTCTGGGACGCGCCCGTCAACACCGCGGCCCTGCGGTGGGGGATCTGATGACCTGCAAGGCCGACGGGGTCGCGGCCGCCGTGCGCGCCGCGGCGGCCGTGATGGCCGAACACCGCGTCGAGCTGATCGAGCTCGACCGCGCGATCGGCGACGGCGACCACGGCGAGAACATGAACCGCGGGTTCGCCGCCGTCGTCGCGGGGCTCGACGCCGGCGCGCCCGAGACGCCGGGCGCGGTGCTGAAGCTCGTCGCGACGACGTTGATCTCCAAGGTCGGCGGGGCCGCGGGACCGTTGTACGGCACGGCTTTCCTGCGTGCCTCGGCGAAGCTCGGCGCCGCCGGCGAACTCGACGTCGCGGGCCTGCTCGACGCGCTGCGCGCCGGTCTCGAAGGCGTCCAAGCCCGGGGCAAGGCCGTCGGTGGTGACGCGACCATGGTCGACGCGCTGATCCCGGCCGTGTCGGCCGCGGAGAAGGCGGCCGAGGACGGCGGGGACGTCGCCGCGGTGCTGACCGCGGCGGCCGACGCGGCCGACCGCGGTGCGGAGTCCACAGTGGACCTGGTGCCGCGCAAGGGCCGCGCGTCCTACCTCGGCGAGCGCGCGGTGGGGCACATGGACCCCGGTGCGCGCTCGTCGGCGCTGCTGCTGCGCGCCTTCGCGGAGGCCGCCCGGTGAGCGTCGGGATCGTGCTCGTCTCGCACAGCGCGAAACTCGCGGAAGGCCTGGCCGAGCTGGCCGCCCAGATGGCTCCGGACGTCACCATCGTGGCGGCCGGCGGCCTCTCCGACGGCTCGATCGGCACAGACTACGACGAGGTCGTCGCCGCCACCCAGCGCGCGGACTCCGGGTCCGGGGTGGTGCTGCTGTACGACCTCGGCAGCGCGCAGATGACGGCGGAGCTCGCCGTCGAATCGCTGGCCGACCCGTCGGCCGCCGTCGTCGCGGACGGCCCGCTGGTCGAAGGCGCGATCGCGGCGGCGGTCGCGGCCCAGGCGGGCCAGGACCGCAAGGCGGTGGCGGAGGCCGCCGCGGCGGCCGGGCTGCCCGAGGACCTCGCACCCGCGGAGGCGACCTCCGGGGGTGACGAGATCGAGCTGGTGCTGCACAACGAGGTCGGGCTGCACGCGCGGCCGGCCGCCGTGCTGGTGCGCGCGCTGAGCGCGTTCGACGCCGAGGTCACCATCCGGCTCGGCGACCAGGAGGCGGACGCGCACAGCGTGCTGGCCCTGATGTCGCTCGGCGCCCGGCAGGGTGACCGGATCCGGGTGCGGGCGCGCGGCCCGCAGGCTTCGGCCGCGCTGGACAAGGCGAAAGAGCTGGTGGACAGCAATTTCGGCGAGTGAGCCGACGGTCGCCGACCGGGTGACTTGCGCGGTTCTGACTCGATTCCGTCTGGGCTTCCGGCGGTTCCGTGTGGCAGAGTCGGGGCCAATTACCAGCGAGTAACATCTCTGGAGGCCTCGATGGCGCGGGACATCTCGACGGTCGGAGTGGTCGGCCTGGGCACGATGGGGGCCGGGATCGCCGAAGTGCTCGCGCGCAGCGGGCTCGACGTCGTCACGGTCGAGCTCGACGAAGCGGGCGTCGCCCGGGGCCGCGGGCACCTGGAGCACTCCACCGAGCGGGCGCTCTCCGGCGGCAAGCTCGACGCCGCCGGCCGGGAAGCGCTGCTGGGCCGGATCCGGTACGGCACCTCGCTCTCCGATCTGTCCGAAGTGGACTTCGTGGTCGAGGCGATCCCGGAGAGCCTGGGGCTGAAGGCGGACGTCTTCGCCGAGCTGGACAAGATCACCCGGCCCGAGGTCGTGTTCGCGTCCAACACGTCGTCGCTGTCGATCACCGAGATCGGCGTGCACACGACGCGGCCGGGCAAGGTCGTCGGCATGCACTTCTTCAACCCGGCGCCGGTGCAGAAGCTCGTCGAGATCGTGAAGACGGTGGTGACCGAGCCGGAGGTGGTCACCGAGGTCGTCGCGTTCGCCGAGCGGCTGGGCAAGGTGCCGGTGGTGATCGGCGACCGCGCCGGGTTCATCGCGAACGCCCTGCTGTTCGGCTACCTCAACCACGCGGTCCGGATGTACGAGCAGCGCTACGCCACGCGCGAGGACCTCGACGCCGCGATGCGCTACGGCTGCGGCTACCCGATGGGCCCGCTCGCGTTGCTCGACCTGATCGGGCTCGACACCGCGTACGAAATCCTCGACACGATGTACCACCAGTCCCGCAACCGGCTGCACGCGCCGGCGCCGCTGCTCAAGCAGATGATCACGGCGGGCCTGCTGGGCCGCAAGACCGGCCGCGGCTTCTACACCTACGACGCGCCGGACTCACCCCGCGTGGTCGACGCCGTCGAGTCCACTGTGGACATCGTGGAGCCGCGCCCGGTCGCCCGCGTCGGCGTGATCGGCACCGGGACGATGGCCACGGGCATCGCGGAGGTCTTCGCGAAGCGCGGCCTCGACGTCGTGGTGCGGGCTCGGAGCATGGAAAAGGCCCAGGCGTCGGTGGCGCGCGTCAAGAAGTCGCTCGACAAGGCCGTGGTCAAGGGCAAACTGTCCGAAGAGGACGCTTCGGCCGCGCTGGCCCGCATCACCCCGGTGACCGACTTCGAGGCGCTGGCCGACGTCGACCTGGTCGTCGAGGCGGTGGCCGAGGAGCTGTCGGTGAAGCAGGCCGTGTTCGCGGCCCTGGACGAGGTCGTCCGCCCGGGCGCGGTCCTGGCGACGACGACGTCGTCCCTGCCAGTGATCGAATGCGCGGCGGCGACGTCCCGCCCGTCCGACGTGATCGGCCTCCACTTCTTCAACCCGGCCCCGGTGATGAAGCTGGTCGAGGTCGTCTCGACGATCGCGACCGCCCCGGACGTGGTGGCCACCGCGAGCGCGGTCTGCGCCGCAGTCGGCAAGCACGCGGTCCACTGTGGCGACCGCGCGGGCTTCATCGTCAACGCCCTGCTGTTCCCGTACCTCAACGACGCGGTGAAGATGCTGGAAGCCCACTACGCGGAAGCGGACGACATCGACACGGCCATGAAGGTGGGCTGTGGCCTGCCGATGGGCCCGTTCGCGCTGCTGGACGTCGTCGGGCTGGACGTTTCCCTGGCGATCCAGCGGACGTTGTACAACGAGTTCCGGGAAGAGGGCTTCGCGCCCGCGCCGCTGCTCGAGCACCTGGTGACGGCCGGGCGGCTCGGGCGGAAGACCGGGAAGGGCTTCAAGGACTACTGATCAGCGCTCGGTCACCTCGCCGAGGACCGGCTTGACGTCCAGGACCGGGGTGCCGTCGATCGCCTCCAGCCCGGTCACCGTCAGCGTGCCGTTCGCGGCTTCGGTCACCGTCACCGTGTGGAGGCCGATCGGGTTCGGGCGGTCGGGGGAGCGCGTCGAGAACACCCCGGTGCTCGGCCGCTCCGGGTCGCCGCGCGGGTGCACCGCACGGACGTCGCGGTCGGCCTCGTGCAGCCACGTCAGCAGCACCAGGCGGTCGCCCGGGCGGACGTCGGCCGCCGCCCGGTGGAACTCCGGCGCGAACACCACGCGGGCCGGCGGCGCGCCCTCGTCACCCTGCTTCGGGGCCGCCGCGCGGTCCGTCAGGGGCGACTCGACGCGCGCCACCGGGCGCACCTCGTAGCTCGTCACGTGTAGTAGCCCTCGACCGGCACGCGGGCCTCGTCGAACAGCGCCGGGCCTTCCGTTTCGTAGCCCCAGGTGACCGGCGGGCGCAGCGTGAGGAACTGCTCCGTCGACAGCGCGAAGACGACGCGGCCGAGCCCGGACCGCTCGATCGCGCCGGTGCACATCCCGCACGGCTGCGTGCTGGTGAACATCGTCGTCTTCGCCGCGGTTCCCGGGTCCAGGTTCCGTGCCGCCCAGCGGGCGAGCTTCAGCTCCGGGTGCGCGGTGATGTCGTTGTCGGTCAGCGAGGTGTTGCGGTCCTCCACCAGGACGGTGCCGTCGGCGTCGGCCAGCAGGGAGCCGAACGGTGGGTTGCCGTGGTCCTCGCGTGCCTCCCTGGCGAGCTCGATCGCGCGCCGCAACAGGGCTTCTTCGGTGTCCTTCACCGGTTCTCCTTCCAGGCCGCGGCCACCGCCGCGAGATCCCGCCACGCGACCTCCGGGTGGAGGGTTTCGGCGGGGTCCGAATCGAACGGGTCGAGCACGACGGTGTCCGCGCCCAGGTCCCGCAACCGCGCCAGGTCGTCGAGGACCTGGCCGAGGGTGCCTTCCCCGGCCCGCCGGTCCGGCCCGGTCACCGGGGTTTCGGTGACCCGCAAGAGGATCCGCGGCGCGAAGGCCGGCACGGGCCGGTCGCCGGCCAGGGTTTTCAGCCGCGCCAAGCCGTCCCGGAACCCGCGCATGGTCATCCGCAGCGGGTGCCAGGCGTCGCCGAGCTCCACCGCGCGGCGCAGCCCGGCGTCGCTGTGCCCGCCGAGCCAGAGCGGGATCGGGCCGGCGCGGTAGTCGTCGTGGTCGGCCCAGGCCGCGCGGATCGCGCGGAGGTATTCGCCGGTGAGCTTCCCGCGCTGCTCGAACGGCACGCCGAGGGCGGCGAACTCCTGCTTCGCCCAGCCGATGCCGGCGCCGAGCACCAGCCGGCCGCCGCTGAGCGCGTCGAGGTTCGCCGCCATCCGCGCGACCAGCAGCGGGTGCCGGTACGGCACCACCAGCACCGTGGTGCCCAGCCGCACCCGGCTCGTGACGCCGGCCAGCCAGGACAGCGTCGTGAACGGCTCGTAGAACGGCGCCGGGTACTGGCCGGCGACGTCGGGCGTGACCGCCACGTGGTCGGACACCATCAGCAGGTCGAAGCCGAGGCCCTCCACGGTCCGCGCCCAGTCGCGCAGGACGCCGGGGTCCGTGCCGGGGCCGAAGTTGGGGACGTTCACGCCGATCTTCACCGGGAAAGGCTATCGAGGTCAAAGCCGTGATCGGAAGGGAATGATCACGGCGTTCGGGCGCTGGAGCCGTGGATCTCGCGGTATATTCGCCGAATGACCGAGAGCCTCGACCCGACGGACTGGGCCATCCTCGTCGAGCTCCAGCAGGACGCCCGGCTGCCGCTCACCGAGCTGGGCCGCCGCGTGAACCTCAGCGCGTCCGCGGCCACCGAACGGCTCCGGCGGCTCGAGGCCACGGGCGTGATCACCGGCTACCGCGCGGACGTCGACCTCGGCAAGGTCGGCTACCCGGTGCTCGCCGTCGTCCGGCTCAAGTACCCCGGCAGCCGGCACGAGGCGCTGCACAAGCTGCTGGGCGAGCGCCTCGAGGTCCTGGAATGCCTGCGCACCACCGGCGACGACTGCTACACGCTCAAGGTCGCCGCCGCGTCGATGGCGCACCTCGAGCGCACCATGGACGAGCTGGCCCAGTTCGGCAGCACGACCACCAACGTCGTCTACAGCCAGACCCTGCCCTACCGCGGACCGCGGGAGCCCGCCCGTGACCTCGACGCCTGACCGCATCGTCGTCTACGGCGTGACGGGCTCGGGCAAGTCGACGCTCGCCGCCCGCATCGCCCGGCACACCGGCCTGCCGTACGTCTCGGCCGACGACCTCACCTGGCTGCCGGGCTGGGTCCAGGTGCCCGACGAGGAGCAGCGCCGCCGCATCGCCGAGGTCTGCGCGGGGGATCGCTGGGTCCTCGACGCCGCGTACACCCGGTGGCGGGACGTCGTCCTGCCCCGCGCGCAGCTGATCGTGGGCCTCGACTACCCGCGCTGGCTTTCGCTGGGCCGCCTGGTCCGCCGGACGGCCGTGCGCTCGCTGACGCGTGAGCGCATCTGCAACGGCAACGTGGAGTCGTTCCGCCAGATGTTCTCCGCGGACTCGATCATCCGCTGGCACTTCACGTCGTTCGCACGGAAGCGGGCGACGATCCGGGCCTGGGCCGCCGAACCGCCGGGGCCTGCCGTCGTCCGGTTGACCTCCGTGCGCGAGACCCACCGCTGGCTCGCGACGCTGTGACATCAGGCTGGGAGATCAGGCCGGGAGATCAGGCCGGGAGATCAGGCCGGCGGGAGCAGTGGACCGCCGCTCCAGTGCTGGAAGACGAGGTTCGTGTGCACGCGGGCGACTTCGTCCCGCGCGGTGAGCTCGTCGAGGACCAGCCGCTGCAGCTCGCCGGCCGAGCTGGTCGCGACGTGCGCGAGGAAGTCGTCCGGCCCGGTCAGGTGGTAGACCGCGCGCACTTCCGGCAGGGACAGCAGGTGCTCGACGAACGGGTCGACCAGTGGCCGCCGGTGCGGGCGGACCTGGACGAACAGGAACGCCTCCAGTGGCCGCCCCAGCTTCGCCGCGTCGACGGACGCGTGCTGCCCGGTGATCACGCCCGTGTCCCGCAGCCGGGCGACGCGGTCCAGGCACGTCGAAGGCGCCAGGCCGACCGCGGCGGCCAGGTCCTTGTTCGTGATCCGGGCATCGTTCTGCAGCAGGCGCAGAATCTCGAGATCGACCGGACTCAGTTCGACGGAATCGGGCATCGCCGAATGATATCCGAGACTGTTGCCCCCGATCCGGCGAAAGCTCGACGATGCCGGGTATGACTTCCTCGCTGCGCACCCGCGCCGTCCACGCCGGCCGTGACGACCTCACGGACCTCGGCGTGCACGCCGCGCCGCTCGACCTGTCGACGACCTACCCCTCTCGCGACAGCGCCGCCGAAGCCGCCCGGATCGACGACTTCGCCGCCGGCGGCGAGCTCGACGGCCCGCCGATCTACGGCCGGGTGGGCAACCCGACCGTCGAGCGGTTCGAACGGGCGCTCGCCGAGCTCGAAGGGTTCGAGCACGGCGTCGCGTTCGCCAGTGGCATGGCCGCCGTCTCGGCGTGCCTGCTTTCCGCGGTGGCGCAAGGGAAACGGCACGTCGTCGCGGTCCGCCCGCTCTACGGGTGCAGCGACCACCTGCTCGAGTCGGGGCTGCTCGGCACCGAGGTCACCTGGGCCGCGCCGGACGCCGCCGCCGCCGCCCTGCGGCCCGACACCGGGCTGGTGTTCGTCGAGACGCCGGCCAACCCGACCCTCGCCGAGGTCGACGTCGCCGAGCTGGCCCGGGCGTGCGGTGACGTGCCCCTGGCCGTGGACAACACGTTCGCGACGCCGGTGCTCCAGCGCCCGGGCCGCCACGGCGCGCGGATCGTGCTGCACAGCGCGACGAAGTTCCTCGGCGGCCACGGCGACGTCATGGGCGGGATCGTCGCCTGTGACGCCGAGGAAGCCGCCCGGCTGCGCCAGATCCGCTTCGCCACCGGCGGCGTCCTGCACCCGCTCGCCGGATACCTGTTGCTGCGCGGGCTTTCCACGCTGCCGCTGCGTGTCAACGCCGCGTCGGCGACCGCCTCGACGCTGGCTTCACGGCTCGCGGACCACCCGTCGGTGACGGCCGTCCACTACCCGCGCCTCGGCGGGCCGCTGGTGGCCTTCGAGGTCGACGGCGACCCGCACGCCCTGATCGGCGCGGTCCGGCTGATCACGCCGGCCGTCAGCCTCGGCAGCGTCGACACGCTGATCCAGCACCCGGGGTCGATCAGCCACCGGATCGTCGACGCCGGCGACCGCCACGACGCGGGCGTGTCCGACCAGCTGATCCGGCTCTCCGCCGGGCTCGAGGACGTCGAGGACCTTTGGGCCGACCTCGAGCAGGCGCTGAAGGCCCTTTAGCCGCAACAGCCGCCGCCACAGCAGCCACCGCCGCCACCGGCCGGGACCGCGGGTCCGCTCGCGGCCCCGGTCAAGGCGACCGTGGTGAGCAGCTTGACGGTGTCGCGGTGGCCCTCCGGGCAGGCCGCCGGCGCACTGGATTCGCTCATCGGGCGCAGGAGTTCGAACGTCTCGGTGCACTCGCGGCAGCGGTAGGCGTAGGTCGGCATGCCGCGATTATCGCCGGACGGCCGGGTGGATGGGAAGCTGGGCGCGTGCTGCCGCCTTCACTCGCCGATGTCCCGCACCTCGGCCAGGTCGTCCCCTCCCTCCTCGCCGCGCTGGGCGTGCCGGGGTGCGCGAACACGCTGACGCTGCCGGAAGCGCGCAGTGCCGGCGTGCTGCTCGTCGACGGGCTCGGCTGGGAGCTCCTCGCCGAGCACGCCGCGGACGCGCCGGTGCTGACCGAGCTGGCCCGCGAGTCGCTGCGCGTGGGTTTCCCGGCCACGACGGCCGCCGGCGTGGCGGCGATCGGGACCGGGCTCGCGTCCGGGGAGCACGGCATGGTCGGCTACACGTTCGAAATGCCCGGCACGGGCGTGCTCAACGCGTTGCGCTGGTGCAGCCATGAAGACGGCAGCGACCTGCGAGGCGCCCTCCCGCCCCGCGAGGTCCAGCCGCTGCAGACGACGTTCGAGCGCGCCGCCGCGGCGGGCATCGACGCCGCGGTGGTGTCTTCCGCCAAGTTCCGCGACACGGCCCTGACCCTGGCCACCCAGGGCGGCGCGCGCTACGCCGGGGTGCACGCGCTCGGCGACCTCGCCGCGCGGACGTTGTCGGTGCTCGAAGGCCGGGCGTTCTGCTACGCCTACCACAGCGAACTCGACCTGCTCGGGCACGTCTACGGCCCCGGTTCGGCCGCGTGGCGGATGCAGCTGCGGCAGGTCGACCGGCTCGTCGAGTCCCTTGTGGACGGTCTGCCAGCCGGCGCGCTGCTCGCGGTGGTGGCCGACCACGGGATGGTCACCGTCGAGGACAAGCTGGACCTCGAAGACGTCCCCGAGCTGCTCTCGGGGGTCCGCACGTTCGGCGGTGAGGTGCGGGCCCGGCACGTGTACACCGAGCCGGGCGCGGCCGCGGACGTCCTGGCGGCCTGGCGTTCGGTGCTCGGCGAGCGCGCGTGGGTGCGCTCGCGCGAGGAGGCCGTCGCCGAGGGGTGGTTCGGGCCCACCGTCAGCGACCGGGTGCGGCCGCGCATCGGCGACGTCGTCGCCGCGGCCCGGGGGCGGTTCGGGATGGTGCGCGGGCTCGCCGAGGCCGTCGAGACGTCCCTGGTCGGGCAGCACGGCTCGCTCACGACCGCCGAACAGCTCGTGCCGCTGGCGCTCGCCCAGGGGTGACCGCGGGAACTTTCCCGGCCGGAGCACCGACCTGTCCACTGCGTACCCGAGTGACGGGAGTGGGCGGAATGAGTGGGCTGGACGGGATCGGCGTCGTCGGGGCCGGGGGTGAGGGCCGGGCCGTCTCGGCGTACCTCGCCTCGCGGGGGTTGCCCGTGCACCTCTGCACGCGGGATCTCGGGGCCGTGGCGGAGATCGCGCGTCGCCGGGAGATCGTCGCGCACGGGGTGCTCGACGGACGCTTCCCGCTGCGGGAGGTGACCGCGGATCCGGCGTCGCTGGCCGGGCGGGCCGTGGTGCTGGTGGCCACCGTGACCACCGCTTACCCGGAGGTCGCCGTCCGGCTCGCGCCGCACCTGCGCCCGGGCCAGGTGGTGGTGCTGTTCTCCGGAAAGCTGTGCGGGAGCGTCGAATTCGCGCACGCGCTCGCCGCCGCCGGGGCCCCGGCGGTCGACGTCGTCGAGACCGACGCGCTGTTCGCCGCGCGGCCGTCCGGGACCGGTGGCGTGACCGTGCTCGGCACCAAGGGCTGGAACCTGATCTCCGGCAGCGACCCGGCCGCCGTCGGACGGCACGCCGGGCTGCTGCGCGAGTGGTTCCCGATGCTGGAGGTCGCGGGCAACCCGGTCGAGCGCGGCCTGCACGACTTCGGCGCGGTCGCGCACGTGCCGATCGCGCTGGCCAACCTCGGCACCATCGACCGCGCCGAGGAGTTGCTCTTCTACGTCGAAGGCGTCTCCCACCGCACGGTCGCGTTGCTGGAGCGCACCGAAGCCGAGTTCGCCGCCGTCGCGCGGGCGTACGACGCCCGGTTGCTGCCCATGACCGAGGTCCTCGACCGCTACTACGGCTGCCCGGCCACGACGCTGCTCGACGCGTTGCGGACCGTGGAGCCGTACCGAAACATCGCCGCGCCGACCAGCCTCGACCACCGGTTCCTGACCGAGGACATCCGCTCGACGCTCGTACCGCTGCAGGCCCTCGCGCGGGGTGCCGGGGTCGCCACGCCGATGGTCGACGCCGCGATCACGATCATGTCCGTGCTCGGGGGCGAGGACTTCCGCCGGACCGGCCGGACGCTGGCCCGCCTCGGCTGGGAAGGGCTCGGCCATGACGGGATCCTGCGCCGGCTGCGGGCGGGCGACCGGGTGGCGGGCCGCGCGGCCTGAGTCTCGATGGGCATCACGCGTGCTGGGACGGGCATCACTCGTGTCCAGGAAGGCATCACGTGTGATTGGGGAGGCATCACGCGTGATTGGGGGGCGACACGCGGGGTGCGACGCGGTGGTGCGGGGCGGTTACGGTTTGGGCGTGCCTCGACGTAATCGTCCCGGCCGCCGTGGGGATGGCGGGCCGCCCGAACGCGACCTCGGCGCCGCGACCGGCTGGGCGCGGGCCGAGTCCGGGAGCGACGGGGACTGGCTCGTGCGGACCGTGCCGGGCTCGCAGGCCGGCAAGGTCTACCGCTGCCCCGGCTGCGACCACGAGATCCGGCCGGGCACGCCGCACGTCGTCGTCTGGCCCGCCGACGAGACCGGGTCCGTCGCCGACCGGCGGCACTGGCACCGCGCCTGCTGGGAGGCCAGGGCCCGCCGCCGGCCCAGCCGCCGCTGGTGAGGATTCACTCTGGAGTTGTCAAAGATCGCCCGGCTCAGCGCCGGTAGTGCCGCGAGAACGCGCCGTCGTAGACCTCCTCCGTGTACTCGGTGAAGCCGAGCCGCTCGGCCACCCGCAGCGACGGCTTGTTCGCGACGCTGATGCTCGCCAGCACCGGCAGCGCCGGCAGGTCCCGGGCGCACCACGCCAGGATCGCCAGCCCCGCTTCGACCGCGTACCCCTTGCCCCACGCCGACGGCCGGAACCGGTAGCCGAGGTTGAGCACCTTCTCGCCGTGGAACTCCCGCATCCGCACGCCGCACATGCCGATCACCTCGGTGCCGCCGCGTTCGAGCACCGCGGGGTAGCCGAAGCCGTGCTCGGCCCAGTGCGCCAGCCACTCCGAGAACATCTCCGACGCGCGCCGGACGTCGGGCGGGTCGGGGTGGAAGCGGTTGGTGCGCGGGTCGGTGTGGATGTCGACCATCGCCTGCCGGTCCGCCTCGCGGGGCGGACGCAGCAGGAGCCGGTCGGTTTCGATGTCGGTGAACACGTCGGCGAAGCTAGCGCGGGGGTCCGACAAAATGGCCCGCATGACCGAACTGCCGCTGGTCCTCCTCCACGCCTTTCCCCTGGACGCCCGCATGTGGAACGCGGTGCGCGAACCCCTGTCTTCACACCTTCGGGTGATCACGCCGGACCAGCGCGGGCTCGGCCGCTCGCCGCTGCCGGAGTCCGACCGCGAGCCGAGCCTCGAGGACGCCGCGCGCGACGTCGTCGCCCTGCTCGACCGCCTGGACCTGGACCGCGTCGTGCTCGGCGGCTGCTCGATGGGCGGCTACCTCGCGATGGCCGTGCTGCGGCTGGCGCCGGAGCGGGTCGGCGGGCTGGTGCTCGTCGACACCAAGGCCACGCCCGACACCCCCGAGGCCGCGCAGAGCCGGCTGGACGTCGCGAAGCGCGTCGACGAAGAGGGCATCACCGGCTGGCTCGCCGAGGCGAACCTGCCGAACCTGCTGGCCGAAGGGACCCGTTCGGACCGTCCTGACGTCGTCGAGACGGTCCGGGAAATCATCGAGTCGCAGCCGCCCGCCGGGATTTCGTGGACGGCGCTGGCGCTGCGGACCCGGCCGGACTCCCTCGACCTCCTGCGCGACGCGAAGGTCCCGGCCCTGGTCATCGTCGGCGAAGAAGACCCGATCACCCCGGTGGCGGCGGCGAGCGAGATGGTCGAGGCACTGGACGGCGCGACGCTCGTGGTGCTCCCCGGCGTCGGCCACCTGACCCCGCTGGAAGACCCGGCGGGCGTCGTCGAAGCGATTCTCTCCTGGTACCCCGCGACTCACGAGAAGTAGGCGGCGAGCGCCGACCGGGCGCCGGGGAGCCGGTGCGGGAACCGGATGGCGATGACGTGCTGCCACACGACCGAGTACAGCTCCCGTAGCCGCGTACATACGCGAAGGGACTCTTCGTCCACTTCGCCCGGGTACGCGGCGAGGTGCTCGGGGCCCCCTTGCCGGGCGAGGATCGCGAGGTCCCAGGCCAGCGGGCCGCACCAGGTGTCCTCGAAGTCCAGCCAGCACGGCCCGGCGGGGGTGGCGATCAGGTTGCCGGGGTGCGCGTCGCCGTGCAGCGGCTGCACGGCGACCCCGGGCAGCCGCGCGCCGAGCCGGGCCGCCTCGGCGCGCAGGCGGGGGTCGAGGGGGTGGCGGTCGAAGATGCGCTCGAGGTCGTCGAGCGGGCCGCGGCGGGGCAGTTCGCCCGGGTACTCCCGCAACGCCGCGTGCACTTCGGCGAGTGAGCGCGCGACGGCGTCCGGTGCGTACCGGTGGTCCGGATCGTGCGGGGTGTGGTGCCAGAGAGTGACCGGCAGACCTTCGGCGAAATGCGGTCCGGCCGGGGGATCCGTGGTGGGTGAGACGACGCGCACACCACGTTCCGTAAGGAACCCCGACACGGCCAGATCGCGTTCCTGCCAGGCCGCGCCGGGCCGGGCGAGCCGGATCGTCGCGGGCACCCGCGCGACCAGCGGACCCAGCCTCACCAGCACGTTCGAGCGCTCGTGGAGCACCTCGGGCTCGTGACCGGGCAGGCCCAGCCGGGCGGCCACGGTCCGTGCCGCACGCACCGCGGTCCGCGTGTATTCGTCGGTCACGGCCCGATCTTGCCAGCCGGTGCGCGCGACTGTCGGTAGCGAGGGCTACGATCCCCAGTGAGCCGTCGGACCGGGTGTTCCCGACCCCGGCGGCCGGACGATGACCACCACAAGGTTTCAGTGTTGGAGGCAGGAGTGACGGCCGTAGCCCCCAAGCCGATCGCGACGCGCCCGTATCCCGCGCGCGAGTCGGTCAAGGGTTCGTACCTGCTGCGGTTGTTCCGCACGACGGACCACAAGCAGATCGGGATCATGTACCTGGTCACGTCGTTCGCCTTTTTCATGGCGGGCGGCGCGATGGCCATGCTCATCCGCACCGAGCTGGCGCGGCCCGGGCAGCAGTTCCTGTCGCAGGAGCAGTACAACCAGCTGTTCACCATGCACGGCACGGTGATGCTGCTGCTGTACGCGACCCCGATCCTCTTCGGCTTCGCGAACTTCGTGCTCCCGCTGCAGATCGGCTCGCCGGACGTCGCGTTTCCGCGGTTGAACGCGTTCTCGTACTGGCTGTACCTCTTCGGCGGCCTGATCGTGCTGTCCGGCTTCCTGACCCCGGGTGGCGCCGCCGACTTCGGCTGGTTCGCCTACACCCCGCTGTCGGACGCGATCCACTCGCCGGGCGTCGGCGCGGACCTGTGGATCTCCGGCCTGGTGGTCTCCGGTCTCGGCACCATCCTCGGCGCGGTCAACATGGTCACCACCGTGGTCTGCCTGCGCGCGCCGGGCATGACGATGTACCGGATGCCGATCTTCACCTGGAACATCCTGGTGACGTCGATCCTGATCCTGCTCGCCTTCCCGATCCTGACCGCGGCCCTGATGGGCCTGCTGGCGGACCGGCACCTCGGGGCGCACGTGTTCGACCCCGAAAACGGCGGGGTGATCCTCTGGCAGCACCTGTTCTGGTTCTTCGGTCACCCAGAGGTGTACATCGTCGCGCTACCGTTCTTCGGCATCGTCTCGGAGATCTTCCCGGTTTTCAGCCGCAAGCCGCTGTTCGGCTACAAGAGCCTGGTCTGGGCGACGCTGGCGATCGCGGCCCTGTCGGTCGCGGTGTGGGCGCACCACATGTACGCCACCGGCGCCGTGCTGCTGCCGTTCTTCTCCTTCATGACGTTCCTGATCGCCGTCCCGACCGGCATCAAGTTCTTCAACTGGATCGGCACGATGTGGAAGGGCCAGCTGTCCTTCGAGACGCCGATGATCTTCTCGATGGGCTTCATCGTCACGTTCCTCTTCGGCGGCCTGACCGGCATCATGCTGGCCGCGCCGGCGATCGACTTCCACGTGTCGGACAGCTACTTCGTCGTCGCGCACTTCCACTACGTGCTCTACGGCACGATCGTGTTCGCCACCTTCGCCGGCATCTACTTCTGGTTCCCGAAGATCACGGGCCGGATGATGGACGAGAAGCTCGGCAAGTGGCACTTCTGGACCACGTTCATCGGCTTCCACGGCACGTTCCTCGTCCAGCACTGGCTGGGTGCCGAGGGCATGCCGCGCCGGTACGCGGACTACCTGTCCAGTGACGGCTTCACGACGCTGAACACGATCTCCACGATCGGCGCGTACATCCTCGGCGCCTCGACGCTGCCGTTCATCTGGAACGTCTTCAAGAGCTACCGGTACGGCGAGATCGTCACGGTGGACGACCCGTGGGGCTACGGCAACTCGCTCGAGTGGGCGACGTCCTCGCCGCCGCCGCGGCACAACTTCACCGAGCTGCCCCGGATCCGCTCCGAGCGGCCCGCGTTCGAGCTGCACTACCCGCACATGATCGAGCGCATCCACAACGAAGGCGAGATCGGCTTCTTCGGGAAGCAGAAGGTCAACAGCCACGCGACCCCGTCGCAGCTGCTCACCGAAGCGGTGATCCCGGGAGACCACTCCAAGGACAACGCGAGCGAGCAGGGCGACGACAAGTAGCACCTGATCGAGTGAGCGCGTGCCCGGCTTTTGTGAAGCCGGGCACGCGCTCTATTTATGTCCGAGGCCGGACCGGCAGACTGATCGTGCAGCGTTGCCGAACGAGGGATGACCAGTGACCCAGACCCCCGTCCTGATCACGACGACCGGCCCCGACAAGCCGGGTGTCTCGTCCGTGCTGTTCGCCGTGCTGACCCGCCACGACGTCGACGTGCTCGACGTCGAGCAGGTCGTCATCCGCGGGCAGCTCGTGCTGGGCGTGCTCGCCGGGGTGTACCGCGACCCGGAGGGCCTGCAGGAGTACGTCGAGCAGGCGATGGCGTCCGTCGGCATGGAGGTCGAGGTCAAGATCGGCTCGGCCATCGGCGAGGACCCGTTCGCGCTGGGCCGCCGCGACTCGACGCACGTGCTGGTGGTGCTCGGCCGCCCGGTCACCGCGCGGGGCTTCTCGGAGGTCGCGCGCCGGCTGGCGTCGCTCGGCGCCAACATCGACGCGATCCGCAGCGTCGCCGACTACCCCGTGACCGGGCTGGAGCTGTACGTCTCGGTCGACCGGGACACCCCCGAGGCCGACGCCGCGCTGCGGTCGGAACTGGCCGACGCGGCCGTCGAGGTCGGCGTCGACATCGCCGTCGAACGGGCCGGGATCACGCGCCGGGCGAAGCGGCTGGTCGTCTTCGACGTCGACTCGACGCTCATCCAGGGCGAGGTCATCGAGATGCTGGGCGCGCACGCCGGCGTCGAGCCGGAGATCCGCGAGATCACCGAGGCGGCGATGCGCGGCGAGCTGAACTTCAGCGAGTCGCTGGAGCGGCGGGTCGCGCTGCTGGAGGGCCTGCCCGCGACGGCCATCGACGAGGTCGCCGCGACGATCGAGCTGACCCCGGGCGCCCGCACGACGATCCGCACGCTCAAGCGGATGGGCTTCAAGACCGGCGTGGTGTCCGGCGGGTTCACGCAGGTCATCGGCGGCCTGGTGGAGGAGCTCGGCCTCGACTTCGCGGCGGCGAACGAGCTGGAGATCGTCGACGGCAAGCTCACCGGCCGGGTCGTCGGCGAGGTCGTCGACCGTGCGGGCAAGGCGAAGGTGCTTCGCCGCTTCGCCGGCGAGTACGACATCCCGCTGGAGCAGTGCGTCGCGGTCGGCGACGGCGCCAACGACATCGACATGCTCTCGGCGGCGGGCATGGGCGTCGCGTTCAACGCCAAGCCCGCGCTGCGCGAGGTGGCCGACACCGCGCTTTCGCACCCGTACCTCGACGCCGTGCTGTTCGTGCTCGGCCTGACCCGCGGCGAGGTCGAGGCCGCCGACGCCGCCGACGGGCTCGAGCTGATGCGTCCGTGAGCAGCGTTCTCGACCCCCTGGGCGCCCGCTACGCCCACTGGCTGGGGCTCCCGGCCGAAGACACGTCGGACACCTCCGACGAGCTTCCCGGGGAAGTCCGGGCGATGCCGGTGATCCTGCGCATCGAACGGGCCGAACCGCCCGGCCGCACGCCCCTGCTGGAGGCCGCGGCGGCTGCCGCGCTGGCCGTCTGCCTCGACGAGCGCGCCGAGCCCGGCGGCGAGTGGGCCGAGCCGATGCACGCGTGGCTCGACAACCGGATCCGCAAGGTCGCGCGGCGGGCGCGGGGCGCGCACTGGGCGGCCGTCCAGGACCTGCCGGGCATCACCGTGGAGATCGACGGCGCCGAGGCGCGCGCCCTCGTGCCGGGCTTGGTCACCGAGGCGCCCAAGGAGGTCTCGCGGCTGCAGATCTCGGGCAGCGAGCTGCCGCCGGACGAGCCCGGGCCGCCGCCGGAAGGCGTTCCGCTGCTCCTGCTGAACCCGCACGTGCCGATGACCGTCGGCAAGGCGGCCGCGCAGGTCGGGCACGCCACGATGATCCTCGCCGCGCTGCTGGACGACGGGCAGCGCGCGGCGTGGGCGGAGCGGGGCTACCGGACCGCCGTGCGCACGGCGAGCGAGGCGCGGTGGAAGGAACTGCACCCGGGCGACGACCCGGAGGGCGCGTGGCGGCGCGACGGCGTCGTCGCCGTGCGGGACGCCGGGTTCACCGAAGTCGACCCCGGCACCCTCACGGTTCTTGCCCAGTGGGAGCCGGAACAACCGGCTTCCTGACCCGGTTGGAGCGGGCATGGGACTCGAAGTTCAGCGCGAAGGCCGGCATGCGTTCGTCGGGCGCAACGAGCGGGGCGCGGAGGTGCGGCTGGGCCGCACCGGCGCCGAAGGGGCGTTCTCGCCCGCCGAGCTGCTGCAGATCGCGGCCGCGGGCTGCAGCGCGGTGACAGCCGAAGAGCTGATCACCCGGCGGGTGGGCGAAGACGCGAAGTTCCGCGTCACCGTGACGGCGGATCGGCGTGAGGGTGCTTCGGAGCTGGATGCCGTGCACGTCGCTTTCGACGTCGACGTGTCGACTTTGGCGGCGGATCAGCGGGAAGCGCTGGCGGGTGCCGTGGATCGGGCGATCGAGCGGCTGTGCACGGTGAGCCGGACGCTCAAGAAGGGGATTCCGGTGACGGAGGAGTTCCCGGCCTAGCGTCGGGAGCAACCGGGATCAGGGTGTCCCACTCCTCGGCGAGCTTCTCCCGCTGGTCTTGGCCGAGAAACGGCACTACGGCGCCGCAGGACCGGCAGACGCGGCTCTCGCGCACGAAGAAGGTCGGACGCGGCTCGAGGAAGCCCGGCCGCTTGAAGCGGACGCGCATGTAACCTTCCGTCGGGTCGAGTTCGCCCAGTGGGCTCAGCGCGTCTTCCGCGCCGCAGACCGGACAGCGCACCTCAGTTCGTCGTCGATTCCCAGACGACGTAGGCCTGGTCGGCGTCCGTCGTCATGGCTTCGATGAACTTCTCGTTGTCGAAGCCCGGCAGGGACTGCAGGCGCTCGATCAGCGCGTCGGCCGCCGGGTCGCCGCTCGGGACCGCCGTGCCCTTGCCGTCCGTGCCCACCAGCATGAAGAAGACGTCTTCGTTCCAGGGGCCGTCGGGGATGACTCTGACCATCACCGACGACAGTTCGGACCACGTGACGGCCTCTTCGCTGCCGTCCGCGAGCCGCCGCCGCACGCCGGTGTCGTCGACACTGACGGTCCGGGACTGTGCGCTGGACGAATCCTGGGTCAACCGGTGCTCCCTTGCTGCGTGGGTGGGTTCACCGTACCCGGCGACGCCGTGGACCGCGTCACGCGGGCGCGGCTGCGTCCAGGCGCCGCAGGGCGTCGCGCGCCACCTTCGGGTCCATCGTCGGCCAGAACGGCGGCAGGGACGCCCGCAGGAAACCGCCGTAGCGGGCGTTCGCCAGCCGTGAATCCAGCACCGCCACCACGCCGCGGTCGGTGACCGACCGGTGCAGCCGGCCGGTGCCCTGCGCCAGCAGCAGCGCCGCGTGCGTGGCCGCCACGGTGAGGAACCCGTTGCCGCCGCGGGCTTCCACCGCGCGCTGGCGGGCCGAGGACACCGGGTCGTCCGGGCGCGGGAACGGGATCCGGTCGACCACCACGAGCTGCAGCGACGGCCCGGGGACGTCGACGCCCTGCCACAGCGACAGCGTGCCGAACAGGCACGTGCGGACGTCTTCGGAGAACTTCTGGACCAGCAGCGAGGTCGCGTCCTCGCCCTGGCACAGGATCGGGAAGTCGAGCCGTTCGCGCATCTCCTCGGCGGCCTGCTTGGCCGCCCGCATCGAGGAGAACAGGCCCAGCGTGCGCCCGCCCGCGGCCTCGATCAGCTCGGCCAGTTCGTCCATTGTGGACGTCGCGAGGCCGTCGCGGCCCGGCGGCGGCAGGTGCTTGGCCAGGTAGAGGATGCCGTTGCGCTTGTGGTCGAACGGCGAGCCGACGTCGAGGCCGGTCCACTTCGGGCCCGACTCGTCCGACGGCGCCTCCTTCTCCGTCGCTGCGCCCGGCGCCTGCTCGACGCGGGCCGCGGCGGGCGGGAGCCCCCACTGGCGCGCCATGGTGTCGAACGTGCCACCCAGGGTCAGCGTCGCCGACGTCAGGATCGTCGTGTGCTGGTTGAAGACGCGTTCGCGCAGCAGCCCGGCGACGCCGAGCGGCGCCACTTTCAACGCCGGCGGCCGCGGGTTCGACGCGTACTTGTCACCGGAGAGCCAGACGACGTCGCGCTGGTGCGCCTGGTCGTCGTCGAACGCCTCCAGCAGCCGGACCGCGGTGTCGTGCACCTCGTCGAGCAGGGAGCGCGCCAGCTTGCGCGCGGTGGCGCCCTCGACGTCCTCCTTGCGGTCCGAGCCCAGGGCCGTGATGCACGCGTGCGCGGCGTCGCGGACCGCCGGGATCGCGCCTTTCAGCGGCCGCGGCAGCTCGTCCAGCCGGCCGGCGGGCAGGTCGTCGACGATCAGCGCCAGCCCGTCGCCCGCTTCCAGCAGGCCGTCGGCGACGTCGGCGTCGATCAGCTTGCCGCAGCGGCGGGCCGCGGACGCGCACATCGCGCTCGTCAGCTCGCCGGTGGCGACCGAGGTGACGCGGTCGACGAGGTCGTGCGCCTCGTCGATGATCACGACGTCGTGGTCCGGCAGGACCTGGTAGCCCTGCAGGGCGTCGATGGCCAGCAGCGCGTGGTTGGTGATGATGACGTCGGCGCGGCCGGCCTCGGCGCGGGCGCGCTCGGCGAAGCAGTCCGTGCCGATCGGGCAGCGCGACGCGCCGAGACATTCTTTCGCCGTCACCGACACCTGGCGCCACGCCTGGTCGGAGACGCCGGGGACGAGCTCGTCGCGGTCGCCGGTTTCGGTGTCCGAGGCCCACTCCCGCAGCCGCGTGACCTCCTTGCCGAGGCGCGACACCGCGAACGGGTCGAAGAGCTGGGCGTCCTCCGGCTCGTCCGGCGCGCCGGAATCCAGGCGGTGCAAGCACATGTAGTTGCGACGGCCCTTGAGGATCGCGAAGGTCGGTTCACGGCCGAGAGGCTTCTTCAGCGCCTTCGCGAGGCGCGGGAGGTCGCGGTCGACGAGCTGGCGCTGCAGGGCGATCGTCGCCGTCGAGACGACGACCGTGGCCTCTTTCTCCACGGCGTGGCGGATCGCGGGCACGAGGTAGGCCAGCGACTTGCCGGTGCCGGTGCCGGCCTGCACGGCGAGGTGCTCGCCGGTGCGGATGGCGCGGCCGACGGCCTGGGCCATCTCGACCTGCCCTGGGCGTTCGGCACCCCCGACGGACTCCACCGCGTGGGTGAGGAGTTCGAGGACGCCGGGGAAATCAGTTCGGGCGGGCACAGCGACACACATTAGCCGCCACCGCCGACAGGATCGGTGATCCGGCGCGAACGGGCCACTCGCGCCGGATCACCTGCGCCCCTGGCCGGGGGCTCCGCCACCCGGAGCCCCCGGCCCGATGAAGAGCATCAGTCCTGCGTACGGCCCGAGACGAGCTTCCAAGTCAGCGGCAGCAGCCCGGCGGCCACGACGATCTTGATCGCGTCGCCGACCAGGAACGGCGTGACGCCCTTGGCGAACGCGGTCGGGAGGTCGAAGCCGGTCGACGCCATCAGCCACGGCACGCCGAACGCGTAGATCACGAGGTTGCCGAGCACCATGGTGCCCGCGGTGCGCACCGGCGTCCGGTCGCCGCCGCGGCCGGCGAGCGCGCCGACCAGCGCGCCGGCGAAGACGAACCCGACGATGTAGCCGGCGCTGGCGCCGGACAGGCCCGCGGTGCCGTGCTGGAACCACGGCACGCCCACGGCGCCGACGAGCAGGTACACGAGCATCGACGCGGCACCGCGCGACATGCCGAGCGACGCGCCGACGAGCAGCGCGGCGAACGTCTGGCCGGTCATCGGCACCGGGCTGCCCGGCACCGGGATGGTCAGCTGCGCGGCGGCGCCGGTGAGCACGGCACCGCCGGCGACCAGCGCGATGTCCCGGACGAGCGAGCCGGGGACGAGGTCGGCCAGCACGGGCCGCTTGCCGGCGATGGACAGCGAAGACACGAAACCTCCCTGGGTGAGCAGACGATCGAGGTTAACGCTCGTTACCCCGTCGAAAACCCCGGAAGTTGCCTTCCTCACCGGCCACTCGTCCGGGTGGACCCGATCAGGGCCGGCGCCGGGCCTGCCGATGACGAAGTGGGTAACTACGAACTGTCACGGCGACCGTGGAGGACGCGGCATGCGAAACGCCAGGAAGAGGACATTCCGGTTGCTGGCGGTGACGACGCTGGCGGCACCGCTCCTGGGGGCCGCGGCGCCGGTGACGTCCACCGGATGGGCGTCTTCCGGCTCGGTGGACGTGACCATCGACAACGAGCACGTCGTCACCGGTGAACTGGCGAAATGCACGGCCGACGGGCCCTACAGCGCGCGGACGGCGGGCGGGGCGACCGGCCAGATCGCGAAGTTCGGCGTCGGCGAGAGCGGGTGCGGGCGCTCGGACGCCGTGGCGATCGCGGAAGCCTCCGGGCACCGGTTCGAAGCCACCGTGCTCAAGCGCTTCGGCGGTCCGGTGATCACCGTGCGCACTTTTTCGGCGAAGTGCGCCACGAGCGCGACCGGCAGCGGCGGCGAGGTCTCGATCGGGACGGTCGAGGGGATCACGGTGCCCGCGCAGATCCCGCCGAACGACCGGATCGTCATCCCCGGCGGCGCCGCGGGCACGGCGCTGGCGACGGTGGTCCTCAACGAAACCGTGACGCCCCAGCCGCCGGACGGCAGCCTCGTGACGCACGCCGTGCACATCGAGCTGTTCCCGCAGGGCGGCCCGGCGAGCGGCGACATCTACCTGGGCACGGCCGCCTGCGACCCGTTCGGCAAGAAATAGGCTCAGGCGGTGGCGAAGCGGGCGGCGGCCGCGACGAACTCGCCCGCCCGCGCCGCCAGGTCCGGGAGGCTGCCGCCCGAGGAGAGCGCGTCGCCCAGCAGCGGGGTCGCCGCCGCGACCGCGATCGCGCCCGAGCGCAGGTAGCCCTCGACGTCGGCGAGGTGGACGCCGCCGGTCGGGACCAGCGGGACGTCCGGCAGCGGGGCCCGCACCGCGCGCAGGTACGCCACCCCGCCGACGGCGGCGATCGGGAACACCTTCACCGCCGCGGCGCCGAGGCGCCAGGCCTGGTCGATCTCCGTGGGCGTAAGCGCGCCGCAGACCACCGGCGTGTCCAGCTCCGCCGCGCGCTCCAGCACCGCCGGGTTCACCGTCGGTGTGATCAGGTACGCCGCGCCCGCGTCGACCGCGATGTCCACATCGGACGCTTCGCGGACGCTGCCCGCGCCGATCAGCGCGTCGTCGCCGAGGGCCAGCCGCAGCGCCGTGATCGCCGCGGGCGCGCCCGGCGTCGTCAGCGTGGCTTCGAGCAGCCGGATGCCCGCCGCGTGCAGCACCATCGCGGCGTCGGCGAAGCGGGCCGAATCCGTCGCGCGCAGGATCGCGACCAGCCGGTGTTCGGCCAGTGCGGCCTGGAGGTCCTTCACGCGACGTGCGCCGTTCCGGTGTGCGCGACGCCCGCCTCGGCGAAGTCCCGCAAGGTGCTGTCGACCGACGCCTGGGCGATCCCGGCCGTGTGGTCGAGCAGGACCCGCACGCCGAACCCGGCGCGGGCCGCGTCCAGCGCCGTCGCCCGCACGCAGTAGTCCGTGGCGATGCCGACGACGTCGACGTCGGTCACGTCGTGTTCGCGCAGCCAGGACTCCAGGGACTGCCCGCCCCGGGAAGCGCCCTCGAAGCCCGAGTAGGCCGCGCTGTACTCGCCCTTGGAGAAGACCTCGACGATCGGGACGACGTCGAGAGCCGGGTGGAACGACGCCCCCGGCGTGCCCGCCACGCAGTGTGGTGGCCAGCTCTCCTTGAAGTCCGGGGTGTCGCTGAAGTGGGCGCCCGGGTCGATGTGGTGGTCACGGGTGGCCACCACGTGCGAGTAGCCGCCGGACGTGCTCAGCGCGGAGATCGTCGCCGCGGCCGCGGCGCCCCCCGCGACGGCCAGCGAGCCGCCTTCGCAGAAGTCGTTCTGCACGTCCACCACGATCAGCGCGGTTCCCATGGTCGGGCTCCTCCTAGAAGAACAGCGTCGGGATGGCCGGCTCGCCGTGCGAAAGCTTGAGGCCCTCCCACGGCAGGCTGACCAGGCCGCGGCGCAGCCGCTGCCTCGCGTCGTCGAGCGTAGGCAGGTCCGCCTCCGCGCGGCCAGCACGGATCAGCGGGATCTGCAGCGGCCGGTCACCGGCGTCCGGCTCGGGCGCCTGGCCCGCCGTGGTCCAGACGACCTCTTCGACCGCCGTGCCGGTGCCGCGGTGGCGCCGCAGCGCGGACTTCCGCCCGCCGCGCGACTCCTTGTGGGCGCTGCGCTTGGCGACCGGCTTGCCGTCCACCTCGACCAGCTTGTAGACCATCCCGGCGGTCGGCGCGCCGGACCCGGTGACCACCGATGTCCCGACGCCGTACGCGTCCACGGGCTCCGCGCGCAGCGCCGCGATGGCGTGCTCGTCCAGGTCGCCGGACACGACGATCCGGGTGTCCTTGGCACCGAGGGAGTCCAGCTGCTCGCGGGCGCGGCGGGCGAGCGGGCCGACGTCGCCGGAGTCGATCCGGATCGCGCCGAGCTCGGGCCCGGCGACGCGGACGGCGGTCTCGATGCCGGCGGTGATGTCGTAGGTGTCGACCAGCAGCGTCGTGTCCGGGCCCATCTTCTCGACCTGGGCGCGGAAGGCCGCCTCCTCGCTGTCGTGCAGCAGCATGAAGGCGTGCGCGACGGTACCGCGGGTCGGGATGCCGTAGCGGCGGCCGGCCTCGAGGTTGGACGTCGTCGCGAACCCGGCCAGGTAGGCGGCGCGCGCGGCCGCGACGGCGGCGTACTCGTGCGTGCGGCGCCCGCCCATCTCGATGATCGGGCGGCCGTGCGCGGCGCCCGACATCCGGGCCGCGGCGGACGCGATCGCGCTGTCGTGGTTGAGGATCGACAGCACCAGCGTCTCCAGCAGCACGCACTCGGCGAACGAGCCGGAGACGGTGAGGATCGGCGAGCCCGGGAAGTACAGCTCGCCCTCGGCGTAGCCGTCGACGTCGCCCGAGAACTCGTAGTCGGCCAGCCAGGACAGCGTCGCGTCGTCGACGACCGCGGTGGCCTCCAGCTGCGCCAGTTCGGCGTCGGTGAAGCGGAAGTCCGCGATCGCGTCGAGCACCCGGGCGGTGCCCGCGACGACGCCGTAGCGCCGCCCGTCCGGCAGGCGCCGGGCGAACACCTCGAACACGCAGGGCCGCGCGTGCGTCCCGTCGGCGAGCGCGCTGCCCAGCATGGTCAGCTCGTAGTGGTCGGTGAGCAGCGCAGTGCTGGCCGTGGCCGGCTCCGGTGAACCCATGGGGTCAGCCTATTCACCCACATGGCCGGACCTGGCGCGGCGTACCCCGTCACGGCCGTGACACCATGGGGTGCATGTCCTTGCCTGTCGCAGCCGAGCAGACACAGGTCGAGCCGGCCGGTGCCGAGGTCGCCGAGTCGGACACACCCTGGCGGACCGTGGTCTGGAACGACCCGGTCAACCTCATGTCGTACGTGACGTACGTCTTCCAGAAGCTCTTCGGGTACGGCCGCGACCAGGCCACCAAGCTCATGCTGGACGTGCACCACAAGGGCAAGGCGATCGTCTCGTCCGGCACCAAGGAGAAGGTGGAGACGGACGTGGCGAAACTCCACGCGGCGGGCCTCTGGGCCACCATGGAGCAGACCTCGTGAACGGTTGGCGGCGCAAGGGCGCGGTGATCCACGCCGGCTTCGAGCAGCAGGAAGCCGCGGTGCTGCGCGGACTGGTCAGCCAGCTCGAGGACATGCTCACCGCGCGCGCCGAAGAGGCGCCGCAGGACGAGCTCGCCGAGCTGACCGGCATCCGGACCGGGCCCACCGAGTCCCCGGACGACCCGGTGCTTTCCCGGCTGCTGCCGGACTTCCACAAGCTCGACCCGGACAACCCGACGCGCGACGACCTGGACTCGGCCGCGGCGATGCGCTCGCTGCACGAGCCGGAGCTGCTGGACATCAAGGTCGGCGTGGCCAAGATCGTGCTCGACACGCTGCCGCGCGACGGCGGGCACGTCCGCCTGACCGAAGAGCAGGCCGACGCTTGGCTCGGCGCGCTCAACGACGTCCGGCTGGCGCTCGGCACCGCGCTCGACGTCACCGAAGACATGCCCGACGAGCTGCCCGAGGACGACCCGAGGGCGCCGCACTTGGGCGTCTACCACTGGCTGACCTGGGTGCAGGAGACGCTGATCCAGGCGCTGACGGGATGATCACCGACGTCCCCGGCGTCCTGGTCGGGCACCACGAGCGGGTGGGCGACGGCTGGGCGACCGGGACGACGGTGGTCCTGGTGCCCGAGGGGGCGGTCGGCGCGGTCGACCAGCGCGGCGGCGCGCCCGGCACGCGCGAGACGAACCTGCTGGAGCCGGAGAACCTGGTGCAGCGGGTCAACGCCGTTTGCCTGTCGGGCGGCTCGGCGTACGGGCTCGCCGCGGCCGACGGCGTGATGAAGTGGCTGTCCGAGCGCAACCTGGGCTTTCCGGTCGGCACGCAGCCGCACGAGGTCGTGCCGATCGTGCCGGCGGCGGTGTTGTTCGACCTGCCGCGGAGTGACTGGGGCAACCGGCCCGACGCGTCTTTCGGCTATGCGGCCTGCGAAGCGGCTTCGGAGTCTTTCGCGCAGGGCACGGCCGGGGCGGGCGCGGGGGCGGCCGTCGGCTCGCTCAAAGGTGGGATCGGGTCCGCGAGCGAGGTCGTCGGCGAGTACACCGTCGGCGCGATCGCGGCGGTCAACGCGGCGGGCGAGGCCGTGGACCTGACGACCGGGCGCGCGTACGCGGCCGACCACGGCGACTTCGGCGTGACCTGGCCTTCGCGGCCCGCGGACCTGCCGTCTCGCGCCACGGACCTCAACACGACGATCGGCGTGGTCGCGGTCGACGCGGCCCTGTCGAAGGCCGAGGCGCGCCGCATCGCGGTCGCGGCGCAGGACGGGCTGGCACGGGCCGTGCGCCCGGCGCACACGATGTTCGACGGCGACACGGTCTTCGCGCTGGCCACCGGTGCGCGCGAGCTGCCGGAGGCGAGCGGCCCGTTCGGCCCGGCGGCGCGCGCAGCCGGACTGGACGCCCTGTGCTCGGCGGCGGCGCGGGTGTTCGCGCGGGCGATGGTGCACGGCCTGCTGGCCGCGACCGCCGCGGGCGGGGTGTCGGCCTACCGCGACGTCTGGCCGGAGGCTTTCGGCCAGCGGGCGGGCGGCATCGGCATTTCGTGATTGCCCTGGTGAGCGCAATATCTCATCATCTGGACAGCTTGTGTCCACCACCTAAGATGTCGGTGTGCTCCGGATCCGCCGTGAACTCGTCGACGAGATCGTCGCCCACGCCCGCCGTGACCACCCCGACGAGGCGTGCGGGGTGATCGCCGGGCCCGAAGGCAGCGACTCGCCCGAGCGGTTCATCCCCATGCTGAACGCCGCCCGGTCGCCGACGTTCTACGAGTTCGACTCCGGTGACCTGCTGAAGCTCTACCGCGAGATGGACGCGAACGACGAGGTGCCCGTGGTGATCTACCACTCGCACACGGCGACCGAGGCCTACCCGTCGCGGACCGACGCGAACATCGCGGCCGAGCCGGACGCGCACTACGTGCTCGTCTCCACCCGCGACCCCGAAGTGCACGAGTTCCGGTCGTACCGGATCGTGGACGCCGAGATCACCGAGGAGCCGGTCGAGATCGTCGACTGAGTCCCGTCGGAACAAACCGCGCGCCGAAGGCGTCTGCGTCTAGGAAACCACCGGAGGTAAGAACCCATGGCCGTGACCGTCTCCATCCCGACGATCCTGCGCACCCACACCGGCGGCGAGAAGTCCGTCGAGGCGAAGGGCGCGACCGTTCTCGAGGTCATCGACGACGTCGAGTCCCGGCACGCCGGCCTCAAGGCGCGCCTGGTGAAGGAGGAGAAGCTGCACCGCTTCATCAACGTCTACGTCAACGACGAGGACGTGCGCTTCGCCGGCGGGCTCGAGGCCGAGGTCAAGGACGGCGACACCCTGACCATCCTGCCCGCCGTGGCCGGTGGCTGATCGATGGCTCGCTTCGAGTCCCTGCTCGACGCGCTCGGCGGCACCCCGCTGGTCGGGCTGCCCCGGCTCTCGCCCACGCACGACGTGCGCCTCTGGGCGAAGCTGGAGGACCGCAACCCGACCGGCTCGATCAAGGACCGCCCCGCGCTGGCCATGATCGAAGCCGCCGAGCGCGAAGGCAAGCTGCGGCGCGGCTCCACGATCCTGGAGCCGACGTCCGGCAACACCGGCATCTCGCTGGCCATGGCCGCCAAGCTCAAGGGCTACGGGCTGGTCTGCGTCATGCCGGAGAACACCTCGACCGAGCGCAAGCAGCTGCTGCAGGCGTACGGCGCGCGGATCGTCTTCTCCCCGGCCGCGGGCGGCTCGAACGAGGCCGTCCGGCGGGCGAAGGAGCTGGCCGAAGCGAACCCCGAGTGGGTCATGCTCTACCAGTACGGCAACCCGGCCAACGCCGACGCGCACTACCGCGGCACCGGGCCCGAGCTGCTCAAGGACCTGCCGACGCTGACGCACTTCGTCGGCGGCCTCGGCACCACCGGCACGCTGGTCGGCGTCGGGCGGTACCTGCACGAGGCGAAGCCGGACGTCCAGGTCATCGCGGCCGAACCGCGCTACGGCGAGCTGGTGTACGGCCTGCGCAACCTCGACGAGGGGTTCGTCCCGGAGCTGTACGACGCGTCGGTGCTCAACGGCCGGTACTCGGTCGGCGCGTACGACGCGCTGCGGCGCACGCGTGAGCTGCTGGAGCACGAAGGCATCTTCGCGGGCATCTCGACGGGCGCGGTGCTGCACGCGGCGCTGGCCGTCGCCGAGAAGGCCGCCGCTCGAGGCGAACCGGCGGACGTGGCGTTCGTCGTCGCCGACGCCGGGTGGAAGTACCTCTCGACCGGGGCCTACGCGGGGTCGCTCGACGAGGCCGCCGAGCGGCTCGACGGGCAGCTCTGGGCCTGAGCCACCCGGCCTACCGCAGCACCGGCTCTTTTCGAACGGCCGACGTGCGCAACGGGGCATCACACGTGATCAGGAGGGCATCACGCGTGATTGAGCGGGCATCACGCCGATGCCCGCCGGATCACGCGTGATGCCCCTCCAATCGCGGGTGATGCCTCTTCAATCACGGGTGATGCCTCTTCGACCACGCCTGGCGAAAGCCGGGCGCGGTTCGGGCATGCTGAACGGCATGAAGGTCATCGGGCTGCTCGGCGGGATGAGCTGGGAATCTTCGCTGGAGTACTACCGGCTCGTCAACGAACGGGTGAAAGCCGTGCTCGGCGGGTTCCACTCGGCACGGACGGTGCTCTACTCCGTCGACTTCGCCGCGATCGAGGCCATGCAGGCCGAAGACCGCTGGGCCGACGCCGGCGCCGAGCTGAACCGCGCCGCCCGCGCCTTGGAAGCGGCCGGGGCCGACTTCGTCGTGCTCTGCACCAACACCATGCACAAGGTCGCCGACGAGCTGACCGACGGCCTCGGCATCCCGCTGCTGCACCTCGCCGACGCGACCGCCGCCGCCATCAAGGCCGCCGGGATCCGCCGGGTCGGGCTGCTGGGCACCGGGTTCACCATGGGTCAGCCGTTCTACCGCGACCGGCTCGCCGCGCACGGCCTCGACGTGCTCGTGCCGGGCGCCGAAGACCGCGACCTCGTGCACCGCGTCATCTACGACGAGCTGGTGCTCGGCGTCGTCGAGGAGACCTCGCGGCAGGCCTACCGCGAGGTGATCGCCCGGCTGGTCGAGGCGGGTGCCGAAGGCGTGATCTACGGGTGCACCGAGATCGAGCTGCTCGTCGACCCGGAGGACTCGCCCGTGCCGACGTTCCCCACGACGCGCCTGCACGCCGAAGCCGCCGTCGACCACGCCCTGGGCAAGGCGCCACTGCCACCGGGCCCGGTCACACGCTGATCACCGACCCTCCCGCGTGGGCCTCGTGCTGCGCCACGACCTTGCGCCACAGCCGCTCGCGCTCCTCGGCCGTGAACAGGTCCGGGGTGATGCCGAAGACGTCCGCCGCGGCCGTCCACCAGCCGTCCGGGGACTCGACGAGCTCCTTCGCGCCGTGGCGGTTCAGGGTCAGCGCCCGCAGGGTGTCGACGCCCGTCGCGTCACGCCGTTGCAGCACGCACACCCGGACGAACCCGGACTCCGGCGCGCTCGACAGCCAGGCGTGCTTCGCCGCGAAGTCGCTCATCTCCGCCTCGCCGGGTGCGAAGTCGAAGCCGGCGAAGCTGCCCGACGGGTCGTGGTCGAACCGCCAGCCGCCGGGCGCCACCTCCGACGGCCGGAGCCGGTAGGTGTGCGGGCCCTGCGTGTACGCGCCTTCCTGGAGGGGGAGCGGCTCGTGGATGCCGTCGCCCAGCCCGGCGTCGACCAGCCAGCTCGCCGACGGGTCTTCGGGCAGACCGGTGACGGTCAGCGCCAGGTGGTTCCGGTCGATGTTCGGCGCGTCGGCCGCGCTGCCCTGCACCCCGCCGAGGTGGCGCGTGACCTGGTAGCCGAGTGCGCCCAGCAGCTCCGAAAACGCGCCGTTCAGGTGGTAGCAGTACCCGCCGCGGCCACGCAGGATCCGCGCGAGCGAGGCCGACGGCTCCAGCGGTGTCGGGCGCTCGAGCTGGACCTCCAGCGCCTCGTACGGCACGCGCTCGACGTGCGCCGCGTGCAGCCGCCGAAGGGCGTCGAGACCGGGCGGCTCGGCGCCGAGGCCGAGCCGCTCGAGGTATCCGGTGACGTCGAAGTTCCCCATGCCACAGACGCTAGCGGCGACCACCGACAAAAACCCCGGATCAGGGAATTCACCCGAGGCGGACCCGCTGATCGCGACGTAGCGTCGAGGACGTGAGCACTTTGCCCGTGAACCCGGCCCCGGAAACCGATGCGGCCAAGCGCGTGCTGCCGCCGAGACCGCGGGCGGCCGCCATCGTCGCGCTCTCGTTCACCCTGCTGCTCTACCTGGTCGAGCTGGCGGACGTGATCCTGCCCGGCGACCTCGACCAGGGCGGCATCCATTCGCGGGAGCTGTCGGGTCTCGACGGGGTGCTGTTCGCGCCGCTGCTGCACACCGGCTGGTCGCACCTGTTCGCGAACACCGTGCCGGTGCTGCTGTTCTCCTTCCTCGCCATGGCCGCCGGGATCGGCCGGTTCGCCCTGGTCACGGCCATCATCTGGGTGGTGTCCGGGCTCGGGGTCTGGCTGATCGGGCCGGCGAACACGGTCACCGTCGGCGCGTCCGGGCTGGCCTTCGGCTGGCTCGCCTACCTGCTGGTGCGCGGCATCTTCAACCGCGCGGCCGGGCAGATCCTGGTCGCGGTGGTGCTGCTCGGCGTGTGGAGCGGCATGCTGGCCGGGCTGCTGCCGGGCAACCCCGGCGTTTCCTGGCAGGGGCACGTCTTCGGCGCGCTGGCCGGTGTCCTCGCGGCGTGGCTGACCAGCCGCACGGGCAAGTCGCGGAAACCGGTGCCCGCGCCCCCGGGTAACCTCGACGGGTGACGTCTTCGCCCGCTGATGCCCCGATCGGCGTGTTCGATTCCGGCGTCGGCGGGCTGACCGTCGCGAGGGCGCTGCTCGAGCAATTGCCCGCCGAACAGCTCCGCTACGTCGGCGACACGGCGCGCAACCCGTACGGCCCGCTCCCGATCGCCACCGCCCGCCGCTACGCGCTCGAGGCGCTCGACGAGATCGTCGAGAGCGGCGTGAAGGCCCTCGTCATCGCGTGCAACACGGCGTCCGCGGCCTGCCTGCGCGACGCGCGGGAGCGCTACGACGTGCCGGTGATCGAGGTCGTCCTGCCCGCCGCGCGCCGCGCCGTCGTGGCCACGCACTCCGGCCGGGTCGGCGTGATCGGCACCGAGGGCACCGTGCGGTCGCGCGCCTACGAGGACGCGTTCGCCGCGGCGCCGGGGATCACGCTCACCAGCGTCGCCTGCCCGCGGTTCGTCGACTTCGTCGAGCGTGGCATCACGACCGGGCGGCAGGTCCTCGGACTCGCGCAGGGCTACCTGGAGCCGCTGCTCGACGCCGAGGTCGACACGCTCGTGCTCGGCTGCACGCACTACCCGCTGCTGCAGGGCGTGCTCCAGATCGTGATGGGCCAGGAGGTCACCCTGGTTTCGAGCGCGGAGGAGACGGCCAAGGACGTCGTCCGGGTGCTCACCGAGCGGGATCTGCTGTCGGCCCGGCAGGAGCCGCCGCGGCACGAGTTCCTCGCCACCGGCTCGGCCGAGCCGTTCACCCGGCTGGCGGCGCGGTTCATGGGGTTCGCCCCGGGTGTCCTCGCTCCCACCACCGCGTGATCGACGCGCCGGGCGCTTAGGGTGTCGAAGTGCGACTGACCATCCTCGGGTGCTCCGGCAGCATCCCCGGGCCGAACACCGCCGCGTCCGGCTACCTGGTCGAGGCCGAGGGCTTCCTGCTCGGTCTCGAGCTCGGCAACGGCACGCTGGCGCAGTTGCAGGCCGTGGCCGACCCGTTCGACCTGGACGCGCTGGTGCTCACGCACCTGCACCCGGACCACTGCGCCGACGTCAGCGCGCTCACCGTCCTGCGGCGCTACCACCCGGCGCCGCCGTACCCGGCGCGTCCGCGCCTGCTGCCGCTGTACGCGCCGCACGACGCGCCCCTGCGGCTGGCGAACGCGTACGCGCCCAACGAGACCGAGCGGGCCACCACGGACCTCACCGACGTCTACGACTTCCACCCGCTGCGGGCCGAGCCGTTCCGGATCGGGCCGTTCGACGTCGTCGCGGTCGAGGTCGACCACCCGACCCCGGCGTACGGCCTGCGCATCGCCTACGGCGGCCGGATCCTGGCGTTCACCGGCGACACCGGGCCGTGCCGGGCGCTGAACGAGCTCGCCGACGGCGTCGACCTGCTGCTCGCGGAGGCGTCCTGGACGGACTCGGCGGAGCGCCCGGCCGGGGTGCACCTGTCGGGGAAGCAGGCGGGCGAGCTGGCGCGCGACGCCGGTGTCGGCCGGCTGCTGCTCACGCACATCGCGCCGTGGACCGACGCCGGCGCGGTTCTCGCCGAGGCTTCCGCCGAGTTCCCGGGGGCCGAGGTCGTCAAGCAGGGCGCCGTCTACGACGTGTGAGCGGCGCAGCACCAGCCAGCCGGCCAGGCCGAGAGGCAGGACCAGCCAGCAGGACAGCAGCCGGTAGGCGAGCACGGCGGCGGCCGCGGCCGGGTGCGCGGCGCCCGCCGAAACGAGGCCGGCGAGCAGGCTCGCTTCGATCACGCCGATGCCGCCGGGCGTGAGCGGGATCTGCCGGACCACCTGCACGGTGAGGTAGACGCCGGCGAGCTGCGCGACGGTGAGGGGCAGGTCGAACGCGCGAGCCGCGGCGGACAGGCAGAGCAGGTCGGTGAGCCAGTTCGCGGCGGCCGCGGCGAGGGCGAGCGTCCAGTGCCGCGGGGCGACGTCGCGGGCCGTCGCGAGGGCGTCGAACAGCGGCGCCGCGCGTCCCTTGTGGACCTTCGGCGGCCGCGCGGGACGGCGCACCACCAACCAGGCGACGAGCCCGGTCGCGACCAGGGCGCCCACGGCGGGGCCGACGCCGAGGCGCAGCAGCCCGCCGGTGACGTACAGGAGTGCCAGCCCGGCGAAGGACAGCAACCCGGAGAGCACCATGACCGACGTCGCGGCCGCGCGGTCGGCGCCGCCCGCGCGGAACTGGCGGAAGGCGTAGGCGGCCGACACCGCCGAGCCCGCGGGGAGGCTGATCGAGAGGGCGGAGCGGCTGTAGGACAGCGCGAGCGCGCGGTGCCGGGGCAGCCGGACGCCGAACGCGATGAGCAGGCGGCGTTGCTGCCGGGCGAACATCGCCATCGAGGCGAACTCGGCGGCCGCGCCGGCGACCAGCCACCGGGCGTCGGCCGTGCGCAGGGCGGCGAGCACGTCGGCGGGAGCGGGCAGCTTGTCGCGCAGCGTCAGGACGGCGATCGCGCCCACGGCCGCGGTACCCAGCGCCTTCAGCGCCCACCCGATCCCATTCATCATGTGATGAATTTTGCGCCCGGCGCGGCCCGGAAGTCAACGTGTGATGAATTGCACGGGGCCCGACGCGGTGCGAGGGCCGGGTGCGGGCGGTCCTAGAGTGCTCCCGTGGCTCGAAAAGATGGCAGGAACGACGACCAGCTCCGGGACATCAAGATCACCCGGGGGTTCCAGCAGTGGCCGGCGGGGTCCGTGCTGATCGAATTCGGCAACACGCGGGTGCTGTGCGCGGCGAGCGTCACCGAAGGCGTGCCGCGCTGGCGGGCCGGGTCCGGCCTCGGCTGGGTGACCGCCGAATACGCGATGCTGCCGTCCGCGACCAACACCCGCGGTGACCGCGAGTCGGTCAAGGGCCGGATCGGCGGTCGCACGCACGAGATCTCGCGGCTGATCGGGCGTTCGCTGCGTGCCTGCATCGACCTGGCGGCGCTGGGCGAGAACACGATCGTCATCGACTGCGACGTCATCCAGGCCGACGGCGGCACCCGCACGGCCGCGGTGACCGGCGGCTACGTCGCGCTGGCGGACGCGATCACGTGGCTGGGCGCGGCGAACCGGCTCAACGACCCGCAGCCGCTGTCGTCGTCGGTGGCCGCGGTGAGCGTCGGCGTGGTCGACGGCCGCGTGCGGCTCGACCTGCCGTACGAGGAGGACTCGCGCGCCGAGGTCGACATGAACGTGGTGGCCACGGACGCGGGCACGCTGATCGAGGTCCAGGGCACCGGCGAGGGCGCGACCTTCGCCCGGTCCACTTTGGACACCATGCTGGACATGGCCCTGGCGGGCTGCGAAGAGCTGACCCGGCTGCAGAACGAGGCCCTGGCGCTGCCGTACCCCGGCGAGCTGCCGGAGCCGCGTCCGGACAGGAAGAAGGGCTCGAAGTGACGAAGCTGCTTCTGGCCACGCGCAACGCGAAGAAGCTGGGCGAGCTGCGGCGCATTCTCGACGCCGAAGGGATTTCCGGCATCGAGGTGCTCGGCCTCGCCGACGTCCCGCCGTTCCCGGAGGAGCCCGAGACGGCGCCGGACTTCGAGGGCAACGCGGTCGCCAAGGCCCGGGACGCCGTCGCGGCCACGGGTCTTCCGGCGATCGCCGACGACTCGGGCATCGCGGTCGACGCGTTGAACGGCATGCCGGGCGTGCTGTCGGCCCGCTGGTCGGGCAAGCACGGCGACGACGAGGCGAACCTGGACCTCGTGCTCGCCCAGCTCGGCGACGTGCCGGACGAGCGGCGCGGGGCGCAGTTCGTCTGCGCGGCCGCGTTGGTCCTGGCTTCCGGCGAGGAGACCGTGGTCCGCGGCGAGTGGCGCGGATCCCTGGTGCGCGAGCGGCGGGGCACGAACGGCTTCGGGTACGACCCGATCTTCGTCCCGGACGGCGAGTCGCGGACGTCGGCGGAGATGGCGCCGTCCGAAAAGGACGCCCAGTCCCACCGGGGCCTGGCGTTGCGGGCCCTGCTCCCGGCGCTGCGGGAACTCGCCGAAGGCTGAAGCTCAAGTCTGCGGAGGCCACATTGAGGGGATGTGACCTCCGCGGCTTGCTGCGTGCTGGGACCGTGTGCGGTGGGCGAGTGGTCAGCCGGTGATCAGGAAGCCAGGCCGAGGTCGCGGGTCAGCTTCGCCACGTGGCCGCTCGCGCGGACGTTGTAGAAGGCGTGGGCGATCTTGCCCTCCGGGTCGACCACGAACGTCGAGCGGATGACGCCCATGTAGGTCTTGCCGTAGTTCTTCTTCTCGCCGTACACGCCCCACTCGTTCAGGACGGTCTTCTCCGGGTCGCCCAGCAGCGGGAAGGTCAGCTTCTCGTTCGCGACGAACTTCGCGAGCTTCGCCTGCTTGTCCGGCGAGATGCCGATGACCTGGTAGCCGGCGTCGTTGAGCTCCGAGAGGTTGTCGCGGAAGTCGCAGGCCTGCTTGGTGCAGCCCGGCGTGCTCGCGGCCGGGTAGAAGTACACGACCACGGACTGGCCGCGGAAGTCGCGCAGGGAGACGTCCTTGCCCTCGCTGTCGGGCAGGGTGAAGTCGGGGGCGTCGTCACCCGGGGAGAGTCGCTCGGTCATGCCTCCGAGCCTAACGTCAGGCGGGCCCGCAATAGGTGGCGACAGCGGCATCTGCAGCACTCTGGCGGATCTGCAGCCGCAGCTGGGTCGGCTCCTGCGGCACCGCGAAGGCCAGCGTGACGTGCACCGAGCGGCCCGGCAGGACGTCCTTGCCCGCGTCCGCGATGCCCGTGAAGCCCTGGGTGGTGTCCGCGACCTGCTTGACCGGCGCGCCCGCCGTGGTGGCCGTCACGGTGAGACCCGAGAGCTTGTACGTCGTCGCGCCGTCGTTCGTCAGCTCGACGTCGAAGGCCGCGCCGCGCGGGCTGTGCGGGTACGCCGAAGCACTGGGCGTGAAGGACTTGGGCGAGCCGACCGAGATGGTGACCCCGCTGGCGAACCGGTGGTCCGCGCCGAACTTGAGGTCGTTGCCCGCCTGCGCCGCGCTGGCGCCCGCCTGGCCACCGCCCGCGCCGAGCGCGGCGGTGCCGTCCTGAGCCGCGGGGACCCCGCACGCCACCGCCAGGGAAAGCAGTCCTGTGGTGAACATGATCTTGCACGTGCGCGCGAGCGCCATTGCGGGTACTCCAGTCGGCGGGTCGGGGGTGCCGTTCGGCATCGGGGGCGTGCCGGGCGAACCCGCTCCACTCTGGCCGTGATCCCGCTCGGTTACGAGGCGCCACCGGGGGTTGTCGCGCACCTGGTGCCGCCCCGTGGCCAATCCGTGACCGGAACGGCACGGGTGGTGACAATCACCACCGACATGCCACTTAAACCGCGAGCGCGAACAACAGGATGAAGATCGCCACCCCGGCCACCCAGGAGGCCATCAGCCAGCCGAAATCCCGGACCGGATCAACGGCGCGGCTCTCCTCGCCGGGCACGTACACGCCGCGTTCCTCGAACCAGTCGGCCCACCGGGCGAACCAGCTCAACGGGTTGCGCGACGACATCCTCCACCTCCGGGCACCGGCTTCCCCGTCACAGTACGGGTTCGGCCGCGCACACCGGAAGCCGCGTGCCGGTGACTGTCGGTGACCCGAGAGTCCACGGCCGAGTGAAGCCCGGCGGCGGTGGTGTAGAAGCTCAGACGACTCCGTTGCGCTGCAGGATCGAGACCGCGCGGACGGTCGCGTAGCCGCGCCATTCGAGCTCCGCCGCGGGCGAGTAGCTCGCGAAGTCGACCCGCCAGCCGCCGTCGTCCTGCTGCTCGTCCGCCAGGCGCCGCAGCTCCGCGTCGATCACCTCGGCCTTGAACAGCGCGCGGGCCGGACGGTCCGGCAGGGGCGCGAAGTCCAGTGCGCGCAACGTTTCGCCCTCGGAGCCGCCGGCTACGGGGACCAGTCCGTCGGGTGAGACGTACGGCGCCAGCCGGTCCAGGAGTTCGGCCGTCTCCGGGTGGAAGTCGTGGGCCGCGTCCACCATGCCGACCGCGAACGACAGCTCGATCGCGTGCGGCGCCTCGGCGATGGCGCGGATTTCGCGGAAGCAGTACTGCGTCGCCGCCGCGAGCCACGGGTGTTCCCGCACTGCCTGGTCGTGGCGGGCGACGCGCAAGGCGACGCCGGCCGCGAACGCCGTGCTCTGCAGCGTGGCCCGCTCCGGGTCGGCTTGGGCCCAGAAGGGCGCGCACCCCGCCGGGTCCGCCACCGGCAGGGCGAACGGCAGCCCGCCGTCCGGGGTGGAGACGGACGCGAGCCAGTCGCACAGGGGCGCGGAGTGCGGGGAGGTGCCGATTTCTTCGAACACTTCGAAGGCGTGGAGGGCTCCGCCGGGCTGGCTCTCGGGCGCCCGCAGATCGGGCTCGAGGCCCCAGCCGTAGCCCCCGTCGGGATTGCGGTAACCGTCGACGGCGGCCAGTACGGCGTCGGCGGTCGTTTCGCCGCGGAGCAACTCGAAGCGGCGTCGGTCGAGGAGCCGGGCGTGCGTCGCCATGAAGGACGCTGCCGCGGAAAGGTTCACAGCCATGCGGTCAGCCTCGCACCGGCGGGCGCGGCGGTCTTGAACGGATCGGACCTCGGGCCGCCGGGGTCGCAGGTGGCTGCGCGGGTTGGTCGGACTCGGGCGGTCCCGACCGGATCGGACCTCAAGGCAGCCGCGGTCCCGGAGCGGCCGCCGCGCGGAGGCGGGCCGCGTCCTGGCCCGGTGGGGCTCCGAACAGGCGGCGGTACTCGCGGTTGAACTGGGAGGGGCTGTCGTAGCCGACCAGGTGGCCCACGCCCGCGATGTCCGCCGCGCCGGCCAGGAGCAGCGAACGGGCTTCCTGCAGGCGGATGCGCTTCTGGAACTGCAGCGGGCTCAGGGCCGTCACCCCGCGGAAGTGCCGGTGGAACGCCGACGGGCTCATCCCGGTCAGCTTGGCGAGCTCTTCGATCCGCATCGGCTCCGCGTAGTTCTCGCGGATCCAGCGGATCGCGCGCCCGACGTGCGCGAGGCCGCTGTCGGCCAGGCCGATCTGGCGGACCAGGTCACCGTGCGGGCCGGTCAGCAGGCGCCACAGGATTTCGCGCTCGACCAGCGGGGCCAGCACCGGCGCGTCCGCCGGGTGGTCGAGCAGCCGGAGCAGCCGGACGGCTGCGTCGAGCAGCTCCGGGCCGGCGTCGCCGGTCGCGATCGGCGACGCCGGTGGCGTGCGCGACCAGCGGCCGGGCGGGGTTTCGAGCAGCAGCGGGGCGATGGCCGCCGGGCGCAGCGCGAGGCCCATGCCCAGGGCCGGCGTCTCCGGCGTCGCACCGAGGAAATGGCCGGTCACCGGCAGGTCCGTGCTGACCAGCAGGTACTGCCCGGCCCGGTACTCGTGGACCTGCTCGCCGAGCAGGAGCCGCTTGCCGCCCTGGGCCAGCACGACCAGCAGCGGCTCGGTCAGCGAATAGTCCGGTTCGCTGGTGTCCACTTCGGACAGCAGCAGGCCCGGGATCGGGGTGCGCAGGTCGGCGCGCGCGTGGGCGGCGACGAGGTCGCGAAGCTCGGTCAGCACCTCTCCAGGGAAGCACTGCGACGCGCCTGAAGCAAACACGCTTGCGTGGATCGTGCAAGAACCGGCGTCGATCAGTCTACCGTCTAGCTGGGTCAATGCGGTTTTCTGGTGTTGGTCAAAACGACACCAGAGGAGCGGTTCATGACACTCGACCAGTACGTCACCCTCGGCCGGTCCGGGCTCCGCGTCAGCCCGTTCGCGCTCGGCGCGATGACTTTCGGCGAAGACCCGGGCGGCGCCGGCTGCAGCGTCGAGGAGTCCGAGAAGATCCTCGCGACCTACCTCGACCGAGGCGGCAACTTCGTCGACACGGCCAACTTCTACACCAACGGCCATTCGGAGAAGATCCTCGGCGACTTCTTCGCCGCGCAACCGGGCCGGCGCGACCACGTCGTGCTCGCGTCGAAGTTCTTCGGCAACATGTTCCCGGGCGACCCCAACGGCGGCGGCGCCGGCCGCGCGTCGATCATCGCCCAGCTCCACGAGTCCCTGCGGCGGCTGCGCACCGACCACCTCGACCTCTACTGGCTGCACAACTGGGACCGCCACACGCCGGTCGAGGAGACCATGCGGACCCTCGACGACCTGGTCCGGGCGGGCAAGATCCGCTACGTCGGCTTCTCGAACACCCCGGCGTGGGTCACCGCGCAGGCGCAGACGACGGCACTCCTGCGCGGCTGGACGCCGTTGATCGCGCTGCAGGTCGAGTACTCGCTGCTGGCGCGGACGGTCGAAGGCGAACTGGCGCCGTTCGCGCTCGACCAGGGCCTCGCGCTGACGCCGTGGAGCCCGCTCAAGAACGGCTTCCTGTCGGGCAAGTACCGGCGTGACACCGGGGTTTCCGACTCCGCCCGCGCGGCTTACGTCGGCGGCCCGACCGATGCCGAGTACGCGGTGATCGACGCCGTGGCGTCGGTCGCGGCCGAGCTGGGGACGACGTCGGCGGCGGTGTCCCTGGCGTGGCTGCGGGCCCGGCGCGGAACGGTGGTCCCGATCGTCGGCGCGCGGCGGCTGGAACACCTGACCGGCAACCTTGCGGCCCTGGAGGTCACGCTCACGCCCGCGCAGCTCGCGGTGCTGGACGAGGTTTCCGCGCCCACGCTGGACTATCCGGCTCCGATGCACGGCGCCCAGCGCGCGATGCTGCAGTTCGCGGGCGCGACGGTCGACGGCGAACCGTCCACTGTGTACCCGCCGCTGCTGCGGAGCGACGTCCGCTACTGACCTTTCACGCGGGCGAGGACGTCGTCGAGGGCGTGGCGCACACGGGCGGGGTCGCGCACGGCCGTCCGGAACTGCTCGTTGATCCCGCCCGGCGTCTCGTGCTTGCGCGCCAGTTCGCCGAGGGTGCCCCGGTGCGCGGCCAAGGTGTGGCCGAGTTCGCCGAAGACGTGGGCGATGTAGGCGTTCGCGTCTTCGGGGGCGACGCCGTGCTCGGCCATCCAGCCCGCGATCGTGGCGAGCTGGTCGAGGTGCGCGGCGAAGGTGGCGGTGGCGGCGCTGAAGGTGGCGAGCGCCGTCTCGTCCGCGGGGACGACGACGTCGCCGACGGTTTCGAAGAGGGCCCTGGCGTCGGCGTCGTCCGGGTACATGGCGGTGCGGCTCGCGCGCCGGCCGGCCGTCGGCAGCGGGATGCACCGGACGACCCGCCCGGCCGGCGAAACCCAGTCGCGCACCTGGGTGACGGTGACGGCGGCGACCGCGCTCACCACGACGTGCTCCGGCCGGAAGACGAGCCCGGCCAGCACTTCCCGGACGACCTGCGGCCGCACGGCGAGGACGACCGTCGTGGCGCTGTCGAGCACCTCCTGGTTGCCGCCGCAGACCCGCACGTTCGGGAAGCGGGTGGCCAGATCGTGCGCGATGTCGTGGTTGCGCGGGGAAAGGACCACGGACGCCTCGGTGCCGAGGCCTTCGACGATGGCGGCGGTGAGTTCGCCGGTCCCCACGAATCCGTACGTCTGCATGGCGAACCCTAACCGCGGAACGTCCGGCGGTAGGTGTCCGGGGGCACGCCGACCGTGCGGTTGAAGTGGCGCCGCAGCGTCGCCGCCGTGCCCATGCCGACCGCCGCCGCGATCGTGTCCACACCGGAATCCGTGTGCTCCAGCAGTTCCTGCGCCCGGCGGATCCGCTGGGTCAGCAGCCATTGCAACGGCGTCGTGCCCGTTGCCGAGCGGAAGTGGCGGGTGAGGTGGCGGGTGCTCAGGTTCGCCTGCCGGGCCAGGTCCTCGACGGTCAGGGGCCGGTCGAGCCGGGCGGTGATCCACGGCAGCAGCGCGGCCAGCGGGTGGTCGTCGCGGGCGGGGACCGGCGTGGCGACGTACTGGGCCTGCCCGCCGGCCCGGTGCGGCGGCACGACGAGGCGGCGGGCCACCGCGTTGGCGGCCGCGGAGCCGTGGTCGGCGCGCACCAGGTGCAGGCACAGGTCCATCGCGGCGGCCTTGCCGGCCGAGGTCAGCACCCGGCCGTTGTCGACGTAGAGCACGTCGGGGTCCACGGTCACCCGCGGGTAGCGGGCGGCGAGGACGTCGGTGTGCGCCCAGTGGGTGGTCGCGCGCAGGCCGTCGAGCAACCCGGCCGCGGCGAGCACGAACGCGCCCGTGCAGAGCGACGCGACCCGCGCGCCGCGTGCGTAGGCCGCCTGCACCGCCTCGACCAGGTCGGCCGGCGGGTCCGCGTCGACGTCCGCCCAGCCCGGCACGAGCACCGTGCCCGCACGGGCGAGCCGGTCGAGCCCGTCGTCCGGCTCGAGCAGGAACCGGCCGACGCGCACGGGCCCCGAGCCGCAGACGGCGAAGGCGTACCGCGGGTCGTCGCCGAACACCTCGGTGGCGATGGTCAGCTCGAACGACAGCATCCCGTCGGTGGCGGCCAGGGCGACGTCGTGCATGTCCGAAAGTGTACGCATCAAGGCGTTCCGGACACTGTCGCCGCGGCCGCACCGTCGTGAGGATGGGGGCATGACTTCGGTACTCGTGTACGGCGCCTACGGGCACACCGGCCGGTTCGTGGTGGGGGAACTGCGCGACCGCGGCTTCACCCCGGTCCTTTCCGGCCGCGACGCGGCCCAGCTCCCGAACGGCCGCCCGGCACCGGTCGACGACCCGGCCGCCCTCGACCGGGCCTTCGAAGGCGTGGCGGCGGTGATCAACTGCGCGGGCCCGTTCGCGGTGACGGCGCGTCCGCTGATCGAGGCCGCGGCCCGCGCGGGCGTCCCGTACGTGGACGTGGCGGCGGAGATCGAAGCCAACCTGGACACCTTCGAGCTGGCGGTGGACACGGTGGTGGTCCCGGCGATGGCGTTCTTCGGCGGCTTGGCGGACCTGCTGGCAACGACGGCCATGGGCGACTGGCCGGAGGCGGACGAGGTCCACGTCGCGTACGGCATGAGCGGCTGGCAGCCGACGGCGGGAACGCTCTCCGCGGGCAGGGTGTCCCGGGCCCGCCGCGCCGGCAAGCGCATCCGCTACGCGGACGGCCGCCTGGAGCACCGCGATGACGCCCTGCGGACGCTGGACTGGCCGTTCCCGGAACCCCTGGGCACCCGCCGGGTGTTCGGGGAGTTCTCGATGGCGGACATCGTGACGATTCCCAGGCACCTGAAGGTCCCCACGGTCACGAGCTACATGACGCTCAACGCGGCCAACCAGCTGTCGACGGCCGCCCCGCGCACCGAGGCCGAAACGTTCGTGGTGGACGTCGTGGTGCGCGCGGGCAGCGAAGAACGCCGAATCGTCGCACGGGGCCAGGACATCTACGCGGTGAGCGCCCCACTGGCGGTGGAGGCGGCGGACCGAATCCTGACCGGCCGGACGAAGACAAAAGGCGTGGCCCCGGCGGGAGAGATCTTCGACGCACCGGACTTCCTGCAAGCACTGAAGCCACACATCACGACCGCCCCAAGGTGACCAGACCGGACAAGGCAACCACGACGGTTCCGGGGGCGAAGCCGCCCGGGTGGGGGTGTGGGGGCGAAGCCCGCCGGGTGGGGTCCGGGGTGGAGCCGCCCGGGTGGGGGTTCGAGGGCGAAGCCCGCCGGGAAGGGAGCCGGGGGCGAAGCCGCCCGGTGGGGGTCTGGGGGCGAAGCCGCCCGGGTCGGGGTTCGGGGGCGGAGCCGCCCGGTGGGGGTCTGGGGGCGGAGCCGCCCGGTGGGGGTCTGGGGGCGGAGCCGCCCGGTGGGGGTCTGGGGGCGGAGCCGCCCGGGCGGGGGTCCGGGGGCGAAGCCCGCCGGGCGGGGTCTTCTGGGGGTCGCACCCCCAGAAGACACGACGAAGTGATCCGGCGAAGCGCGAAGCGCGGAGCAAAGGAGAAACGTGGGCCCGGAGAGACTCGAACTCTCACTGGCACGGACCTAAACCGTGTGCCTCTGCCAATTGGGCTACGGGCCCTCCAGTAGTGGGAAGCGTAGCGTGCGGCGTGGCCGGTGGGGCGGCGGTGGGGCGGTCGTCTAAGTTGGGGTGTGGAAGTCCCTGCGGCGAGGAGGACACGTGGCTCGCGATCCCGAGACGATCGAGCGTGAGATCGAGCAGGCCAGGACGGCCCTGGCGTCGACGCTCGATCAGCTGACCGTCAAGGCCGACCCGAAGAAGTTGGCGGAGTCGGCGAAGGACGGTGTGCGCGCCAAGCTGGACGACCCGAAGGTGAAGTACCCGCTGATCGGTGCGGGTGTGCTCGTGCTGGTCCTGTTGGTGCGGAAGTTGCTCAAGTAGGGGTCAGGCGCGGGCTTGCTCGGCCTTTTTCTCGACGGTCTCGGGGGCCGGCTTGGGCTCCTCGACGGCTTTGGGGAGCTGTTTGCTCGGCGGCAGGGCCGGCTTCTTGTCGGCCGTGGCGTCCGGGGTCTTCTCGGTGGTCTGCTGCTTCGGGACGCTGCCGGGGGGCGGGATCTCGAGCGGGGGCAGTTTGGGGAGGGTCATCCGGGCTGTCATGTAGGCCTGGGTGAACTCGAACGCGCTGCCGTTGAGCAGGTGCACGACTGTGGTCTTGGTGTCGCCGGCGAGTTCCTCGACCAGCTGGTCGGCTCGGTCGCGGGCGGCGATGATGCCGGGTGCGCGGGCGGTCAGCTCCTTCTCCCGTCCGCTGACCGTGATCGCCCAGTCGGCGTCCTCCTGGACGTATGTCGCCGTGATCGCTTCCACCATCTGCCTCACGCCCCTCTCCCTCTTCAGCATGCTTTACACAACCGTGACGCCGCTACCGCGTTGTCATGACGCGGTGTCTGCGCCCCCTCTCGGCTGCGAAAAGTCCAGCACACTTTCTACCGTGTCTTCGATACCGTAGAGCAACTCTGTGTCACACGACACGACAGCGCTGAGTAACGACCGAATGGCCTAATGCACTTGCATTTTACCGTGCACGGTGCTGGAGGCCGCTCCACAGCACGTCCATGGCGTATTCGGTGGCGGTCTCGGGGCTCACTTCGTCGTGTCGCTCGCACCAGATCGCGAGGCGTTCGCACGCGCCGACCACGAATTCCGCGGCGGCTTCGGCGCGCAGTTCGTCGCCGCTGTCGAAGTGGCCGCTCATGAGGGCGGCGATGAGGTCGGTTTGCTGGCGCCGGGTTTCCTCGACCTCGTCGGCGGCCGGGGTGCCGATGAGGGCCATCTCGTGCCGGAGCAGGGACCAGGCCTGGCGTCGCTCGCGGATGAAGACGAAGAAGGCCAGGAGGCCGCGGCGCAGGGCGTCCTCGGCGGTGGCCGCGCCGATGGTCGCCTGCTCGGTGACCTCGCGCAGTATCGCGCGGGACTGTCGGATGCAGGCCAGGAGCAGGCCTTCCTTCGAGTTGAAGTACTCGTAGAGCATCGGTTTGGAGACGCCCACGAGTTCGGCGATCTCGTCCATGGACGCTGCCGCGTAGCCGCGCGCTGAGAAGACCTCTTCGGCGACCTCGATCATCTGTCGTTCGCGCTCGGCCCGGGGCATGCGCTTGCGCTTCGCGGTGGTCACGGGTCACACTCTACCGCTAGTAACCTACTCTGAGTAAGATGGACGACGGGTAACAGTAACCGGGAGGCGCGATGGGCAACCGCACGGAGACCGGGGTCGTCATCGTCGGGACCGGGTTCTCCGGTCTCGGCATGGCGATCCAGCTGCGCAAGGAGGGCCGCGACGACTTCGTCATCCTCGAGAAGGCGGACGACGTCGGCGGCACCTGGCGGGACAACAGCTACCCCGGGTGCGCCTGCGACATCCCGTCGCACATGTACTCCTTCTCCTTCGAGCAGAACCCGGGCTGGTCGCGGGCGTACTCGCCGCAGCCGGAGATCTGGCGGTACATGCGCGAGGTCGCCGACAAGTACGACCTGCGGAAGTTCGTCCGCTTCGGTCAGGAGATGACCGGCGCCCGCTGGGACGCCGAGGGGAACCGATGGCACGTCGCCACGAGGGGCGGCGACGAGTTCGTCGGGACCGCGCTGGTCGCCGGGGTCGGCGCGCTGCACCTGCCGATGATCCCGGAGCTGCCCGGGATCGAGAAGTTCGAAGGTCCGGCCTACCACTCCGCGCGGTGGCGCCACGACGTCGACCTGAAGGGCAAGAAGGTCGCCGTGATCGGCACCGGCGCCAGCGCGGTCCAGTTCGTGCCGAAGATCGCCCCGGACGTCGAAGAGCTGACGCTGTTCCAGCGCACGCCGCCGTGGATCATGCCGAAGGCCGACCACGAGATGTCCGGGCGGGCCCGCACGCTGTTCAAGGCGTTCCCGCCGGCCCAGCGCGCCTACCGCACCCTGCTGTACTGGATGCTCGAAGCGCGTGCGATCGGCTTCAACGGCCAGTCCTGGGTGATGAAGCTCGGGCAGCGGCTGGCCAAGCGCAACATCGACCGCGCGATCACCGACCCGGCGTTGCGGCGCAAGGTGACCCCGGACTACACCATGGGCTGCAAGCGCGTGCTCATCTCCAACGACTACTACCCGGCGCTGGCGCGGGACAACGTCGACGTCGTCACCGAGGGCGTGAAGGAGGTCCGGGAGCGCAGCGTCGTCGACGCGGCGGGCGTCGAGCACGAGGCCGACGTGATCGTCTACGGCACCGGCTTCCACGTCACCGACGCCTTCGACGACCTGGAGATCGTCGGCCGCGACGGGCGCAACCTCGGCAAGGAGTGGGCGACCGAGGGGATGCGGACGCACCTCGGGATCACCGTCGCCGGCTTCCCGAACCTGTTCTTCCTGCTCGGCCCGAACACCGGCCTCGGGCACAACTCGGTCGTCTTCATGATCGAGGCCCAGATCTCCTACGTCGCCGAGGCGCTGCGGCTGGCCCGCGGGAAGGCCATCGAGCCGAAGCCCGAGGTGCAGGAGCGGTTCAACGCCGCCATCCAGCGCAAGCTGGCGAAGGGCATCTGGACGCGCGGGGGCTGCAAGAGCTGGTACCTGGACGCCAAGGGCGTCAACCGGACGATCTGGCCCGGCTTCACCTGGCGCTACTGGCTCGACACGCGCAAGGTGCGCCGCGAGGACTTCCTGGTCGGCTGACGCTCGTGAGTGTTCAGGGCGGTGGGGACCGCCCTGAACACTCACGACCGCGGGGGATCAGCGGGAGGCGTACCGGCGCAGGTGGGCGATGAGGTCGACGGTCGGCAGGTCGCACAGCTCGGCCATGCGCTCCAGGGCCGGCAGGTCCAGGGCGACCTCGGCGGCGCCGTGCTCGCCGGCCTGGCGCAGCCGGTCGTCGGCCCAGCGGCGCAGCGGGAGCAGGTCGGCGGGGGCGTCGGCGACGAGCTTGCGCAGGTCGACGCGGACCCGGCCGGGCTCGTCGACGAACACGCGGCGGTGCACCTTGGCCAGCAGGTCCTGGGGGAGCTCGTCCATCGCGACGCACAGTTCGACCAGGCGCACGACGGAGCACTGTCTCGTGCCCAATTCGTAGGTGGCCAGCGTCTGCAGCGAAATCTCGCTCTGCAGGTGCTGGTTCAGCTCCTTGCGCGTCCACCCTCGGCTGCGCCGGAGCTTGCGGAGCTCGTCCCCGAGTATCCGCTGGTACTCCTCAGCGTCGATCAGCACATCAATGTCCCCTGCCGTGCTCTCCCGCGGCACCCGCACGGTGGTGACAAGTTTTCCCGTGCAGGTGCACCCTCACGGATATGTAAGTGCGCGGGAGCCCCGGCCTTACGCGATTCCGGGCATGTCTTTGATACCGATTGCGCGAGTTAGGCCGATCGGGTTAACGGCGGGTAGCTGAGAGTGCAAGTTGCATTTTGCAGCTTCATCGGAAACGCCGACGTTCCCGGTGAACGGGCTGGTAGGACGTCAGTTGACGCAGGGAACGCCTTCGGCGGTGATCGGCTTGTCTTCGTCGGCGGGCGGCGGTGCGGGGGCCTGTGAAGTCGGGCCCGCGGCCGCGCCGGAGCCGGCGCCCGCGTCGGAAGCCGTGCCTTCGTAGTCGGAGCCGAGGAAGACCATCACGTGCCCGGCCGCCACGCTCTTGTCCTCCTGGACCGTGGGCGAGCCGCCGAGCGCGTCGGCGACGGCTTGGCCCTTGTCCTTGCCGCCCTTGGGCACCCAGATCACCGTGGTCTTGCGCGCGGTCGCGTTCGCCGTGTCGCCGGAGGTGAAGCCCTTGCCTTCGAGGGTCTTGGCGACGCTCGCGGCCAGGCCCGTCTTGCCCGAGGCGTTGCGGACGTCGACCGTGGTCGCCTTGTTCGCCGGGTCGGCCTGCGGGGCGGACGGCTGCGAAGGCTGGCCCTGCTGCGGTCCGGCGAGGCTCTGCACGAACTGCTTGATCTCGGCGGGGTCGACCTGGATGGCGGTGCCGTCCTCGGGCGTCTTGTACTCGACGTTCTTCACCGGGATGGTGCGGAACTCGAGCTGGCCGCCGGTCAGGCCCTTCATCTGCTGGGCGAACCCGAGGATGTCCCAGTTCTGGTTGAGCACGACCGACTTCTTGATGGCGTCGATCAGGTCGTTCAGCTTCGACGGGTTGGTGAGCGTGCCGGCCGAGAGCACCTTGCGGGCCATGCCCGCCATGAACACCTGCTGCCGGACGACCCGGTCGAGGTCGCCGTTGGGCAGGCCGTGGCGCTGCCGGACGAACTCGAGCGCCTCGACGCCGGAGATCGTGTGCTGGCCCTTGGTGAAGTTCGCCCCGGAGTACTCGTCCTTGACGTTGTTCTTCAGGCAGACGTCGACGCCGCCGATGGCCTTGGTGATGTCGCTGAAGCCGAGCAGGTTGACCGCGGCGTAGTTGTCGATGGTCGACCCGGTGAGCTTCTCGACCGTCTGGATCAGCTCCTTGGCCCCGGCCTGGTTGGCCTGGACGTCGAGGTCCTTGGGGTCGGTGACACCCTGTTTCTGCAGGTCCTTGCGGGCCTGCAGCATCGCCCGCGCGTACGCCGAGTTGATCTTGTGCCTGCCGAAGCCGGGGATGTCGACGTAGGAGTCGCGCGGCAGCGACATCGCGACGGCCTTGCTGCCGTCGTTCGGGATGTGCACGAAGATCAGCGAGTCCGTGTTGAGCTCGCCGTCGGACTCGCCGGCGCGCAGCTCGTCGAGCACCTCGCGCGGCAGCGGGTTGCCCTGCGCGTCGGTGCGGCTGTCGAGGCCGACGAGCAGGATGTCGCGGGCGCCGTCGGCGGGCTTGTCGCCCCCGCCGCCGTCGCTGATCACGTTCGCGTAGTTCAGGCCGTTGACCAGGCCCTGCATGGCGGCCCACGCGTACCCGGTCAGGCCCATCACCAGCAGCGACACGACGGCCAGCGCGATCTTCGCGCCGCGGAAGGAGTTGCGGCGGGCCCGCGGGGCCGGCCCGCGCGGCGGCGCCACGCGGCGCGCGTCCACCGGTTCACGGCGGGGCGCCGGGCGGCGCGGCGGTGGGGTGCGCCGGCCTGGCTCGTCCGTCCCGGGCCGGACAGGACGGCGGCCGCCTTGCCCATTCCGAGGCGGGTGATCCACGCGGGCTGCTCCTCACTGCATCGATCGGTGGTCCTGGGGTTGGGACGCATGGTGCCCTCACCTGGTTGCCGTAGCGTTACACATCCCCCCGCGACTGTGGCACGCACCACCCATTTTCCCGCACCCGAGCCGGTCGCGCCTGGTCAGGGCGTCGCGTTGGCGGGGCGGCGGGGAGTTGGGGCGTGCTGGTGCTGTGGGGGAGCGGGTGGGCTGGTCGCGCCTGGTCAGGGTGTCGCGTTGGCGGGGTGGCGGGGAGTGGGGGCGTGCTGGTGCTGTGGGGGAGCGGGTGGGCTGGTCGCGCCTGGTCAGGGTGTCGCGTTGGCGGGGCGGCGGGAAGTGGGGACGTGCCGCTGCCGTGGGCGAGCGGGCGAGCCGGTCGCGCCTGGTCAGGGCGTCGCGTTCGCCGGGCTGCGGGCGGGCAGCAGGGTGCCGGCGGTCGCGAGCAGTGCGAATCCGGCGGTCGCCGCGTGGAGGGTGACGCCGAGGAGTTCGGATGTGCCTCCGCCGTCGGCGGCGAACAGCAGGGAGGGCACGCAGGCCAGCGCCGTGGCCAGCCAGGTGCCGGTCGCCGCGCCCGCGCCGAGGCGGATCGTGTGCAGCAGGAACACCCCGAGCAGCAGGTGCACCAGGCTCTGGATCGGGTCGAGCCGCAGGCCCAGCAGGTCGGCGTCGGCGGCCACCACGCCGAAGCGGGTCAGCGCGAAGCCGAACACGCCGAGCGTCGCGTAACCGATGCCGAACCCGGCCGCGGCCCTGGTCAGCAGCACCGCCCGGCGGCCGGGGAGCTCGGCCGCCCGCGGCCGCCGCGCGCCGTGGCTGTGCCGCTCGAACCACCAGAACACGAGGGTGGCGGGCACCGCGAGCAGCCCGACGGCGACCAGCGTGCGCGGCCGGGCCAGCCAGCTCAGGCCGTCCGCGATCCGGCCGGGCAGGTGGACGACGGCCACGAGCAGCAGCATCCCGGCCAGGAACGCCAGGTAGAGGCTCATCGGCGCGCGCACCACGAACCGGCAGGCGACGGCGACGCCCGGCCGGTCGGCCAGGCGCGTCAGCGGGCCGGCCAGGAGCCCGAGCACCCCCAGCTGCACCAGGCCGAGCAGGAGCACGCCCCACGGCGGGGCCGAGAACGCCGCCGGGGCGCCCGGGCTGCCGAGCAGGACGGGTGGCCCGTCCCGCAGGACGCTCGCCACGACGAGGCCCGCCACCCCGGTCGCGGCGGCCGCGGCGAGCAGACGTCGTGACGGGCGGACGCCGTCCGCGTGCGCGAAGGCGAGCTGCTGGGCGAGGAGCGCGAGGGCGAACGTCGCGGCGAAGCGGGGCAACGGCGAGCCGGTCGCGTCGGCGGCGAGCTCACCGCCGACGACCAGCGCGAGCAGTCCCGCGGCCGCGCTCACCGGCGCCCGGCGGTGCAGGGCCAGCAGCGGGGGCGCGCAGACGATCGTCAGCAGGTAGACCCCGAGCAGCCACAACGGGTGCAGCGCGATCCGCATGACGGTCGCGGTCGTGCCCGCCGGGATGCCGAGGAGTTCGAGCGCCAGCGGCGTCAGCAGCGCGACGACGGCGAAGATCAGCGCCGGGCGCAGCAGCGGGCTGGCGCGTTCGGCGAGGTAATGGCGGTAGCCGCCGCCCTCGGCCTGTTCCGTGCGCCAGCCGGCCGCGTTGGCGTGGCCGCCGGCGAAGAAGATCAGCGGAGCCAGCTGCGCGAGCCACGTCAGCGGCCACAGCGCCGTCTCGGCCGCCCCGGCCCAGTGCGCGAGGGCCGTGACCGACTCGCCGACGAGCAGGAGGACGACGCCGCCGGCGCCGAGCAGGGCCCACCGCGTGACCGACGGCGGGACGTCGGCGGGCACGGGCAGGCGGGGCTCGCGGCGGGCCTTCAGCCAGCCGCGCAGCCGGACGACCAGCAGCAGGCCGATCACGAGCACGCCGGCGACCATCGGGCCGATCGGGTCGCCGACCGGTGGGCCCCAGCGCTGGTGCCACGAGTTGAGGACCAGGCCGGCCGAGTACAGCGACGCGACGACCCGGCAGGTGCCCGCCGAGCCCATCGGGTTGAGGTCGCACGCGTGGTGCATGTCGTGGGACAGCTGGTTGTCGAGGGCCTCGCGGACTTCCGGGCCGAGCGGGTGGCCCTTGCGGTCGGCGTAGCGCAGCAGGTCGTAGCCGAGGTCGTGGGACTTGCACGGCACGGCGTAGTCCCACTTCGTGTTGTCGTCGCCCCACGGGGTCGAGCAGCCGCCGTCGACGTGCACGGCGCGGACGGTGCCGTCGCGCGCGGTGAGGACGCCCGGGGTGACGCCGCTGAGCGCGGTGAAGTCCTTGGGCAGCAACGCGAGCGCGTCGGGCCGGGGGCCGGGGTGGACGAGCGCCTCGATGGCGTTCTGCGCGGCCAGGACGTCGCCGGTGGGCGGCCCCTGGTCCGGCGGGGCGGGCGGCCGCGAGGAGATCAGCCCGAACGCGAACACCACCAGCACGACCAGCAGAAGCCAGCCGGACGTCGACCAGGGTCGGCGGACACGAGGCGGCGCGGTCGGGGCGGGCATGGGTCCCAGAGTGCCAGTCCCGTCGCGGGGCCGACATGGGGACAACCCCCGCGGTTCACCGCGGCTTTCCCCTAAGCTGCCCGATCGGGTGGCGCCCGGGTCTGCCCCTTCTTACGTTCCGCGGCCGTCCGGCGCCCGCGACACTGGGCGCGGGGGCGCGGCGGACCAGGAGGGCGCGCAGTGGGCTCGACCGATCCCGGCGGCACGCGGCCTGCCGCACCCGTGGAGAGCACGGTGCGCGCCCTGCGCCGGCTGGCCCCCGGGGCGACGCTGCGTACACCCCGTTCCCCCGAGCTGCGCCTGCTCGCCTGCGCGTTGCGCGAGTGCCGGCCCGGCGAGCTGGCGGGACGTCATCCCGGGCCGGTGCGGCGGGTGGTGCTGGCCGCGCAACTGCGGGCGTTGGACCGGGCGATGACGGGGTTGTTCGGCTTGGAGGTGCGCTGCCCGGAGGCGGCGCGGCTGGTCCGGGCGGCGAGGTTCAGCGGGACCGGGAGGGGAGGCGTCCCGCTGGCGCGGTTGCTGGCCGAGCCGGGCCTGCGCTCGGCGGCGCTGGGGTGGGCCGAGGTGACCGGGGCGCGGATCCTGGCCGCGGAGCTGCGCGGCGAACCGGCCGCGGTGGACGCCGAGGACGGGCGACGAGCGGCGGAGCTGACGGTGGCGGCGTTGCTGCCGCGCGCCGAGGTCGGTGACGGTGGGCGCGAGGTCCTGCTCCCGTGGGCGGGCGGACCTTGCTGTGGGTTGGCTGGGGGTGGTGGCTTGGCTGGTCGACCTCCGGCCTGTGGCGGGCGGGGTGACGGCGGGCTGTGCTGCGGAGGGGCTGGGGATGGCGGCCTTGCAGGTCGACCTTCGGCCCGCGGCGGGTGGGGTGACGGCGGCTTGGCCGGCCGACCGAGCACGTGCTGCGGGTGGGCTGGTGCGCATCGGGCATGCGCCGGTTCGGTCGGCGCCGATCGTGGCGCGCGGCCAACCGCTGCGGGTGGTCGCAGTGCTTGCGGCTCGGGCGGTGGCTTCCTCGAGGTCTGCTCAGTCCGCGCCGGCGCTCGAGGGTTCCGGGTCGACATCCGGGCCGATCCGCCCGTCGATCTGGTGCGGGACGACCTGGGCCTCACCCTGCGGGCCCTGTGGTGGAACGGCCTCGGGCGGGTCACCGACGACCTCGGGCACGAGTACCTCCTCCTGGCCAAGGACGCGGCCGGCACCGGGGTCGTGCGGCACTGGTGCCATCCGCGGCCGGCGCCGGGCGCCGCCGTGCTGCGGCTGGAGTCGGCCGGTTATCGCGGTGAACGGCTGCGGCTGGACTCCGCCGTGCGGGGGACGTCGGCCGAGGTGGTCGTGAAGCTCGCGCTCACGGTGCGGCTGGGGGCGTGAGCGGCGGACCCGGGGTGTCCGGGGCGAAGCAGACCTGGTCCCGGCCGTTCTCCTTCGCCAGGTAGACCGCCGCGTCCGCCGACTGCAGCAGGCGCTCCAGCGTGTCGCCGTGGCGGGGGTGCCTCGCGACGCCGATCGACGTCGTGCGGTCGGCGATCGTGGCCGGGTCGCCGCGTTTGTCCGTTGTCACGATATGCAACTTGGCAATGGCAACACGTATCCGCTCGGCGGCGTCCCAGGTGGCCTCTTCGTCGATGTCCGGGAGCAGAATGAGGAATTCCTCACCACCGAAACGGCCGACCAAGTCGCTCGGTCTCGTCACTTCGTCGAGGGTTTGCGCAACCGTCCGGAGCACGTCGTCGCCCGCCGGATGACCATAGGTGTCGTTAATCCACTTGAAGTGGTCGAGATCGACCATCAGCAGCGCCAGTTGATCACCCGATCGGGCGGTGCGATCGAGTGCGCGCTCGGCCGACTCCGACCAGCCGCGCATGTTGAGAATCCCGGTTTTCGGGTCCGTCCGGACGTCGTTCTGGAGCTGGTCGAGTTCCGCGAGGCGATTGAACACCACGGTGACCACGGCCATCACGGCCACCATCGGCGGCACGGCGGCGAGCAGGATCGCGGTCACCGCACCGAGGCCGATGGTGATCGCTTCGAGCATGTTGTCGGCCGCGCTGCCGAGCACGTTACGAACCGTGCGCCCGGCGGGGGATCCCAGCATCAGGACCCCGCCCACGTACGCGATCTGGATGGCTTCGTAGATGGCCCCGGTGACGACGATCGTGCCGAACTCGGTGAGAAAACCGCCCCAGTCCGGTGGGCCCAGCACGTGCGGGCCGAGCGCCACGTACGTCAGGTGCGCGAGCGTGCCGGCGAGGCCGTGCGTGATCGAGGAAAAGATGAAGTTGTGGGCCGGCCGGCGCGCGATGAACCAGTGCTGCAACCGGATCACGGCGATGACGAAAAGTATCAGCGGGACCGGCAGGATCATCGCGGCGGAAAACGTCCAGACGGCCGTGAGGTCGATCAGGACCGTTTTCGTCCGGTCGCGCCGCCGTTCTTCCTGGCGCTGCGTCAGCTGAATGTGAACGGTGGCCCCGGCGGCGAGAATGGCGAAATTGATCCAGTCGTTTCGCGACGGAATCGGCGAACGCGCGAAAGCGACGACGAGAATCGCGATCGCGACGGCTTCGGCCGTCAGCATGAAGGCGACCTGGGCCGGTCGGCGGCGCCACAGCGCCCAGTTGCGCGGCCGGTAGGCGTGGCGGATCCGGGCAGTCGCGAGCGGACCACTGGTAGTGGTCGCGGGCCCGTCCGCGGTCACGCCCGGTTCCTTCGCGGTTTCGCCCCGCGTCGGCTCGGCCCCGTCCGCCGCGCCCGGGTCGCCGTCCGGTCCTGGATGCAATTGGTCACCTCCTTTCCAGCCTAGTCTCGCCCTTGAGTAATCTCATCGGTACCTGGCGGAGTGTTCACGCATTCCGCGGCCGGGTACCATCCCACAGCAACGGACTCGCCGAGTCCCCGGAGTAACTGCCGGGAACGCGGCACAAAAGGTTCTGCGAGACGCTCCCCGCATGGAGGTGCCCCATGAGCAACCGCGACTTCTGAACCACCCGCGAATTGTCGCCCGCGACGCCCGCGAATGCCATTCGTGATCTTGGTCCGACAGAGAGGTGGCACCCGATGGCCAACCGTGACTGGTGATCCCCGCACCCGCTCATGACCGCCGCGGTTCCGGATCCGCGCCGCCGCCGACCCGGCGCCAGGACACCGCGACCGGCACCGCCAGCAGCAGTCCCACCGCCCCCGCGAGCCCGATGGTCGCGTGCGCGGACCCGATTCCCTGCGCGACCAGACCGCCGATCCCCACGCCCACGCCCTGGGCCACCCGCAGCCCCGTCCGGTAGAGCCCGCCGGCGCTGCCCCGGATGTCGTTGGGCACCCACGTGATGAACGTGGCCGACACCGTGATGACGTAGGCGCCCGTCGCCCCGGCCAGCGCGAGCAGGACGAGCGCGACCGCCAGGTTCGGCCGGAGCGCGAACGCCGCCAGCGCGGCCAGCGGCAACGCCGCGAGCACGCCCAGCAGGCGGCGGCGGTGCTCCGTCGAGACGAACCGCGAAAGCAGGAACGTCCCGGCGACGAAGCCCAGCGGGTCGGCGGCCAGCAGCCAGCCGACCGCCTGGTCGCCCGCGCCCAGCTGTGCTGCGAGCGGTGCCGCCAGCCCCTCCGGGATCACCGCGAGGCCGACCAGCCACGACAGGTAGAGCAGGACGCGCAGCCGTTCGTCGCCGAAAACCTGCCGGACGGCGCCGAACCAGGGGGCGCCGCCGTCCCCGGCGGCCGGTCGGCGCAGCACCATCCACCGCACGGCGCCGGCCGCGACCAGGAACGTCAGCGCGTCGATCGCCAGCGCCCACGACGTGCCGATGCCGGTCACCAGCAGGCCGCCGGCGGCGAGGCCGGCCAGCATCGCGGTGTTGTTCGTGATCCCGCGCAGGTCCTGGCTCTGCAGGTAGACGTCGTCGTCGGTGAAGATCTCGCGGCCCAGCGCGTTCTGCGCCGCGTTGCACGGCGCGTTCGCCAACCGGGCGAAGACGAAGAGGACGAACAGCCAGCCCATCGGCATCCCGGGGACGGCCATCAGCCCGATCAGCACGGCCTGCGCGAGCGAGCCGGTCACGAGCACCGCGCGGCGGGGGAAGCGGTCCGCGAGCTGGGACAGCCCGAGCCCGCCGGCCAGCGCGGGCAGGAACGTCAGCGAGTAGACGACGGCCGAGAGCAGCGGCGACCCGGTCCGGTCGAAGATCAGGATGGCCAGCGCGACGATGGTCAGCTGGTCGCCGAGCATCGACTGCGTTTCGGCGAACCACAGCGCGCGGAACTCGCGGTTGGCCAGGACGGCCCGGAGCCGGGGTGTCGCGCGCGTCGTCACCTCGTAACCACCATCCCCCGATCGAGTGAACATGGATCGCCCGCATTGTGCCTCGCCAGTGACGACCCCATCCGGGGGAGTCACCGCGGACCCGCCGGAAGCACTAACAGTATGCCGCCGATTACGCGCCGACGTCCCCGGAACGCGGGCCACTGCTCCCTTCGGAGCCGATCGGGTTACTCCACCGACGGGTGGTGGTGATTGGCCGTGACCGGCTCGCGGGTACCTCCGGACTGATCGAACCGGATTCGCTCGGCGCAGGACGGCGGCCGCTCGTCGTCGGGGCGATGCCCCGTTGGGCCGGATGGGCCAAGACTGGACACAGAGCCGGCCGGGGTGGACGGACCGCGCCGCCGCCAGGCGTGCCGCAGAGCGGGGAGATGACATGGACGGGTTGTTGCAGGGCAAGGCGGTCGTGGTCACCGGTGCCGGCCGGGGCCTGGGCGAGGCGTTCGCGGTGCACGTCGCGCGCGCGGGCGGGTCGGTGGTGGTCAACGACATCGACGCGGAGCTGGCCGAGCGGACGGCCGAGACCATCCGCGCGCACGGCGGCCGCGCCGTGGCCAGCGGGCACAGCGTGGCCGAGGCCGGCGAGGCGCAGGAGATCGTCGACCTCTGCGTCAAGGAGTTCGGCGGGATCGACGGGCTGGTGAACAACGCCGGCCTGAACTACGAGGCGCTGCCCTGGGAGGACGACGCCGAGCAGGCGCGCGAGCTGGTCCAGGTCAACGTCATGGGCGTGGTGAACACCGGGTTGGCCGCGATCAAGGCGATGGTCGACGCCGGCACCGGCGGCTCGATCGTCAACATCTCCTCCGGCGCCTCGCTCGGGCAGCGCAAGCTGGGCGTGTACGCGGCGAGCAAGGGCGCGGTCGCGTCGCTGACCTACTCCTGGGCCCTCGACCTCGAGGAGGCCGGGATCCGCGTCAACGCCGTCTGCCCGCTGGCGCACACCCGGATGGTGTGGAAGTCCGAACGCTCGCTGCGCGCCTGCCCGCCGGACCGGACGCCGTCGCGGATCGCGCCGGTCGTGCTCTTCCTGCTCGGCGCGGGCTCGCACGGCATCACCGGCCAGATGATCCGGTGCAACGGCCCCCAGCTGCACGTCATGGGCCAGCCGTTCCTCAAGCAGCCGATCCTCGAGCGCCCGGTGTGGGACACCGAGACCGTGCAGAAGGCGTTCGACGAGGTCTTCTCCGCCCACCTGGAGAACTACGGCCTGGAAAAGCGCGTCCCGCCGCGGCTGCGCAAGTGGACGGAGTCGACCTCGCCGCGCACCGCCTGACCCGGTCGTGAGTGGTCAGGCGCGGTTCCAACCGCCCTGACCACTCACGACAGCCGCGGCAGGCTCAGGAGCCGGCGGCCGGCTCCGGGTCGCGGACCGCCGCGTAGAGCGCCTCGATGTCCGTCGAGTAGCGGTCGTTGATGATCCGGCGCTTGAGCTTGAGCGTCGGGGTCAGCTCGCCGGACTCGGGCGTCCACGCCTTCGGCAGCACGTGGTAACGCTTGATCTGCTCGATCCGGGCCAGCCGGCTGTTGGCGGACTCGACCGCGCGCTCCAGCTCGGCGCGGACCGCCGGGTGCGACGCCAGCTCTTCCGGCGTGGCTTCGACGCCGTTCGCCGCGGCCCAGCCGGGCGCGATCTCGTCGTCGAGGACGATCAGCGCCGTCACGTACGGCCGGTCGTCGCCGATCGCGACCGCCTGGCCGATCAGCGGGTGTTCCTTGAGGAGACCCTCGATCCTCGTCGGCGCGATGTTCTTGCCGCTCGAGGTGATGATCAGCTCCTTCTTGCGGTCGGTGATCGTGACGAAGCCGTCTTCGTCGATCGTGCCGATGTCGCCGGTGGCGTACCAGCCCTCGGCGTCCGTGGCGTCCTTGATCGTGCCGTCTTCCTGCAGGTAGCCGAGGAAGACGATCGGGCCGCGCACCAGCAGTTCGCCGTCTTCGGCGACCTTGACCTCGACGCCTTCGAGGGGCTTGCCCACCGAGCCGGCCCGGAAGTCCGTGCCGGAGTTCGACGTCGCCGCGCCGGTCGTCTCCGACAGGCCCCAGACCTCGCAGATCTCGACGCCGAGCCCGGCGAGGAAGTAGATGATCTCCACCGGCAGCGCGGCGGCACCGCTGGACGCCACGAGCAGCTTGTCCAGGCCGAGCAGCGCGCGCACCGGGGCGAGCGCGGCTTCGTCGGTCTGCCGGATCTTCTCCGCGAGCTCGGCCGGCACCTCCTGCCCGGCGCTGCGCAGCTTGTACCCCTGCTGCAGCAGTTCGTTCGCCTGCAGCAGCGCGGTCCGCCGGTCCTCGGGGACGCTGCCGAGCATGTTCTTCAGCCCGGCGACCATCTTCTCCCACACGCGCGGGACGCCGAAGAAGCTCTGCGGGTGCACCTGGCCGAGCGCCCCGGCCACCGCCGTCGGGTCGGCGAGCGTGTGCACGTGCCCGGCCCAGACGATCGGCAGGTAGATCGACAGCTCCCGCTCGGCGATGTGCGCGAGCGGCAGGTACGCGATGTTCGTCGCGTGCATGGGCGGGTGGTGCAGCTCGGTGACCGCGTACGCCTGGTGGATCGCGTTCCGGTGCGAGAGCACGACGCCCTTGGGGTCGCCGGTCGTGCCGGAGGTGTAGATCATGGACAGCGGGTCGTCCGGCTTGATCTCCTGCCACGACCGTTCGAACGCCTCGGGGTCCCCGGCAAGCGCTTCCTTGCCGCGTGCCCGCAGTGCGGCCAGCGAAAGGAAGCGGTCGTCGCCGTCCGGGATCGCGGCCTCGTCCATCACGACGACGTGGCGCAGCGCCGGGAGGTCGTCGAGCACCGGCCGCCAGCGCGCCAGCTCGGTTTCGCCGCCGACCACGACGACCGGGGCCGCGCTGTGCCGCGCGACGAACCGGATCTGGTCCGGGCTGAGCGTGGCGTAGGCGGTGCAGGGGATCGCGGACAGGTGCGTCGCGGCGAGGTCGGCGATGATGTGGTCCGGGCAGCCGGGCGCCATGATCAGCATCCGGTCACCCTTGGTGAGCCCCAGCCCGGCCAGGCCGCGGGACACCTCGGCGATCGCGGTGCGGAACTCCAGCCAGCTCAGCGTCGGCCGGCCTTCGACGTCGAGCGACGTGATCGCCGGCAGGTCGGGGTACTCGGCCGCGTTGCGGTGCAGCAGCCTCGGGATCGTCAGGCCTTCGGTCTGCTCGGCGACGGACGGGGTGGTCAACGCTGGCCTCCTCGAAAGCGGCGGAAAGCCACACTGTATTGGCTGCGGCGCCGGGTGGGTAGAGAATCGCGGCCAGGTCAAACCTCCCCTTCACACGGGCTTCCGGCGTCAGCTCCCCACGACCGTCCACAGTGCACACGGGCGCGGGCGCGCGAACTCCGGTTCAATGGAAGTGAGCTGCTCGACAAGATCCAGGCCGAACTCGCGCCTCGCGACGAGGACAACCGGCTTGTCCCGCTGATCACCGCGGGCCGCGGGCCGCGCGCGGTGTTCGCCGTGCTCGCCGCGGAGGAGAAGCGGATCACGCTCAGCGATTGAACCTTATTCTGCTCAGGGCGGCGCAACGGACCGCGCGCGGTGACTTTGCGCCGGCGTACGTCGCGTGGCTCGCGCTGAACGGCGAATCGTCGGCGACCGCGGCCGGCATCTTCGCCAACTTCGCCGCCTTCGGCCGGTACTGCAGGGACGTTGCCGCGGGCATGCGGACGCACTACGGCTTCTCCGACGACGCGTGCGCGTCCTTCGACTTCTTCGCCGCGGACGTTCCGGAAATTGAAGAACAAGCGCTGGCCGCGATCCAGGCCGGGTTCGACGCGCACCGGCTCGACGAACGCGAAGCCCACCGGTACGCGCGGCTGTCCCAGAGCTACGAGCTCGAGTTCTGGAACGCCCTCGCCGCCGAGTTCCCGGGCTGACGCGCGCGGAACCGGTTTCGGCGCCACGGTGAGTGCCGGAACGGGTGCGTTCGCGGAATGGGTGGAATTCCGCTGACGTGCCCGGGGAATCCGTGGCGCCGATCGCGCGTCCCGGGTATTTCCGCTTTCCGGAACCCGTTCTCCCCGAACGGACCGGGGGTGCGCAGGCAGTCGCGCGAAGCCGTGACGTTTCTCACCGAACCATCCGGGCTCTCCGTACGTAGCGGCACCCGCTGTGCGGAGTGGGTGGATCGCACCACCGTCGAGCGTGCACCCATACCGGGCAACGGAAGTCGTCCTGGGACGAACGTCACGACTTTCGGTGGTGGACTTTCCAAGCGCAGGCAGCAAGTGTGGACGGGTCACCGTTCCAAGATCACGTTATCGCCACGGACTTGACGCGCCCTGAGCGGCTGCATACCGTCGTCGCGGGCGAAGCAGACCACGGTGATGATCCGGCTGGTCGGAATCCGGGTGTTGACCACCTCGGGCGACCCGAAAACATGTACTGCCGGAAGGAAAACGGACCCAGGTGAAGCAGATTTCTCTTCGACGCAACCGGGGATCCTCGATTCGGAAGCGCGTGCTCACGATCGCGCTCATCCCCAGTGTGGCCCTGCTCCTCGTCGGTGTGGCCCTCGCGGGCTACCTGATCTACGACGCGGTCACCGCGCGCGACTACACGACCAAGATCCGGAATTCGGAAGCCCCGGCGATCCCGTTCTTCGCCGCGCTGCAGCAGGAGCGCCAGGCGACGCTGAGCCTGCTCGCCGGCCAGGGCAACCAGCGCGCGGTGCTCGCGGCCGTCCGCCCGAAGGTGGACGCGACCGCCGCGAAGGAGATCGAGAACCTCAAGGACAACTTCGCCGACTACAACGAGACGCCGCCCAGCGTCCAGAAGAACATCGCCACGTTCTTCGGTCTCTTCCAGCAGCTGCCGCAGACCCGCCAGGCCGTCGACGGCGGCCAGATGCAGCTGCTGCAGGCCTTCGGCTACTACAACAAGATCATCGACCAGTTCACCGACGGCGTCGCGGGGCTGGCGCAGAACGCGCGCGGCGCGCAGAACGCGTTCGACCGGCTGACCGCCATCCCGCTGTTCACCGCGGCGGACGAGATGCAGCGCAGTGACGCGCTCGCCGCGGCCGGGCTGGCCGCGGGCGGCCTCGGCAACGACGAGTTCCGCGCCTACGTCGGCCAGGTCGGTGCCTACCACGCGCAGCTCGACGCGTCGGCGCCGAAGATGATCCCCGAGGTCAAGGCGAAGTACGACCAGCTGCTGGCCAGCCAGCCGTGGCAGACGGTGACCCAGGTCGAGACCGCGTTCCTGCGCGGCGACCTGTCGAAGCTGCCGGTGGCGCAGGACCAGTGGCGCACCGCCGCGCGTCAGGTCGGCGACGCGCTGATGGGCATCTTCGTGGCGCAGAGCTCCAACGCGAGCCAGGCCGCGATCGACGACGCCGATTCGACGTTCACCGAATCCCTGATCGCCGGTGTGGCCGCGGTCCTGTTCGCGGTCTTCGTGGTCTTCGTCGCCGTCCGGCTGTCGAACCGGCTCATCGGCCGGCTGCACCGGCTGCGCGAGGACACCCTCGACGCGGCCGAGGTCCGGCTGCCCGAGCTGGTCGCCCGGGTCCAGGCGGGCGAGCCCGTCGACCTCGAAGAGGGCGGGCACTTCCTCGACCACGGCACCGACGAGATCGGCCAGGTCGCCGACGCGTTCAACAAGGCGCAGCAGACCGCCATCGCGGCCGCCATCGACGAGGCGAAGACCAAGGAAGGCACCAAGACGGTCTTCCTCAACATCGCCCACCGCAGCCAGGTCATCGTGCACCGCCAGCTCAAGGTGCTCGACCAGGCCGAGCGCAAGCAGGAGGACCCGGAGCAGCTGGACACCCTGTTCCAGCTGGACCACCTCTCCACCCGCGCCCGCCGCAACGCCGAGAACCTGATCATCCTCGGTGGCGGGCAGCCGGGCCGGCAGTGGCGCAACCCGGTCGGGCTGGCCGAGCTGGTCCGCGGCGCGTCCGCCGAGACCGAGGACTTCGCGCGGGTCAAGACCGCGGCGCTGCCGCAGATCGCCGTCCGCGGCCCGGTCGTCGGCGACCTCGTGCACCTGCTCGCCGAGCTGATCGACAACGCGACGTCGTTCTCGCCGCCGCAGTCGCGGGTCGAGGTCCGCGGCAACGTGGTCGGCAAGGGCGTCGTGATCGAGGTCGAGGACCAGGGCCTCGGGCTCGAGCCGGACCAGACCGAAGAGATCAACGCGATGCTGGCGGACCCGCCGGACTTCGGGATCATGGCCCTGTCCGACGAACCGCGCCTCGGCCTGTTCGTGGTCGCGCGGCTGGCCGCCCGCCACGGCATCCAGGTGCACCTGCGCGAGTCGGCCTACGGCGGCACCCGGGCCATCGTCCTGGTGCGCACCGACCTGCTGGCCCCGCTCTCGGAGACCGAGCCGGAGCAGCCGATCACCCCGCCGAAGCCGGAGCTCGTCCCGAACCCGGTCGAGCCGGAGCCGGTGAACGACGAGGTCGCGCCGCTGCGGCGGCAGTCGCGCCGCCCGGCGCGCCACCGCACCGAGCCGCCGATGCCCGTGGCGCAGCCCGACGTGCCGCCGGCCCCGCCGGCGCCGGTTCCCGTGCGGCCGCCCGAGCCCGCGCAGCCGCCGTCGGTGCCGACGCCGGTGCCCGTGTGGTCGGTGTCCGAGCCGGACAGCCAGCCGACGCAGGCCCAGCCGGTCGCCCCGGTCCGCCCGCCGGCCCCGCCTACGCGGACCTCGCGGCCGGCGCGTCCGGCCGCGCAGCAGCCCGCGTGGCCGCCGTCGGAGCCGCGGCCCGCGGTGCCCGAAGGCCGGCCCTCGCAGCCGCGCCGCCCGGAGGCCCCGGGCCGCCCGCCGCTGCCGCAACGGCGACGCCAGCAGAACCTCGTTCCCCAGTTGCGGGAAGATAGGCCCGCGCAGGAGCGTGAAGAGGTCAGGCTGGACTCGCCGGAAGCCGCCCGCAGCCGGCTGTCCGCCTTCCAGCAGGGCACCCGCCGGGCCCGTGACGAAGAACCGGCTGAGAACGACGACAGGTACGGAGAGCGCGACTAATGGTCAACTCAGGCGTCAGTGAGCTCGACTGGCTGCTGGACGACCTCGTCAAGCGGGTCGCCGGGGCGGACCGCGCGGTGGTCCTGTCCTCGGACGGCCTGCTCATCGGGAGGTCGGGGAACCTGTCGGAGGAGGACGCCGAGCACCTTTCGGCGGTCGCTTCGGCGTTCCAGAGCCTGGCGCGCGGAACCGGACGGCACTTCGGCGGCGGCAACGTCCGCCAGACGATGGTCGAGATGGACCACGCGTTCCTGTTCGTGACGGCGGCCGGGCGGGGCGCGTGCCTCGCCCTCCTCGCCCGCGAAGACGCGGACATGGGCCTGGTCGCCTACGAAATGAACCTGATGGTGAAGCGGGTCGGTCAGGTGCTCACCTCCGCTCCGCGGACCGGTGCCGGCGTCCAGCCCACGTCGCCATGACCGGACGGCACGAAGCCTGGTTCGACGACGAGGCCGGCCCGCTCGTCCGGTCCTACGCGGTCACGGGCGGCCGCACGCGGTCGGACACCCTCGGCCTCGACCTCATCACGCTCGTCGTCGCGCTGCGCACGGCGCACGAGGCGGGCATGCTCGAACCGGAGTACGCCCGTATCATCGCGCTGTGCCAGCGGCCGGTCTCGGTGGCCGAGGTGGCTGCCCGGGTCGACCTGCCGCTGCCCGTCGTGAAGGTGATGCTCAGCGACCTCATCGAGCAGAACCTGGTGCTGTTCCGTACCGCGGCACCGGTCCAGGAAACCCCCAACCGACACGTATTGCAGGCGGTCCTTGATGGCATCCGGAAACTCTGACCCCCGGCGGAACCTGACCGCGACCGCGGTCAAGGTACTCATCGCCGGCGGGTTCGGGGTCGGCAAGACCACGATGGTCGGCTCGGTGAGCGAAGTGCCGCCCCTGCGGACCGAAGAGGTCATCACGACCGCGTCCGAGGGTGTCGACGACCTGTCCGGCGTCGAGCAGAAGACGACCACGACGGTCGCGCTCGACTTCGGCCGCATCACGATCAACCCCGACCTGATCCTCTACCTGTTCGGCACGCCGGGGCAGGACCGGTTCTGGTTCATGTGGGACGAGCTGGCCGAGGGCGCGCTGGGCGCCGTCGTGCTGGCGGACACGCGGCGCCTGGAGTCCTGCTTCGCCGCGGTCGACTTCTTCGAGCGCCGCAACCTGCCGTTCGTCGTCGGCGTGAACTGCTTCGACGGCGCGTACCGCTACGGCACCGAGGAGGTCCGGCAGGCGCTCGACGTCGGCATGGACGTCCCGCTGCTGCTGTGCGACGCCCGCGAGCGCGAGTCGACGAAGCAGGTGCTGACCAGCCTGATGGAACACGTGATGGCGCGGTCCGACCTGGCCGCCGCCCAGGGCGGCTACTGATCGGACCGCGCTCGCTCAGCGGCGTCGCTTGATCAGGGCGTCGACGGCGAAGCGGCCCGGGCCGATCGCGGCGAACAGCAGGAAGATCCACGAGTAGACCGCCGCGGGCTCGCCCATGTTCTGCAGCGGCAGCAGGCCCATCGGGGCGTGCACGGTGAAGTAGGCGTACGCCATCACACCGGACAGCACGATCGCGGCGGGCCGGCTGGCGAGCCCGACCAGCAGCAATGCGGCGCCGACGAGCTCGATGACACTGCCCCACCAGCCCGGGAACGAGCCGAACGGGACGCCGCCGCCCTGGCCGTCGACACCCCCGAAGAAGCCGAATCCCTGCAGGCCGTGGAAGCCGAACAGGAACGAGATCACGATCCTGCTCGCGCCGACGACGATTCCGGTGACCGGCGCGGTCTTGGCCGTGGTGGTCTGGGCTTCGCGGGCGATGGTGGTGGTCATGGCGGGTTCCTTCCCCTGGGTTCTTCCTTGCCTTCTGCCTACGCGTCGAGTGGGTTCGCCCCGGATCGACAACCCCGCGGAAGTTTTTCCGGCGGGTTTCGGCAGACTGGGGTGATGGCGGGCAAACGCAGTGCCGGGCTCCTGCTCCACCGCGGGCGGGGCGAGGACGTCGAAGTGCTGCTCGGGCACATGGGCGGGCCGTTCTGGGCGAAGAAGGACGCGGCGGCGTGGTCGCTGCCGAAGGGCGAGCTGGAGCCGGACGAAGAGCCGGAGGCGGCCGCGCGGCGCGAGTTCGAAGAGGAGCTGGGCCTGCCCGCGCCGTCGGGTGAGTACGTTCCGCTCGGCGAGGTGAAGCAGTCGGGCAAGACCGTCACGGCGTGGGCGGTCGAGGCCGACCTGGACCCGGCGTCGGTGGTCCCGGGGACGTTCACCATGGAGTGGCCGCCGCGGTCGGGCAAGCAGCAGGAGTTCCCGGAGATGGACCGCGTCGAGTGGTTCTCGCTGGAGGTCGCGCGCGAGAAGCTGGTCAAGGGCCAGCTGGTGTTCCTGGACCGGCTGCTCGCGTCAGTGGCTCAGTAGGGCTTCGAGGGGCTTCGCGGTGAACGACGGCAGCACGACGTCGGCGTGGGCGAAGTCGAGGCTTTCGGTGATGGCGTTCGGCACGGCGACGCAGGTCAGCCCGGCGGCCTTCGCGGCGGTGACGCCGTGGGGCGTGTCCTCGAAGGCGATGGTTTCCTCCGCGGTGGTTTCGAGCGCGGCCAGGGCGGCGAGGTAGAGGTCCGGGTCGGGCTTGGCCTTGTGGCGGTCCCCGGTGAGGACGGCGTCGAAGCAGTCCGCGATGCCGAGCCGTTCGAGGTGCGGGTTCACCCAGGCCCCGGACGAGCTGGAGGCGACGGCGAGTTTGAGGCCGTGGTCCTTCGCCGTCCGCAGATAGGTTTCGACGCCTTCGCGCGGGCCGAGCTCACGCAGGAGTTCGTGGACGCGGGCCTTCGACCTCGGCCGCAGTGCCTCGGGGTCGATGCCGGGGACGTGCTCGGCGAGCAGGGCGAACATCGCGGGCGTGGTGTGCTGCGTGCCGATGACGGCGTACCAGGCCGCCATCGGCAGGTCGACGCCGTGCTCGCGGAAGACCTCCTGCCACGTCTGCAGGACGGCGGACTCGGTGTCGGCGAGGGTGCCGTCGAAGTCGAAGACCAGGGCGCGGGTGGGCACGCCTGCACCCTGCCCCGCCGGTGATCGTTCAGGCAAGGGAGTTGTGAAACGCGTCCATCGCGGCTTGCCCCCGCAGGGCGAAGATCACTTCCTCGACCCCGCCGGCATCGGCGTCCCGCACGGCGGCGACCGCGATCCCGGCGGCCGACTCGAGCGGCCACCGGTAGATCCCGGTGGAGATGGCGGGGAAGGCGACGGTCCTGGCCCCCAGCTCGTCGGCGACCTTCAGGGCGTTGCGGTGGCAGTCGGCGAGCAGCCCGGACCGGTCTTCCGTCTTCGACCAGACCGGGCCGACGGTGTGCACGACCCACCGGGCGGGCAGGTTCCCGGCGGTGGTGGCGACGGCCTGCCCGGTCTTGAGCCCCTTGCCGTAGTGCCCGGCCCGCAGCTTCCGGCACTCGGCGAGGATCTCGGGCCCGCCCTTGCGGTGGATGGCTCCATCGACCCCGCCCCCGCCGAGCAGCGAGGAGTTGGCGGCATTGACGACGACGTCGACCTCGAGGGTGGTGATGTCGGCGTCGAGGATCCGGATGCGCATGAGGTGATTCTCGCGGACACAATGACCGGGTGCTGAACGCGATCGCCGAGCTGGCCGGCGAGGAGTTCCTGATCGAGCCGGCGGACCACCTGGCCGAGTCGAGGCAGAACACCTGGCACCTCGGGGCTTCACCCGAGCAACGGGCGAGGCTGGCTGCCGACGCGGTGGTCGCCGCGTTCGAAGCGGTGGCGCGTTCGCTCGACGTCCGGCTGCGTCCTGGCGGGCCCGTGACGTTCTACGTCTGGCACGACCAGCAGGTCGGCGCCCTCAAGGCCTCGCTCACGTCGCTCGGGCCCGGCGAGTTGTTGTTCGGGGCCGAGTACGAGCCGGTCGGCGAGCTGGCGCCGATCGTCGAGGAGTTCCTCGCTGACAGGAACCCCGGCTTCGTGCCGTGGACCGACCTCGAGCCGGGGGCCGTCGAAGAGGTCTCGCCGCCGCCGTTTCCCGTCTGGGTGCGGGTCGTCGCCTAACCGAGGAAGAACTCGGTCAGCACCGGGGCCAGCGCTGCCGCCTTCACGATGTGCGTCTGGCCCGGCAGCGTCCTGTACTCCGCCGACGGCAGGACCTTCGCCAGCGATGAGACGCCGTTGCGCATCCAGGCCGGGCTTCGGGCGCCGTCCGCTGCCAGGGTCGGGACTTCCGGCCAGCCCGACGGCGGCAGCGGCTTGCCCGACTGGTGGTCGCCCATCAGGGCCGTGTCGTACGGGATCGTGTGGGCCACTCGCTTCAGCTTCGACCAGAACGGCATGATCCGCATCAGCGCCACCGTCACGCCGCTCAGGCCGACGCCCTCGGTCATGAACATCTTGACCGCCTCGCCGCGGTTGCCCGCCTGCAGCGCCGAAGCGAGCCGCGTCGGGTAGTCCGGTGGGACGCGGGGGCGGCTCGTGTCCACGACGAACGGTGGTTCGTACACCGCCAGCTTCGGCACCGGGAGCGTCTTGGCCGCTTCGAGCGCCAGCGCTGCGCCCGACGAGATGCCGAACAGGAACGCCTCGCCGCCCGCTTCCTTGATGAGCGCGGCGACGTCTTCGACCTCGCGCTCGACCGAATACGGCCCGGTGTCGGTGCTCTCGCCGCGGCCGCGGCGGTCGAAGGTGTACACCGTGAAGCGCGCGGCCAGCTCCTTCGCCAGCGCGTCGTTGGGGGACGAGCCGCGGTAGCACATCGCGCCGTCGACGAGGACGAGCGCGGGGCCGGACCCGGCGCGGGTGTAGCCGATGCGGGTGCCGTCGGCGGAAACCGTCGTGCTCATCGGGATTCTCCTCGCGGGAGCAGGTGGGCGGACGTCGTGGCGAGCCAGGTCCAGGCGATCGCCACCGCCACCCAGAAACCGAGTGTGACGGCCGGGCTCGCCGATCCGGACGCTACGCCCGCGAAGCCCGCCAGGAACAGCAACCCGCTGATCCGCGAGTACCGGGCACGCGCCGGCGTGAGGTGCGAGCCGATCGCGAAGCAGGCCGTGACCAGGGCGAGGAAGCCGGCGCCGCCGGCGACGAAGTGCAGGGTGCCGTGCCAGCTGACCGGCGACGGCGGCCCGGCGGGCGTGCCGAGCGGGAAGCCGTCCTGCGGGTCGGCGCGGAACAGGCCCGCGCACACCAGGCTCACGCCGTAGACCGTCAGGAGTCTCGGCCCCCAGCGCCCGGGCAGGGCACGCCGGATCCCGGCCGCGGCGGCGATCGTCAGCAGGCCCGTGACGACGAAGTTCGCGATCTGGACGAAGCCGGGCGACCCGTTGGCCAGGACGCTGGCCGGGTGCCGGGTGAAGTCGAACCCGGCGCGCGTCAGGCCCTGGACGACGCCGGTGACGACGAAGACGGGCCCGGCGAGGATGCCGCAGGTCAGCAGTGTGCGGGTGGCCGGGACGGTCCGCGGGGGAAGCGCTGTGGTGGTCATGCCGACCACCTTGACATCCGACTACTCAAACTGTCAAGACAAAAAAATTTGTCGGTTGGGCAGTAGCCATGAAGGCCACTCCATGACGTCGGGTCAGGCCCGGCGCAGAGTCAGGAGCGTGATCTCGCTGGGCGCGAAGATGCGGAACGGCGGCCCCCAGAACCCCGTGCCCCGGCTGTTGTACAGCTGGGTCGGGCCGTGCCGCGTCAAGCCGGACAGCGTCGGCTGGTCGAGCCGCACCAGCAGGTGGAACGGCCAGATCTGGCCGCCGTGCGTGTGCCCGGAGATCTGCAGGTCGACGCCCGCCTCGCGCGCTTCGCGGACCTGCTTCGGCTGGTGCGCCAGCAGCACCACCGGGACGTCCGAGGGGACGCCGTCGAGCGCCGCGGCCAGGTCGGGGCCGTGGCCGGGCAGGCCGGACGACGCGCCCGTCGGGTCGTCGATGCCCGCGAACAGGATCCGGTCGCCGCCGCGCTCCAGGAGCGTCGAGCGGTTGTGCAGGGTGTCCCAGCCGAGGCCGGCCATGTGGTCGAGCCAGGCCTGGGCTTCGCCGAAGTACTCGTGGTTGCCGGTGATGTAGAACCGGCCGAGCGCCGCCTGGACGCCGCCGAGCGGGTCGACCTGCTTGCGGCGCTTGGCCACCGCGCCGTCGGCGAGGTCGCCGGCGTGGCAGACGACGTCGGCTTCGAGGGCGTTCACCGCCGCGACGACCTGCTCCGACCACTTCGTCCGGTCGATCGGCCCGAAGTGGGTGTCGGTCAGGATCGCGACGCGCAGGCCGTCGAGGCCCGGGCCGAGCCGCGGGATGACGACGTCGGTCGCCTTCACCGGCGGCACGCGCATGGCGACGCGGTTGCCGTGGACGAGCAGGCCGGCCGCGACGAGCACGGTCGCGCCCGCCACCACCCGGGACCGCGCCGGGTCGTCGACGCCCAGCAGCGCGACGCGCAGCACCAGGCTGAGGATGGACCAGGTGAACAGCACCCAGATCACGGCGAGCAGCGAGTCGCCGAGCCGCGCGGCGCCGTCGCGCTGCCGCTTGCCGTGGCCGCGGACCATGGCGACCGGCATGGCGACCAGGCCCGACGCCAGGATCGCCGTGCCGGCGATCGTGCCCGCGGTGCCCCAGTCCGGCGCGAGGACGAGCGTCCACCAGGGCACGCCGAAGAGCAGGAGCATCGCCAGGATCGGCACGACGACGAGTTGGCCTCTCATCGAACCAGGTTACAGCCCATCGGGCTGTTAGCACTTTCCGCTACCCTGGAGCGCGAGGAAGGGGGACGACTGCCGTGACCACGTTGCTCGAGCTGGCGTTCCCCGCCTTGACCGGCCCGACGGCCCTGGTCGCCTTCGCCTCCCTCGCCGCCGCGAGCCTCCTGGTCGTGCTGCTGGTCGGCAGCACCCAGCGCAGCGAGCTCGCCCTGTGGTCGGCGCCGGTGCGCAGCCGCGTCACGGCGCTGCGCCGCCGGGCCCGGCGCGCCGAGGCGATCCGCCTCCGCGATCCCGGAGCCCCGGGGCGCAGCAGGCCCCGAGCACCCGGTTCCCGCAGCACGGCTGCGTAGGAACCAACTTCGACGCAGCCATTCCGCTCACCCCCCGTACCTTCCACTCAAGCGGAGTGCTGCCCATGTTCGGCTTTCTCGACGTGCCCGTAGAGGGCGCGTACCACCTGATCCACGCGCTCACCGGCCCGCTTTCGACCGCGCTGGCCATCGTCCTGTTCACCCTCGGCGTTCGCCTGCTGCTGCACCCGCTCGCCCGGTCGGCGGCCCGCGGCGAGCGGGCCCGGGCCGCCCTGATGCCGGAAATCAAGGCGCTGCAGGCCAAGCACGGCCGCGACCGGGACCGCCTGGCCGTGGAGATGACGAAGCTGCAGCAGGAGTCCGGGAACTCGCTGTTCGCCGGCTGCCTGCCGCTGCTGCTGCAGCTGCCGTTCTTCATGGTGATGTACCGGCTCTTCACCACGGCCACCATCGGCGGCGAGCCCAATTCGCTGCTCGGCGCGACCTTCCTGGGGACGCCGCTGGGCGCGCACGGCCTGGCCGGCAGCCCGCTCGTGTTCGTCATCGCGGCCGGGCTCGCCGTCGTCGCGTGGTTCACGGTCCGCCGGCAGGCCCGCGACGCCGAAGTCCCGGGTGGCAGGTGGCTGCGGTTCCTGCCCTACGGCACGGTGCTCGCGACGCTGGTCGTGCCGCAGGCGGCCGGGATCTACCTGCTCACGACGACGGCGTGGACGGCGGCCGAACGCGCGTTGCTACGACGTGGTTCGTGAGCGCCGCCAGTCCTCGACCGCTTCTTCGACGTCGACCAGCGCCACCGTGAGCGGCGGCCCGGTGTGGTGGTTGAGGTAGGCCTGCCGGATCCGCGTGTTGAGATCCTCGACGACGTCCCGCACCTGCCGCTCGGTCCGCTCCCCGGCGAGCCGGGCCGGCAGGTCCTGGACTTCGCGTTTGAGCGCGAGCGCGGGTGGCAGCAACGCCTTCGTGTCGTGGCCGCCGGCGCGGACCTGACGCAGCACCCAGTCGGTCGCCGCGTCGTTGCCGGTCGGCTTCGGCAGCGGCTTCCCGGTACCGGGCAGGTCGTCGAACTCGCCGCGGTCGCGGGCCTCGTCGATCTGCCGGTCGACCCACCAGCGGAAGGAGACCTTGGGCGGTTTGCGTCCGGTCATGTCTCCAGAATGCCAGGTGGGACGGCCGGCCCGGGTAGGATCCGGGTGGGGGAGCGAGGGGAGCGCATGACCGCCGAACGCACTGGCGCCGATGATGTCGACCGGACGCTCGCGCTGCTCTGGCGCGCCCGCGGCGGGGCCGCCGAGCCGGCCAGGGGCCGTCGCCCGACGCTGACGATCGAGCGGATCGTCGCCGCGGCGATCGCGGTCGCGGACGCCGACGGCCTGGCCGCCGCGTCGATGCACCGCGTGGCCAAGGAGCTCGGCGCCGGCACGATGACGCTGTACACGTACGTCCCCGGCAAGGCCGAGCTGGTGGACCTGATGGTCGACGACGTGCTCGTCGAGCGGCGGCTGCCCGGCCCTGGCGAGCCGCGCCCGGACGACTGGCGCGCGCAGGTGGCCCTGTATGCCGAGCGAACCCGCGAGGCGTACCGGAACCACCCGTGGCTGTGCGAGGTTTCGCGCGTCCGGCCGCCGCTCGGGCCCGGTCAGCTGGCCGGGCAGGAGTACCTGTTGTCCATAATGGACGGTCTGGGGCTGGCGCCGCCGCAGGCCGTCGCGGCGGCCAACGGGATCGGCACGTACGTCGACGCGAACGCCGCGCTCGGCGCGGAGAACACCCGCCTCGAGCGCAGCACCGGGCAGTCGACGGAAGCCTGGTGGCACCAGCGCTCTTCGTTCTGGGAGAACTACTTCGTGGTCGACGCGCACCCGGCGATGAACCGGATCTGGCTCGGCGGCGGCTTCGACGAGAGCGCGAAGGCCCAGGGCGAGACGGCCTACGAGTTCGGCCTCAACCGCATGCTCGACGGCATCCAGGCCCTCGTGAGCGGCAATTCGGGTTAGCACCCGGATCGCCGCTCACGACGTCAGCGCCGGGTGCGCCAGCGGGAGCGCCGGCGTTCTTGGCGGGGTACCGCGGGTTCGGCGGGGACGTCGCCGCGCAGGGCGTCCCGGCACAGGGGGTCGAACCGGCCGGGGGCCTCGATCATCGGGGCCGCGAGCACGATGTGCCCGCAGACGGCGAGGAACCGGCCGTCGCGCCGCCCCGCCGCGAACTCGTCTTCGGTGACGGCGTGGGTGTAGCCGTCGGTGTCGCAGCGGATGTGCACCAGGAACGGCTCCACCGGGCTCACCCCGTCGCGCTGGTGCTGGTGGTGGTGGTCGAGCTGGTCTCGGTGGGCGTGTTCGCCGAGCCGGCCGGGGTGGTGCTCGAGGTCGTGGCCGGCGGCGCGGTCGTCGTCGTGGTCGACGGCGGCGGCGTGGTGGTGGAGGACGGCGGCGGCGTCGTCGGGTCGGTGGTCGGCGTGCCCGGCGTGGTCGACGGGGTGCTCGACGACGGCGTGGTGGTGGTCGGCGAGGTCGACGTGCCCGGCAGCGAGCCCGGCGGCTGGGCGGTCACCGGGGGTGCCGGCGGCGCGGGGACGCCGCCCGGGGCACCGGCGGCGGCCGCGTCCGGGGCGTTCGGCGTGCCGATGGGCACGTCGCTGTCCGGCAGCTTCGCCACGCCGCCGCGGTAGGCCGCGGCCCACGCCATCACCGTGTCCACATAGGACTGGGAGTTGTTGTAGCGGCGCACGGCCAGGCGCTGGCCCGCGTCCGTCGAGAGGTCCAGCCCGCCCGAGCACAGGTAGCGCGCGGTGGCCAGGGTCTCGTCGTAGATGTTGTTCGGGTTCGAGACGCCGTCGCCGTTGCCGTCGGAGGCGTAACCCTTCCACGTCGACGGGATGAACTGCGTCGGGCCGACCGCGCGGTCCCACACCGCGTCGCCGTCGTACTTGCCGCCGTCGGTGTCCGGGATCGCGGCGAACGCGCCGGCGCCGTTGAGCACCGGGCCGAGGATCGGCTCCAGGGTGTCGCCGTTGGCGTTGACGTACCCGCCGCGGGCGTGGTTCGACTCGATCCGGCCGATGCTCGCGATCAGCGCCCAGTCGAGGTGGCAGTTCGGCTGCTCCTTCGCCAGGATGTCGGCCGCGTTCCGGTACGCCTTGAGCATGCTGGCCGGGATGCCGAGCGGGCCGGAGATGCCCGCCGAGCCGGCGCGCCCGCCGGGCACGACCAGCGGGGTCGGCAGCGGCGGCTGGGGCAGGCTGCCGTCGACGGCGACCGGCGGCATCACGATGTCCGGCTGCCGCAGCGGCGCGGCCTGGTCGGGGAGCGTGTCACCGGCGCCGGCGATGACGACCTGCGCGGGCACACCGGCGGTCAGCGCGGGCAGCACGACGAGCGCGCCGCCGGCGAGCGCGGCCGCGGTCCGCCGGACCGAACGCGTGCTCTTGCGACGTGGCCGGTGCTTCGGCATGGTCGTCCCCGCTTCCCTCGATCTCGCGCTGATCGCCTCACCCGATCGGCCTGCACCCACCGGTACTGACCGGTACGAGCAAACTATCCGATGGAACGGAAGTTTGGCGAACACGACAGCAAAATCCGGGCGTGCGCGAGAAGTTCGTCCTGATGGCACAAAACCTTCGTCGGGAATCTGTCAGATTCACCAGGACTTAACGGCACGCTCAGGAGAGTTTGTCCAGTAGCGATGGCGGGACAGTGATCCCCCGCTGCCGAACGTCCGAGGAAAACCGCCGGACGAGCGAATCCGACGGCGTCGCGGTGAACGTGACGACGTCGCGGTGCAGTGCGGGCTTCAGCCGCCGCAGCGCCCCGGCGAACGTGCGGGTCAGCGCCGTCGTCGGCACGAGCGCCACGCCCAGTCCGGCGGCCGCGAGCTGCGCCGCCGTCGCGGCCTGTTTCGTCCGCATCACCGCCGTCAGCACGGTTCCGTGCCGTGCGACCTCCGCGTCGAGCCAGCCGCCGAGGCCGTTGTCCGGGTGGTAGTGCACCACCGGAACGTCGGCCAGCTCGGTGACGGGTACCGCCGTCCGGGTGGCGAGCGGGTGATCGGCGGTGAGGGCCACGACGATCTCTTCGCGCCCGACCAGCTCGGCCGGCCCGCTCCACCGGCTCGGCCGTGGCCCGGCGGCGACGTCCGCTTCGCCCGTTTCCAAGGCCGCTACCAGCGCATCCGCGCTCGTCGTCTCGGTCAGCGTGATCAGCACGCCGGGCCGATGCCGGTGCCAGGCCCGCAGCACCGGGGCGAGCAGCCCGGCGGTCATGCTCTCCGCGCAGGCGATCCGCAGCGTGCCTTCGCCGCCGGCGGCAACCGCGCGCCCGGCCCGGACCACGCGGTCGGCGGCGGCCAGCGCCGCCCGCGCGTCCGCGACCACGGCCCGGCCGGTGGCGGTCGGGCGGACCCCGCGGGGCAGTCGCTCGAGCACCGGGGTGCCCAGTTCCCGCTCCAGCGCGCCGATCTGGTGGGACAACGCGGGCTGCGACAGGTGCAGCCGCGCGGCCGCCTCGGTGATCGACCCCGCGTCCAGCACCGCGACCAGGCACTCGAGCGCGCGCAGCGTAGGCATTCGCCGATTCTATCGCAGCCATTGAAAACATTCGGATCGCGCCGGGACTGTTCCGGCGTCGCGCGGCGCTGAACCCGGTGTGCGAGACGAAAGGAGCACGGAAATGTCGTTCGAGGGAAAGCGGCTGGTGGTCGTCGGCGGCGGTTCGGGGATCGCGCGCCGGATCGCGGCGGACGCGCACGCGGCGGGGGCCGAAGTCATCTTGGCCGGGCGGAATCCGGCGGGGATCGACGTTCCCGGTATTCGCACCGCATTCGCGGATCTGGGGGACGAATCGTCGCTGAAAGCGCTTGCCGGTGCAGTCGGCGAACTCGACTACCTGGTGACGCTCGGGTCCGCGCCGGCGAACGGGCCATTGGCGGCGCTGGACCGCGACGCGGTCACGAAGGCCTTCGACGCGAAGGTGATCGGGCCCTTGGTGCTGGCCCGGGAATTCGCGCCGCGGTTCCGCGACGGCGGCGCTGTCGCGTTGTTCTCCGGCGTCGCCGCGTGGCGGCCGGCGCCCGGGCGCACGGTGATGGCGACGGCGAACGGCGCGGTCGCGTTCCTCGCGGAAGCGCTCGCGGTCGAGCTCGCCCCGGTCCGCGTCACCGCGATTTCGCCCGGCATCGTCGACTCCGGCGCGTGGGACCACCTCGGCGACGCGAAGGACGAGCTCTTCCAGCGGACCGCGGCGGCGAACCCGGCCCGCCGGGTGGGCACGACCGCGGACGTCGCGGCGGCCACCCTCCAGGCACTGGCGAACCCGTTCGTCACCGGCACCGTGCTGCACGTGGACGGCGGCGGCCGGCTGGCCTGAAACGGTCGGTGACCGAGCCTTTACACCGGCGTGGACCATTCCTATGATCGGCCGACCGGACGCACTGCCGCGTCCGGTCGGCCCAGGGTGGAGGGTTTGATGGCACGGAGGGCTTCGCGCGGCGAGCAGGTGACCGTCGCCGAGCTGCTGGTCCGGTCCGCCGCGGCGCACGACCGCCGCGGTACGGTCGGCACGGGGGCGCGGCACCGGGAGAGACCGCAGGTCGTGCGGTCCCTGGCCCGGCTGCGGGTGCTTTCCGTCGTCGCCGGTGCGCTGGCCCTGACGGGCGGAGTCGCGACGGCGGTTTCGATGCCGGTCGAGCGGAGCGCGGGCCCGGTCTGGCCCCCGGCCGGCCTGGAACCGCCGGTGTCGCTGCCTTCCCCGGCTGCGGTCGTGGCGCCAGCCGTGTCTCCGGAATCCGTGATGACGCCCGGTGCGGCGGGCGGAATTACTCCGGCGAGCGCTGATCGAGAATCGGATTCCGCAAGCACGCCGGCTCATCGCGGAAAGCTCGCGAAAGCGGTCAAGATCGTCGGGAAAGGCACTGGGAAAGCGAAACCGCCGAAACAGGCGGCACCGGTGCGGCACGCGATCCCGGACGTCCCGGTCTGGTCGCGCGGCCGTCCCGGCGGCGACCCGGGTGGCCACCACCACTGCGGCGGTGGCGGCCGTCACCGCCGATGACGTCAGGGTTCGAGCGGGATCTGGTACTGCATGAAGCCCTTGTCGAGCGCGACCTGGTCGTAGAGCCGGCGCGCGGTGGTGTTCGAGGTCTGGGTGTGCCAGTAGACGCGGACGCAGCCCTGCGCCCGAGCCCAGCCGGCGACGGCTTCGATCAATGCCCGCCCGACGCCGCGCCCGCGGGCTTTGCCGTCGGTGAAGAGGTCCTGCAGGTAGCAGACGTCGGCGGAGGTCGTGCTGACGTGCGTGAAGAAGTGCACGATGCCGACGAGGTCGCCGTCGAGCCGGGCCCCGAGCGCGTGCATCCGCTCGCCGCGGGCGAATTCCCGCCACGCGCGGTCCACCAAGTCCGGCGCGAGCGTCCGGCCGTAGAACGTGTTGTAGCCGGCGAAAAGGTTTTCCCAGGCCGCGCGGTCGTCCGCGGCGAGGCCCCCGATGGCGATCATGCGTTGCTCCTATGTCAAGCCGCTGCGGGGAGCGTGGTTGGTTGCTGGGTGGTGTCGTGGTGGAGGGTGTTGTAGACGGTGCGGGCGAGGCGTCGTTTGAGGGCGCGGAGTGCTTCCATGGTGGTGTCTCCGGTGGTTCGGCGTCGGTGGATG